>CALUVV010000001.1 GCA_944324305.1 Candidatus Gastranaerophilales bacterium
TCATTACCATCACCAAGATTGTAGATAAAGGTATCATTACCGCTGGAACTTTCATAGATGGAGTCATTGCCTTTGCCACCAACAATTGTATCGTTACCTGAACGGGTCTTAATGTAGTCGTCGCCATCGCCACCGTCAATGTAATCATTACCGAAATCATTGTAAATTGAATCGTTGCCGGAACCACCATAAACAATGTCATCGCCAGAACCAGTATTTATAGTATCATTACCATCTTCCCCAAAAATTATATCATTATCTTCGCAAGTATCTATATAATCATCACCATTTCCACCATAAACAAGGTCGTCACCTTGTCTTGTATATATTGTATCATTGCCAGCACCGGCGAAAACAGCTTCCTGCTGAGCTGTCCCCTCAATGTTATCGCTGTCGTCAGTACCATAAGTTATAACTTTATCTGCAGTTTCCATTAAAAATTTATAATCATCACCCATTGACGCAAAATGTTCATAGAAGCTGGTATAATTACTCATATCATCAAGTCCCAATGCCAAGAAAGTCTGTACAAATTCTGTTAACAACTCCTTCCCAGAAGTAGCATCTATTTTTATTTGTGAATCTATATATTGCTGTACTGCATCAATATTATAAACATACTTTTGAGAAACAGAATCATATTGTAAATCTAATAAATCATACAGGGGTTTCAATTCTGTCTGAGATTGAAGTTGAGCATATATGTTATCCCTAAGCATAGCAAATGCGTTATTTAATAAATTACAAGCTTGATTATTAGGATTACCACTTCCATCTACACCTACAAAATTTTCTCCCATAAATTTTTCTAAGACATAAAGCTGTTGTGCATTAATATTACTTCCACGACTATTAGGATCAATTTGATCAGCACCAGTCCATTTATATAAAATCTGCACTACTAAGTCTCTTTTACTACTGATATCTGTAGCATTAATAAAACTTTCGACCAGCTCTTTAAGTTCTCCTGAGGTATCGCGTACGATTGCTTGCTGTAAACTATAAACAGAACCATGACCGATAATATTTGGAAGTTCTTGAACATCTGTTGGAATATCTACCCAATCTGTTGCAACCGAATCCATTTTATCATTTTGAAGAGAATAGTCTCCTAGCTCTCCTGATGTTCCATCCGTTTTAGTATAAGTCCCGGTTGTTAATTGGGTATTGCCAGAATCATCAACAATGTTTGAAGCTGTGGAATTCAAATTAATAGATTCAATACCTGCTTCTTCCAGAGTTAACAGGCTGCCATCTCCTTTTAAAATTTTGAGTTGCGAATATTTTTCATCTTGCGAATTTATAATCCCATCGTGATTTGAATCAAAGTCAGAAAGGGCATCAAAACCAGATGTAGCTTTTGAGCCATCTGATTTTATATAGTTATCTCCAAATATTTCATTTCCATCATCTATATAACCATTATTATCTCTGTCAAATGCTAAAATGCCATCATCTTCACCAACCCAGGATGAAGACTCTGCAAAACCATCATTTTCATGATCAAAATAGACGCCATTTTGTATTGTTGTTGTTTCTATACCATCACCATCTAAATCGATTAGTAAGGGGTCTACTGGAATTGGTTGTGTAGTTGTTGCATTAGCAAAAGTATCATGTAAAATTTTATATGGACTTTCATAGTTGCCGTTGCCGCCATTTTTTAACCACTCTCTTAAAGCATCATTTTCTGCCGGCTCCATTGTAGATTCTCCATCAATGGCAAATGCGGAATCATCCCTTGGTTTATACTTTAATGGATTTCCCTCTTCATCTTCTCCACCACTAGGATCTGGTTCAAAAAATTGTTCAAATAAGGCTTCTTGGAAATCTTCAGAATCGAAATCACTTAAATCTCCACCGGGATATAATTTATCGAATAATTTTCGGGCTTCTCCCCAATTTTGGATCTGTGCTTCTGAAGCAGTTTCATATTTTTTAGGTAAAGAAAAGTTAAAACTATTTTGCAAATCGGCATATGCATCACTATATGCCTCTACTGCTTTTTCAAAATTTTTACGTTCCTCTAGCTTGTTACCAAAACTATTATAAACATCTTCTATAGTATCAAACCCTAACCTTTGAGCTAATTTGATTTTTGCAGCATTTTTAGTATACTGATAATGAATAAAATGTGATAAAGCCATAATAACCACCTTTCTATTTTTTTACACTTATTATTTGAGTATAAACATTCGGTAATTTACTGTCATATGTTTCTGTATAATCAAAAATTGGATTACCTCCTATAACTATTAATTTGTTATCTGTTAAATGTTCAATAGAAGAGCTATCTATATGGTATAGAAAATCTGGACCAGCAGTAACTTTATTTTTCGTAAAATTATAATAAACTGTTCTTTTGCAGCTCTGTAATTCCTGCATATAAGGGTAAGTATAATATTCCTGGTCACAAGTAATTAGAAATTTATCTGGGGCTATTTTTATTATTTTTGAAGTTCGCTGAATAGGTTCGTTTAACTCTATACCTATATGTTGTGCGACTGTTCTTTGTATTTTATTTACAATAATATTGTATTTCATTTCATCTAAAGAGGTGATTTTGGTAAATTTATTAGTTTTATTATCAAAGATTGAGCTTGAATATTTATTAATAAATAATACATTCCCATTAGGAAGATCAATATCAAAAAGATTTTGATCTAATAAGTTTGTATTTAATTCTGCGGTAAAAGTATTTGAAACAGGGTCATAAATTTCTATATGATCCCAAGTATACTTGCAATACTCACCAACTAGATCTCTATCACAAGCCCTGATAGGAACAATTATCTTGCCATTGCTCAAAATTCTGTAATCATATCTATATGGCATATATTTTAATGGAAGAGCAAAAGGGGGTAAAGGGCTTAATTCAAAGTTTTGTAAATTTACAAGATATAAACGTTCTGGGTGTTTTAATTTACATTTTGAAGTGTACCCGTTATCAATCAAATGATCCGGAACATGATTATTATTAGTAATTACTAGAACATTGTTAGCATCATATTGTTTTATAAATGTTAACCTTGTGTTTAAGGGATTATTTTTCATATAAAAAATATTGTCATTTTTTTCTACAAAATTTTTTAATTTAGTATGGTAATTTCCATAAGTTGGTTCCCAGAATCTGAGTAATAAAACCTCATCACCTGTATTTTTAACTAAAGCATTTGAACCAGTAGTAGGAGAGGGTAACTTAAAAAATTTCTTCTTTTTGTGATTATATAATTCAGCACTATAGTCAGTAGTTTCACCATATAATTTTGAATATTTATCATCATATTTGTTAAAATTAATAAAAAATAAAAGACTAAAAAGCTTTCTTGGTAATTTATTAACAAGTTTATGATATTTATAGTTATAGTAGCCTGAGGTTAATACTAAAATATCGCCATTATCTAGTCTAATTGTACTAATAAAATAGTGTGGATAATTAATCTTAGGCCCTTTGGTAATGCAGACTTCTTTGCCTAAACACGCAAGAAAGGGGGTATTCTTTATTCTATCAAAGATATTTATTAGAAAATATAGCCCGAAAATTAGAATTATAATACTGACAAAAAATCTTCGTAGTTTTATTTTATTTACTAATTTTACATAAATAGGATTATAATAGGCATAAAGGTCGTCAGGAAATAAGTCTTCAGCCGGAGGAGCATCTTTACCCCATATTTTTTCCCATATATTATGTAATTTTTCCTTTGTTACGTATTTTCTTATTTGTCTTATAATCTCTTCAATAATAGGCACTTCCTAAATTCCTTTCTATTTTTTTACACTTATTATTTGACTATAAACATTCGGTAATTTATTGTCATATTTTACTCCGGAATCAAAAATTGAACTGCCTCCTATAACCATTGATTTGTTATCTGTTAAACGTTCAATAGAAGAACTATATATATGGTATAGAAAATCTGGACCAGTAGTAACCTTATTTTTCGTAAAATTATAATAAACTGTTCTTTTGCAGCTCTGTAATTCTCGCATATAAGGGTAAGTATAATATTCATGGTCACAAGTAATCAGAAATTTGTCAGGGGCTATTTTTATTATTCTTGAGGTGCGCTGAATAGGTTCGTTTAACTCTATACCTATATGTTGTGCGACGGTTCTTTGAATTTTATCTACAATAATATTGTATTTCATTTCATCTAAAGAAGTGATTTTGGTAAATTTATTAGTTTTATTATCAAAGATTGAGCTTGAATATTTATTAATAAATAATACATTCCCATTAGGAAGATCAATATCAAAAAGATTTTGATCTAATAAGTTTGTATTTAACTCTGCGGTAAAAGTATTTGAAACAGGATCATAAATTTCTATATGATCCCAAGTATACTTGCAATACTCACCGATTAGATCTCTATCACAAGCCCTGATAGGAACAATTATCTTGCCATTGTCCAAAATTCTGTAATCATATCTATATGGCATATATTTTAATGGAAGGGCAAAAGGGGGTAAAGGGCTTAATTCAAAGTTTTGTAAATTTACAAGATATAAACGTTCTGGGTGTTTTAGAGTATACTCTGAAGTGTAACCGTAATTAATCAAATGATCCGGAACATGATTATTATTAGTAATTACTAGAGCATTGTTTGCATCATATTGTTTTATAAATGTTAACCTTGTGTCTAAGGGGTTATTTTTCATATAAAAAATATTGTTATTTTTTTCTACAAATTTTTTTAATTTAGTATTGAAATTTCCATAAGTTGGATCCCAGAAACTTAATAATAAAACCTCATCAGCTGTATTCTTAACTAAGGCATTTAGTCCAGTTGGAGGAGAGGGTAATTTAAAAAATTTCTTCCTTTTGTGATTATATAATTCTGCAGTATAGCCAGTAGTTTCACCATATAATTCAGAATATTTATCATCATATTGGTTAAAATCAACAAAAAATAAAAGACTAAAAAGCTTTCTTGGTAATTTATTAACAAGTTTATGGTATTTATAGTTATAGTAGCCTGAGGTTAACACTAAAATATCGCCATTATCTAGTCTAATTGTCCTAATAAAGTAATGTGGATAATTAATCTTAGGACCTTTGGTAATACAAACTTCTTTGCCTAAACACGCAAGAAAGGGGGTATTCTTTATTATATCAAAGATATTTATTAGAAAATATAGCCCGAGAATTAGAATTATAATACTGACAAAAAATCTTCGTAGTTTTATTTTATTTACTAATTTTACATATATGGGATTATAGTAGGCATAAAGGTCATCAGGGAATAAGTCTTCAGCCGGAGGAGCATCTTTACCCCATATTTTTTTCCATATATTATGTAAATTTTCCTTTGTTACGTATTTTCTTATTTGTCTTATAATCGCTTCAATAGTCACTTCCTACAATCCTTTCTCTTCTTCTGATAATGTTTTAAGTTTATATTGTGCTACAAAATTTTTTATTTGATTCTGTTCAAGCTTAAGTTTTTTGTCCAACAAATCTAATTGTTTTTTTATACATTCAGAACGTGCAACTACCCCATTCGTATTTAATCGTCTTAGATTTTCTAAATTTTTGTCAACGAGCTTTAATGTTTCAATGTTATTTTCTGTTTGAATTATCGCATTTTTACAATCTAGTTGGATTTGTTCATATTTTTTCTTCAATTCAGCAATTTGTTTGTCACGTTCTATTTTGGCTTTTTCTACTTCCATTTTTTTCTTTGAGACTGTATTGATATTTTTAAAGCCATCAAATAACGTAAAAGAAGTCGAAAGACGTAAAGTAACACTTCTTTGACTTAAATCTCCTATTCCGCCAAAAAAATTACTTGGATCTGAACCATAGAAATTATATCTTGTATCAAAGCGAATTTTAGGAAAATTTATCTTTTTTTGAATTTCATATTCTTTTTGTTTTTTTAGAACCTCTAAATCATAAACTTTGGCTTCGAAGGATTTTTCGGGCAGAAAAGTCATAACTTCCGCGGATAATTTAACTAAACCGTCTGCATCTACCGGAATTGTCGACAGATCTGAAGGGAAATCAGATAACTTTAAACTATTTAAATCGTAATCCTTGTTTGTATAATATGAAATTTCTGATAATTTTTTTGATAAACTATTTTTTACTTCATCAAGTTCGGTTTTGGTTTCTGATGCAAGGATTTCACTATCTAACAAATCAACCTCGGAGAGTTCACCATTTTCTCTAAGGCGTTTATTTATATCGACAAGTTCTGTTTGTAATGCCAATGTTTCAGTTTTTATTTTTGACTGCTTGTATAAGCTTAATGCATCACTGTATATATCAACAGCATCTAATTTTAAATCTCTGGTATCTTTTTGAAGTAAATATGATTTCTGCTTATCATCAGCCTTTGCAATATCTAATTGTTTTCGTCTTACACCAAAATCGAAAACATTATACGAAAGACCAACAGCAGCCATATCCTGATAATAGCTTCTGTTTAAAAGTATTTCATTTCCTACAGCTGTAATTTGTGAATTACCATTAGTCAAATCATTATATCTTTCTGTTGTTGCGAAGCCGCTTAATGTTGGATAATAACCTGCACGAGCTTCCTTAACCCCTTTTTGTGCAATTTTGGAATCTAATTGCGAGATTTTTAATTTATATGAATTATTTAATGCAGTTGATAGAAAATCATTAAAGCTCAACTCATCTGCTTTTACTGGTAGAATACAAAAATTCAAAATTATTAATGCGAATAAAAGCCCTTTCACCTATTATCTGACTTTCCATTTATTTTTTATCTAACTGCAAAAATTTGTTAAGATAAAACTTAACCATTCAAAGCATATTACCCGCTAATCATATAATAACCCCATATTGTAAATCGCAACCTAGCTAACTAGCTCATAAATAATATCATTTTATTAGTCAAAAGTCTACTACCCAAAAGTATATTATTTTCTAGATAAATTTTTCAATATCATAATATGTTGGGGAAGTAATGATTTCAGGTTATAAGAAGAAAGTATTGTATTTCGGGCTTTTTGTTTTAATTTTTGAGAAGTAATGCTGTCATTAAGCAGATTATCAATTGTATTAACGAATTTATCGATATCATAAAAATCTACTAAGATACCATTGTCATTATTTGTTATAACTTCTCGAACAGGAGCTGTATCTGAAGCTACGATGCAACAACCAGAAGACATTGCTTCTAATAAAGACCAGGAAAGAATAAACGGATAGGTTAAATATACATGAACAGAGGATATTTGTAAAAGTTTCTTATATTCCATATATGGTAAACCTCCGGTAAAATGAACTCTATCCATATCTAAATCACATTTTTTTAACATTAGCTCTTTATAAGTTGTATTTACTAATTTAGGCCCATAACAAACACGATCTTCGCCGCCAATAACTATATGAAGTTTCGGACGTTGTTTCAATAACTTCTCTGCTATTTCCATAAATTGAGGGAAGCCTCTGTATGGTTCCATACCACGAGTTGCATATGTCACAACTTCATCGTTTGCAGTTAAGGTAATGTTACTGTTCGGAATTTTAAAGATTGCATTCTGATCTGGAACGAAGTATTCTGTATCAATCCCATCATGAAGCACTTCTATTTTATTATGAAATTCTGATGGGATTTGTTGTTTCTGCCATTGCGTAGGGCATATTCCCCTGTCACAATTAACTAAGTCTATTAAAAGTTGTGCATTTTTGCATTTAGTAAGAGCTAATTTATCCTCATTTAGAACTTCACCATCAAATCCGATATCTGCACCTGTTGGGTTATAATACCATTCACAATAATTTAACTGAGGTGTATTTGGAAACACATCTTTTAGGAACATTGAATTTCCCCATGAATGTGCATAAATTACATCAGGATAAAAACCTTGATTTTTTAATGAAATTGCAACTTCTGCAACAGACTGCCCATGTATTACGGCTTCTTCAAATGTTTTTAAGTAACGATGACAATTTTTTGGAACTTCTCTCTTCAAATGATATAAGTACTTCTTTACACCTTTAATATTTATATCATTTTTGGTTCCGGTAATAAAAACAATTTCATTCGATGTATCTTTTGATAACTCAAAAAGTATATGCCGAAATTGTGCCGGAAAATTTCTATGTGAAAATAAAAACTTCATATTTACCCCTAAACATTAATACATATCTTTATATTAAATAAATAATTTAAAATTTGCAAATAATAAATTTATTACTCTTATAAACAAATTCCGTACAACGCCCATACTAAACCATATATTCATTTATGTTTGTTTTACTGGCATAAATGCTTCGTAACAATCAATGCCAACAAGGCGGATATATAAATCCTGATGCAAAAAATTTGAAACAAGAACTGTGTCTCTGTCTACAACTCTAACAAGGTCGAGCTTGTTAGTTGTATATTGATTATATCCAAATACTGTTACAGCAAAGATTAGCCGCCAGGCTATAATTGGGAAACAAATAGATTTTTTCATGTTTATTATTCCTTGAGTATTGTCCAATGATGGTAAATTTTTAATAAATATCTTACCAGAAATTACAACATTAACACGAAATTAGCACTTAGTTGGCTATTATGAAATATTAATATTGTCTCTATAATTGCAGTAATATGGATATTACTAGAGACTTTGGTATAAGACTACAGGAAATTAGAAAAGCAAAAGGGCTTACTCAAGCTCAATTAGCGGAAATGGTAGATCTTGAAATTACAACTATTTCAAGAATTGAAAATGGCTCAAGATTTCCGCAAAAAGAAAATATTGAAAAATTTGTCAAAGTCTTAGATTGTAATATAAAAGATTTATTCGATTTTGATTATATTAAAACAAGAGAAGAATTAAGAGCTTACATTGATGAAAAATTAGACACAGCCACTTTAAGCGATTTACAATTCTTTGTTAGAGTTATTGATGCATATTGGGAGACACGATAAATGATAGAATTGTCTAACATCAGTAGCTATAAAAAGAAAATTGGTGCAAATATAGCAAAATACAGAAAATCCAAAGGGCTCACACAAAGAGAACTTGCTCATCTTGCAGGCATAGCATCTCAAACATTATCCTGTATTGAAATCGGAGTCAATAACCCGTCTTTTAACGTTGTGATTAAAATTGCGATAGCTCTTGAAATTCCGCTTGCTTACATTTTTACTTTTGATGAAAGCACATACGACATAAAGGACAAACAGTTATTATTTTTAGCCTCTGAAGCGTTCAAAGAGCTTGATTATAAAGACAGAGAGATTGCATTCAAGTTAGTCCAATGTTTTAAAACAGAAAAAAAATCTTAAAAAATTATTCTTTTGATGTGTAAAGGTCTTTAACTAATCTAGAATAATGTATCATGTGCTGTAATAGTGTCGCATCAAAAGTTTTTAATTCATTAGTTAAATAATCTAAAAGGTTCTGTTTTGAAGGCTCTATGCCATCTTCACAGTCAAAATTGAATAGGTCATAATAATTAACACCTAACTTTTTAGCAAGGATCTCAATTGTTGCAAAAGATGCGGCTCTTTCTCCTATCTCAATTAAAGTGATTGAATTTGTTTGCATGTCACATAATTCTGCTAATTCTTGTTGAGTTAACCCTTTTGCTTCTCTGAGTTTCTTTAGTTTTTTGCCAAATAAGTTTTTCAATTCCATATTAATAAATTATATCTAATGCATAATTTATAACGATAGACAACACGTTAGGTAGCACTAACTAATAATTAGTAAATGGCCCAATCGGCTAATTGCATGAAAAAATGAAACTCTCTATTATTAAACTTTATAAAAGAGAGTTTTAAATATATTCAAATATTTTAAACCAAAATTAATTAATTTTAAATTAGAAAGGTGGTGAATATGCCAATATCTACTATGTGTCCTAATGTTCAAAATTTTGAAACAAGACTTGAGAAAATTTACGTTATGAAGTGGTTGCTAGATCTTGAAGATAAGGACATAGAAATTACTGAACCAAATTTACATAAAATGTTAGACTTAAAGTTGGATAGAAATTTTGCAGGACTTGTTGCCTTAATTTCATATTTACAAAAAATACCAAAATTTATATTAGAAGATTTCTCTGAAATAATATCTCAAAAAGATAACAATACTTCTTACAATGAGCTTTATAATAATTTTAAATATAACCTAATAAATAAAATTAACTATAAAGAGTTTAATTACTTCATTGAAAAACAAATTTGCTATGGTGTTATTTTCGATAATAAATATACATCCCCTGAAGATTTAGAAGCTGCCAATACGGCCATATTTGAACAGGAAAGAGGACTGAATATATTAATATTTAATATTATTTCAGAATTGTGCAATGATATAATAAAATTTGAATGTGACAGAAATATTGTATTAAAATTTCATCTTCTTAATTACTGGAGCGAAACTAACAAATTTAAGCCTATTGAGAAACTAAATGCGGATGAATGCAAAGTAATATCGTCTCTTTTTGCAGGATTTGATAATGAAAGTATTTTAGAATTTTTGAACTTACCACCTAATGATGTTAATTGTAATTATCTTGATAAAATATTTAATAGTTTACCGGAAAAATTTCATGTAACTAATCTTACGCAGGTAATATTTAGAACTTTATTGTTAAAACCTCGAATTTGGCAAAAATCTAATGTTGAGAACATGTTATATGAAATTAAAACTTTACACCGGATTATTTGTGATTAAACTATATTATTAATTCATTGATGTCACAGGAGCAGAAATGCTCCTTTTTTTATTTGGGGTTAAATTACCATAAGTTGGCACTATCGGCATCATAATAGCATAACCTTCGGAGGCTATAAAACATTTTCAATCTTTCTTTAGTTAATTTCTTTTTGTCGTCTAGATTTTCGGTGTCTTTGTGAACACTTATGTATATTTTTTTAATTTTTAAATTCTTATTTATAGCATCAAAGATATGCTGGTCTGTCTCATTTAAGGAATGACCATGGATAAACAAAACACCGCTCATTTCTGAAAGTTTACTATAACAATATTTAAGATAATTATTCTGCTCAATCCAAAATTTCTTATCATTACTATTACCTTCTGTGATAACTAATGGAGATATATTGTCATTAATATATGCTTTTATCTGTTTAAGTAAAGATACCCCATTTTCATTATCATACTTTATTTTAAATGTATCTCTTCCATCATGAAATAAATGTAATCCTCCATGTAAATAGAAAATATTGGGGGTAACCTCTAAGCTATACGGCCATATACAGTCTCTGTTACTATTCCCACTAAAACCATCTTTCATATCACCAAAATAATTACCACGTTCTTTTTTATTAAATATTATTAACCAATAAAGAAGTAAATCATAGTTAACAGTAAAAATATTGTTAAATGATGACAAAAATGATAACGTTGTAGCTTTTCTTTCAGGTTCTATTTCATATTGAGATTTTGGATGTTTGTTTAAAATTGTACGAACTAAGTCTCTTTTGATTAAATCCTCAATCCATCGTAATTCTTTTACAATATTTTTTTTATTATTAAAAACTTGTTCTAAAGTTTCTAAATTCTTTATTACTCTTTCATAATCCTCTGTTTTAAAAATCACAAATAAAGACTTTAGTTTTTGAGGCAATTTGGAAGCCTCAAGTAGATGCTTGTAGTTAAATGCTGCATCATCATATGCCCTACTAAACCCATTTCCTAGTAATAAATTCTTTTCATAGCCGTTACACTCCTGTATAGCTTTTTCAAATGTTAAATCCTTCATTATTACTTCCACCTTTTTAGATAGGATATTAACATAAATCTCAAAAATTTTTATACTCCAAGTTGTCGAAAAAAATCAAACTGTCTGTTAAAAGAAATCAAACTGAGTGTTCATTTACATTGAAATTTGCTGGAAGTTCTATAATTTTTAAATTTTCTTCAGCCATTTTTGATAAGATTAAAAAATTCCCATATCAAATGGAGATTTTTATTATTAAATATTCTTATTTTTTCCCTTTAATTTATTTAACTTTTTTATACCAGTCATAATATAAGAGAATATATTAGTAGCTTGGTATTTTGGAGAGATAGGAGCTTTTGCAGATGCTGTCCCAATCAATTCACCCAGATCAAACACAACCTTTCTTAGGATAGCACTTCCAAATGATGGCGAAGGCGACAGACCTTCCATAGTTGTCCAGGTTACGCCTTGAGTTAACAGATGTGTTTTTTGATTTTTTGCAAAATTTCGTATACTTCTTCCTGCTTTTTGACTTAAGTTTCCTGAAAATGAAGGGGTATTGTAATGATCTACTAATGATAACACCTTTTTTCTCCTTTCTTGAGTTAATTAATAAAAAAACATGAAAAAAAATTTTGTCAGATGAGTTTGCGGAAAAATTAACAAAAGCACTCTAATACAGTAATATTAAGAAAATATTGCGTTTACAATTCTTAATATTACCTCTAGTTTTTTGTATTTTTTAATTTTTTTTGTTGAAAATCAACCAATTTTATCTAAATTAGACACACTAAGCCCTCGTTCTCAATAAAAAAACAGTCGATAGAAATTGTATGCAATAATTAAGCTCTCAAATGCAGATGTAACCCTCTCTAAGCCTCTATATCTTAGTTTTGAGAATTTAAACACCGTTTTTTAATGCGGCAAAAACGTGTTCTACTCTTGCTCTCTCTTTTGCAATCAATTGATTTTTGTATGCTCTGAACACATCTAAATCTGTATATTTAGTTCTTTTTTTACACCCCGAAAAATCAACCCATTTGCACCTTAGCTCGCAGTGTGCAATTTTTGCATCTTAAATTACTTCACTTTGCCCAAAATAATCAAACCATCTGTAAATTGAAATCAAACCAAGTGTCTTTTTACATCAATTCTTAGTTTCATGTTCTAAATATGTTCTATGACTAAAAAATAAAATTATCTTTTATAAATTCTATCTTCAATTCTTCTACTGATTTGTTTTTTTGAGAACAAATAGGGCTGTGTTCCAAATATATCTTAATTAATTGTTGGGCTAAAAATTCAGCGCGGAAAGATTTATTTAAAAATCTTTATATTATGACTATAGGTCATTGACTTTTAGTCATAATATTGTATAATAATATTACAAGGAGTTTTATATCATGAATAAACGTCAACAATCAGCACAGAATACAAGAAAAAAACTTATACAAGCAGCTTTAAAACTGCTTAAAGAAAAAGGGCTGAATGCAATAAATGTTGAAGAAATAACAAAAGAAGCAGGCGTTGCCAAAGGCACTTTTTATATTTATTTTAAACGCAAAGAAGATATTATTTTGGAATATTCTAGAGCACCTTTTTCTGAAATTGCAGATAGCTGAAAAACAAACAAGACACAAATTTAATTGATAAATTAACACATTATTTTTACCGTTTTATGGAATGTGTTGAATTTCACGGCATAAATATTTGTAGAGAATGGATAAAAGATGTGATTGACCCTAACAATATAAGGAACAGTCAAGACGGCGGGAAATGGGAGTATGATTTTGAAATGCTTAAAGAAATTTTAGCAACCGCAGTTCAAAATAATGAATTAAAAAAAGATACTCCAATTGAACTTTTGACCCATTTAATTATTAGCCAATTATACGGAATGATGACTTGCTGGTGCATGTCAGACGGCAAATTTGAACCTTTGGATTGGTCGGATAAATTTTGCAAAATTCAACTTAATTCAATTTTAAAAGAATTTTTAATATAAGGAGAACTACTTATGTATGAATGTTTTGAGAACAAAACAGTTATTATAACAGGTGCCGGAAGCGGTATCGGACAGGCTGTTGCCAAAAGATTTGCAGATGCCGGTGCTAATGTTCTGATTCTTGGAAGAACAGAAAAAACATTAAAAGAAACTGCAAGTTTAAGTTCAAAAATCAGCTATATTGTTGCGGATATTACAAAATCGGAAGAAATTAAAAAAGTTATAGAAGAAGTTAAATCAAAATACGGCAGATTGGATATTTTAATCAATAATGCGGGAACTGCACCAGTATGCCCTATTATTGAGGCGCCTTTAAGCCAGTACGATTCAACGTTTAATACAAATGTTAAAGCCTTAATTGATTTAACTGTTAACTGCTACCCTCTGCTAAAAGAAACCAAAGGAAATGTTGTAAATATTTCATCAACCATGGTAACAAAACCCGTAGCCAATATGTCAATTTATGCAGCTTCAAAAGCCGCCGTATATACTTTAACAAGAACCTGGGCAAAAGAATGGGCAAAAGACGGCGTAAGAGCTAATTCAGTAGGTGTTGGCCCGATAGAAACCCCTATTTACAATAAAACTGATTTGTCAGAAATTGAAGCACAAAAACATAAAGATATGGTGCAAAAACTTGTGCCTCTTGGGAGATACGGAACACCGGATGAAGTTGCGCCGGTTGTTTTATTCTTAGCATCAGAGTATGCAAGCTTTGTAACAGGTTCTGATTATGTTGTTGACGGCGGTGTTGGAGCTTAATTTTAATGCAGGTTTAAATATGGCAGAAAAAATTATAAATCAAGGAGAATAAATTATGAAAATATTAGTTTTAGAAGGCAGTCCTCACAAAAAAGGCTCATCAAATTTACTGGCAGATAATTTTATTAAAGGTGCAACAGAAAACGGACATGAGGTTCAGATTTATGATGTTGCTCATGCAAAAATTGGTGCCTGTCAAGGGTGTAACGCCTGTGGAATGAACGGTGATTGTGTTCAAAAAGATGATATGGGGAAAATTAAAGAACTCATACTAAATACAGATATGGTTGTTTTTGTTTCGCCTATTTATTATTTTGGAATTTCCGCTCAATTAAAGACAGTAATTGACAGATTTTACAGCTTTAATTCGGGGCTTATGAATAAAGGTTACAAATCAGCGTTAATAGTCGCAGCCTGGGACAATTCAGAACAGGTTACAAGCTTTGCCCGTGACCATTATCTTGGAATTTGCTCTTATCTAGGTTTTGAAAATAAAGGTATGATTCTCGGCGGCGGCTGCGGAACTCCTCAAATGACGCAGAATAGTATTCATATAAAAAAAGCTTACGAGTTGGGCAAAAGTTTATAGGAGGATAAAATATGCAGACAGTAAAACTAAACAATGGCCTTGAAATGCCGATTTTAGGTTACGGCGTTTATCAAGTAACACCGGAAGAATGCGAAAGATGTGTAAGTGAAGCAATAGAAGTTGGTTACAGACTAATTGATACAGCTCAAGCATATTATAATGAAGAAGGTGTCGGCAATGCGTGGTCAAAATCAGGAATAAATAGAAACGAATTCTTTCTTGTCTCTAAAGTTTGGATTACAAATTGCGGAGAAAAAAGAGCTTATCATTCAATATTAGAATCATTAGATAAAATGCAGACTGATTATCTTGACCTAATGCTTATCCATCAGCCTTTTGGCGATTATTACGGAACATATAGAGCAATGGAGCGTGCTTATAAAGAGGGCAAATTAAAAGCAATCGGCGTTTCTAATTTCTTCCCCGACAGATTTGTTGATTTATCAAATTTTGTTGAAATTCAACCAATGATAAATCAAGTTGAAACGCATGTGTTTAATCAACAAAAATTTGCTCAAGAATATATGAAAAAATACGGAACACAAATTATGTCCTGGGGACCTTTTGCGGAAGGTAAAAATGATTTCTTTAAAACTCCGGTTCTTAATGAAATTGGACAAAAGTACGGTAAATCAGCAGCTCAAACTGCATTAAGATTTTTAATTCAAGAAAATATTATTGTAATTCCAAAATCTACGCATAAAGAAAGAATGAAAGAAAACTTTGATGTATTTGATTTTGAATTAGATAAAGAAGATATGGATAATATCAGAAAATTAGATGGTGCAAAAAGTTTATTTTGCGACCATTACAGCCCTGAATTTACAGAATTTATAATTAATTACGATAAAATACACAAAAAAAGTTAATTAAAAAGGAAGATTTAAAAATCTTCCTTTTTTACAATCAATTGATTATTTACTTTAAATTGTCCTTATAAAATTTTTCAATTTTATCAAAAGGGATTTTGTCCAAATTATCATATAAATCAGTATGATTTGCACCTTTGATAATTAAAAGTTCTTTATTCTTGCCTGTTAACTTTTTGAAAGCGTCTTCTGAGAAATATCTGCTATGTGCATTTTCTCCATGAAGCATTAAAACTGAACTTTGAATTTCATCGCTGTACGTTAAAATAGGCATATTTATAAATGACAATGATGAGGTCATATTCCATCCGGTATTAGAATTTTTAGAGCGTTTATGATAGCCTCTTTTAGTTTTATAGTAATCATAATAATCTTTTACAAATTGAGGTTCATCTCCAGTTAACTTATCAGGCAATCCGGCTTCTTTGGCATAAGTTCCGTTTTTAAAATCTTCTGTGCGTTGATTATTTAGCTTTTCTTTCAATTTGTAGCGTTCTTCTTCGCTCATAGCATCGAAGTAACCATTAGCATTGACCCTTGACATATCATACATAGTAGATGTAACTGTTGCTTTAATTCTTGTGTCCATTGCTGCTGCATTAAGTGCAAAACCACCAAATCCGCAGATTCCTAAAATCCCGATTTTATCAGGGTTAACATCTTTTTGGACACTCAGAAAATCAACGGCGGCGGAAAAATCTTCAGTATTTATATCAGGAGATGCAACCAAGCGGGGTTCACCACCGCTTTCGCCGGTGTATGACGGGTCAAACGCGAGAGTTATAAAACCTCTTTCCGCAAGGGTTTGTGCATATAAACCTGATGATTGTTCTTTTACAGCACCGAAAGGCCCTGAAATTGCTATTGCTGACATTTTACCAGAAGGTTTGTTTTTAGGTGTATACAAATCCCCTGTAAGTTCTATTCCATATCGGTTTTTAAAATGTACTTTTTTAATATCAACTTTATCTGATTTTGGGAATGTTTTATCCCAGTCATTATTCAAATTTTTAGCTTCAGCCATATCTGTTACTCCTATTAAAATTATTCCTGCAAATAATACTGTTAATATTTTTTTTATCATAGTTTAATTCTCCAAACTTGTAAGTACAGGATTTTCAAGATAGTTGTATAATCTTCGGACTTCTGAGACAACTCTTGTATCAAGCATTTGAGGTTTTGCCAAATCAAGAGTTGCTATTTTAATCATTTCCTCTTGTGTTAGTTCAAAATCAAAAATATTAATGTTTTCAATCATTCTTTCTTTATGCGTTGATTTTGGGATGACAGCAACACCTCTTTGAATATTCCATCTTAAAACAACTTGTGCTACTGATTTATTATGATTATGAGCAATTTGAGCTAACAAAGGGCTGGTAAACATTCCGTTCATACCTTCAGCAAATGGAGCCCACGCCTGTGGTTGAATTCCGTGTTCGCGCAAAATCTTCAACTCTTCTTCTCTTTGATAATAAGGGTGTAATTCAATCTGATTAACCGCAGGTACAACCCCAAAGTTGTAACACAAATCCATTATTCTATCGGACATAAAGTTGCTTACACCTATGCTTTTTATTTTTCCTTCATTATAAAGTTCAATCATAGCCCGATATGAGCCGTAATAGTCTCCAAACGGCATATGAATTAAATATAAATCAAGATAATCCAGCCCCAGGTTTTTCAGAGAATTTTCAAATGCTGTTTTTGTTTTTTCATAGCCCATTTCTTGAATAAAAGCTTTTGTTGTAACAAATAAATCTTCTCTTTTAATACCTGAATTTTTAAGCGCAAATCCGACAGCTTTTTCATTTTTATAACTGCTTGCAGTGTCAATTAATCTGTAACCGGCAGAAAGTGCATCTTCAACAACGCCCTGACAGATTTTATCATCAATTTGAAATACCCCGAAGCCTAAAATTGGCATTTCAATTCCGTTGTTTAATTTTATTCTTTGCATAATTTCACCTCTTTTAAATATCGGTTGAAATACGAAACAAGTTTTTCAACAACCTGATTTACAAATTGCGGTTTATCGTATAAATCAACATGGGTTGCATCTTGAATTGTAAATATTTCTTTTGGTTCAAAAGCCTTGTTGTAGCAGGCTTCACTATAATACAAAGTGTCAGCCTTGCTTCCGACAATCAATAAAATCGGTCTTGGAGAAACGGTTTCAATATGACTGAAAGCATCCCAGGCGGCAAGTTTATCATTGCTTGAAACAAGGTATCTGTTTGTTGTTGTAGGATAGTAGCAGCGGTCTGTTTTGTAATATTCACTTGCTTCTTTTACGATTGTAGAGGGAGCATTTTTAATTTCTTCTTCTGTTTCAGGTACATATTTCCAATATCGTGGTTCTTCTCCCTTAGCTTCTGCGGTTCTTGCTTCTGCCACCTGTTTTAAAAGCTTTTGCAAAAAGTTTTCTTCATTTACTCCCGGAAATCCGTTTTTTGCACTATCGCCCACATCCCATGTGCTTATTCCTGCTGCTGCCTTAATTCTTAAATCAGTCTGAATAGCATTCATTGTATAGCCGCCGCCTGCACAAACGCCCATTGCGCCGATTTTTTCTTCATCAACATAAGATAACGTTGTTAAATAATCAACAGCAGAGCGGATATCCTCAACCCGAGAAGTCGGATCTTCCAAATTTCTCGGCATACCTTCACTTTCGCCCTGATGAGCAGCATCAAAAGCTAGAGCGACATAACCGTTTTGTGCCAGATGCCAGCCGTAGAGCGCGGAGCATTGTTCTTTACAGCCCCCGCCGGGGTGAGTTAACACGACAGCAGGATATTTTTTATTCTCATCAAAATTTTTCGGTAAAAACAAAAGACCGGCAATATTCAAATCAAATTTTTTAAAAGTAACTTTTTTACCTTCTTTGTAATGAGTATCATATAACATAAATGAGCCTCCTAATTTATTGATTTGCCTAATTCGTATGCTTCTTTTAAAGCCGAACTGCGCTCAATATCACCAACATCCGCAACCCCTGTTGCTCTTACAATACCTTTTAATTCAACACCCGCGTGGCAGTCAATCCAACCTTGAAGCCCTTTTATTGTGCCGTCCATAGCTGTTTCTTCGTCTTCTGCCGCAGTTGCAAGAAGATAAATATCTTTAAATTTATTTTGCGTTGCAAATAAAGGATTTGAACGGTCAATCATTGTTTTCATCTGTCCTGACATACAGTAATAATAGACTGGAGTTGCCCAAACGATAACTTCTGAATTTCTGATTTTTTCAGTTATTGCGTTTGCATCATCATCTATTACACATTTTTGCAATCTTTGACAGGCAAGACAGCCTTTACAAAAATTAATTGTTTTATCACACAAGTAAACTATTTCAACTTCATTTCCTTCTGCTTTTGCGCCTTTTTCAAATTCTTGAGCAAGCCTGTTTGAGTTTCCGTTTGCTCTCGGGCTTGTTCCAATTATCAATACTTTTTTTGTCATTAACTTACCTCCTATTATTATTTACCATTTTTATCTGGTTCTATATATTTGACAATTTTGGCAGGATTACCTGCAACAACTGCATTTTCGGGAACATCACGGGTTACGACTGCGCCGGCTCCGATTATTGCTCCGTTATTTATTGTTACGCCGGGAAGAATTATTGAACCTGAACCTATCCAGACATTGTTTCCGATTTTAACTTTTTTAGCCGTCATTGATAATCTGTTTTCAATATCAAAATCGTGATTCAAAGTTGCAATAATAACAGAATGACCGATTAGAACATTATCTCCGATTTCAATTCCCGCCTGATCTTGAAATTTACAACAAGCATTGATAAAAACATTTTTACCGACTGTTATATTTACACCGCATTCTGTATAAAAAGGCGGAAACATTCTAAAATTTTCATCAACTTTTTTATCTGTCAGTTCGGAAAAAAGTTCTCTGATTTCTTCCGGTGTGTGATATTTATTGTTAAGTTCCATTGTGATTTTTCTTGCATTTTCTGATAATTCATAGAATTTTTGCAAGATAGGTTCGCCTTTTGAAACATAATCATGCGTATTCATGTATTCTAAAAATTCTCTGTTATTCATAATTTTATTCCTTATAAAGTTATAAGGTTATTATTTACGATAAATCACAAAATAGCAAATACTTATATTAAATAATATGTAATGCCTAAAAAGCATTATTAAATTTATTTTGCAATTCTTCTAAGAATAATTTTGCAGGTTTTGAAAAAACTTGATTCTTTTTCCATGCGACAGCAACTCCGACTTCAAGTTTTGGATTTAGCGGTCTGAAAGTCAGCGGACTGTCTATTGTATCAGCTATTAATCTGTCCAATCCCAAAGCATAGCCGATTTTGTCTTCCGTCATTATTGCGGCATTGTATAAAAGGTTATAAGTCCCGACAATATTCAATTTTTCAAAATCTTTACCAAACCAATTTAAGAATATATTGTTTTCAATGGTCTTTTTAATAACCTGTCTTGAAACAAGCAAAGGTAAATTCATCAAATCCTCAACTTTTATATTTTTCTTTTTTGCAAGCTGATCATCATTTCTTAAAAGAATTCCCCAGGTATCTTTCGCGCCTAAATCAAGTGAGTCGTATTTTTCAAAATTAAAAGGTTCTATAAAAACACAAAAATCCAACAAACCTTTATCAAGCCTTTCGGATAAATCCTCGCTATCACCTGAAACAATATGAAATTTAATTTTCGGATAATCTTGTTTGAGGGTTTTCATAACATCCGCAATGAGTTTTATTGATTTTGTTTCTCCTGAACCTATAAAAATATCACCTGAAACTTCATCTTTTATTGAAGAGAATTCACTCTCTGTTTTTTCAACAAGTTCCATAATTTCTTCGGCACGTTTTCTTAAAATCATACCTTCAGGAGTAAGGGTAACGCTTTTTGAGCCCCTTATAAATAACTGTTGTCCTAATTCGTTTTCTAAATCAGCGAGTTGTCTTGATAAAGTCGGTTGTGTTAAATGCATTGAATTAGCAGCCTTTGTGATATTTCCAATCTTTGCAACCGTTAAAAAATATTTTAAAACTCTGATTTCCATAATACTTCTCTCGTGAAAATATTTTATTTAAATGTATAATGCCTGTCAAGCATTATACATTATTTAATATAAGTATTTGCTATTTTGCGATTTGTCGTAAATAATAAAAATATGTAATGACTAGAATATAACCAATTATGAATAAAACAGAATTTAAAAACTTATATATATTTTGTAATATTTCCCTGCTGCTTGCAGCTTTTATATCGGGGTTGTCCTTTGTTGCTCAGAAACTCGGAATGGTTTACGTTGAGCCTTTTACCTTTAATGTTTTAAGATGTTTTATAGGTTCATTCTGCCTTTTACCTGTTCTTGCTTTATTTAAAGATAATACAAAATATATAAATTCGGATCTTATTAAGGGTGGAATTTTAGCAGGATTTATTTTATTTATTGCTTTTTCAATAAATCAATACTGTATGATATATGCTGATGCAGGAAAAGCTGGATTCATAACTTCGCTTTATATTTTGTTTGTACCGATAATAGCAGTATTTTTAAAACATAAACTGACGTCAAATGCTAAAATAGGAATAATATTAGCAATATTCGGACTTTATTTTTTATGTGCAAAAGATTTTACACATTTTGAATTGTGGGATATTTTGCTTTTAGTTAGTGCTTTTTTCTTCGCACTTCATATAATTACGGTTAGTCATTATTCTAAAAAATCAAATGCAATAAGCCTTTCAATTCTTCAATTTTTTACAGCCGGGTTATTTTCTTTAATCCCTATGTTTTTATTTGAGAACCCAACAATGGCCGCTGTTATTTCAGGTTGGAAACCAATTTTATTTATAGGAATTGTTGTAACAGGCGTTGCTTATACTTTGCAGATTTTCGGACACAAGGCAACAAAGCCGATACTTGCTACATTGATTTTAAGTTCTGAAGCTGTTTTTGCAGTTATAGGAGGAATGCTGATACTGAACGAAACGCTAACCATAAATGAATGGTCAGGATGTTTAATAATGCTTATTGGAATTATAGTTTCTCAAATTCCTGAAAAAGATTTATGTAAGAAAAAAATACAAGGAGATGTTTAGATGAAAAGAATTGAAAATCAAACATTTGATGAAGAACGCTCTTTATACAATTTAAAAAATACACAGGTTGTAAATTGCACCTTTGCCGGAATTGTTGACGGTGAATCTGTTATAAAAGAAGGCCGTAATTATGAAGTTATAGATTGCTCATTTTCGCTGAGATATCCAATGTGGCACGCTAGAAAATTTTCACTTGTAAATTCAAGCCTTGATGAAAAAACAAGAGCACCATTATGGTATTCTGACAACGGCAGAATTGAAAACTGTAAAATTGACGGAATAAAATGTCTTAGGGAATGTAAAAAAGTCAGTATTTCAAATTCTCAAATAAAGTCACCTGAATTTGGTTGGAGATGCAAAAATATTGATATTAAAAACTCAAAAATTGATTCAATGTATTTTTTATTTGAAACTAATAACGTTGTTATTGATAACATAGAAATGATGGGCAAATATTCTTTTCAATACATGAAAAATTTATCAATAAAAAACTCAAAATTAGACACAAAAGACGCATTTTGGCACTCTAAAAACATAACCGTTGAAAATTCTATTGTTAAAGGCGAGTATCTTGGCTGGTTCTCTGAAGATTTAACTCTTATCAACTGCAAAATAACCGGAACACAGCCATTATGCTATTGCAAAAATTTAAAACTTATAAATTGCGAAATGGTTGATTGTGACCTCTCCTTTGAATATTCAGATGTTGTGGCTGATATAAAAGGTCATATTACATCTGTTAAAAATCCAAAATCAGGAACGATAACTGCGGATTCAATCGGTGAAATTATACGAGAAGATGCCGCAAAAAAATGCAATGGTGAAATTATTATCAGAGAACAGACAAAGATACCTGCTTAAAAAACAATAAAATTAGATATTACGGAAAAGTTGGTATTGATTGGTGATAAAAACTGTTCGTAATAATCAAACTGGACACATTTGGACATTAAACTGACAGTTTGATTGTAACAGGGATTTGTTTGGGTGCTAAGAAGTATTCTAATTTAAAGAGCTTGAAGAAAGAGTTTGATGTAGCTTTGGGCAAAGCTTTTCTCTAATAGAAACTAATAAACTAGCTAAGAAATATAAAGAGATACTAAAGATTCAAGATAATAAACAATATGAACTTAAGCTAAGGCAAGAGTTAGTTAATGACTTTGGTTATAAAAATTTACCTTTAAAGTTTGTAGAAGGTAAGAACCGGTTTGCAACTCGTATGGATTTACCAAATGGTAAGTATCTGATTGATGTTAGAAAAGATTGTACAAGAGAAGAGATGTTTACTCAATATGCACATGAACTAAGACATATTAAGCAAAATGAAATTTCCTATAGAGCTCGTAGAGAACAGTTTTTAGAAGGATATAAACCTCATGCAATAGATAACCTAAAGAGGAATAACCTAAATGCTACTGATGAAGCCATAAATGATTTTATACAAACCCAAGTTAAGCCTTTCTTTGATAAAATGTGGAACAAGTATCCTAAGATAAACTCCGGCACTAAAGAATATGAGTTAGCTCAAAATTTCAATGCTGCTCAGAAAAACTATTATGCACAAACACAAGCTGCACTGGTAGCAGATAGTAAACAAATGTATCGACTTAATTTTCTTGAAGATGACGCTATTATTGTTGAAGAAGCAATGGGTAGATTATACAAGTTGCTTAACAATTAGTTACATGAAAAGGTATTTTTTAGGTGTAAAAACACTTTATATCTATATAGGGGAATTATATAGGCAGCTCAGTTTATGGGATTAAGTAAAATTTCACATTTATAGAATTTTAAAAATGTATAAAGATAAAATTGAACCATAAAAGTTCTGCATTTTTAAGTTCCGTAAATTTTTTAACATGTATAATTTGCTCTTCCAAGCTTTGCTGCTTATATTTCCGACCAAGTTGTTTATTCTCATTTTTATTTGTTTCAAGTTTAGAATTTGAAATTCAATCGCAGCTTGTTGATGAAAGTATAAAATCCACTTAGCTCGTTCCTTTAATTAAGGGGACAATGACTTTTGCTATTTTTAGAAAATTATTCGTGTGAATTTTTCAAATTTTTTAGATAACATTGCACAAAATTCTCAAACTGAGTGTTCATTTACATTGATTTTTCGAAAATTACGAAATTCTCAGTGACTAAAACATAGTAAAATCAAAGATTTACACCTTAAAGAACAAACTGTCTGTTATAATCAAATTGGACATTTAAATATTATTGTTTCACCATAAGTTGGCACTATCTGCATCGTAGAAGAATATCTTTAAAGTTCCTTCTCGTTCCCTTTTAGCAAAAAAAGTGTCAGCTTTTTCACGTTTGTCTAGATACTTTTCTTTAGAGCATAGACTTATATATACTCTTTTTATTGTTAAATTTTTACTTATGGCATCAAATATATGTTTGTCCTTTTTATCAAGGGAATGTCCATGAATAAATAAAATATCTTTAATTTCGTTTAACTTTGAATAACAACATGCAAGATAATCATTGTTTTCTTTTAGAATTTTGTTTAATTTATTTTTGCTACTGCCTTCTGTAACTATTAAAGGATATTTATTATCGTAGAGATTCTTTTTTATTACATCCATTAGATATCTTCCATCATTCCAGATTTTACATATTAAACTATTATACTTTTTATAAAGATGTAATGCTCCATGTAAATAAAAAACATTCTGTTTTCCTTTTTCTTTCCAAACAAGTTCATTATAGTATGGTCTAAACCCATCATCCATTTCAAAAATTTCTCTGTTTGGATATCTTTTTAAAAAATCTTCTCTATTAAGCAAAACCCAGTATAAAAGGCAATCATAATTTAACGTAAAAATTTTATTAAAATTTGAAAGAAAGATTAATGTGTTAAACATTCTATCTTTTTCAATATCATTTTGTGAAGAAGGATGAATCTCTAATATACGATTGATTAATTCATCTCGTAATTTATTAGCCTCTCCATATAATCTATCACTTGTAGTTAACCGATGGTCATATGCTTTTAATAGTTGTGCAGAACTTTCTAACTTTTTTATAATCACTTCAAAATCAGATGTCTTAAATGTTTTAAAAATTCGTTTTATATAATAAGAAATATTAGGAGAATCTAATAGATTTGAATAATTAAAACTATTTTCATCAAAAGCTCTACTGAATCCATTTCCTAGTAATAAATTTTTTTCACAGCCATTACATTCCTGTATAGCTTTTTCAAATGTTAAATCCTTCATTATTACTTCCGCCTTCTTAGATAGGATATTAACATAAATTCATAAAAAATTTATACTCTAAGTTGCCGAAAAAAATCAATCTGTCTGTTAAATAAAATCAAACTGAGTGTTCATTTACATCAGAAATTAGACCCGCTTTTTATATTCGTTGAATTTTATAAATTGTTAGTTTCATGTTCTAAATATGTTCTATGACTAAAAATTACTGGTATTTTTTCATTTCTAAGTTGGAAATTTCATTTTTGAAGCCGGTATTAAAAATAATAAAAAAAACTTTTATCAATGCTTACCAGTGATTAATATGCAATCTGTCTTCAATGTTAATCACTTTTTGTACAGGCAATTTTGCATTTCTGTGGGGATACCCCAAAGCAATATAACAAGGCATTGTATAGTTATCAGGATGCTTAAGAGTGTTTTTAATATGTTCCAATTCCTCTGTCATAGGAATGCGTGTTACGCCAAAGATACCTTCGGCAGCGGCTGCCAATAATATATTTTCAACACAGCACCAAATTGACGCAAATTCGTTAAGAGAACTTAAACATGTAGGGTTCATTAAAGGTTCTCTCAATTTGAAAAATGGTAAAACTAAACACCCCGAGTTGTAAAGCATAGAAAATTGTTTTGGCATAGCAATGTGATACATTCCTCTTTGGTCTGAATCTGTCATCCCAAATCCGTCCATCATTTTTTCGCATTCATCATAACCTGTCATATCTTCCAAGTTAAGAACGCTTAATCGTTCTTTTTTGTCGTTGACAATCACAAATTCCCATTCTCGAAGATGATTATTGGTTGGTGCTTTTAATCCGGCTGAAAGAATTCTTTTTATAATATCCATAGGGATAGGTTTATCTTCAAAATCACGCACTGTTCTGCGTTTTTCGATTGCTTCATAAAAATCCATTTAATTAACCTGCCACTTTTTGCTTGTTTATATATATTTTACTCTTATATCATAGTATAAATAAAATTATAGAAATAAACGAATTTTAAACATTTGTAAAATTTTATTACTATAACATTTAAAATAAGCAAATCTAAAAATTTATCAGTATTATATTATCCCAACATACATCTGATAAAGTATAAAAGGAGAAACTCATGATTTCTAAGAGTATATCACTTCGATCTGCACAAAAACTTCCTGAGTATTTATTTTACAGAGTTCAAAATAAAAACAATGCTGCATATAAAATGATTCAAACAAAAGCACATTCATTAGCTCCTGTATATGAAATTAATGTAAAGAAAAGCAATTTAATTAACGCTGTAAAACTGAAATTTGACAGAGATTATAAAGGGGTGGAAAAAGTAAAAAAAACGTTCCAATTAAAAGAACTACATGCCTTGAGCAACCCTGAAGCATTGATTGTTAGCCTTTCTAAAGGTGGATTCCGCAATCAAAAAGATGCTGATGCCGCTGCACAGTTTATTACCGCAATAGGAAATAAAAGTTCAAAACCGATAATAATTAATGATTTTGATTATGATCCGTATTTCGTACCTTCCGTTATAAAAGCAGGGGTTATGGATATAAGAACAAGCCCTGCTAAAAGAAAAGCTGAAATATTAGCCGCAAAAAATGAAGTATTAAAAGCATTTGATAATCTTTTTGACAGAAATACCAACCTTTGTGACAGTATTAGCGATATTGTTGACAGCAGTATCTATTTTGGCTTGACATTAGTGCGTAAAGAGCCTAAAACAAGAATAACTTCCAATCAAACATTAAGAAATAAACTTGAAAAAATTCAAAATAATGATTATAAATTAAGAATGCTGCACAATGATTTATCGAACTTAGTTTACAATCCGGCAAACAAATAATAAATTTTCGGCATAAATATTGCAATAATTTTATGTCTGAATTAAAATAGAGTTGTTATAATATTCCCGGATCGTCTAGCGGCAGGACTGAAGATTCTGGCTCTTCCAACGGTGGTTCGAATCCATCTCCGGGAAATTTTTGTTATTGTAAGTTTGCGTCCATACTGGTTTGTACAGATAAACAATGTCTAATTTTATCACCGGACAGGTATGCACAGCCTACTGACCAGTAATTAACGGAAGTATTTCTCTCTTTAATGGTAAGAAAATAAAAAAAAGCAGGTTGAGCAACTTGCATGAACAGGAGTTTATAGTTAAAGTTCCTATTATCTTATAACAGAAATAAAGCAGTTTGTTAATATTAGTATAGTTTATATTTACTTTGAGAATTTTTATTGTAAGCTTAAAACCATGGAAGTGGTGATTTTTGATATTTATTTGGGGTAATATCTGGAGGTTTTATGAAAGAGTATAAAGGCAGGATTGCAACAAAACTATTTTGGACTGGCTGCGGTTTGTGCGCCGGTTGGTTTGTTTTTAATGTTGCAGGAAAATTTACTCATAGCTTTTTAATATCTGCAATAGCAGCTTTGGCTGTCATTGTGTGGATGCTTCACAAAATATATTATACCGATAATATTTCAATTCTTTTTACAAATGACAACCAGCTGCTTATCAAACGGTTTGGAAAAATTATTAAAGGATTTCCAATCGATCAATATTATTGGTCTGAATATTCAAAAAATTCAAATACAAAAAATGAAGATGACCAAGATATTTATTATATAAGTAAGGAGACGGGAAAAGAGGATTATATTGACGCAACTAACTTTAGCGGAGAAGATTACAAAGAAATGCTTTCAATGTTAGGGGCAAAAAATACTAATGAACAGCCTATAAAAGTTGCAACCATTAAAAAATAAGGAGGAATAAAAATGGAAATGACCCAGTACATTCTAATCGTAGGCGGAATTATTCTTTTAAGTTTTGTTTATCAAGGAGTTGGAATGTATATCCACTCAATGTCAAAGAAAAAGTATGAAAGTGAAAATCCTGATGCTTCAATTATGGTAATTAAAGATTGCCAATGGCACCTATTAGGCTTCACTAATACCATTAATTGCTTGACTATTAACGGAGAATCTCAAGCTCAAATTTCTGCAGGTTTTGGACAAAGAGCATATTATGTTAAGCCGGGTGCAAATATTTTGGAATTACAATACGAAACTCAAAGACCTGGTATTTTGCACAAATGGGTAAGAACAACATATGACCCTCAAAAAATTGAAGTAAATGTTGAACCTGAGAAAAAATATGCAATTTCTTATGATAAAAAGCAAAGTTCATTTGTTTTTGAAGAGTTGGCACAAAAAGAGAATAATTAATTTATTTTACAAGAATTAGATTTTTACAAATCCCAAACCACTTAGAGGCTAATTGGTTTGGGATTGTTTTTTATTTATAAAGCAATATATAGCAAATAGCAAAAAAAATTTTTTTATGTTTTAAATATATTATGCAAATAAATAACAATATATATTCCCCGTCATTTAAAAGTACATACACGGTAGATACAGGTACCGCAACATCAAAAACGCAGATTTTCATGCTTGGAGCCTTAATGAATAATTTTTGGCTGAACAATGCTAACATGACTTACAATAGAATAAGAAGTACAGGTGTGTACGGAAAAGTTGATATTAACGTTAAAGATTACAAAGACAGAGCGTTCGAATCGGCATTAAGAAATAACGGTATTTCTTATGAAAAGAAAAATTACGGAATTAATTATATGGCCTGATTAAACTCTGGTAAACTGGCGGCGTTCAAGCATTACCATTAAAATAGAAATATCAGCGGGTTTAACACCACCGATGCGTGATGCCTGAGCCAGAGTTTTCGGACGAATTTTAGCAAGTTTGTCTCTTGTTTCGGAAGAAATATGCTCGATTGAAGAAAAATCAATATCATCGGGAATTTTAAATTTATCAAGTTTTGATGCCTGTTCAACCTGAAATTCCTGACGTTTTAAATATCCTTCATATTTAACAAGGATTTCAACCTGCTCCGAAACATCAAACGGAATATTTAAAGCATTTGTTTCAGCATCTATTTCCTTGATAACATTATAATCAACGTTCGGACGTTTCAGAAGTTCAGCTATTTTCATGCCGCGATCCATGTGCTCTCCGTATTTTGAAAGCAAAGAATTAACCTCTTCCGTTGCCGAAATTTTAGCATCTTTAATTCTTAATAATTCTTTCTCTATAGCTTTTTGTTTATCGGTAAATACTTTAAATTGAACGTCATCCACAAGTCCAAACTTCTTGCCTATTGATGTCAGTCTTGCATCCGCATTATCCTGACGAAGCAAAAGCCTGTATTCGGAACGGGAAGTAAGCATTCTGTAAGGATCTTGAATATCTTTTGTAACCAAATCATCAATTAATGTTCCGATGTATGATGAACTTCTTGAAAGTTCAAGCAGTTCGGAATTGTTTAAATAATTAAATGCATTTATACCTGCAATCAAACCTTGAGCGGCAGCTTCTTCGTATCCGCTTGTTCCGTTAATCTGTCCGCCGAAAAACAAACCTTTAATATTTTTAGACATCAAAGAATGAGTAGTCTGCACAGCAGGAACATAATCGTATTCAACGGCATAGGCAGGTTTAATCACATGTGCTTTTTCCAGCCCCGGAAGCGTCCTGAGCATTTTAACCTGAACGTCTGCGGGAAGACTGCTTGAAAATCCCTGAATATAAACTTCATACGTACCTAATCCCTCAGGCTCAATAAAAATATGGTGTGATGGATTTTCACTAAATCTTACGACCTTGTCTTCGATAGAAGGACAGTAACGCGGTCCCACACCCTGAATTAAACCTTGAAACATAGGTGACTTATCAAGATTTGCTTTAATAATTGCATGTGTTTCTTCATTTGTCCTTGTAAGATAACAAGGATATTGGGGTCTGACGGGTCTGTTCGGTTTAAACGAATAAAAATGAAGAGTTTCATCACCCGGTTGAATTGTCATTTTTGAGTAATCAATTGAACGTTTATCAACTCTGGGCGGGGTTCCTGTCTTTAATTTTTTAATTGTAATTCCATGTTTTATAAGAGATTCTGATAAACCGTAAGCGGCTTTTTCTCCCAGTCTGCCTGCGCTGTAGGAACGAAGTCCGACAAAAATTTTTCCGTTAAGAGATGTTCCTGTTGTAAGAATAACTGCACGGGCGCAGTATTCTATACCGAATTCATCAATCGCACCAGCAACTTGCCCGTCTTTTACCAGAAGCTCGGTAATACAAGCCTGACGGAGATAAATATTTTCATTATTTTCAATAATATTACGCATGTAATCCATATATTGTTTTTTATCGGATTGTGCTCGCAAAGCTCTTACAGCAGGTCCTTTGGAAGAATTCAACATCTTCATTTGAATATAAGTAGCATCAGCGGCCTCACCCATAACTCCGCCTAATGCATCAATTTCTCTGACAAGAGTTGACTTTGCAGGTCCGCCTATTGCAGGATTACACGGCATTAAAGCAATATGATCAACATCAAGTGTTGCAAGAAGAACTTTAGCACCGAGTTTTGCACATGCAATTGCGGCTTCACACCCTGCATGTCCCGCACCAACAACTATTACATCGTATTTATTATTAAGATAATCCATTTTTCATATTCCTAATCGGCTATACCACATATTATAGTACAAATAAAACAATTTAAGATTAAAAATTAAAATAGATTAACCGCCTATCTACTCCATATGGATGATATTAATTTAAATTAATAAAGATTAATATAATTTATAACGACATGAGAAAACACATATTGAATATACATCTTATTGGAGCTCATTGATGTCAGAACAGATTTTACTACAGCCGATACAGGCGGCAAATACAGACAAAGCAAGAGAATCGCTTGAGAAAGCCCGAATAGCACACGAAAGATATCTTATCCGCCAGCAAAACAGTGATTTGCAGGAAGCTATCGAGTATTATATTGATGCCGTCAAATATGACCCTTCTATGCCGGAAGCTTATTACAGGCTTGCGACTTTAATGTGGGAACAGGGACAAATAAGTATTGATACGGCAATTGAACAGTGTAAAACTGCTGTTTCGCTTGCTCCGCAAAACATCAATGCCCATCTTTATACAGGTTTTTTCATGAAAATGGCACAGGATTTCAAATCCGCCGAACAAGAATTTAAGTCTGCCATTAAAATGGGAAAATTAAAGTCAGCACGCCCCAGACTGATACTTTCACAATCAATTTTACAAAAGATTAATTCTCAAAACGGTAATGTAAAAGATTATTTAAGCTTTATTTACTATTTCTTGTCGGGAAGTCTTATGCTTGCATGGGACAGACCATCTATGAAAATGTTTTACAAAAACATGTCCGATGATTTTTCGGTATTCACTTACAACACAGTAGGAAAGTTTTTGGAAAAATTCAAGCTGTATCCTACTGCCGAAAATATCTACAGGCAGGCAATCACAGCAACAAATCACAGCGAAATTTTCTATAACAAAATGGGAGATTTGGCGCTTAAAAATAAAGAAACTGATTTAACCGTAGACTGTTATAGAAAAGTTTTAGAAGCTAATCCTTTAAACAGAGAAGTTCTGATTAAACTTGCAACCGTTTTGCAGACTTATTTTCCTGAAAACACGGATGAAACAATAGATTGTTATGAAAAACTTCTGGAATTTGATATTGATACCCCGCAGATTTATTATGAACTGGGTCATCTTTATATGAAAAAAGAGGATAAAATAAATTCCATAAGCGCATTTAAACTTGCGTTAGAAAGAGAACCGGAAAATCCATTTTATAATAATTCTCTTGCGTACGCTTATTCTAAAGCGGAATTATACGACGATGCAATAGAACATTATCAAAAGGCAATTACAATCAATCCTGATAACGAATGGACATCAATTGTTTGTGAAGCACTTGGCTCCATATATGCAGAAGTAAAAGGAAATATAGAAGCAGCCGTATCAACTTATCAGGCAGGAATGATTTTAGATCCAAACAATTATAACCTTTATCTGTCTTTAGGCGATGTTCATATGGCAGCATACGATTTGGATAATGCAATACGTGCTTACTGTGATGCCATAACGCTTAAACCGGATGATTACAGAGCTTATGCAAAAGCAGGAATTGCACTGTGGGAAAAAGATTACCTTGAAGAAGCTCTTGTATCTTTCCACAAAGCTATAGACTTAAACCCTGATAATGAATATGCACAAAATAATTTAGGAATTCTTTATTTAGACGGGCTCGGCGATGCGGAAGAAGCACTTGAATATTTTGAAGCGGCAATAGAACTAAATCCGAGTTATACTCTTGCATATTTTAATGCCGCAAGAGCCTCACAGGCAATGGGATTTATAAATGATGCCGCAAATTATTATCAAATGTCCATTGATTTAAATAAGATAACACAGGATTTGGATGAAGATGATATCAGAACACGTCTGCACAGGCTGTTTGACATCTAAGCTTGACATTATATAAATAATCGTAAATAATAAAAGAGTTAGGATAATAGGAGGCAGAAATTATGAATATTAAAGCGTTAAAGATTGCCCCCCCCCCGGAACTACGTGCGTAGATACACCGGATAGACTGTTTAAGGGGCGCTTTTACAATTTTTCTAAAAATTTTAACTGTTTTTATTTTAAGCGCTGTTTAAAGGCTTTTACATTGGCTGAAGTTCTTGTCACTTTAGGTATTATCGGAATTGTTGCCGCTCTGACTATGCCGTCTCTGATTGCAAACCATAAAAAGAAGGAAGCTTCAGCACGTCTCAAAAAATTCAGCAGCATGATGCAGCAGGCTTTAATTCTTGCCGAAAATGATCATGGAACACCTGCTTACGAATGGATTGACGTAAGAAATTATCAGGATGAAGACGGGAATATGGACCCACAGACAGAAAATGATGAAAATTATGCATATTGGAACAAGTATCTTGCCCCGTACATTAAATACCTTAAAGTAGAAAAAGGTATATATAATGCCGAAGATAATACCAAAAGCAAAGGGACAAAAATATATTTCGCTGACGGTTCAACCGCAGAGATGCATTTGGGTAATTGCGTAGATTTGCGCTTTGATATTAACGGAGACAGGCTTCCAAACGAATTCGGAAGAGATATATTTGTATTTTTTATAGCAACAGGAAAATCATATTCATTAAGCAAAGAATCTGAAATATCAAAAAATAAATCATTTGCGGCAGCTTATCTGCCCCTCTATAATACAAGAGAAAAGGCGTTACAAGCCTGTAAAACCGATCCTTACGACTGCTCAGCACTTTTACAATATGATGATTTTGAGTTCAAAAAAGATTATCCTCATAGGTTATAACTAGAATAATGACAATTGTTCCTGCTTAGCAAAATGCTTCTGTAGATAAGACGGTCTGTGATATTTACTCATGCCGTATTTATCTATCAGAGCCATGTGCTCTTTTGTAAGATATCCCGCGTTATCTTTCCAGTTATATTGCGGGAATTCCGCATCAAGCCGCAGCATATATCTGTCACGGCTTACCTTAGCAAGAATACTTGCCGCCGCAATAGATGCCGATCTAGCATCACCCTTAACAACATATCTCTGCGAATAATCAAAATCCCATATCCTCTTGTTACCGTCAATTAATATCATTATTTCACTTCTGCTAAGCATGTTACGTGCAATTAATTTCTCTTTTTCTTCCGGAAGCGGATAAAGTTGATTTATTACGTCTTCACATGCCAAACGCATTGCCTTTAAAGAAGCATTAAGAATATTTATTCGCTCAATCTCATCTACTTCAATACAAACAGTAGAATTAACGGTATTTTCCTTTATAATGTCATATAAAGCTTCACGTTTCTTAGGAGAAAGCTTTTTACTGTCATTTAAATCTTCAAGCCTTTCAACTAATTCCTGCGAACGCTTATTAAAACATACGGCACTGGCAAAGACACCGCCCGCACCGCATCCGCGGCCGGCTTCATCAGTACCTATTACAACTCTCTTTTGATTTAAATCAAAAGTGAAAAGCTGTATAATACGCGAATCAGCTGTTAAAGTTGTTTTTAATTTTTGTACCATATCTAACCTTCTACTAAGTCATCAAGAATAAACTTTCCGATTTTACCTTCCCTGAAATCTCTTAAAACATATACGGCTGTCCGCTCAATATCGGGATTTCCGCCTGAAATAATCCAGTTTCTCGATTTAGCAATCTCTTCCAGTGAAAGTGTTTCGACTTTATAAAATTCTTTTACTGCTTCCGAATATTTTTCATCTAACAACGCTAATAGTTCTTTTGCTACTATTTCGTTAGAATAAGCATTCTCGGAAACTGCATTAACGAATGCGAGTTTCTTAGCTCTAATCTGATCTTCCTGCTTCATCGGAACAATCCCGGGAGTATCAAGCAAATCCAGCTTCGGATTAATCCTTACCCATTGCTGCTGTCTTGTAACCCCTGCTTTTGCCCCGATTTTTGTTTTTGATGATTTGGTTAACTTATTTATAATACTGGATTTACCGACGTTCGGCATCCCGACAACCATAACACGTGCAGGTCTGCGAAGAAGTCCCTTTTTCATCAATGCCTGAATTCTCGGTTCCGAAAGTTCCACAGCTTTTTTAACAATAAAATTTAAGTCTTTGGAATTTTTAGCGTCTGACTTTAACACAGGAAAACCTGATTTCTCCTCTAATACTTTTATAAATTTTTTAAGTTCATCAGGGTTGGTTAAATCAGCTTTATTAAGCAAGATTAAACGGGGCTTTTCACCTAAAAGCCCCGCAATATTATCATAACTGCTTGAATAAGGCAGTCTCGCATCAATTACTTCAATTACGGCATCAACTAAAGAGAGCTGTTCTTTAAGTTTCTTTTCAGCTTTCGCAATATGTCCCGGATACCAGTGTATATGAAGCTTATCTTTTTTCAATTTTTTCCTTGATACGAGTTGCTTTACCGGAACGTTCTCTCAAGTAGTAAAGTTTAGAACGTCTTACATCACCTTTTCTGAGAACGGTAATTTTATCAATTCTCGGAGAGTTCAGCAAGAATACACGTTCTACGCCAACGCCCTGGAATACTTTTCTAACGGTAATAGTTTTGTTAATGCCTGAACCGTGTTTTTTAATAACAGTTCCTTCGAAAGCCTGAATTCTTTCTTTGTTTCCTTCAACAATTCTTACGAAAACTTTAACAGTATCGCCAGGATTAGTTTCGGGAAGATTTTCTCTTAAATAAGATTTTTCCAATTCATCAATAATAGGGTTCATTTCACAATTCCTTTATAACTTTATATTTCGTACTTATCAAATTCCTTTAATCGATGCTCCACAAATACACCGACGCACGTAAAAGTATCGTAAAACAAAGGTATAAAAATTTCAAGCGGTTTTTAAAATTTTGTAATATAATTGAATTATGGCAGGCGATTACAAAAAATTATTAAATAAGAACAAAAAGAAAAAATTTGCAGACCCTAAAAATATGGGTGTAAACATTGATAAAAACGAATATTACGAAATAATCCTTTCCAATTCCGCACATCCGGAAAAAATAAAATAGCAAAAAAATTTTTTCCAGTTTTTTTATAAACAGAAAGGATTTATAATAATGGTTAAAATATCGCACCCTGCAGTAAAACAAAACTTAGAGAAAAAAATTATTAATATAGGGGAAGGAAAAGAAGCTCCGTTTAAAGATGTAAAAAGGACTAAAAATAAAGCTTTTAACAACTTTATGGATAAAGCTGACGCAATGTTTAATAATGATAAAGCTAAAAAAGATTTAGAAAAAGAAACATTTTTATTTCAAAGAGCTTTAGAAAAAAATCCTGAATTTATTGAGCTGTCAAAACAAATCGGTGAAATGAAGCCAAAGACTACAGCTCAAATTGCAGAATACAGAGAAAAAACAAATAAACTTTTAGAATTCACAAAACAAATTGGTGCACACACACTGCATGATAATATGAAAATTACATTTGATTTAATGCTTGATATGGCAGAAAAAGGTACACTTTTTAAAATTGATACAATTATATAAAAGAAATATCTTGACATTGAGCATTGTTCAGGGTAAATTATTTTACGTGCTGAAAAGCTAAAAAGTTGACAACTACATACGGGCATGTGGTACTCTGCCGAACAAAAGCTGACTAAATGTCAGGTTTTGTGAGAGGTGGTAGACACGCCTCAGTCCAACAGGACTGATTGACAATTACATATGGGCATGTGGTGGAATGGTAGACACGCTAGTCTTAGGAACTAGTGCTAACGCGTGGGAGTTCGAGTCTCTTCATGCCCAAATTTTAAAGGCACTTCTAATAGTGCCTTTTTATATTTCTAAAGTTTAACAGATAAAACTATGATATATCCGATTTCCAATATTAATTACAATAATAATAAAAATATAAATTTTAAGGGATTTAACAGTACAATTAATAAAATTTCTCCTTTTAACTTTTATATGGAGAAAGTTTTTGACAGGTATACTTACATCTCAAAAAATCGCTGGTTTCCGATTGATAAAACAATTAAACCGCATTTAAAAGTCTTACAGCTTGCCAAAGGGAAAAGCAATGCTGAGGCCTGGGAGATAAACCCGCAAAACTCAAAAAAATATATTATTTTTTACCATGGTTTAGGACAAAATATTTCATCTAATCAGGAAATGTATAAAAAAATTATTGATAAAGGCTACGCTGTTTTAGCTCCTGAGTATGGTTCGTTTGGTAAAAGCAAAGGAAAAATGTCAGAAAAAACAATACAAGAAAATACACAGGCAGCCGTAGAATATCTTAATAACAAAGGAATTTCCAATGAAAACATAGGAGTTATAGGTTTCAGCATGGGGAGTTTTCCGGCTATAGAAACGGCTTATAAAAACAAAAAAATGAAATTTTTAGTACTGATTTCTCCGTTTAACTCTATGAGCAACGAAGTTCAATTGTTAACACAGGGGGCTGCAATAAGGCTGCCGAAATTAATAAAGTTAGGAATAAAAAATTTTCCATTTCTATTAAAGCATCTTGATAATATTTTTAAGACGCATAAAAAAATGAAAAAAATTGATGCTCCCGTATATTTAATACATTCCAAAAATGACAGGATAGTTTCGAAAAAATCCTCGGCGGAATTGGCTCAAACAGCGGCAAATTTAAAAGAATTTATAATTTTGGACAAAGGCGGCCATAATATTGAAATCAATAAACTGAACGCCTTTGAAAAATTATCTGATATTTAAAGTTTTCGCCGTCCTTTTTCCGACACAGGTATATTCAAAACCTCTTTGAACAAGTCTTTCCGCATCATACTGATTTCGTCCGTCAAAAATAACCGGAGATTTCATCAGCTCTTTAACTTTATCAAAATCAGGACGTCTGAACTCGTTCCATTCAGTCAAAAGAAGCAGACAATCCGCATCTTCCAATGCATCATAAGAATTTTTCGCATAAACAATTCTATCGCCCCAAATATTTTTTGCCTGTTCAAAGCCCTTAGGGTCAAATGCCTTAACCTTTGCTCCGAGTTCAAGCAGGGCATTAATTATTGTAATTGAAGGCGACATTCTCATGTCATTTGTTTTGGGCTTAAAGGTTAATCCCCATACAGCAAATGTTTTCCCGCTTAAATCAGCACCGAACCTGCGCAGAATTTTATTTATAAAAATAACTCTTTGTTCTTTATTAACTTCATCGGCAGCTTCTATTAAACGATGAGAACAATTGTTATCTTTTGCTGTTTTTAAAAGAGCTTTAACATCTTTCGGAAAGCAGCTTCCGCCATAACCAAGCCCCGGAAATAAAAATTGGGAACCGATACGTTTATCCGAACACATGCCGATGCGTACCATTTCGGCGTCAGCTCCTACCGCTTCGCAAATATTTGCAATTTCGTTTGCGTAAGAAATTTTTACCGCAAGAAAAGAATTTGCGGCATATTTAGTCATTTCGGCTGATTTAACATCCATTATTACAAACCTGCTTGCTGTTCTGAAAAACGGAGCATAAACTTCCTGCATTATAGCCGTTGCCTTCGGAGAATTTGAACCGATTACAACTCTGTCAGGCTTTAAGAAATCATCAACAGCAGCTCCCTGTTTTAAAAACTCGGGATTTGATACAACATCAAATTCACCCGAATAATGTCTTTTTATAATTTCGGTCACTCTGTCAGCCGTCCCTACAGGCACTGTAGACTTGTCAACTATAACTTTATAACTGTCAATTGCTTTACCTATACTTTCGGCGACCTGTTCAACATAATGAAGATCAGCAGAACCGTCCTCGCTTTGAGGAGTACCGACCGCAATAAAGCAGACAAGAGATTTTTTAACGGCATCTGCCAAATCTGACGAAAATTTAAGACGTTTTTCCATAACGTTAGCTTTTATCAATTCTTCAAGCCCCGGTTCATAAATCGGAACAATACCGTTTTCAAGCTTTTTTAACTTTTCCAGATCATTATCAACACAGATTACTTCATTTCCCATATCCGCAAGACATGTTCCTGCTACTAATCCTACATAACCTGTTCCTATAACGCAAATCTTCATCTCTACTCCTTTAATTCCTTATTTATTAACAGAATAACACAAAAAATTTTTTTATGAGATAATATAAAATATAATTTTAAGAGAGGGATATGCATGGATTATAAATTACAAAATACAATATCTAAGGATGCGTTTAATTACAAATATTTATTAGGAAAAATTTTTCCGTACATTAAACCGGTTTTGGGACGTTCCGTAATAAACCTGATTATAGCTGTACCTTTAGGTTTGTTGGACGGTGTTGTTGCTTTGTCTTTAAAACCGTATCTGGATTTTGTTGTTAACGGGAATCCTGAACATACATGGTCATTTCTGGGAATTTCAGTCCATTCGCAAGCTTTTCTTGCCGCAATAATCCCTTTCGGTATTGTTGCTTTTGCATTATTTCAAGGTGTTTTAAAATATTTAAGCAATTATCTTACTGATTGGACAGGGCAAAAAATTTCCATGTCATTAAAAAAAGATTTGTTTAAGAAATTAACATCCATGGATCCGCAATTTTTTGATGTAAACTCGTCCGGTATAGTTTTAACAAGGTTCTTATCCGACCCTGATACGGCTTCCAGAAATATTATTGATATGCTGAAATCTTTTATTGCGACATTCTTCGGGCTTGTCGGGCTTGTCGGCGTTTTATTGTACAATTCGTGGAAGCTTGCAATAATCGGCGTTACAATAATGGCGATTGCAATAACACCTGTTACTCTTATCCGTAAAAGAATTAAAAAAGTTTCAAATGCAACCATGGTTGTCGGCGGCAATATGGCAACAAACTTTAATGAAACATTTGCCGGAAATAAAATAATGACAGCTTATAACCTTCAAAAAGACCAGAACGAAAAATTCGATAACCAGATATTGGAACAATTTCATCTTGCAATGTCTTTAACCAAACGTGTCGGATGGATGTCGCCGATTATGTATTTTGTATGTTCAATAGGGATTGCACTTGTAATGGCTTACGGAAATCATTTAATACTTTCCGGCCAGATGACTGCGGGAAGTTTTGCGTCATTTGTAACTTCGCTGCTATTACTTTACAAACCGACAAAAACACTCGGAAATACTCTGACAAATCTTCAAAATGTATTTGTTGCAATGAGCCGTGTATTTGAATTATTTGATTTACAGCCGCAGATTACATCTCCTGCGCAGCCTGCAGAATTAAAAGGATTAAATAATGCAATAGATTTCAAAAATGTTTGTTTTGAGTATGAAGAAGGCGTACCAGTGCTAAAAAACTTTTCCCTTCATATCAATAAAGGTGAAACAATCGCGCTTGTAGGGAATTCAGGCGGCGGAAAAAGTACTGTTGTAAGTCTGTTACCGAGATTTTATGACGTTAAAACAGGTTCTATAGAATTTGACGGTACGGATATCAGAAAATTTGATTTAGAAACTTTAAGAAATAATATTTCTTTTGTGTTCCAGGATAACTTCTTATTTACAGGAACAATTAAAGAAAATATATTAATGGGAAATGAACACGCAACGGAAGAACAAATTGAAAAAGTTGTTGCAATGGCTCATTTGGACGAATTTGCACACACGCTTGAAAACGGATTGGATACATTCGTCGGAGAACGCGGAACAACTTTATCCGGCGGACAAAGACAGCGTGTTGCAATTGCAAGAGCAATGTTGAAAGATGCTCCCATAGTAATTCTGGATGAAGCAACATCCGCTCTTGACAATAAATCCGAGGCAATTGTACAAAAAGCTCTTGATAATTTAATTCAAAACAAAACGGTTTTTGTAATCGCTCACCGATTGTCTACAATTAAAAATGCTGACAGAATTGCGGTAATAAATGAAGGCGAACTGGCTGAATTAGGAACACATGACGAATTAATGCATATTGAAAACGGAAAATATAAATATTTATATGAAATGCAGTTTAAATCACAGGAAGAAGCTGAGGTTTAAATGAATAAAATAATAAAAAAATGGATTGAGCCTTATGTTTTACTGGAAACATTAAAAAAAGACTGCGAGCTGGTAAAAGACTTTACATTCGACGGTTTTTCAAAAAATGAAATAAAAAAAGAGTTTTTAAAACAGCTAAAAAAGGAGAATACGTTCGGGCTTTACATGAAAAACGTAAATAAATTCTATCTTTTTAAAGGCTGTGTTGACATTGACAAGCTGTTTGAACTTACATCAAACGATTACGAAATAACTGATAAAATTGAAAAACCTTTTGAAATGATAGATATGGGAAAAGCAGAAGCCGGTTTAATAAAACTTTAAAAAAAGAGCAATTTTTTTAGAACAAATTACTTTATATTTATAACAGGGGAAATATAAAGGGAAATAATTTGTTCAGTTACGGATACTTTTACAGTGCGTATAATTTTAACTTTCCGTTCATGAATTTTTTCATGCCGAACTTTTTTATGCCTGCAATCCCTTTTCAAAGTTTTCAAACAAAAAGGACTGATTCTATATGGAACCAAGCAAACTATGCATGTCCAAAATTATCAGATTCGCTCGTAATTAGAGGTAAAAGTGTAGATTTATTAACAAAAGAAGAGACTGCATCCCCTATTAAAATCAACGGGATTGAATACAATAAGAAAAACGGAGAGCGGCTTGCACAAAGAGTACTGGAAGGGTTACCGGCAGAAAGAACCTCCCCTCTTTGCGCAAAATATGTAAAAGAAGCAATCAGAGATACAGGGCTTGGAGCATATATTAACGGGAATGGAGAATACTGTAAATATATTCTCCGTGCAAATCCAAATTTTGAAGAAACTAAAATAGCAGGAGAAAATTTGTCTAAACTTCCTGCAGGCTGCATAATTGTATATGACAGATATGACGGAGGATACGGAAAAGACGGTCATGTTGAAATTACACTAGGAGACGGCAGAGCCTGCAGCGATGTTATTACCGAAAAAATAGAACCGTCTGACAATACATATGTTTTTATTCCTGTTTAATTTTCTTTACAATTAAAGCAATTTTTTAATTAAAAATTACTTTATATATGTATAGAGGAAAATTAAGGGGATATATTGTGAGTTTAGTTAATTTTAACACTTCATACATGTCATCAGGATTGTTTAATCAGTCGTTATATACCACATCTTTTAATTTTACTCCGAATTCTCAAACATCATTAGCAAGTTATAATTTTACAAATTTCACAAATAAATTGTTAAACTCTATGAATAACATAAATTTAAATTTTCGTACAGAGACAAAAAACGGGGTAAACAAAACATTAAGTACAAGTTCAGCAAACTCCAACAAATCTGAAACTCTTGAAAAAGCAGCTTACAACGCCAAAGCCGGAAAACGTTTAGCGGATATCACCGCAAAAAATACAGTAGGTTTCACAAAACAGTGTGCAACTTATGTAAAAAGAGCAATAGATAATGCTGGTCTGGGGAAATATGAATATGGCGATGCATATGAGTGCGCAAACATACTGAAAAGAAACCCTAATTTTAAAGAAATTTCGACGGCAGGACTTGATTTATCAACTTTGCCCGCGGGATGCGTTCTTGTTTATGACAAAGGAGTTTCAGGCTACAGCAGTAAATACGGTCATGTAGAAATTACATTAGGCAACGGACAAGCCGCAAGCGACGGTGTTACAAACAACATAAGACAAGGTGCAAGGGTATTTGCTCCTGTATCAGATAACAGAAGTTATATTGCCTAAAACCATATTTACTGAAGCTTCTAAACTATGCAAATCTTTATTGTTATTTATAACATAATCACTTAATTTAACTTTTTCTGCTTGAGGCATCTGAGAATTTATACGCGCTTTTGCATGCTCAACAGTATAATTATTACGTTTTAAAAGTCTTTTAAGGCGAATATCATCATCAGTGTATACAAATATTATTTTGTCAAACATAGACTGCATATTGGCTTCAAAAAGCAAAGGAATACCGACAAATAACAAATCGTCCGACTTGTTTGCCTGAAAAAATTTTTCAATTTCTTCTGCGATTTGAGGATGCATTATTGATGCAATTTTTAAGCGCGCGTCCTCATTAGAAAAAATCAACTGAGCCACTTTATAACGGGAAAATTCTCCGTTTTCGAAAACATCATAATCCTTAAATGCACTGTAAAGCTTTGTATTTTTAACAGTTAAAAATTTTTTTGCGACTTCATCGGTATCAAGAACTTTGTATCCCTGTTCTTCCAATATGTTTTGTACTGTAGTTTTTCCAGATGCAATATTTCCGCATATAGCTATTCTTTTCACTTTTTTGAAATCCTGTTTAAAAAGTTTCTTAATTCTCTGATTTGTATAGGCTTAATAGGTTTATATTCTCCGCGTTTAAGTCCGTCAAGCGTCAAAGTGGCATGTTGTATACGCTTAAGAGTTTTGACCTCATAGCCTATGTGCTTAAACATTTTTCTTATTTGCCTGTTCATTCCTTGATATAAAGTAATCTGCATTTCAGTATGACTGCTGTCCATTGCCAGAACCTGAATATCCGCATAAGCTATTTTCCCCGGTTCAAGTTCAATACCGTTTGCCAGCTGCTCAAGTTCATGTCTGTGAATAGAAGAATTAATAGTTACAAGATAGACTTTCGGAACCTTTACTGAAGGATGAGTTAATTCATTAATCAAATCACCATCGTTTGTAAGGATTAAAAGCCCTGTAGAATCTTTATCCAATCTTCCGACAGGTTTCAGGCTGAACATATTTTCTGGAAGAAGGTCATATATTGTTTTTCTGCCTTGTTCGTCTTCTCTTGTCGTAATATATCCTGCAGGTTTATAAAACCTGTAATATTGATGTTTAGCAGGTGAAATAAGTTTTTTATTGACAAAAACCTTATCTTTAGGCTGAACAAGAAAACCTAATTCCGTCACAAGTTTACCGTTAACGCTGACTGAGCCCTGTTCAATAAGTTCATCGGCCTTTCTGCGCGAGCATAAACCTGATGAGGCTATGTATTTATTTAAACGCACGCCGGACATTTTTCATCATCCTTTTTAAATGCTTGAACAATTTCTTCAGGTAATCTTCTGTACAGTTTCCCTGCCTCATTAATTGCGACAACATCAAATAAGGCTTCAATAAATATCTTTTCTGTTTCTTTTGATTTAATTAGCTGCTTAAATGTAATCGACAAGCTATTGTATTTTTCAATCCATGTTTCAATAATAACAGTATCATTGAGTTTAGCCGATGCCTTATATCTGACATTCATATTTGTCACAGGCAGGAGAATATCGGATTTTTTCAAAGTAACAAGATCAAGTCCGAGCGTATCACACAAGTCAACGCGGCCTTTCTCAAGCCATCTTAAATATGCACCATGCCAGACAACACCGTATGCATCGGTATCGGAATAATAAACTTTAGTTTCAAATATATGTTTCATAAAAACAATTATAACACAAAAGGAGAAAAATATGAAATACAGATGTGATGTTTGCCAGTGGGTTTACGATGAAGAAAAAGAAGGCAAAAAGTTTGCAGATTTGCCTGATGACTGGACCTGCCCCATATGCGGAGCGGATAAAGATATGTTTAGCAAAATAGAAGAATAATAGCAATTTTTCAGTTTTATATGTTTTACTAATATTGTGAACGGTCTTAGTTGTGTAAAAGCAGATTACAAAAATAATTACAATTATTATCTTAATACGGATAATAAGCGTTTTGCTCATTATGAAGAGCCGTATACTCCGAATACGGAAAAAACTGTCTTAACAGCAGGTTTGTTGCAGGCATTCGCGCTGTTTCTGCATAAAGCTTCCGAATGGTGCGGAAATAAACTTATGAATGGTAAAGAATTTACGACCGCTGAAAATGTTCACAAAACTGCAGAAAATATGGTGGGTAAAAATAAACTTAATGTTACGGTAGATTTTATAGATGCCGATAATATAAAAAATTACCCTGCGGCATTGCAAGAAGCCTTAAAGCCTGTAGCACGCGGAGAAAATGCTTTTTATACAGACCAATTCAAACTGGCTGTCGCTCCTAAAAAGAAACCTTCATTGATTTTGCACGAATTAGGCCACGCAATAAATGCCCATAAAGGTAAATTTTTGAAATTCCTTCAAAAATCAAGAATGTTTGTGTCAGCTGTACCGACTGCACTTGTAATGCTTAACGGATTATTCGGGCGTGATGATAATAAACCGAATTTTGTTGAGAGAAATGCAGGAGTTATAGGTTTTGCCGCATTTTTGCCTACAATTATCGAAGAGGGCCTTGCATCAATAAGAGGTGTAAAAGCCGCAAAAGAAACGCTTGGTAAAACAGTAAATCTTAACCCGTTAAAAAGAAATTATTTCTTTGCCTGGTTAACTTACTTAATTGCAGGTTTAGGTCTCGGTGTAGCCGCAAAGCAAAGCATTATCGAAAGTAAAAAACAATAAGCTCTTGACTGTAAAATTTGTTTATTTTACAATTAATTTTGCTGTAGGCGTGTTTCATTAGAGGCGGTAGTCCTAATATTTGAAAATTAAATAATTATCGGGATGTGGCGCAGCTTGGTAGCGCACCTCGCTTGGGACGAGGGGGTCGCACGTTCAAATCGTGTCATCCCGACCATTAAAAAAAAGATTGACAAATGTCAATCTTTTTTTATTTTGTCAAAGATTAATCATTTACATATCAGGCAGCTTAGGACCTTTGTAATATTCATACATTTTCATAACATCATCAGGAAGTTTTTTCCCTGCACAAAGTGCACTAAAGCATTCTGCAACAAATTCACTAGGAGCTGTTTGCGCATACCAGGAAATTTTACCTGCAGTTTTCAGCTTCTCTTCATCAGACAGAAAAGCCTTTTTTGATTTTGCTGACAACCTGCCCCAAAAACTATCCTTTAAAGAGGTATTTTTATTATGAAGCAAATGTCCCATCTCATGGTACAAAACATCAAATCTGCTGTTTCCTCTATGAGAAGCATGACCTATCAAATTCACATTATTCTCTATTAACACTGAATAGAATTTCTTCATAAATGCTTTTTTTTCATCTTTAGATAATTTATTAAAATTCTGTACAGATAAATCAATACCGTTATTCTCCAGAAGTTTTTTTACTTTTTCATTTGCTGCAGATTTTTTAATCCAATGTGTAGGATTTTTTTCTGAAAATTTTATTGCTGCCACATAATCATCAAACAACATATCTGCATTCATAGCATCAAATCTGGTGTATTCATTAGGATTTTCAAGTATTTTAAAATAATGCTTTGCTAACTTATTTTTAATACTTGTATCCTCGCCATTTACAGCAAGATTCGTAAGTTCGTGCTTCTCAGGATTATATTCAGGAAATATTAACTTCAAATTCTTTTTCACTTTAGTTATTAATTTATCGCTGAAATATTCTTTATTAAAAGCGATTGTATCAGATATTTTAGAGCAATAAGCTCCAGCTTTTGGTTTTTTAGTAAAAAATTTTTCATCGAAAATAACTTTTTCTGGCATATTAGCCTTACCTTTAAATCTGTTATTAATATTCACAAGTCCTTCATTTACCCAGTTGGCAAACTCTAAATCATCACCAAGGTCAAACTTCTTTATTCCGAAATTCTTCTTAGCAAATTCAACGGCTTCTTCCATTGTATTTGCTTTTACAAATTCAATATGCTCTGCAAAATTTGCCGGTTTTAAAGTTTTACCTTTACTAAAAACAGCAGCGGTGATAATTCCGCCTAATGCTAAAACTCCGGCGCCTATACCTGCCTTTTGCCCTGCAGTAAGTTTTTTCTTCTCCTCTTTCTTATCTTGTTTTACAAATTCGTCAGGTTTGGAAGCTGTTAAGCTGCCCCCCCCCCGACAGGCTGTGAATATTGATTTGAAGGCATAGATGCCGCAAATTTAAGATTTGTACCAATTGCTTCCAACATAATTTTCCCTTTCTGAATTTTATATATTTATATAAAAACATGAACATAAAAAAAATTGCTATATTTACAATTTGTTGACTTGCCTTTTATTTTATAATAAAGTTTTAAGAGAGAGATTTTACACTATTAAATGAGGATTAGGGAAATTGGATTTTACAACTTTAACCATTGAAGCATTAAAAGCACTGGCTTCTATTGTAGGAAATTACGGAATTGCTATTATATTATTAACTGTTGTTATAAGACTTGCTATGTGGCCGTTAAATGTTTCTCAGCAGCGTTCGATGAAAATGATGCAGACATTGCAGCCTAAAATTAAAGCAATTCAGGACAGATATAAGAGTGACCCGCAAAAAATGCAGCAAAAACTTATGGAATTTTACAAAGAACATAAGTTTAATCCTATGGGCGGATGTTTGCCTTTGTTAATCCAATTACCTATTTTTATACTTTTATATTCCGCTTTGATGAGCCCGCAGTTTATTCAAATTGCAGGAGATACATCATTCGGCTTTTTAAGCAGACTTGATACGACTTTAAGAGCCACCGCAGGACGCTCTTTTGACGGAAGTTTCGGAGTATCGCAGGGAGATACGTTTACACTGGGAAAAACAGCAACTGTATATCTGCCTGATGAAACTTTAGAAAACGTAAAAGTTAAAGATCCTAATAAAGCTATTGAAATTCAGGGAGAATTTAAACCCGGTGAAAACATTGACTTCAAAGTTGATTTAGATCATTTGAATTTAAAATTTGCACAGCTTGATCAAATCCAAAAGGCTGAAATTTCAGTTACGGATATGACCAACAAAGAAATTGAAAAAGTGACATTTACAAAACAGGGAAGTGTTTTAGCGGCATCTGTTCCTACGGTTGCGGCATCAAGAGCTTTCCATTGGGACGTCTTTGTTTTAATAGCATTATTCGCTCTTACAATGTTTGCATCACAAAAAGTTATGATGGCTTCTCAAAAAACAAAAGACGGTGCAGTTGACCCGACACAGGAAGCTATACAAAAATCAATGGGAACATTTATGCCTATTATGATTATAGGTACATTTGTGATAATCCCAATTCCTGCCGGTGTTTTATTGTATCTTGTTACAAGCAATATCATTCAAATATTACAGACAGTTATTGTTAACAAACAAATTGACATGGAACAGTATGCAATAAAAATAAAAGTTACTGATGGTAAAAAAGAAATCAATGCTGAAATTGTAGATGATAATAAATAAAGTTTAGGTAATAGGTAAGAAATTTTGATGAAAGTATTAAAAGTAAATTTAAATAATCTTGCAGAAAAATACAGAAACAACAGATTATATAAACACACTCCTGACATTGAAAGATATTTATATACTAAACGTTCAGGCAGCATTACAGAACTTGAAAATAAGTTCACAAAAGAGCAAATTGAGACTGCGCATATATTAAATAAAATAAAAACAACATGGCAAAATGGAAATAAAGTATGGGAAATTACTAAGCCGGAATTGTCTGATATTAGAATTTTTTATAAAAAACCCTCTTTCTTTGATGCTATAATGAGTATTTATATGCGTCTATCAGGCGTTTATTTCAATAAGGGAATATAAAATGTTATTATCGGAATATGATTATAGTTTACCTGAAGAATTAATCGCGCAGCTTCCTGCTGATAAAAGAGATAATTCGAGAATGATGGTTCTAAACCGCGAGGATAGAACCATTTCTCATAAACATTTTTATGACATCGTCGACTTATTAGATAAAAACACGCTTCTGGTAATGAATAATACAAAAGTTCTTCCCGCGCGCCTTATCGGTTATAAAGATACAGGGGCTAAAATCGAAGTATTTCTGCTGAAACAATCAGAGCAACGGCTACGTTTGTGGGATGTGCTGATTAAACCGTCAAAAAGAGTTAAACCTGATACTATAATTAAAATAAGCGACGAATTATCCGTCAAGGCTCTTAAACGACTTGAAGAAAACGGAGAATGGCTTGTTGAACTAATCTTTGACGGGGATAATGTTCTTGATGTTCTTCACAGAAACGGGCAAATCCCGCTTCCGCCATATATTGAAAGAAAAATTCAAAACGATGATTTAAGAAAGCTTGATTTTGAAAGATATCAGACAGTTTATGCCAAAGAAGAAGGCTCTGTTGCCGCCCCTACGGCAGGATTGCATTTTACGAACGAAATACTTCAAAAGCTTCAGGATAAAGGCGTTGAACTTGCTTATGTTACGTTAAACGTCGGATTGGGCACATTCAGACCTGTACAATGCGAAAATGTCGAGAACCACAAAATGCACTCGGAAACATTTGAAATTTCTGAAAAAGCTGCAGAACAAATTAACAGAGCAAAAAAAGAGTGGAAACAAATCGTAGCAGTGGGTACAACTACAGTCAGAACCCTTGAAACAGCTTATCAAAAAAACGGATGTATAAAGCCCTGCCAGGACCATTCCGAATTGTTTATTTACCCGCCTTATGAATTCAAGGTTATTGATAAGCTTATAACCAATTTTCACCTGCCTAAATCAACACTTTTAATGCTTGTAAGTGCATTGGCAGGAAAAGATTTTATATTTCAAGCCTATAAAGAAGCTATCGAAAATAAATACCGTTTTTTCTCTTACGGTGACTGCATGTTTATAAATTGACATTTATTTTAAAATCATTAATTCAAATAGAGGATACGGAAAACTCCGATTGTATGTAAAATATAATCGGAGAGAGGTAGTAGGGCAGAATGTTTTCTAATTTTATTCAAAACTTACTAAATACAGGCGGACAAGCTCAGGCTATGCAGCGTTATGCCCAAATAGCCAACAAGGTTAATAATTTAACAAATGAGCCCCAAAATCCGCTTGATACCATTTATCCTAATAATGCGAAAACAAATTCTCCATCATTTGAAAAAGTTCTGCAAGCCACTACCAAATCGAATTTCGGTACATTGCTTCTAAACCCTCAATTAAAGCAGGTTAATGCCAATATAGTAAATCAGACACCGCAAATAAGCTTAAACAATGCGCTGCAAGAAGTAATGTCCGCACAGGCAAATACCGTTTCCGCAACAAAATCGCAAATTTTAAATGTAGTTAATCAGGTTGCAGAAAAACACGGAGTTGATGAAAAATTAGTTCAAGCATTAATTAAGCAGGAATCAGGATTTAATCCAAATGCGAAGTCTAAAGCAGGCGCAATGGGATTAATGCAGTTAATGCCTTCTACAGCAAAAAATCTGGGGGTACAGGATCCTTACAATATAGTTCAGAATGTTGAAGGCGGCGTTAAATACCTAAAATCAATGCTGAATAAATACAACGGAAACGTTATCCTTGCTCTGGCCGCATACAACGCAGGCCCCGGGGCTGTCGACAAATACGACGGCGTTCCCCCTTACAAAGAAACACAAAATTACGTGAGAAACATTTTAGCCAACTATCTGTAATTAATATTTTGCACAAATTTGTTGTTTTTGCTACAATAATGTAAAAGTAGGAAAGGCATCAAATGAAATTTTCATCATCTTTTAAAGTAGGGCTTTTAACACTTCTGGCATTAGTGCTTTTAATCGGTGTTGTTTTTAAAGTTAAAGGACGAACTTTCTCTTCTGCCGACAGGGTTGAAATCAATTTTAAAGATGTAAACGGCATGCGTCCGGGGGCAGGAGTTCAGATGATGGGCTTAAGAGTAGGGCAGGTTGAAGAAATTACACCCGTAATTAACGGCGAAAACAGTTACGTTAAAGTTAAATTCGTTATAACAGAACCGAATGTTGAGATACCTAAAGCTTCCATGTTTTCTATTCAACAGTCGGGGCTTATAGGCGAATTGTTCCTTGAAATTACACCGCCTAAGACAAGAACTGTCTTTATTCCTATGCTTAATAAAGATATTCTCTATAAAGACGATGATGTTCAAATGAAATTGGACAAAAAATATTACGATGTGGGGAAAATTAAAAACATTGAAGTGGTTTCTAAAGATGTAGTTCCTTACTCAATCAAAGACAGTATTAAAACAAATTATGCATACAAGGTTGATTATGTAATTAATCTGCCCGGGCTTGTTCTGCCTGAATTTTTAAAAGGAAAAGTCGTAAGAGAAAACGGAACCAATAAACTTCTTATCTCAACTCTTGATGATGTTACTTTGCCTTATCCTAAGCAGACATCTCCGTACACAATAATTGAACCTATGAGAATTGCCGACTTTATGGATTGGCAGTACAGAGCAGCTGAATCCTTAACCGAAACGAACAAAAAAATTAACGACCTATTATCAGATCAGGTTATAGCAGAGTTAAAAATGTCTGTTCAAAATATTAACTCATTAACAGGCCAGACAAGCGTTACAATGGGCAAACTTAACGGACTTATAGATGATTCCAGCGGAGATTTAAGACAGTTAATGATTATGATGGATAAAGCAACAACCGACTTTAATATGCTTTCATATAATATAAACAACATAATCGGAGACCCGCAGTTTAAATCTGCGATGTATTCTACTGCAAATTCTGTTGATAAACTATCACAAAATCTGAATAAACTCTTTGGTAATGAACAAGAAGCACAGCAGATGGCTGAAGACTTAAGAGCAATAACACATAATGTAAATGAAATCAGCGGTTATGTTAATTCTCTGACAAAAGATGACCAGTTGAAAAAAGATATAAATATGGCAGTAGCAAATGTTAATACCGCAATGGTTGATATCTCAACAACTCTTGATACGGTCAACAAATTAACCCCCGAAAAGAAAACGGAATTACAAACAATTTTGGAAAATACAAGAGTTACCACCTGCAATTTACGCAAATTCTCTGAAAAACTGAATAAGAGATTTTTACTTTGGAGGTTAATGTTTTAATATGAAAATCAACAGCTTAAATGTACATTTTGGCAGTAATGAATATAAAACTTTTGTAGAACTTAACAAATATGTCAGTGCAAAAAAGCAAGGCAGCATTAACAAATTAAAACAACAATACGGAAATGAAATTGTTGATGAATTTTTGTGTACACAACGAATTTTAAAAAAAGGTGAAAACTGGAAAGTTAGCGAATTCGTTGAAAGATTTTATCGAGAACCAAGCGATGAAGAAAAAAAACGGGGTAAAAGACTGGCTGAAATATTCCTTGAATATGGATTATGCAAAAAATAAAAACAGAAATTACTAAAATACATTATAATAAAGATGCAAAAGGTTTACTGGTGAACCTTTTGCAGTTTGCATCAATATTTTACGGAATAGGAAGCGGGTTAAAAAACAAGCTTTATGATAAAAATATTTTAAAACCGAAAAAAGTCGATGCTTATGTTATTTCCGTGGGAAATCTTACAACAGGCGGTGTCGGAAAAACCCCTGTAGTATCTGAAATTGCAAAGTATTTTATAAATAAAGGAGAGAAAACCGCTATTGTTTCTCGAGGATACGGCGGAAAACTTTCAAATAAAAATATTAATGTAATATCAGACGGAGAAAAAATTTATTATAATGCAAAACTGGCAGGGGATGAACCGTTTTGGCTTGCCGAAAATACTAAAGGAGCAGTTGTCATAACATCAAAAAACAGATATAAAGCTTCTGAATTTGCTATTGAAAAGTTTGGGGTCAGTAAAATCATACTTGATGACGGTTTTCAACACAGGAAACTTCACAGGGATATGGATATTGTATTAACAGACAGCAAAATGGGGTTCGGAAATGAAAAACTTCTCCCCGCAGGGCCTTTAAGAGAAGGTACTGAAGCTTTTTCAAGAATTGACAGACTTGTGGTAGTAAGCAAAGATACCGAACATACAAGAGCTGAAAAACTTGCAAAAATAATGTCTAAAAAAATGAAAGTACCTGCAGAAGTATGTTATACAGAACCTGATTTTGTATATAACATAAAAACGGGAGAACACCTTCCGGAAGGCTCGGAAATTAATGCTATATGCGCAATCGGGCAGCCGCAGCAATTTTATAACTTTTTAAAAAATTATAAAATAAATCAGACATTAGATTTTGCCGACCATCATATATATTCTGAGAATGAAATTCCGGACGGGGTCGTTGTTACGACGGAAAAAGATGCCGTAAAAATGTCTGATTTTGAACACAGAAATATTTACGCTTTAAAATTAAAAACATCTGTTAATGTCGAAAAGCTTTTAAATTTATAATCTGTAAGGATAATCGTCTTTAAATTCCCAATTATCTCTTATCAAAAGTGTTGAGCAATATGCAGCGTTCTCTTTACATTTTTTCAATGCATCATCTCTCGAAGTCACAGCTCTTGGAATATAAGTTCCGAAACTCTGATTTTTATTTCCGAAATATGCTTTTGCATTTTCACGAGAACATAATAAAAACCTGTAAATATCACGTCCTTCCAGATTTGGACGTTTATTGCCGTTTAAGTCAGCTACAATATCAAAACAAGTTCCGTTCGTAAAAGTCAAAACTATTCCGTCAGACAAATAAACTTTTGTTCCGTGAAACAGCTCCTCACCGTCACTTTCAATATAACCGCCCTTTTCAACAGCCGTATAGTTTAAAACAGGAGCAAAATAAGTCATAAAAAAATTATAGTTTTCACTGTCGTTTAATACCTCATCAAACTCCCCGCTCTCATCCTGTATCATACCGTTTCTCCCCCAATCAAGACTTGACATTCCGGTATTATTTTCCGCAAGCAAAACAGCCTGCGACAACGATGAATAAACCTTTTTAAGTTTACTGCCGTACTCACTTTTCTTAGTATTTGCAATCAAAGCAGGCATTGTCATAGCGGCAACAACACCGATTATACCCAGCGTAATCAACACTTCAGCCAGCGTGAATGCTTGTAAGGAGCTTAAATATGCCCCCCCCCCGACATTTTCGGGATTAATTCTGTTCTTCTCATAAATATTGCTCCTTTCAATATTACAATTACTAACTTATTATAAATTATTTTACAAAAATTTTCAATAGCGGCAGATTTAACAAGTATTGTTATATAATAAATTATATGAATAAAAATATTAATATAGATAAAATTGTTGAATTACTAAAGGAAGCAAAACAACCCAGACGAGAATTTGTTCAGCTTATGGAAGAATTCAAAAACCCGTATCTGGTATTGATTTCCTGCATTTTAAGTTTAAGAACTAACGATTTAACAACCTACCCTGCAACATTACGGATGCTTGAGATTGGTAAAGAGCCGAAAGATTTTGCATATTGCGATGTTGACAAACTTGCTAAAACTATATACCCTGTAGGCTTTTATCAAAACAAGGCAAAACAGATTGTCGAATTGTCAAGAATTATAGTTGAAAAGCTTGATAATCAAGTTCCAAATACAATAGAAGAATTGCTTAAGTTCAATGGTGTCGGACGAAAAACTGCAAATCTGGTACTTGCAAAAGGATTTAATACGCCTGCAATTTGTGTAGATGTTCATGTACACAGAATTTTTAATCGTATCGGTTATGTTAAAACAAAAAATCCGGAAGAAACAGAATTTGCCCTGCGTGAAAAACTTCCGGTAAAATACTGGATTGATATTAATACACTGCTGGTAACTCACGGACAAAATGTATGCAGACCGCAAAAACCAATGTGCGATATATGCCCGATAAAAAATTATTGTAATAAAATTATTTAAGTTAAAATTTATTTACATAATGGCAATTTTATTTGTTTGCAAACCTTATAGATTTGCAAAGGAGAAAAAATGAAAATACAAAGACTTATAAATAGTATTCAATCAAACAATGTTAAAAGAAAAATATTACAGAATGAAGAAAGAATAAACAGATACGTAAAAATTCATGATGTGACAACTCCGGGTGACTCTTTTAATCAAATGTACACAGCACGTTCGGTAATAGCAAACTATGCCGAGAAAAAAGGAGTATCCATAAACATTTATGATGCCGGGAAGTGCCCCCCCCCCGACAATACACCTGCTGATAATAAACTTAATGTTATTGTAACAGATTTACTTACGGGCAACGCAAAAGCAAAACTTGTTGATGCCGATACGGGCAGAGTTTATACAAAAGTTGCGGAAAAGCCTATTATAATTCCGATTTTGTCAGATTGCACAGATATTGTAAGGCAAAGTATAAGAAATACTGAAGATACTTTTTTAAGAAATTTATATAGAAATATAGAAGAATTAACCAAAGAAGTAACAGCCAAACAAACTAAATAAACTTGATTTTCAACGGCTCTTATGTGATAATTATAATAAGATTGTATACTTTGTTGTACCTTTTCTATTATACAATCGGGGTTAATTAGAAAATTGAATACATAGGAGTTCGAGATGAGTGTACAAAACCCTCATAAAATCGACACATCCAAGTTAGATGAAATTATCGGGTCTTATGACTGTAAAAAATCTAACCTGATTGCGATTTTACAAAAAGTTCAGGAAGTTTACCGGTACCTGCCTGAAGAAGCATTAATTTATATCGGGACAAAAATCGAAGGGTTATCACCTGCTACGGTATTTGGGGTTGCGACGTTTTATGCCCAATTTTCATTAGAACCTAAAGGGAAATATGAAATTAAAGTTTGCGACGGAACAGCCTGCCACGTTAGAGGTTCGATGCCTGTTTTAAACGCAATCAGGGCTAAGTTAAATATGCCGGAAGGCCAATTGACAAGCGATAACGGTTTATTTTCACTGGAAACGGTAAGCTGTCTGGGTGCCTGCGGGCTTGCTCCGGTTGTTGTTATAAATGACAAGGTTTATCCTCAAATGACTTCTGATGCTATTACCATAGTATTAGACACATTAATGAAGGAGGAAAACTAATGGAAAAAACTGCATTAAATATTGATATAAAAGAAGAACAGAATAAAGCGCAAGAACTTATGACAAAACAGGGTCTGCGGGTTCTTGTATGCGCGGGGACAGGCTGCGTTGCAAACGGCTCTATGAAAGTAATCGAAAAATTCGAAGAACTCGGCGCAGACGTTTCTGTTTTAACGGATTACGACAAAATGACAATTGTCCCAACAGGCTGCCACGGTTTTTGCGAACAGGGAGTTCTTGTGGTAATCCCCGATAAACACGTTACTTATGTGAAAGTTAAAGAGAAAGATGTGGAAGAAATTTATGAAAGCCACATTAAAAATAATAAGCCTGTAGAAAGATTATTATATGTTGACCCGCTGACACATGAACATGTTTTGGATGATGAACATATAAATTTTTATGCAAAACAAACAAGAACTGCACTTGCGAACTGCGGTAACATAAACGCCGAATGCATTGATGAAGCAATTGCCGTAAGAGGTTATGAAGCTTTATCTAAGGTATTGGAAGAAAATAACCCCGATGCTGTTATAGAAACAATTGAAAAATCAGGACTTCGCGGCAGAGGCGGCGGCGGCTTCCCCACAGGACGCAAATGGCGTTTTACGGCAGCAAACAAAGGTGGAAAATCCTACATTGTCTGCAACGGTGATGAAGGCGACCCCGGTGCATTTATGGACAGATCGGTTATGGAAGGCGATCCGCATAAACTGCTTGAGGGTATGGCAATTGCTGCATTTGCAATCGGCGCGGACGAAGGATATATTTACGTTAGAGCCGAGTATCCTCTGGCAATTAAACGTTTGAGAAAAGCCATTAAAGACGCCGAAGAAAGACATTTTTTAGGCAAAAATATTATGGGAAGCGATTTTTCTCTTGACATACATATCAAAGAAGGTGCAGGAGCTTTCGTCTGCGGCGAAGAAACAGCATTAATCGCTTCTATAGAAGGCGAACGCGGAATGCCCAGACCTAAACCTCCTTTCCCTGCCAATAAAGGTTTATTCGGACGACCGACATTAATCAACAACGTAGAAACATTAGCCAATGTTCCTGTTATTGTTCTTAACGGCGCAGACTGGTTTGCGCAAATGGGTACCGAAACTTCAAAGGGTACAAAAACATTTGCTCTTACAGGTGAAGTAAATAACACCGGTCTTATCGAAGTACCAATGGGAACAACATTAAGACAGATTGTTTTTGATATCGGCGGCGGAATGCGTGACGGTAAAAAATTTAAGGCCGTACAAATCGGCGGACCTTCTGGCGGCTGCTTGACAGAAGAACATCTTGATATCCCGATGGATTACGATAACCTTATAAAAGCAGGTGCAATGGTCGGCTCAGGCGGTCTTGTCGTAATGAGCGACAAAACCTGTATTGTTGAAGTTGCAAGATTTTTCATGAATTTCACCCAGCACGAAAGCTGCGGCAAATGCGTTCCTTGCCGCGAAGGTACAAAAAATATGCTTAAAATTCTGGAAAAAATCGTTGCAGGTAAAGGAACAATGAAAGATTTGGAAATTCTGGAAGAATTAGCTCACGCAGTAAAAGACGGTTCGCTCTGCGGGCTCGGCAAAACCGCTCCAAACCCTGTTCTTTCCACTTTGAAATATTTTAAAGACGAATACATTGCTCATATTAAAGACAAAAAATGCCCTGCAGGTGTTTGTACAGCAATGAAAAAGATTGTAATCAACGAATCTTTATGTAAAGGCTGTACGAAATGTGCAAGAGTTTGCCCTGTGGGAGCAATCGAAGGCACTGTTAAAAATCCTCACCATATTAATCAGGATAAATGTATTAAATGTGAAGCTTGTTTAACTAACTGCCCGTTCAGAGCAATTGTACTTGAATAATTTATAAGGAATAAATAAAATGACAGATAAAAAAACATTATTTATAGACGGAAAAGAAGTTGAATTTACAGACGAACCGAATCTTCTTGAAGTAATCAGAAAAGCGGGTATGAATGTTCCTACATTCTGCTACCGTCCCGACTTAACATCTTTTGGTGCTTGCAGAATGTGCGTGGTTGAAGTTGAAGGCAGAGGTATTCAATCTTCCTGCACAATGCCGCCCGAAGCGGGATTGAAAATACATTTAAACACCGAAAGAACAAGAAGAATAAGAAAAACTGTTCTTGAACTTCTACTTGCAAACCACGACAAAAGCTGTTTAACCTGTGAAAAATCAGGCAATTGTGAATTACAACAGTATGCGGAAGAATACGGCATTAGAAAAATTCGTTATCCGGATAAAGAATTGGATGAATATTTACCGGTTGATGATTCCAGCCCTTCTATCGTAAGAGATCCGAATAAATGTATTCTTTGCGGAGCCTGTGTAAGAGCTTGTACGGAATTTCAAGGACATTCCGTGCTCGGGTTTGCCAACAGAGGTTCAAAAACCCTTGTACAGCCTATGAACGGCAGACCTTTAGGACAGGTGGACTGCGTAAACTGCGGTCAATGCGCAGCAGTATGCCCGACAGGAGCACTAACAATAAAATCGGATATAGAACAGGTTTGGTCGGAAATTACAAATCCCGATAAAAAAGTTGTTGTTCAAATGGCTCCGGCAACAAGAGTTGCAATAGGCGAAATGTTCGGACTTGAACCCGGTGTCAATTCAATCGGCAAAATGAATGCGGCTTTGCGTAAAATCGGTTTTGATTTAATTTTCGATACAAACTTCGGTGCGGATTTGACAATTATGGAAGAAGCAACTGAATTTTTATCAAGACTGAAATCGGGTCAGAACCTTCCCATGTTCACATCATGCTGCCCTGCATGGATTAAATACCTTGAAACAGAGCACCCTGATATGTTAAATCACTTATCCAGCTGTAAATCTCCTATGAGTATGCTTTCTCCCGTATTGAAAACACTGGTGCCCGAACACTTTAACATAGAAAGAGAAAATCTTGTTGTAGTAGGTATAATGCCGTGCACAGCAAAAAAATATGAATGCAGACGTCCCGAGCTTTACCATAACGGAAAGCCCGATACCGATTATGTTTTAACAACGCAGGAACTCGGCCGTATGATTAAGGAAGCGGGAATTAACTTTAATGCTCTTGAAGCTGAAAATCCGGATTCACCATTCGGAGAATATACCGGAGCCGGCACGATTTTCGGAGCGTCAGGCGGTGTTGCCGAAGCTGCTGTGAGAACAGCATACGAATTTGCGACAAATGAACCTTTAAACGACGTAGATATCAGGCAAATGCGTGGAACATCAAACAGATGCAGAGATATTGAGCTTGATCTTAAAGGTACAAAGCTTATTGTAAGAGTTGTATCCACTTTAAAAGAAGCTGAAAAAGCATTAAAAGAAATAAAAGAGGGTAAAGCACAATTCCAGATGCTTGAGGTTATGGCCTGCCCCGGTGGCTGCATAAACGGCGGCGGACAGCCAAGAAGCTGCGACAATTCTAAGATTAAGGAAGAACGCGCTCAAGGTCTTTACAAAGAAGATACGGAACTTCCTTTTAGAAAATCACACTTCAATCCTTCAATCAGAAAATTATATAATGAATATCTTCAAGAACCTAACTCCCATAAGGCGCACGAATTACTGCATACAATTTATACAGATAAATTCGCAGGTTCTTACAAAGATATCTAAAAAACTAAAAAATCCCGACCTTATAACGGTTGGGATTTTTTTTATTTAAAATATTGTCGTTATTTTACAGCTTTTTTTACTGCATCTGTAATATCCGAACCGCCGTATAAGACTATACCTTTTGCCAGAACAATATCATAACCGCCTGCTTTAGCCTGAGCCTCAATCTGTTTTGAAATTGCAGCATCAATAGCTGTTAATTTAGAAGCATAATTTTTGTCCATAGCAGCTTTTTTAGCATTTAATTCTTTGTTATATTTTTCTTCCAAAGCCTGTTTTTTCTTAACATCAGTTGTAGCAGCAACATCTTTTCTTGCTTTTTCAACAAATGCAACTATATCTTTAGTTTTAGCCTGCTGCTCCTTCTTCAAAGCCTGAACCTGAGAAGAAGAATTTACAACCTGCGGAACATCTACAACCGCAATTTTTGTCGGTACGTCAGACATTGCAAAATTGCTTAAAGATACTCCGATAACAAATGTTGATAAACCCACTGCGAAAAATTTCATTTTGTTGTTCATATTTTCTCCCTTATACATCGCTTGCACTAAATTTATTTAAACCAATACTTTAAAGGATTGAATTTTTAAATTAAATCTTTACAAGCAAACTCATATCTTTTATAATAATAGCAGGTCAAATTGTATTTTGTTGAAAAGTTAACTTTTGTTACTTTATCTTAATAAAAGTTAAGAAATCGTTTTTATTCAAGCTCCTGTGCGCAAAAATAAAATTGTCAGGACTTAATAAATATAATTTTAAAATTATAAAAAGGTGAATAAATGAAAAAGATAAATTCCAGAAAACATATTTTAAGCGCAATCATGTGTATGTGTTTTGCCTTAGCGCTTCCTGCATCTTTAACCCCTGCAAAAGCTGACCCTTTGGGAGGAGCAGTAATTACCCCCGGAGCCTTTGGAAGTCAGGTCGGTGCCGAAGCCGGAATGAACCAGGGACACGATATGAATAATTTGCGCAACCAGTTTCAGGATAAATTAAGAGAGGATGATTACCAGTATTATCAGGAAAGAAAAAAACTTGAAAAAGACCCCGATGCAGGCAATCAGATTATCCAAAACTACAACGGAGGCTCTATTCAGCAGGCTACTGTTGAAGAACTGAATACCAAAGGAGTATTTGTTAATTCAGTAGAAGTTGCACCGTCTGAAATTCTGACAAAAGAAGAAATTAATAAATTAGTTCAACCTATCGTCGGCAAGAATGTGTTTATTGAAGATATTCAAAAAGTAATTGACAGTATCAATAACTTGTACGCCGAAAAAGGTTTTGTAACCGCGAGAGCGTTTCTGCCCGAACAAACCGTTCAAAACGGAAATATTTATATTGCATTAACCGAAAGTAAAATCGGAAATATTACAGTCGAACAAAATAAATGGACTAAAGACGGATATATTACAAACAGACTTCCGCAAAAAGAAGGTGAACTGTTTGATATTGTCGAACTGGAAAAAGATGTATTAGATTTTAACAGATACAATGAAGGCGTAAAACTTTCCGCAAACTTAAAAGCGGGTGAAAAACCGGGAACAACCGATATCGAGCTGGTTGCAGAAGAGAATTTTCCGTTTCACATAATGGGTATCATGGATAACGCAGGCCGCTACAGTACCGGAAGTATCCGCGGCGGTGCAATGATTTACGCAGACAGCTTATTCGGACACAGAGACAGAATGTCTTTAGGGTCTTACTTCTCAAGAGGAGCACAGAGCCCGTTCTTTGATTATAACTTCCCTGTTAATAAAAAAGACGGACGTGTCGGCTTTATGTTCTCATCTACCTTTGCTGATATTAAATACGGTCCGATGACATTCTTAAATCTCGGCAGTAATGCATATCAATATTCATTGTACTATATGCAGCCCGTTATAAGAAAACCCGGATTAGAATTAAAAACTTACGCCGGAATTAACTACAAAAGAGCAAGAACATTCTCTAATTTCAGTATGGGAATTCCTGAAGTAGATCAGGCAGTAAGAGATGCAATCGGAAGCACGGATAACGTAACTTCTGCTGAATTGGCTTTGATGTTAAGAAAAGATACCAAATACGGTATTTGGTATTTAAACCAAAATGCTTATTATTCATTCCCTATATTTAACAGCGACAGAGATAACAATTATTTCAAATATAGCGGAAGTGCGGTAAGATTACACGATTTCTCTCACGGTATTATCGGACAATTGAGAAGTAATTATCAAATCATACCTGGTGATAAAAGAATTCCTTACTTAGATCAGATGCAAACAGGCGGTTTGGCTACGGTCAGGGGTTACTCCGAAGGTATGATGATCGGTAAAAACGGTTACTTCATCAGCGGTGAGTTAATGTTTCCTCTTTTACCGAGAGAAATTACAAGCCCTAAATCAGGTGAAAAAATTCCGTTTATCGGAAAATATGTTAAAGGTGCAATCTTCGCGGATACTGCAGGTATTTTCCCGACAGCAAGCGAAGATGTTTATGGCGGAAGCTATTTTGCAGCATCTTTAGGTATGGGTTTAAGAGTTCAGCTGCCCGGAGATTTAAGTGCAAGACTGTATTGGGGCTATCCGTTAGTCAGCAACCATTGGGAACCTGACAGAAAATACGGACGTTTCCACTTTGAATTAACACTTGCACCGAATATTGATGCATTGTTAGCTTCAAGAAGCACGGCAGCAATACCGAAAACACAGTTCCAGAAAAATGTTGAAGCGGAATACATTAATAACTATGATGATATAAGACATTATGATTACTTCCGCGACGGCGGCGGCGGTAATTTATAAAAATATATTGAATAAAAAAAATTATGCGGTAACATAAGGTTGCCGCATTTTTATTTCAGGGAGGCAGCAGTATGACTAGAGCAATATTTATTACGGCAACAGGTACAGATGCGGGAAAAACTTATATTTCCGCACTGATAGTTAAAAAGATGCGGGAACTGGGTTATAATTGCGGATACTTTAAACCTGCTTTAAGCGGGGCTGAAATCGTTGACGGTAAAATAATTCCCGGTGATTGTAATTATGTCTTGAAACAGGCTGGAATTACCGCACCGCCCGAAAATTATGTGTCTTACATATTTAAAGCGGCAGTATCCCCGCATCTTGCATCTGAAATAGAAAATAATCCGATTAAAATTGAAAAAATCAAAGCAGATTTTGCAAGAATAAAAAAAGAATTTGATTACATAGTTGTAGAGGGAGCAGGCGGAATAGTATGCCCTTTTAACCTCGGAAAAGAGAAGCTTATGCTTCCTGACGTTGTGAAAACGCTGGGGTTAGATGTTATTATTGTTGCATCTGCATCATTAGGGACAATAAATTCAACCGTTCTTACGGCTGAATACGCAAAACAGCAGAGTATTAACGTAAAGGGAATAATTTTAAATCAATATGATGAAAAAGATTTAATGCAAAAAGACAATAAAATACAGATTGAAAAATTAACCGGAATAAAAGTTATTGCCGCAGTCAAAACAGGAAGCAGCGATATTGAAGATTTGTCAGAAATATTTAAAGAGGTATAAAATGGAAAACTGGGTTGAAAAGGATTTAAAATATATATGGCACCCCTGCTCGCAGATGAAAGACTATGAGGAGCTTAAACCTATAGTAATTAAAAAAGGGGAAGGAGTTTACCTTTACGATACGGAAGGCAAAAGATATATTGATGTAATAAGTTCGTGGTGGTGCAACCTTTTGGGGCACTGTAATCCTCATATCAGCAATGCGGTAAAAAAACAAGCGGATGAACTTGAGCATGTTATTTTCGCAAATTTTACCCATACACAGGCAATAAGACTGTGTGAAAGACTTTCAAAACTTCTTCCTGAGGGCTTATGCAAATTTAACTTTACCGACAACGGCTCCTCATCTATAGAAGCAGCAATGAAAGTCAGTTTTCAGTATCACGAACAAACAGGAAATCCGCAAAAAACAAGGTTTATGGCATTAACCGAGGCTTACCATGGGGAAACAATAGGGGCTTTGTCTGCGGGTGATTGTGACCTTTATACCAAACTTTATAAGCCTATTTTAATGGATATTGTAAGAGTACAGGGACCTGACTGCTACAGATGCCCTTACGGCAAGACAAGAGATAATTGTAATTGTGAATGCTTTGAAAAAGCAGAAGAAACATTTGCCAAATACGGCAATGAAACGGCTGCAATGCTTGTGGAACCGCTGCTTCAAGGTTCTGCAGGAATGAAAATTTATCCCCCGCTCTACCTTAAAAAGTTAAGAAACCTCTGTGATAAATATAATGTTCATCTTATTGCCGATGAAATTGCAACAGGTTACGGAAGAACAGGAAAAATGTTTGCATTTGAACATGCAGGTGTTTCGCCTGACATAATGTGCCTTTCTAAAGGGTTAACAGGCGGATATATGCCTATGGCATTGTTTGTTACAACTCAAAAAATTTATGATGCATTTTATGCCGATTACGGTACAGGAAAAGCATTTATGCACAGCCATACTTACAGCGGCAACCCTCTTGCCTGCTCGGCCGCAAATGCTGTTCTGGATATACTTGAGGACGGAACTGTTTTAAAACGTGCACAGGAAAATGCAATTTATTTTAATAACTTGATTAAAGAAAAATTTCTTTCACACCCCAATGTCGGAGAAGTTCGTCATATCGGTTTAATAAATGCCATAGAACTGGTACGGGACAAACAAAGTAAAAAGCCTTTTGACAGTAAATTCAGAACCGGATACCAAATTTACAAAAAGGCTTTGATGGAGGGAGTTATTTTAAGACCTCTCGGTGATGTCATATATTTCAATCCGCCCTTAATTATGGAAAGAAAAGATATGGATTTTGCCACCGATGCTGCGCTTAAATGTTTAAACGAAATTTTGCCCGCAGCAAAATAATGCGTTAAACATATAACGTACAACTTACACTTGTTAAATCAGATACCTGCACACTCTCAAAAATCTTTGACGAAAAAAGGAACTCTCAATATTTTACTTCGTCTAAAATTTTAAAGGAACTTATCCTTCAGTTGTTAATTCTTCCCAGATGCTCGGTACTACGATTAACGCAGTATAAACAATAAATCCGAATAGAATTAAGTTAATAGCTTCCATGATACAACTCCTATCTGTTAGCTCTAGCGAACCCAAACGACATATATAATCCGCTACATTTATATTATTCCCATGCTCTGAGAAAAATTAACATTTTTTAATAAAATTTTAATTATAATATTAGTGAGGACTTTATGAAAAAGAAAATAGAAAAATTATTCAATAATCTTTGCTGCTCTCAGTGCAAAAACGGATTTGACGAAAATTCCGTAACAATCAAAAGAGAGGAAGAAGGATTAACAGTTATAAGCCTTGAATGCAAGCACTGCGGGAAAAACTTCGGAGTGGCGTTTCTCGGATTTACGGATATCGACGTGAAAAATTATGAGCCTTTAGAGGTTCAGGAAGGCCCTGAACCCATTAATTACGATGACGTTATTGATGCTCACAGATTTATACAAAGCCTTGACGGAGATTGGCAGAAACATTTGCCGAAGTAAATATTAATATGTCATTTCCCAATTATCGTTTATTAATTTTCCCAAACAACCGTACCAGCTAGGTGTTGAAGAATTACACCATGTATTATATGAATCTTCTCTTTGTTCTCTGGTAAAAGGCGGCAGGCCGCCCCCTGAAACATGATCATCTATAACCCCGTTTTTGTAAACATGAAATGCAAACAAATCACGCCCTGCGATATTCGGCCCTTTTTGCCCGTTTATGTCAACATGAACCTGTAAGTGATCGCCCTCGCTGATAAGTGCAATTACAGCTCCGCTTGCTATTACATATGCTCTGTAATCAACAGAAACATTAAAAGGAGTTATTGTCCGTCCCGTAAGCTTTTTATATTCCTGCGCAACACATCCTGTTTCAGTCGGCTCTGAACCGCATTCTTTAACCACTCTGAAATATGTTTTCATAAAAGCATCAACCGCATTAATATCATTTGTCAATCCTGCCTCTACAAGGTTAACAGCATTTTTGTCCGTCATATACTGCAATGCTGCCTGCTGAAGTTCATTATAAACCTTATGAATTTGAGTAACATAACTTTTTCTCTGGTGATTTTGTAAAAGTGCAGGAACTGTCATGGCAGACACAACCCCGATAATGCCTAAAGTTACAAGAACCTCTGCAAGTGTAAATGCTTTTTTCATAATAATACCTCCTTATAAAAGTATTATAACACAAAATGGATTTAAAATCCATTTTATAACAAATTATATAGGATTATTGTTAAATGAATGAAAAGATTATAAATATATTCCTGAATAATCTTAAGCGGCTCAGAAAACGCTACGGATGCTCATGCAAACAATTATCCGAACTTATCGGCTGCGATTCATCATATATAAGTAAAGTTGAAAACGGTAGAATAATACCGCCTTTAGATAAAATTATAGCTATTGCTAATTTTTTTGAAGTTGAATTTATTGACTTATTCAGACAGCAATAAAACTAATTAAACAAAACACCTGCGATTGCGGCTGACATATAACAAGTTAAAGTCCCGCAGATTAATGCTCTTACGCCCAGCCTTGCAAGGTTTTTACGCTGGTTCGGTGCCAGTTCGCCTATACCGCCGAGTTGGATTGCTATAGAACCGAAGTTGCCAAAACTGCAAAGTGCAAAACTTGCAATCAAAAATGCTTTGTCTGACAAAGCTGTCGGTAAATGCGTCATATCAAAATATGCAACCATTTCGTTTAAAACAAGCTTGGTTCCCATTAAACTTCCGACAGTTGTCGCTTCTTTTAAAGGAACGCCCATAAAATACGCAAACACCGCAAATATTTTGCCTAAAATAAGTTTTAACGAAAGATGATTTAAGTCAAAAGATGCAAAGTTTATATGCAGATATTTAACAATAAATACACCGAGATTGCCCAATACCCAGTCAATCATCGCAACAAGCGCAACAAGTGCCAAAATCATAGCCACAACGTTAATTGCCACCTTCATACCCTCAGAAGCACCTGCAGAAATTGCATCAAAAACATTAATATAAGGTTTTCTTCTTTTACTGTAAGTAATTTTAATATCTTCACTTGTTTCAGGTGTTCCTGTTTCGGGATAAACGATTTTAGTTATAACAAGCGCTCCGGGAGCAGCCATAATTGACGCCGCAAGCAAATATTGCGCAGGAATACCCATTCCTATATAAATAGGCATGGTCGCCCCTGAAATACAAGCCATACTTCCTGCCATAGATGCAAGAAGTTCTGATCGTGTTAACTTTGCAAGATAAGGTCTTATCATAATCTGTGCCGCAATTTGCCCTACAAATGCGCTTGCTACGTTTGACAATGCTTCCGCACCGCTGACCCCCATTAATTTGTTCATAGCCTTACCGAACAACGGGACAACTCTTTGCATAATTCCGTAATAGTAAAGCATATTAACCAAAATCATCATAAAAATTAACGAGGCAATAAGCTGTAATGCAAATACCTGAGCACCTTCGCCGAATACGGCAGAAATTTTATGTTCTGTCATCAGCGGACCGAAAACAAAAGCCCCGCCTTCCTTTGCAAATTCAAGAATTTTCTGGATAAACAAACCGAGATTATAAAACAGAGCACGTCCTAAAGGAACTTTAAATATAAAAAGAGCCAAAACAACCTGTAATAAAAATCCCATACCTACTGTTTTATAATTAATAGCTTTACGATTGTTTGACATTAAATAAGCTATCCCGAATATCAAAACAATTCCCAATAATCCAAAAAATCTGTTCATTTATTCACCTTTTCAAACTGTTGTTACTATCTTACTTTAAACCTGATAAAAAAAACGTAATTATTGAAAAAAATTTACTTAATATTTCTTAACAAACTAGCATATTACTGTTGAAAAAAAACATGTCAGCATTTTACTATAGAAGCAGGGAAAAAGTTTCTGCTGATTCTTAACAAGTAGTAATAGTATTATAAAACGGGATGTAGGTGTAAATATGCGTGTTTATTCAGTTATGCCCCAAACGATCAGGGCAAACAGTATCAAGAGAAATGACAAAGTAGAATCTAACAATCAAACCATGCCGGTTGCTATGAGTGTGCCCCCCCCCCGGACCATGCCAGGCGTTATTTTAAGTTTTACCGGGAATGACAAGAACATTCATCAATTCGCGTCTTATGCTCCAGAAAATAAAAGGTTCGGTGTAAAAGCTTATGACCGTGGCGGTCTTGGAGTTGTTGCACAAGAAGGACCTGCTAGTTGGAGAATTAAAGAAGGGGCGGACGTAAGAGACTTTGCACCGTATCACAGTTTTAATAACGGTGACGGGGGTGTTACTGTTGTAAAACTTACAAAAAATAAACATGGAATTTACAATGAAAGCTACCCCGCAGACAGTTTTATTTCTGCAAAGCAAAATGAAACTCTGGAAGAAGTTGCTAAAAGAGTGCAGCTTAAAGAAGGCGAAGAACTTGCATATGCAATCAGGCTGCAACCTGATGATAACGGTAAATCAGGCATTATCAGATTGGAAGATTCAGGGGTGCAAGGTTCATTTGTAACTCCTTCTAAAACGTCAATTACAAAAGTTGAAACAATTCCTTACAGACTTTTCAGAGCCGTAGATATTGCAGATACGGCAGAAATTCCTGTTAATAACTATAAGAAAAAATTACTTAATGAAGTAACTAAACCTATCAAAGATGAAATTACTGCTCAGGTTCGAGAAAAATACAAACAAGAACTGCAAAAAGCAGAGGAAGAAGACGGAAAACTTACTGACGGAAGTAAACCAAATAAAAATAAATTAGAAACAAAAATTAATAAAGAAATTAATGAAATATTAGATACAGAAGACATCATAAAAAGAATTGATACTGCATACAATGAAAAGTTAAATACAGAAGAAGTTAAAAATCAGATAAAAGCCATAAAATCTAAAATTAATGCTGCACCTGAAGTAAAAGAAAGAAATGCTGCATATTTTATTCATACGGAAGAGCTTGCAAAATTAGATACGGCTTATGGTGCAGGCGGTAAAGGCTATAATGCATACGGAGCCTATGGAACAACAGGTTCTTATTCAACAGGAGCTTACAGCCCAAATGGCGGCAGAGAGCTTGTCAGCACCAATGTGGCTTATGCGCATAATAACCAAGCATTTGTAGAAATTTTGCCTAAACTGAATACAGAAGCTCACGGATATTATAATCCAAGTAACATCTGGCTTCATGACAGACCTGCATTTATGACTATGAATGCCATTGCTGATGCTTCACACTTCGGTAATGAATACTATAACGGCTTAAAAATTCACGGAACGTTCCACAACCCGGGAAGAGATTATCAGGGCGCGGAAAGTAACCCGTTTGAATTTTTCAGAATGGTAGCAAGAAAAGAAGACGTTGATACATTGAACAAACACAAGCAGGTTGAAAAATTACGAAAAATAGAGGCGAACTGGGCAAATGCAACCAAAGAAGACAAAAGATACGTCTATCAGATTTTGCGCCCGTTTATGGACAATTTCATCGATGATTACGTTGACAGCGTGAATGATATACGTACATTTAATATATCAATGACACCGATTGCAGGTACAAAAATTAACTCAAAAAATATGACCTGCGGTACAGTATCTGTGAATTACGGGAAAGAAATGAAATCTCTGGAAACTCCTGATATTGCACAATTTTTGACAACTAAACTTGCGGAAGTAAAAACCATTGATATTACAAACGGCAGTACTCCGGCAAATTTAAGACTAAATGATCCATCGGCAAACTTCTGTCAGGGAAATAACATAAACGGTATAACAAAGCTGAAAAAAGGTTTCACAACATATGAATACAAACCCGTTTATGATGAGGCCGGAAAACTGGTTTCGGATAATATTGAAGAAATTTTAAATGCAAAAAAATCAAATACTAAATGGTTATTGAATGCTTTAGGTGAAGCTTATGAAAATGGCGGACCACAAGGTATTACCCAAATGTTTTTTACGAATAAACAGATTGCAGAAAATAATGCAAGTGTAGTCGGTCATTTATCTAAATACCAAGAAGGCGATATGCTTATGATGGGCTGGGGGCGTCCTGACCCGCAGAAAGGTTACCCTTCAACATTCCAGGCATTTTTGGATTTCTTAAAAGACCCTAATGTTGATAAAGAAGTAAAAAAACATACCAAATTAATAGTCGGAGCAGGTGTCTGGGAAGAAGATGCAAGAGACTACAAATGGGTAAAAGACATAATCAGACAAATAGAAGAACTTGACGGCGGTATTTATAAAGGTAATGCCTGCTACGTTAACGGCTATTTCCCTAACAGACTTGTCGGTTGTGCAACTTATTCAATATTTACATCAAGATTTGAACCCTGCGGAATTACACCGTTGGAATCTTTCGCGGCAGGAACTCCTGTTATGTCAACAAAAACAGGCGGAGCTCCCGACTTTATCGCCGCAACAAGAGGTTACTTGACACAGCATGCTTATCTCAGAAGCGTAGAAGACTTAAAAATAGACCCCGCAAAATTAGCAGGAAAAACAGGGGAAGAATTAGGGAATGCGATTGATTCCGAAAGAATGTTCTCAAATGCAGCTGAAGTTAAAGAACTTATCATGTCAGCAACTTCAGATTACGGCTTGAAACCGGAAGAAGGCAAGCTTTCTAAATATGCTGAAATGGTAAGAGACAGTCTTATGCAAAAAATAGATTGGCATGAAAACGGAGCCTATAACGGCGGTAAATCTGCAAACGAACGTTATATGACAGAAGTCTTTGAAGTTGATAAAGGCATGAACGGAAGAAACTTCAATAAACTTAAACGTCTTGTAGGAGAATTCGGCGTAGCTGTTGAAGACGGTGCTAAGAAAATCAGAAATAAATGGACTAAAATTATTATTGGTGCAGGCATCGGCATTGCCGCAGCAGGAACAGCAGCTTATGCATATATGAAACGTGATAATAAAAACGATAAAGCAGCTAAAGCCCCGGCCGCAGAACCCGCACAGGCACCTGTGGTAACGCCTCAGAAAGCTTCTGCTGAAATTAAACCTAAAATTGACAAAGTAGCTTAAATTTTATTTAACACATCAATTAAATCATAAATTACGATGAATTTTTCAATAAGTTCATCGTAATTTTTTGCATTAAGCAATGTTTTGAACAAGAAACCAAACTGCATAGGTTTTTTCTGTCTTAAAGCTATTAAAACAACATTGTTTCTGTATGAAAGCTCAAAACCTTTGGCAGTATATATTTCGCCAAATCTTTTTATAACATTCCAGAATTCCGCATTGATAAAAGAAATATTTTCAGGATTTTTAGCAAACACATACAAGAAACGGTTTAACTCGGGAATATGCGGATTGACCTGATGAAAATGATTATATTTATGTTCATTTTTTGAAAACATTATTACATGATTATTTATAGACTTTTCTAATTCAAACTGTATTAACGTGCCCTTAAACAAATTAGGTTTGTTAACACCTTTAACGGGCATCGTGAGTTTTGTATTGGACAATATTATATTTGTGCGTCCGTAAAACCCGAAATAACTTGCCTCATCTTCCTGCATATCAAAATTATGAAAAAGCTGTGAATCCAATATTGTTTCTGTATTGTGGTTTTTCGGCCAGGGTTTAAAATTTGCAACAGGCGGAAGAAATAATGGAAACACATCTGTAAGAAGTTTTTCCTGATAAGCCTTACCCGCAAGAATAAAGTTTATTATCCCTTTTAATATAAATGCATACATACAAAACAGAATAAGCGGAAACAAAACAGGATTAAATGCGTTATTGAGCATTATGATAATGAATATATATGCAAAGAAAGCACCTGCCGTAAAAAACAGCAGAGATGAAAAAATAACTTTTTGCAAAAGCTGAATTCTGAATTTTTCAACATTTTGTACAGCGGGAAGTATTTTATCTTCAAAATATTTATAATATATTTTTTTCTTGTCATCCATAGGAATTATTTTACCATATTAATCAATACAATAACAATTAATTTTTAAATTCGGTGGTAAAACTACCTGTATATCTTTGTCAAATGCAGGAATAATAACATTTGATTTATAGCGGGTGCCGTTTACATGATAAAATTTAAAATATTTAATAAACTCATAAGATTTGTCTGAAATCATATATTCTTTACTATATTTCAAATTATCGGTTTCAACACTAAGTCCTGCGTATCTGCCGCATAATTTTGAAGGATTGAAATATTGCAGCCCGCTGCTGATAAAATCCGGTTCGGCATCTTCCGCCGCTTTCGATGTCAATTTTGCGTACCAGTTAAAATCAGGAAGAATAGGTACAAAGGTTTCTTTCTGAAATTCTGAAAATTTTATAAATTCATTCCAATAAATATTATCATATCTGCAGTATGGGAAACACAAGAATAATAGAATTATAAATAAAGCTGTAACTTTAGAGTTTTTAAAGACGATAACAGGAATAAGAAATACCGCTGTCAAATAAATATACATATAACGTCCCGGAATAGCGTCAAAGGATGCTCCGTTTAAAATAAATAAAGCTGAAAAAATATTCATTATACCTAAATACAGGACAGAAATTACAGGAAAATATTCTTTGTAATTTCTTAAAGCTTTATAGAGAGCAAAAACCAGTATCACGAACATTATTACAGATAAAAATTTTATACAGTAAAGTTTTAAAAACAAAATCGGAATATCTTGAAATAATTGCAACGGATTAGAAGCTGAATGAACACGATGTGAGAATAAAAGAACAAACAGCTGTATAAAGGTTGCTGTAAAATATGACAGATAGACAAACAGATTAATTTTAATATCTTTGACAACAAACATTCTTAGTATTACAACAGGTATAAGAATTACCGAAAACGGCCCGGTCAACGCCAGCAAAAACAGTCCCGCACATAATAAATATTTATTGATATTTTCCCAATTACACGCAACGGATAGGGCTGTAAAAAACGCCAGAGGCCATTGTAAATTTGTTAAATTACAATAAACTTCGCATCCGGCAGGCACTGCTAACGGAAATAACGCTATAATAAGACCGTATTTATAATTTTCAAGTTTTAGGGTTTTGTACGTAAAAAATACAACGAAAAACTGCAAAACGATTACAAACAAAAGATAAATATAAGGGATTATTGTAACAGGAAAAAATGAAGCCAAAAGAGCAATTAAGCGCAAAATTAAATGGCTGTACCCTGCATACGGTATAAACAATGAATTTAATCCGAACTGCTGAGCCTGATTAAAAAATATTACACCATCTTCCGCAAACAACATTTTATTTATAAATACATCAGGTGTATGTAAAAATAAGATGATTACTGTTGATATTAAAAGTATAAGCCAATTATATTTTTTCATTTTTGCCATTCGATTAAAATATTTTTCTTATATAAAAACGGTAACAATGTATAGAATTTTATTGAATTAATATTTTTACCGGTTTGTTTTCCCCTTAACCAGTTATCCAGGTCATTTAAAGTTAAAACCGGTTCATCTATATAAATTCCGTTTTTCATAACATCTCGTACCACACGGAATTTAACGGTTTCATTATTGTTATAATTAATATATACATACAAAGGCACAAGTTTAAACAGAAAGTTTGCCCCCCCCCCGATTAGTGACAACTCAAGATTAACAACTGCTTTTTTGGCTGCCTTCGGGACAAATATATTTTCATTTATTTTATAATAGCCTTTTTCAAAGGTTTTGTATGTATATGAAGTTCTTTTAGCCTTTTTTGCAAGAAGAATTTTATTGTTCTTAAAATCTTTTACATAATAATTTTCACGTATCGCATCCCAGGTAGCAGGATTATCAAAAATCATATTTCTTCCGTCTATTGATTCGTTTCTGTCAATAACAATAAAATCCGTCTGCTGTTTCGCATAATCAGAAGCACTTATTATGTCAAGTTCTCGTGTGTAAACGCTGTATAACTGCAAAACAGGATTATAATAAGCAAGTATTTTATTCTTTTCTATATAACCAAAATCAAAAGGTAAAAATTCTGTTTTTGCGTTATTTATTTCCTTAATCCAGCCGTCAGGAAGCAGATATTCATTTGCCGCGTAAATTTCTTTCTCACACTTTAATTCCGGAATAAAAGAAAGTACACATCCTGTTGACATATGCTTAACAGGTAAAATTAATGCCAAGATATACATTATTATAAGTTTTTTAACCGAAATATTCTTAACAAAGAAATACAGCAGGGGAACTATTGCAAGAATATAAGTGAAAAACATCATCATATGCATATCAGCACGTACAAAACCTGTTTTAAAGATAAAAAACATTGAAGGAAGGAGTATAAAAAAAACTTTTGAATATTTACCGTTATTTTTATAATCATCAATCCATAAACTTAAATATAAAGCAAATATAGTTAAGGCCGCAGCGAGGTATAATACGCTTAATCCGTGCAGCTGCATAAGCATTGCCTCACTATAGCCTGAAGCAATCATTAAACTGTGTTTAAACCAATTTATAAGAATATTGAAACTGCCGAAATAGAAATGCGTCATTAATAACAGCGAAATAAGCCAGATAATTGAAGATGTTAAAATAAATTCTTTTTTTAACTTTAAAGCCATTATTGTAAACACCAGCGTTGCTATACATGTTATACCAATATTAAATTTGGCAAATAACATAAAAAACGCAAGCAGATTTAGCAGAATTAATCCCGCATACTTGAGGTTTCCTTTTGCGTTAACACAAACCATAGCAAGCATTACGGCTAGAAATTCAAACATATCATACCCGAAGCAAACAAAGTTTACTGTAATGAACGCAAGAAAAATATCTGAATTACGGCGTTTTCTAAAGCAAAATAAAGAAAATACAAATGCTCCTATTATTACCAGCTTAAACAATAAAGCCTGAATAACTATACTCTTAAAACAAAAAGGCTGAAGCAGGTAACCGAACGGACCAAACGTAAAAAAAACATCTTTGCCGAAAATGTAACTGCCTTTAATATGAATATCATTCAAAGCGTAAGCCCATGATGTATCAAGACCGTTTAAAGTTTCGTGGCACCCGAAGCGGAAGCCGAATAATATAAATATCAGAACCAAGAAATACCATAAAAAATTTCTTTTCATATCATTCCCCTTTTAAAAAGCTTACATTCAATTCCCTTGCACGTGTAATACATTCTTTTATATCAAAAGGGTTAACTTTTCCAACCGTAAGCTCCTTACGTTTAGTACCAATAACAGTCAGAAGTTCATGTTTAGCCTGAACTCTAAACTCTTTCAGACTGCAGTAAGTTTTAAAAGAATAACACGAAGAAAATCCGAAAACTAAAACAAGAAAATATATAAGCGCAGCTTTTATATAGTTAAACCTCATAAGTAATGCCGATATACACGGGATTAAATAATTAATTACATTTAAATGACGTCCCGCAACTGAATGAAAAGGATCTCCCGACGCTCTGCCCGCAGAAATGCCTGCAGCCAGAAAAATTGATAATAAAAATAATGCAAGATATACATAATAGTCATTTTTATCTTTTTCACGAATATATGATATTACAAATCCGCCAATCATCAATATACCTGCAATCATTGTCCAAATAACAGGTAAATAAGCATTAAAAATTCCTTTAATAATAACCCTGAAGCAGTAATACCAGAAAAGCAGCTTATCAGGCATTGTTACTTTCATCTGCAAATCAATTGACGAATAATTAGAAAAGAACACATATAGTCCGGTTATAATAACACATCCGGCAATAATAAGATTTTTATTAATTCTTCGCTGCTTTATGATAAATGCCGAAAATAATGCAATCCCTGAAATAAATGTCATTGAAAACATTGAACAGACAGTAAATATTGAAAATAAAAGCGTATTTTTTACATTATTTGCTTTTACAAAACCAACATATACCGCTAGAAAAGAAAATAAAAGCATAAAATAAAACACGGACTGAAATCCTGTCATTTGATTTTCAATTAACACATCAGAAAAGCAAGGAATGAAAAATAAAGGCAGGAAACTGTTTTTATCAGGAATAATTTTATATAAAAGAAACATAGAACCCAGATATAAAAAGAAATTTAAAATTATCTGGTGTCTTAAATTCCATCCGTCAATATTATACAAAACCCACGTAAACAAACGTGTCCAAAGAATTTTATGTTCATTATGAAACGAAAATATCCAGTTATAATTAAGCTGTCTGTCAAGCCGTCCTGGCAGCAATGCTTCCCACTCGTCCCAAAAAGGCAAATCAACAGCATTTTGGTATACGTTATAAAAATTCCATAAAATAAATACGGTTAATATAAGGCAGGAAATATAAAAAACAGACTTATTATTCTTTAAGCTTTCCCAAAATTTGTCCTTTTGGGGAATAAAAAATAATGCGGCTAAAATAATTTCAATAAGCAGAGCGGCTAATGTAAGACTAAACACTTTAAACAACATCTGTATTTTTAATTTTAAAAGATTATTTTCAATTGCATTTAATGAATTAATCTCATTACCGTTTAAAAATACATTTTTGATTTGATGTTTCTCAACTCCTTTGATACTAAAGTTCGTAACACCGTAAGGAAGTTTAACCTCAAGAAGTTCTTCGTTTATAACATCCGCACTGATATCTTTATTTCCGGTGTTTATTATATAACTTTTTAATTCGGGATTTTTCAAAGAAATTTCACAATTAATCCCTGTAAAAACAGCAGCACTGAAAAATAAAATTAAATTAATAAAAAATAAGATAAATATATCCCGTTTCTTTAGCAATTTTTCCCTCCGAAAGCTTTAAAATACCATTTAAGATATTTCGGAAGCCATTCAACAAGCTTAAAATTTGATTTTCCTGCAGTTCTGTCACGCCAGACAGTCGGAACTTCCGTAATTTTTTTACCGTTTTTAAACGCTTTAACAACGAGCTCCAACCCGAGTTCAAATCCTCCCGTACTTTCAACCCTAACCCCGTCAAGAAATGATTTTCTGTATAGCTTAAAAGAATTAGTAACATCATGCACAGGCACCCCTGCCAGATAATACAACGACAAACCTGCAAACTTTGACATTAATTTTTTAATTACAGGGCCTCCAATCTGCCCCCCCCCCGGCATGTAACGCGATGCACAAACTATATCGGCATTATTCTTTACCGCAGAATCAATCATATCATTCATAACCTGCGGCGGATCGGACAAATCAGCCATTGTAACAATTGCAAACTCTGTCTGAACATTTTCAAGTCCTGTTTTAATTGCATTCAAAACTCCTCTGCCGTATTTGTTTTTAACAAGATTTACATTCAGTTTTTTCGCAGGCTCTATTGTTGTATCTTCGTCAAAATCGTATATTACATTTATTATATAAGGATATTTAACTTCTCTTTCTATATTTTCAACAGCTGTTTTTATATTTTCACCTTCGTTATAAACGGGAATAATAATAGTAAGCATTTATTTCTCCATAATTATTAATGACTGCCCGCCAAAAACAAAACCCGACACAGGCATAAGTTTTAAATATAGCCGGACAATCCAGGGCAGCTGCGGGAGTTTTGATTTTGTAGTATAAGGTAAGAATTTCTTAATTACTTTTTTTACTTTAAGTCCGCATATCTGCCCGGCTTCTGTTACTGATAAATCTGTCAAAGCAAGCTTATGGTCAATAAAATCCCAGTATTGGCCTTTTACATATTTTATATTTGGCTGCAAAATAATAATCTGTCCGTTTTCGGATAATATCTCTGAACAAATATGCAAAATTTTAACAACTTCGTCTTTCGTTTCCAGATGTTCCAAAAAATTTGAAATAAATACCGTGTCAATCTGTTTACCGTCCAGCCTTTCTTTTAAACTGAAACAACCAGCGTTAACGGCACAAACATCTTGCGCCGCAAAATCAGTAACTGACGGATTTAAATCAAAAGCATACTTTTCCGATGCTTTAATATTATTGATAAATTCGCATCTTCCTGCCGCAATATCAAGAACTGCATGACTTTCCGGAATAAATTTTTGAAAAAAAGAAGCGCATAACACCTGCCAGATAGCATTTCTCTTTCTGTCTTCGTTACTAAAACGGTTATCATACAGTTCTTTTAATTCCATATTTATATTCCCCCGATTTTTATTTGTTCGGCAATCCAGGGGACGACTTCATCAAGGATTTCATCCAGAGATGTTTCCGCTTTAAATCCGAGTAACCTTTCTGCTTTCTCAACAGAAGGAACTCTTTTTTGCACGTCATATTTAAACGGCTCATCACTTACAAATTTAAAATCTTTATCAGGATTTAAACGTTTCCAAATCGTTTCTGCAAGTTCCAGAACCGTTGTTGATACTGGAGTAGATAAGTTAAAATCTTCATTAAGCGCATTCGGAGATTCCATACAAAGCCTTATACCGCGTGCCAAATCTCCGGCATAAGTATAATGTCTTATCTGATTTCCTTTTCCTAAAATATGCAGCGGATCCTGCCCCTTAATAACTTTCTGCACCAAATCAGGGACAACATGGCTCATAGCAAGCTTTACATTACCCGAAAGAATTTCTTTATCGCAAAGCGCACGTTTTTCACCCGTGCCTACACAGTTAAAAGGCCTTATTATCGTGTAAGGCAGGCCGTACTGTTCAAACGCTCCCTTGCAATAGTATTCGCAGGCAAGTTTTTGAAATCCGTAAGTGCTGAGCGGGGGCGGTATAAGTTTTTCATCCCCTTCTCTGGAAGGATAAGTATCAGCACATTCATAAACCATACTGGAACTTAAAACATTTATTTTTTTCAGTTTACCGTGTTTAAAAGCGTGAATTGCGGCATCAAAAGTTGAAGCCATAATCCTCTCATTTTCCGCAAGCAAGTCGTAAGCCATTTCGTGGAAATAAGCTATACCACCTATCATTGCAGCACATGCAAGTATCTGATCGCAATCTTCAGCCAGTTTTTTCATCAAATCAACATCTTTTGCGTCGCCTTCTACAAAATGATAATCAGGGTGGTTGTCATAAGACTTTTTGATTTTTCCGTATTTGGAAAAATTATCAATTCCGACAACTTCATGACCGTTGTTTAATAATTCTTCAACCACATAGCCGCATATAAATCCGGCAGAACCTGTTACTAATATTTTCATTATAAATTACCTCTTATTTCCATACATTCCAACAATCCACATAAGGTTTTTCAAATTTTAAATTCAGATATTCATTATGCGGAACTCCTAATATTACGGCATCGCATTCTGACAAAGCATCTTCAAGCTTATAAGTATCTTTGAGATAAGGGTCGGAAGGCAAAACATCAGCAAGTTTAAATTCAAGCTCTTTCTTTATTTTAAACGACAAACTTTCTCTGATGTCGTCATTATTGGCTTTAAAAGTCATCCCGAGAAGTGCGACTTTTTTATTTTTTAATGAACCGAGTTTCTTTTCTAACTGGCTTACAAGAAAATTAGGAAGTCCTTCATTTACCAGCATGGCAGACTGTCCGAGAAAAAACTGGTTTCTGTAGAATGCGGAAAGCTGCATTGTATCTTTAAACAGGCAGGGACCTGCTGCCAGCCCGGGTTTACAATAATTTTTGGCACGCGGGTAATCTTCTTTCATTGCCTCAAATATTTTATAAAAATCTAACCCTTTATCTTCAACCATCATATAAAATTGGTTAGCAATCGCAAATTCAAGATATCGCCATGTATTTAGCATAAGTTTGGACAATTCTGCTTCAACCGGTTCCAGACGAATAATTTTAGGAGCGATTTTAGAAAAAATTTCAGATGCTTCATTGGCAGCTTCATCACTAACAGCTGATACAATTTGAGGAAGATTTTTAATTTCTTCAATCCCTTTACCCTGCAAAATCCTTTCGGGGCAAAAAGCAAGTTTCGGACGTGCATTAAAATGCTTTTGCAGCTTTTGTTCAATAATCTCTGTTGTGCCCGGATAAATTGTACTGCGTAAGATTATTAACTGGTCTTTATTCATAAGAGGCAAATATTTTTCAACAACATTAAGAACCTCATGAATTTTCGGGTTATGGTGTTCATCAACAGGGGTACCGGTTATAAATATAACCACCTCTTGTTCTTTTACGATATCAGCCGCATCAGTAACAAAAAGATTTCTATTAATCTCTTTTTTTAGAAGTTCTTCCGCACCTTCTTCCTGAAACGGAATTATGCCCCTGTTAATTAAATCAACCGCATTTTTGTTGATATCTAAAAGAGTAACTTCAAAACCTCTGTCAGCAAGTACCAAACCCAACGGCAGACCTACATGCCCGCATCCTCCAACAATACAAATTTTTTTCATATCTATACCACCAATCCTGCATTAATAATAACATAAACACACAAAAAAAATAAAGGAAAAGGCACCGAATAAATTCGATGCCTTCTTCTAACTCGTGAACATTTTATGATACTATTGAGCAATTGAGCTAGAAGAAAAACCTCACGGGTTGTATCTGCTTAACGCGACAGAAGGAATTTACACTTGTTGTACATTCATCGGCCTGAGTATAAGAATTGCCTGTCTTGCAATAAGGGGTAGAATCGCCGACATAACCCGTGATACAGGCTCCTTCTTTAAAACTTACATTTTTGGCAAGCCATTTCGTGGAACGTTTTCCGCTGTTGTAATGTTCATTTTCCGCACTTACCTGTAAATGAAGTACACTGTCACCGCCGCCGGAATTTAAATTACTGCTGTCATAGGCCGGAATAACCTTACCGGATAAAGTTATGTAAAAAGGATAAACATCGCTCCATAATTGGGAATCGCCTTTTGAACCGTCAATATCAACATAAACGGTATATCCCCATTCATTGGTATTATCAACACCGTCATATGTGCCGCCTTGAGTATTATTACGCAATGCATCAATACGTTCGGCATTCCGGTGCATATTATACAGACGTAAACCGTTACGTAAAGTCAGGTCCGGAGATTTATCAGAAAAATCTGTTGTGGATGTGCTTACAGTATTTCCATTACAAACTTCTGTGCCGCTCATTATATTGGCATATTTCTCAAACAATTTACAGAAATTCATTCCTTTACGGGGCAATGTGCGAGGAGAAGGAATACATTTACATTGTTCCTCATTCCACTCATAACTTTCATCACTGCAGCTTCGATTAAAGCCGACTATATCACTTATAATACCGCTGGAAGGATCACAGGTTTTGCCGCATCCCGGCTCGGCCGGACAACTGTTGATGCATTCACAGTTATCATTTAAATGTTGACCGTTTGAACATACTTTGGGAACACCTTCTAATTGACAAGTTTGACTGTTCCAACTCTGACCGCAAGGTATGTCATCTGCCGCAGGAGTATTAGGACAAGACGGACACTGGCTGTAGTCGCTCTTTTTACTGCCATCCCAACAAGTTACATATGAAGGACAATCAGATGTATTTGTTACATAGCTGCCGTCCCAACACTGTATTTTACTCGGGCAATTAGCCGGATTTAATACTTGACTGCCGTCCCAGCAAGTATATATAGGTTGTTCCGGACAAGTTTCCCAACTATTTACAACAGTCCCGTCATAACATTCTTTAGTACAAGTGCAGGAGCAAGGATCAAATTGATAGTTAAGCGAACATTGTATATTACATTTAGGAGTACAACAACCAAAGCATCCTGTTCCTTCAATATGTTCATTTTCATTACACCAAGACAAACCAGCAGACCTGCAAGAATCTTCAGAATAAATATTCGGCTGAGAAGAACAACCCGAACTGCACTGAGAATAATCAGGAACCCAATAATCCCCTGCTACAACAGCTTGAAAAATACGGTCAAAAAATCCGGGCTTAACTGTACCTCTATTAGCTTCCATGTACTCTTCATCTTTTGGATCCCAGTCCGCAAGCATCTCTGAAGAAACCGAACGTAGTGTTGAATACGCACTATAATATGTATAAGAAACAATATTATTTAATTTAGCCTTCGTTATACCTATTGTTACAGAAACAATTACCGCAATAATTAACATTACTACGATTATTTCTGCTAATGTATAGCCCAAAACACTTGATTTAGGAGCTTTTAGACCGCCCCCCCCCCGACAATACGGGCACAGCCATCACAACACAAGTTTGGTAAAACCTGATTGAACATGGCATCTGTTTTTGCCAATCTTTTCATAAATTGCTCCTTGTCTCTATAGTACGTTACAAGTATAGCATATTTTTAACAAAAATTCAAGTTATTTTTTCATGCGGAGATATGTTTCGACGAAGCTGTCCAAATCACCGTCCATTACAGCATCAACATTACCCGTTTCATAATTTGTTCTGTGATCTTTTACCATTTTGTAAGGATGAAATACATAAGAACGAATTTGTGAACCGAAGTTAATATCTGCATTTTCTCCTTTCAGTTCGGCAAGTTTTTTTTCGTGTTCAGCCTGTCTTATTGCCAATAATTTTGACGCAAGAATTTGCATTGCGTTTTCTTTATTTTGAAGCTGTGAACGTTCCTGCTGGCATTTTACAACTATACCCGTAGGCTTATGCAAAATTCTTACGGCTGTTTCAACTTTGTTAACATTTTGCCCGCCTGCACCGCCCGAGCGCATTGTATCAATCTCCAAATCTTCGGGTGGAATTACTATTGTTTTTTCAAAATCTTCAATAATCGGTGTAACTTCTACGGATGCAAAGCTTGTCTGCCTTTTGCCGTTAGCGTTAAAAGGTGAAATTCTTACCAGCCTGTGAACCCCCTTTTCAGCTTTTGCATAACCGAAAGCATATTTACCGGTAATCTTTACGGTTGCGGATTTAATCCCCGCTTCATCACCTTCAAGCTTGTCAAGAAGTTCAACCTTCCGGCCATGACCTTCTGCCCAGCGTATATACATTCTAAGCAAAAGACTTGCCCAATCCTGAGCATCAGTTCCGCCTGCACCCGCATTAATTGTTAAAATAGCGTCAGCTTCATCGTAATCTCCGCTAAGCATTTGCTTAACTTCAAATTTATCAAGAGAACGCTCCATTTCTTTAAGATTTTCAAAACATTCGTTTATTAAATCTTCATCACCTATTTCAAGAGCAGTCAATGTATCATCTATGACGGATAAACAATAATCTGCAAATTCAAGATTATCTTTTATTTCTCTGATTTTCGCACCGAGTTCCGATGCCTTCTTTTGATCCGACCAAATCTCGGGAGACTGCATTTCACTCTCAAGATTACGCAAATCTTTTCTCAATCCGTCAGGGTCAAAGACACTCCTTTATTTTATCAAATCTGCTTTTTAAATCGTTTAATTTTTGCTTTACTTCTGTTTCCATAATTTAATTTTACTATAAAAAAAGCCAACCTTGCAATTGTCAAAAAAACTGTTATAATAAACACTATCGGTAAGGAGATTTCAATGTCAGGTTTAATTGAGAGCTATAAAAAGGTTTATGAAAACAAACAAGCACACATATGGCTTCTTGTCATATCAATAATATGGACACTGCTGTCAGCATTATGGGATATAAAAACCGGAAATTTCGACAATTACAGACAAAACCCTCTTGATATTGTGTTTAATATTATTATCGGAGCTTACAGCCTTCAATTTCTGCACAATGCAATGAAAAATATAAATAACGGGGTTTTGCCGCCATTTACAAAAATATGCCCTAAAATATTTCTCGGGGTAATAAAATTAAACATAATATGGGGAATATATGCCGTACTGATATTAATTTCCGCAATCCTTTTATACATCGCAACACATTTTATAGTAATTCCTGTTGTAATTACGGTATTTTTATTCTTTATTGCAGTGTTTGTATATTATATTTTTCTTGCATATGCAGAGGAGCTTAACTCAAAAGGACTTGCAAATGCTGCCTTATTATTTAAATTTATAAAACCAGGATTTAAACCGTTATACTTAAAGCTCTTATTATTTATTCTGTTCAGTATTTCCGTTGCGGTAATTTACATATTGCTGTATATTGCTGCGGGGTTAATCGGATTAGATAAAATCGGGCATATTGCGGGCGATTTTTATTTTATGGATATTATTATGAATACCTTAGCAGGATATTTTGTTATTGTAACCTGGTATTTTGCATTTCCTTATTCATTAATCAACTCTTACTTCAAAAACATCAGACCGCTTATCAGAAAGGATGAAAATAATGACGGAAATGCTTAACGGTTTAAAAAAATTATACAAAGGCAAAAATGCATTTGCCAGACAAATCTCATTATTTTCAATATGCGGAATTGCGGGGTTATTCAACGGTTATCTTGCATTGGAAACGCAGGGGTTAGCAGAAGTAAACATTTCGCAAAAAGTGGTATTTTCCGTATTTCTTATAATATTTGCGCTGTTTTTCACAGGATTTGAAACTCTGTTTATGCACGACAGAGAACTGCCTGACATTGATATGCAATCTTTTAAACTGGCATTTAGAAAAGTACCGTTTTTAATATTTCTTACGGGAGTTCCTTTTCTTATTGTAAGTCTATTTACAAAATATCAATACGCGGCTTTTTGCGCAGAAACAATATTATCAATTCCTCTTACAATGATGCAGGCAGGCTTTTCATACAATTACCGTAATAGTGACGCCTCATTATTATTTAAAAAATTCAGAGTTAAAGAATATTTTATGCTTTTAATAAAAAGATTATGGGTAGTAATAGCAAGCCATATAGTAACATTTGTATTTATATTTATAATATTCTTTATTTTAGGTATTGCTCTTGCTATATACTTCAAAGGGGATGTGAATGCAATAAGTCTTGCAATTTCGTCGCAGCAGACTGCTGTTGCAAAATTATCCGATTATATAACAAGCGTTTTATTAATTTACACTTTATCAATCGGTGTACTTGTTTGGGATTATGAAATGCTTAAAACTTATGAAAGAGAGGAACAATGAACGTTATTGATTTAATGGTTGACGGGTTCAAAAGGGTTTACTCGGATGCAAATGCAATTACCAAACATATTTGGCTGTTTGTGATAACCGGAATTGTATCTGTGATGTCGGTATATGTCCAAAATGCGGCAGAAGCAATGGAGAAAACAAAAGAATTAGGAAGTTTAAACGGACTGTTAATTTGTCTTTTACTAACTATTGTCATCGGAATTTATATGGGTGGATATAATCTTTTATTTTCTCATAATTCATTTAATAATGAAAAAGAACATTCACTGCCTGAAATTAATATTAAACCGTTTAAAGTTTTCTGGGATGCACTACCTTTAATGATAGTTTGGACTTTATACGTATTTGCAGCTATAGGATTGGCTTTTGCATTTCTGGCAAGCCACTCTTTTCTTATTATTTTCGGAATATTCCTTATACTTGCAGTCTTATTTATTTGTGCATTTATTCAATTTATTTATACTTCTTATTCTAAAAACTTCAATAAAACAGGATTATACAACATTTCTTTACCGTTCAAATATATAAAATTTACTTTTTCGGATTTTGTATTACTCGGTCTTTTATTTATACCTGTGTACAGTGTCGCAATGACACCAAGTTTTATTGTAGGTCTGATTATGGGATTATCCGGAGTTAAAGATGTTTCAGTCGCAATGTATGCCGGAGGAATATTAGGAGGATATTTAAGTTTTGTAGTTCAGCTGGTATGGTACTACTGCTTAGTTCAAATTTATAAAGAAAAAATTGAACCGAATATGTAAAAAAAAGAGCCTTTAAGGCTCTTTTTTAATATGTCATCTCCCAATTATCATTTAATATCTTTCCAAAGCAGCCCCAACTGCTGCCCGGAGCACCTGCATTACATTGAGTATTAAACATTTTATCACGTGCTTCTTCTGTCAGCGGAGCATTATCATTAACATCTCCCGAGTAATCATCTATTAAACCGTTTTTATATACTGCGAAAAAAAATAAATCTCTCCCTAAAATATTCGGACCTTTCTTCCCGTTAATATCAACTCCGATATTAAGTAATTTGTAACTACTGCCCTCAGTGGCATAGCTGGGTCTTATTGATGCTCCGTTTGCAAGTACAAATGATCTAACGTCCCTGCTGTAGCTGCTATCAACTGAACCTTGAAGTGATTTATACTCATCAGCAAAGCAATCATCCATGGAATCGCATTCCTGAACAATTTTAAAATATGTTTTCATAAAAGCATCAACCGCATCTTTTGAAATTAAACCCGCTTCAGTCAAATTTACGGCATTTCTATCGGTTTGATACTGCATCAAAGCCTGATTTAACTCATTATAAACTTTATGTAATTGAGTTACATAAGTTTTACGCTGATGGTTCTGCATCAAAGAAGGTACGGTCATAGCGGATACTACACCGATAATGCCTAAAGTTACAAGGACTTCCGCAAGAGTAAAGGCAGGAGCTGAGCCTAAAGTGCGCCCCCCCCCCGAGTTGCTGAATTTAATAATTCTTTCATTTTAACTCCTTTCGTTTATTAACATATAAATCTTATCATTATTGTAAAAATATGTAAACAAGTTAAACAATATACTAAAGTTTTAATGAAATAAGCCGATATATAAAATGTAATCAGAATTAAAAACGGAGATTTATATATGCTTAAAAAGATAGTATCACCTTCGTGTAATGTATGCGACAGTGTGGAATTTATATTAAGAGGAGCGAGAAAACGCCGTAATCTGGCGATTGCATCAGCTAAAATGATTAATGCCGATGCAGGTATTCAAGCAAGACTGCATGCAGTTAAGTAGTGCTTATTGTTTAGTAAGAATTTGAGAGTTTATACTAAAAAGACCGATTTTAATCGGTCTTTTTCTTTTACTAATATGTCATTTCCCAATTGTCGTTCAGGATTTTTCCGAAACAGCCGAACCAATTATTAGCACTTTTATCATTGCATTTTGCCTCAAAAGCAGCTTCTCTCTGCTCCGCAGTCAAAGGAGCATCCCCGTCATCCAGCGGTGCATCATCTATATAACCGTTTTTGTATATATATATTGCAAACATATCTCTTCCTGCAATATTCGGTCCTTTCCGTCCGTTTATATCAACATATAAAGAGATAAATCTTACACCGCCATGATATCTATAAGCCAAAGAAGTACCGCTTGCTAATGTAAGATAACCGTTAAGTGTAGTACCAATTTCTTTACCGCTCATATTTTTATAAGTATCAGCAAGACATGGGGTTCTCGTTTCGCATTTATTTATTACTTTAAAATAAGTATTAAAAAAGTTATAAACTGCACCATCGGAAGTTAACCCGGCCTCTGACAGACTTAAGGCATTTTTGTCTGTTTGATAACGTACAAGAGCCTGACTTAACTCATTATAAAACTTATGCAGCTGAGTTACATAAGTTTTACGCTGATGGTTTTGCATCAAAGAAGGTACAGTCATGGCAGAAACCACACCTATGATACCTAAAGTGACCAAGACTTCTGCTAACGTAAATGCACGGATGGAGCTTAGATTACGCCCCCCCCCCGCGTGGCTGAATTTAATAATTCTTTCATAATTGCTCCTTTCATTTATTTATTATTTTAACATATAGTCAAATTATCTTCAATATCACGGTTTTATTAAATATTTAATTGCTTTTCCTTCAATATGCTGATGCATTGCCCATTCTACCTTTTCAAGAGGAAGTGTATCAGTTATAAGTTTTTCAACTTCAACATCTCCTGATGCTATATAATCCAATGCCATTCTGAAATACTTAGGAGTATGATGGAACACGCTCATAAGCCTTATATCACCGTAATGCATTTTTGTAGTGTCAAAAGTAACCGTAGAACCGGATTTACAACCGCCGAAAAAGTGAACCGTACCGCCGGGACGCACACATGAAAAAATTCTTTCCCAAATCTCAGGCAGTCCTACGCATTCAACAGCGACATCAAGTCCTTTATGTTCTTCCGTGTATTCTCTGAAAATCTTTTCGGGATTAGAATATTTAGTTAAATCCACGATTTCGTCAGCGTGAGCAAATTCATCCGCCGCCTTTAATTTTATAGGATTTCGGCCTGCAACAATAACCCTTGCACCTTTAAGTTTTGCAAGACGTGCAAACATCAAACCTATCGGACCTATACCGATAATACCGACAGTCTGGCCGGATTTAATGCCCGTTCTTTCAACACCGTGAACGACGTTTGCCAGAGGCTCGCAAAAAGCCGCTTTATCAAAGCTTAAATTATCAGGCAGAATAAGCATATTTTTCTTTACTATACGTGCGGGAACGGTAATGTATTCCGCATAAGCGCCGTTAAGCAAATCCAGATTTTCACACAGATTATATTCTTCACGGCGGCAGTAAAAACATTTTCCGCATGGGGCAGAATTTGCAGCAACAACTCTGTCACCGACTTTTACATTTTCAACACCTTTTCCAACTCTGTCAACAATTCCGGCAAACTCATGCCCGAAACCTGACGGCACTGACTTTATCAAAACAGGATGACCGCGCCTGTATGTTTTTACATCGGTTCCGCAAGTCAAAGCGGCCATAACTTTAACTGTGACCTCACCTTCTTCGGGCGGTTTTACCATAACTTCTTCATATTTTATGTTCTGTGGTCCGTAATATTGTATAGCTCTCATAATTTTATATATGCTTTCATTATTTTATTAGACATTGTATCATCAAAAGCTTTCCGAATATCACCAAGCTTATATTCTGTAGAAATCCCGTTTACTTTCACCTTACCTTCTTTTAACAAAGAAAGAGAAGCTCTCAAGTCAGCAGGAGACGGGGAGTAACTTCCCATAACAGTAAGTTCTCTGTAATAAATTTCATTATTCGGATAAGCTGACAGGTCAGACGGAGTACTTGAAAATACAATTATTTTACCTCCGTTACGAACATATTTTAAAGCCGTTGAAATTGCTTTATCAGCACCCGAAGTCATAAAAATTCCGTCAGCTTTGTATTCATCAGGCAGTTCCCTGACATCACATGCATCTATTCCGAAAGATTTTGTCAGCTCAATTCTTTCCGCAAGCAAATCACATCCGAGGACGTCATAACCGTATGCTTTTAAAGCTTGAGCCGTCAATATTCCGATAGAACCCAAACCTACAACAAGTGCTTTATCACCTTTAATTAAATCCGCACGTTTAACCGCTCTGACAATACAGCCAAGAGGCTCATAAAAAGAAGCTTCTTCACAGGTAAGATTTTCCGGTTTAAGATGTGCTACATTTTGAAGATGTTCTTCGCTCAGATATACAAATTCCGAAAAACCGCCGGGACGTATATTTGTTGATTTAAAATGTTCACACATTGAAACATTTCCGTGCCTGCAGTAAACACATTCCCCGCAAGGGATATGGTGTGAAGTTACAATGACATCACCTTTTTTAAAGGAAGTGCCGGAATTTATATCAACTATTTCCGCAACAATTTCATGCCCTAATACCGTTCCGTCTTTAGAAATTTTATGAACAAATTTCACAATATCAGAGCCGCATAAACCGCATCCGATAACTTTTACAATTGCACCCTTTCTTCCGTCAAGTTTGATATCTTCAACATTTTTTACAATAATTTTTTCATTGTCTGTTACAGCTATTTTCATATCTCGCCTCGCAGAAAAATTTTAGCACAAACTTGAAAAGATTAAAATTAAATTATATAATAAGTATATGGCAGTCATAAGAAGATTAAATTGTTTTGATGCACCTAAAATCAAAAAAATGATTTCTTACTTAGGAAGCGATGACGGCAGCAAATACACCAGAGCTCTAAATGTCGAAGCCTTTATTATGCTCCATGCAATACTTCCTTTGAAATACAAATTTCTGCCCGAATCTTTTATTCTGCTTGAAAACAAAGAAATTCTCGGTCTTATAACAATTGTTCCGACAAGCGGAAACCCTTACAAAATTAATATTTCACGACTGATATTTAAGCAGAATTTATATGAAGCAGGCAAACAGCTTGTAGAATTTGTAATAGCACGATACGGAGCTAAGGGTGCAACATCATTTGCGGTTACGGTAGATCAATCGCATGATGAATTATTAAATTTATTTATGCAAGGCTGCGGCTTCAGACAATGCAGTTACGAAAACTTATGGAAGCTTGAGAACTTTAAACCGCAGACCGATAAGAAAGCGGATTTCAGATACTGCCAGAATTCTGACGCGAAAGCAATAGCAAGGCTTTATAACAACGAATTAAAAAACTTGTATAAACCGTCACTTGAAAGAATAAAAGAAGAATATAAAGAGCCGTTCTTTGCGGGAATGACAAACTTTTATAAAAACAGATATGTACTTGAAGAACCGTCAAGGCACAGAATTGTTGCCTACCTGTCAATAACAACAAGCGATAACAATAATTTCATAATTGATATGTCATTAAATGACGGCTATGATGTCCCTTACGATGAGGTAATCAATTTTGCGCTCGGAGAAATTTCAAGAAGAAAAACGAAATTTTACGCATTTTTAAAACACCGCCAATACACAAAAAATGCAGACATTCTGGAAAAATATCTGCATGAACGAAATTTAAACTGCATTCAAACTCAATGCGTACTTATTAAGGATTTTTACAAACCGATTAAACAAACTGAAAATGCGCTTCAAGTATTTTTATTCGGAGAAAACGAACTGGCTTCAAATTAATAGTCCATATTCCATCCATTTTCAATAATACGGGCAGCACAGCCATCACCTGTTACTGCTTTAGAATTATCTATAGGTTTTCCGGGCTCTCCACATTGATAAGAAGCTTCTCTCCATCCTTTTCCGTTACCGCCGGGATTTTGATAAAAACTAACATCTTTTCCGCCATCGGGATATAAATGTCCATCAGCTGATAAATAAAATCTAAAAATATCCCTTCCTGCTTTATTAGGTCTTTTATCTCCATTAACATCAATATAAAACACTCCTTGATAGCTGCATAAATGCCCGCCTTTAGCTTTAATTAATTTGCAATCATCGTAAGATTTCATTTGCTGCTGCGGATAAAAAATCGGATATAATAGCATTGACCCGTCTTTAAAATATATAGTTCCTGACCAGCTGGTAATTTGTGTTCCTTTATTAGTCAAATATGAAAATTCTCTACTTGAATATTTCCCGATTGAAACAATATTCAAATATTGTTTCAAATATTTCTCAAAAGCATCGCCATGCATGCCTCCAAAAACATAACTGGCGTATTCAGCAGTTCCCAAAGTTTTAAAACCGGATACATCCTCGAGATGTTCTACACCTTCATCTGCTAACATTTTTATAAAAGCTTGTTCTAAAACTGATACTGATTTTTTTAATTGATTAACATATACAATATTTCTATAATTAGCAACAAGGTTTGGTAAAGTTAAAGCAACAACCGCACCTATTATTCCTAAAGTTATCAAGACCTCTGCCAAGGTAAATGCAGGTTTAGGAGCTACAGAACTGCCCCCCCCCCGAATGCTTTAATTAATTGTTTCATAATCGCTCCTTTCTATTGTTATTTAAAATTATAACAAATTTACGGGTACTTTACAAGATATATTTTTTCTTTGTGATAAAATAATTAAAAGAAAAGAGGCAGGATATGAGTAACTTACATATTTATCTTGATAAAGATATTGACATAGACTTGATTAAAACTAAAAAAATTGCCGTAATAGGTTTCGGCTCACAGGGCTACGGCCAGTCAATGAACCTTAAAGACAGCGGATGCGATGTCGTTTTAGGCTTGCGTTTAGGCGGAAAATCCGATGTTAAAGCAAAAGATTACGGATTTAAAACAATGTCTATAGAAAATGCCGTTAAATGGGCTGATATTGTACAAATCCTTATTCCTGACGAGATTCAGGCAAAAGTATATGAAGAACAAATTAAACCGTTTTTGCGAAAAGGTCAATATTTAATGTTCTCACATGGCTTTAATATTCACTATAAAAAGATTTCCGCACCTGAAGATGTTAACGTTATTATGGTTGCTCCGAAAGGGCCGGGACATACCGTAAGAAGCGAATATCAAATCGGAAGAGGAGTTCCGTCTTTAATTGCCGTATATCAAAACCCGTCGGGTAATTCAAAAGATGTTGCACTTTCTTATGCATCTGCAATTGGTGCAGGACGCGCGGGAATTATTGAAACAACATTTAAAGAAGAAACCGAAACGGATTTATTCGGAGAACAGGCTGTCATATGCGGCGGTGTTTCAGCTCTTATTAAAGCAGGGTTTGAAACGCTTGTTGAAGCAGGATATTCTCCTTATATGGCTTACTTTGAAGTTCTGCATGAAATGAAGCTTCTTGTTGATTTAATAAATCAGGGCGGCCTTGCCGATATGAGATATTCGATTTCAAATACCGCGGAATACGGCGATATGACAAGAGGGCCTAAAGTTATAGGCGAACAATCGCGGAAAGCTATGAAAGAATTATTAAAAGATATTCAAAGCGGAGATTTCGCAAATGAATTTCTTAACGAAATGGAAACAGGCTGTAAAAAGTTTAATGAATTAAGAAAAGAAAATGCAAATCACCTTATTGAAAAAGTTGGTGAAGAAATTCGCTCCTCATTTATCTGGGGCAATGATAATAAGATTATAGACAGAGAAAAAAACTGATGCGAGGAGCGCAAGCTCCGAGTGCATGAGTAAAACAAAGCCGGTTCAACGGTAATAAGTAAAATTAAATTTAAGATAAAAGAAAGGCTGGCTTGCGAAGATCGTAAGCTGTGGTATAAAGAAATGTTTAGTACAGATGTAGATTATGAAGTTGTAATATTTTCGGTAGGCGACACCAAAGCAGGCACAAAAATGGGCAAACTCCAATTGAAAAACCTTGAGGACGGCTCGCTTTTAAACTGTATTTTGTGGGAAGAAACATTAAACCGTTTTGACAGTAAAGTTTTCAGAACCGGAAATATTGTCAGAATTGTTTCGGCGTCTTTTAACGAAAAATTTAATAACTGTCTTGTTTCAGCTCTTTCGGTGGTAAAAGAAGCCAAAACAGGACTTGACGAAAGAGAAAGAGAAAAAGTCTATGCGCAATTGATTTCATATTTCGATAAAATACAAGATGAAAAGTTAAACCGGTTTTTAGTTAGATTTTTCACAGAACACAAAGAAAAAATCAAAATTATGCCTGCCGCAAAACTTATGCACCATAACTATATCGGCGGATTGATGATACATATTCTCGAATGCCTTAAATATGCGGAAATTAATATGGATATGTCAGATTATAAATTCAACCGTGATAATATTCTTGCGGCCTGCATTCTGCATGATATAGGCAAAATTTTTGAATACACAATTGATACCGAAACAGGTTTGATAGATTACGACGAAGCATTCAGAAAAGAATGGATTACGCATTCGCAGTACGGCTTTTCAATCTGTATGAACAACGGGTTTAAAGAGATTGCGAGAATGATTGCGGCGCACCACGGAAGAAGCGATTGGGGAGCAATAATCGATCTTGATCAAAAAGATTTGGAGCCCGAATTGTATTTCATCCATATTGTTGATAATTTATCAGCCAAGTTCGGAAAAATAAATGTACACCTCTTGGAAGAAAAAGGAGTAAACTTTGTCTAAATTAACGGAAAAGCATAATTTACCGGGAACACTGGTATGTGTAGAAGGGATTGACGGTTCGGGAAAATCCACACAGCTGGCTTTGCTGAGGGATTGGCTGAAATCAACCGGACAGGATGTTATTTTTACCGAGTGGAATTCTTCCGAATTAATAAGCCAGACTACTAAATTGGCAAAGAAAAAAAATATGCTTTCTCCGCGGACTTTTTCACTTTTGCATGCGGTTGACTTCGCTGACAGACTGAAGCAGGTAATTGACCCTGCACTAAAAGCGGGGTTCATTGTTCTTGCTGACAGATATGCTTATACGGCTTTTGCAAGAGATGTTGCAAGAGGAGTTGATCCGAACTGGGTCAGAAATGTCTATAGTTTCGCAATAAAACCGGATTTGGCAATATATTTTGATATTGACCCGAAACATTCAATGGAAAGAATTTGTGCAAACCGTGCTCCGAAATTCTACGAAGCAGGTATGGATTTAAAATTAAGCAATGACCCGTATGAAAGTTATATGATATTTCAGGGGCGTGTTATCAAAGAATATCAAAAAATGGTAGATGAATTCGGACTTATAAGACTTGATGCAATGGATTCAATCCACTCAAAACAGGTTATGATAAGAAAAATGTTAAAAGATGTTCTTGCAAGCAAAGGAGTAAACTTATAATGGCACAATTTAAAACAAAACACGGATATGAAGGTTTGCTTATTGTTATTGAAGGAACTGACGGTTCGGGAAAATCCACGCAGCTTGAACTGCTGAAAAAATCAATTCAGGCGCAGTCATACGGGGTTATGGTCTCGGAATGGAAAACTTCCCGTTTAATAGCAAATGTTATTGACGACGCAAAAGAAAGAAACCTGCTTAATGCAACAACTTACAGCCTTCTATATGCCGCAGATTTTGCCGACAGACTTGAAAACCAGATTATTCCCGCATTAAAATCAGGCTTTATCGTGCTTTTAGACAGATATTACTATACGGCACTCGCACGTGACGTTGTAAGAGGACAGGATATTGAATGGGTGAAAAATTTATACGAATATGCCCCCGAACCGGATTTGATATTCTATCTTGATATGCCCGTTGATGTTCTTTTGAAAAGGATTATCGGCACTACAGGTCTGAATTACTACGAAAGCGGACGCGACATCGGATTTTCAACAGATTTTTACAAAAGTTTTGAAATTTATCAAAACAAATGTCTTGAACAATATGAAAAAATGAAATCCGAATATAATTTTAAAAGTATTGACGGAACTAAATCCGTTGAAGAAATTCATTCGATTATGAATAAAGAAGTTCAAAAAATACTTGATTCCGGAGTTCTATACTAGTTAATATCTTATTTATATACCAGATTGTTACGTAATTAAATAAAAATTTACGTTATGAAACATTTTGCGTCACAAGGCATGGTTTATGCTACATTAGAAAATGTAAAGAGACACATATATAGTTAATAGGAGATTAATGAATGTCTGAATATTTGAGCAAGGAAGAGATTAAGCAATGGAGAAGCTCATTAGAAAAGATTACATTAGAAGAATACGCTGCCAGATTAGGGAAAAAAATAGAAGAGGCTAAACCTACAAATGATTTAATTGATATAGTTTTGAAGGGTAAGCCTGTTGTCTCAAACGAAGGAGAATGGAAACAAACACACGCAGAAAGATTAAGCTCTATAGCTGAAAGAGGATACGATATTGAAAGAGAAATAGCTCCAAGTCCTTTCTCTATCCATAATCTTCACACAGAAGATGAGGTTGGCGCACAACCTGTAAAACCGAAAACAGAGAAAAAAGCTGCGGCAAAAAAATCAACTGCAAAATCTTCTAAAAAAACAGAAACAGTTAATGCCGAATCTTTAAGAGATGAAGTCAGAATTGTTTTCAAAAAAGCTCTTACAGACAGAGAACAAAAAGTATTTGACCACTTTGCCGCAAATAAAGGTAAAATAGTTTATGCAAAAGATTTAGCAGCACTTCTTGATTTACCGAGAGATTATGTTTATAAGTATATTAAAAACTTAAGAGCGAAAATCGACGGTGAAAATTTACAAAACGCTGACAAAGGCGGATTTATATTAAATTAAAAATTTAGTCATAATCATTTCATACAAAAACAATAAAGCCTCTGCATTATACAGAGGCTTTATTTACTCTAATAGTTCATTTCCCAGTTATCATTCAATAAACGCCCGAAACATCCATTCATAGAACCTTCACAATTTAGTTCTTCTCTTTGCTCCTTTGTTAAAGGAGCGTTATTTGCTCCATTAGATGGTCCATCATCTATTAAACCATTTTTATACACATAAAATATAAAAACATCCCGTCCAAAAATATTGGGTCCCTTTAAACCATTTGTATCGACAAGACACCAAAGTAAAACGTTACCTTGATTTGCATAAACAATTCTAATTGAAGCGCCGCTTGCAAGAACAAAAGATTTATAGTCAATATTATAACCGGCGGCACTATTTCCATTAATAAATTTATAGGATGTTTGAAAGCAAGGTGTAGTAGTGGTATCACAAGTATTAACAATTTTCATATAACGGTTTATTAAATCATACACTGATTGTTGATTATTTAAACCTGCTTCACTTAAATTCACAGCATTTTTATCTGTCTGATATTGCAGAAAAACTTGATTTAGTTCATTATAAACTTTATGCAGCTGAGTTACATAAGTTTTACGCTGATGGTTTTGCATCAAAGAAGGTACGGTCATCGCAGATACTACACCGATAATGCCTAAAGTTACCAGAACCTCAGCAAGGGTAAATCCTCTATTGGAGCTTAAAGTACGCCCCCCCCCCGAGTTGCTGAATTAAATAATTCTTTCATAATTGCTCCTTTCAATATAAAAACGCTTATAACATTTATATTATAAGCGTTTTTTGAAAATTTTTCAAGATAACTTAATAATTCATCTCCCAATTGTCATTCAGAATTTTTCCGAAACATCCCTTAGTTACAGTACCACCTGCATTTGAAAGACACTCGGCAAATAAAGTTTCTCTATAATCCCTTACAGTCCCGCCGCCATTACAATTTCCGTTAATTCTGCACTCAGGATTTACATTGTAATCGTCAATTACACCATCCGGATAGACAAACATGGAAAACAAATCCCTGCCATAGATATTCGGCCCCTTTTGTCCGTTTATATCTATCCATAATTGTAAGAAAAAGTCATCTGTCATTACAGTTCCCGTATCTAAAGCATCAGCAAATACACAAAAGCTTGCACCGCTTGCGAGAACTCCGCATTTTCCACCTCTGGTCGTAAGATTATGACTGCCGCCGTTGATATTCCTGTATGTATCCGCAAAACAAGGTACCGGAGTAGTATCGCAATCCTGAATGACTTTAAAATATTTTTTCATAATCGGCATCATATCCTGTGCCCTCGTTATTCCTGTCTCCGCAAGGTTTAATGCATTTTTGTCAGTAACAAGCTGCATAAATCCCTGGGTTAATTCGTTGTAAACTTTATGTAATTGGGTAACATAACTTTGTTTTTGATAATTTTGCATCAAAGACGGTACGGTCATTGCGGATACCACACCGATAATGCCTAAAGTAACAAGCACTTCCGCAAGTGTAAAGGCATACTTACAATTTAAAAACATAATCATTCCTTCCATATATTATACTTATTTACATATTAATTATATCATATTAAGTATAACTTATCAATATAATTGTATAATTTTACAAATATTTGTAAAATACAGAAATGGACTATAAATACGAAGATATACCGCTTTTGGATTTTATAAAAACGTTGACAATATATCGGGGGCTGACTTTACGAAAATTGCTGAAAAAGCTTCATGAAGAAAAAGGGTTCAGCAATTCTTATGCGGGATTTTACAATAAATTGAAAAATCAAACTCTCAAATTTAGTGAAATAAATGATATTACAAACACTTTGGGTTACGAAATAATATTCAGGGATATAAAATAATTATTTGCGTAAAAGTACATTCATTCCGGCTATAAAATAATTTTTGATTTCTTCAAAAGAGCGTATTCTTAAAAGCATCTTCGCTATGTACAACGGCCTCAGATAAAAACGCTTAATTGCGGATTTATGAAGTTCAAAAACTCTTTCACGTGTTAAATTGTGAGTATTTACAGCAGGATAATAATAAGCATTTTCAAAAGATGTTTCTTTATCAAACAAATTATGTTCAGAGGCGTAATCGTAAAATCTTGAGCCGGGCAAAGGGGTCGCAGTATAAAAACTTATAAAGTCACTGTTTAATTCTATAGCAAATTTTATTGTTTCTTCAACAGTTTCTTCTGTTTCCCACGGCAAACCTATAACAAAATAATTATAAATTCTTATTTTAGCTTTCTTAAAAACTTTTACCGTACGGCGGACATCATTAAGCGTAATTTTTTTGCCCATTTTTTCAAGCATATATTGAGAACCGCTTTCAACACCGATACTTACCAGACGGCAGCCCGACTTATACATCATTTTCGCCATTTCATAATCCGCGGTATCTGCTCTGGTATTGGCAGACCATGTAATTTTCAAACCGCTGTCGATTATTGCCTGACATAATTTCATTGTCCAATCTTTATCAATGTTAAATATATCCGACCAAAAAAGAAAATTCTTTATATTATATTTTTCAACACATTCCCGAATTTCAGCAACAATGTTTTCGGGGCTTCTGCGTCTGACTTTAGCACCTGAAACGGGAGTTGCAAGACAGAAAAAACAATGAAAAGGACATCCGCGGGAAACTTTAATTGTTGCCTGAACTTTATTATTATCCGGACGTCTGTAAATATTATTATCGACAAGATGGCGGGCAGGAAAAGGAAGAGAATCCAAATCTTCAATAAAAGGTCTTTTACCCGTAAATTTAACTTCGCCGTTTTCCTTATAATAAATCCCTGAGATATCATTTTTTGATTTGTTTTCTAAAATATCTTTTAAAGTATCTTCAGCCTCGCCGAGAATACCGAAATCTAATTCGTTATGTTCTCCGACTATCTTTTCGGCAAGCGTAAGAAAGGCTGCACCTTTGGCAACAGTGATAATATTCGGACAAATTTCTTTTGCTTTTTTCACTGCATCAAGATCATGTTCCAAAGTCGGCGTTGCAATATTTACGACAAGATAGTCGGGTTGAAAATCTTTTAAATCAGCTTCATAGTCACCGCCCTGACTGTAATCACAAATTTTTGCCTCAAAACCTGCTTTTTCCGCAACAGCTGCAAGGTACATCAAGTCCGCGGGAGGCAGCGGCGGGATTACAATAAGTTCTTTCGTCGGCTGCTGACAGCGGTCTTCACGGTTTAAAACAGGAGACGGAGGGTATATTAAAAGAATTCTTTTTTTCATTAACATTTTTCCTTAACAGTTTTTGTAATAACAACCGCAACGGCCAAACATACGGCACCTACTAAAAATCCGTATTCCCAGTGATAATTTATAAAGTCAGAGCCCATTGCAAACGAGCATTTAGAAATCAGCCATGCAACAAGAGTACATACAAAAACCTGCGGTCCCGCAATAAAAATATTAAATATACCCATAACAGAACCTTCGGTTCCTTTTTTAATAAATTGAGACAGCATAGCAAAAGGTAAAGCACAAATACTTGCCCAGCCTATACCTGCCAATCCCATTAAAGCTGCAACAGCTTTAGGCTGTTTTGTGAAAAACATTCCTAAATAAGCTAAAATCATAGTAATTAATGAAATAATATGAACTTTTTTATTGGTATATTTTGCCGAAAGAATTCCGATAGGAATAGCAACAAGGAAGCATACAAGGTTAAATATTGCAAAACAAACGGACGAAAAATTTGTTCCGTTTAATGTTGCCTGAGCGTAAAGCTCCTTTGTAGATTCTGAAACCGTAGTTAAATCGGGAACACAATAAATCGTATGAACCGCATACTGTGTAAAGAAAATCAACATACACATAGTGCCGATCCAGGTAAAAAACTGCATAAGACAAATTTTTGAAACTTCAGGAGAAAGCGCAAAGAAATTTTTTAAAGAATCCATAAAGCCCGGTTCTCTGATTTCTGCAGCTGCAACCTCTTTAATCATTTCTTTTTTATTATTATGTTCCTTGATTGTAATACAAGTCCAAATCATACCGAGCGTAAATGCAAGAGCTGCCATTATGAATTGCGCAGGAATTGACATTTGAATACCGAACGCCCATTTTAAAAACGGAGCAGTACCTGCAGCAACAACAGAACCTAATCCAATGGCAAGACTTATATAAGAATTAGCGATTGAATACTGTTCTTCGGGCACAACATCAGGAACTAAAGCTCTGTAAGGGCCTTGAGCAACATTAACACAAGCATCTATAATCCATATCATTATTGCGGCAATTAAAAGAGCTGCTAAAGGAGGAAGATTAATTCCCGTAAAATTGTGTAAAAACTCGGCTACAGCAGCAGAATTCGGGAAAATCCACAACGCAAGCGAAGCCAGCAAAGCACCACCCAATAAATAAGGACGCCTTCTGCCAAGAGGAGAAACTGTTTTATCACTCAACGCACCTACAAGAGGCTGGACAACCATGCCCGTGAACGGTCCGGCCAGCCATATTAAGCCGTAAATCAAGGGGGAAGCTCCCAAGCTTTCAGTAACAGGCCCGGATAATATAATCCTCATCTGCCAAGCGAACTGCAGCCCGAAAAAACCAAGTGCAAAATTTAAAAATTGAGCAGTAGTAAACTTCTTTAAAACATTATTCTCTTCCATTAAATATCTCCCCAAATAATTCTCTTGTATATAATAAAATACACTCAACATACGCCATAGTCAACCCATAAGCTTGACAAATATCAGAAATCAGTAAATAATTAAAATGAAAAAAGGAGGTATAAATTATGATTATGAGAAAGCTTAAAAATGCCCCCCCCCCGACAATACGTGCGTAGACACTCGGGTAGACTATCCGGGGAGCGCTTTTACACTGGCTGAGGTTTTAATTACACTGGGGATTATAGGGGTTGTTGCCGCAATGACAATTCCGTCATTGATTAATCAGACTAACAGGAAACAGGATGCGGCAAAGATAAAAAAATTCTACAGTGTCATGTCGCAGGCTGTTCTGCTGGCTGAAAATGAATACGGTTCTGCTGAGGATTGGCCTGTAAACAGTGCAATAAGAGATGATGAAGGTAATATTACGGATACTCAACCAGATGCTGTTTTAGAATTTTTCAATAAATATTTTGCACCTAATATAAAAACCGTATCAATAAGCAAAGATACAGGAGGAACAGCAAATGTAATATTTGCGGACGGTTCTGTTGTTTATTTAACACAGGGAAATTGTATTGATATGGATTTTGATACAAACGGGCCTAAAAAACCTAATCAATTAGGACGTGACAGATTTGATTTCCTATTTTGCAACAAAAATTACAATGAAACATTCATAGGAAAAAATAAATATTTTGGAGCTTACTTACAGGATTCAAGCATAGCACAAGGCAGGGACTATCTGAAAAAACGCTGTAAAGACAGCGGAGACGTATGTTCAACCTTATTATTATATGACGATTGGGAATTCAAAAAGGATTATCCTTGGTGATAAAAAAGCTCTCTATAAAGAGAGCTTTTTTGATTACTTATTAACTACCGCATCAATCAAACCTTTAAATAACGGGTGCGGATGTTCGGGACGCGACTTAAATTCAGGATGGAATTGGCAGGCCACAAACCAATCGAGATGCGGAAGCTCAACAACCTCGGCAAGCATTCCGTCAGGCGACATCCCTGAAAATACCAGACCTGCATCAGAAATTTGGCTTAAGTACTCGTTATTAACCTCATATCTGTGCCTGTGGCGTTCGGAAATTTTTTCTTTGCCGTAAGCTTTAGCAGCTTTTGAGCCTTTTTTAAGCACGCAGTCGTAAGCCCCTAATCTCATTGTACCGCCGTATGCGTGAACATTTTTTTGCTCGAGCATTATATCAATAACAGGGTACTGGCAATTTTCGTCAAATTCTGCAGAACTTGCACCTTTTAAACCTGCAACGTTTCTGGCATATTCAATTACCGCGCACTGCATTCCGAGGCACAAGCCGAGAAAGGGAACATTGTTTTCACGGGCATATTTTATAACATTTAATTTGCCTTCAATACCGCGAATTCCGAAACCTCCGGGAACAACAACAGCTTGCACATCTTTCATTAACTCTTTGCATTTTGACGCGTCAACGCAGTCTTCCGAGTTAATCCATTTAATATCAATTGCCGCATTATTTGCATAGCCTGCATGCTTCAACGACTCAACAACAGAAATATACGCGTCCGAAAGTTTTGTATATTTGCCCGCAATTGCAACTCTTATAGTCTTTTCGGGATTTTTAATTCTTTCAACAAGTTTTTCCCATCCTTTTAAATCCGCTTTTCTGTCATCAACTCTGAGCATATCAAGAACAACTTTAGCCATGTTTTGAGCTTCAAGTGCAAGCGGAACTTCATAAATGCTTTTCATATCACGGCATTCAATAACAGCTTCTTTAGGCACCGAGCAGAAAAGAGCAAGTTTTTCTTTTTCCGTTTTCGGAATAGGCTTTGTGGTACGGCAGACAAGAATTTCAGGTTGAATACCGTAACTTCTTAACACATTAACGCTGTGCTGTGAAGGTTTTGTTTTAAGTTCGCCCGATGTCGGAAGATAAGGAAGAAGGGTGCAATGAATTGAAATTGCATTACCTATACCTGCTTCGGATTTAAATTGTCTTATAGCTTCAACAAACGGCAAGCTTTCAATATCACCTACAGTTCCTCCGATTTCAATTAATTGGAAATCAGGATTAAACTGTTTGGATGCTCCGTTAATCCGTGATTTAATTTCATTTGTAATATGCGGAATAACCTGAACCGTAGCACCGAGGTAATCTCCGCGTCTTTCTTTTTTTATAACATGCTGGTAAACGCTTCCGGATGTTACATTATTAAGTTTACCGAGAGAAGTATCGGTAAATCTTTCATAGTGCCCCAAATCCAAATCTGTTTCCGCACCGTCGTCGGTAACAAACACTTCACCATGCTGAAACGGGCTCATTGTTCCCGGGTCAACATTTATATACGGGTCAAACTTCTGGTTAATAACAGAAAAACCTCTGGCTCTCAGCAATCTGCCTAAAGACGCCGATATAATCCCTTTGCCCAGAGAACTTACAACACCGCCTGTTATAAAAATATATTTTGTCATCTTTTCAAACTCCTCAACACACCATTCATAAAGTTACTAATTAATCTTCGGAACTTTAAAGAAACCGTTTTCTTCTTCAGGAGCATTGGCCATCAAATCTTCTTTGCTGATTTCCTGAACAACTTTGTCTTCTCTCATAACATTACAGAAATCAATAACCTGTGTCATAGGTTTAACATTTGAGGTATCAACTTCATTCATCTGGTCTACGTATTTCAAAACATCACCGAGCTGTTTTGTATATAATTCTTTTTCTTCTTCGGTTAATTCCAATCTTGCTAATTTTGCAACGTGTTCAACATCTTTAATTGTTATCATAGTTCTACTCCATTATTTTATTATGGTAGCACAAAAATAGTTCATGCAAAAAAATTATTACATAAATTTAATGATTTCTAAAATAAAAAAGTTATGATATAATAGTAATGATAGTGGAGAAAATTTTGTTGGAGAGCAGAGAAAAACCTATAGAAGAATTAGACGAACAGCTTCTCGCTTACAAAGATTGTAAGGACGAGAAACGTAAACGGATGCTTCACATAAATATAGTTGAAAACGGAATGCACCTTGTAAAAAAGATTGCAGGGAATATTGCCGCACAATCGGGAATTTCAAATGAAGATCTGGTACAGGTGGGTTCTATAGGCCTTATTAAGGCTATTGAATTCTTTGACCCCGATAAAAATGCAAGATTTAAAACTTACGCATCTTATTTTATAAGAGGTGAAATCAAACACTATTTGAGAGATAAAGCGTCAATCATTAAAGCTCCGAGAGAATTACAGGAACTGGTATTTAAAATCAGTTCGGCTGTTAAGCAGTTAAAGGAAAAAGGGTTTGAAGAACCGACAGAGGAACAGATTGCGAATGTTGTCGGAGTATCGGTCAGCAAAATTCATGAAGTTATGGAAATAGAACTCTGTAAAAGTACTTTATCACTTGATCAGGCAATTTCCACGGTTGACGATGACGATTTAACTCTTATTGATAAAATTCCAGCAGGTGATTATCAGGAATTTATGAACTCATACGAGAACAAAATAATGCTTGCAGCTGCCATAAAAAAATTACCGAAGGACTTGCAGCAGATTATTGAGATGAGTTACTATCAGGATCTGAACCAACGTGAAATATCAGAAAGAATACATATTTCTCAAATGCAGGTTTCAAGAAGGCTTAAAAAAGCTTTAAGCAAAATGTATGAAATAATTAAAACCAAAGACGAAAATTAAAGGAGACATAAAAAATGGGAGCATTAATTGCAATTTTGGCACTGGTATTTATTACCGGCTTGTGCATCGGAAGTTTTTTGAACGTTGTAATATTAAGAACTTTAAGCGAGGAGTCTATAGTTTTTCCCGCGTCAAAATGCCCGAAATGCCAAAATCCGTTAAAATGGTGGCATAATATTCCTGTCATTTCATATATTTGTTTAAAAGGCAAATGCGCATTCTGTAAAGAACCTATAAGCATTCAGTATCCTATTATCGAACTTTTGACAGGTATTATATATACATTATTGTTTATGAAATTCGGAGTAAGTGTTGATACCCTTTTTGCATGGGTAATTGCTTCTCTGCTGATTGTTATTGCAGGTACGGATATTAAAGAAAAAGTTGTTTATGATGTTCATACATATACTTTAATTGCAGTCGGGCTTGTATATGCAATGGTCGTAACCGGTTTATCTTTCTGGCAGATGCATAATGCCGGAACTCCTATAGAATTTTCAAAATATCTTGTACTTAACAACCCTATAACAAATTCGCTTCTGGGTATAATTGCAGGTGCATTAATTCTTGAAATTTGTGCAAGAGCAGGATATTTGATTGCGGGAACAAGGGCTTTCGGCGAAGGAGATACTTTTATTGCGGCAGGTTTGGGAGCACTTTTCGGATGGAGAACGCTTCTTGTAGTTCTTGCATTATCTGTTGTTATTCAGGTTGTAATCTTTTTACCGATTTTTATAAGCGGGCTTGTTAAAAATAAGGATTGGAAAACATTAATTTCATTCGGAATTTTTGCATTATTTGCAATTGCATTTTACACATTACAGCATTTCAGAGTAATTACGATTGAAAATATAGCTTTATATACTATCGGAGCAATAATTCTGGCAATACTCGGAATAATTTCATGTGTATTAATATTCAAGGGTTTGCGTGAACATCCGGAAAACAGAACATATATGCCTTTCGGGCCTGCAATGGTAGCAGCGGCATTTATAGCTTTAATACTATAAATTATAAATATGTTTGTATATTTTAGATTCTAACTCGCTGTAATTATCAGTGAGTTTTTCTAATCTTGAGCAAGCTATATTTGCGATAGGCAGCAGATGAGAATAATCACCGTGCGAATTCACATAACACTGCAGTGTATCTCTAATACACTTATTAATTGCTGAAATTTCGTAAATATCCATACTAAAATCGTCAATCATTTCTTCAAGGTTTGTCATAAATTCTCCTTAATATTTATAAAAAATATTTTAACAATTTTTAAAATCTTATTCAATATAGCACACTTAATAAAATTTTAAGTATACTTAATAAATTATCTGCACTTAATGAAATAATAACAAAGCGAGCATTGTTTGACCGCAGGGAGTTTGCGAGCATAAGATTGAATTTAGTGCAGATAAACGGTCAGCGTGTTTTTCTTTCTTTGGTTACATTTCTTTCTTTTTGCATCGCAACAAAAAGAAAGAAATGAACATATTATTCTGATAGTATCTTTAACGCCTCTTTCAAAATTTCCTCTGCTGATGCCTTTTCCTTCAACATAGCCACCGCTTTTGAGATTGCATCCTGTATTTCTCCACGCTCATAACCTAACGAAACAAGAACCATTTGAGCATCCTCAACAGCCCTGTCATCAATCTTAGAAGGAGTTATTGACGTTATTTTTATAGGCTCTTTTGTCTGATAATTCATCAATTTGTCTTTTAATTCCAATATAATCTTTTGTGCAAGCTTAGGCCCGACACCCTTCGCACGCGTAATTTCTTTATAATTACCGTCAATAACAAAGCCGATAAGCTCGGAAGATTCGAATTCATCAAGCAGAGTTAACGCCATTTTAGAACCCACACCCGAAACGGATGTTAAAATATTAAATATATCTCTGTCCTCTTTGTGCAAAAAACCGCAAAGGCTCATTTTATCTTCTCTGTGCAGAAGAACCGTATAAATCTTTATATCCCCGTCAGGCATTTCATTAAAATCCCGTGCTGTAACCTCTAAAAGATAGCCGATACCTGACGCTTCAACGGTAACATAAGTTCCTTTCGAAGAATTTGTTTTGCCTGCCAAAATTCCTTTTATATAATCGTACATTAATTCTCCCTCAAAGTTCTTCGTATTACCGCAATATCCTGATCAAGATTTTTGTTTGTCTTTAAATCATCTCTGATTTTTTCGTATGAATAAAGCATTGTTGTATGTTTCTTCTTAAAAAATTCCGCAATGCTCTCAAAACTTTTTTGAGTAAGCTCTCTTGCCATATAAACAGCCACATGACGCGCAGATGAAACACGCTGGTTTCTTGCGGAGCTTAAAAAGTCGCTTAACGAAACACCATAATACTCTCCGACGGCTCTTGCAACTTTTTCAATCGTAATTTCCTGTTTCATACTTTCGCAATTCAAAACTTTTTTTGCAAATTCAAGAGTTAAGTCTGTTTTTTCAATATCAGCATAAGCACTGACTTTATTAAAAGCACCTTCCAGCTCTCTGACGTTATTTACAAAATTCTTTGCAATATATTCAAAAACATCAAATTCCGCCTTGACACCTGCCTGTTCAGCGAGATTTTTCAAAATCGCAACTCGTGTCTCAAAATCTGGCGGGGTAATATCAACCATTAACCCCATTTCAAAACGCGTACGCAGTCTGTCGGGCAAAGTCGGAATATCCTTCGGCAGTCTGTCGGAAGTAATTACAATCTGCTTATTTTTGTTGTGAAGGCTGTCAAAAGTATGGAAAATCTCTTCCATTGTATAAGTTTTGCTTTCCAGAAATTGAATATCGTCAATCAACAGTACATCAACATTTCTGTATTTCTGGCGGAATTTATCCATACGGCTGTTTCTGTCATTTCCGCCGCATTGAATATTTTTAATAAGTTCATTTACGTATTCTTCGGTTTTAATGTATTTAACACGCAATTTAGGCTTATTGAAAATAATGTAGTGGCCGATTGCCTGCATTAAGTGGGTTTTGCCGAGCCCCGATGCTCCGTAAATAAATAAAGGATTATATTTTTTAGCGGGATTTTGTGCGACGGAAAAAGCTGCCGCATGCGCAAATCTGCTGTTTTCTCCGACTACAAAGTTCGAAAACTTATATTTCAAATTCAGATTAGCTGACGACTGCATTTGCGCAAGGTTATCAATAATCTTGCTTTCTTCTGTTTCAGGCAAAGCCCTTTTTGCTTTTTGAAGTTCTTTTTTCTTTTCCTTCTGGTACTTATCAGCCAGATCCGCATCAAATGTAATCTGATAGCTTACCTCACGGCCGAGAACCTTTTTAAAGGCTTCCAAAATCTGGCTGTCGTAGTTAGCTTTTATAACCTGCGGAGCAAGCGAATGAACGGTAATCAAAAAAAAGACATTCCCGTCAAAATCAGCGGGTTCAAGCGCATCCATCCACATTTGAAAAGCAGGTGCTGGTACGTTTTCTTTTAAATCGTTTTTAACTTCACTCCAGAGATTTTTTACTTCCAAAATATCCATATAATAATTTTACTATAAAAATAATTCATATAACACAACTGCACAAGAAACAGACAAGTTCAGAGATTCCACCGATGGCGCCATCTCTATCTTAACTTCTTTTGTCGAAAAATTAATCAACTCATCTGACAGCCCGTCGGCTTCAGAACCGAACATTACAAGAACAGGAGCTTTAGCGCTGAAAGTTTTCAAATAATCTTTTGCCCGCGGCAGTGTTGCAACACGTTCGAATTTATCAAAAATTATTTTAATCTCTTCAAACTTATCAATATAAACAACGGGAATTTTCCAGAGATTTCCGACAGAAGATCGGACACATTTGGGGTTATAAATATCTGCGCATTCTTTGCCGTACAAAACAACCGCATCCGCGCCGAAAGCGGTTGAAGTTCTCAAAATTGTTCCGAGATTTCCCAAATCCTTTATATTTTCAAGAAGAACTACTTTTTTTGCGTCTTTCAAATCAGGCAAAGTATAATTTTTTTTGACTGCTACAGCCACGGCATCAGGTGCAGTATCGGTTGTTGAAACTTTCTTCAATACAGGTTCGGTTGTAAGAATAGCTTTATCCGAAAGGAAAGCATATTTTTTTTCGTCGGACACAAAAGCGTATTCAATCTCAATACCTGCATTAAAAGCTTCCTCAATGCATTTAAAACCCTCGAGAAGAAATTTATTCTCTCTGTCGCGAAATTTTTTTTGTTGCAGTTTTACGGTTTCTTTTACCAATTCGTTATTTACACTTGTAATCATAGAACCTCAAATTCTTTAAGCCATTCTTTTTCCCGTTCTGTCAAAAGCGAAAAATCAATCAGTTTTTTTTCGTAGTTCATGTGAACAAAGGAGTGTATTTTTCCGTCTTTCATATAGCAGGAATTTTCAAGCCGTACCCCGAAATAATTTTCATTATACAATCCGGGTTCGATTGTAAAACACATATTATCTTTAATCTCAACTTTTGCCATCTCGTTTTTACTTAAATTCGGCGGATATTCATGAACGCTTACGCCTATTCCGTGTCCGAGCCCGTGATTGAAAACAAAGCCTTCAATCTCATTTTCAGAATAAATTTTTCTTGCAAGATTGTCTATTTCATAACCCGTTTTTAAGTCAGAATTATATGCATTTAAAAACATTTTTAAAACCGTCGTGTAAACACGCTTTTGAAGTTCCGACGGCGTTCCTTTAACAAAAACTCTTGTGATATCCGTTGCAAGCCCCTGTTCATAATATGCCCCGCAGTCAATTAAAACAAGACTTCCGTCCTTTATGATTTCATCTTTTGAACACTTGGAATAATGCGCTAAAGCAGAATTTGTATCCTTAGCTACAATAGATTTAAAGCTTAGGCTTTTTGCACCGAAACGTTTAAATTCTTTCTCAAGCTGTTCCGAAATATCATATTCCGAAATATTTTCATTATTTTCAATGTAATCTCTGACTGCGCGGACGGCCAAATCAGTTCGTCTGAAAGCTTCTTTATAATGTTCAATTTCATCGTTTGTTTTAACGGATTTCAAAAGCTTAATGGGACTGTCATCAAGAATTTTTGCTTTGGAACCTATCAATGCAAAATCATAAGCATTAATTGTCGATTTATCTATAAAGATATTTCCCTGATAGCTTTCCACAAAATCATCAATATCATCGAGCAAACGTGCACGGCCTGCAAGAATTACCGCCTTACCGCGAATTTTACTTGAATAATTTTTGGAAAAGTCTCTCAGATTAAAAAGATATGAAACTTCCTCAAGATTTGTAACCAAAACAGCACCTTCAAAGTTTATGTCCTTAATTTTTTCTTCAACAGGCACCCCTTCAACCTGAACAACATTCGAAGCGTCATATAAAACAGGTTTGTCTAACGGGTCGTTATCAAAATATTTAAGTACAATTCCTTTTTCCGTTAAGTACTCAACTCGTTTTTGCGAATTTTTCTTTGAAAAAATACCGAGAATTTCTCCCTGAGGAATTTTCTTTATTAATTCGTCAAGAAATATTTGTCCTGTCTGCAATTTAACAACGGTTACAATATCATGATTAACCTCTAAATCAGCTTGAATATGATATCTTCCGTCGACAAACAAATAAACGGCATCAGGTGTAACAAGAACGTCGCCCGTTGAGCCCGAAAAATCCGTCAAATAATATCTTGAATTTTCTTCTAACGGAGTATATTCCTCTAAATACTTATTTGTTGAATTTACGAGCAGGAAGTTAACTTTCTGCTCTTTCATAAATTCCCGTATTTTTTCAAGCGCACTAATCATCAATCATGCCTGTTAATTGAATTAAGTGCCAGCCGAATTGAGTTTCAACAGGTTCTGAAACTTCCCCGATTTCTTTCATGGAAAAAGCTGCGTCCTCAAAAGGTTTCACCATCATACCTTTCCCGAAAAAGCCCAAATCACCGCCGTCACGTCCTGAAGGACAGAGTGAAACTTCTTTTGCCGCATCTGCAAAAGATTTTCCTGCTTTAATTTCTTCAAGCAAATTTTTAGCTTCGTCTTCTGTTTTTACTAATATATGGCTTGCTCTTACTTCTCTTAACATAATCAATTAACTCCTTATTTAATTCTACCTGCCACATAATACCATTAAAAAAAAGTTTATTCAATCCGCGCAATAAAAAAGACTTGCTCCGCAGTATACGAAGCAAGTTATGCATATCAAACATAGAGTCTGTAAATCTTTTGGGAATAAGCTTGTTATATTTTCAACCAAACCTGCAAAGAGAAAAAATCTTATCGCAACCCCGAAAAAGTGCCTGGATATAACAAGCTTACTTTTATATAATAACGCTTTTTGCAATGCTTTTCACCACTCCCGAGAATGAGTTTTTACGTCGTAAATCCTATAAGTTTGAACTAATTCCAAAGAATTAGAAATTTTTACCCGTTAGCTATTGCAAAAAAATTTTTTTATATTATATTAGAAATATGCGGAAGTAACTCAATGGCTAGAGTCCCTGCCTTCCAAGCAGGTTGTTGCGAGTTCGAGTCTCGTCTTCCGCTTTTTTACTGCCCGAAAATGGGGGATATGATGATTAACGAAATTTACGAATTCTCTGATAAAATAGAAAAGCTGTTAACTGCTTTACGTATTAAGTTTATTTTTGAAATTATTGCAGTTATACTTATCGGAACGGTTTTCTTTAAGCTTATAGACCTGTTTGATTCAAAACTTAAAGCAAAATTAACGTCCAGCAATAATTCACCGCTTACAAGATTTGTTCCGATATTAAGCAATATTTTTAAGGGGATTATTGTATTTTTCCTTCTGGCTTCGTTCCTGCAAAGTCATGGTTACTCAATGTCATCACTAATCGCAGGTTTCGGGATTACAGGGCTGGCAGTAGGTTTTGCGGCTCAAAAGACTATCGCAAATATATTCGGAACTTTCGGAATTCTTTCGGATCATTCGTACCAGCTTGGAGATTACATTAATGTAAACGGCTTTGAAGGCAACGTCGAAGAAATAAACATGCGCTCTACTAAAATCAGGGCAATGGATAACTCTTTAATAATTTTGCCTAATGATCTGGTTTCGGGTGCAATTATAAAAAACGTTACAAACGGGAAAAAACGAAGAATTCTTGAAACTTTCGGCGTAACTTACGACACTTCCGACGAAAAGCTTAAACGGGCAATCACAATACTTGAAGAAATTTTAAAAAATAATAAAGATATTCATGAAGGCTGGATTGTATACCTTGAAACTCTGTCATCCAGTTCGATTGATATTAAAGTAAGTGCTTATACAAAAACAAATGTTTATAATAAATTTCTTAAAATAAAAGAGCAGGTAATCTTAGAAGCAGTGCAGAAATTCCGTGAAGAAGGAATTGAATTTGCATTCCCTTCCACTACCGTTTATATGGCTAAAGATGAAAATTAAAATAATTGCATTAGGAAAGATTAAAGAAAAATTTCTAAAAGAAGGCATTGACGAATTTATGAAACGCCTTACATCTTATGCATCTTTAGAAATAATCGAACTTCCTGCAATTGAAATTAAAGATGAAAATCTTACGGCAAAAACTCTGGAACAAGAGGGGGAAAAAATCCTTTCTCATATAAAACCTCAATCTTTTGTGATAACAATGGAAATTAAGGGAAAGATGTTTTCCTCTGAAGAATTTGCCGAAAAGATAGAAGAACTTACAAATGACGGTGTAGCGGAAATTATTTTTGTAATAGGTTCCTCATGCGGCATTTCACCAATAGTATCAAACCGCGCAAACCTTAAAATGAGTATGTCTAAAATGACATTCTTACATCAGTTCGCACGGCTGATACTGGTTGAACAAATTTACAGGGCATTTAAGATAATCAAAAACGAAACTTATCACAAGTAAATTTAATAATTCATTTCCCAGTTATCGTTAAGAATTTGCCCAAAGCAACTGTGAGCACCGGAACTCTGCGATGCTTTACAAGCTTCCGCCGTTCCTCTTACATCTTTTAAAGACCCGCCTTCAGTCCCGCAAACTCCGTTTGTTCGGCAGTTAATGTCAGCACCTGCGACATCAAGTACACCATCATAAAAAACAGCCAGATAAAATGCATCACGTCCCAGAATATTAGGACCTTGCGAACCGTTTATATCTATAAATACATACCCGTATGAGCCTGAATATTGATAAGGATAATCCATACATATTGAAGCTCCGCTTGATATCACTGCACAATTGCCACCGCCCCACCCTGTATTATTTGAAACAGCATCTCCGTTAATATTTTTGTAAGATGTTGAAAAACAGGGAGCAGCTACTCCGTCACAAGTTTGAACAATCTTAAAATACTCATTAAAAAATTCTTCTACCCGTGCTTTACTGTTTAATCCAGCCTCTTTTAAATTTACGGCATTTCTGTCTGTCTGGTATTGCATAAGAGCCTGCTGCATTTCATTATAAACTTTATGTAATTGGGTTACATAAGTTTTTCTCTGGTGATTTTGCATCAATGAAGGTACGGTCATCGCAGATACCACGCCTATGATACCTAAAGTTACAAGTACCTCTGCAAGGGTAAATGCAGGAGCTGAGCCTAAAGTACGCCCCCCCCCCGAAATTTTTGATTAAATAAATTTTTCATATTTTGCTCCTTTCTTTTTTATTATTATAACATTAGTTCTAAATTACATCAATATTTATTCATCTGTTTGACCTAATGTAAATCACATAGAATATGTTATAATTGGCTCAAAAGTAAAGGAGAATATAATGAGAGAGTTTGAATTTAATCTTCCTATGGAAGAATTGGAAAAACGTACGAATAAAGATTATTTGATGACCAAAAAGATGCTGAAAGCCGATGCACCCGAATATGCGGAACTTGCGCAAGGAGATAAAGATGCATTAAAACATCTTGTTAAGGCAGCTTATATTTTGGAAAGAATTAATATGCAGATTGACTGCCATCATAATCTTGAGTTTAAAGAATTTTTAGAAAAAGAAATTTCCAAAGGCAGCAAACAGGCAGAGCTTACAAAAATCCTTTTTGATGCACAAAAAGGCATGAACGCTATTGATACAATGTCAAACAAAATTAACCTCGCAAAAGGTATTACAGAACTTCCCGGAAAAGGGGTTTACCCTGAAGATTTATCAAAAGAGGAGTTTCACACCATCTTAACCAAAATGATAAATGAAGGAAAAACAGAAGAAGTGAAAAAAATTCTTACACAGCGTTCAGTTGTAGAAAGAAACGGAGATGAATTAGCCGGGATTGATTATATAGACAAATTCAAAGAAGATTTCGCAAAAATGGCGGATGAAATTGATAAAGCCGCAGAAACTTCGACAAATTCCGATTTTAATGAATATCTGAGATTACAAGCGAAAGCGCTAAGAGAAGCAGACCCAATGCTGGATGCTTATGCAGATAAAAAATGGGCGACTTTACAAGATACACCATTGGAATTTACAATTACAAGAGAAAACTATGAAGATGAAATGACCGGTACTATTGCTGAAAATAAAGAACTTTCAGAACTTCTTGAACAAAACGGTATTAAAGCAACTCCAAAAGATTTTCTAGGCGGCAGAGCAGGTATTGTAAACAAAAAGGGAACAGAAGCTTTAATGGCTATAAAAAAATATCTTCCGACCCTTGCACAAAATATGCCGTTTGCGGATGAATACGAGCAAAATATCAATCCAAATCAAGATGCAAAACAAACAATGGTTGATGTTGATTTAGTAGCTGTAACAGGAGATGTCGGAGCATACAGAGGGGGAATTACTCTTGCAGAAAACCTTCCGAATGATGATAAACTTTCTCTGACCATAGGCGGTGGAAGAAGAAACGTTTACCACAGACAAATCCGTTTTATAAGTGACATGAAAAAACTACAGGAAAGACTTGATGCAATTTTAGATAAAGATCAGCATAAATATTATTTGGATGAAGCTGACCACTGGTTTACAATCGGCCATGAAAATGCCCATTCACTCGGACCTAAAAAGGCTTGCGAAACTCTCGGGAAATATCGAAATATAATTGAAGAAAATAAAGCCGATATGGGCTCGCTTGCATTTGTCGATTTATTGACCGAACTCGGGATGTATACAGAAGAACAGCGCAAACAAATTATTGTAACAACAATTGCGGATAACTTCTTAAAATCTAAACCGACATTAAGTCAGGCACACAGAGTAAGAACCGTTATGCAAAATAAGTATTTTGCCGAAAGAGGTGCTTATGAAATTATTGACGAAAAAATTCACGTCAATATAGATAAGGTTGTTCCTATAGCCAAAGAAATGCTATCAGAAATTGTCAGAATACAAATCGAAGGAGATTTTGATAAAGCTGAAAAATATGTTCTTGATAACTTTATCTGGACAGATAATATGGAGCTTATCGCCCAAAAGCTGCAGAAGATAAACAAAACACTTAACGGAAGAACGGAATCCGAACTTGCAGAAAAACTGCTTAATGAATAACAAAAAAGGACAGGTTAATGCCTGTCCCTTTTTTTAATATGTCATTTCCCAGTTATCATTTAAAATTTTACCGAAGCAGCCGCTGATACCTGACGAATTAGATATACATTGGGAGTTAAATAAATCGTTTCTTTCTTCTTCTGACGGAGCTCCTGAAAAGTTTACGGTATTTCCGTCATCATCTATATTATAATTTGCGTCATCCAATACTCCATTATTATAAAGACACATTATAAACAGATCACGCCCCGCAATGTTTGGCCCCTGTTTACCATTTACATCAACAAGAAAACTGATTACAGAATCATCAACATGATTATAATTTGGTCTTAGAGCTGCACCGCTTGCAATAACATAACTGCTATTATCTCCTATACCTGCATCTGCTCCGCTGATTTTTTTATAAGAGTCTGCAAAACATCCACTTAAGTTATCACATTTATTGACAACTTTAAAATAAGTTTCGATAAAGTTATTTGCAGCTTCTTGAGAATTTAAACCTGCCTCAACCAGATTAACAGCATTTCTGTCATTCTGATACTGCATAGCAGCCTGCTGAATTTCATTATAAACTTTATGTAACTGGGTTACATAAGTTTTTCTCTGGTGATTTTGCATCAATGAAGGCACGGTCATTGCGGACACTACACCGATTATGCCTAAAGTTACAAGAACTTCCGCAAGAGTAAATGCAGGAGCTGAGCCTAAAGTGCGCCCCCCCCCCGAGTTTCGGATTTAAAGAATTCTTTCATAATCGCTCCTTTCAATATAAAACGCTTATAACATTTTTATTATAAGCGTTTTTTGAGAATTTTTCAAGATAACTTAATAATTCATTTCCCAATTATCATTAATCAGTTTACCGATACAATCATCTCCGTCATTGGAGATCACGCACACTTGATTAAATCTGTTTTCTCTTATTTCTTTAGGTTTAGACCCATAACCGCCATCACATACTGCACTATTTACTATGCATTCAGGAGTAACACCGTATACGTCGATAGAAGAGTCATTATAATAACGCATTGAAAACATATCACGACCGCCGATATTCGGACCTTTTCTGCCATTTGTGTCAATATAAAGAGCACCAGAAAGCTGTTTCTCTCTTGTATCAGTAATAAAGCCTATGCAAATAGAAGAACCGCTTGCTATTGAATAACATTTTGAGTATGTGTTTCCTTTACCATTCTCTATAACACCACGTTTTGAACCATCCAATGAAACATATTCATCAGCAAAACAAGGAATAGGATTGGTACCACAATCAGCAACAACTTTAAAGCGATTTTTCATAAAATTGTCTACAGCTACATCACTGGTCAGTCCTGCTTCTTTAAGATTTAATGCATTTTTATCGGATATTTCCTGAAGAAATGCCTGCTGCATTTCGTTATAAACTTTATGCAGTTGGGTTACATAAGTTTTTCTCCGGTGATTTTGCATCAATGTTGGAACCGTCATTGCGGATACTACTCCGATTATACCCAGAGTTACCAAAACTTCAGCGAGGGTAAAACCTTTATTGGAGCTTAGATTACGCCCCCCCCCCGCGTGACACAATTTAATAATTTTTCCATAATCGCTCCTTTCACTCAATTATCTTATTATGGGTCCGGCGGCTACGCTGGTTACTCCTTTCTTTTCCTTTATTATAACATTATTTTTAAGTAACATCAATATTTAAATATTTTAACATTATGGCAATTTTAAGAGATAAAATACGTTTATAATTATACGGGGAAATTATTTACGAAAAGGGGATAACATGACAGAACCTGTTAAAACAGTCGGAAACGTATCATTATCAACATATCAGGGATTAAACGGAAGGAATTTTACTCTGGCCGGAGTTGAAGAAAAGTATAAGTTTGGGAAAGGTTATGCTTCGGCATTTCTTGGAGCTGCAACTGATTTCAATACTGAAGGAATGTTCGTCCTTGATGTTAAAGGCGGTTATGACTACGATAAAAACGGAATTTTTAATCAAAATTTAAGAATAAGAAATAAAATGGGAAAAAATACTGAAGCTGTCCAAATCAGGTATTCACCGCTATCCGCGGAAGTTCCCGTCAGTAAAAATACAAGTGTATATATTAACCCGCATTACTCAGGTCAGATGGATTTCAGAAAAGATAAGTGGACAAACAGTATAGGAGCATTTGCAGGTGTAACTCAGAAACTGAATGAAAATGCATCACTGTCTTTAGAAGCACAAAGATACAATCTTCAGGATATAAAAGACAACAGTGCACATAATTGGAGTGTCAATGCCATTATCTCCTATAAGTTTTAATCCTTAATTTCATGTTGGAAAGCCCAGGCCGAATGGTTATGAATACTTTCAAAAGCCTCGCACTCGACCTCAAATTCCTCTATAATAGGATGATTGCGTAATTTTACAACAACATCACGCAGAACATCTTCCACAAATTTCGGATTATCCCACGCTTTTTCCGTTACAAATTTTTCATCTTCGCGTTTTAACAAAGGATAAACAGGACAAGACGAACATCCTTCTATCATATCAATTAAATCTTCAAGCCAAACCTGTTCGTTCTCATCATAGGAAACTTTAACTTTTATAAATGCTCTCTGATTATGCGCGCCGTTATCGGAAATTTCTTTTGAGCAGGGACAAAGAGTAGTAACAGGTACAACAACTCCGAGAATAAATTTATAATTTCCGTTTTCAATTCTGCCCTCAAATAAACAGTCATAACTCATCGGAGCACTTATTCCGGTAACCGGAGATTTTTTATCAATGAAGTAAGTAAATCTGAATTCCAACTCTCCGCTTATCGCATCTAATCTTTTTATAATTGTTTCAAGGCATCCTTTTATATCAACGCCAAGAAGGTTTTTATGCTGCCATTCTGTCAGGACTTCTACAAATCTGGACATATGAGTGCCTTTATAATCCCTGGGCAGTGACACGTTAACTCTCGCTTTTGCACATACAACCTGATTGGAATTATTTTTTCTCTGAATTATTAAAGGCAGCTCAAGATGCTTAATTCCTACTTTTTGTATATCTACATTTCTGTTATCTTTTAAATTTTGAATATCTTTCATATTTTAATTTTAACATAAAAAAGCAGATGCGAGGGATAAGTTAAATCCAATACCAAACGGCCCGGCATTTTTCCCCGAGTGCATTGGTAAAGTAAAGCGAATATAATAATACTTTATAAAAAATGTATATTTCAGCAAAAGCGATTTGTAAATAGTCGTAAGCAATATCTACATGCGTAGCATAAAAAAAAGACCTTGAGGTTTGTATTCAAGGCCTATCCGTTTAAATAAGAAGAGAGAGCTTTATATTTATATAAAGTACTCTCTCTTTAAAAAATTGCTATTTTAAAGCTATTTTATTAAGAAATATTACAATTATTTTTCATTTTCAGCAGTAGCCTTGTCCAGCAGACCTCTAATTCTAAGATATCTGTCGAGCTCAACTCTGAATTTTTTAAGGTTCTGGTAGTAGCTGTTAGACATCAAAACTCTGTTATCATATTTCGGGTCTAAAATGTAAACAGTAGGGAAACCTGTAATACCAACATCCTCAGATAATGCCTTATTCTCATCAGCTTCAACATTAATCATTACAAAATTAAATTTATTTTTATAAATTCCGCTTAAAGTTTTGAATTTAGGCATAAATCTCATACAATAACCGCACCAATCCACATAAAACACGGCAAGCATCGGTTTGTCCGACTCTACAGCCTGTTCATAAGGAATACCAATCTTGTAATCCGACGGATGTTTAGGTGCATTCATGGCAGCTACGGCAAAACCGACTACTGAAGAAGCTGCTATAGCAACAATAATTCCTAAAGTTATAAGTATCTTTTTCTTCATAATATCCTCCATTCATTAATTATACAATAAAATTTAAATCTGACAAAAATTTATAATTTGCAATATAACTTAACATAAGACTTGAAAAAGTATATATTATAATATATACTAAGTATATACTAAGTCTTTTTCAATATATATTACCCTTAAACAAAAATAGTGTTGTATCTTGTGTTACCTGAATAAGAAGGAGTTTAAATAGGTATGAAAAAAAATACGCCTGTCAAAATGAAAACTGTCGTCAAATCTTCTAACCCCGCCAAAAATGAAATTTTAGACGGCTCAAATGACAGTATTCTTTCAAATTACATCAGAGAAATATCAGATTACCGCTCACTTACGCCGGTCGAAGAAAAAGAACTGGCTAAAAAAGCTAAAAACGGAGACAGCGAAGCCAGAAAAAAACTTATTAAAGCAAATTTAAAACTCGTTGTTACAATCGCAAAAAAAGCAATTCATATGTCAAATCTCCCTATGATTGATTTAATTCAGGAAGGTAATTTAGGCCTTATGGTTGCTGCCGAAAAATTTAACTATAAATTAGGTTATAAATTTGCTACTTATGCAAGCTGGTGGATTAAACAATCAATGTTTAAGGCTATATCCGAACAATCCCATTGTATGAAGATTCCCGTATATATTCAGGAAACTTTATCAAGATTTTCTAAAATTAAACGGGAGATGGAACGCGAAAACAATTGTCAGGTTAAAAATGAAGATGTTGCAAAAAGAATGAATATTTCAGCAGATAAAATTGATTCATTTTTAACAGCATATTCAAAAACAATATCTATAGAAAGCGGTATGGAAAATTCAGAAGGTAAAGATATCAATATTGCGGACATAATAGAAGACAAAAAAGCTTCCGCAACAGAAGATGTTGAATTTGAAAATCTGAAAACAGATATTTTAAATGTAATTTCAACATTAAAAGAACGTGAACAAAATGTGGTAAAACTCAGATACGGACTTGAAGACAGCACCAAATTAACTCTTGAAGAAATCGGAAATATTTACGGCGTGACTAAAGAATGTATCCGCCAAACAGAATTGAGAGCTTTAAAGAAGATGAGATTCTCCGTGTTGGGTCAAGAAGTTCTTGCAGCTTACATTGACTAAGAAGGTAATAATCTATATTGTGTTTATTTATTAAAAGATTTTTTTAAACGGTCATTGAAAATATAGTCAATGACCGTTTTTATTAGTAATTCATTTCCCAATTATCATTAATCAGTTTGCCAATACAATCATCTCCATTATTCAATTTTACACAAGTCTCGGAATATCTGCTTTCTCTGATTTCTTTAGGTCCGGCCCCGGAACCGCCATCACATGATGCACTGTTTACTCTGCATTCAGGAGTAACCTTATAAACATCTATAGAGCCGTCATTATAATAACGCATAGAAAACATATCACGACCGCCGATATTGGGCCCCTTTTGTCCGTTTATATCAACATATAAGGCACCTGAAAGCTGTTCTTCATTTTCTTCACTGATAAATCCAAGGCAGACAGAAGCTCCGCTTGCTATTGCATAACAGCTTGAATAAGGATTTCTTGTACCATTTGTTAATGCTCCACGTTTAGAACCATCCATTGATGAATAATCATCCGCGAAACAAGGTTCAAATTTATCCTCGCAATCCTGAATTACTTTAAAGTGCTTTTTCATAAAATTAACGACTGCTTCATCTGACGTTAAGCCTGCTTCTTTTAAGTTCAAAGCATTTTTATCAGTAATTTCCTGAAGAAATGCCTGCTGCATTTCGTTATAAACTTTATGTAATTGTGTTACATAAGTTTTACGCTGATGATTTTGCATCAAAGCAGGCACAGTCATTGCAGATACTACACCGATAATCCCTAAAGTTACAAGTACTTCTGCCAGTGTAAATGCAGGTTTTGGAGCTGCTAAACTGCCCCCCCCCCGACATAACTAAATTTTTTCATAATCGCTCCTTTCTTTTTTATTATTTTAACATTATTTTTAAAGAGTTTCAATATAATCATATAAAAAGATGTATACTTTCTTACAAAAATCATTATTATTATAGTATGAGAAAATTTTTTATAATTTTATTTATAATTTTTATTGCAAGTAATAATGCAGTGTTTTCGGAAGGCGATTTATGGGATAACTTCGGCGACACAAATGTATACGGGCAGAAACCTGTAAGTGATAAAGAATTTGAACAGGCTTTGGAAAGTAAAAAAGGAAAGAAAAAACGTGATAAAAATATCCCAAAAGGCGAAAGTTTTTCACAAAGCAACGAAACCGAACAAATAAGCAATACCTCAAAAGAATTACCTGTACTTTTAATACCGTTAAATTTAAAAGTAAATAATACCTCTGTTCCAGTCGGTCATTATCAGGTTGAAGGCGTTAAAGAAAACGGCCAAACTTTTTTAAAACTTTACCAGGCACATGATGTCATTGCTAAAATACCTGCAGCCGAAACTAATGATGATTTTAATGAACCGACAATTAATTTTGTAAAACTTCTCCCGCACGGTCAAAACCATGTCCAAATTATTTACGGCGGAATTGACTTTAACGCATACTCCATAATTGACATTGACGGCTGAAATTGTTAAAATAAAAGGCATAAAAGGGGTAAATATATTATGAAAAGAGCAATAATAATGGTGATTGATTCAATGGGAACAGGTGCAATGCCCGACTGCAGAGAATTTAACGATACACCAGAATGTAATACACTGAAAAATGTCTGCGAATTTAATAACGGATTAAATGTTCCGAATATGGAAAAAATGGGGCTTGGAAATATTCAGGATTATAAAGGGATAAAAAAAGTTGAAAACCCGACAGCCCAATACGGTACAATGGAAGAAAAATCCAAAGGGAAAGATACTACAACAGGTCATTGGGAAATGGCAGGACTTGTATCTTCAAAACCGTTTGCAACATTTCCCGAAGGATTTCCTGACGAATTAATTGAAAAATTCATAAAAGAAACAAATTGCGGCGGAATACTTGCCAACAAACCGGCAAGCGGAACTGCCGTTATTGCAGAACTTAATGAAGAACATCATAAAACAAAATTTCCTATTGTCTATACAAGTGCAGACAGTGTTTTTCAAATTGCCGTTGATACGGATTTAATACCGCTTGAAACACTGTACAAATGGTGCGAAACAGCCAGAAGAATACTTGATGAAGATGATTGGAATGTGTCTCGTGTAATTGCAAGACCGTATAAAATTATTGACGGGAAGCCGGCCAGAATATCAAAAGACAGAAGAGATTATTCAATGGTTCCGTCACATACTGTTTTAAATGATATCAAAGATGCAGGTGCAAAAGTTATCGGTATAGGAAAAATTGAAGATATTTTTTCAAAATCCGGTATAACCCATGCAATCCATACAGGTTCTAATAAAGAAGGATTAGAATTAACTTTACGGGCTGTAAAAAATGAACTTGATTTAGACAAAATTGCATACAAAGATATTAATATAACAAATAATGCAGAATTAATTTTTACGAACCTTGTTGACACTGATATGCTCTACGGACACAGAAATGATGCCGCAGGATACGGAAAAGCAATTGAAGAAATTGATACATATGTCGATGACATAATTAACAATATGGCAGATGACGACTTGCTAATTATTACGGCTGACCACGGATGCGATCCCACGGTTGAAGGAACTGACCATACAAGAGAATATGTGCCGATACTTGTGTTCAATAAGAAACAAAAAGGCGGCAATCTCGGTTTAATTAAAGGTTTTGACTTTATCGCCGACACTGTCAAGAATTGGTTAAAAATCTAAAAAGCAGAATTGAATTTTAAAATTTTTATATTATAATTAATTTGTGAAGCAATTCACAATGTATAAAATATAAGGAGAAAGTAGAAATGACAGTAAAAGTAAACGATTCTTGTATCGGATGCGGCGCTTGCGAATCAATTTGCGACGCTGTATTTTCAGTAGACGGTATTGCTCAAGTTGATGAATCAGCTGTAGCAGATAATATGGATTGCGTTAAAGAAGCAGCAGATGCTTGCCCTGTATCAGCAATCGAAGTTGAATAGTTAATATTAAACTTAAACATAAAAAGCCCGGTTTTAAAACCGGGCTTTTTTTATTCTCTGTATTCGCAAACAAAAACAAATTTCTGAGTTTTAATATCCGAAGAACTTTGCGCATCAAGAGGTACTACATTATTATTTGCATCCAAACTTCCCTCAATTGTACAAACATACTTATCAGAAACAGTATTGCTGCCGCTATTTTGCAAATCTCTTAATTTATTATCTATATTATCAATTCTTACACTCATTCTTCTTTCTATATTTCTGACTTCTTCATACAGGTAATCAGACTCGTTCCCGCCGCTGCTTTTAACAGGTCTGGAAGAAGAATTATTATAATATTCTTGAGGTTCTGAACGATTTTCCCTGTAATCATCCGAAACATTTTCTTCACGGTCATTCGGACTTTTGTCCTTTAACTTATCTGCCATCATAGGTGCGCTAATAATCATTACAACACCGAGAATTATTACAAGAACAATGGCATAACCGAGTGCAGACATTGCAAATTTTTTACGCATTTAAACATTCCTTTGTTTTTTTATATTATATCATGTAAAAAGGACAGGTTCAATAGAGAACCCGTCCTTTTATTAAAAAGATACATCTTTTATGCTTTAATCAAAGAAGCTTCTTTAACAACCGCTTCAAGAGCTTCAAGCGCATCAGCGGGAAGTTTATCAAGACCTGCTTTTTCTGTTTCTCTTGATTTTACGAATGAAATTCTGTCATTCATACGGGCAATAAACTGTTCTGCATATTCTTTATTAGAGAATGAAGCATCAAATCCTTCAACATCCATAATTTCAATATCAGAGAAGTTTTCCCATTTATGGAAGTTTGCGCTGCCTTCAACTATAGCTTCAATAATACCTAAAGTATGAGCAGGTTTAACTTTTGTACCCATAAATTCACCTGTGTTTAAGATATAGCAGTCAACGCCGTCTTCAATTAATTGTTTAAATCTTGTGTAATCCATAGCAAGAGGATAAACTCTGAACGGATTAGCATAAGGTTCAACAACTAACGCGTTAGGATCAACACCTGCTGCAAGTCTTTCAGCAGAAGAACGTTTTGTCGCAAGAGTTGCTCCCATAGCAGAACCTAATGAAGCACCTGACAATTTCAAAACAGGAGGAATTGTAGGATCTTTCATTAACCAGAAAATTGCATTAATAGGTTCGTTAATTCTGTCAACTCTGTTAGGCGACCACAATTTGGATTTTACGGCACGTCCGTTACCGTTTCTGATATCTTCGGTAACAGAAACAACTTTTCCGTCAGCAAGAGCGATAGCCCCAGCATTTTGCTGTGTTAAGATATACTTGTTGTCATCGCATCCAATCGGATAGTCTGCTGTTTTATCAAAATATGCAGGTTCCAGAGCAATTGAATATTTATCATGTACATTAATAATGAACGCATCGTCATGCAGAACTGTAATATTATATTTATTATTGTGTTTTGCGTGAGTAATTGTTGATTTACCTGAGCCCGAAAGACCAAACACCGCAACCTGGAATGAGTTACCGTTATCAAGATTATAACGTTTCATACCGCCGTGGCATGATGCATAGCCGTTACGTGCTGCACAGCCCCATGCAAGAGTTAAAGTACCTTTTTTATGTTCTCCGAAGTATCTCATACCCAAAATAGCCGCACAGTTATGTTCCGGATCAAAGAAGGTTAAGCCGTACGGGAAGTCAGGGTGTGACCAGTCAGGATCAGAGAATACATAAATATCCCCTTCCGGAAGTTCTCTTGATTCAGCGTACATGTTTGCATAAGCTTCATTAATATACTGGAAGTTCAGCATCCAACTGTACATAATATTTTCGAAACCTTCAGGAATCATTAAATGAGCTTTAATCATAAAGTCTTCATCAAGACCTACAACAGCTTCGGTTTTATACATCAATTTGTCACGTGTACCATAAATTGCTTCACGAATAATAGGTAATAAATATTTCAAATCACAATTAGGTTCACCGACAATTTTTCTTGCTGCAGCACAGCGTCCTACAACAGTACCGTCATTAAACAATAATTGATTTGCACCTTGAGGCAGACCTATTTTTTCCGGTTTGTAAACGGGCATACCCGTCAATTCAATAGTTCCCGGGCTGTTTTTAGCTAATTTGTATGCTTCGGATACAGATTTAACTTCCTCAACGTTGTTGCCGAAAAACGGTGTAGTAATAGTTGCACGTGCGGCAGACATTAACTTCTTTAATTCTTCCGAATTAGTAAAGAATTCTTTTGTAGCCATATTTCTCTCCTTTTCCTTGAGCACTTATTAATAAGTGTTCAAAATACATTAACCACTGATTGAATATTATCACAAAATAATAAAATAAACAATAAAAAAGGAAAAAGGTATCGAAAATACATCGACACCTCAATCTAACTCATTGATTTTTTGATACTATAGAGCAATTTGAGTTAGAAGAAAAATTTAACGGGCTGTATCTGATTGACACGGCACAATGAATTGTAATTTGTCGTACATTCACTTGCCTTTGTAAAGGATGTCCCGTTTTTGCAATAAGGAGTTGCATCGCCTACGTAACCTGCAATACAAGCACCTTCCTTAAATGGAACACTCTTAGCAAGCCACTTGGTACTACGTTTACCGCTGTTGTAATTCTCATTCTCTACACTTACCTGCAAATGACGAACGCTATCGCCACCGCTTGAATTGGCATTAGATGTATCGTAGGCAGGTATGATTTTACCCGATAAAGTTATGTAGAAGGGATAAACATCACTCCACAATTGAGAATCGCCTTTGGAGCCGTCGATATCTACATAGACTGTGTAGCCGTAGGAATTAGTATTAGGTACACCGTCATATACTCCGCCCTGAGTATTATTAGATAACATAGAGATGGCACCTGCGTCGTTATGCATATTATAAATTCGCAAACCGTTACGAAGAGTAATATCAGGTGTTTTGCCGGAAAAGTCAGTTGTACCATCAGATATGACACTGCCGTTACATACATCACTGCCGCTCATGATATTCGCATAACGTTCAAACAATTTGCAGAAATTTTTACCCTTACGGGGTAAAGTACGGGGAGAAGGAATACATTTACATTGTTCCTCGCTCCATTCATAGGTATCATCACTGCAAGTGCGGTTTATTGCCGGATTTTGTGAAACAATGCCCGTTTCATCACTACATATATTGCAAGGGGATAAATCCGCTGGACAGTCGGTGACACAATTGCAAGAACTGTTTAAATGCTGCCCCGAAGGACAGGTTTTAGCCGTGCCTGTTAACTTACATGTATGTTCGTCCCATACCTGACCGCAAGGTATTGTACTTGGTTTATTTGTACAGGCGGGACATTCCGACCAGCTATGAGCTTTATTACCATTCCAACAAGTTACATAACCTGGACAATTTGATTGGCTGACAGCAAAACTGCCATCCCAACAGGTGATTTTGGGCGGGCACGAACTAGGATTGGCTGCTTGAGAACCGTCCCAACAGTCAGCCTTGGGACAAGACGAGGCATTACTTGCTACACTGCCGTCCCAGCAAGTTATTCCTACTTGTTTGCAAGTACAGCTGTCATAATCCAGCCTGTATCCTGAAGAACAAGTCTTAGAGCATTTCAAAGTACAACAAGCAAAACAGCCGCTTCCTTCTTCATGACGATTTGCATCACAAAGTCTCCCTCCTGATTCGTTACAAGTAGAACCTACAAGAGAGTGCCAAGGACTGCATCTTGCATAAGCAGGCTGCGACCACATATCTCTATAGAAACCAAGAATATTATCCTTTAAATTTTGGGCGGTAACAGGCTTTTTTATTCCCGCAATAACATCGTTAGAATTTAAAGCCTGCTTATATTCAGGGTCTTTAGGATCCCAGTCTGCAAGCATCTCTGTAGAAATAGAACGTAATGTTGAATAAGCGTTGTAATAAGTGTATGATACTATATTGTCCAGCTTAGCTTTGGTTATACCGATTGTTACAGCAACAATAACTGCAATAATTAACATTACTACAATTACTTCCGCTAAAGTATAGCCCGAAAGTCTTGATTTAAGGGCTTTTAGGCTGCCCCCCCCCCGACAGTATTAAATAAATTACTCTTCTTCATATTTTTAGCTCCTTAATTGTATCACATCTTTTATTATAAATTATTTTTTTTATTTTTCAAGTGTATTATTTATTCGGGTAGTTACAAAAAATAAATATTGTGATAGAATATTATTGTAAATAAATTTAAAATAAGAAGGGGATTTTTTTGATGAATAAAATCAAAGGTTTAATATTAATCTTAACATTAGTTTTAGGTATAAATGTATATGCAGCGGCTCCGGAAACTTTCACAATTGCAAATGCAGCAGCCGTTCAATCACCTGCCGCAAAAGCTTATATTACTGTTAACCCTTTAGACGTTGTGGCAAGACCTAATTTTTATCTGAACAAAAACATTAAAATAAAAGCTAAATTTGATAAATTTTCAACTTTAGGACTTGATTACAAACCTGCTATGAAAAGTTCGGAAAAATACATTTCCTTTTTAATCCAAAGACCTGACGTTACAGACCATAATATTCCGCTTTCCGAATTAAAAATCTTTCTTGACAGAACGGAAGCCGAAAAACATATAGATTTAAATTCAGGAGATATTGTTGAATTTACCGGAAAAGTATTTTCAAATGCACTGGGAGATCCCTGGATGGAAGTCGATAAGTTTACTGTTATCAGTGCAAAACCGAAAACCGATGCAAAGTAATGTGTATTTATTATTAACGGAGTTAAGAGATGAGCGATAAAAAAAACGAAGTATTTCTGACAATTCACGGACATTTCTACCAGCCGCCGAGAGAAAATCCTTGGCTGGAAGCTATTGAACTGCAAGACAGTGCACTGCCTTTCCACGACTGGAACGAAAGAATAAATACAGAATGTTATAATCCAAATTCCGTTTCTAAAATTGTTGACAGCAGAAACAGAATTCTTGATGTCGTAAACAATTATGAACATATGAGTTATAACTTCGGTCCTACACTCCTTTCCTGGATGGAACAATTTGCTCCTCTGACTTACGAAAGAATAATAAAAGCCGATATTGAAAGTATTCCCGAACACAACGGACACGGAAACGCTATTGCACAAGTTTACAATCACATAATAATGCCGCTTGCCAACGAACAGGATAAGCAAACACAGGTAAAATGGGGTATCAGGGATTTCGAATACCGTTTCGGAAGAAAACCTGAAGGGATGTGGCTTGCAGAAACAGCTGTCGATGACGATACATTAAGAGTTCTTGAAGAAAACGGCATAAAGTTCACAATACTTTCACCTTATCAGGCTGAAAAATTCAGAAAAAAAGGCGACAAAGAATGGACTGACGTAAGCTGGGGTAATATTGACCCTGCACGCTCATATAAATATAATATTAAGTCAGCACCCGGAAAATCTATTGATTTATTCTTTTATGACGGTGCAATCTCACGTTCTGTTGCTTTTGACGAACTTTTAAAAGACGGTAACAAATTTATTAAACGTCTGAAAGAAGGTGTTTCTGAATGCAGAGATTATCCTCAGTTAATAAATATTGCAACAGACGGTGAAAGTTACGGACATCACACAAAATTCGGAGATATGGCACTCGCTTATGTTTTGAAGATTAAAGCAAAAGATGAAGGCTTTACAATAACCAATTACGCAGAATATTTAGAAAAGTACGAAAGCGGCTGCGAAGTTGAAATTAAACAGGCATCAAGCTGGAGCTGCTTCCATGGTGTCGGAAGATGGAAAGAAGACTGCGGATGTTCAACAGGCGGGCACCCCGGCTGGAACCAAAAATGGAGAAAACCTTTAAGAGATGCTCTTGACTATTTAAGAGACGAATTTGCTTCGCTTTTTGAACAGGAAGGCGCAAAATATTTTGATAATGTCTGGGAAGTTCGTAATAAGTATATAGAAGTTATCCTTGACAGAAATGAAATGAATGTAAAAAAATTCCAACAGGAAAACTTTAGACCTGATTTATCTGATGAAGATAAAGTTAAAGCTATGGAATTATTGGAAATTCAACGTCAGTCACTTCTTATGTATACAAGCTGCGGCTGGTTTTTCTCTGAAATTTCAGGTATTGAAACCGTTCAAATTATGAAATACGCCGCGCGAGCCATGCAGCTTGCTTCAAGGTTTACAAGCAAAAACTTCGAAGAACATTTCTTAAATATACTTGCGGAAGCTAAAAGCAATATACCTGAACACGGAACCGGTAAAGATATCTTTGAAAGATTTGTAAAACCGTCTATTGTAACGACAAAACAAATCGCAAGTCTCTGGGCTTTATCATCTCTTTATCAGGACTTTGAAGACGAAGAAAGCGTTTATTGCTACACTATCAGAAAAGAAGCCTATAAAAAAGTTCAAAAAGGCTCATCAACTTTTGTTGTAGGGCATATTGAAATACAGTCAAAAATTACACTGCAAAAATCAAATGTTATGTTTGCATTGATGCAATATGCAGGCGGGGATTTCCACTGCGCAATTAAGGAATACTCGGATGATGCCGAATTCAACAGAATTAAGACTAACCTTATAAAAACTTTCCTTATGAACCCGCTTACTGAAATTATTCGTTCACTTGATGAATATTTCGGAAAAGAATATTTCACATTAAAAGATATATTTATTGAAGAAAGAAGAAAAATTCTTCAAATTCTTCTTAAAGGAAAGCTTGAAAAATTCTCCGAAACTTATCAGGAAATGTATGATGAAGGAAAAGGCTCAATATATCACCTACAGGGTTTAGGGTTAAAAATTCCCGACGAATTCAAAATTTCAGCGGCTTATGCACTAAGCCATAAGTTTAATGACATTGTTGTTCATTCCGGCGGCTTTGTGGAAGATGACTTAATTCAGCAGGCTTCGGATATAAATTATGAAGCTAAAAAAATAGATATTAAACTTGACAAAACACCTTCTAATAAAATCTTCAGCAAAAAAATTCTTCAAAATATAAACAGGCTTGTACACAGTTTCGAAATTCAGCAGGCTGATGTTGTTCTTGAAATATTTGAAAGTATAAGAAAATTAGAACTTCAAATTGATATTTCGGAAGCTCAAAATATTTATTTTGCTAAGATTTATCACAGAATTGGTGATATTTTAGAGGCAGGAACATTAAATAAACGTTCATCCAACAAACGGTTTGTTGAAATGCTTCTGGATATCGGAGAAAACCTTAATATTAATACAGAATTTTACAGAAAAAAATTGGATAAATTACTACTGCAGTAAGTTACCAGTCCTGTGAGCCGTATTTTTTATATGCATCAATATTCTTTTGGATTTTTTGTTCAACAGATAAGATTTTCTTTAAATTCTCAGGGTTTGTAGTTTTCTTTTTCAATAACTGCAATTCAATTAATTCTTCTTTCGAACGTCTTATTTTTTGCTTAATTTCTTCGCGCTGCCAGAAAAGCCATCCTTCAAAACCGCATCCGGGCGGCACAATTGACCATGGTGAGGACGGACAGTGTTTGCACAAAGTTAATCGTGTATCATAACGGGAGCATAAATTATCAGGCTGAAGATATTTACATCCGTAAAATGTTATTTCCTGCTCATTATAATTTCCGTCATCAGACAAACGCATTATAATATTATCTACAATAGAAGCATCAACTTTTCTTGCGGCTTCTATAGATTGATAAGGAACAAATAATGAAAGAAAATCCCGAGCACCTTTATCACCTTTTTCCGCCATTTCACATAATTCAGGATAAGGAACGGAAGTTGTTACGACACGACAGCATTTACCACACATATGACACAAATGTTGAGGACGCTTTGCTAAAAAATTTTCTTCATAACTGCCCATATTTAAATTATAGCTTTCATGCAAAAATATAAAAAATTATGTAACATTTCTTAAAAATAGAGCAATAATCATGTAAATTAATACTTTATTTATTTAAGTAGTAAAAGGGTAGTTTTTCATGCAAAGTTCAGTAGGACAACAAAACATACAGCAGCCACAGGTTATACAGCAATGCAAATGCCAGCCGCAGCAGCAAAATGTTCAACAACAGCAGCCTGCGCAGTATCAAACAGCACCTATGGTTCAGCAGCCTCAAAGTCAAAATGTACAGGTTCCTAACTATTCAGGCGTAAACATTCAGATATTTAATCCGTCAGTCGCAACTCCGGGTTCTACAGCTCCTGTTTATAACGTAAATGCGCCAAATTACGGAACAAACCCTGTAAACGGCTGCTATCCTTCGGGTTACTATACAAATAACTGGGGAAATAACGGACAGAATAATGTAAAAACATCTACAACAACAAATACAACAGAAAATAAAACTACCGAAAAGAAAACAGAAAAACGTGAAATAGTTCAACTTACCGATGACTATATTAAAAACCTTGAAAATTATTTAAACAGTCAGGATAAAGAAGTAAGATTAATGGGCGGTAAGGAAGTTATTGCACGTTTGGAAGAAGACCATTCGAGAAAAGACGATAAAGCGTTAAACGCATTAGTAAATAAAATGCTTCAAGATCCTTATACTCCGGTAAAAATTCTTGCGTTAAGCGCACTGGATTCAAGAGTTGTAACGGGTGATGATTACACTGTAGGTCTGTTAAAACAAATGCAAAATTCTTCATCGGGTTATGGTCAGGATGCAATGCAAGCAACCAACATCCTGCTGAAAATGTCAGGTAAAAAGGTCGAAAAAGAATTTGAAGTGAAAGATACAAAAAAATCAGAAAATAAAACCGAAAAAAAATAGGTGAAAAATGAGTATCAGTACAGCATTAACATCAGTTAAGAGCAATCTTACAAAATATATTGCAAAAGGCGTTGGAGCCGCAGCATTAGGCGTTGTAGCTTACGATGCTCATGTTGTCGGAAAACTTCAATCCGATGTTTACTCAAAAACAGGTGATGCAAACGCATGTATGGAAGCTTTCAACAATACTCAGTACCTTTCAAGCCCGAGTGTCACAACATCTAAGCTTAAACGAGGAGTTTTCAATTGGGAAGTTGAAAGTAATTTGCGTCATTTTATTAATTCAGGCATCGGCTATTTTAAAGGCTTCGGTTCTATGCTCGTAAACAGTGTTGTTCCGTTCGGTTTAGGCTTGGGGGCACTTTTAGGCAAGGGGAAATGGTCAAAAGGCTCTGCAATCGGTCTCGGGATATTCGGTGTCGTAAAATTATTTAAGGATGTTTTAGGCTTCGGACACTATAATGATTTAAACAGAAAGTTTTAAAACAAGCCTCTTTTTAGAGGCTTGTTTCTTAATATGTCATTTCCCAGTTATCGTTTAAGATTTTTCCGAAACATCCTGCAGTTCCGTTACCGAAACAATCTTCTTCAAAACGTGTTTCTCGTTCTTCTGTTGATAATGGCGCGGAAGTCCCCTGGTCATCAATTATTCCGTTATTGTACACAAATACAAAAAAACAATCACGTCCTAAAATATTCGGACCTTTTAATCCGTTAACATCTATTGCAAAATAGACATTCAAATCACCGTTATTTGCGCCCTCTGTAAATGTTGTTCTTATAGATGCACCGTTTGCAAGTACAAATGCTTTATTTTGTCCGAAATTACCGCTTTCCCCATTTAATCTTTTGTACTCATCTGCAAAACATCCTGCCAAAGTGTCACATTCTTTAATTACTTTAAAATATGATCTTATAAAATCCTCTACGGCTGCTGAAGATGTTAATCCGGCTTCCTTTAAATTAACAGCATTTCTGTCTGTCTGATATTGCAAAAGAGCCTGCTGCATTTCATTATAAACTTTATGTAATTGGGTTACATAAGTTTTGCGCTGATGATTTTGCATTAAACTCGGAACGGTCATCGCAGATACAACGCCGATTATACCTAAAGTGACCAATACCTCTGCAAGTGTAAACGCAGGAGCTGAGCCTAAAGTACGCCCCCCCCCCGCGTGGCAAAACTAAATAATTTTTTCATAATTACTCCTTTCTTCATGTCATTTTAACATTTTTTTGAAAGATTTTCAATATAAGCAGAATAGAGATCAGGACGTTTTAATTTTGTGCGTTTTAAGCTTTCCTGATATCTGAATTCATTTATTTCCTTATGATTTCCGTTAAGAAGGACTTCCGGAACTTTAAGCCCCTTGTATTCACGCGGCTTGGTATAATGCGGATATTCTATAAGTCCATTCGAAAAACTGTCCTCATCAGCCGATGCCATTTTACCGAGAGTACCTTCTATCTTGCGGCTTACGGCGTCTATAAGACATAATGCGGGAAGTTCACCGCCTGTTAATACAAAATCACCTAATGAAATTTCTCTAGGTTTTATAATATCTCTTATACGCTCATCAAATCCTTCATAGTGCCCGCACAGCATTATAATCTGATTGAATTCGGCAAGCTCATTCACAACCGCGTCAGTCAGAGGTGAACCTTGAGGTGAAAGCATTATTGTAACAGAATTTTCTTGTTTTTTTATACTTTCATATGCGTCAACATAAGGCTGCGCCATTAAAACCATACCTGCACCGCCGCCGTATGGAGTATCGTCAACTTTTCTGTGTTTATCAAGCGTAAAATCACGCGGATTTACTGTATTAACCTTTAATATATCATTTTCAAGAGCACGTTTTAAGATACTGTAACCGCAATAATTTTCTATCATTTCGGGGAATAGTGTAAGAACATCAAAAATCATTCTATTAATCCCTCTATGTTATTAACAGTAATTTTTCTTTCCTTAATATCAACATCGGTCACAATAGCTTTAACAAAAGGAACAAGAACTATTTGCTTGGAGTTTGTTTTTACCGAAAGCAAATCATTTGCACCGTTATTTGAAACCCCGACCACAAATCCGAGTTTTTTACCGTTTTGGTCAAAAACCTCAAGGCTGACCAGTTCGTCAATCAAAAATTCATCTTCTTCCAGAGCTTCCCTGATAGTATTTTCCTCTACATAAAGAAAAGCTCCTTTATATTCCATCAGCTCATTTATTGAGTTAATTCCTTCAAATTTAACAAGAGCGATATTTTTGTGAAGCCTGATGCTTTTTATTTTTAAAGTTTTATACTCATGTTCGGACTTAACAAAAACTTCAGAAAGCGAACAGAAGAAATCAGCCTGATTTTTAGTAAATCCGACTTTTGCTTCACCCTGAATTCCATGAAAATTCAAAATTTTACCGACAGAAACAAATTTTGTCATAGTTATTATGCTTCCGGAGTTTCTTCAACTTTCTTAGGTTTTCTTCCTCTTTTAGGTTTAACAGGTTCTTCCGCAGGAGCCTCTGCTGCTATTTCTTCTGCTTTAGAAGCTTCTTCGCGCTGTTTTTTAAATTCTTCGGGCAAATCAGGTCTATCCTGATTCCATCTGTCTAATCCCATTTGTGAACGAATTAAGCCGATACCTACGTGAACTCTCCATTCATCCATTTTAAGCTGAGCCGCAATAATTTTATGGCATCCTATAGGAGGAAGCGGAAGCAGCGGTTCATATAAATTTTTAATAGCAAAAAGCTGATCAGGAGAAATTGCTAATTTTCTTTTCGGGAAAGGCAATTTCGGAAGCATCATTTTTTGTCTCACAAGATTAATTCCGAAAAAGACTTTTCTTGGTTCCAAACCGATTTTTTCACCGATTACTTCATGGCAATCGGGATTTGGAAGCGGCAGCATAGCTTTATAAAGCTTTTCAATTAACTCTAATTGCTCCTTACTTACAAGCAGCTGCTTAGGTGCTTTTTTGGCAACCGGACGTTTGTTAAAATTATTTCTGTTATTTTGCGGGCGTCTGTTTTGGAAACCACCCTGATTATTATAGGGTCTTTGAGGTCTGTTATAGTTTCCGCCCTGTCTGTTGTAATTGTTATTCGACCTGTTGTAACCGCCCTGTTGATTTCTGTTATTGTAATTATTTTGTCTGTTATAATTCTGGCGGTTATTATTATATTGTCTTTGAGGTCTGTTATATCTTGGTTCGGGGCTGCCGCCTGCACTATAAAAACGCGGAGGTTCATCCGTACCGCCTGCACTGTAGCCTTTTAACGGTTCTTCTGCAGGAGCGGTATCAGCCTTTGCATCGGAAGATGAAGAAGGCGAAACCATCATTTTTTTATCAGGATACAAGCAATCCGGACAAATAACTCTTTTGGGGTTTTTAGTTTCAAACTCACGACCACATTTGATACACTTGTTTACATACATAATAAAAGCCTCTTAATTAAAAAATAATAACGTAATTCCGGGTTAATAAAGAATTCTCCTCAGTCAAAAAAAATCGATTTCTAACTCTAGTTTAATATTGATATTATAACATGAATTAAAAATTTTTGCAACAGGTAAAATTATTTTTCTACCCAAAGGGTTACAGGACCGTCATTTACAAGCTCAACATCCATCATTGCACGGAACTTGCCTGTCTGAACGGGAATATTATCTTCTTTTAAACATTTAATGAAATATTCATATAAGTCAACGGCTTTATCCGGATTGGCAGCTTTATCAAAAGAAGGTCTTGTCCCTTTTTTACAATCCCCGCACAGTGTAAACTGAGAAACTACAAGCATTTCACCTTTTACATCTTTAAGCGACAAATTCATTTTTTCATTTTCATCTTCAAAAATTCTTAAATTTATTACTTTTTGCGACAATTTTTCGGCATTTACTTTTTCGTCGTCTTTTTCGACACCGAGAAAAACTAAAAGTCCCGAACTTATTGAAGAATAAAGTTTCCCTTCAATTGAAACAGATGCTCTTTTTACTCTTTGAATTAATGCTTTCATAAAATTAAAATATAATAAACACATTATATTGACAAGAAATGAAAAATAGGAAATAATAAAAAAAAAAGGAGAGTAAAAATGAGCACACAAAAAGCGTTTGAGATTGCCCCCCCCCCGCAAAGTCAAGTTATAATAAGGGTTTAAAAGGATTTACATTAGCGGAAGTATTAATTACACTGGGGATTATAGGAATTATTGCCGCTTTATCACTGCCTGTATTAATCCAAAATCATAAAAAAAATGTAGTTGAGACTAAACTAAAAACATTCTACACCATTATGAACCAGGCTTTACAAAAAAGTGAACTGGAATATGGCGATAAATCATTATGGAATGATGCGGGCGGGCATTTATGTTACGGCTGCGTGAAAGCTGACCCTCTTTTAACAGATGCACAATTTTTTGATAAATATCTCAGACCGAATTTAACGGTAATTGATTATAAAAGAACAGCACAACCCGGGATTTACGATTTTCCGTTAGATACTTATACTCTGAAGAACGGTTTGCAATTCGTAGTATATGACAGCGGCGCAAATTATTGGCTGTTTACCGATACAAAAACAGAAAAGGTCAAAGGAAAAAATGCATTTATGTTTGCATTTATTCCCAGAATTGAAGACGATTACAAATACCTCTGGATATTTCATGAAAATAAAGGAATAGAGCCTTTTGCATACGGTTTTACAGGTTCTTATGAATATAATATGAGCCTGTGCAAAAAAAATGCTGATAGCTGTACAAAAATTATACAAATAAACAATTGGAAAATTCCGGATGATTACCCGATAAAATTCTGATTAATTTTCCACTTTTCCCCTAAGCTGGCCGCAGGCTGCATCTATATCCGCACCGCGCTCTAAGCGAACAGTCACCTTTTTCCCTGACTGTTCGAGCAGAGATTTGAAACGCATTATCGAATTACCGGATGGTTTTTGATAATCGTTTTTCTCCGTAGGATTATACGGAATAAGATTTATATTACATTTCAAATCCTGCAAATATGCAACAAGCTCTTTTGCACTTTGCAAAGTATCATTCAAATCTTTAATCAAAAGATATTCAATAGTAATTCTTCTGCCGGTTTTTGCAATATAATTTTTTAATGCTTTTTTCAATTCAGGCATAGGATATTTATCTTCAATCTGCATAAGCTGCTTACGGATTTGATGACTAGGCGCATGAAGAGAAATTGCAAGTGTTGACTGCATGTCAACATCAGCAAGTTTTTCTATTCCGGGAATAATTCCGGATGTAGAAACTGTAAGACGCCTTGCTCCGATTTGAAAGCTTTCGTTAAAAATCTCCATTGCTTTTAAGACATTATCAAGATTTAAAAGAGGTTCTCCCTGTCCCATAAAAACAATATTAGTAACTTTCAAACCTGTATCTCTCTGGATTGTCAAAACTTGTTCAATAATTTCTTTATAGGTAAGGTTTCTTATAAATCCGCGTTTTCCCGTAGCACAAAAAGAACAATTCACAGCGCAGCCAACCTGAGAACTTACACAGGCAGTCAGGTTTGCACGGTTGTCAAATCTCATCAAAACGGTTTCAACACACTCTCCGTCAGGATATTCCAGTAAATATTTTAATGTTCCGTCAGAACTTTCCTGTTTAACTTTAATCTTTGTATCCGACACAACAGCTGTTTGTTTCAGTTCTTCCCTGAATTTTACTGACAAATCGGTCATTTCATCAATATTTTTTACCGACTTTAAATAAATCCAGTTGTGAATTTGTCTTGCCCTGAATTTTGACGCATGTAATTCATCGGTTATTTTTTCTATTTCCTCAAGCGTAAGCCCTGATAATATTTTCATGATAATTCCTTTTTATACGGTATTTTTTGTCTGTAATAGTCAATAATTTCCATCATTGAATGAAGCATAAGAGCAACAGGTTCAACTTCCTGACGCCATTCATAAAATCCGCAGCTTTCAGGCAGTATGCTCAAAGGGTTATCGGGAAAATCCCTGCATATCTGCGGGCGGCTTTCATAATCCGAACAGCGTTTGCATTCATTCAGCTTAGGACAATGATAAAAATAAACTTTTTCATCAATAGTATCCGAAAGTAATTTTAAGTATTCAGGATATACCTTTTCCGCTTCTTTATCTGATTTATACGGAATAAAAATGCTTGTAAACTGTGATGCAAACTTATCTCCGTTTTCGGCTTTAAGCTTTAATTCATCGGGTGAAAACTCAGAACAAGCTAAATTACAACAGGTTGCGCATCCTTTACAGTGAAAGTTATTGCGGTAAGCCAAAATCTCACGCCATTTTCTGTATATTTCGTGAGAAATATCATTTTCAAACATATCTAATACAGCAGCCTGCCAGCTTTCACCGGCTGAATTTTTGTCAAACGTATCAAAAATATCTCCTTCCGCATCTGAAGGTTTTATTTCTTCCACACGGGAACGAATTACATCAACAGATTTAAGAAAAATCTCACGATACTTTTTTTTCATATTTTTTATAGTGCCCGCTAACTCAGTCATATTAGAATGATAGCACGAATTTTAAGGATTGTAAAAAGTTTTGAAAAAAATATAAAAAAAAATTATTTTTCAATTTAAAATGTATAGCAAAAAAAGGATTTGCATATGAAAATAGCTGCAGTTGGTTCATCGTTATCATTTAACGCGCAAAATAATCACTATAAACAAGAAATACAGGAAAAGTCCGACACGACTTTGAAACTTGCTATAGGTACAGCAGTTGCGGGAGCAGGACTTCTTGCGGCATATTATCTTACAAGAAAACCGCCTAAACAAAACGGAACGGCAGCAGCAGGAACTGCATCTAAAAATACAGATTTAAAACCAAAAATTAACGAAATAAAAGATATAGTTGATAAAACAAGTAAAGAAGTTTTAGATAATCTTAATCCCGAAATTATAAATACAATAAATAAATTTAAAGTAAATGCCAAAGATTTCGGAGAACGCCTTATTACTTTGCTTGACAACGGTAAAGCAAAAGTTGAGTATTTCGGGAAAAAAGGCGGCAAAATCACAAAAAAACGGATTTACATCAACTCTGGCGGAGAACTTGGCGGTACAATAACCAACTATAACGACGGCAAATCTTTAATAGAAAAATTTAACAGCACCCAAACCAGAAATGTTCATAAAAAAATATTTCTGAACAAAGACGGAAAAACATATAAGACACAAACAGCGTCGACAATATTAAATACCTGTGCGGAAATTCCAACGGGTTATAAAACAACCGTTGAAATATCGGAAAACGGCAGACAGGTATTTGAAAGAATAACCGACCTATCCCCGGATATGAAACCTTTACGAACAATATCAAACGGAAATACCATTGTTTACGGTTACAGTGCGGCAAAAAACGGCGTAGTAATCGGTCATGCTTTCTCCGATAAAGGTAAATATATACTTACATTTATAAATAACCCCAAATTCCGAAAAGAATTCGACAGCATCGAGAGTATTTATGCATGGTCAAAAGGCAATTTCAAAAGCAGATAATCAATTTTTGCTTATGAAATATCCCATCTTCCGCATGTTCCGCCCCAACGCGCTATAATATTGCCTTTGATATCTTTAATTTTTTCAACATGCTGAATTTCCTGTTCGCCTTCAACAATAGTTATAACTTCACAGTTATTAGAGCAGCCCGTACAATCGCAGGTGATTGAGTGAAAATGCATTTCACCTACCTGCCAGCCTTTAAATTTAGTTGCGGCTTCGGTATATTGATGGTTTTCCATTGCAAGTAAAGCAGCTCCAATCGCACCCATTGTTTGGTGATTATCAGGAACTACAACTTTATGTCCCAATGCTTCTTCAAACGCTTTTACCATACCTGAATTTGTAGCAACGCCTCCCTGAAATGAAAATACCGGAAGTAATTCTTTACCCAGTGCAAGGTTTGATAAATAATTTCTTACAAGAGCCTGACAAAGACCGTATAATAAATCTTCAACAGGATAACCTAATTGCTGTTTATGAATTAAATCACTTTCCGCAAATACGCCGCACCGACCTGCAATTCTGGCAGGGTTAGTCGATTTCAACGCTGTGGCCCCGAAATCCTGAATAGGGACATTTAATCTATTTGCCTGCTGGTCAAGAAAGCTTCCGGTTCCCGCAGCACAAACTGTATTCATTGCAAAATCCGTTACAATACCGTCTCGAAGGATGATAATTTTACTGTCCTGTCCGCCGATTTCCAGGATAGTTTGAACACCGGGAACATTTATGCTTGCAGCAACGGCATGAGCAGTAATTTCGTTTTTAATAATATCAGCCCCGACAAGAGCACCTGCAAGATTACGGCCTGACCCCGTAGTACCCACACCCATTACGTCATAATCCGTAATTCTTTTGGCATAAAGCTCATTTAAGCCTTTTTGAACAGCCATTACCGGCTTACCGGCCGTTCTTAACATGTAGCTGTCTACATATTTTCCTTTTTCATCTACAAGTGCAAGTTTTGTTGTTACAGAACCGACGTCTATCCCTAAGTATACTGTTAAACTCATATCTTCCCTCTATTAATATTTCGATAACATTATATTAACACAAACAAAGAAAACTATCATAAAATATTAATAAAGTGCTTCCCAATAACCTTTAGACTTATCATCTGGATTTACATCCTGAATTGCATAATCATAACAGCCTCTGCCGTTATAATTTCCGTCATCTTTATTTTTTGAGCAAATTTTATTCCAACTGCCGGTTGTATATAAAAATATGTCATAACCATTTCTGTTTGGCCCCTTTTGAGGCCCGTTAGTATCAAAAGTCAAAGTAACACCGTCATATTTTCCGTGGTAAAAAAAAGTAAGACTTGATATGACGGTTCCGTCTGATAAGTGATACAATGCAGCATAAGGAGTATTAAAATATGTAATGCCGTAAAGATTTCCGTATAATTCTGAAGATTTTCCCGAATAATTCAAAACATATATTTTTTTATTATTCAAACTATACTGATCCAATTCAGTTATTTTGTTAAAACGTGATAAAAAGAATTCATTTATGTCTTGAAAATAAGATATATTATCAGAGTGACAAGAATATGTTTCTGTTTCCGGCAGATTACCGCAAATTGAGTTTAAATCTTTAAAGGTCCCGTATCCGAATTCATCAGCGGTAAGATTTAATGCATTTGCGATAATACTGGCGGAACGCTTAAAAGCTATTTCAAGTTGCTTTACTTTATATTTGTTAATCACATTCGGAAGTGTTAATGCAGATATAACACCGACTATGCCTAATGTTATTAGTACTTCCGCTAAGGTAAATGCAGGTTTAGGAGCTACAAAATTGCCCCCCCCCCGACATAACTAAATTTTTTCATACTTGCCCCTTTCTTTTTATTTATTATAACAAAACAACTTAGCTTTCGCAAGACTGGCATTAATCTTTCGATTGACCTGCTGTATATTTTTCATAAATCGGATCTCCGCCGCCAAGTATATTCTTCAAGCTGTTCCAGCCGCTGCCTGACCAGCCGTGAAAAGATCCGTTTTGACGAATTTTTAATTGAAATACATCAGCACCGTATTGATTAGGCGCGGCAGTTCCGTTAGTATCAAAAGTTATTAATGCACACATGTACTCTGTCCATTCAAAAATTTCAGGCTTTCCCGAACTGTCAACAATAGTATTACCGTCAGAGTCATACTGAGGACCTGATGTAGTAAATTCACAAGAAGAGTACTGTCTGACAGCAATTATGGAAGAATCCTTCAGCACCAGGAAAGGATAACTTATTGTATCTGCTCTTGATGTACTGCTTTCATCATACAAAGGATATGAATAAGTAATAGAATAACGTGATTTACTGCAACTATTAGAAGAAAGACAAACTTCAGCTCCGTCAAAATATTTTGCAAAAGCAGTTAAAACTTCATTAGATGTCTTAGAAGTATCAAACAAACCGGTAACGTCACCGGGACTTTCATTATCAGCCTGAAATCTCTGGATTGCCTGACTTATTAATGAGTATGTTCTTTTCGCACGCGTTGCAAATTCTTTATTCTTATAATTAGCAATCAAATTTGGTAAAGTTAGTGCTGCAACTACACCGATTATACCGAGCGTTATTAATACTTCAGCTAAAGTAAATCCGAAACTGTTTTTCATAAGTACTCCATTATAATTGTGACTATATACATCACTATTATAACAGACTTTATTTTTTTTACAATCCTCGGAATATAAAGGAAGAAGCTCTAAAACGCCCCCCCCCCGACAGTGTTTAATAATTTTTTCATTTTTGCTCCTTTCTCTTTATTTATTATAACAAGACAGTCCGACTTTTTCAAGTCAGACTGTCTTTTATATGAGATATACTCATTTCCCTATTTATTTGAAGGAATTCTCATTGCGTAGAATGAACGGACAACGAACACCAACGCAATAATTAAGAATACCCAGCCTGCAATCGGTGCAATGTTTCTGAAAGCTTCAGAAATAGCAATTTCCATTGCAAGCAGCCCGAATAACGTTGTGAATTTAATAATCGGGTTCATAGCAACTGATGATGTATCTTTGAAAGGATCACCAACAGTATCGCCGACTACTGTTGCTTCATGAAGCGGAGTTCCTTTTTCCTGCAAATCCACTTCAACGATTTTCTTAGCGTTATCCCAGCATCCGCCTGCGTTTGCCATAAATACGGCCTGGAATAAACCGAATACGGCAATTGCAATCAGGTAGCTTACGAAGAATGCTACAGGAGCAGAAGTCTTGCAGCTAGGTGCTGATAGACAAGCAAATGCAAGAGCAAATGCAAACAAGGCGATAAAGATATTAATCATACCTTTCTGAGCATACTGTGTACAAATTTTTACAACTTCTTTTGAATTTGCAACGTTTGCACTTTTTGAATTTGCATCATCAAGTTTAATGTTATCTTTAATATATTCGGTTGCAGAATATGCACCTGTTGTTACAGCCTGCATAGAAGCACCTGAGAACCAGTAGATAACCGCACCGCCTGATAATAAACCAAGCAATGTGTATGGATTAAGCATATTCAAAATCATTTCCGGTTCGATGCCTAAAGTTGATTTGATTACCAAAATCAATGAGAAAATCATTGTTGTAGCACCAACTACAGCCGTACCGATTAATACAGGTTTAGAAGTTGCTTTAAATGTATTTCCTGCACCGTCATTTTCTTCCAAATATTTTTTAGCATTTTCGAAATCAGGTTTGAAACCGTATTCTTTTTCGATTTCTTCACCGACGTTCGGAATATCTTCGATTAAAGATAATTCATAAACCGATTGAGCGTTATCGGTAACAGGACCGTAAGAGTCAACCGCAATTGTTACAGGTCCCATACCCAAAAAGCCGAAAGCAACCAAACCGAATGCAAATACAGACGGATAAATCATTACAGCTTCAGGTATATGAACAGATGCAACATATGCAAGTCCCATTAATAATACGATAACCATACCAATCCAGAATGCCGAGAAATTACCTGCAACAATACCGGAAAGGATTGTTAAAGAAGCTCCGCCTTCTCTTGATGCGGTAACAACTTCTTCAGTATGTTTTGCTTTAGGAGAAGTAAATATTTTAGTAAATTCCGGAATTAATGCAGCTCCTAAAGTACCGCATGAAATGATTACTGAAAGAACTAACCATAATTTACCGCCCATATCTGCCAATAACCAGTGGCTTACGCCGAAAGTCATGGCAATTGAAAGTATTGAAGTTAACCAAACAAGGTTAGTTAACGGTTTTTCAAAGTCAAATTTTTGAGTTTTTGCTGCATAGAACTTATCAACTACACCGTTAATCCAGTATGCAACAACTGAAGTAACAATCATTAAAAATCTCATAACGAAAATCCAGGTTAATAATTGAACCTGATTTTCAGGGCCTGCAACAGCCAGCAAGATGAATGAAACAAGAGCAACACCAGTTACACCGTAAGTTTCAAAACCGTCAGCCGTAGGACCAACAGAGTCGCCAGCGTTATCACCTGTACAATCGGCAATTACACCGGGGTTTCTCGGGTCATCTTCTTTAATACCGAATTGAATTTTCATCAAATCAGATCCGATATCAGCAATTTTGGTGAAGATACCGCCTGCTACACGAAGTGCAGAAGCGCCTAAAGATTCACCGATTGCAAAACCGATGAAACATGCACCTGCGATTTCACCCGGAACAAATAACAAGATTGTAAGCATTAAAATAAGTTCAACTGATACAAGGCATACACCGATTGACATACCTGCTTTTAAAGGAATATTTAAAATATTTAAAGGATTTCCTTTTAAAGAAACAAAAGCAGTTCTGGCGTTAGCAAGCGTGTTCATTCTGATACCGAACCATGCAACGGCATAAGAACCTAAAATACCGATTACTGACCATGCAAGAATAATTAATACATGGCTTAACGGCATGTGCTGCAAGTATCCGAAGTAAAAAGCGATACACAGACCGATTAATACTTCAAGAACAAGCAAAAATTTACCTTGCTGAATAAGGTAAGTTTTACATGTTTCAAAAATTGTGTTGCCAACTTCAGCCATAGCTGAATGAACATCCAATTTTTTAATTCTAAAGAATTCGATAAATCCGAATATCAAACCCACAAAAGAAATTACAATACCGATAAGCAATAAATTAAAACTTGCCGGACTTGCGTCTTTGATATTAGGAACAACCAAATCAGCTTCGCTTGCAAGAGCAGGCGAAACAGCCGTTAACAAAGCTGCGAACATCGCAAACAATGCCTTCGGTGAAGTTAATTTTTTAATCATAAGTTCTCCTTCACTAATTATAAGTTGTCTCTACTACTACTAAACTTGTAAAATTATTATAAACTAAATTAAAATATTAAACAATACTGTAAAGCAAAATCATCTATTTAGGTTAAAGTCAAATTTTAATATTTATATCAACAAGTTCGGCGAGTTCTATTTCCAAAAAATCAGCAAGATGTTTTAAATATGTAAGTGTAACATTGGTCATTCCCCGCTCTACTTTGCTGTAATAGCTTTTATCTATATTTACGGCATTAACGAGGTCATCCTGTGAATACCCTCTGATAGTCCTTAACACTTTTATCTTATGACCAATTTTCTTTAAAAATTCATTATCATCCATTTTGTTATTTTAGAGGAGTTGACATATTCAATTCAATAGCTTATACTCTAATTAAATTTGTTTATAAACAAATAAAACAAGTATATAAAAATATATTTATAGGAGATAGACAAAGAATGAATAATCAGAAAGGTTTCACTCTGGCGGAAGTTTTGATAACACTTGGAATTATCGGGGTTGTTGCAGCGTTAACTCTTCCTGCACTTATACAGAACCACAAAAAATCCGAAACAACAGCAAGATTAAAAAAATTTTACAGCATCATGGCACAGGCTGTATTAATGTCTGAAAACGACAACGGACCTGTTGAGGATTGGGAGAAAGATGAAGGAACGACTAAAGATGAAGAAACAGGGCTTTATCCTGACAGCGATTATGAAAGTTCGGAAAAATACTTCAACAAATATATCAAGAATTATCTGAAATATTTAAAAACCGAAAAAGATGAAAAGACAAATTTATTTAAAGTTTTATTGACTGACGGAAGTTCCGTTAAATTCCGTAACGGAGCCTGCATGGATTTAATTTTTGATATTAACGGTGATAAAAAACCAAATGAAGAGGGACGTGATCAATATCGTTTTTTAATCTGTAAAAAGTCAGAAAGTGATACTAACCGTAGTTTCAGCGCATATATCAGATCGAACGCAAAAAGCAGGGCGCAAAGGCTTAATTACTGTAAAAGTACACCTATATATTGCAGCGGCTTACTTGAATATGACAATTGGGAAATCAAAAAAGACTATCCTCACAGGTTATAATCAGTATAAATAGACATCTTCCAACAATTTTATTTCAAACTCGCTTCCTGCAGGAATGGAAATTCTTCCGCCTTTATACCAGATTGCAAAAAGCGGAGAACCGGCAAAGTTTACGGCATAAACTAATATTCCCGTAATTGTCGGGATAGGAGATATTAATATTCCCACCGGATTGTCAGCAAGTTTTCTCGAAGTTCTTCTTGTTTTTTTATAGAAATTTTCGCCTTTGTCAATTTGTTTTGCAACGCCTTTCCAGTAAGCGCGTTTACCTTTAATATTATTAAAGAAAATCTTTTTTAAATTAGCTTTTGTAATTTTTGCATGAACACTTCTTGTTTGTCCGTTGAAAGTCATACTATCAACCATTAGAACAATTAATCCGCCGTTTCCCGTAAATTGAGGCATATGAGAATTTTTAACCACGGCTGTAAATCTTGTACCTTCCGTAATAGTAACGTATCTTTGCGTAACAGGTTTTACAGATGTAAAAGAAACTCTCGCACCTTCTTTTAAATAGTCAGATATAACGGAATTAGACTTAACCCTGAATTTTGTACCTTTTTTAATTCTGATAGCGGTTGATTTATCGTATTTGAAATCATTTTGAAACTTTTTAACACCGATTTGGGGTTTTGCATCAGGAGTAACAGGCAATGACTTAGGCGGGGTTTGAGGTGCAGGCATATTTTTCGGAGAAGTATTTTGCGAAGGTGCCGTTTTAGGTAAAGACGGCAAAGACTGCTCCAATTTTGACGGGTCATAAGTTCTTCTTATTTCATCATCAACAGATGTGTCCAAATCCAGAGCAAAAGCAGGCATTGCACAAATTAAAAGTGCAATCGCCGAAGATATGCTTTTTTGCAAAAATGTATATTTCATACTATTTTAACATTTCATTAATAGCTTTTGCAGCCTTTTTGCCCGCTCCCATGGCATTGATTGCATTGGATTCACCGACAGGTGCAACGTCACCGCCCGCATATAATGTTGGAATATTGGTGCATCTTGTATCACAATCAACGGTAATATAACCGCGTTTATCAGTAATAATTTCCAGCCCTTCGTTTTGGGCAGAACGCTGAATTATAGGATTAGGCCCCGTTCCAAGTGCAACAATTACAGTATCCAATTCTACGGTTTCAAATTTTCCTGTCGGAACAGGTTTGCAGCGGCCGCTTTCATCGGGTTCGCCAAGCTCCATAACTTCCAGCTCTACTGCTTTAACATAACCGTCTTCTCCGATAATTTCTTTCGGGGCATACAAGAACTTAAACACAATTCCTTCTTCTTTTGCGTGTCTGATTTCTTCCAAACGCGCCGGAAGTTCTTTTTCTGTTCTTCTGTAAATAATATAAACTTCTTCAAAACCAACGCGAACAGCAGTTCTTGCAGCATCCATAGCAACGTTGCCTCCGCCGAATATAGCTGCTTTTTTACCTACCCTTAAAGGTGTCGGGCTGTCGGGCTGACCTGCATGCATAAGATTTACACGGGTTAAAAATTCGTTTGCTGAGAACACACCGTTTAAATTTTCACCGGGCACATGAAGCATTTTGGGAAGCCCTGCCCCAGAGCAAATAAATATTGCGTCAAATCCATCTTCTTTTAACTGTTTCAATGTAATTGATTTCCCGACAATAACGTTAGTATGAAATTTAACTCCCATTGATTTCAGGTTTTCAATTTCTCTGTCCAAAACAACACGCGGTAATCTGAAAGGCGGAATACCGTATCTTAAAACACCGCCTAATTCGTGTAATGCTTCAAATACCTCTACTTCATGACCTTCTTTTCGCAAATCGCAAGCGGCAGTCATGCCTGCACATCCTGAGCCTACAACCGCAACTTTTTTACCTGAAGGTTTAATTTCCGGCATTTCAGCTTTTGTATTATCTCCGACATATCTTTCAAGAGCTCCGATTGCAACGGGCTCGCCTTTTATACCCAGAATACAATTGCCTTCGCATTGTCTTTCCTGAGGGCAAACTCTTCCGCATACGGAAGGAAGCATACTGGTCCGGCGGATAATTTCTCCCGCTTTATTCAAATCTCCGTCTTTAATTGCTTTTATAAATTCAGGTATCTGGATATTAACAGGACACCCTTGAACACATTTAGGATTTTTACAGTGTAAACATCTTGAAGCTTCAAGTTTTACCTGTTCTTCCGTCAAGTTGCTTTCTACGGGTTCAAAATTACGGCGTCTTTCGTTTTTATCTTGTTCTTTTACGCGTTGTCTTTCTATTTTCATTTCTATATTATCCCTTCTTATACTTACAATTTTACTTTCAAAAAATCTTTAATGCAAGAAAATCAAAAAAAGTTAATAAATCATTGTAATTCAGGCGTTCTTATCTTTAAATATTATTATGAATATTATAGAAAAAAGCCGAAAATCTCTCGAATTTGATAAAATAGCCGAAAAACTTTCAAACTTTGCCAAAACAAGGCAAAGCAAAGAAATTTGTCTTAAAACAGTACCGTTTAATGATATTGTTAAAATTAAAAATGAGCTTAAATGCACGGCAGAAGCAAAATTTATTCTTGATATGCCGAATGATATTCCGATAGAGTTTGTTGCAGATATCGGACAAATTCAAAAAAATATAGGTTCGGCTTACCTTACGGAAGAAGAACTTATTGATGCTGCAAAAACATTGAGAACATCAAGGCTTGTTAAAAAGTTTTTATCAGAAAATCTCCCTGTTGATGCAATTATCCGAATTGCTTCTCAAAGTTTGATTGTTGATAAGGAGCTTGAAGAAAAAATCTTTTCGACATTCGATGAAAATTTGAATATCAGACAGGATGCAACGCCGGAACTTAAAGGGCTTTATGCGGCTTTACGCGATAATGAAAAAAATCTGAAAAATACCGTAAGCTCGCTATTGAATTCTGCGGATTTTTCAAAACACTTACAGGAAAACATTTACACAACCCGTGATGACAGAATTGTTTTTCAGGTAATGGCATCATCCAAAAGTAAAGTCCCCGGAATTGTTCATGATGTATCAGCCACAAACAAAACTTTTTACATTGAACCCGAACAGATTGTTCCCTTAAATAATAAAATAAGAGAAATTAAATCAAATATTCATTCCGAAATGGTAAGGATACTTGCAGGTTTAACATCTCTTGTGAAAGATGAAATAAAGGAACTTGTTTCATCCGAACAAATTCTGGCAACCATTGACTACCATTTTGCAAAAGCCCGTTATGCCGTAAAAATTCAGGCTGTCGAACCTGAAATTGTAACTCATAAATTTATCGAAATCGAAAATATGAAACACCCTTTGCTTATCGGTAATGTGGAAAATGTTGTTACTAATAATTTCGAAATCGGAAAAGACTATAAATCCGTAATAATAACAGGGTCTAATACAGGCGGTAAGACAGTTACCATAAAAACAATCGGATTATTTGTGCTTATGGCAAAAGCCGGAATGTTTCTTCCCTGTACTGCCGCAAAAATTTATCCGTTTGAAGATGTTTTTGCCGATATAGGCGATGATCAGAGTATTTTACAAAATCTTTCGACATTCTCATCACATATGACAAATATTATTGAGATTATAAATCAAAGCAATGAAAAGTCTTTTGTATTGCTTGATGAAATTTGTGCGGGAACTGACCCTGTGGAAGGAGCGGTTCTTGCTCAGGTAATCCTCGAAAAACTTGCACAGAAAAATGTATTATCAACCGTAACCACACATTACGGAGAATTAAAAGCCCTTGAATATCTTAACCCGTATTTCAAAAACGCGTCTGTTGAATTTAACACGGAAACTTTACGTCCGACTTATAAACTGCTGATAGGTATTCCCGGATTAAGCAATGCAATATCTATTGCCGCAAATTTAGGACTTGAACAGGCTCTGGTTAACAAAGCAAAAAATATTGTTGTATCTACTAAAGACCCTTCAATACTTGTTGTGGAAAAATTGCAGGAAACTCAAGCCAAGCTTGCGCAAAACCTTGAAGAAGCCGAAAACTTAAAAGAAACTTCCGCAAATCTTAAAACAGAATACGAACATTCACTTGCCGAAGTAAAAAAAGATAAAAAGAAAACAGTTAAAATAATAAAAGACAAATTCGACCGCGAGATGCTTGACGCAAAGGCAGAAATAAAAGAAATTCTCGATGAATTACGACGCGAAAAATCAGAAAAGATTGCGCGCCGCTCATACGCAAGACTTGCCCAAACAGAACAAAAGTTCAGAGGCAAACTTTCAGAATTTGACGAAAAACAGCAGTACAAAGAAATTAACTGGAGCAATGTAAAAACAGGCGATAAATTAATTCTTAAAGAACTTCATCAGCCTGTAACAATTCTCGCACTTCCCGACAAAAACAACTATATAATGGTTCAGATGGGGAATTTTAAAACAAAAATAAAATGCGACAAACTCGCGCCTTATGATGCTGCATTTGAAAAGAAAGAAAACGTATACAGACCAAGTTCCTTCGAAAAATTCGAACTTAGAAAAACAAGTATTTCAAATACTCTCGATCTTAGAGGATATAAAGTTGAAGATGCACTTGACAGTCTGGAATTCTATCTTGATAAAGCAAGCCTTGCAAACCTTGCATGTGTAACAGTTATTCACGGACACGGTACAGGAGCTTTAAAATCAGCCGTAAGAGATTTTCTGTCAACATCGCCGTACGTTGCAAAATTCAGACCCGGCGAAGATAATGAAGGCGGCGACGGGGTCAGCATAGTTGATATAAACTGAAAAAGTGATATAATAATCCCGTAAAGGAGAGAATTATGTCATTAGAAAATATCAGAAAAGAGTACGAACTCATTGATTTATTCTGCAATCTCGCAGAAGTACCGTCACCATCTATGCACGAAGAAAAAGTTGCACAATGGATTAAGGAATACTGTGACAAAAACGGAATAAATTGCAAATTTGACGATTTTAAAAATGTAATAATAAATATACCTGCAACGGACAGCACGAAAGAACCTTTAATGCTTTCCGCACATATGGATGTAATCGGAGATGACAGCCCCGTTAAAACTTATCTGGATGAAAACGGCAATATTCACGCTGAAGGAAGAACCCTCGGAGGTGACGATAAAGCAGGAGTAGCAAATGCTCTGCTTTTTGCAAAAGAACTTGCAAAATCAGATATGAAACACGGCGGTTTGGAAGTTATGTTTACCCGTGATGAAGAAAACGGTCTGTCAGGCATAAGAAATGCAAACCTTAAAAATTTTAAATCAAAATATGTTCTTGTGCTGGACAGCGATACTCTGGGACAATGCGAAGTTTCGGGAGCAAGCTATACTCTGGCAAAAATTAAGGTTCACAGTTTTAAAGGCGGGCATTCCGGAATTGACATAGGTGACAAAACACGTGCCAATGCCGCAAAGCTTATTGCAGATTTAATATCAGCTCTTCCTCAAGGAGTTTTTTACGAAGAAGAAGGTACAGTTATAACATCCTGCAACATCGGCGGAATTTCCGCAGGTAATATAAATGTTACCAACATTATTAACACAGATGCGGAAGTAAGTTATTCCATAAGAAGTTCAAGCAGAAAAAAAGAAGAAGAATTAAAACTTCAAATGGCTTTGACTGTTGATAAATTTAACGAACACCACAAAAATCTTGCAGATGCGGTAATTGAGTTTGAAGAACATTTACCGCCGTTTGAAAAAGTTGACGATGACTATATTCCGATATTATTTGAAGCAGCTGCCAAAAAAGTTGGTGTAGAACCTCATATAACATCATTCCATGCAGGTGCGGAAACTCATATTTATGCAAATGAAATAAATGCGAATGATGAAAAATTTGTTCCGTACCTTGTCGGCCTTGCAACCGTTTGTAATATGCATTCAATAAATGAATATTTGGATTACAAGTCACTGTTAAAAGGACATGAAGTTTTAAAAGAACTTTTTAAAGCTTACAATTTATAGAAATAAATCCCGCTTATAAAAGCGGGATTTATTTTATGAAAATGCTTTAAATGATCTTTCAACGTTTTTATCAATTACACTTTTAACAGAGTCGTATTCCGTTTGAAGAGCGGAGTGCTCGGAATCCAGTTTTTTCAAATCCTGATCGAATTTTTTATCCTGATTTTCAATTTCAGTTAATGCATTTTTATACTTAACTTCTGCTGCTGCAATTTTAACTTCATCTTCCTGAGATTTAAAGTCACTTGCATTTGTATAAATAATTGCTTTCCAATCATACGTACCAATTTCGGGGTATTTTTCGGAACCGTTTTCGTTGTATGATGCCTGTTCCATAGTCAAAATACCGTGTTCCAATGCAAATTGAAGCCATTCTGAATTGTTTATTAAATTTTCTTCCAATTCTTTATAATTGTTATTATTTTTGGTACCGTCAGCGTTTTCAGCACCTCCGCCCATTCTGTAGTAAAGGTTAACATACCACTGATAACGTGCATCGTTTTCATCTGGAATGGTCTTATCAGGTATATTTTCCAAATCTTCGACATATTGGGCTTTTAAATCTCCGACTTGTTTTAACCATCTGCCTATTTCACTCTGCCAATCCGCAATAGCTTCATAGTACTCTTCCGTTACACGGTTAAGAGTTGTAATCATATCTGTCTGGAAGTTTTGAAGATATACCTTTAATTCTTCGTAAGTATAGTTAGTACCATCAGCTTTTTTCATATCTTCATCCCTATAGTGCTCAACAACATAATAAAGATCGATAATTTTTTCTTTAAATGTTTTTTGAACCATTTGTCCGGATGAATCTATTTTATAATTACTCAATAATTTATCAACATCAGCCGAATCTGCTGTAATCGTCGGGCCTGTAGCCGGAGCAAGAACATCAGGTTGTCCGTCCCCGTCTTCATCTTTACATAAATATTCTGAAACAGGAGCCATTGAAGCTGTTAACCCGTTACTATTAATTGCAGAACCATTAATTTCACCTTTGGTATCAATTGTACCACGTCCAAGCGTTGTAGTGTAGGTATTTCCCCAGCTACTATCAACATCACCGCTGCTATTAACATCTGATGATTGTAAATCTAACAAGTGTGCTAATACGTGAATATAACATCCTGAAGAACCATTCATTGCATTCTTGTAACAAGGTTTTGATGCTAAATCAAAATCTTGAGCTAATTGCGTTCCTTCATCAGAGCGATAATCATCCTTATTTGGGAAAGCTACATCAGGAGGGTCTAATAACTCATTGACATAGGCGCCAAAAGAACCGCCCATAGTTGCGTAGTCTTTAAGTGAATTATTACCGGTTACCTGTGCTTTCCAATTATTTACAGTATCTGCTACCATTTGAGCGTCAGCATCTGTGACATCAGTAGGATCTTTTGATACGATATTTTGCAAATTTGCAATATCAGTATCGGTCATCGCAGAAAAATAATCATCCCATTGACTTGGATTTGTTTCATCATACAATGTTTCATATACATATGTGCCGTCATCATTTGTGGTCGTACCGTAAATACCTTTTAATGCTTCGGGGTATTCGGGGTTCTCAACTTCGGGGATACCGTAGCTATATAAAAATTCAGCCAAACTGTTTGAAGCCTCGTATTTTTTGATATCAGAACCGTTCAACATTATCTGGCCTGCAGAATTTACAAGTGAATATTGATTTTTCAATTCTCCATAACTTAAAAGAGAATTTGCGGTCAATTCTTGATAGCTCAAATTACCATTACCATCATAACTGCCATACATTAATTGTGTTGAATTTAAAGCGTCCATGTACTCTTGGCTGGCTTCTGTTGATTTATCAGCCAGACGCAATTTGGAATTTGTTATGGTTTGTGAGCGAAGTTCATTATCGGTCAATCTTGCCGTAATGCTAAGTAATCTCGCTTGTCCTGCTGCCATTCCCATTTTGGTACATGATTCCTTTCTGAGTAGTATTACGACAAATCAGAGTAATTTCTTTAGAAAAATTTTTTATATTGTTAACAAAAAGTTACAAAAAAAGAACCGGTCTGAGCGGTTCTTTTTTTTAATCTTTTTTATTTCCCCTAAAACTATATAGCAACCGTAAGTGTTTCCAGCTTCAATTCTATCGGTTTTTCTTCCAGTACTTCCACTTGAAGGTCTTTTGGATCCACAACATTTGCGGCAGGCTTATGAACAGTTGCTTTAGGAGTTACCGCTTTTGGTTTTTGAGCGGTGTATACCCCTTGTCTTGCCTTTATAACGGCAGGATCGGGATTAGCTTTTTGTCTGTTTACATCTGACATGATTTTGCTTACGAAACGTCTTGTTTCACCATACGGGGGAACTGCATTATATTTTTTTACATTTCCCGGTCCCGCATTGTAAGCGGCAAGTGCCAATTCTACAGAGCCGAACATATTATACATTTTTTTATAATATGTAATCCCTGCTTTAATGTTCTCATTTAACAAATAAGGGTTATAACCCATTCTTCTTGCTGTTGAAGGCATAAGCTGGAATACGCCGACAGCACCGTGTGCACTTCGTGCTTCATGGCGGAAACCTGATTCGGTACGCGCAATACTAAGCGCAATTGCAGGATCCACCCCCATTTCAATAGCATGTTTTACTATTGTGGCTTTTACAGAGTTAACGTCAGCTGCCTGACACTGTGCATGGTTTAATAACATACACATCAGTGTAAAAGTTAACAGTAACAATTTTTTCAAAATGTAATCCTCTAAGTTGTAAATTGAAATCCTTAAAAATTTCCTAACGATTTGTTTCTTCAACGAAATCAAAAACTTTTAAGAATGATTATATAAACAATATATTACAAAAAAATAAAATTTCAACCCCCGTAAACAAAAACATAAAACCCAACAATGGCTCAAGGCTTGATATAGCAGCTTTTAAAGTGTATTTCAAACAATTGTAAAGACCGGAATTTTTATCATATTTTCAGAGTAAATTTTTCATTTTTATGGTAAAATTTAAACAGCGATTATGAAAAAGAGAGGATAAAATTTATGGAAAAGAAAAAATTAGCAGATATCGGCGTATTCGGCGGTTCGGGTTTTTACAAATTTTTGGATAACATTGAAGAAGTAAGAGTGGAAACTCCTTACGGGATGCCGAGCGACAGCTTATTTATCGGAAATGTCGGAGAGCATAAAGTTGCTTTTATGCCCAGACATGGAAGAAACCATACTATTTTGCCTCACTTAATTAATTACAGAGCTAACGTTTGGGCTATGAAATCAGTCGGCTGCGAAAGAGTAATTTCACCCTGCGCCGCAGGAAGTTTGCAAAAACACGTAAAACCCGGTGATTTTGTTGTTTGTGATCAGTTTGTTGACTGGACTGACGGAAGAAAAACAACTTTCTTTGAAGGTCCTGTTGTTACTCACCCGTCTGCTGCAGAAACTTACTGCCCCGAACTTAGAGAACTTGCAATTAAAACAGGTAAAGAATTAGGTATTACGATACATGAACAGGGTACGGTCGTTGTAATTAACGGACCGAGATTTTCTACAAAAGCGGAATCCAAATTCTTTACAAATCAGGGCTGGGAAGTAATTAATATGACTGCATTCCCCGAAGCTTACCTTGTAAAAGAAATGGATATGTGCCCGTTGAATATTTCTTTAATAACCGACTACGATGCAGGTTTGGTCGGAGATGTTCCGCCTGTTTCACACCACGAAGTTATTCAGGTATTTAATTCTAACGTATCTAACCTTAAAAATCTGCTCTTTAAGATGATTGAAAATATCCCTTCTCAAAGAGATAATTGTTCTTGTGCGGATACTAAAAAAAGCTCTCAATTATAAGGTGAATTATGGTAAATAATTTAATATTTGTTGTAAACAGTTTTTTCCAAATATATTTCTGGTTAATACTTTTAAGATGCCTTTTAAGCTTTGTGCCGAGTATTGACTGGTATAAACAGCCGTTTGAAGCTTTAAGAGATGTAACCGACTTATATTTGAATATCTTCAGAAGAATAATTCCTCCTGTCGGCGGCTTGGATTTTTCTCCGATTGTTGCCGTTATAGCACTGCAAATATTGAATTATCTCATAATTTTTGTACTGCTTATGTTTAGATAACTTGTAAAAAAATCTTTTTAATATATAATTCGCATGTTATGAAAATAGTAATTTATGGTGCAACGGAAATCGGCGGCCTTCTGGCAACAGAATTTTTTGAAGACCACGATATAACAATAATTGACAAAGAAGAAAACAGAACAGATGAATTTAACAAGCTAGACATAAGTTTTGTACAGGGGAACGCTTCTAACATAGATGTTTTAAAGAATGCGGATATAAAAAATGCTGATATTTTTATTGCCTGTACAGGCGTCGATGAGGCAAATATTGTTGCCTGTCTTTCAGCTAAAAAATTCGGAGGCGTCAGGACAATTTGTTTTGTAAGCAGAGAAGAATACAAAAAAACATTAAATTTTGAAAAAAACAGCGAGAACTTTTGTGACTTCTTTATTGACTATATAATCTGGCCTGAAGAACTTTTAACGCAGGAAATTTTCCGCATCGTAACAGTAGCTCACGCCCTTGATGTTGAAAACTTTGCCGACGGAAGAGCCAGACTTTTGGAATATAAAGTAAAATCGCATCTTCCTATTGTCGGGAAAAAAGTTAAAGACTGCGGATTTACAAAAGACACGTTAATGGTTGGTCTTACAAGGGACTGCCAGCTTTTTATACCGAACGGAGAAACAGAAATTAAAGACGGCGACAAGCTTATCTTTATGGGCACATCGCATTCTCTTGATATTCTTGCGGGAACATTTTTCCACGAAAAAGAAATCGTTAAATCAGTAGCAATCATAGGCGGCGGAAATGTCGGAATGATGCTTGCAAAAACTCTTGAAAAACTTAAAATAAAAATTAAAATTATTGAAAAGGATTACGAAAGATGCCAGCTTTTGGCGGAAGAATTATCCCACACTCTTGTAATTAACGGCGACGGGACAAATTTAAAACTTCTTGATGAAGAAGAAATCGGCGCGGCTGATGTTGTTATAAGCGTTACCAATAACGATGAGAGAAACCTTTTATGCTCGCTGCTTGTAAAACAGCTCGGAGTTAAACGCGTAATTGCAAGAGTTGCAAAAGTTTTAAACATACCCTTGTTTGAAAAAGTCGGCATTGACGTTGCAATTTCACCTAAAAATTCCGCAATTAACGAAGTAAAAAATGACCTTTTGGAAAACGATGTCGACATTCTTGCAACTGTTGAGCAGGGGCAGGGAGAAGTTATGGAAATTAAAGTTCTTCCGGAATTTGACAATAAAAAAATTATGGATTTAAAATTCCCTGCACGCGCAATTATAGGTGTAATCTTAAGAAAGAACAACGTTATAATCCCCAAAGGCGACACAACAATAAATACCGATGATATATTAATTATCTTTACAACTGCCGATAATGCGGCGGAAATTAAAGAGTTTTTTAAGGTAAAATAATATGCGTTTAAATTATCTTGCAAATGCAATAGGATTAACAATGATATATATAGGGCTTGTGACCTTAACTCCGATTATCGCGGCTTTATACTATCATGACTTTAATTCGATACTGCCTTTTTTAACGGCAGGCTTCATTTCTGCAGGATTAGGCTACATTTTCAGAAAAGCTGTGCCAAATTCAACAACGCTTGAAAATTTAAATGATATTAAAAAAGCTGAAGCATTATTTATTGTTGCGGTTTCGTGGATAATATTCGGAGTAGTTGCGGGAATACCTTATTTATTTTACGGGATATCACCGCTTGATGCATTGTTTGAATCCGTTTCGGGGATTACTACAACGGGAGCGACAATTCTGACACACTTTAATTACCCGCAGGCCTTTTTTTTCTGGCGTTCATTAACCCAGTGGCTCGGCGGTTTGGGAATTATAGTATTGTTTATTGCGATTTTGCCGCAATTTGCCGTTGCAGGCCGCCAGATGTTTTTTGCGGAAGCCCCGGGACCCACGGAAGATAAAATTACTCCGCGAATAAGAAATACAGCTTCTGCACTGTGGGGAGTTTATGCAGGATTGACAATTTTACAGATTATACTCCTAATGGCAGGCGGAATGCATGGTTTCGATGCAGTATGCAACTCGTTATCAACCCTTGCGGCAGGCGGTTTTTCTCCAAACCCCGAAAGCTTGATGGGATATCATTCAAATTATCTTACGTGGGTTACATTAATATTTATGTTTCTTGCAGGTGCCAGCTTTAACGTACAGTATAGAGCATTAGTTCAAAAAAATCCTATGGTTCTTTTCAAAAACGAAGAATTTAAACTTTATTTTTCCCTTGTAATGCTTATGGCCGTATTAATTACGATTTCGCTGATAATAAACACTCACAGCACAGTATTTCAGGGGTTTACGAATGCACTGTATCAGGTTATAAGTATTACAACTTCAACTGGCAGCGCAAGTGTTGATTTTATAAAATGGGATTACACATCAAAACTTTTACTGTTTATGGTAATGTTTATGGGCTCCTGTGCGGGATCTGCGGGCGGCGGTATAAAAATGATGCGCTGGCTGATTGTTTACAGGTCAATGAAAAGCGAACTTCTCAGAATACTTCATCCGAATGCAATAGTTAATATAAAAGTGGATAATAAAACGGTTCCTGCGGAAGTTTCAAGACAAATCGTAGTTTACGTATTCTATTATTTTGTAATATTCGGAGTAACATCGTTAATAATATCAATTGTCGAGCAAAACAGTGCAATAGGCTTAAGCAGCAGTATAACGGCACTAGGCAACGTCGGCCCCGGATTTGCGAAACTGACGGGCCCAATGGCAAACTTTGACTGCCTGCATGACAGTTCAAAAGCCTTAATGGTATTTAATATGCTTGTGGGACGCTTGGAATTAATCCCGTTTCTCGTAATGTTACAGAAAGATTTTTGGACACTGAAAGATAATTGAAGCGTGCCTTTGCTATCTTTAAAGCTCAATTAAATCTTCAAATTTAACTTTGAGAGCGCGAAGAATTTTCAACAGAGTGGAAACCTGTATATCTACCTGTCCTTTTTCAATTTTCCCCAAATGTTGGAATGACGGCATATCAGCCATTTCAGCAAATTTTTCCTGTGATAAATGTCGTTTTAGACGTTCCAGTCTGATTGCTTCACCCATCTTTTTTAAATCTTCATTTTTCTTCATATATTAATACTACACTATTGATTAAATAAATTCTAAATAGTATAACATGTATTATTAGTATTATAACACTAATTTTTAAATAAATTATAGGAGAAATTGATATGACTACCCAATTTGATGCTATCTTACAAAAATTTGCGGAATTAGAATGTCAGGTTATTGATGTTGAACATCTTACAAAAACTTTGAAAAATTCATTTGATATTAGCAATATGGAAACTGAAAACTGCTACTATCTCGAAAGTATTATCAGAATTCTCAGAAAGAAAACAAACTGTCTCAAACAAAAAACAACCAGCTTAAACGAAAAATTAAACAGGCTCAATGACAAAAATTTCAACTCCATAAATGATTGAAATGAACAAAAAACATGTTTTAATCGTTACTATATTGTAACGAGGATTTTTAAGCTTGAAATTCAATATAAAAATTTTAGCCGTAACAATTTGTTTATGCTGCACAATGTCGGCATCATTTGCAATTGAGCAGATGAGCGTTGAAAAAAATGCTGTTTTAAATATTAAAGACTGTATTACAATAGCTCTTCAAAACAGCCCGAAAATCAAAAAAGCACGTTACAATTACAGACTTGCAAGGGGTAATCTCGGGATTGCAAAATCCGAATACTTTCCGACTCTCGGCGTCGGGACGGGTTATAATATTACCGACAACAGAAATAACAGACGCTCTACTAATTCAAATATTTATTCCGCAGAAGCAAGTATAAATCAGCTTCTTTTTAACTTCGGCAAAACAAACGCAAATATAAAAATGTATAATTTCGACAGGGTTGCGGCTCTTTACGAATTTGAAGATATGGTTCTCGAAACGATTTTTGGCGTAAAAACAAATTACTACGGAGTTTTAGCGGCAAAAGCAACTCTTGACGTAAACAGGGCAAACGTTCAGATTAACGAAAGAAACTATCAGCGTACAAAAGCTTATTTTGAAGAAGGAATTAAATCAAAAATCGACCTTGTGAACGCGGAAGTTTATTTAAGCGATTCAAAAGTTACGCTTGTGGAATCCGAAAAGGCATACAAAAATGCGCTTGTGCAGCTTAACAATTCAATGTACATAGCATTTGCGCCCGAATATGAAATCGAAAATACTGAAACATTTAATTTTCAAAACAATTATGCACCCGTAAATCTTGAAAAAATTGACGAAAAAAAGGATTTAAGCACACCGCCGAAAGATGTCAGCAATGCATTTTTAACCTCTCAGGTGGAAAAAATTAACGTACTGGATAATTACAAATTCAAGCCCTTTCCTTACACTTTTGATGAATCTGTTAATCTTGCTTACAAAAACAGACCTGATTTAAAAGCTTACGATGCGACTTTAAAAGCAATGCAAGAATCCCTGAAATACACAAAACGCGAATATCTCCCTGAAATTTCCGCCTCAGCAGGCTACGGCTACCGCGACCAGTACAACACAAATTCTTTTAATGTAGGAATTAATCTGTCAAGCTCAGTTAACATAAAAGGGCAAAAACACAAAATAGACAATGCAAAAATACAGGTTGACCTTGCTCAAAATGAGATTAATCAGGCTAAACAGGATATCTACTTTGAAGTTCAAAATTTATATATAAATATGGTACAATTGGAAAAGCAAATCCCGCTTCTTGCCGTAAAAGTCAAGCAGACATTAGAAAACTTCGAACTTGCAGATGGCAGATATGCCGTAGGTCTGGGGGATTACATAGAACTTCAGGATGCTAAAGTTAATTATAATAACGCACAGGTTTCTTACGTTCAGACAGTATACAACTACAATGTCGCAAGAGCAAACCTTGAAAGAGCAATCGCTTTACAGCAGGAAGTTACAACATCAATCGAGGACAAGTAATGTTAAATCTTAAAAATTTACAAAAAAAATACATATATTCGACAGCCGCCGTTATTATTGTGATTATAATCGGTGTAATAGGATTTGCAGGCAGCAAACAGGTAAAATATAATACTAAGACGCTTAAACGCTGCACAATTACCGAAGTCGTTGAAGCATCGGGCACAATTAATCCCGTTAATACAGTAAGCGTAGGTTCAACAGTTTCAGGCCTTATTAAAGAAATTTATGTTGACTATAATGATGTTGTGAAAAAAGGACAAATTCTTGCACAAATTGACCCTGCAAACTTTGAAGCAACAGTTCAGCAAAATCAGGCGCAAATTAACAATGCCAGGGCAAATCTCGCAAAATTACAGGCTATCGCAAATTACGACCAAAAACAATACGTAAGATATAAAAATCTTTATGCAAAAAATTTTGTTGCCAAAAGCGAATTAGATGAAAAATTAAGCACCTACCAGTCAGATATTGCTCAAATAAACGCTGCTAAAGCACAGATTAACCAGTATCAGGCATCTTTAAAAACAGCATTGACAAATTTGGGCTACACAAAAATTATAGCACCCGTTGACGGCACTGTTATTTCACGTGAAATTGACCTTGGTTCTCCTGTTGCCGCAAGCTTTCAGGCTCCGGAACTGTTTACGATTGCGCAGGATTTGACAAAAATGCAAATTGAAGTAAGCGTCTCCGAAGCCGATATCGGAAAAGTTGAAGAAGGTCAGGACGTAACCTATACACTTGACGGCTATCCCGACAGCACATTTAAAGGAAAAGTTACACAGGTAAGACTTTCCCCGACCACAGAATCAAACGTCGTAACTTACACCGTAATCGTTGATGTTAACAACGAAGATTTAAAACTTAAACCCGGAATGACAGCAAACGTTTCGATAATTACCGATAAAAGCGAAGATGTTCTTTGCGTTCCGAATATGGCTTTAAAATTTACACCTGACATAAACGGACCCAAATATAAAAATCAGGGTATTTGGATTTTGGAAAAAAATAAACCTAAACGTATAGAAATCGAAACAGGCGCAAACAACGATACATCAACCGAAATTATATCGGATGCCTTGAATGAGGGCGCTCAGGTAATTATGTCAATCAAAGGAAAAAATTCTAAAAAGAACAGCGGCAGACCGCCGATGCCAAGGTTATAGAAATGAGCTTAATAGAAGTAAAAAATGCAATAAAAACTTACCAAACAGGAGAGGACAGCTTCAATGCCCTTAATTGTGTTTCGCTTTCAATAGAGCAGGGAGAATTTGTTGCTATTATGGGAGCATCGGGTTCAGGGAAATCAACTTTTATGAATATGCTCGGAACACTTGATAAACCCAACTCGGGAACCTATTACCTCGACGGAATTGATATGCTTTCTCTTGACACTGATAACCTTGCAATGGTAAGAAATGAAAAAATGGGGTTTGTTTTTCAAGGCTTTAACCTTATTTCAAGAACAACTGCTCTTGAAAATGTAGAACTTCCTATGATTTATAAAGGAATTCCCGAAGAAGAAAGGGTTGTCAGGGCAAAAGAAGCGCTTAAAATCGTAGGGCTTGAACAAAGAGAAGACCACATGCCAAACCAGATGTCAGGCGGTCAGCAGCAAAGAGTTGCAATTGCGCGTGCAATTGTAAACGACCCGCCCTTAATACTTGCAGACGAACCGACAGGTAATCTTGATACAAAAACAAGTATAGAAGTTATGGAGTTTTTTGTTAATCTGAATAAAAACATGGGCAAAACAATTGTCCTTGTAACGCATGAACCTGACATCGCACAATACTGCAAAAGAGTAGTGAGGTTTAAAGACGGAAACATAATCTCAGATGAAATAAATGCAAATACCACAATTCCATATTAAAAAGGATTAAAATGATAGATTTTAAATCAACAGTAAAAATGGCGATAGTATCGCTTAAAATAAATAAAATGCGCTCAATGCTCACAAGCTTAGGTATAATCATCGGCGTAAGCGCGGTAATTATAATGCTTGCAGTCGGAACAGGCGCGAGCGAAAAAGTAAAAAAAGATATGGAATCAATGGGCAGCAATCTGCTTACCATCCGCTCGGCATCCGCAAAATCAGGCGGGGTAAGAATGGGAATGGGAACACGCCCCACATTAACCCTTAAAGATGCTCAAGCAATTGAAAAAAATGCAAGAGGAGTAGCGGCTGTTTCTTCTGTAAGCACAGAATCCAAACAGCTTACCTACGGAAACCAGAACTGGGCAACTACAGTTTACGGCATAAATCCCGCATATTTTTATATAAAAAATTATGAAGTTGATTTCGGCAGAGGTTTTACCCCCGAAGATATTAAAAACTCCGCCAAAGTTACAGTAATAGGCTCAACAGTAGCATCGGAATTATTCGGGGATTTAGACCCTATAGGAAGAATTATGAGAGTAGGCGGAATTCCGTTTAAAGTTATCGGAACTTTAAAATCAAAAGGAAGTATGGGACCTATGGATCAGGATGACTTAATTTTCATACCTATTACTACGGCACAGAAAAAAGTTTTCGGAACTGACTTTCCGGGCACTGTTTCGATGATTGTCGTAAAAGGTTCCGATCCCGATGATGTTTCGCTTGCCGAACAGGATATTGAAGAACTGCTTATTGCACGGCACAGAATAGGAAAAAATCAGGAAAATGATTTTGAAATAAGAAATTCAGCCGAATTTCAGGAAAAAATGAAATCAACCGTTCAGACATTTGCAATCCTTCTTGCCTCAATCGCTTCAGTATCACTTCTTGTGGGCGGCATAGGGATTATGAACATCATGCTTGTATCTGTTACGGAACGTACAAAAGAAATAGGTATAAGAATGGCAATAGGCGCTAAACCTTCCGATATCAGAGTTCAATTCTTAATCGAATCTTTTCTGTTATCAATAATCGGCGGACTTATCGGTGTTGCCGTCGGAATTATCGGTGCACAAGCCGTTCAATTATCAGGAGTGATGAACGTTTCAATATCATTATTTTCCGTTATTTTGTCGCTCGGATTTTCAGGGGCAATAGGAGTTTTATTCGGCTATTACCCCGCCTACAAAGCATCGCTTTTAAACCCGATTGATGCACTCAGATATGAATAATTAATACATCTTTTTAAAGTAGTCAGGATCACTTAAAGCTTTTGCCGCACAGGCTATACCGTTCAGCCTGTCATTAGAATTTTTTGAACAGTATTTATCCGTATCTGTATATGTAGTTCCTTCTGCTCCCATAGGTAATAGCTTTCCTTCAGACGTAATTTCAAATGTAAACAAATCTCTGCCGAAAACATTCGGCTTCTTGTTCATACCGTTAACGTCTACAGATATAAATAAGCGCGGGACAGATGAACTCGGATTTTCAATCATAATTAATGTTCCGTCTGACAATAAAATTTGACCGTCATCAAAAAAATCTGTTTTTACAGTTTGTGAAAGGCTGTACGTTTTATAATTTTTATATGCCTTAACTGCAGAACTTTCGTTATCGCCATCTTCATGTTCTCCGGATATTATTCCGCTGTTTGAATCGGTTTTAAGAGCTTTGAAGTATTTGCGATATGTAACGGAAAAAGTTTTAGGAGGGTAATCTTGCGGCAAAATATCGGTGCCTATATCCGTTTTCATAAATTCAAGCGCCTGAGAAATTTCAGAATACCCCTTATTTAATGCAGATTGTAACTCTCTGTTTTGAGTGCTGTTAATCAATGAGGGCATTGTCATTGCGGCTGCTATGCCAATAATACCCAGTGTTATCAAAACTTCCGCCAGAGTAAATCCCTTTTGATGGTTAGCTGCTAAACTTCCTTGCAGCTTACCGCTTAGAGGACGCCCCCCCCCCGAGATGCTACGCAGGTAGACACGTCAACACAAAAGTTGTGAAACTTTTGATGTAATGGCATCTGTTTTGTTTCATTTGTTGTCATAATTGCTCCTTTCTCTACAATATTTATAATTTAGCAAATTTCAATCTATAAAGCTTCAAGTGCGGCTATTTTCATATCTTTAAAATCAGGCTTTTTGTTAAACCAGATTTCCTGTGCAGCTACTGCCTGATAAATCAACATATCAAGACCTGTTATTGTTCTTAATCCTAACTTTTCAGCAGCTTTAATCAAAACAGTCTTTTTAGGATTATAAATAACATCATAAACAACGGCATCACGGTTTAAAGTTTCAAGTGCGCGCGGTTCAACAGGCATCATATCGCCTGCTTTACCAAGCATCCCTATAGGGGTTGTATTTACAAGCATTGAATATTCTCCGAGATTTCTTATGTTCTCAATCTGGTATACATTAAAATTAATTGACGGGAATTTCCGTCTTACATAATTCATCAACTCTATCGAATTAGGGATATTGCGTGTAAAAAACGCGATTTCTTCAACTCCGCATTCTGTTAAAGCTACGCAAGCCGCATGCGCTGCACCGCCTGTCCCGAGAATTCCGACTTTTTTGCCTCTTAAATCTATGTCTGACGGAATTGCTCTTCTAAAACCGATAACATCCGTATTATAAGCCTTTAATGACTTATCCGCATCAATATATACAGTATTCACAGCTCGCGCTAAATCCGCATAATTATCAACTTCATTAACAAACAATGAAACAGGCAGTTTCAAAGGAATTGTTACATTAAAACCTTTATAACCGTTTGTCTTAAGCCATTTTATTCTGTCAACAAGGCTATCGGGCGGGGTTTCCAGAATATCATATGTCGCATTTATACCTAAACTTTTAAAACCTGCCTCATGTATAACTTTTGAAAGAGAATGCCCGAGAGGATAACCGATAAGACCGAACTTATTTTCACGTGTATCTTTAATTTCAGGTTTTACGGGCTGACTAATCGGACTGCTCTTATAATTTGAAGTTTGCTGCATTTTAGAAGGTCCGAAAACATACGATGGAACTTCTGTTTTTACGGTTTCAGGCTGCATTCCGTTAAAAGATTGCCGGGCAGGGACAGAACTCTGCTCCGAAGCAAGCTGTTCCTGAATAGTCCGCTGGACATACTGAGGTTCATTCTGAACAGGCTGCGTTTCCTTAACCGGTGAAGATGCTCCCTGAGCATTTAACTCTTCAACGGAAATTCCTAACTTTTTAGCTTTTTTTGCCAGATAACGTTCATAAAGCTCCTGATTCATGAGCACTTTCTCCTGTTACTTCTTTCTTATAACGGCATTTCATGTTTGAACATGTTATTACATCGCCTTTTTTCAAAACTTTTTTCACAAGCAGCGAACCGCATTCGGGACAGGTTTCGCCCGTAGGCTCGTTCCATAGAGTGAAATCACAGTCGGGATATTTATCACAGCCGTAAAATATTGTTCCCCGCTTTGATTTTCTCTCAACAATCATACCTTCGCCGCATTTCGGACATTTAACACCGGTTGACTTGCGGTATGGTTTTCTGTGCTTGCAGGTCTCATTTGTGCATTCCATGTATTTGCCGTAGGGACCTGTTTTAAATATCATATCAGACCCGCATTTTTCACATTTTTCTTCGCAAACTTCAGGTTCATTAGACTGTTCCTGAAGGCTTTCTTCTGATAAAGCATTTAAAGACATCATTGTCTTGCATTCGGGATAACCTGAACAGCCAAGGAATTGCGAGCCGTTTTTACCCATTCTTAAAACCATGGGGTTGCCGCAGTTAGGACATTTTATTTTACTTTCTATTCTTACGCGCTCGCCTGTTTGAAGTGCTTTATTAACTTCTTCGATAAACGGGGTGTAAAATTCCTGTAATACATCGTTCCAGATTGCTTTCTTTTCGGCAATTTTATCAAGTTTTGTTTCCATGCCGGCGGTAAACTTATAATCCATAATATCTGCAAACTGGGCGACAAGCTGTTTGGAAACAGTTCTACCGAGAAGGGTCGGATGAAGTGCTTTATCTCTCTTTTCAACGTATTTTCTGGTTTGGATAACCGTAATAATAGTTGCATAAGTTGACGGACGTCCGATGCCGTATTCTTCCAGAGCTTTAACCAGAGAGGCTTCATTATATCTCGGAGGCGGCTGTGTAAAGTGCTGTTTTGGTTCGACTTTAAGACATTTAACTTTATCTCCTTCGTTCAAGTCAGGAATTTTTGCTTCCGCTTCTTGTTCTTCTTCATCGGCGTCGTTATAAACTTTCAAGAACCCGTCAAAAGTAACCTTGCTTGTACCGGCTTTAAGTGTATAATCTCCTGCTGTAATTTCAACCGTTTTATTAGCAATATCTGCAGGTGTCATTTGAGAGGACATGAATTTATCCCAGATAAGTTTATATAGTTTAAACTGGTCATTATCAAGGTATTTTTTAATGCTTTCGGGTGTTCTTTCAGGATATGAAGGTCTGATTGCTTCGTGAGCGTCCTGAACATTCTGCTTGCCTTTAACATAACTGTTTGGCTTTTCGGGATAATATTTTTCTCCGTAGTTTGTAAGAATATAATCTTTTGCCATGGACTGCGCATCATCGGAAACTCTTACGCTGTCGGTTCTCATATATGTAATCAAACCTACCGGAGTTCCGTCAATTTCAATACCTTCATAAAGTTTTTGCGCAACCTGCATTGTTTTTTGAACTCCGAAGCCGAGCTTTGAACTTGCTGCTCTTTGCATTGTTGATGTTATAAAAGGTGCAGTGGGTTTGCGTTTTGTATTTTTCTTAGTAACCTTTGTAACATCAAAATCAGATGGATAAGAGGTTAGAAAGTCTACAATCTTTTGCGCTTCTTCTTTATTTTTGATAGTTTTTTCGACTGCTTTGCCTTTAATCTTTGAAAGTTCTGCTTCAAAGGTTTTTCCGTCTTTATCAAGATTTGCATGAATTGACCAGTATTCCTGCGGGATGAATGCTTCGATTTCTTCTTCTCTTTCGCAAATCATACGGAGTGCAACCGATTGCACGCGACCTGCAGACAGGTTTCTGTTACCGATTTGTTTCCAAAGAACAGGACTTAATTTATACCCTACAAGTTTATCGAGAATTTGTCTTGTCTGCTGCGCCTGAACCATGTCCATATCAATTCCTCGGGGGTTATCAACGGAATATTTTACGGCTTTCGGCGTAATCTCGTTAAACACAATCCTCAAAATCTTTTCATCAGGCACTTTAAGAATTTGTCTTACATGCCATGCAATAGCTTCTCCTTCACGGTCAGGGTCGGATGCAAGATAGATTTTATCAAATTTTTTGGCTAAGTCGTTTAATTTTTTTACAACTGCCTGTTTACCGGGAATTATTTCAAATTTGGGCTCAAAATTATTATTAATATCAAAACCCAGATTTTCCGTTGAAGGATCTTTGGTCGGCAAATTTCTTACATGGCCGAAACTTGCTTCAATCTGATAACTGTCACCCAGAATTTTGCGAATAGTTTTAGATTTTGCCGGCGACTCAACTATTACTAATGATTTCTCTTTTTTAGACGTCTGTTTTTTGGAAATATTTGCGGTTTCTTCTGTCTTTGCCATTATTTATACCACCTCTCCCATAACTACCCTATTTATTTCGAGTAATTTACAGAAGCAACTCTCATATATCTGTCCCCATCGACTTGTTTAATTATCCCTTTAAGCTCCATCGTTGTCAAGTACATCAATAAATTATCTATACTCAATTTTGTAAACGCCTGAAGCTCATCCACACACTTTTCTTCAATCTCCAGAGCTTCATAGATTAATTTCTCATCCTTGCTTAAATCAGGGAAATCAAACAAATTCTGCTGTTCAACTTTAACTTCCCAGCCGAGAGTTTCAAGAACATCATCAGCGCAGGTTACAAGTGTCGCACCGCTTTTTAGTAATTTATAAATACCCTGAGTATTCGGATTTGTAATAAGCCCCGGAATACACATTAACTCTCTTCCCTGTTCAAGCGTAAGATTAGACGTAATAAGAGCTCCGCTTTTTAATGAGGCTTCCGCCACCAGAGTTCCGTATGATAAACCTGAAACTATTCTGTTTCTTTGAGGAAAGCGGAATTTCAAGGGTTCAAATGTCGGATAATATTCCGTTATGACAGCTCCGTTTCCTTCTTCTATTTTTTTATACAAATCCTTGTTTGCTGCAGGATAGGTATAATCAAAACCGCTTGCAATTACGCCGATTGTTTTTAAATTATTTTCAAGAGCCGCAACATGCGCGGTCGTATCAATTCCCGAAGCAAGTCCCGACACAATGCAAATATCAGTGCCGCCAAGCTCGCTTATAATCTTTTTAAGAGCATCTTTTGCATAAGTTGTGGCTTTTCTTGAACCTACAACGGCAAGTGTTTTTTCAAGATTACAGCAGGATAAATCTCCTTTATAATAAATAACCGAAGGTGGATTATCTATGTTTCTCAACATTTGCGGATATTTTTCATCGTCAAAAGTAAGATATCTGACACCACGCTTTTCAACTTCTTGCACTGCTTTTTCTATATCAACCTTATCGCGCAGGCGAAGAAAATTTTCGGCTCTTTTTACACTTAAACCGTCTATTGAAGACAAATCATTTGCGTTAAATGCGGTTTCAATATCTCCAAAATAGTTGTACAGCCTTTGAATAAAAGAGCTGTCTATCTCCTCTATTGATGAAAAAGCTATCCAGTATTTACTTTTCGTCATTTTGTTTTTTCTTAATTCTTTCTGTTAACTCTCTGATTTTTGCGGCTTCTTCTTTGGGAATATCAAGATTTATGTAGTCTTCAAAATACTCAACCGCATCGTCATAATCTCCTCTTGCAAGAAACAGAATACCTGCCTTCTTATAAGCGGGAGAAAAAGCATCATTATGCGCAATAGCTTTTAAGAAATTTGAAAGAGCTTTGTCAATTTCGTCATTTGCCTCGTAAGCTTCGCCCAAATAATAATAAATCCAGGGATTTTCTGATTTATATGTAAGAACGTTTTCAAAATTCTCGATTGCGCTTGCATAGTTTCCAAGCTCAAAATGAACCCTGCCCAAATCATAATATACATCATAATTATCAGGCTGTTTTTCCAAAATATTTTCAAGTTCGTCAATTGCCAGATCAAGTCTTGCATCTTCCATATAAAATCTTGCAAGATAGTGGCGCAAAACAAGGTTTTCCGGAAGTTCGCAAATACCTGTTGTTAAAAGTCCTATGCCGTTTCCCATATCTTTTCTGCGGTAATATATATCGGCAAGGTTAATATAAACCTGTGCCAACTTAGGATTTAGCTCCTGCGCTTTAAGGTAATTCTTTTCCGCTTTATCAAAATCGTTTAGATTTGCATAGCAAAGAGCAATGTTATTATAAAGTTCCGCATTATCCTGACAGGTTTCCAGAACCGAACTGAAAATATCAATTGCTTTTTGATATTCACCTTTATTATAATAATCTAATGCATTATCAACTTTTTCTTTTTCACTCATGATTATAATCCTAAACCTATTCCGCCGTTTTCTTTTTCACCGTTGTCGCCCGAGCCGATATTTTTAATTACTGTTCTTGTATTGCCGTCAGCATGGAAGTCTTTCGGTTTCATGGTCATTTTAATCTTATCAGCATAAATTGTTCTTACACCCTGCGTAATACTCGAACGTCCCGTAAAATAAGCTTCATTCGGCTTACCTTCTTTATTCGGGTATAAAGTAAGTTTCGGTCCTTCCGCATAATAATCCTGATACCATACACGTACATTACCTGATGCATAGAAGATATTTTTATCCTGAACATATTCCTGACGGTTTGATTTAAGAACAAGTTTTGTACCGTCCTCCATCATTGCATTTGAGGTAGTATTTCCTGTCGCGGTAAGAACCTTTGTCCCTGCATTATAATAAAATCTGTCCGCGAACGAATCGTTGCTTTGTTGTTTAATTCTTGCATTGCCGATAAGCTCAATATCCTTTAAATCACCGTTTTTATCGGTTTTAACTTTTGCTTTATCAGAAAACGTTTCCAAATCTTTATATAGTATAGTAACAGCTCCGTCAGCGGTCATAATTCCGGTTTTTGTATCATATTCCTGCTCATCCGCATTTATAACTACAATAGGAGTTTTGCCGTCAAAAACAATTGATTGTGTGTCTCCCTGAGCTTTGACAACTTTAGTAATTAAAGACATCTTTAAAATATTTGCTTTAACTTCACGTTTTTTATTCTTTTTAATCTCATAAGCATAAGGTTTGTCGTAGAAAGTTGCCGTATCAAGTTTTTGATTTTCATCCATGCTTACATCTGCAGATTCTCCGACAACTTTTAAATCGTCAACAGAAACTTTCACATCTCCTTCAAATTTAAGTCTGTTTTCCTGTTCGTTGTAACTCTGAGTTTTAGATTCAATGACAAGATCAGAAGCTTGAACAATCAGTCCGGCCGTAAATAAAGTTATTATTAAAGTTAATACTAATTTTTTCACTTAATCTCCTTATCGCTGTAAACTTTGGAAACAGTGTTTCCGATAATTTTAAACTTTTCGTAATCAGGGCTTATTTCAACTTTTTTTGCAGTTGATAAAAGGTCGCTTTTTCTTGTAATTCTGACATTGCCTTCTGCAATAATCGGTATATCTTTTCCTGACCATACAAGCCTGTTAGCCCTGAGCGTAGTTAAATCTTTTAATACAATAAAAGTATCATCATACAATATGATTTGTTCTTTTTTTTCATTGTAAGTGCCTTTAGAAGACTCAAAGCTCATTGAAACTTCGTTATTGTCATCGTAAAAATTCCCGACAACATTATTAAGCATGGCTACGCCGTTTTTACTGTCATAATTACCTGTTTCACCATAAATTTCCCAATATTTTTTTTCATCCTTTGTTTCAGTAAGAATAATACCGTTAATCAAGGCTTCCTGTCTATCCTGATCAGTTTGAAGCTGGCTTCTGTTAAAGTTATGTGTAATAACTCCGGCAGAAATAAATGCCCAGGCTAAAAGACCGACAATGGCAGCAAAAGCTCCCGCATAAGCTTTTTGTTTTCTTGTTAAATTCTGTAGTCTGCTCTTAAAGTCCATATTTAAAATATTAACATGAAAAAGTTTTATAAAGTAAAAAGTTTAACTTATATGAATTTACCACGGATAGTCGTCCTTGAACTCCCACCCGTCTTGCATCAGTTTGGCGGTACACAAATGTACTAATTTATGCTTAGTGCAATCTTCAATCAGATTATAACCTGAAGGGATAATACCGGCTTTATGAAAGTTCTTTATTTGCCCGTCTAAAACATACAAATTTAAGTTTTTCGACGTAGGACGCATTATTATAAAAAACGTATGAATATCTTTACCTTTTGCATTAGGTTTTTTAAAACCGTTTACATCTACAATTAACCCCGTCAGGTAATACCCGTCGTCGTCGTCCGAGGAAACTTTTTTAGGGAACACAAGTTCACCACTAGCTAATAAAAAACAACCACTTCTTGCTACATTAAAAGAAGTCATAAGATGCAACCCTGTTTCATATCCGTAATCAGTGCAGTTATTGCGTAAAATCTCATCATCTACACTGGAAATTCCTTTTAATTCAGGAAAAATATATTTTTCAAATACAGTAGCACTGTAATTATTATTACCTTCCCAATTTGCAGCCTCACCATTGTGAAGTTCTGCTGATATATATGCTTGACTTAACAGAGAATAAAACCTTTTTGTCTGTACTGCTAAAACTTTTTTTTGATGATTTGCCAAAACAGCGGGCATAGTCAAAGCAGCCACTATACCAATTATACCCAAAGTAATCAAAATTTCTGATAAAGTAAATGCTTTTTTCACTAATAATCCCCTGCCATATTTGTGAATATATACATCACCATTATAACAGAGTTTAGAAATTTTACAATACTTATGAAATAAAGACAGGAGCCTTAAACTGCCCCCCCCGAACAATACGCGCGTAGACACATCTGCACAAAAATTGTGAAATTTTTGCCTTAATGGCATCTTTTTTGTTTCTTTAGTTTTCATATTTGCTCCTTTCTGTTTTACTATAACAAATATTTTGACCATTGTAAAGGAAAAGACGCCGAATAACTTCGGCGCTGCATCTAACTCATTAATTTATTGTGATACTATTGAACAATGGAGTTAGAAGAAAAATTTCATAGGCTGTATCTGCTTGACACGGCACATGGAATTATAATTTGTGGTACATTCATCTGCCTTAGTAAATGGAGTGCCATTTTTGCAATAAGGAGTTGCGTCACCGACATAACCTGCGATACAAGCGCCTTCTTTAAATGGGACACTTTTTGCAAGCCATTTGATACTGCGTTTCCCGCTTGCATAATTCTCATTCTCGACACTTACCTGTAAGTGACGTACACTATCGCCGCCGCTTTGTTCAGGGTTAGATGTGTCATATGCAGGTATAATTTTACCAGATAACGTGATGTAGAAGGGATAAACATCGCTCCATAATTGAGAATCGCCTTTTGACCCGTCAATATCTACATAGACTGTATAGCCGTAAGAATTGGTATTTGGGACACCGTCATAAACGCCGCCTTGAGTATTATTGGCTAACATAGAGATAGCACCTGCATCGCTATGCATATTATAAATACGCAAGCCGTTTCGTAATGTGATATCTGGAGACTTATTTGAAAAGTCAGTTGTACCATTGGAGATTACACTCCCGTTGCAGACATCGCTGCCACTCATGATATTGGCATGACGTTCAAATAATTTACAGAAATTCATACCCTTGCGGGGTAAAGTTCTAGGAGAAGGGATACACTTACATTGTTCCTCACTCCATTCATAGGTCTCATCGCTGCAAGTGCGGTTGATTGCCGGATTTTGAGAAACCACACCTGTTTCATTACTGCAGATATTACACGGTGATATATCAGTCGGACAATCATTAACACATCCGCATGAACTGTTTAAATGCTGACCCGAAGGACAAGTTTTAGCGCTGCCTGTACAAGTTTTGTCATCCCAGCTCGCAGGACAAGCCGGTTTATTGGGACAAGAGGGACATTCCGACCAATTATGCGCTTTATTGCCGTTCCAACAGGTAACATAACCCGGACAGGAAGAGGTACTGTCGGCCTTTGAACCGTCCCAGCAAGTTACTTGTTTTTTTATACATTCACAACTGCTTGTGTTTAACTCGTAACCTTCCGAACAGCTCTTTGTACAAGCCGGACACTCAGATTGACTGTGGACGACACTGCCGTCCCAGCATGTTACTTTATCAGGACAATTCCAATAATATTCTGTGCGTGTGCCGTCCCAACAATCTGTATAACACGTACAAGTATTAGGATCTAATTTTTGCTCTGATATATAACATTTTTTGGTACATGTGTTTCCACCGCTGTTTCCGCCGCTTGAACCTCCCGAACTTCCGCCGCTGCTGCCGCCAGAATTACCTCCGCTGCTGCCGCCTTCCGTGGCAATCTTATGGCAAACTCCTGCCGGCAATCCATAGTCACTGTCATATGCCAGCCACTCATAACCATCCTGACATTCAATAACATTCTTGCACATATTACCTTCTATCAAAGTGGAACTTATTATATTAGCATGCTGAACAGTTGTATTTTTAGGCATAAAATCATAAAGTATTTCATTACCGTTACAGGTAGCATCAAATATACCCGTAAACGGTCCGCAGCACTTCCCGCCTTTGCAGCCGGATGAGTTGCGTTCCATTGTTGTACAATCATACACACAACCAATACTTACACTGAATGCCGCATAGGTAGTATGCCCTTTGTATGTACCAGGACATTTATCATAGCCGGTATGAATATCTGCAATAATGTCACTACAGGTTTTAGTTTTCGGGTCATACGAAAAATTCGCATTCTTTTCAAACCTGCTTGATGATATTTGTGCATCAATATATTTTCCTCCAGAAGCACACCCGTAAACAGTTAGTCTGTCTCCCGCTTTAGCTCTATTAGGCTGAAACCGAAGAGCAAGCGGTGTATGAGATAAAATTATTGAAAAAAATCTATAATCATTAGGCGCATTAAATGCAAATAAATTTTTATTATTTAATGCCTGCTTATACTCAGGATCTTGAGGGTCCCAATCGGCTAGCATTTCGGTCGATATCTTTCGTAAAGTGGAATAAGCATTGTAATAGGTATAAGATACAATGTTATCTAACTTCGCCTTGGTTATACCGATTGTTACAGCAACAATAACTGCAATAATTAACATTACCACAATTACTTCTGCTAAAGTATACCCCAAGAACCCCGGTGTCGGAGCTTTTAGGTCGCCCCCCCCCCGACACTGCGTGCGTAGACACCACTAAACAAGCTTTGAAAAACTTGATTGAACATGGCATCTGTTTTTTTTGCCAATCTTTTCATAAATTGCTCCTTGTGCTCTATAGTACTTTTTTAGTATAACATATTTTTTTATTTGTTTCAATAAATAACTTAATATTTTAAACAATTTTGCTTGGTTTGTTTTATAATTCATTATTATAGGGATAGACTTGAAAGGGAAAAGAGGTTTTTTATGGCATTAAGATACGATGCAGGTGAAGTTATAACCGCAATGGTTACTCCGTTTAATTCTAAAAGAGAAATAGATTATAACAAAGCCGAAGAACTTGCCAAATACTTAATCACTCATGGCAGCGATACTCTTTTGGTTGCAGGAACAACAGGTGAAGGTCCGACTTTAACCCATGAAGAAGAATTTGAATTGTTAAGTACTATAAAAAGAGCTGTTGCAAATAAAGCAAAAGTTATAATGAATGCCGGTTCCAACTGTACGGATACTGCCGTAATGGCAGCTAAATGGGCGCAAAAAGAAGGAGTTGATGCTGTGCTTTCAGTCGTGCCGTATTATAACAAGCCTTCGCAAAAAGGCATGATTGAACATTTTTCAGCAGTTGCCGAAAGTGTTGATATCCCTGTTATTATTTACAATATTCCGGGAAGAACAGGGGTTAACATGCTTCCTGAAACAGTTGCGACCCTTGCAGAAAAATATCAAAATATAGCTGCTATTAAACAAAGTTATCCTGATATGGATATGATTACGGAAATGAGATTGTGCTGTCCCGAAGATTTCACTATCTATTCGGGCGATGACAGCTTAACGCTGCCGATGATGTCACTCGGGGCAAGAGGTGTTATTTCCGTAGCTTCACATATATTCGGTTCGGAAATTAAGTCTATGATAAGAAATTACAAAACAGGCGAATTTTTAGCTGCCGTTAATATGCACAAAAAACTTTATCCTGTTTTCAAAAAACTTTTTATGGCTCCAAATCCTGTTCCCGTTAAGGCGGCACTCGCTCATAAAGGCATTATTGAAGATTTTGTAAGAAAACCGCTTGTTGAACTTACATCCATAGAAAAAACAGATTTATTTATGGTAATTGATGAAGTTAAGAACGATTAGCCTAATCAGACTATAAAAAATTCATTATAATTAATATAATAATAAAAAATAATAAATATTATAAAAGAGGTAAAAAAAGTGAAAAACAAAATTTTAATGTTCTGGTTTATAGTGATAGTAGTTATTGTTTCAATAGCTCTTATCTGCGTTAAACCAACAAAATTAGGGTTAGACCTTGTCGGCGGTTCAAGATTAATCCTTGAAGCGGAAACAACCGACAACATAGCAAAAATTACACCTGATGTTATGAACAGACTTCAATTTGCAATTGAGCAGCGTGTTAATAAGCTTGGAGTTGCAGAAACTGTAGTGCAGCAGGTCGGTGAAAAAAGATTATTAATTGAAATTCCAAACGTAACAGATTTGAAAGAAGCTAAAGCTTTTATCGGCGAAACTGCACAATTGGAATTTAAAAAGGAAGGAAAAGCCGCTGACGGGTCTCCTATATGGGTATCAACAGGCTTAACAGGACAGGATTTGGCTAAATCAACTTTAAGCACGGATGCTACAGGGCAATGGGTTGTATCGCTTGAATTTAATGCTGCGGGAGCTAAAAAATTCGCAGATTTAACAAAGGCTTTGGTCGGCCAGCAGATGGCTATATTCTTTGACGGAGAACTTCAATCCGCACCGAGAGTTAACGAAGCTATTTACGGCGGGAAAGCTCAAATTTCAGGCGGTGACAGCGGATTTGCATATGATGAAGCAGAAAGAATGGTTAACCTTTTAAACGCGGGGGCATTGCCTGTTCCGGCTAAAATTGTAGAAGAAAATACAGTAGGACCTACACTCGGAGCTGACAGTATTGCAAAATCAAAAAAAGCAGGAATTATAGGTTTATCTGCCGTTATGATATTTATGATAGCATTCTACCATGTTCCGGGCTTGATTGCAGATATTGCGCTGGTAATTTACAGTTTAATTTTGTTTGCATTATTCAAAACTATTCCTGTAACATTAACACTTGCAGGTATAGCGGGCTTTATCCTTTCAATAGGTATGGCTGTTGATGCTAATATTCTTATTTTTGAAAGAACAAAAGAAGAATTAAGAGCCGGAAGAAACTTATTTACAGCTATTAATTCAGGTTTTGACAGAGCATTTACAAGTATTTTTGACTCAAATATGACAACAATTATAACCTGTACAATTCTTTACCTTTTAGGTACAAGTGTTGTTAAAGGTTTTGCTTTAACACTTGCACTCGGTGTTATTGTTTCTATGTTCAGTGCAATTACTGTTACTAAAAACTTCATGCACTTAATATTCGGAACAGGAGAACTTAAACATCCTGCATTATTCGGTTTAAGAAAAGACGAAATCGGACAGAGTTATGAAGCAACCGAAACCAAACGTGAAAAAGCTCGTTTCGGAATTTTAGATTAATAAAACATGGAACGAAATAAATTATAAGAAAGGCAATATAAAAATGATAAATACAGGAAAGAAACACTTGGTTCATATCGTAAAATACAGATGGTGGTGGATGCTTTTAACGACTGTACTTCTTGTACCGGGAATAATTGCAATGATTTATTCATCTGTAACTTACGCTAATCATGCACCGATGAAAGTCGGTATTGATTACACGGGCGGTACAATTTTGCAGTACGGACTTGAACAGAAACTCGGAAACAGCGATGTTGCAAAAACACGCGAAACTTTGGAAAAAGCAGGAATTGAAAATCCTTACATACAGATTTTGAATGTAAACAATGACCAGCAAAAAAATACTAAATCAAATATTAACTCTATTATTTCAATAAGAACAAAATTTATTGACAAAGGTTCAACAGATCAGGATAAAATAACAGAGCAGTTAAAAACAGAATATACAAATCCTGAATTGATTTCAGTAAGTTCCGTCGGACCTACAATGGGTAAAGAGTTATTTAAAAACTCGCTTATTGCGGTAACTCTTGCATTTTTAGGAATTGTTGCATATCTGTCATTCAGGTTCAGATTTGATTATGCATTAGCCGCAATTTTGGGCGTACTGCACGACGTAATATTTGTATGTGGTATGTTTTCAATATTAGGGCTTGTTTATAACGTTCAGATTGACGGTTTGTTCATTACCGCAATATTAACCGTTATCGGCTTCTCTGTTCACGACACAATAGTTGTATTTGACAGAATAAGAGAAAATTTAAGATATTACTCTAAGAAAATGTCATTCGGTGAAATTGTTGATGCTTCTGTAAATCAGACATTAACAAGAAGTATCAATACGTCATTAACAACATTAATCACGTTATTGGCATTATACTTCTTCGGCGGCGTAACAACAAGAGATTTCGTTCTTGCAATGATACTCGGTATTGCAATCGGTACTTATTCAAGTATCTTCTTCTGTTCAATGCTGGTTGACTTCTGGAACGATAAGCGTACCGCTTAATCGATAAACTTTACTAAAAAAGACCTCTTTAATAAAAGAGGTCTTTTTATATTATAAAACTTCTTTAATAGCAGATATCATGCCTGTTTCATCTGCAATATTTTTGCCCGCAATATCGAATGCAGTTCCATGCCCCGGCGATGTTCTTATTATATCAAGCCCTATTGTCATGTTTACTGTTCTATCACCTGCAGCTGTTTTAATAGGGATTAATCCCTGATCATGGTAATTTGCAATACAGCAGTCATAGTTCATTGCTTTTATAAACAGAGTATCGGCAGGAAGCGGGTTTGTAATATTTACGCCTTTTTTGCGAAGTTCTGCAACAGCAGGTATAAGAATATCAATTTCTTCGCGTCCTAAAATTCCGTCTTCTCCTGCATGCGGGTTAAAACCGCAAAGAGCAAATTTAGGGTCGGAAATACCAAAATGTTTTACAAAGAAGTTTTTTAAATTAAGAATTTTTTCTATAACCATATCTTTTGTAATAACAATATCTTTTAACGCAACATGCCTTGTCAGAAGCAAAACTCTGAATTTACCCGCAACAAAAAGCATTTCAGCTAACTGGTTATCATGTGCAAGGAATTTCTGAAGAATTTCTGTTTGACCGTTAAATTTGTGTCCTGCAAGATGCAAAGCGTTTTTCGCAACAGGTGCAGTCACAATAGCTTTTGCGCCTATTTCACAGGCTTTCTTGAGTGAAAGAAATGAGAATTCGCCCGCTTCTTTGGTAATCCTTCCGGGTTCAACATCCGCATTATAAGGAATTTCCACAATTTCATACTCTCTGTTGAGTTTACCGTAGAAATCAAGAATTTTTTTATTTGAAATTAAAAGTATATTTTCACACGGCACGTCAAGTTTGTTCAGAGCTTTAATAGTAATTTCTGCCCCTATACCGTTCGGATCTCCGGTTGTTATTGCAATCTTACGCATCTTGCAGACCGCCGTGAGTTTCAAAATATCTCAAAATATCTATTAAAGTATTTGCATTTCCGAGGTTGCCTGATTTTGTAACTATCCATTGCGCATTATGATCAAGCGTCAATGCAATTGCAGGTGCAACTTCGTCGATCAGCTGAAGCTGGTATGCCCCGATAGCACTGCAGCACTTATAAGAAGTTTCACCGCCGAGAGTTATAAGAATAGCTTCTTTTTTAGCGAGAACACGCCTTGTTAATTCCGCAAGAAAATCCGTAATAACTGTTGCAAGGTTTGCCTTTGTCAATTCTGCATTCAACGAATCTTCGGAAAATCCGTCAAACTCTTTAATTAAATTTGATGTATGAACTACAACAGTATTATCAAAACGAAGATTAGAAACAACCCTGTCAACAAGTTCTTCCTTTACGCCTTCCAAAACAGTCTTTAAATCAAGTCTGATTGAAAGTATATCATCGTATTCATCACAGTTTTCAAGCTTTTCGATTTGGTTCGCCGTAATTTGTGTTGCGCTTCCCGAAATTATTAGTTTCGGCAGTCTGGGGAAAGTTTTTATAATATGTTCGCTGTCCAAATCAGCAAACCAGTATTCGCTTAAAGCCTGGGCAAAAGCAGCCGTTCCGGCAGGAAGAATTTTATAATCACATTTTTTTATTGCAAGTGCAACCTGTTCAATATCAACAGTAGAGACAGCATCCGTAATTATAAGTTTTTTCCCTTCGTTCACAAGTTCGTTAATTCTTTGCAAAACAGGTCCTGCACCCTTCATAACGGTTTTAAGCTCTATTTGTCCTATAAGATTTTGATATTCGGGTAAAATCTGTGATTTTAACAAAGTCGGTAAATGCGATTCAAAAATAGGAGAATGCGGATCCCTTGCCATTTCTGTTCTTTCAATCGGAATACCTCTTAAAAGATGATATCCGCCCACGGTTGTTCTTGTCTCTGCGGGAAAAGCAGGAAGAACAATTGCAGCATCATAGTTTAATGCCGCTAAAATCCCCAGAACTTCTACAGCTATATTGCCTCTTACGGTTGAGTCAATCTTTTTATAAAAATAATCGGGATTTAATTTTTCCTCAAGCATTTTTGAAGCTTTTAAAACCTTTTCATAGGCAGCTTCAGGCTCAACATTTCTTGATTCCGTGGATATCGCCCAAGTCTGGGTGTTTTTAATATTTAACGGTTCAATCTCATCAGACAGTAAAATCTGTGTGTTTGCACCTTTTAAATGAAACTGTAAAGCAGTATCATTTGCACCGGTTAAATCATCTGCAATTATACCGACAATATTAGAATTAATTATCATATCTGGTCTTGCTCAATATCTCTTTTAGAACCCAATAATCTTATACTGCTCGCAATAATAAGAAAATTTTCTCTTTCGTTGCCTGTAGCTTTGTCAGTCCATTTATTCTGGCCTATTCTGCCGTCAACAGCAACCTGAACACCTTTTTTTACATATTCACCTGCAAATTCAGCAAGTTTATCCCATACATCGATATTAAACCAATCGGCAACTTCCGATTTTGTTTTCGGATCCCAACGGTTAACGGCAATAGAAAAATTAGCCTTTACTTTACCTGATTCAAAATATTTAATTTCGGCATCACGTCCTACTCTGCCTACTAAAACTGCTGTGTTCATAAATATAACCTCTTTCTTTAATAATGATATTCTACAACAAAAACCTTCATGCCTGCAAAATATCTGTAACTTTTTGTAACATCAACGGCATAATACTAACAATAAATATCTTTACGAGGTTTAATAAAAAAGAAAAAGGAAAAATCTTATGCAGGTAAATTTTCAGGACAACCGAACTCAAAATAATATTATGGCGGCATCGGCTGCTATATGCGCCGGAACGGCAGGAGCTATAACAGGCTCGGCATGTGCTCCCAGTGCGGCAAAAAATATGGAAGAACTGTTAAATTCAAGTACGGATGTATTTTGTAAAACTATAGATAATATGCAGAATACCAAATCTCTTGATAATTTTTCAAAATCCTGGGCGCTGATTCCGGCAAAAGGCGTTACGGACTCTGTTGAAATAAGACTGAATAATGCTTTCCCCGGAGATAAAATTTCTGTCAAAGATTTTAAACAACAGCTTGCAAAGCAAGAAAAAGATATTAAAAATGCCGGTGAAAAAATTAATAATTTTATAGACAGTATTGCAAAGAAAAACGGTCAGAATATGTCTTTGGAAGAATACTTTAAAGAAATAGTCAAAAAGGACATTTTACCTGAAAATTTAGTTAACATAGCAAAAGAAAACATTATTAACATTATAGGTGAAGACGGTTACAAAGCACCAAATCCTATTAATGATGCAACTATTGATATGTTCAAATCATCCAGAGATATTGCAATTAACATTACAAATCAGGAAATCACACTTTATAAAAACCTTCTAAAAGTTGAAAAGAACGGCATTTTACATAAAAAAGATATGGTTGAAGCCGCCAAAAAAGATATTAAACCTATAATTGACAATATATTAAACAATGTATCATTTGAGTCGATTAAAAAATTCGTGCCGCAAACGGGAAAAACAAAATGGGCTTTAATTACAGGCGGTGTATCCGCAGTAATTGCTGCAGCAGGAGTTAAACTTTTCGGAAATAAAAATTAGTTCAAATCTTGACACCTTCTTAAAAAATAACTATAATATTACCGATAAAAAGGAGGTCTTAAATGTTGTTTAAAGAAGCTTTAAAAGTGCCCCCCCCCCGCGAAACACAGACGGCTCAAGGGCGTTCACTTTAGCGGAAGTTTTGGTCACTCTTGGGATTATAGGAGTTGTTGCGGCTATGACAATGCCGTCACTGATAAATAATCAGCGGAAAGCGGTATTATCTTCTCAGTTTAAAAAGCAATATAATGTATTGTCACAGGCACTTGATTTGTGGAAGCAGGAAACAGGCGTTATCGGGCTTTACAAAATGTACGCAACTTATAACGGTACCGAATACGTAAATTCTGAAAGTTTTATAACACAGTACATGGAAAAGCTTAAAACTGTCGGTACAATGGAGTACAAAAAAGGTCCGTATAACTTAAATAAAACAAAAAATATGAATGTCGAAGGTAGAACATGTACCCCGAATACACTGCTCCCTGACGGTTCTTCAATGTGCGTCAGAATTTGGTCAAGCATGATTACGATTACAACCGATATTAACGGTCCCAATAAAAATCCTAATGCTTGGGGATATGACATTTTTACTTTTGTTATAGATGAATCCACGGAACAGTTACGGGGAATGAAACCCACAAAAGCAGCACCCGACCCTAATGCAGAATATCCGGAAGGAGACGGGCTACCTTGTTCATTTAAAATTCAAAGTGCAGGTAACGGCCTGGGATGTGCGTACTACGCTGTTACAAACACTTGTCCTGATGATGAAAAAAAACAATATTGGGATTGCCTGCCCTAAAAACTTGTAATTGTTATTTGTTGGTAGTATAAAGTTGATTGTAGTCAGTTAGGGGGATCCACCCCATTATTGGTCTTTCGAATGTTATCGTTGACCGGAAAGGATAGAAATGGAAAAAAACGAATCAACTTTAAGTGTTTTAAGACACTCAACATCGCACATTATGGCACAAGCTGTTCAAAAGCTGTTTCCGTCGGCAAAGTTAGCTATCGGACCTGCTGTTGAAAACGGCTTTTATTACGACTTTGATTTAACAGACGGCCATGCATTTACGCAAGATGACCTTGTTAAAATTGAAGAAGAAATGAAAAATATTGTTAAACAAAATCTTTCATTTGAAAAATACGTAATACCTGATGTTGACAAGCAAATTGCAGAATTTAAAGCTGAAGGCGAGATTTACAAAGCAGAACTTCTTGAAGAACACAGAAACGACAATCCGACTTTGTACCTGACAAAAGATAAAGACGGTAATGTTTTATTTAACGACCTTTGTGCAGGTCCTCACCTTCCGAATACTTCATATATTAAAGCAAACGCTTTTAAATTATTAAAGGTTGCAGGTGCCTACTGGAGAGGCAACGCCAAAAATAAAATGCTTCAAAGAATTTATGCAACTGCTTTCTGGACAAAAGAAGATTTAGCGGATTATCTGCACTTCCTGGAAGAAGCAGAAAAACGCGACCACAGAAAAATCGGTGCAAAACTTGACCTGTTCTCAACAAGAGATGAATTAGGCGGCGGTCTTGTATTATGGCATCCGAATTTGGCTGTTGTAAGAGAAGAAATTGAAAACTACTGGAGAACCGAGCACAGAAAACGCGGTTATGTAATCGTGAACACTCCTCACATAGCAAAATCTAAGTTGTGGGAAATTTCTGGACACGCAGACCATTACCGTGAAAATATGTTCTTTATCCAAAAAGACGAAGACAGCGACGAACAGTTTATTTTGAAACCGATGAACTGCCCGTTCCATATTTTAATCTATCAGGCAAACAGATATTCATACCGCTCATTGCCTTTAAGAATGGCTGAACTCGGAACCGTTTACAGAAAAGAAAAATCAGGAGCTTTATCAGGCTTAACACGTGTACAGGGCTTCACACAGGATGATGCACACATATTCTGTACACCTGAACAATTAGTGGATGAAATCAACGAAATCATTGATTTTGTAGCCGATACAATGGAAATTTTCAATATGAAATTTGAAGTTGAATTATCTACACGCCCCGAAAGCTATGTAGGTGAAATCGAAAACTGGAACAGAGCTGAAGCAGGCTTAAAAGAAGCTATGGACAGACGCGGAATGAAATATGATATCAATGAAGGCGACGGAGCTTTTTACGGTCCAAAAATTGATTTTAAAGTTAAAGACGCAATCGGAAGAACATGGCAGTGTGCTACAATTCAGCTTGATTTTAACCTTCCTGAAAGATTTGATATCAAATATCAGGACAAAGACGGTTCCATGAAAACACCTGTTATGCTTCACCGCGTAATCTTCGGTTCAATGGAACGCTTCCATGGTATCTTAATTGAACATTATGCGGGTGCGTTCCCAACCTGGCTTGCTCCGACACAGGTGGCAATTGTGCCGATTTCAAATGAAAAACACATTGATTTCGCGGAAAAAGTTTACAAAAAAATGCGCGCGGCAGGAATTAGAGTTAACCTTGACGACCGCTCAGAAAGCATGAACTACAAAATAAGAGAAAGCTTACAGGATAAGAAAATTCCTTACGTTTGCGTAATCGGTGATAAAGAAATAGAAGCAAACTCCGTTGCCGTAAGAGCACGCGGAATTGGGCAGGTCGGAACAATGAATGTTGACGAATTCATCTCGAAAGTTGAAGAAGAAATCAAAGCAAGAAGTTCCGAATCATTTGCAAAGTCAATGGTAAATGCATAAAAATCAAAATAAAAAGCGGGTTTTAAAACCCGCTTTTTTGTATCTATACCAAACCGATTGACTTATGTTTTTCATAAATACTTTCGGCCATCACATCAAGTTTTTTCAAATCTTCTTCGGTCGGTTTACCCTTAACCTGTAACGGTTCGATAACATCAAGCTTCAATGGTGCAAGAATTTGAGCAATCAAGTCAAATAATTTACCGCCCCAGCCGTATGAACCGACAAGTGATGCAAATTTAGCTTTCGGTCTTAAAACTGCTGCAAGGTATGCAACGTTAACTGCCATAGGGTGTGGGCCTGCAAGAACCATTGAAGTACCCATAACTATAGTCGCGGCATCAACCAGTGCCATTGCTAAATCGCCTAAATCATCATCAACAATATCAAATTTGAATGTTTGAATACCTTTTTCGTTTAATCTGTCAGAAAGATAATCAATCATTTCTTTTGTACTTTCATACATAGAAACGTAAGGCATTACAACAAGATTTTTCGGAGTATCAGCAGTCCAATCAGCATACAAGTCCAGAATAAAATCAGGTCTGGTATAAACAGGACCGTGGCTCGGTAAAACCATATCAACATTCATATCTTTAATCATTTGAGTATATTTTTTACACATCATTCTGAAAGGCATCATAATTTCAGCGTAATAACGTTTTGCACTGTGTTCAAGTTCTTTGCTTTCCTGAGCAAAAACATCAGAGAAAGTATAGTGTGCGCCTAGGAAATCACAGGTACAAATAACATTATCCTCTTTAATGTATGTAAACATTGTATCAGGCCAGTGAACTCCCGGGGCAAATATAAATTTAAGAGTTTTATCACCCAATGAAACTTCTTCACCGTCGGCAATTACTCTGATTTTATCTTCAGAAACATGAAGCATTGATTTAATATTCTCAGCACATTTCGGGTTAGTCAAAACAATTGCATTAGGGTATTTTTCAAGAAGGGCGGGAATAGATCCCGAATGATCTTGTTCTCCGTGATTGGCAATAATATAGTCAACTTTTCCTACCTGATTTTCAACAAGTCTTTTAATATATTCTTTGGTTTTCGGCGGGTACATTGTATCTATTATTGCGGTTTTCTCAGAACCTTTCACAAGATAAGAATTATAGCTTGTGCCGTGTTCAAGAGGAATTAATTCGTCAAAAATTCTTCTGTCACAGTCATTCAATCCGCAATAAAAAATATTGTTTTTAATTTCCTGAAATTTCATCAATTTATTCTCCTTTACTATTTATTTGGCTGTTTATAAAAAAATACTTCTTCTTTCAAGCATAACGGGCAATACTCAGGTTCGTCCTTCTGAACGAACACGGCACCGCAGGTGCTGCATACCCAGTTATAAGTCCCGTCATTGTTTGCCTCGGCTTTATCTTCAAGTTTTATGATTAGTTTTTTCAATCTGTCATAGTGAATTTTTTCAATATTTTCTATATTTTCCAGAAGTCCGGCAATATGATCAAGACCTTCTTCTTTTGCCTTTTTTGCAAAAGCTTCATACATACCTTCTATTTCGTCTTTTTCCTGACTAAGAGCTGTTCGTATGCAGTCAATAAAATTAGGTAAATTTCCGCTGTCGCTTTTAAACCATTTATACCACAATTTTGAATGTTCTTTTTCATGTTTTGCAAATCTTTCCAAAAGATGTTTCACATCTTCATAACCTTGTTTTTCTGCAATCAATGCATAGATATCATATTCCATGCGTCTCTTTGCGGTAATCTCAAAAGCTTTCTGTAAATTCTTTTCAGTTTCGGTTCCCTTAAGTTCCAATGCTTTTTCCTCTTATTTATACACATAAATATTTTAGCATAAATAAAAAGGCTTTGCTATAAACAAAGCCTTTTAGAATTAGTAATTTTTTGCTTTCATAAAGAAGTATGCCTGAGGATGTTTGCATACAGGACATATTTGCGGGGCTTTTTCTCCTTCAAATACATGACCGCAGTTAGCACATTCCCAAACAACCTTTTCAGTTTTTTCAAATACAGTATTATTTTTAACAGCTGCAAGGAGAGCTCTGTAGCGTTCTTCATGTTCTTTTTCAATTTTACCAACGAGCTCGAACAATGCCGCCAGTGTATCAAAACCTTCTTCTTTAGCTTCTTTTGCAAAAGTTGCGTACATGTCGGTCCATTCATAATTTTCACCTTCTGCCGCATCTTCAAGGTTTTTTAGGGTTTCAGGAATTTTATCTCCATACAGAACCTTAAACCAAATTTTGGCATGTTCTTTTTCATTATTTGCAGTTTCTTCAAATATTTTACTGATCTGAACAAAGCCTTCTTTTTTTGCCTGAGAAGCATAATAAGTATACTTATTTCTGGCTTGGGATTCACCGGCAAAAGCAGTCCACAAATTCTGTTCAGTTTTTGTTCCTTTCAAATCAGGCATAACACTTCCTTTCTACACTTAACCTTCACTTATAAAGGGGTCTCGTTATTGTTTTTCAAACATATCTTTGCCGACACCGCAGAGAGGGCAAACATAATCATCTGCTAAATCTTCAAATTTAACACCGTCATTTTCTTCCGGATCGTAAACATATCCGCATACTGTACATACATACTTGTCCATAATTTTCTCCTTTTCTTTTGCGGCAAAAACCGCGTCTCTAGTTACTTTCTTTAATTTTTTCAAGGCAATCTCTGCATATTCCGTTAAATATTATATCATGTTTTTTTATAATAAAGCCTGTTTCTTCTTCGGCTTTCCTGACAATATCCGGTGCAACATCAGAGCTTACATCAAAAACTCTTTTACATTCATCACATATAAAATGGTAATGTTCATGTGTATTATGATCGTAGTGCGACGGTGCTTCCAAACCGTCAATCTTTTTTATAACTCCGTTATCGGCAAGCTGATTTAAATTTCTGTATAAAGTGGCTAAACTGATGTTAGGAGCTTTTGCTTTTAAAATAGCATAAAGATATTCCGCTGTCGGATGGACAACATTTGCTTGTAAAGTTTCAAGTATAATTTCTCTTTGTCTTGAATAATTCATAATTCTCCGCAAAAAGTAATAATAATTCTCATTTTAAATAATTTTTTATCTTTTGTCAACATGCTTGCTTAATATAAATATATATTTAAGGCAATTTTTATATATGTTCTGTTTTAATTGGGGTATGGAGAACTGTGCAGGTGTAAATCAGAATATGAAAAATCCTCAATTAAATGTGGGGGTTCTCACTCCTCCGGACAGCTTTAACAAGCCTGTTCTATATTCGCATGTTCAAGCCTCTAAAGATTTTGGACGCATAAATCAAGATATTTATACCTCAATGAAAAACAGTGAAACAATTGAAAAACATAAAACGCCAAAATCCGTTTTTGCAGCATTAGGAATTGGATTATTAGCTGTTTGTTACCCGCTTCTGAAGAGGATTATTAAACATTAAAAACTATTGAAAAAATTACAAACATAATATATAATAAGTTAAAAGGAGGATGAAAAATGTTTATTAGAGAAGCTTTAAGACTGCCCCCCCCCCGCAAAACACAGACGTCTCAAGGGCGTTCACTTTAGCGGAAGTTCTGGTTACTCTGGGGATTATAGGAGTTGTTGCAGCATTAACACTGCCGAATTTAATTGCCGATTACAGAAATAATGTTGTTGAAACCAGACTTAAAAAATTTTATTCGCTTATGAATCAGGCAATTTTACAATCTATTGTTGATAACGGAGAAGTGGAAAGCTGGAGTTATTTTAATGATGATATGACAGATGAAGACGGCGATAAAGTTAATCAGGCTGATAAAAACGATGCATCGTTTCAACGCTATCTTGCGCCGTATCTGAAAGTTATTGACAAAAAAGAAGCAAAAGACGCTAACGGTAAAAAAATCTTTATTTATTTCTTATCGGACGGAAGCGCATTTTCTTTTGCCCAGCATGAAAATCGGGACATACTGTTTTACCCTAAAAATCCTGAAAAATGTCTAAAAAAACAAGATTACGCAGGAAGCTGCGCTTTTGCATTTGAGTTTTATCCGATAAGTAATTCTAAAGATTGGAAATATTTATACGGCAAGGGAATGGAGCCTGCTCTTTATCAATGGGACGGAGATGAAAAAACTCTTTATAATAAATGTAAATCCGGAAGCGGAGGATATTGTACCGCGATTATACAAAGAAACGGCTGGAAAGTCCCGAAAGATTACCCCGGAAGAATAAGCTTTTAACCCTTTAAAAAAATATACAGGTTTACTATATTAAAATTTAGTGTATCATGTTTAATATAGTTTAGTGTATCAGAAGATAAGGGGAGAAGATGAAAAAACTTATTGTTTTATTAATAACCGTATTTTTCGCAAATATTGTAAATGCGGCAGATTTTAACGTATATAAGCTGGACAACGGTCAAACTGTCGTAATTCAGGAAGTTAAAACAAACCCTATAGTAACAATAGACACCTGGATTAAAACGGGTTCGATAAATGAAAACGCTCAAAATAACGGAGTGTCGCATTTTTTAGAGCACTTGTTTTTCAAAGGGTCAACAAATCATGGACCGGGAGAATTTGATAAAATTCTGGAAACCAAAGGAGCTATTACTAATGCCGCTACAAGCAAAGATTTTACACATTATTACGTGACAATACCTTCAAAAGACTTTGACCTTGCGCTTGAAATGCATTCAGATATGCTGTTACATCCTCTAATCCCGAGAAAAGAACTTGAGAAAGAACGGAAAGTCGTAATCGAAGAAATAATGAAAGATGCAAATTCACCGAATACACTTGTTTACGACAATCTGGTAAATATGCTTTATACAAATCACCCTTACAAAAGAAAAGTCATCGGCAAAGCTGACATTATAAGTACAATTCAAAGAGAACAAATACTTGATTACTACAATAAATACTATAACCCGTCAAATATGGTTACGGTAATCGTCGGGGATGTAGATGCGGCATCCGCGATTGAAAAGGTGAAGTTTGATTTTAACGGAGAATACAAAAAACCTTTAAAACACGTTTATCCGAAAGAAAATATTCTGACATCACAGGCCAAAAATATTGCATATGCCGATACCCAATCAGGATATATGCTTATAGGCTTCAGAGGTACAAAAATTGATGATAAAGATTCATACGCTCTTGACGTCCTTTCAACAATTCTGGGTGACGGACGCTCATCAATTTTCTACAGAACGATTAAAGAGCAAAAACAGCTTGCCTACTCAATAGGTGCCGTTAACACAGGTTTTAAAGACGACGGAATTTTTTATATATCCGCAAATTTTTCTCCCGATAAATGCGCAAAACTTGAAGAAAATATTTTTGCCGAAATAAAAAATGTTCAAAAACATGGTGTTACACAGGATCAGCTGCGCCTTGCAAAAAATATTATTGAAAGAGATACATACTATGAAAGAGAATCCATCTCAAATATTGCGGGAGAAATAGGTTATACGTTCGTAACCACCGATGACATAAAATATTATGAAACGTATCTCGATAACATAAAAAAAGTGACAGCCGAAGATGTTAAACGTGTCGCAACCAAATATCTCGGGAAAGATAAAAGTGCTGTATCAATAGTTTTACCCGAAACAAGCAAAGAAGTTAAAATTTCTAATATTACTAAACAACCGCAGCCCGCAAAATTAATCAGCGAAAATAAAAATACTCAAAAATATGAACTTTCAAACGGTTCAACACTATTGCTTACACCCAATCAGGTTAATGACATAGTTGCAGTAAGTATTTTCTCAAAAGGAGGAGAATTAACAGAGGCAATTCCGGGAACCGCTGATCTTACTGCATCGGTACTAACCAAAGGGACAAAAAAATATTCATCTTTAGAACTTGCCCAATTTCTGGAGGACAACGGGATTAAAGTCGTACCTTCGGCAAATGCCGACAGTTTTAACATAACTGTTCTTACGACAAAAAATGAATATGACAAAACTCTCGACATATTAAACGAAGTTATTAACAATGCAGCTCTTGATGATTATGAAATTGAAAAAGCAAGAACAGACAAGCTTAACGCTATCAAAAAAAGCAAAGATATTCCGCTAAATCTTGCAATTGATAATTACAAAACTTACATATTCGAAAACACACCGTATTCAATATCAAATAAAATTCTTGAGAAAACATTACCGCAAATTACTCAGGAAGATATAAAAGCCTACTATGACAAAGCTTTCTTCCCGCAAAATGTCGTAATATCTATAAACGGAAATGTTGATAAAGAAAAAACAATTAATGAATTTACAAAAATTTTCAACAACAAAAACGGCGAAAAGTTTGACTATTCCAAGTATTCAATCCCGTCACTAAAAGAAGGTAAAAAAATTACAACATCCGTAAAAGATTTGAAAACAGACTGGATTATAATCGGCTGGCAAACTCCGGGAGTGCTGAGCCGTAAAGATTATGCAACATTGCAGGTAATCGATTCTCTTTTAGGTGCGGGAATGAGTTCACGCCTGTTTAAAAATCTAAGAGATAAAGACGGTCTTGCATACCAGCTCGGTTCGCAATATTCACCGAATGTTTTAAAAGGTGCTTTTATAGTTTACATCGGAACAAATCCCGAAAATCTTAATTATGCGCAAAGCCGGATGCTTGAAGAAGTTTTCAGACTGAAAAAAGAGTTCGTTGGCTCCAAAGAATTACAGGAAGCGAAAGACAAACTTTTAGGGCATTACATAATCGGTCAGGAAACAAACCTTGATAAAGCCACAACAATCGGCTGGTTTGAAGCATCAGGCAGAGGCTATAAATTTGACGATCAATATGCACAGCTCATAAACAGCGTAACAGAATCAGATATTATAGAAGCCGCAAATAAATACTTTAACAACAATTACGTCTTATCAATAGTAAAGCCCGATTAGTATCGGGCTTTAAACTTTTTTATTAACCGTATAAATCTTGTAATTTCTTTGCGGCTTTTTCTATACGGACTTGTTTTACTGCAGCCTGTTGAGCTTCATATGCCTTTTGAGCCGCTACTCTGTCCATATCTTTTGCGATTTCTTTTGCATTAAATAATTGTTGTAGAAACGAATTCCCATTCAATAAATCACCATACTTTTGCGGCTTATCATACTTAATACGGTAAAAATTTGATCCACCATTAAGTATATACTGCAAATCACGATAATCTTTACCCAATTCAATAGGCATACGTGGAGAAACAGTAGCTTTACCAATTAGTATATCAGCTCCATCATAAACCACCTCAGTTTTAAGATCATGTATCGGTTTTATTAATTCTTCCATTACATACTTATTAGTTGCAGAATTTGTTTCTTCTAAAAAAGTCGCAAGTTTTTTTGCACCATCACCTTTTAATTTAAAAGCCATACCAAATGATTGAGAGTTGTTTTGTACAGGGGTAATGTTCATATTAAATCCTTTCTTTTTACTACACAGGAAATTTAAAGCAAGTAAAAGCTTAAAGTTGCCCCCCCCCCGAAATTGTTACAATTTTTTACATATCTTATGCAAGATAGGTTTATATCGTAAAAACTAATAAATCCTCAATTTTCATCTCAAAAGCATTTGCGATATTTTCAAGGTTTTTTATTGTTATATTTGTTTCCCCTCGTTCAACCATACCAATAAAATTTCGATTTAAATCAGCAAGCTCCGCAAGTTTTTCCTGAGATAATTTCCTTTTCTTCCGCTCTATTTGTATTTTGTGACCAAGTTTTGAAATTGTATCATTATTTAATGCCATATATTTAATATTAATAACTAATATATTGACAATCTACCTAATATTTTGATAAAATGAATAATATATTAGTCTAAAAGGAAGATTATATGAATTCTGATTACGTATCAAAATTTGCATTCACGCTGGCAGAAGTATTAATTACTATTGGAATTATTGGGGTAATTGCTGCAGTAACACTTCCCGCGGTAATTAGTAATACTCAAAACAAACAGCTTGAAACCGGATTGAAAAAAAGTGTCTCAGTTATTGAACAGGCTTTGAATATGTATCAAGCCGAATATGGTAACAGAATTTCTGCCGGAGATATTAAAAACGAGCAGTTAAAATCTATTTTAATGAAATATATGCATGTTGTAAAGGATTGCGGCTATGGATTTTCCGACGCTGATAAAGCCTGTATAAAAAATTATGGAAACGGAAATCAAAATAATTCTACTTATTACAAAAATTATAACGGCACACAGAGTGTTGACAATGGTTTGTTTGATGAAGGACAATTTATTTTGTCAGACGGGAGCTTAATTCTGCTGCAAAATTCTGCCCAAAGCCATATACTTTACATATCAGTTGATGTGAATGGCTTTAACAAAAAACCAAACAGGCTGGGTCATGATTTATTTATGTTTCAGATTTCAGACGAAGGGAAATTACTCCCGGCGGGTGCTGAAGGTGCTGATTTTCACGGTGACGCTGCTTATTGTTCAAGGACATCCGTAAATTCAATGAATGGGGCCGGCTGTACGTATAAAGCATTAAGTGAGCCCCGTTATTTTAAAAATCTGCCCAAATAATACTTAACGAAATCTGCCGTAAGCCCTACCAGTTAGTTCTTGTTAAAACCTGCTTGGCATGTCTGTCATACATTTTGTCCTTGTACCACGCACCCTTAAATTTTTGGTCTTCTTCATACATATATTGCATATCATGAGATATAAAATATATCGCACTCACTAAACTTCCGTTTGCTCTGTACTGTTTAGACATATAAGGAAAATTCGGATAGTTTTCCGAGAACTTATCAATATATCTCAGTTTTCCCATAGCATCGTAATAATAAACAGTTCTCAAGTCATTTTTATATTGAACTGCATAGCTTATTAACAAATTGTCTTTATAGTAAAATCCGCAAAGATTTTCATTATCGGTTTCTTTAACACCGTTTTTCACAAGCATATAATGGCGTTTGTAATCCTTATCTTTCAAGAAATCGTTATACTCAGCTCTGAAATCTTTTTTCTTATATTTGTAAACGGTATTTTCATCAAAAAGTTCGCTTTTGTATTTATCAATGACCGCATCTCTTTCAACCTGTGAAATGTCCAGCCAGTCAAAAACAAGATTACCTGTCAGAACAATTTCGGATGGAACATTTTCAACAGTTTTTGAAGGCTCAATATCCGCTGCCAGTCCAGCTTTCCCTAATATTAACAAACATATTAAAATTATAAATTTTTTCATATATACTCCTCTGATTTATATTATCATATTATGAAATAAGTAAATGTACAGTCTTGACATTCAAAAGCTTACATACTCAAGCTTTCAGGCAGGTAAAAAATATTTGTAACAAAATTTTAACATATTTTTTTAAATTAAGCGATATTTTCTTGACGACGAAAATTGATGTATTATGATTAAGTAACATGTTAAAATTTAAGTTAGGTGTACTGTGCCTGAATTAAGAAAAACATGATTTGTTCATTTAGCTGAAATCCAGTAAAATGAAAGGTTTACAGCCTCAAGTTAGATTTTTTAAAAGATTTTTATATAGTACGTACACATAGACGAGGTGAATTAATGTCTAACACAAAATATGCAGAAAGAGTAACTCCAATGGGTATCCCGCATACTCGTTTGGATGATTTACCGGACCTTATTGAAGTGCAGAAAAAATCGTTTGAATGGTTTTTAAAAGAAGGTTTAAAGGAAGAATTGCTTTCTTTTTCACCTATTAAAGACTATACAGGCAGATTAGAATTACACTTCTTACCTAACTATACTTTCGACAACGCAAAGTATACAATTGAAGAAGCAAGAATACACGATGCTACTTATGCAAAACAATTACGTGTAATGGTAAGACTTGTTAACCGTGACAGCGGTGAAATTAAAGAACAGGAAGTTTATATCGGCGACATTCCGACAATGACCGATAAAGGTACTTTCATCGTTAACGGTGCGGAACGTGTTATCGTTTCACAAATCGTTCGTTCTCCGGGCGTTTACTTCAAACGTGAAGTTTCTCCTGCCGGAAAACGTTTATATAACGCAACCATGATACCTAACCGCGGTGCGTGGTTGAAAATTGAAACAGATTCTAACGATTTAATCTACGTTAAAATCGATAAAAACAGAAAAATCTTAGCTACAACTTTATTGAAAGCTATGGGCATAACTGTTTCTGAAATGGAAACTTTATTCACTCACTTCGAATTCTTGAAGAAAACATTGGATAAAGATACTGCAGAAACTACAGATGATGCATTAATTGAAGTTTATAAAAAATTAAGACCGGGCGACCCTGCATCTGCTGCAGGCGGACGTTCAATATTGGAAGCACGTTTCTTTGATGAAAAGAAATACGATATCGGACGTGTCGGCCGTTATAAATTAAACAAAAAATTAAACTTAAATATTCCTAAAAACCAGAGAACTTTAACAGTTCAAGATATCGTTGCATCAATCGAATACTTAATCAACTTAACTTATGATGAAGGAACAGTTGACGATATCGACCACTTAGGAAACAGAAGAATTCGTTCAGTCGGCGAATTGTTACAAAACCAATTCAGAGTAGGTCTTTCAAGAATTGAAAGAATTGTTAAAGAAAGAATGACTTTACAGGATTCTGAAACTTTAACCCCGTTGAATTTATTGAACACTAAACCTTTAGTTGCTTCATTAAAAGAATTCTTCGGTTCATCACAGTTATCACAGTTCATGGACCAGATTAACCCGCTGGCTGAATTAACTCACAAAAGACGTATTTCAGCTTTAGGACCGGGCGGTTTGATGAGAGAACGCGCAGGCTTTGCTGTTCGTGACATTCACCCTTCTCACTACGGACGTATTTGTCCTATTGAAACTCCGGAAGGTCCGAACGCCGGTTTGATAGGTTCACTGGCTACTCACGCTAAAGTTAATGACTACGGATTTATTGAAGCTCCGTTCTTTGTTGTTAAAGACGGTAAAGTTACCGACGAAGTTGTTTATATGACAGCTGACGAAGACGAAGAATTCCGCTGCGCTCCTGCAGATATTCAATTAAATCCTGATAATACAATTAAAGACGAATATGTTCCTATCCGTTACAGATCGGAATTCACTATGGGCGAATCAAGCAAAGTCGACTATGTAGGGGTATCTCCAATCCAGATTATCTCTGTTGCGACTTCATTAATCCCGTTCATTGAACACGATGATGCTAACCGTGCATTGATGGGTTCTAACATGCAGCGTCAATCCGTACCCCTTTTGATTACTCAAAGACCTGTTGTAGGTACGGGTATGGAAAAAAGAGCCGCAAGAGACTCTGGTATGGTTGTAATAGCTGATTGCGACGGTGTTGTTGAAAGAGTTGTGGGTGAAGAAATTATTATCCGCGATATTCACAACAAACCGCATGTTCATACTTTAATGAAATATGTAAGAAGTAACCAGGATACATGTATTAACCAGAAACCTTTAGTAAAAGAAGGCGACAAGGTTAAAGAAGGTGATGTAATCGCTGACGGCGCTTCTACAAACTGCGGTGAACTTTCATTAGGTAAAAACGTAATTGTTGCGTATATGCCCTGGGAAGGTTATAACTACGAAGATGCTATCCTGCTGTCTGAAAGATGCGTTCACGATGACATCTTCACATCAGTTCACATTGAAAAATTAGAAATAGATGCAAGACAGACTAAACTCGGACCTGAAGAAATTACTCGTGAAATTCCGAACGTTTCCGAAGATGCTTTAAGACACTTGGATGAACGCGGTATTGTTCGTATCGGTGCAAGAGTTTATGCTGACGATATACTGGTAGGTAAAGTTACACCTAAAGGCGAAAGCGAACATCCGCCGGAAGAAAAACTTTTAAGAGCAATCTTTGCCGAAAAAGCAAGAGATGTTAAAGATAACTCTTTAAGAGTTCCTCACGGAGAAGGCGGTCGTGTACTTGACGTAAAAGTATTCGACAGAGAAAAAGGTGATGAATTACCGCCGGGTGCAAATACGGTTATCAGAGTTTACATCGCTCAAAAACGTAAAGTTTCTGTAGGTGATAAACTTTCAGGACGCCACGGTAACAAAGGTATCGTATCAAGAATTCTTCCAAAAGAAGATATGCCTTTCTTGCCTGACGGAACACCTGTTGATATCGTATTGAACCCGCTTGGTGTACCTTCTCGTATGAACGTTGGCCAAACTTATGAATTGTTGCTTGGTTTGGCAGCATACCTGACAGGAAACTACTATGAAACACCATCTTTCGATGAAAGATACGGCGATAACCAATCAGAAAAAGCTACTAAAGCTGAATTGCTTAAAGGAATTAAAGCTTCAGGCTGTGATTGGGTAAACGAAGACGGTAAAGTAAGACTTATCGACGGAAGAACAGGTGAACAGTTTGATGAACCTGTTGCAGTAGGTCTTTCCTATATACTTAAACTTGTTCACCTTGTAGACGATAAAATTCACGCACGTTCTACAGGTCCATACTCACTTGTTACACAACAGCCTCTGGGCGGTAAAGCTCAATTCGGCGGCCAAAGATTTGGTGAGATGGAAGTTTGGGCGTTGGAAGCTTACGGTGCGGCTTATACTCTGCAAGAAATGTTAACTATCAAATCAGATGATGTTAACGGAAGAAACAGAGCTTATGAAGCAATCGTTAAAGGTGACAATATTCCAAGACCGGGTATTCCCGAATCATTCAAAGTACTTGTAAGAGAATTACAAAGTATCGGTTTGGATATTACGGTAGCGAAAAAAGACGGTGCGGAAGTTGACTTAATGACAGATATGGATGATTTGAGAAAATCAGCCCCGAGACGTGTTCTTTCAGACATGGATTCTGAGTTATTAAATATTAACTTCTTTGAAACACCGACTACATTCGGAGACTTATAATAAGCAATAAATATAGCGGGGATAATTAATCCCCGCCAATAAAAGGAGAATTATAATAATGTCAACAAGCATAGATTATTTTGACTATATACGAATTAGTATCGCTTCACCGGAAAGAATACTTAAATGGTCTTACGGCGAAGTTACTAAACCGGAAACAATAAACTACCGTACATTAAAACCGGAACGCGACGGTTTGTTCTGCGAAAGAATTTTCGGACCGTCAAAAGACTGGGAATGTTATTGCGGTAAATATAAAAGAGTAAGACACAAAGGTATTATCTGCGAACGCTGCGGTGTTGAAGTTACAGACAGTAAAGTAAGACGTCAGAGAATGGGCCACATTAAACTTGCTGCTCCTGTTTCTCACATCTGGTTCTTAAAAGGTATTCCTTCATACTTAGGCTTACTTTTGGATATGACTTTAAAAGACCTCGAACAGGTTATCTACTTCAACAACTATGTAGTACTTGATCCGGGCGAAAGCGAATTCAAAAAATTACAATTGTTATCTGAAGAAGAATACGAAGATTATATGGCTGAACACGAAGATTCCGAACTTAAAGTAGGCATCGGTGCAGAAGCTATTAAAGAACTTCTTGCGGAAGTTAACACAAAAGAACTCGCTGAAGAAATTAGAACAGAATTGGCAGGAACCGTAAATTCCGTTCAAAAGAAAAGCAAACTTATTAAACGTTTAAGATTGCTTGATTCATTGATTTCATCAGAAACAGATCCGACCTGGATGATTATGGACATACTGCCCGTAACCCCTCCGGATTTAAGACCGATGGTTCAATTGGACGGCGGACGTTTTGCAACATCTGACTTAAACGACTTATACAGACGTGTAATCAACAGAAACAACCGTTTGCAAAGATTATTGGAAATGGGTGCTCCCGAAATCATCGTAAGAAACGAAAAACGTATGTTGCAGGAAGCTGTTGATGCGTTAATCGATAACGGAAGACGCGGAAGAACTGTTGTCGGACCAAATAACAGAGCATTGAAATCATTATCTAATATTATTGAAGGTAAACAGGGTCGTTTCCGCCAAAACTTATTAGGTAAACGTGTTGACTACTCAGGACGTTCGGTTATCGTTGTAGGTCCTCAATTGAAATTGAACCAGTGCGGTTTGCCGAAAGAAATGGCAATTGAATTATTTAAACCATTTGTTGTTAATAAATTGATTGAAAGAGGATACGTTCAAAACATTAAATCAGCTAAAAAGAAAATTGAACGCTCCGAAGCAGTCGTATGGGATATATTGGAAGAGGTAATCGACGGACACCCTGTTTTATTAAACCGTGCTCCGACTCTTCACAGACTGGGTATTCAGGCATTTGAACCGAAATTGGTTGAAGGCCGTGCAATCCAGCTTCACCCGTTAGTATGTACGGCATTCAACGCCGACTTCGACGGTGACCAAATGGCTGTTCACGTACCTTTATCAATTGAAGCGCAGACAGAAGCAAGAATGTTAATGTTAGCAACAAACAACATTTTAGCTCCTGCAACAGGTAAACCTATTATCACTCCTACACAGGATATGGTACTGGGTATGTACTACCTGACAATCCTGAAAAATCCAGAAATGGATCCTAAAGGATATTTCTACAACTTCCAGGATGCAATTTCAGCTCTAGAAGTCGGTGTAATCGAACTTCACGACAAAATCGTCGTAAGGGATGAACATGGCGAAAGAATTGAAACAACTGCCGGAAGAATTATCTTCAACGAAGCTGTAAGAAATGCTTTGGCATAAAGCAGTTTTGCAGCTAAGCAGCTAGGCGAATTTAATTAATATAAGGATAAAAAGATAATGGAAACAACATACACACATGGTAAAAAAACAATAGATTTCATTAACAAGCAAATGGATAAAAAAGGTTTAAACAATTTGCTTTCACAAATGTATCTAGAGTTTGGCGGCGCTAAAACCGCAGAATTGGCTAACAGCCTTAAAAACCTTGGCTATAAGTATGCTACTAAATCCGGTACAACAATTTCTATTGCAGACTTGCAAGTTCCGGAAGTAAAAAAAGAGCTGCTTAAAGATGCCGAAAAAGAAATCGAAAAATCTACAAACAGATACCTTAAAGGTGAAATTACGGAAGTTGAAAGATATACAAAAGTTATTGACACATGGTCTGAAACAACCGCAAAATTAACCTCTCAGGTTGTTGAAAACTTTGATAAATTAAACCCTGTATATATGATGGCATTCTCCGGAGCGAGAGGTAACTTATCACAGGTATCTCAGCTGGTCGGTATGAGAGGTCTGATGGCGGACGCACAAGGCCAAATCATCGACTTGCCGATTAAATCAAACTTTAAAGAAGGCTTATCCGTTACAGAATACATCATTTCATCTTATGGTGCAAGAAAAGGGCTTGTAGATACAGCGTTAAAAACAGCCGACTCCGGTTACTTGACAAGACGTTTGGTAGACGTTGCACAGGACGTTATTATCCGTGCAGATGACTGCCATACTACAAAATCAATTAACATGAAACCGATTACAGACGGCGACAACGTAATCGTGCCGCTAATCGACAGATTACTCGGAAGAACTGTTGCAGAAGATATCGTTGATACCGATGGTACAGTTCTTGTTAAAGCAGGTACTACAATGAACAGAGAAGATGTTCAAAAAGTTAAACACTTAAATCTTCAGGAATTAAAAGTTCGTTCAGGTTTAACCTGCGGCCTTGAATACGGCATCTGCCAGAAATGTTACGGCTGGGCAATGACTACCCAAAAACTCGTTGATATCGGTGAAGCTATCGGTATTATCGCTGCACAATCAATCGGTGAGCCAGGAACACAGCTTACAATGAGAACATTCCACACAGGCGGTGCGGTTGGCGTTAAGGATGCAATTAAAGAAGTTATTGCAAAACAAGACGGTGAAGTAGTTTCTAACGTTAAAACAAGAGAATTGAGAACCCGCCACGGTGATGTTGTTAATATTTCTAACTACGAAACAGATATTGAAATTAAAGGCGAAAAAAGAACTGAAAAATACCATATCCCTGCAGGTTCTACCGTATTCTTTACTAACGGTATGAAGGTTAAAAAAGGATTTAAACTTGCTCAATTCGAACCGGCAGCTCAAGGCGGTTCACGTCTTACCGAAAAAGCTACAAAAGATATTACATCTGACCTTTCAGGTGAAGTATTATATGAAGATTTCGTAGCTGACGAAAAGAAAGACAGACAGGGCAACATCTCAAGAACTACAAATAAACAGGGTATTATCTGGGTTCTTGGCGGTGATGTTTACAACCTTCCGGGCGGCTCTAAAGTTCTTGTAAAAGACGGAGAAAAAATCAAAGAAGGCGAAAAATTAGCTGAAACATTAACAATCTGTGAACACGGCGGAGAAGTTCGTTTTGGTGAAGATTTAGTTATTGAAGATGTTAAATTTGAAGGCAAAAATATCAAGAAAATTGTTCAAGGTAAAGAATTGACAATTGTTATTGCATCATTAATGCCTGAAAACGCTGCATTTGAACAAACTAAAAAAGAACAGTTATGGACAGTTAATAAGACCGGCGAAAGATATATCGTTAAAGCTCCGGTAGATACTACGGTTGAAAACGGTATGATTATTGCCGAACTTATTGATGATGAATGCGCGGTAACTTCATCAGGTGAAATCAGATACGTTGATGTTGAAGTTGATGAAAATCAAATTATTACAAAACCCGGGTCTGTTGTATTTATTCCGGAAGAAATTCACCAGATTAATAAAGATTCTTCTTTAAAAATGGTTGAAAACGGAACACACGTTACGGCAGGCACCGAAGTTGTAAAAGACGTATACTGCCACATTGACGGTATTGTTGAATTCAAAGAATACAATGATGTTATTCACGAAATTACAATCCGCCCGGGTGAAATTCACACACTTTCAAGTGTTTCGGAATTAAAAGTTGATGAAGGCGAAGTCGTTAAAAAAGGAACCGTAATTGCTGACGGTATTAAAGCAAAAGAAACTTCTATCGTTACAATTATGGATTCATCAATTGACGATATTGATATTGACGATTTGGATGAAGAACTTGATACAAGTCTTTCATTGGATGAAGACAACATCTCTAACCAGCCTATCCAAATTCTGGTAAGACCTGTTCAGGTGCTGGAAGTTCAACAAAAAGACGTATCAATCAAATTCAACACATCTGACAGCTTAATCGACATCGTACCTGTTACTCAATTGCAGTATAAAGACGGTGCAAGAGTAAGAAACCTTGACGGTTCTACAATTACAAGAACAAGTCTGGTTCTTCAAATGCAAGGTTACCTGTCACACCTTAAAGGTATGGTTGAACTTGATGAAAAAGAAAACCTTAGAATTGTTGTTCTTGAAAACTTAATCGTCCGCCGCGAATTTGAAGGCAATGCAAAAACAATGTCTTCACTTCAAACAGAACTTCTTGTAAAAGACGGCCAGACTATTGATCCTAAAACTCCTGTTGCAAAAACTCAGGTTTTAGCTATCAATGACGGTGTTGCTTCTATTAAAAATGAAAAAGAAGATACAAGAAGATTGTTATTAACAAGCGAAACTTATGAAACAACCTTAGCTGTTAAGGGTAAAGCTAATGTTAAAAAAGGCGATTTTGTAAGATTGGATTCAATCCTTGCGGACAGCGGAGAGAAATCAACTGTTTCAGGTATGGTAACTGCCGTTAATAAAGGCGAAATTAAAATCAGAAACGGTCGTCCTTACTTAATCAGCCCAGGTACTATGTTACAGGTTGAAGCGGGTGCACTTGTACTTCGCGGTGATAACATTGCAACACTGGTATTTGAAAGACAAAAAACAGGCGATATCGTTCAAGGTCTTCCGAGAGTTGAAGAACTTCTTGAAGGCCGCAAACCTAAAGACTGTGCTATCTTAGCAGAAGATGACGGTGTAGCTGAAATTGAAACTGATGATGATTTGCCGAGATTATATCTGGTAACAGATAACGGCAGAACTGAAATTAAATACGCAATTGATGCTAATATTGTTGTTCAGAATAAACAGAAAATAACAAAAGGCCAGCCTTTAACAAGCGGTCCTTTAAATCCGCATGACGTAATCAGACTTTGCGGACCTGAAGCTGCACAGCAATATCTTGTAGACGAAGTACAACGCGTATATCGTTCACAAGGCGTAGAAATCGCTGATAAACACGTTGAAATCATCGTAAGACAAATGACTAAAAAAGTTAAAGTTGTTGATGCAGGTGATACAACATTGTTACCGGGTGAACTTGTTGAAATGCAGACTTTCGAAAAAGAAAATCATGAAGTTGAAGAAAAAGGCGGTACTCCTGCAACTTGTGAATACATGCTGTTAGGTATCACTAAAGCTTCATTGAATACCGAAAGCTTTATTTCAGCGGCTTCATTCCAGGAAACAACAAGAATTCTTACAGAAGCAGCTGTAGAAGGTAAAAAAGACTTATTGAGAGGTTTGAAAGAAAACGTTATCATCGGTCGTTTAATCCCTGCAGGTACAGGCTTCCACCACCTGTCAAATGCTAATGAAGAAAAAGAACGCGAAGAAAGAAAACGTGCAGTAGCACAAAGAAATCAGGCAAGAAAACCGTCTGCGATTTTGGAAGAAATCGAAGGAATGTTCGGTGCCCCTGATTTCCAGCTTGGCGGTGAAGACGAAGAATAATTATTCGTTAATATATAAAAAAGAGCCTCTTAATGAGGCTCTTTTTTAATATGTCATTTCCCAATTATCATTTAAAATTTTACCTAAGCACCCATGCCATTGGGTTGGTGTACTGCTTTCACATACTGAAGAAAATAAATTATCTCTGACTTCTTCTGATAACGGTGGTGCAGAAGAATCTAAATCATCAATAACTCCGTTGTTATACAACAAAAAGTTAAATAAATCTCTGCCTACAATATTAGGACCTTTTTGACCGTTCACATCAACAAATATTTCCGAAATAAGGTCACTTCCTATTAATCTGTAACAGATACCTATAGAAGCACCGCTTGCTAAAGAATAATGAGCTCGTGTAGATGCGCATCCTCCCCAGGTACCAATTGTAACACCTGATAATTTTTTGTAATCAGATGTTTCCGCAAAACAAGGTACTTGTGTAGTACCGCAATTATTTACTATTTTAAAATGATCTTCAATAAACTTATTTGCGGCATCTTGATTTGTAAACCCCGCTTCCTTCATATTAATGGCATTTTTCTCCGTCATATACTGCAAAGCAGCCTGCTGCAACTCATTATAAACTTTATGTAACTGAGTAACATATGTTTTACGCTGATGGTTTTGCATTAATGACGGTACAGTCATTGCAGACACAACTCCGATAATTCCCAAAGTAACCAAAACTTCTGCTAACGTAAACCCCTGAGATGAAGCTAAGAAACGCCCCCCCCCCGAGTTTCTGAATTAAAAATTTTATTCATATTCGCTCCTTTCTTTATTTTCTATTAATTATAACAAATTTGAGAAGCCTTTGCAACTTTATGTTAATATATAAAAAAGAGCCTCTTAATGAGGCTCTTTTTTAATATGTCATTTCCCAGTTATCGTTTAATATTTTGCCAAAACAGCCCCATCCAGAAACCGCAGTCTGACAATTATTAAAGGCTTCCTCACGTTCATCTTTATCTAGCGGGCCGTCAAAAGCATTGTCCTCATCAACCCTGCCATCCGGATATAAAGCCATATAAAAAATATCACGACCAATTATATTAGGCCCCTTGGTTCCGTTTATATCAACTAATACAGAAATAGACGATGTTAAGTAGTCAAAACGAATTACAGCCCCGCTTGAAAGAACATATGAATTTTGTACAGTATGTCTATATTTTGCTTCGCCACCATTCAGTGTACGCATTTCCTCTACCGGTACAAAACAAGGCGTTAAAGATTTTTCACATTTCTGAACTATTTTAAAATATGTTTCAATAAAATTATTTGCTGCATCTTGCGAATTAACCCCTGCTTCAGTAAGATTAATTGCATTTCGATCAGTAATACACTGCAAAGCAGCCTGTTGAAGCTCATTATAAACTTTATGAAGCTGGGTCACATAAGTTTTGCGCTGATGGTTTTGCATTAATGACGGGACAGTCATTGCGGATACTACACCGATTATTCCCAGAGTTACCAACACTTCTGCTAGAGTAAAACCCAAGCGTGCCGCTTGACCCACCACTATAGTTTTGAATAAACGTTCAAAACATTGACCGGAAGCTAAGAAATGCCCCCCCCCCGAATTTCTGAATTAAAAATTTTATTCATATTAGCTCCTTTCTTTATTCTCTAATAATTATAACAAATTTAAGCAGCTTTTTCAACTTTATATTCTTATTATGCAGGAAATATCTAAATACTAAAATGGATTTCTCAAAAGTTTTAGACACTAGCATCCGTAACATAAATTGAAAGGAATTTATTTATGGCAAGAATTATTGAAGGAGAAAGACGTATTATAAAAATGTCGGTTGATGATATATTAAACATTGTAAGAGAATATCAGACAATATGTCATAAATCTTGTTGTTATGAACATACAAGAGAGCTTTTATCCAAAGCAGACTTTTATGTTCCCGAAGATGTATAATACTTTGAAATTACCCGATTGAGGTTTTGAAAAAATCCTTTTTGGTTTATGCTAATATTAAACAGAAAGGAGTTTTTCCATGAGAAAAAACGTTATTATTATTTCTTTAATCTTTGCAATTCCGTTAATGGCATATATGGCACTTACGGCATCTAATCAGACAACTGCTCAGACAACTCAGGCAGGAAAACCCGAAGTAATAAAGTTTACTTCTGCAATGTGTCTTGACTGCCAGACTATGAACAAAATCTTTAAAGAAATTTTCCCTAAATATGAAAATAAAATTGTTTTAACTGAAATTCAGGTACAGGATAAAAATTCTTTTAATGAAGAGCAAATAAAAAAATATAATGTAACCCTTGTTCCCACAATAGTTCTGTTAAATTCAAAGGGACAACAGGTTAAACGAATTGAAGGAGCGGTTACAAAAGAACAAATGGACAGCTATTTACAGGGACTTGAATAACAATGGAAAATTATATCAGCCTTTTCACACAACAGGGCAGTTTGCCTTTATTGTTTGCTTTATCATTCTTAGGCGGTTTGGTTGCATCAATTTCGCCTTGTTCACTTGCAATGCTTCCGATAATAATCGGTTATATCGGCGGGTATTCCGATGCTAAACCTTTAAAAACATTTATACAAATGCTGTTTTTTGTCTTCGGAACAGCAATTGTATTTTCTGTCATAGGAATTATCTGTGCAGTTACGGGAAAAGTATTTATTTCCTTTGCAGGCGGATATTTCGGAATATTTCTAGCGGGCATAATCATGGTTATGGGATTAAAGCTGATTGGCGTGCTTGATTTTGAGCTTCCCGTAATGATAAAGGAAATGCCTAAAAATGACGGAACAAACACGTTTTTATATCCGATTATTTTAGGAGGAATATTTGCGCTTGCCGGAACCCCCTGTTCAACGCCTATTCTGGCAGGGATTATGGCATTTGCATCATTATCGGCAAGTATTACTCAGGCAATATTAATGCTGTTTTTATTCTCTCTGGGGCAGGGGCTTATTCTTATCCTTGCAGGATTTTTAACTTCCCACCTCAAAAATTGGAAGGGCTTTTATAAATTCTCGGATTGGCTTTTAAAAATAAGCGGCGGTTTGCTCGTCATAGCGGCAATTTATATTTTCTATAAAATATTCTCACCTTTCTTTGTATAGAAGTCTTTAAATACTTCTGAACCTTTAATAAAACTGTAATCTGCTGAAAAATTTGCATTATTCTTATCCTTATTAATGCTTTTTTTCAGCAGTTTATTAAGCATAAAAGGCAGACCAAATCCCAGAGAAGCCGTTACCAGAAGTAAATTAAAAATATACAGGGCCGTTCCAGCATTACGTGTTCTCTTTAGCGTTTTATTATCAAGATTAGCCAGCCCGTCAAGTTTTTGTTTTAAATCAGATAGTCTGTAAGGTTTTCGGGTTTGCGGGTTTGTAAGCTTTGTGTTAAAGATTTTATCAGACAACTTTGACAAAGCTTTTTTCAGAAATAAATCGCCGCCCCAGAAAACAAGTCCTATGCTTGTACCTCTTATAAGGCAATCCCTATACTCATATTTATCTCTGCTCGCAAGCTGGTACGGAAAATAATCACTTGTAATCCACATAGCAAGCCCTGTCAAGCGGCTCATATATATTGCATCTTTGTAATCAAATTTATCTGCATTTTTGTTAAACCACTTAAAAATTTTATTTTCCGAATTGTTGAGCATTCCTTTTTTTACCAAAAACGGAAGCGTTACTGCAGGAAGTACGGCAAGAGAAAATGCTGCAATTTGCCTGAGTTTTATTGATTTATCATGCTTTTTAGCAGCTTTTTGAGTAAATTCTTCATCGGCAAGTTTATATGTACCCGAATATCCGGAACGATTTGTTCTGTATTTTGTAAATGCATTTCCAAGCCAGGGAATAGCGGCGACCATTAAATTTGTTGTCAAAAAATCAGCTGCATGAATTTTTGTATGCACATTAATCAAATCTTTTCTAAGTTCTTCCAAATCAGAATATCGGTTAATTATTCCGTCAAATTTATTCCTGTCATGAAAAAGTTTTTCCGCAGTATTTTTAATCCCCTCTTTCAAATGCTCTCCGTCTTTTGTTAAATATTTTTTAGAAACCTCTAAAATTCTCTTTTGTTCATTATCTAATTTTTCTGCTATTTTATACGAGCTTAAAAAATGCTTATTTATTAAAGGTAAAAGTAAAAACGGCGAAACAAACGTAAAAATAAAATAAAGCATTGATTTAAATACCCGTTCGGCAGCTTCGTCTTTATTATTTGACATTATTGCCTGCGGAACAACAAAACCGCCTATATCTGTAATTCCTTTATTTAATAAAATATTAGATTCAACTGCCGCACAAACGTTTAAAACGGCTCCTTTAAATCGTGTTTTTTCAGTCTTGATACCTGATATACCCTGTACTAACATTTTAAATCCTAAAATTTAAAGGCGTGAAAACATTTTTTTTTGCTATTATGGTAAAATAATCGTTACGTACAGTTGTAAAAAAGCCCTGTGTATCGTATAATAGGCTCAAAGGAGTATAAGAAATGAAAACATATGAAGGTCAGTTAGTAGCAGGGAATGAAAACTTTTGTATAATTATATCAAGATTTAACGATTTTATCGGTTCCAAACTTCTGTCAGGTGCAATCGATGAACTAAAACGCCATGGGGTTAGGGATGAAAATATCGATATTGTTAAAGTTCCCGGAGCGTTTGAAATCCCTCTTGCGGCAATGAAGTTTGCAAAAACGCAAAAGTATAACGCAATTATTACTTTAGGCGCAATAATCCGCGGTGCTACAGCTCACTTTGACTATGTAAGCGCAGAACTTTCCAAAGGTATTGCGCAGGTAAGCCTTCAAACCGAAGTTCCTGTTATCTTCGGAGTTCTGACAACCGAAAATATAGAACAGGCAATTGAAAGAGCAGGCACAAAAGCAGGTAATAAAGGTGCTGATGCCGCTAAAGCCGCTATTGAAATGGCTAATTTATTGAAATTGGTTTAGTGTTTATTATATAAGGGGAAAAAAATGAGTGAAGTAATTACCGAGTACAGAAACGAGAATACAAAAAATATTGATATTCTCCCTACTATTGAAATAGTCAGGAAAATGAATGAGGAAGATAAACTCGTTGCTCTTGCAGTTGAAGAAGAAACTGAAAATATTGCGGCTGCCGTTGATTTAATAGCAAAACAATTTTTAAAAGGCGGAAGATTATTTTACTTCGGTGCAGGTACATCAGGCAGGCTCGGTATATTAGACGCGTCAGAATGTCCGCCTACATTCAGCGTAGCTCCCGATATGGTTCACGGTATTATTGCAGGCGGCGACAAAGCTTTCAGAACTGCGGTCGAAGGCGCGGAAGACAACTTCGACTCAGGTTACGAAGATGCAAAAGTTTTAAACGAAAATGATGTTGCAGTCGTAATTTCGGCAAGCGGAAACCCCAAGTATTTACTCGGTGTTTTGAAAAGAGCCGAAGATGTAAACTGCAAGACTATCGGCATAACCTGCAATTCAAAAGGCAGAATTGCCGAAGAAGCAGGCCTTGTAATTTGTGCGGAAGTCGGTCCGGAAGTTATCGCAGGTTCTTCCCGATTAAAAGCCGGAACAGCTCAAAAGATGATTTTGAATATGCTTACTACAGGTGCAATGATTAAAATCGGAAAAACTTACGAAAACTTTATGATTGACCTTAAAGCAACAAATGAAAAACTTAAAGACAGAGCAATAAGAATTGTGGCACAAATTGCCGGTGTTCCGCACAGCGAAGCACTTGCAACTCTTTTGAAATGTGATTGGGAAATAAAAACAGCTATTATATCTATAATGATGAAACTTGATATAGAACAATCAAGATTAGAATTAAAAAAACACGGCGGCGTACTCAGAAAACTTTTACACGCCGGTCAGGCAGTATAAAGGAGAGCTTGAAAAATGAAATTAACAGTACTTGGTGCAGGTTGTTGGGGCTTAACATTAGCGTGGCTTTTAACAAATAACTTTGAAAATATAACGGTTTGGGGACGGGAACAGGATTTAACCGAAGATTTAAAAATAAACAAACATTGTTGTAAACCTCTTGAAGTTCAACTGGATGATAAAGTTGAGATTACATCTGATTTGGCATCTGCAATTACTGATGCTGATATAATTCTTTCGGTTGTTGCAACGTCCGGAACACGTGATGTTTGTGAAAAATTAAAGGAAGCCGGGATTAAATCCGAACAAATACTTGTAAATGCATCTAAAGGTATTGAGCTTCCTTCATTGATGAGAATGTCCGAAGTTATCAAAGATGTGCTGCCCGAACAGAAACTTGCTGTACTTTCAGGTCCTACGCTTGCAAAAGAAGTACTTGCAGGGCTTCCTACAGCGGCATCGGTTGCTTGCGAAGATATTAAGACGGCTGAATTCGTCCAAAAAGCTTTAAATGTTCCGTCAAAATTCAGACTTTACACAAACACCGATGTAACAGGGGTAGAACTCGGCGGTTCTTTGAAAAACGTTATAGCTATTGCTTCCGGTTTTGCACATACAATGGGACTTGGCGATAACTGTGCAGGAACTCTTTTGACACGCGGAATGGCCGAAATTGTCCGCGTAAGTATAAACCTCGGAGCAAACCCGTCAACTTTATACGGTCTTTCGGGAATGGGCGATTTAATCGCGACCTGTTCAAGCCCGATGTCTCGAAATTATACGGTAGGTTCCATGCTTGCAAAAGGTAAAAAAATAGATGATATTCTAAATGAACTCGGTTCTGTTGCGGAAGGTGTTAAGACATCAAAAGCTATATGCGAACTTGCTAAAAAATTAAATATAGAAGTTCCTGTATCAAGTGCAATTTATGAAGCTGTTTACACCGACATAACACCACAGGCGCTTTTAGAAAAACTTATGAACAGAAAACTGAAAGAAGAAGAAAGATACTTATAATGAAATATGCCGTTAAATATTTAAAAAACACATTTTACCCGCTGGAAGTTCCCGAAACAATTCATATTGAGAACGGACAGATGGTTCTTGTAAGAACAGAAAAGGGAGAAGAAGCTTTAAAAGCATTTATCGTAAATTCGCAAATCGCCGAATTATGGGATAAAAGTAATGATAAACCCCAGCCCTTTCATGTAATAAGAACTTTATCCCAAAGAGATCTTCAAACTCTTGAAGAAATTAAACAGGAAGAAGTTCAATCGTTTTTTAAATGTCAGGCATTGGTACAGCAGCATAAGTTAAATATGAACCTCGTTCAGTGCAGAATAACTTTTGACAGAAGAAAAATAACATTCTATTATACTGCTCCGGAAAGAGTTGATTTCAGAGCTTTATTAAAGGATTTAACACAGGTGTTTACCCGTGTAAGAATTGACCTTCGCCATATAGGTGTAAGAGACGAAACCTCAATCCTTGAAGGTACGGGAGTGTGCGGCAGACCTTTCTGCTGTTCAAGTTTTTTAAGAAAATTTGCAACAATTAACGTAAAACTTGCAAAAGACCAGGGGATGCCAATTGCACCCGGAAAAATCTCGGGAACTTGCGGGAGACTTTTGTGCTGTTTAACTTACGAATATTCAAATTACATTGACGCGGCAAAAGGTATGCCTCCTGTCGGTTCTTCGGTAATGACACCTGACGGGCTGGGTAAAGTTTGTTATCTCCAGTTTTTAAGCGGCAAAGTGGCCGTAAAAATGGAAGACGGAAAAACAAAAGAATTTTTGAAAAATGATATTGAAATGGTTGATGCAGATGTCAACGTTGAAATTGATGTTCCTGTATTGAACACCTATACTGACGACAACGACAACATTGACATAAGACAATTGGAAGACGACAGAAACAGCTCAACGGGTAACGTTTAAAGCTATTAGTTCGCCCCCCCCCCGAAAATACGGGACATCAAAGATATTTTGACATAAACAAAGTAAATTTCGCCGTTTGTCAATCTAACATCATACCTTGGCATTCCTTTATGCTTGTCATCCTGCGCAGTTTCACGAACTTCCGCAACCAGCTCATCATTCGTAATTTGGTGCAGCTCTTTAACACTGATGACTTCTTTGTCAACAATTTTCATTAATTTATCATAATCACTCATATAATTATTATATCAAATATTAAGAAGTATTTCAAGAGAGCAAAGATAAAATACATCAAATAAATTATCAAAATAAAAAAATGTCGAAAAGATTACTAATTTAGAATTTTTTGACACTTTAAATATTTACAACCATATAAATATTAAATATTGTAAATAAATTAGCAAAATTTTTATGTTTTTGCGTTTATTAAGTGTGTAGAAGTTTTAAAAAGTGTGCTTTGCAAGAAAGGAGTTATATGCAACAAATAATATCAACCGGATATATCAAAATAGGAAATGATTACATAAATCCATATAATATAACGCACATAGGTAAAAATCCTGATAATACAACTTATGTTGGTTACAACACAATAGCACAAGGACCTTATGGAATTGCACCTACATCAGATAGAATTCCTGTAAATTCTGATAAATTTGCACAATGTGCTATTAAAGCCATGCAAACAGGTGAAATTATTGATATAATGGCATAATAAATAATAAAAAAAGCGGCACTATTACCGCTTTTTTTATGGTGTCGAAGAAGGGACTCGAACCCTCAAGGCGTTAACCACACGAACCTGAATCGTGCGCGTCTACCAATTCCGCCACTTCGACATTTTTAAATTTCTATATCTATTCAATTTTCACATGATTTTGTACAATGTACTATTTTATTTTCCTAAAAAATTCATCAGAAATCAACTGTGAATATTTATTTTTTTCATTTGCTGAAATCAAAAGTCTTGTTTCACCGTCTTTTGTCTCAGCTACCGAGATTATTCCGCCGACGTCACCTATCGGAAGTTTTTTTATTCTGGCTTCAAATTTTACATACGGAACCTCTTTGCCGTATGAATTCATTGTTCCATGCTTTGTAACCTTTAAATCATCTACAGATACTGCCTGATATTTAATTTTACTTACAGCTTTATAGAGTTTTTCTTCCACATTATCTGATTTTATATCATCAGCAGTCAAAATTTGTTTGTCTCCTGAATCCACTACAAACATTTTTTGGCCTGATGCTTTATGCTCGGCAACAACAGCATTATAGCCCATTATACCGGCTGCTTTTTCTATTTCAAATTCGTCATTAATTTTAGAAAAATCTCCGACTTTTTGTGCACGTTCGAGCATGGTTTCTTTAGGCGGATTAAAATAATTACTTATAAGACCGCTTACCAATTCTTTACCGCCAAGCGCCATGAAGCCGACAACGGCAAGTGTAAGGATTATTGCTCTTAAAATATTTTTTAAACATCCCATGTTGAAATCCTTATCATGTTATACTATTATTATAACTATGAAAAAGGCAGAAATCAATCATATCAATACAGCTGACATTAAGGTGGAAGATTTAACACCGGCAATGCAGGAATATTTAAAAATTAAACACCAAAATCCGGATAAGATTTTGTTATACAGGCTCGGAGATTTTTACGAAACGTTTTTCGAAGATGCCGTAATTATGTCCAAAGAACTTGAACTTACTCTTACAGGCAGAGAACAGGGTAAGTTCGGCAGAATACCTCTGGCAGGAATTCCCGCCAAGGCGGTTAACAATTATATTGAAAAACTTGTCCAGAAAAATTATAAGGTTATTATCTGCGACCAGCTTGAAGATCCTAAATTTGCCAAAGGGCTTGTAAAAAGAGGGGTTACACGTATAGTCACGTCAGGTACTCTTACCGAAAGCGACTTTTTGCAGCAGAATTCAAATAATTATATTTGCGCGCTTTTCAAGGATGATAAAAAAGATATATGGGGATTTTCTTACGCAGATATTTCCACAGGGGAATTTAAAGTTACACAGGCCCCATATGAACTTATTCTTGCAGAACTCACAAGAATTGCACCTGCAGAAGTCATCGGACCTTCAATAAAACAAAAGATTATGCCTTTTCAGATTGTTCCTGACGAAAAAATTGATCTGCCCGAAGATATTACAAAAATTTATAACTGCTCAAAGGTTCCGTCATCCGTGTTTGACGCCGGCTTTGCCGAAAATAATCTGAAAGCGGTATTTCAGGCAAGCAGTCTTGAATCTTTCGGATACGACAGATACAAAACAGGTTTCAGAGCTGCAGGAGCATTGCTCGCTTACGTATGGGAAACACTTAAAGATAATGTTCCGAAATTTGAAAGAATTGAACCGTATGAACTTTCAGAGTACATGATTTTGGACGGAAGTACAAGAAAAAATCTTGAACTTACTGAAACTTTACGCGATAAAAATAAATTCGGCTCGCTTTTATGGTCTATTGATAAAACTAAGACCAATATGGGGGCAAGACTTCTTAAGAATTGGGTTTGCCAGCCTCTTAAGCGGGTTGAACAAATTAACAAACGGCAGAACTGTATTACAGAACTTGTTGAAAAAACCGATGAAAGAATAAATATTTCAAATCTGCTTGAAAAAATTTATGATATTCAAAGGCTTGCAACACGCATGTCAAACAGTTCGGCAAATCCTAAGGATTTTTTGAGTTTAAAAGCATCATTGATGATACTTCCCGATTTACTCGACGCAACTCAAAACCTTAGTTTTAACCCTCTGGCCTCTGTTGCGCAATACAGGGATGAAATATCGGAATATACCGCATTAATCGACAGAACTATTGCCGAAAATGCGCCTGTATTGATAAAAGAAGGCGGAATTTTAAAAGAAGGCGTGTCAGGTGAACTGGATTATTTTCGCGAACTTTTAACCGGCGGTGAAAATTGGCTTAAACAGTTTGAAGAAAGAGAGAAAGAAAGAACAGGCATTAAATCTCTAAAAATAGGATTTAACAAAGTCTTCGGCTACTTTATCGAAATATCTAATTCTTATTTAAATCAAATTCCCGAAGGTTATATAAGAAAACAGACGCTTACCAACGGTGAAAGATTTATTACGGAAGAATTAAAAAAACATGAAGATGATGTTCTTTCCGCCAAATTTAAATCAACTGAGTTAGAATATAAATTATTCTGTGACTTCAGGGAATACTCGAAAGAATTCGTGTCTAAAATCAGAGAAATTGCAGACTGTATCGCTCAATGCGACGTTTATACGGGGCTTGCGCAGGCAGCTGCCGAAAATAATTTCTGTAAACCGATAATTGACGATTCTGATGACTTTATCGTTAAAAACGGAAGGCATCCTGTTTTGGAAAAAATACTTCCGCTCGGAGAATATGTCGCAAACGATTTGGAATTAAAATGCAATTCTGCGGATTCCACTCAATTTATGATTTTAACAGGCCCTAACATGGCAGGTAAATCAACATACATGCGCCAGAATGCTTTAATTGCAATATTAGCTCAAATAGGTTCATGGGTTCCTGCTGATTACGCAAAAATAGGGGTGATAGACAAAATATTCACCCGTGTAGGTGCTTCGGATGACTTGACGCTCGGACAGTCAACTTTCATGGTTGAAATGATTGAAACAGCCTGCATTTTAAACTCGGCTACCGACAGAAGTTTTATCTTGCTGGACGAAATCGGAAGAGGTACAAGCACATACGACGGTGTTGCAATTGCCTGGTCAGTTGCGGAATACATCGCAACAAAAATTAAGGCAAGATGTATATTTGCAACCCACTATCATGAATTGAACGTAATGACGCAAACTTACCCGCAAATTAAAAATTACAGAATAACAATAAGCGAAGAAAACGGTGAAATTGAATTCCTTCGCAAAATCGTTCAAGGCGGTGCCAGTAAGAGTTACGGTATTCAGGTAGCAAAAATGGCAGGTCTTCCGAATGCTGTTATTAAGCGTTCACAGGACTTGATGAACAGAATGCAGAAGGATTACTCAAATAACCTTGCAACACGTAAAAAGAATGTTGATGCACCGACTGTTGATGTGCCGCAGCTTAACTTGTTTAATTAGAATAAAAAAGGAGGTAAAATTATGATTTCAAAAAAGCTTAAAGTTGCCCCCCCCCCGACAAACTAAATCGGGATAAGGATTTTAGGGGTTTTACCCTGGCAGAAGTTTTAATTACATTAGGAATTATAGGAGTTGTAGCGGCATTAACATTGCCAAGCTTAATTACAAGTTACAAAAAGCAAGAAACCGGTGCCAGATTAAAAAAATTCAATTCAATGATGGCTCAGGCGTTGATTTTATCTGTTGATGAAAATGGAGATGTAAATGAATGGGATATGTCTTTATCTCCTGAAATATTTGCTCAAAAATATTTCGGACCGTATTTAAAAACATTATCTGTTGAAAAAAACGGAAATAACGCAATTATATATTTCCCTGACGGAACCACAGTGTCTATGGCAAAAGGCAGATGTATGGATTGTATATTTGATACAAACGGGACTAAAAAACCAAACGAGGTTGGACGTGACCGTTTTGTTTTCTTAGCTTGTGACAAAACTATAACAGAATGGTGCTCAAATAAAGGCTGGTGTACATACAGAGGCAACAACCAGCCAACGAGAGATAAAGCTCTTGAAGCTTGTAAAAAAACTCCGCATTATTGCTCATCATTGTTAGAAATTGATAACTGGGAATTTAAAAAAGACTATCCATACAGACTTTAATAAATATTTGTAAAAATTTTACAGATAAATAGCAAAATTTCTCTTGTTTAATCTTAAAATACAAACAGGAGAAATTTTTATGTCAGGTGTTGAATTAGAATTAAATAAAGTTACGGTACCCGCTCAGCTTAAAGCTGCGGAAGAAATAAAAACAGATGAACAACAAAAGGTTTCAGAACCTTCTGAAATTAAACTTGAGCAAAAGCCTGACGTGTTTGAAAAATCCGTCAATGAGGAATTCATAGGGGAAAAACCGAAAACATTAAAAGAAAAATTTGCAAATGTTTGTAAAACATTTGTTAAAACAGGCGATTACCTGAGAGCCACAGGGGCAACAGTAGTATACGGTGGCTTGACAGCAGGAGCTGTAATGTTTTCAAATTGGCTTGTAAAAGGATGGCCTAAAGTTTTCAAGAAACAAATCCCGGTAAAAGATATGTTCAACAAGCCGTTAAAATGTGTAAGTAAATTATCAAAAGTTTGGGCAGGTATAGCTTTTGCGGCAACAGGCGGATATCAATTTGCCAAAGCATATCTTAAAGCAAATCAGCACGCTGCACACGTTGACCAGAAACTTAACAATCGTTAAAAAAGTTTTAAATAATGTTCGTTGTAAAAATCTCCGAAACTGTCATTCAAGATAGCTTCTCGACATTTTTGCGAGAAATCAACAAGGTATTTTATGTTATGAATAGATAAAAGCGTAGCTGCAGTACTTTCACCGCATCTCCATAAATGTCTTATATATGCTCTGGAATGATTTTTACAAGCATAACAGTTACAGCCTTCGACAAGAGGTCCTGCATCTTCGTGAAACTCTTTATTTTTAATATTCTTCTTGCCGTTCGGAGTAAAAAATGAACCGTGTCTGGCATTACGCGTCGGCAAAACACAATCAAACATATCAATACCGCGTTTAATTCCGTCGAGTAAATCTTCAGGTGTTCCAACTCCCATCAAATAACGGGGTTTATACTTAGGAAGCAGCGGAGCAGTAAACTCAACAAAATGATTCATAATATCTTTTGTTTCCCCGACGCTTAAACCGCCGATTGCATATCCGACAGCATCATAAGATGAGATAACAGAAGCACTTTCACGTCTTAGATCATCATAAAAAGCACCCTGAACAATCGGAAATAATGCCTGACGTGGATTAGTTTTAGCCTTAAAACATCTTTCAAGCCAGCGGTGAGTTCTTTCCATTGCCTTTTTTGCTGTATCATAATCACAAGGGAAAGGAGCACACTGATCGAATGCCATAATTATATCGGCACCGATATCCTGCTGAATTTCCATTGAAACTTCCGGATTTATAAAATGTTTTTTACCGTCTTTCGGGTCACGGAATTCCACACCATCCTCGGTAATTTTATTAAGATGACTCAGCGAAAATACCTGAAAACCGCCTGAATCCGTCAATACAGGTTTATGCCAGTTCATCCATTCATGAATACCGCCAAATTGTTTTATAAGTTTTGTTCCTGCCCTTAAGTACAAATGGTAGGAATTAGAAAGCATTATCTGTGCTCCCGTATCCATAATTTGATCAGCCGTTAAAGTTTTAACGGCTGAATTTGTACCTACAGGCATAAAAATCGGAGTTTTAATCATTCCATGCGGTGTAGTTAAAACACCTGCTCTTGCTCCGGTTTGTTTACACTCATGAATTAACTCATATTTAAAATTTTCGTGAGCATTGTCGTGCATTACTCATCAATACCTTCCGTAACCAATTCCATCATATTTTTATAATCAGGACAAAGTTCCTCAGGCTTAAAGTATATATTAATTTCTCTTTCAGCACTTTCCAAACTATCAGAACCATGTACTGTATTATATTCTTTTAATTGAGCAAAATCAGCTCTGATAGAGCCTACATCAGCTTCGCAAGGATCAGTTACGCCCAAAAGATGACGTGCGCCCTGCACTGCTTTATACCCTTGAAATACCATTGCAACAATAGGACCGCTTGTAATATATTTTACAAGGTTAGGATAAAACGGTTTATCAATATGTTCTGCATAATGTTTTGCTGCGATTTCTTCTGTCACTTGAAGCATTTTCATACCGATAATTTTATAGCCTTTTTTTTCAAAACGGCTGATAATTTCACCGATAAAACCTCTTTTTACGCCATCCGGCTTAATTGCCACAAATGTTCTTTCTTCTGTATGCATAATTCCTCCATTCAAATTTATTTTACCATAAACATAAGCTAATTAATACTTTCCAATTTTTTAATGCTCTTTAAAAGCATGATTACCATCATTACACAGAGCAGAACAGCGGCAGCCGCCAACCCGTACCAAAAACCGCGCAAATTTAAGTTAAAATGAAAAGCAAGTGTATATCCTAAAGGAATTGAAAGCAGCCAGTAAGCAATAAAGTTTGAAATCAAAACAATGCCTGTTCTTTTCATACCTTTAAATATTCCGGCAAGTGCAATCTGCAGTCCGTCAAATATCTGGAACACAGATAAAATATATAAAACAGGTACGGATATTTTAACAAGGTTGCTATCCTGAGTAAATAAGCCAACAAGAAAGTTCGGAAATGAAGAAAAAATTAATGCACTAAGCATCATAAATCCTACAGACATTACAATTCCGACAAACGAATAACGTTTTAAATCATTTATATTTTTAGCACCGTTTGCAAAACCGACCTTAACGGCAATAGCGTTTGAAATAGCAAGCGGAACCATGAACGAAACCGTTGTTAAAGTACAAATCAAGTTTTGCGCCGCCGCATAAACTCCCGAAACTCTGCCCATTATTATCGCAATACTGTTAAAAGCAATAAATTCAACCATAATTGCACATGAAATCGGGATACCTATTTTTATAAGGCTTTTATAATACTCAAAATCCTTATAATCATTAAAATTCATAACTCTAAAGCAGTATATTAAAAGAGCAAATCCCATAAAATATCTTACAATAAAACTTGCAACAGCTAAGCCCAGTACACCAAGAGACGGGAAAGGCCCCAGTCCGAATACAAGAGTTACATTTAACGCAATATTAAGAAATACCGAAAATACCGTTACCAGATTAGGGAACAGAACAATCTCAAACGCCTGCAAAAACTCCTTTAAAGCCGCATGCAAATACCCGCCGAAAGTAGCAAAAGCAGTAACAAACATATATTCCTTAATCATCGGAACAAGTTTTTCTTCAAAATGCAGATAATCGATTAAAGGAATTGACGCAAGTACCGCAAACATAACAATAACACCCAGCACCATTGAAAATCTTATTGTCGGGAAAAAGTATTTTTTAGCACTTTTTTTCTCTCCCCTAAAGTTTGACAATAAAGGAGATACGCTTGCAATCAAACCTATGCCGAATGTTTGTATACAATTTGTAATTGCTGTTGCTATGCTTATTGCAGCTAAAGTATCTGTTGAATGATGTCCTGCAACAAGTACATCCCCGGCACCTATTAGGATAAATCCGAGGTTCCCCATAATAATAGGCAGGGCAATGTTCAAAAGTTCTTTTGCGTAATATTTAAATTGGGTACTCATACGAACATGATTATAGCACAAACAAAATTACGCATTATAATCTAATTTATTCCCGACATTTTTATCTTTCACGGCCTGAGCCTGCATCTTTATGCTCTGTGCCTGAGCAGCAACTCTGTAATCCTGATCTGACGGATCAGAAGGTGCCATTGCGGAACGAATTACGGTATTGGCATCATTAATAGTTTTATCCGGATTATTAGGATTAAGTGACGGCATTTTGATATCAACATGACCTGCAAAAGGTATTCCGTCAGAATTTCTTTCGATAACGATGGACCCCGCAAGGGAACCGCCTGCAGCCTTGTGCGCAAGTTCATGTGCATAAATTTCATCATAATTTTTTTTGATTAAAGCATTTTTTTGCTGTTCTTTCTGCTTCTCAATAGGATTTGTAAAATTATAGAATAAATTAATTCCTGCCATACACAAAACCTCTCACACATATTACCTGCTATAATTGTAGCATATTTTTATAAGCTTTTCAACCCTATTTTAAATATTATTTACCATGGATAATCCTTATTCATCTCCCAGCCGTCCATCAAAATCTTTTCACCGCACATTAAACCCGCACTATTTTTCGAACAGCCTAATGAATGTGACTTGATAGCTTCTGCCGTCAGTCCATGACCATACATATATAAACCCGGGGCAGATATATTATGATAAGCATCTTTAACTGCCTGAGAGGTCATGGTCATTACGAAAATATCTTTCCCGTATGTATTGGGAGCCTTTTCGCCGTTTACGTCAACAGCAATATGAACATGAGTATTATCCTGTTTTTCTAATGCTATAAAAGTTCCGTCAGAAAGTAGAATTTTATACCAATAAGTATTTAAAGGATTGTCGTCATATACACCGCCTTTCAGCATATATCCGCCTCTGGTATTCCAACAAGCAGATTTATTACCGCAATTTTGAACAACCTGAAAATTAGAGGCCAGATATTTCATAAAAAACTCATAAGAACCTAAACTCCAATTCCAATCCGCAATGTCACCGTTTTCAAGTTTAGAAAATTCTATAGATTGTAAAAGCAAAGAATAAACTTTTTTCAACTGAGATACTGCTGCTTTTTTCTTGTAATTACCTACTAAAGCAGGCATTGTCATAGACGCAACCACACCGATAATACCTAAGGTTATAAGTACCTCTGCTAACGTAAAAGCTTTTTTAAACATATTTCCCTCTTTTGTTCTCTTTTAGACTACATACATTTACAATAGTATCACATAAAATACGTTTGTGAACAATAAGACTACAAAAATTTTACAATTAGGAAGAAATATATTTAAGTTCCGCAAAGAAAAAGGGCTTTCGCAAAACCAGCTTGCGGAGAAACTTGAAATATCAAGGGAACACCTTGCAAAAATAGAGACAGCAAAACGATGTGTAAGTTTAGGGCTTTTAATAGATATTGCAGAAAAGCTGGATATTCCCGTAAAAGATTTTTTTGATTTTTAAAAATAAACCGAAGATATAATCTTCGGTTTACTAAAATTATTTTTTATCTTTTCCCGTTCGTTTATAGAAATCTTCTATAAATCCCGTATTAAAGTTCCCGCTCATAAATACAGGGTCTTCAATAATTGACTGGTGGAACGGAATTGTTGTTTCAACGCCTGTAATAACATATTCTTTCAATGCTCTGTACATTCTGCGTCTGGCTTCATTTCTTGTTCTGCCCCAACATATCAACTTGCCGATCATTGAATCATAATACGGCGGAATTGAATAATCCTGATATGCATGAGAATCCACTCTTACGCCAAAACCTCCGGGTGTTACGTAACCCGTAATAGTTCCAGGGTTTGGCATGAAATCTTTCTCGGGATTTTCGGCATTAATACGGCACTCAATTGCGTGACCTCTTAATATTATATCTTCCTGTGTAAAGTCAAGTTTTTCTCCTGCCGCAACCATAATTTGCTCCCTGACAAGGTCAACGTTAGAAATCATTTCGGTTACACAGTGTTCAACCTGAATTCTTGTATTCATTTCCATGAAATACCATTTTCCGTCATGGTCAAGCAAAAATTCGCAGGTTCCGGCACCCTCATAATTTATTGCTTTTGCCGCTCTTACAGCCGCTGCACCCATTTCTTTACGGGTAGCTTCGTCAATTGCAGGCGAAGGTGCTTCTTCAAGAAGTTTTTGATGACGTCTTTGAATAGAGCAGTCTCTTTCACCAAGGTGAACAACATTGCCGTATTGGTCTGCAAGTATTTGAACTTCTATATGGCGCGGGTTTTCAAGGAATTTTTCAGCATAAACATCAGGATTGCCAAAGAAATTTTGAGCTTCAGACTGACAAAGGTTCATGTTTGTTTCAACATCTTCATCGCTTCTGCAAATTCTCATCCCTTTGCCGCCGCCGCCAGCAGTTGCTTTCAAGATAATTGGATATCCTACTTTATGTGCAAATCCCTTTACTTCTTCGGGAGTTTTCAAAATACCGGTTCCCGGAGTTACAGGAACATTGTTTTCAATCATAGTCTTACGGGCAGTAGCTTTATCACCCATTTTTCGCATTGCTTCGGCAGTGGGTCCGATAAATTTAATACCATGCTTTGCGCAAATTTCTGCGAAATCCGCTCTTTCAGACATAAATCCGTAGCCCGGATGAATTGCATCAGCACCTGAAACGATCGCTGCCGAAATTATTGCCGGAATACTCAAATAACTTTTAGCACTTTGAGCAGGACCTATACAATAAGCCTCAGTAGCAAGTCTTACATGCAAAGAATTTGCATCTGCCTGAGAATATATTGCAACGGTTGGAATACCTATTTCTCTGCACGCTCTTATAATTCTTACCGCAATCTCCCCGCGGTTTGCGATTAATACTTTTCTAAACATCTTTTCTTATCCCTATAAAAACAGTGAAAAGTGAATTTAAAATTCACTTTTCACTACTTACTATTCTTTTATTCAATATACATCAAAACCTGTCCGAACTCTACGGGCTGCCCGTCAGATACACAGATTTCAACGATTTTACCTGAGAATTCAGCTTCGATTTCATTCATAAGTTTCATAGCTTCAACTATGCAGACAACGTCGCCTTCTTTAACGGTTTGTCCGACTTTAACAAACGGTTCTGCATCAGGTGACGGAGCTGAATAGAAAGTTCCGACCATAGGAGAAGTTAAAGGTTTACCTTTTTTAACTTCTTTTTGTTCTGCCGGAGCAGAAACAGGAGCTGCCTGAGGCTGCTGCGGAGCAGTTGCCTGAACCACCGGAGCAGCTGTAACACCCATAACTTCTTTTCTCAAAGTAATAGCTTGTTCGCCGTCTTCAAGAGAAATTTCGGTTAAGGAATTATCAGCCAAAACTTTTGCTAATTTTTCAACATATTCTATATCAAATTTCATTATTCTGCCTTTCCAAAAATTTAAATAATTTGTCTTGGATTTGCTTGTCACTTCGCTCGCAATATACGAGTACGCTGCCGCTTTCACTCTTTGCTCGCTTGTTTTCCACGCTCACAGAGTTTCGCCTTAAAACCTACGGTTTAATCAGCTCAATCTGTTCGCTATCCGGATTTGTTCGTTTTACTCACCACATCCGTCAGCAAATCCGCTACGCTCTATCAAGGTATTCGTTAGTTCTGGTGTCAACTCTGATTTTATCTCCGTTAGAAATGAAGAACGGAACGTTTACAACAGCACCTGTTTCAAGTGTTGCAGGTTTTGTACCGCCCTGTGCGGTATTACCCTTTTCGGAAGGAGGAGTATCGGTTACTTCCAAAATTACGTGAGCGGGAAGGTCAACACCGATAATTCTTGAATCATGCATTAACACTTGAACAATCATATTTTCTTTAAGGTATTTAATACCGTCGCCGATTTGTTCTTCTGTTAACTGAAGCTGTTCATAGCTTTCGTTATCCATCATAACGTACTCTTTGCCTTCTTTATATAAATATTGCATTTCGCGTCTGTCAAGCATAGCTTTTGCAACTTTTTCACCGGCTCTGAAAGTTTTTTCTACAACCTGTCCTGTTTCAACGTTTTTAAGTTTAGATCTTACAAACGCAGCGCCTTTACCGGGTTTCACGTGCAAAAACTCGACAACAGACCATAAACCATTGTCTAATTGAAGCGTTAAGCCGGTTTTCAAATCGTTTACTGAAATCATATTTTTCCCCTTTTTAATAATAATATAGTCTTTTAGTTAATCAGATAATAGCATAAACATACTAAACTTCAAATAATTGTTACAAATTAACGACAAATTAGTAACAAAATAGCAAAAAATATTATATTAAGTTATTATATTAACATAAAAAAGGAGTATAAATATGAGAATTTCATCTATTGACAAATGCTGTCCGAAACCGCAGTTTACATCACAGAAAAACGGATACGAAAATCCGATTAACAGAGGAACCGAAAAAGGTCTTGCCATTTGGGGTTCGATAGGAGGAAGCGCACTTGTAGGGGCAACTGCCGCAGGTATAGGAAGCTGCTTTATTAAATCAGGTGCAAAAAGCAGAGGCTTAAAACTGGGCGGAATAGGTGCGGCAGCAGGTTTGTTAACACTGGCATTAACTTTACCGGCAAAAATTTACGATACAAAAGTAAGAGCATTCACACGGGAAAAAGAAATGGATGTTTTCAGCCGTGACAGAGAATTAAAATCAAATATTATGGAAGAAGTGGATAAAGAAGTTAAGGATGAAGATGTTTCTTTAGATCAGAAAATCAGTCATTATACTTCTGTTCAAATGGCAAATAACGGAAACGGAATGCTTATCAAAGGAGCATAAATGAGAATAAGCGCAATTAATAACAGCAGCTCATTTACTCAACAGAAACAACCGTCAAAAAATGATAATAACCCGATTTCTAAAAGCGGTGAAAAGGCTAAGCTTACAAAAGCAGCCTTTATTGCCGGTTTAGGTATTGGAGCAAAATTATTGTTCGAAGTTATGGACGGCGATTTTGTCGTGGACACATTAGGAAATAAAGCCGAAAAAATCGTTGACAAGCAGCATAAAAATGTATCAAAAAATAAAAAAGCTTTACTGGCAATCGGAGCCTGGGCAGGTCTTGTTACGGCATTTATCGGCGGTTTTGCACTCCTGTATACTCTTTTCAAAGCCCCTAACATCAACTACGAAGGCAATGTTAATGCATTCAAAAAAGGAAAAGACATGGATGTCTATATTAAGGGCAATAAAGTTGAGAAAGAACTTTATACTCAAATGAACGAAAAAGCCAAAAATGCAAACAAAGAAGAAAAAGCTAAATTAAAAGAACAATATATACAAATGCATCTGGCCAAAAACAGGGTTCCGGATTTTATAAAATAAGAAATTATTTTTCTTTTCGCTCTAAAATCAAATTATATCCCAAAATTTTGCAGATTTGCTGGAATTCGGCAAGTTTTAAACCGTTTCGGCGAATTTTACATGAAAAAGTACTTTGCGGAATTTCTTTACCGCCGTAATCTTTTAGAGCATCCAATAGCACTTTTTGAGTTACGCGTCCTTTTGCCATAACTAGCCTTATTATTTCATCGTTATTCCAATCTGTTATATCCATATAGCAAAAGTATAAGGTATTGACAAAACTATTCAACTCTTGTAATATTTATTGCATATATCAATATTTTATTTAATATATCAATATTAATATACAAAGGAGCAAATATGAAAAAAGGTTTTACCCTTGCAGAAGATGCTATGCACGCAGCCCTGCAGTACGACCAAGGTAAAAATGCATTCACGCTTGCGGAAGTCTTGGTTACTTTAGGGATTATAGGAATTGTAGCAGCAATGACAATGCCGGCATTAATTGCAAATCATCAGAAAAAAGCTACTGCTGTAAAACTTGCGAGGTTTTATACAATAATGAGCCAGGCTGTTTTAAGATGGCAATCCGATGATGGCATTATCCCGGATGACTTCAGCTTTGAAGAGACCAGCGGCACTTATATTGAAAAATGGTATAGGGCTACAATTGGAAAATATATTCAGACAGTATCATTAAAAAGCACAAATTCAACATTTTCTGCCGCATTTAATGACGGTTCCGGATTTGACGCTTACATTAGCGGTCAAATTCTTCACATATTTTATTGCACCGAGTATAAATACTGCAGACAAACAAGAGAAGGAAATTTCGATGGAAGAACAGGATTTCTATTCGGCATATATAAAGGGAAATTTATAACCTCTAATCCCGAAAACCAAACACAAACAAGAGAAAAACTTTTAGACTTATGTAAATACGGAAATTCCGATAATGCCGAAGTTAGTTCAAAAGGCCGAAGACATGCCTGCACACGTCTTATTCAAATTGACGGATGGGAAATAAAAAAAGATTATCCCTGGGGGCAAACTATGCTTGAGAAATAATTTTTATGTTACTATAATAGCATATGGCTGAAGGACAAATTTATAAAATTCATTCAGATTTTTACTATGTCGATGACGGGATAAGAACTCACGAATGCAAAATCCGTGAAGTTTTAAAAAAACAAAAAGAGAAAATCCTTGTCGGTGATTTTGTTGAGTTTGAAAACGGTGTAATTAAAAATATTATTGAAAGAAAAAACTTTATTAAGCGTCCGAGCGTTGCAAATGTAGATCAGGTCGTTATTGTATCTGCTTTAAAAGAACCTGATTTGGATCTTCACCAATTAAACAGGTATATAGCACTTGCAAAATATTATAAAATTCCGGCCGTCCTCTGCTTTAATAAAGACGATTTAAAATGGGACAGACATCTGAGAGATAAAATAAAAAAAATATATGAGCCGCTCGGCTACAAAATTTCCTATACTTCCGCAACAGAGCACAAGGGTATAAAAAATTTTGAAAAACTGCTTGAGGGAAAAACAAGTGTATTATGCGGCAATTCAGGGGTCGGAAAATCCAGCCTTATTAATGCAATTAACCCTGCTCTTAACCTCAGGACAAAACAGGTCAGTGAAAAAACTTTGCGGGGAACACATACTACAAGACACTGCGAAATCATTAAGCTTAACGATGTATCAAGGATTGTTGACACACCAGGTTTCAGCAATGTAAGATTTGATTTTATACTCCCTGCCGATGTTGACCTGTTATTCGGTGATATAGAAGAATTCAGGGACGAATGCAAATATTCCGACTGCCTTCACATAAATGAGGACGGATGCAATGTTTTAAACAATATTGATAAAATTGATGCAACCCGCTATGAAAGTTATCTTGCTTTTATAGACGAGGCAAAGGAATACAAAGAACGAATTAAATACGAAGGTAAAAAAGAAGAACATTCCAAAAAATTTGTTCATAATAAACATATTGCCAAAATTAGTGAAAAGAAAAGACAAAGTGCAAGAAATACATTAAAACAAAATATTTATAAGGGTATTGAAGATGAAAATGAATGATTACACAGAATTAATTAACAATGCAATTAATGATTTTATGCCGATAAGCTATCCGAACAAGATATTTAAGGCAATGAAATATACCGTAACATTACCCGGTAAACGTCTGCGCCCGATAATGTGTCTCGAAGCCTGCAGAATGTTCGGAGGGAATTACAAAGATGCATTACCGACAGCCTGTGCAATAGAAATGCTGCATGCGCAAACTCTCATTCATGATGATTTGCCTTGTATGGATAATGACATGTACAGACGCGGTCAGCTTACAAACCACATAGTTTTCGGAGAAGCCCATGCAGTACTTGCAGGCGATGCCCTTTTGACATTTGCACCGCAAACAATTTTGAAACATTCCAAAAATCTCGGAACTGAAAAATTAATAAAAATCATGGAAGAATATTTTCAGGCAGCCGGAGCTTACGGAGTTATAGCAGGACAAGTTGTCGATATAGAAAGTGAAAAAATGTCGCAAGCAGCGGCTTTTGATAAAGATGACGAACAACTCCCCGAAATTTTAAACTACATTCACACACACAAAACCGCAGACCTGTTTAAACTTGCCCTAAGAACAGGGGCAATCATAGCAGACGCAAATGAACAACAATTGAAAGAAATTACTGAATTCGGTCAATATCTTGGAATAGCATTCCAAATAGCAGATGATATTCTAGATGAAACATCTACTTTTGAAGAAATGGGCAAAACACTCGGAAAAGATAAAGAAGCAGGGAAACTGACTTATACAAGTCTTTACGGCATCGAGAAATCAAGGGAAGATTTGAATAAATTAATAGACAAATGTTTTGATATTTTGAATAACAACAACCTGAAATCCGAAGTCTTTGAAAAGATTTTAAATAAAATAAGAATAAAGTAATTACAAATTTTGCCAAAGCAGTCTTCTTATGCTATACTGAAAAAGCACAATTACAAAAGAGAGTAGGTATTAATGATTACAGGCATTATAAATACCGGATACGAAGCATTATCTGCCGGAATTTTAGCTGCATTTTTAGCTCAGGTTATTAAATTTTTTATATTTACAATCAAAACAAGAAAAATTAATTTTAAAATATTTACAACAACAGGTGGTATGCCGAGTTCTCATTCAGCAGGCGTGATGGGGCTTTCTACAGCCGTTGGGATTATCGAAGGCTGGGATTCCATTGTATTTGCCATTGCTCTTGGCTTTGCACTTATTACTATGTATGATGCCGCAGGCGTGAGACGCGCAGCAGGTAAAACAGCAGCATGCTTAAACAGAATGATGGATGATTTTTACAAGCATGATGTTCAGGCCATCGGCGGAAAGTTAAAAGAACTGCTCGGTCATACTCCGCTTGAAGTTATAATGGGAGCTATTTTCGGCGTACTTTTTGCCTACGTTTACCATTTTTACATTCTGGGATAAAATCAGCAAAAAAACTTCTTGCCTTTTTTTATTATTCATGTAATAATATGATTATTAATAAGGGCTTATAGATTAATTCTATATCCGAAAGTTTGTACCCTTAGGGAAAGAAAGAGATACTCTGAACTCAATGAGTGTTAAACAGCAGGAATTCAACTACAAATTTATAAAAGAGAATGCAAGTGCCGGAAGCTGGCGCAGAGGCTATGAATACCACCTTAAAGATATGGTGTTTGATTCGTATCCCGAAAAAAACTTTTATATGGCAAAAGTTAAAGGGAATTTTCAAGATCACTACAACACCGACCTAATCTTTAAGAAAAATAAGGTCGAAGCCCGCTGTAACTGCCCGCTTAAAGAAGAATGGTGCAAGCATGCCGTTGCGGTTGCTTTGAAAGCAATTGATGAACACGCTTATGAAGATTGGCTTGAAACAAAATTCGGCCTGGAATTTGACTTCCCTGACGAAAATACTGCATTAACCGATGAACCGCAGGGAAACTATATTTTTCACTTTAATTCCAAACGAAAAGCAAACTTCTTTTCAGTTCTTGTCCGCTCAAGGGAAACAGGAAAAGTCGTAAGACAGATTGAACCTATTTTAAGAGCTTTAATAGAGGCACAAAGACAAAATCCCGACTTTGAATTAAACAACTCCCAAAAAGTTGAAGTTGCCATTTTTCAACAGCTTCTGACGGTTTCAAGACAGGACAAAAAAGCCGGCTGGTATGATATCCCGATAACCAAATTCGGTCCTATGTTTACACTTTTGTCTAAAGCAGATGAAGTTTTGGATGAAAAAACAAAGGAAAGACTTAAATTTACCGACGAAGAATGGAAGCTTGTTTTAAACGTTAACACAGGTGCGCAGGGAACAATACTTTTATCGCTTGAATGGAAAAGACCCGATAAAGATGATGTTTATCCGCTTGAGGAAGTAAGATACTTTTCACGACACTTGAAATGGGGAAGGTATAAAAATATTATTTTCCCGACAAATATTGCAATGAGCTCCATTCCGCAGAATATTCTTAAATCATCCTTTACTGACCTGAAAGATGCTGACGGCGGTAAATTTATTTATGAAGAATTACCTAAACTTCAAGCGATTATGGATGTTGAAATTGCGGATAATATAAGCAAACTGATGCTTGAAGAACGTCCGCCGCTAAATATTGTTACAATGGGCATTGATTACGACCAGTCATTGAAAGCTTCATTAGAATTTGAATATGACGGCGTTGTTGTTCCGTATTCTAAAACTACCGCGGAAAAAACTCCGTACATTACCATTAAAAAACCTGGCGAAGATTTGGTTTACTGGATTAAAAGAAATCTTAAGCATGAGCAGGAAGCTTATGCAATGCTTCTTGCGTGTAAGTTTGTGCCTATGCAGACAAATAACCTTGCACTTGAAAAAGAAAATGCCATTGATTTTTATAATTATTATATAAAACAAGCAGGCGACGGCTGGAAATTTGTTGAAAAAGACGACATGAACTTCTTCAAACTTATGGCCGACCCGTTTAAGTTATGCGCAAAAATTGAGTTCTCGCAAGAAGCAGAGGACAGTTTTGAAATTTTCTTATACGGTCAGGTCGGTGAAGAAATTATTAACTTTGACGAAGTTTACGAAACTATTCAAAGCGGTGAAAAATACAGCCGCATAAGAAGTTTAGGATTTGTGGAATATCCCGCTCAGGATATTTATTCTATAATGCGCGCGTTTAATTCATTTGATGTTTACAGAAACAATGAAAATAAATTTGTTGTAAAAACTTACCGCGCAGGTTTAATTAACGAACTTAAAAACCTTAATGTAGAACTTGTTCTGAGTGAAGAATTTGAAAACTTCTGGAAGCAGATGTCAAATTTCTCGGCTTCTGAGGATTTGAAACTTCCCGAAGGCATTAATGCGGAATTTCGCGAATACCAGACAAAAGGCTTCGGCTGGCTGTGGTTTATGTATAAATACGGGCTTAACGGTATACTTGCCGATGATATGGGGCTTGGTAAAACATTACAGGCACTTGCAGCAATTCAAAAGGCAAAAGAAGAAGACGGGCCTGCACCGACACTTGTTATATGTCCGACAACGGTTGTATTCAACTGGGAATCCGAAATTCAAAAGTTTGCTCCGACATTAACAACTTTAAAACTTTCCGGAGTAGACAGAAAACAATTCTTTAAGGAAATTCCGAATTATGATGTTGTAATTACCAGTTACGCACTTGTAAGACGTGATATTAACAAGCTTAAAGAATATAACTTCAGATATGTAATTCTTGATGAATCCCAGAATATTAAAAATGCAATGTCACAGACAGCTCAGGCCGTAAAAAAATTGCAGGCTTCGCATAAGCTTGCTCTTTCAGGTACTCCGATTGAAAACAAGCTTGAAGAATTATGGTCTGTGTTTGACTTCTTAATGCCCGGATTCCTTTTCAGCATGTCCGAATTTAACTACAGATATGTTAACCCGATTATGGAACGTCAGGATAAGACGGTTGAAAAACGCTTAAAATTACAAATTTATCCGTTCATTCTACGCCGTATGAAACGTGATGTTGCAAAAGATTTGCCTGATAAAGTCGAAAACATTGCATACTGTGAACTTACAGATGAACAAAGAGATTTCTATTTACAGGTTCTTGACAGTACTAAAGAAGAATTGTTTAAGTCTATCGAACAAAACGGGCTTGAAAAAAGCAGGCTTTCTATCTTCTCGGCACTTTTGAGATTGCGTCAGATTTGCTGCCACCCGAGACTTTATGATAAAGAGAACGTTAAAAATATTATGAAGTCAGGCAAATTTGAAAAATTAAAAGTTATGCTTGAAGAAATTATTGATGAAGGGCACAGGATTCTTTTATTCAGCCAATTTGTCGATATGCTTGATTTAATCAAGGGCTGGCTTGAAAGAGAAGGAATTCCGTACGAATACCTTACAGGTAAGACAAAAGACAGACAGGGAGCTGTTGAAAGGTTTAATTCAACTCCGTCTATTCCGATTTTCTTAATAAGTCTGAAAGCCGGCGGTACAGGATTGAATTTAACCGGCGCAGATTATGTAATCCATTACGACCCGTGGTGGAACCCTGCTGTTGAGGATCAGGCTACTGACAGAGCTTACCGTATCGGTCAGACTAAGAAAGTATTTGTGTACAGACTTATTACAAAAAATACGGTTGAAGAAAAAATCCAAAAACTTAAAACTGTCAAACGCAACCTTGTTGACAGCGTAATTTCTGTTGACAGAAATATTGTCAAGTCTCTCACAATGGACGATATCAAAGAGATATTCTCTGTTGATTAATGTAACATTCCTTTAAGATTTAGTCAATCTTTTATAATTTCTTTTTTTATAAATTTGGAAGGAACGTGTTAGTATGCATATAAAACAATGCAGATTTATTTTAAATACACTTAATCAAACATTACAAAATAATAAAATAAAAGTTCAACCTAAAATTAAATCAGAACTTTTCGTAAATTTTGTTGCTGCAGATGCTAATCCATACACTGCGGAAATAACTTTAAACAAAGTTTTAAATAGCAGATTTTTAAGACCGCTAACCAAAAAATTGATAAAACATGAAGTAAAACATATTGAACAGTTTCAAATAATGGCCAGATACTTTGCAGGATTAGCAGAAAATATAGATAAAGGCCTGAACAATTTTAAAGACTTTATACTTCAAAAGTATCCACATTTTGAAGTCAGTAAATTTAACGAAAAATTCTATAAAAAAACAATTGCCGAATGCGGCTTAGTAAAAAAAGGCCATCCATTGTTTGAAAAGGCAAAAGAATATGTTGAAGCTTTCAAACAATACCCTGACTTATCAATTTTAGATGATTTAGAAGTCTGGTCTGAAAAAGGATTTAAGCAGATGAAAAAAAATAGAAAAAATAAAAGAAATTTATACAAAAATAATATTCTTGAAATTGAAGCCAGACAAGCTTCAAAGCAAAAATAAACGGACTTATCTTTTGATAAGTCCGTTTGTCAAAGCTTACAAAAAATTGCTTATTTGTTAACAGCTTCTTTGAATTTTTTACCTGCTGAGAATGCCGGAACTGTTGTTGCAGGGATTTTAAGCTCTTTACCTGTTTGAGGGTTGCGGCCGATTCTTGCAGCTCTTTTTCTTGATTCGAATGTACCGAAGCCTACTAAAGTTACTTTTTTACCTTTAGAAACTGTTTTTTGAATAGTTTCAATTAAAGCACCTAAAACTTCAGCAGCTTCTTTTTGAGTAACGTTAGATTTTTTTGCAATTTCTTGTACTAATTCTTCTTTGTTCATAAATAAAACTCCTTCTCTCTTTGTACATGCTCAATTATAGCTTATTATATTTTAAAAGCAAGTGTTTTAACGTTTTTTAACACATTTTAGGCAATAAAACATTTAAACAGATGATAAAGCAGGAGACAACATTACAAAAATTAATGAATAACAGTAATTTTTGAGTAATTACGGCAAGTTTTTGATATAATGTTATAGGAATTAAAAAGGGAGTATAGAAGGTATTTTAATATGAAAGAAAGAATTTTATTATTCACCATAGTCTTCGGGCTCGGCGTTTTTATTTACATCTTTCAAAGTTATTTTAATACGGTTTGGGGGCTTGCACTTTTATGCACGTTCATGTTCATTTACGCCTTATTTATGAACCTGTCATATAAGCTGCAAAAAAGAAAACTGCAAAAATACCCGCAAATTATTAATGAGAACTATAAACCTTTTGTATCGGTTATGATACCGGCTCATAATGAGGAAACTGTTATTTCAAATACAGTGCGCAATATTCTTGATATGGATTACGAGAATTTTGAAATTATTGTTATTGACGACAGAAGTACAGATAATACCGCATCGGTAATTAAAGATTTAGAACAAAAATACGCAAAAGTTACGGCTTTAATAAGACCTTCTGATGCATTTCCCGGGAAATCCGCGGTTTTAAACGATGCGTTTAAAATAGCAAAGGGAGAAGCTGTTCTTGTATTCGATGCGGATGCAACAGTTGAACCGAATTTTTTGTCTAAACTTATACCGTATCTTGAGCCGAAAGATGTCGGTGCTGTTCAGGCAAGAAAAGTTATAAGAAACCGAAACCAAAATCTTTTAACACGATGCCAGAATAATGAATATACAATGGATACACATTTTCAGGCAGGAAGAGATTCCGTTAAAGGTGCGGTTGAACTGCGCGGGAACGGAGAATTAATTAAACGTCAGGCTGTTGAAGATATAGGCGGATGGAATAATTATACAATCGTCGATGATTTAGATATGTCTACCAGACTTCATATTAAAGGCTGGGACGTAAGGTTTTGTCCTGATGCGGTTGTATACGAAGAAGGAATTATTTACCTCCGTCCGCTTTACAGACAGCGCAGAAGGTGGCTCGAGGGAACAATCAGAAGATATTTGGAATACGCCGGAGATGTATTATTTTCAAAAGATATGTCCTTGCGTGCAAGTCTTGATATGACGGCTTATATATCCCAATTTATTATGCCGGGCTGGTTTCTTATGGAAATTCTTATAAGGGGATTTAAAGTCCTTGCAAAACAGGCTCCGCCGCATATGCTTTATTCTTCTATTTTTATCGGGTGCGTCATCGGTTTCGGCTTCTTCTTCGGGGCAAGATATGCTTTAAGAAGATACGATTATATGCCGCGGCTGGATGCAACCTTCGAAGCTCTTGAAACTTCAATATATTTATTTATTATATGGTTCCCGCTTGTGTTATATATCTGCTTCAAAATATTATTTATGAAAAAAGATATGAACTGGGGTAAAACGGCACACGGACTTGTTATGGAAGAAGAAGCAAGTATTAAGGCTTTTATAAAAAAAGAATTACAAAAAACAAAAGAATACACTAAAGAATATACAGAAAAACTTAAACAAATACTGGCTGAAAAAACTGATTAAAAAAGGAGAAAATAAATGACAACAGAAACAATTATTAATGTAAAAGATAAAATTAGAGCTGTAAATGATTTTCCGAAACCCGGAATTATTTTCAGAGATATTACAACAGCATTGAAAGAGCCCGAAACATTAAAAGCAATGATTGATTATCTTTGTGAGCAATTCAAAGATATCAAAATTGATTACATTGCCGGTATTGAAAGCCGCGGATTTATATTCGGAATGCCGATGGCTTATAAGCTTAATGCAGGTTTTGTACCTATCAGAAAACCGAATAAACTACCTGCCGCAACATACTCTCAGGAATATGAACTTGAATACGGTACAGATAAAATTGAAGTACATCAAGACGCTTTCCCGCAAGGTGCCAATGTATTAATCGTCGACGATTTACTTGCAACGGGCGGAACAGCGGAAGCTGCAGCTAAACTTGTAAAAAAGACAGGGGCTAATCTGGTTGGAATGGCTTTCTTAATTGAACTGGAAGCTTTAAAAGGAAGAAACAAACTCTCAGATGCCGGAAAAATTGTTTCAATGTTAACTTATTAAAAAAGAGCCTTTAAGGCTCTTTTTTAATAGGTCATTTCCCAATTATCATTTAATATTTTACCGAAACACCCATGATAATTATCTATACCTCCCGCAAGACAATATGTTGTAAACTGAGTTTCTCTATCATCATCAGATAAAGGAGATACGGCAGACGCTTCAGGATTGAGATCGTCAATAAACCAGCCGCTGCTTGTATCGTAAATAAATATTTCAAACAAATCTCTTCCTTGAATATTCGGACCTTTTTGCCCGTTTATATCAACAATAATACTGACAAGAAAGGTATATGCACCCGATGTATAACCTACTCTTATGCTTTGTCCGCTTGTAAGAGTATATAAACCGTTTGCACCGTTCTCAATAGTAAGCTCAAGATCATTCATTTTTTTATATGTTTCGGCAAAACAAGGTGAACCGCTTTTATCACATTCAACTGCTATTTTAAAATATTTTTTTATGAAGTTGTTAGCGCTGTCCCGACTGTTTAAACCTGCTTCTTTTAAATTAACAGCATTATTATCTGTTTGATATTGTGTAAGCGCCTGAGATAACTCATTATAGAATTTATGAAGCTGTGTTACGTAAGTTTTTCGTTGGTGATTTTGCATCAAAGACGGAACAGTCATTGCCGAAACCACGCCGATAATGCCTAAAGTGACCAAAACTTCTGCTAACGTAAATCCCAAGCGTACCGCTTGACCCGACACAAAGATTTTGAATAAATCCTCAAAACTATGAGCAGGAGCTACAGAATTGCCCCCCCCCCGTAATTGTACAATTTTTTCATAATTGCTCCTTTCTTTTCCTTTTCAAATTATAACAAATTTAATTAAAATTTTCAACGGAAAGCTTATCTGGAGTATATATCTTCCTTGCCGATTATCACATTTTCAGGTGTGTAATTTTGTATATAGTCTATAACTTGTTCGGGAGTATCAGCTGCAAAAAAGATACCTCTTGATTTTTCACCTGCAAATTTTTGCTGTATTATATCTTCAAAAAATTCCAGAAGTTTATTATAAAAACCGTTTGTATTTAATATCACTACAGGTTTATTGTTATAACCGAGCTGTTTTTGAACTATCATTTCCGCTAATTCTTCAAGAGTGCCGAAACCGCCTGCAAGAGCAACAACTGCATCCGAAAGCTCATCCATTTTTGCTTTTCTGCTTCTCATACAGGGAGTTACAAAAAGTTCAACACATTCATCTGTATAAACACCCATATTATGAAGTCTTTCGGGCATAACTCCGATTATCTGACATCCGCTTTTCTTAACTTCCTTTGCACAAGCCCACATAAGACCGAGAGAACTTCCGCCGTAGACCATATCATAACCGGCTTTCCCGAGCAAAGTCCCTAATTCTTCGGCTGCATCATAAAAAGATTTATCTAAAAAATCAGAGGAAGATGCAAACACACAAACCCGTTTTATATCATTCATCAAAACCTCCGCCAATTTTATAATAATATGAACAGCTTACACCGGTACCGTCATCCGAACAGTCTTTCTTTAACGCGTCCATATCCATATCAAATCCAAAAGGTTCAATTTTCCCTCCGTCGTAGATATTAACTCCGAAGATATCTTTTCCCCATCTGTTAGGCGGCAAAATACCGTTTATATCAAACATCATCAAAAACCAGACTTCAGAGGATTTGTCGGACTTTATATCTTTGATACCGACAAGAGTATTATTCTCGGCGAAATAGAAATCATCAAAAAAGTAAGTTTGCCCGCGGTAAACTCTTGTTCCGTTCATATAACGCGGTCTGTAATGTTTTATGGGATAATTTTCGGTGTTTATCCGCAGATAAGGTTTAACAACAGCAAGAAGCAATGCTTCCCGTTCCTGCGGAGTTTTTGCCTTATTCATACTTTTTATCATATCGTCGGTAATATGAGCATTTATAACCGAAAACATATATTCAACTCGATTATATTTTTCATTCCATTTGGAAATAAAATTTGCCTGTCTTGTATTTTCTATAGAAAATGGCATAATTAAAAGGATTACGCCAATCATTACAAAAAGCGCTATAGAGTATTCGAGTTTCCAACGATTTTTACCCGCCATAATACCTCTTATGCCATATCAATACGTTTCTTTTCCTGAATTAATTTATCATAAACCCATTCAGGCACAAAATTTTTACCTAATATTATCTGCCCGTTCATAATGTTCGGAGCGTGAAAATCCGAACCGCCGGTTACTATAAGACCGAGTTCTTCCGCCATTGATGAAAAATATTCCACACAGGCGGGAGAATGCTTTCTGTGATATGCTTCAATTCCGCGCAAACCGTATTGCATTAATTCTTTAATCAGACTTTCCGCAATATCCAGATCATGAGGGTGAGCTATTACGGGAACACCGCCTGCATCATAGATAATTTCAACCGCATCCTGAGGAGTAACGGTTTTTCTTTGAACATATACGGGAGAATCATCATGAATATATTTAGCATACGCCTCTATAACACTTGTTGTCCCGCCTGCATTCGTAATAGCTTTTGCAATATGAGGACGTCCTATGCTGCCGCCTTCCGCAACCTGCTTTTTTATATCATCAAACTTAATTCTTATGCCTTCTTTTTTGGCAAGAAGATTTATAATTTCTTTGGTCTGCTTAACACGTGCCTGCTGCTGAACTTTCAAAAGATTTTGAAAATCACTGTTATTAACGTCCATAAAATAACCTAAGATATGAACTTCATAGTTTTTATACAAAGTATTAACTTCAATACCCTGAATAATTTCGAGTTTATCTTCTTTATTTTCTTTTTTTAAATAGTCTTTTGCAACTTGATACGACAGGATATTATCGTGATCAGTCAAAGCAATTACCTGAAGCCCGACATCAATGGCAGTGTCTACAATCTTTTCGGGGGAAAAGACACCGTCTGAATAAAGGGTGTGAATGTGCAAATCACTTTTCATTTTCCTCTTCCTTTTTACTTTTATCTACATAACAAAAAACTCTTTTTACAGCTACAGTATGCCCGCTTGTCGAATTAATTTCAACTTCGACAGCATTAATTTGGACGACATTACTGTCAGCTACGTCGTATCGTTCTGGAATTACGGTAGTAAAACGGTTAAGAGAAGTATGGTAATCCATACCGATAACACTGTCGGATGCCCCGCAAAAACCTGCATCCGTAATATATCCCATATTATTAACAATTTGTTCATCAGCGGTCTGAACATGAGTATGCGTCCCGAAAAATGCGCTGACACCGAGTTCCGAGCAAAATCTGCCGAAACATATTTTTTCTGCGGTAGCTTCCGCATGAAAGTCAACAATAATTATCGGGGTAATTTCTTTTAAGCGTATAATCTCATTTTTCACAACTGACCATTGTGATTCCACAGGGGCCATAAATACTCTGCCTAAAACATTTATTACGGCAATTTTTATCCCGTCTGCGGCTTCAAAAACACGGCTGCCGGCTCCCGGGGTATTTTCAGGATAATTACAGGGTCTTACCAATTTGTCAGCCGAATTGATGTAGGTAAATATTTCTTTTTTATCCCAGATATGATTTCCCGATGTCATACAGTTAACACCGTATTCAGCGATTTCATTATAATTTTTTTCTGTTAACCCGAAACCATGTGATGCATTTTCGACATTAGCGACGATAAAATCATAATTCTGTTTATTTTTTTCCAAAAAATCCCGAACGGCAAATCTTCCGGGTCTGCCGACCAAATCTCCGAAAAATAAAATCTTAATAATTTTTTCATCACCTGTCATAATTATTGTTCCTTTAAAAACAGGCTGAGGCAAAAGCCTCAGCCTTACGATTACTTAGCTATTTCGGTTGTTCTGAACTCTCTTACGACAGTAACTCTGATTTGTCCCGGGTAATCAAGTTCATCTTCAATTCGTTTTGCAACATCTCTTGCTAGTTTTTGCGATGCAAGATCATCAAATTTTTCGGCTTCAACGATAATCCTGACTTCGCGTCCTGCCTGAACAGCAAATGATTGTTTAATACCTTCGTAGCTGTTAACAATTTCTTCAATCTTTTGCAGACGTTTAATATAAATTTCCAGAGTATCACGTCTTGCACCGGGTCTGCCTGCGGAGATTGCATCGGCAACTTTTACAAGTACAGCTTCTATTGTATTTGCAACAACGTCATCGTGGTGGGCTTCTATGGCATGAATAACTTCGGGGCGTTCGCCGAACCTTGCAGCAAGCTCAACACCAAGCTGAATATGAGTTCCTTCCTGAGTTTGATCAACTGCTTTACCGATATCATGCAAAAGTCCCGCACGTTTTGCAATTTTTTCATTTGCTCCGATTTCGGCGGCAAGCATGCCTGCAATATGGCCGACTTCAAGCGAGTGTTTCAAAACATTCTGGCCGTAACTTGTTCTGTAATACAGACGTCCGAGAGTTTTTATAAGTTCTTTATTCAAGCCCATAACACCCATTTCAAGAGCGGCATTTTCGCCTTCTTCCCGGATTTTTTTATCAATTTCTTCCTGAGCCTTTTCAACCATTTCTTCAATTCTAACAGGGTGAATACGGCCGTCTACAATTAATTTTTCCAGTGCAAGTTTTGCAATCTCGCGTCTTACAGGGTCAAAGCTTGATAATACAACGGCTTCGGGAGTATCATCAATAATCAAATCAACACCGGTTAATGTTTCCAGAGCTCTGATGTTACGTCCTTCACGGCCGATTATACGTCCTTTCATTTCATCATTAGGCAAAGCAACAACGGACACGGTTGTTTCAACAACCTGTTCAATCATACATCTTTGCATTGTTGTTGATAGAATTTCTTTTGATTTTTCAAGAGAAATTTCTTTTATTTTAGCTTCGTTCTCGCGGATAAGCTGCATTTGTTCCTGAGCCAAATCATGTTTAAGCTGGTCAAGGAGCATATTTTTCGCATCTTCTGCTGACATTCCCGAAATTCTTTCAAGTTCCGTAGTCTGCTTTTGTACGATTTCTGCCAGGTAATCTTCTTTTTCCAGAAGTTCATCGAGTTTTCTTTGAGCCTGCAAATCTTTTTCGGTATATTCCTGAATTTTATCTTCAAGCATATCCTCTCTTTTGGCTAATTTTTGTTCTTGCCTTGCAAGCTCCTGTCTTCTTTCTCTTTCTTCTTCGTTAAGTTTTTCTCTGTCTTCCTGCAATTCTTCAATTGCTTTGATTTTAGCTTCTTTCAGGAGCAGTTTTTCTTTCTCTTCTAATGCTTTTCTGTCTTTTTCAACGGATAAAAGCACGGATTTTGTTTTGTTTTCCCGGACAAACAGCACAGCGATTAATGCTATTACCGCAATAATCGCAATAATTAATAAAAAGTCCATAAAGTTTTATACCTTATCCTTTTCTATTTTTTAATAATACACGCAATGCCCGATACATATATCCTATCGAGCTTCAGTTAAATTTTATTTTAAGTGAATTTTATTGCATATATTTCCAAAAAATATTTACCTACTACATCTGTCAATATGATACCATGAGAAACAGTTTTTGTATAGTAGGAATTTAAAATGTTTTACATAGAGTAATCGGACTGAAAATTATCCTTTTTAATTATATTTTTCTATATTTTTAATAAACATTTCTTTCAATTTTTCAAATTTTGCGATTGATTCTTTACTTCCTTCCGGTGAATATAAAGGATCAGAAATTATACCCTGTTTTTTAGCAGCCGCATCAAGAACAGATTTAGTTGTAAAGCTCATGGGTAAAGAGGAATAAAAATTATATTTTGTACGTCTTACTGAGTTATTTTTACTATGCTCAAAAATATAATTGAAAAGATTATATTCCATCTTCATAATACTGTTTTCACTATTAAAATTTCTGAGCATATCCAAAAACGGATTTTCTGATTTATTATTTTTCGGCAATCTGAATTTATAAACAAAATCGCTGAATTTGCTATTGTATACACTGACTTCTCCACTGGTGTCACAATTAATTTTAGTCAAATTGTCACCAAAAGATTTTACATTTTCTAAAATTTCAGAGATTTCACCGAATTGAAAACCGTCCTTTGCGTTTTTTACAGCCATTTTAATTGCAGAGCCTTTGAGCCTGGCAGTAAAATTCGGAGATTTGTATTGATTTTGCGGGGGGTTAAATGTTATATTCATTATTATACCTTTTTTCCTGTTATTTTAATAACTCCGAAAATATAATTTTGCTATTAAAAAAAAAGAAATTTACAATTATTAAAAAAAATTGTATAATCATATTGTTAAAAAGGAGAGAGTTATGGAAATTAAAGTTTCACAAGACGTCAAAAATACTCCCGTTGAAGTTCTGGTAATTAACCAATTTGAAGGTGAAAAAACTTCTCAGGAGCTCATCAATACTTATGCTGTTGAAAAAGACCATTTCGAAGGGAAATTCGGTCAAACATATTTAATGCACACTTTGGGGAAAATTCCTGCCGATAAAATTCTCGTTATAGGCTTCGGGAAAAAAGAAGAATTTGACCATAACAAAATGAGAGAAGCTGTTGCAAAGTCAGTAAAAAAGTTACATCAAATTAAAGCTAAAAAAGCAGCTTTTGACTTTGATGTTAATGCGGATTACGGAAAATCAGCAGCAATCGGAGCTATGATTGCAGATTACGCATACGATAAATACAAATCGGATAAAGCTCACCATCTGGAAGAGATTACCTTTGCAAAGTTTTCTGAAAGTGATGTTAAAGAAGGAATTGTTTTCGGGGAAGCAATGAAATTCACAAGAGATTTAGCCAACGCCCCGGCGCAAATTGCAACACCGTCAAAACTTGCAGAACTTGCTAAAGGTTTGGAAGGTATTGAAACAAAAGTATTTGATAAAGAAGAAATCGAAAGAATGGGAATGGGAGCTTATCTGGCCGTCGGACAGGGAAGCGTTCAGCCGCCTAAATTTATTCACATGAAATACACAGGCAAAAATCCCAAGAAAAAAATAGCACTTATCGGAAAAGGTATTTGTTTTGATTCGGGCGGTCTTGATATTAAACCTGCATCTTCGATGCTTACAATGAAAGATGACATGTCGGGTGCAGCTTGTGTTTTAGGGGTAATGAGCGCGCTGTCAAAATTACAGCCTGATACGGAAGTTCACGGAATAATAGCTGCTTGTGAAAATATGCCTTCAGGATCATCATACAAACCGGGTGATATATTAACAGCCAAAAACGGAAAAACAATAGAAGTTGATAACACAGACGCGGAAGGAAGATTAACACTTGCAGATGCGCTTTGTTATGCCTGCGAACTTGGTGTTGATGAAGTAATAGACATTGCAACTTTGACCGGTGCTTGTCTGGTTGCTCTCGGAACGGTTGCATCAGGGATTATGGGCAACGATGAAGAAATGATAGGAAGACTGATTAAAACAGCAAAAGAATCAGGTGAAACATACTGGCAGCTGCCAATGTTTAAGGAATACAAAGACAGTCTGAAATCAGACATAGCTGATATGAAAAACACAGGTTCCCGTTACGGCGGCGCATCTGCTGCCGGAGTATTTTTACAGGAATTTGTAAAAGATACAAAATGGTGCCATATTGATATTGCAGGCACAGCATATCTTGAAAAACCGCAAAAAGAATTTATCACCGGTGCAACAGGAGCAGGGGTAAGAACTCTCCTAAATTACGTTACAATATAATTGAGAAAAACAATATAAATTAATTAAAAGCCGCAAAATAATTTTGCGGTTTTTAATTATAAAAAACAATCAAACTTTCACGTTCACGAAAGAAAATTATCCGCATTGTTTTTAAAATATTTAAATGCAAGCTAAAAAGGTTAAACAAAGAATATACATAGCAGCTCTCTCTAAAGCAGTTTTAGATTGTTTAGGTGGTATTCCGCCGTCCCGTATTGCTTCTGAATATGGAATATCCACATCAACAATGAGTAATCTTGTTAATGCAAAGAAAAATTTTAATATAACAACTATCGTTGAAGTCGCAGAAGCTATGGGTGTAAAAGCAACATACTTATTAGAAATTACTGAAAATTATTTACCGGAAGATTTCACACTTTTAGACTTGTAAAAAAGTTATTGCCCGAAATACTTTTCCAGACTGTCTGCAATTGCCTTTGCATATTGTGACTGAAATTCAGGGTTAATTAAATTTGCATTGTCTTCAGGATTTATCAGGTATGAAACTTCAATCAAAAGACTTAAAGCATTTGTATTTCTTACGACCGCAAGACTGCCCTGACGGACTTTATCATCAGGTACGCCCACTTCCGATACCAAAGTGTTCAGGATTATGTCAGCAAGAGGCTTTGCCTGATTATAATAGTAATAAATGCTTGTTCCTCTGTTCTTGTTGGGATCCGAACCGTCGGGAAGCGCATTGCCGTGAATGCTTAAAAAGACAGCGGCATCGCCGTAATTCGCAATTTCAACTCTGTCTTTTAAACTTACGTAGTTATCGGCAGTTCTGGTCATAATCACTCTTGCGCCGCGCTTTTTTAATTCTTTTTCAATAAGTTTTGCAAAAGCCAGATTAATATCTTTTTCTTTATCTCCGAGACAGCCTGTGGCACCGATTTCGGAGCCCCCGTGTCCTGCATCTACGGCAATCCTGATATTATGAAGCGGACGCCTTGAATTTGTTATTAAAGGCTTTCTTATTTTTAATATGAAATCATTGCCTTGATATTCCCCGCTGTATCCTGTTAATTTTCTGCCGCTTAAAGCGTCTTTTACGGGAAAATTCATTGTATAGGTATTATCTTCCTGATCTTTTACGTTGTAAAATTTCATAAGGAAAACATCACCTTCAACCATTTCAAATGGCACCCTTTTATCCAGATGAAATATAAATTTATAAAAATTCTCATCATCTATGTATTCATAACCGTTAAGTGAAGCCAAAGTTTGATTGTTGTCTGTATCATTTTTTACATTGGTTTTAGATATCCAGCCGTATTTATCTTTGCCGAGTATAACACGGTAAAAACCTGCTTTCTCGCCGTCTACAAAAAGTTTTACTCCTCTCTGCAAATGAGCTTTCCTGTTTATTCCTGCATCTACGGGAGTGGAACGCAGCGGTGCATTTTCGGCAGTTACAATAAAAACCTTACGGCAGTTAAACGGACGAAATTCCGTAATATTACATTTTAGAGGTCTTACAACAGGTTTTGTAATAACAAAAATCTGTCTTTCATCACCCGACTGTAAAATAAAAGTATTTGAGCCGTTATTCAAGTTGACCACATATGCAAAAGCTCCTGTAGGGTGCAGGGGAACATCCTGTCCGTTAATCTTCAGCGGCTTGTCGGAAGAACCGATAAAAAACGTTGATTTTGCATTTATAATTACATCATTTTTTTTAGGATATACAACGTCAAAACCAAAACAGTTATTGCCTAATAAAATTAACCCGAACAACACAACAAATTTCTTCATATATAAATTATACAACAAAGTTAAAATTATTTAATATTTATTTCTTTTATTATTCCTTATGCTAAAATTATAAAAGAGGGATAGTGCAGGTGATAGAAAATGAGAGAAAGACTGCGAAAAAGAGAGCCGGAAAGCGAAACAGAAAAACGAAATAAAACTTTTGACCAAATAATGGGATTTTTGCATATATTTTTCGCGGGATTTATGACCCTGCTTATTATATATTTATTTTTCATCATGGTTGTAGATGTAGGAAAATACAGAGCACGCGCAAGAAGCCAGAGAGTTGGAAGAATATTTTCAATGCGCGGTGACATCTTTGACAGAAATGGTATAAAACTTGCAACCGATAAAGTTTATTCAGATGTTTATGCACACCCTGCAGATTATGACCATTCGCCCGAAGAACTCGCGAAACTTCTGGCTCCTATTTTAAAAATGCCAAAAGATACGCTTTTGCAAAAATTGAAAAAGCCCGGACCTGTCATAACCCTGAAAAAAGATATAGAAAGAAGCACGGCAAAACAAATATCCAAACTTCATTTACGTGAAATAAGCTTAGGAAAGAAAAATACGAGAGAATATCCGCAAGGTACTCTTGCAGCACATATTTTAGGCTATTATAACTTTGATGCGGATATAGCTAACGGAATTGAATATACTGCAAAAGACAGACTTGAGCACGTTATAAATACAGTTAAGTACCAAAAAACACGCGACGGAAAAATTATTTATGATTTTACTACCGACCCTGTTGCAACAACGACAAATCCCAAAGGTGAAGATGTAACTTTAACCATTGACGCGGCAATTCAGCACGTGTGCGAAAAAGAAATCGAAAAAATGGTTAAAGAAAAAAATGCGGAACGCGGAACCGTTATAGTCATGAACCCTAAAAACGGTGAAATACTTGCCTATGCGGTTTATCCCACATTTGATCCCAATAATTACAAAAAAGCAACCCCGCAGCAGTTAAAAAACTGGACACTGACAGACGTATTCCCGCCCGGTTCAACATTCAAAACAATCACCGTTGCCGGTGCAATGGATTTGGGAAAAATAAACGAAAATTCAACAGTACTTGATACAGGTAAAACCACAATAGGGAAATGGGAAATTAAAAACTATGACTATGACGTACACCCATATCCGGGCAATATAACCCTTGAATATCTGTTTGAACATTCAAGTAATATCGGAGCTATTAATATTGCAAAAACTATGTCGCCTGCAGAATTTTACGGTGTTTTGAAAAAGTTCGGCTTCGGGGCTAAAACCGGAATTGACCTGCCGGGAGAATCTTCAGGATTGCTGCCGTATTGGACTTACTGGGATCAGGGAATTCAGGCAACAATGTCATACGGTTACGGGACATCCGTTACTGCAATTCAAATGATTTCAGCTGTTCAGGCTCTTGCAAATAACGGCGTAAGGATTACTCCGCACGTTATAAAATACTCACAGGAAGAATATGATAACAAAATTCACCATACTCAGGTTATTCAACCTGCAACAGCACAAGCAATAACAAGACTGCTCGCCGCAAGTGTAAATAACGGACGCTCTGTTATTAAAATGGAGAAATATAATGTTGCGGCAAAAACAGGTACTTCAAGAAAACCTAAAGAAGGCGGAAGCGGTTATACACCATTTACTTATACTTCAACTATCGGTTATTTGCCCGCATCAGACCCTCAGGTGCTGGTTTATGTAATGGTTGACAGTGCAAAAGTAGGTGCAATCTGGGGAAATACTGTAGCAGGACCTGTTTTCCATGAAGTTACAACTCAGATTGCAAGAATTATGAATTTAAAACCCGACAAAATTACGCCCGCAAAGAAAAATTAAGGAGATATAAATGAAACTTGATGAACTTATTGAATATTTAGACTATAAAGACTTAATCAACTTTAAAAATATTGATATAACAGGTATTTCATATAATTCGAAAACAACCAAAAAAGGAGATATTTTTGTATGTTTAGTCGGGGAACATACAGACGGACACGAATTTGCCAAAAGTGCAATTGAAAACGGAGCAGCAGCTCTGCTTGTTGAAAAAAAAGTTGAAGGGACCAAAATTCCTCAGGTTGTAGTGTCTTCAACAAGACATAAAATTGCCGATATCGCAGACCGCTTTTATTCAAGCCCGTCAAAAGGGATTAATCTTATCGGCATTACGGGAACCAACGGAAAAACAACAGTTACACATTTAATTCAGAAAATATTTGAAGAACACAGCCAAAAATGTGCGCTTATCGGGACTTTAGGCTACAAATTATCCTCAAACGGAGAATACAGGGATGCTAAGCATACAACTCCGCAGGCTCCCGAATTACAAGCTACATTAAGGATGATTAAGGACGTTGAAAAAATCGACAATGTTGTTATGGAAGTAAGCTCTCATGCATTAGAGCAAAACCGTGTCGGCGGATGCAGATTTAACGGTGCAGTGTTTACGAACTTAACACAGGATCACCTTGATTATCATATTACAATGGATAACTACTTTAAAGCTAAAGCACTTCTTTTTGAACATCTGAAAGAAGGCGATTTTGCAGTAATAAATGCAGATGACGAATACGGCGACAGATTTATAAGCGTTGTACCCGAAGGCGTAAAAGTTTATACATACGGCGTAAGGCAGCAAAGCGACGTTATGGCAAGAAATATTAATTTTTCATTGAACGGAGCAGAGTTTACATTAGTGGAAAATGCAAAAGAACATAAAGTTAATCTTCACATGAACGGCATGTTCAGTGTTTACAATGTTCTTGCCGCAGTTACGGCTGCTCTTGCAATCGGAATTGATATTGAAACAGCTTTAAAAGCTCTGCAAAATGTTAAAGGTGTTGCGGGCAGATTTGAAGTCGTTGTAAAAAAACCTCTTGTAATAGTTGATTATGCACACACCCCCGACGGCCTTGAAAATGTTTTAAAATCCGCAAGAGAAATTACACCTGAGGACGGGAAGCTAATATGTCTTTTTGGCTGCGGCGGAGACAGGGATGCTACAAAACGGCCTAAAATGGGAGCCATAGCAGAAAAACTTGCCGATAAAATCGTTATTACAAGCGATAACCCGAGAACAGAAGACCCGCAGACGATTATTACGGACATAATTGCAGGCTTAAAATCAGTTAATACGGAAAGTGTTATTGTTGAATCTGACAGAGGAAGTGCAATCGGACTTTTAAAAACAATTGCAAACAACAATGATGTTGTTGTCATTGCAGGAAAAGGCCATGAGGATTATCAAATTTTAAAAGATAAAACTATTCACTTTGATGACAGAGAAGAAGCCAGAAAAGTTTTTGAAGGCAGCGTTATTTAAACGCTACCACGGATAATCATATTTAATCTGCCACCCGTCATATTGAATTAAGGCACCGCAGTAAAATCCCGCATCATACTGAGAGTTTTTGTTACAGCCTCTGCGGGCATTTGATGTTAAAACCGTTCTGGAATAGCCGTTGCCGGCCATATTTAAATTTTTTGTTGCGGATGTTAGCATAAAGGTGAAAATATCACGCCCGTATACATTTGGTTTTGCATTTCCGTTAATATCAACATGCATGTATATGTATTGATAAACTCCGGCTCCGCTTACATCCATAGAAAAAGCAATAATAGAACCGTCTTTAAGATAGACAACATAGAACTCTTTCGCGTCCCAGGAATGCTCGCGTGTACGGTTCAGTTCAAGGCGTTTTATATCTTTTTGTGAATTGCAGCTTAAGCCGCAATTTTCAACCAGCTCAAAATATGGTACAAAATATTTATTCACTACCCCTGATAAAACATTTTTATAACTTTCATTAGGAGCACCTGTATCCATTTGACCAATGTTACTCAAATCCCATTCTTCAATGCTGCCGTTTTCTGCTTGAGAAGATACCAGAGCCTGGCTAATCACGGAATAAGATTTTTTTAATCGGGCTATTGTCTGATTTTTTTGATAGTTTGTGATAACCGCCGGCATAGTAAGTGCTGCAATAATACCGATAATCCCCAAAGTAACAAGTACTTCCGCAAGTGTAAATGCCAAGCGTGCCGCTTGACCCGGCACAAAGATTTTGAATAAAGCTCTAAAACTATGAGCAGGAGCTACAGAATTGCCCCCCCCCCGAATTTTCCGTTATATCCCATAGTAAATTCTCCTTCCGTCTATATCATTATAATTTTAACATATTTTTACTTTTTTTCAAGTATTGTTGTATAATAGCTTTATGAAAACAAAATTATTAATTGAACAACATTTTCACGGATGTTTCGGCATTGATTTTAATACAGCATCTGTTGACGATGTGTTATATCTTTCAAAAGAAATTTTTAAATACGGCATAGGAGGAATTTTTCCGACGCTTGTCACTGACACTGCCGAAAATACCAAACGCGCAATTGCCGTTATTAAGGAAGCTTCAAAAAAACAAACTTCTGATATGGCAAAAATTTTGGGAATTCATCTTGAGGGAATATTTCTTAATCATGAGAAAAAAGGAATTCACAATCCGGAACATTTTATGAAGCTTACTCCGGAAAATTACAAGCTGATAGAAGATGATTTTATAAAAATTATAACTCTGGCTCCCGAGCTTGATGAAGGCTTGCTTGATTATCTTTCGGGAAAAAATATAAAAATTCAGGCAGGACATTGCAAAGGCGGGGATTTAACAAAATGTACAGGCGTAACACATCTTTTTAATGCTATGTCAGGAATTACACACAGAGGAACATCTACAGCTCTTTCAGCACTAATTAATGATAATATTTATACAGAAATTATTGCAGACGGAATTCATGTATCTGATGATGCTTTAAAACTTGTATTTAAAAACAAACCTCTAGATAAAATAATTTTAATAAGCGACAGTCTCCCGATTACAAAAAGTAATTTAAAAGAAATGACTTTTGCAGATGAAAAAGTTTACTATGACGGAATAAAAGCCACTTCCAAAGACGGAACTATTGCAGGAAGTACAGCCCTTTTACCTGATATAATAAAACGGCTTGCGGCAATAGGGCTGTTTAATCCGGAATATATCAACAATCCTTACAACTACCACAATATTGAATTAGACGGTTACATTGAGTGGGATAAAGAATGGAATATAATATAAAAGAATTATTTCTTATCCTGTATCATTTCTATAGTAGTTTTTCCGCCCTTTTCAACAGCATAACTATAACCTGCAATCTTTTTAATTCCGCCGTTGTCGCCTTGCAGTTGGAACGTAAAAATATCATATCCCCATTTATTGGGCTTTTTATGCCCGTTAATATCTACAGTATATATAGGAACTGATCCCTTAAATTGACCATATTTTATTATAACAGTGCCGTCTGATAATATCCATGATGAATATTTATTTTTTATATTAGCATCACTGAAGTCAGAGTTAGGGTTATAAGGATACTCAGGGTTAGGATTTTGAATTTCTTTAACTTTATCTGTTCCTTTATAATCACTTGTTAAACAGCCGTTGGATAAAGCATTATCTTCACAAAATTTGACAACTTTTAACACTTTATTAAACAATTCTTCTTCAAATACGGAACAATCACTACGTACACCGTTATGATTAACATCCAAAGGGGAGCCGTCTTCACATTTGTACGATACACAGGTATTATATACAGGATCTTTTTGAGTACAAACTGCTTTACACAATGACCCATTTGGCCAATAAGAACAAGCTACAGGCATATCAAGCTGATTTTGCGCCTGAAATACTGCCTGGGAAAAAGTAGAATACACTTTTTTAAATTGATTTCTTAAAACATTTTTTTGCACATTTTCTGTTATCACAGGCATAGTTAAGGCTGCTACTATACCTATAACACCTAAGGCAATCAAGACCTCTGCCAGCGTAAAACCCTTGCTACTGGGGCTTAAACGGTTGCCCCCCCCCCGAAGTTACTATACTTTTTCATAAATGTTCCTTTCTATAATTTTTTAATAATTATGCAAAACCCTTGCGGCGGATCCAGCGGCTACGCTGGTCATTAATCGCTCCTTTCGTATATATCATTATAATTTTAACATATTTTTACTTTTTTTCAAGTATTGTTGTATAATACCTTTATGAAAAGCGATAATATAAAAAAAGGGATAGCAAGAACTCCTCACAGAGGACTTCTTATGGCAACAGGCGTTAGCAAAAATAATATGAAAGCTCCGTTTATCGGTATTGCAAGTTCATTTACCGATTTAGTTCCCGGACATATCGGAATGCGCGATTTGGAACGGCAGATTGAAAAAGGTATTCACAGTGCAGGCGGTCAATCTTTTATTTTCGGAGTTCCTGCAATTTGCGATGGAATTGCGATGGGACACAACGGAATGCGTTATTCGCTTCCGTCAAGAGATTTGATTGCGGATTGTGTTGAAAGCGTTGCTGCAGCTCATCAGCTTGATGGGATTGTTTTACTTTCAAATTGCGACAAAATTACACCGGGTATGCTGATAGGGGCGCTTCGATTAAATATTCCTGCTATAATTGTAACCGCAGGTCCTATGCTAGACGGTGAATGCAGAGGGCATAAAAAATTAACAATGGTTACAGGTTCTTTTGAAGCCGTAGGTAAATTCAGAAACGGTGAAATCACAGATGAAGAACTTCTTGAACTGGAAGAAGCTTCCTGCCCGTCAGCAGGAGCCTGTCAGGGAATGTACACCGCAAACACTATGGCCTGTTTAGCGGAAGTAATGGGAATGAGCCTTCCCTACTGTGCATCTGCCTCTGCAGTATCTTCCCAAAAACGCCGTATAGCCTTTGACAGCGGAATGCAGATTGTTGAGCTTATTAAAAAAGATTTAAAACCGTCAGATATTATTACAAGAGAAAGTTTAAGAAACGCTATAATTGCAGATTTGGCTCTCGGCGGTTCGACAAATACGTTTCTGCATATTCTCGCAATTGCAAACGCCGGCAGTATAAATGTTACATTGGACGATTTTGAAGAATTGAGTAAAAAAGTTCATCAAATCGTAAAGATTAATCCTTCCTCAAGTTTAACAATGACTGATTTCCATAATGCAGGCGGCGTTCCAGCAGTAATAAAATCTCTTGAGAAATTCTTATCCGATACTCAAACAGTTTCCGGAATTTCAATCAAAAATATTGCAAAACAAGCACGGAAAGATGATGTTGTAATACCTGACTATGATAACTCACAATATACTCAGGCAGGTCTTGCAATTCTTTACGGAAACATTGCAAAAGACGGATGTGTTATAAAAACGTCGGGTGTCGCGCCTGAATGTTATGTGTTCGAAGGTTCTGCCAGAACGTTTGACAGCGAAGAAGATGCCATGGAAGCACTGGAAAATGACAAAATTAAGGAAGGAGATGTTATAGTAATACGCTATGAAGGACCCAAAGGCGGTCCCGGAATGCGCGAAATGCTTGCACCTACATCTCTTTTGACAGGCAAAGGTTTAGGGAAAAAATGTGCATTAATAACTGACGGCAGGTTCTCAGGAGCAACAAGAGGAATATGTGTAGGCCATATCTGCCCTGAAGCAGCCAACGGTGGGACAATAGCTTTAATAAAAAACGGCGATAAGATTAAAATAGATATTCCTAACCGCTCAATACAGCTTCTTGTCAGTGAAAATGAACTTACCGAACGACGTAAAAATTTAAAACCGTTTGAGCCGAAAGTAAAATCCGGTTATCTCTATAAGTATTCAAAAAATGTTCAAGATGCTTCGCATGGAGCCATTGCATAACACTTGACAAATACAGGAAAATCATAAATAATGATTGAAAACAGGAGGTAGAAAAATGTTTAAATCAGAAGCTTTGAGATTGCCCCCCCCCCGAGAAACCTTTGTATAACAAGCCTTTTTAGAAATACACTTTACATTATTAGTATAAATTGCTATACTAGTGATATGAAACATCACAAAACAAAAAAAGCTTTCACACTTGCTGAAGTTCTAATCACTCTCGGGATTATTGGTATAGTTGCTGCTATGACGATGCCGGTTTTATTAGGGAATTATCGAAAGCAGCAGACTGTCGCTCAGTTAAAAAAAGTTTATTCCGTATTGTCACAGGCTTACACGATGTCACAGAACGATAACGGACCGTCAGAAGATTGGATTAACTCATCACAGGAAATTAATACGGAAAATGTAAAAAAATATGTACAAACTTATTGGCTTCCTTATTTTAAATCTATTCAGGAATGCAGCAAATCAGGTGATTGCTCATATAATACAACAGCAGCCGCTCCAAATGGTTCAGCAGACAGTTCATTAGCACTGACAGGAAACAACAGGTATACAATTATATTAACCGATGGAACATTGATAGCATTTGTGCCGTTTTCCTGGGATGAAGAAGAGCAAACACAGTATTGGGGAGGAAATCAAAAGTTTTATGTTGACCTTAACGGCCCTAAAAAACCCAATGTTATTGGGAAAGATGTATTTATATTTGCGATATACGGAAATAAAATTGCCGGGAACTGTATGACATCAAGCGAAGCCTACATAAATAACGAATGCAGCAGATCAGGCGGAGGTCAATGCTGTTCCGGGAAAATAATACGGGACGGTTGGGAAATAAAAGACGATTACCCGTGGTAATTTCCGTGTTATCATGATGTCATGCAAAAGTTGGAAGATTTTAAAGATGATATAAATAAATGTTCCAAATGCGGCCTTTGTCAGTCAGTTTGTCCTGTTTATAAGATTACCGGAAATGACTGCGCTGTTTCGCGCGGAAAATTTGTTATGCTTGACGGAGTTTTAAAAGGGGACTTAAAGCTGAATAAAAATATAGACAAATATATTGATTTATGCCTTAAATGCGGAAAATGCAGCGGCTTTTGCCCCAGTTCGATTGATGTTTGCAAAATATTTGAAACAGCAAAACATGAATATGTTAAAAATACTGTTTTAGGCAGATTAATTTTCTTTTTAGAGTCTAAATATATTTTCGGCAGCCTTTTAAATATATTTAGAATTCTGACAAAACCTTTCAGAAAAAAATTACCCGTTAAACAGCAAAAATCTTTAAAAGTTATTTATTTTAAAGGATGCGTAAATAATTTATGCCCGAAAACTGATAATTACATAGAGAGAATTTTCAGGAATTCCAATATTGAAATAATCGAAAAAAATTTTGACTGCTGCGGCCTGCCGTTTTTATCAAGCGGCAATCTGGAAAGATTTGAAGAAGTAAAACAACATAACCTTAAAATGCTTGACTGTGAGTTTGACTATATTTTAACTGACTGCGCAAGCTGTGAAAGCACTTTAAAACAATATGTTAATGCTGAATTTATAAATATCGGAGAACTTATACTAAAACAGAACATAAAATTCAAATTTGCGAAACAGCTTAAAGTTACGTTCCACAAGCCTTGCCATCTGGAAAATTCCGATTTTCTGAAACCGCTGCTTGATAATTGCGAAAATGTTGAATATGTTGAAATGCCGGATTTTGATACTTGCTGCGGTTTTGGAGGAGAATTTTTTATAAAAAACAACACTGTTTCGCGTGCTATTTCAAAAGTTAAAGCAGAAAATATTTTGCGAACCGGTGCCGATATCGTTTTAACGACCTGCCCGGGATGTATTTTAGGATTAAAGCAAGGAATGATATTTTCAGGGGGAAAAACGAAAGTTAAAAGCTTAACAGAGTTTCTTGCATCCGCGCGGGAAATTATTTATTCCAAATAGTATTAAGATCTATACCTAAGGCCATACAAATTTTTACGACTATCACAATTGTAGGATTAGCCTTTCTGTTTTCGATAAGGTTAAGATATTTGGAGGAAATATCTGCCATTTCAGCTAATTTCTCCTGCGAAAGACGCCTGCGAAGACGCTCCAGCCGAATATTATCTGCAACTTTCTCCAATATCAACATTTCATCCATACTGGTATTTTATTTAACTTGACAAAATATTAATACCCATGATATGTTATTTTTATAGAATTATATTTCCTATTTTAAGAAAGGAATTTCATGAAAAAGAATTATAATGCTTTTACATTAGCTGAGATTTTAATAACTTTAGGTATTGTAGGCGTCGTTGCAGCACTTACGCTGCCTGTTATATCAGAAAATGTACAGAACATTGTTCTCAAAAATCAATTCAAAAAAGCATATTCTGTTTTTTCTCAGGCTGTATTTCAAGCTCAAAGCCAGCTTGATATGCCGGTTGCTTGTTTTTATTGGTTAAATGGAGGTATCTGCGAAGAAGTTTGTTCACAAAAAGACCCTGTTTATAATACCTGCACGGCTTGGGAGTGTTCTGACGGCAGTAAACTGCCGGCTAATCAAACCGGTTTGCGATACGACTGTCAGGCTTTTCAAAATGAATTATTTAATAAAGTATTAAAGGTTATAAAATTTTGTGAAACAAACTCGCTTGCTAACGGCTGCATAACAGATAAATATAGGGGAACGGATAAAGTTAAAGAAATTCAAAACCCTAATCCTGAGTATCCGTATAACCCTAACAGTGACTTCAGCGACAGCAACATAAAAAACAAATATTCTTCATGGATATTATCAGACGGCACTGTTATAATTAAATACGGAAACGTTAACTCCGGAGTTCCGGTATACACTGTTGATATAAACGGGCACAAAGGGCCTAATAAATGGGGTTATGATATATTTAGCTTTAAAATTGATGGAGACTATGACGGAATTAAGAAGATTAGCGGAATAACATATGCTGTTGAAAAAGGAGGAAAAACAACACAGGAAATGATGATACAAAATTAGTGTACTTTTAAGCTCCTGTATTCTTTATATCCTTTAGAAATAGCATTTTGGTCTGCAACAGGATCACGGAATTTCATTAAAGTTTTATCGGGAAGTTTTCCTGAAATTAACGGTTCAAGAATTCCGCAGGAATATATTTTACCGAGAAATTTTGCGATACTTTCAGGAATTCCCGCAGCAGCGCATAAAAAACCGTATATATTATTTGAAAGGAAATTTCCCGCAACTATGTTCCCTTCATAAACTGCGTATTGGACACGCCCGTCTTTATCGCGTCCCGGGAATTCGGGACAAAATTTTGTATCCCATTTTTCTCCTGTCGCAAAATTATCCAAAAACATCTTTAACACTTTAATTCTACCAAACGGCTTCTTTTTCTTATTATTTAAATCCATTAATAATATATCTTTAAAATCATTAAAATCATGTGTTATATCAGGATAAAAATACTTGCTCTTATTTTTTACCGTAGGAAATCTGTGTAATTTTACGCCGGTATAACCGTCATATGCGGCATTAACTATTCGCGGACAGCCGTTAAGTTCCCGCCATAAAACCATTTTAGTTTTATCTTCTGTATATATCAGTTTATTAACAATATTATCAAATCTAACACGCATCAGAATACTCAACAAAAAAATATACTTACGGCTATAAAAAACCGTAAATATATTTTTTTGTTATATATATTAAAAATTATTTACCAAGTTCAGATGCTTTATTTGCTGTCTGCGATACTACATCATAAAATAATTTATCGGAACCTTCCTCATTCATTACTGAAATTCCTACAAATGTGCAGCCTCCTTTTGTTGCAACATTATCTATAAGTGTTTGTACAGGAATTTCACCTCTGTTCATAACCATTTTTGCGGAACCGAGAGCGGTTTGTGTCGCAAGCATAAGACATTTTTCGTAGTCAAGACCGAGTTTTTCTCCTGCGCGTGCCATATCCTCAATAACCTTATAGAAAAATGCAGGACCTGAACCGGAAATCGCAGTAACAATATCAATTTGATCTTCCTTAACTTCTATACATTTACCGATATTTGACAAAAGCTCCATAACAAATTCGGCATCTTCCTCAGATGCATAAGCTCCTCTGCAAACGCCGCTCATACCTTCCAATACAAGCGCGGGTGTATTCGGCATTACACGTACTACTCTGTGCATTCCTATAATTTTTTCAATCTTCTTTGTTGAAACTCCTGCCGCAATTGAAACAACTAACTTGTCAGGAGTTAATTCATCTTTTATTTCATCCAAAACATCAGCAACATAATTAGGTTTAGTCGCAATGAAAATAATATCACTGTCCATAGTTAAAAACCTGTTATCGGTAAGGACTTCAATTCCGAGACGGCTTTGAGCAAGTTCTGCAACAGTACAGTTTACCTCAGAACCTTTAATATTTTCCTTTGGAAGAAATTTTGAAGAAATTGTACCTTTAATAATTGCACTTGCCATTTTGCCGCAGCCGATAAAACCGATTTTACATTTTTTGTTCATATTATTTAACCTGCCCCTCTTTTTTTGTTGACTAATAATTTTTTTTAATTTAACATTAGAATTATACGACAAATATAAATTAAAAGGAATAAAGAAAAATGAGACGTACACTAGAAGGAACAAAAGTAAAAAGACAGCACGTAAGCGGTTTTAGAGCAAGAATGGCAACCCCGGGCGGACAGGAAGTTTTAAACAGACGCCGCGCTAAAGGCCGTCATAAATTAGCTATTACAGCTAAAAAACGTGCTTAATTATACGCTGGAAAAAGCAAGATTTTACAAAAAATTGAACACAGCAGGTCGAAATATCTTGACGTGCTGTGTTGTTTTACCGAATATGTTAAAAAAACAATACAGACTAAAAAATAAAGCTGCATTTAATGCAACATACAGAGTTAAAAATTCATTCCATAAAGAAGGAATAACCCTGTTTGCGGGAATTGCCAAAAAGAGTGAAGATACAAATACTCTTGCAGGATTTGTGGTAAGTAAAAAAACTCATAAAAGAGCCGTTAAAAGAAACAGGCTTAAAAGACTTATGCGGGAAGCGTACAGGCTTATATTAAAATCAAATGAGACCGGTAATTCACAAAATTATATGTCGTTAATTTTTGTCGGCGGTGAAAAAGCATTAGACAAAAATTTCGCTGAAATCCAAAATATTATAAGTTCTCTTATCAGGAGATTGTAATAATGTTTGAAGGTATATTTGTCGAAAAAGTTTTAACTCAAAAATATATAAGGCCTTACCCGCAGGCTCCGCAGGAAACTTCAGGCTACTATGTAGGAAGCCAGTCAATTTACAGATATTCGCTTAAAGATTCAGATTATCCGACAATAATTATACCTGATCCGCTTTATAATAACGAAGGAGGAGTAATTAAACCGGGCTATTATGAATTGGCACTTTCTGATTCAAGAGAATTCTTAATTCTTTTAGAATCCAAAAATCCTATTGCAATAATTCCTGTAATAAAAGTTGAAGAAGATGCATCGGAACAAGAAAGATTAAATAATAAAAAAGTTAAAAAAGAATTGAAAAAAGAAAAAAAAGCCCGTGAAGATACAAATAAAAAAAGAGCTAAAGTCGGTATGCCGCCTGATGAACCGCAGGTATTTACGGAAGCCTCAATTGAGTATAACCCTAAAGGAGATTTTTATCTCGTTAAGTATCGCAGAGGCACCATAAAGGCTTGGGGAGCGTTTAAAGGCTAATTATTAAGCAATATTAAGGGAAATTACAAAATTAGCAAAAAAAAAGTTTTATTTTACTTTATAATATTATGTGCAATTATGAATTTATGGATTTATGCAAAATAGTTTCAAAATAAAGGAGTATAATTTATGAACAAAAAGCAATTATTTATTGCGGCTGTAGCTGCGGTATTGTCCGTTACAGGAGTAAATGCCAGCGTTATTACAGGCGTTGAAGGCAACGGAGGGATTTTTAATATTAACCCCGAACACGTAAACGGAGATGTAGGTTACAGGCAATATGACCAGTTTGAACTTTCTAAAGGTGATATTGCAAACCTAATTTATAAATACGGGCAAAGAGATCTTGAAACTTTTATTAACCTTGTTGACGGACAAGTAAAAATTGACGGGATATTAAACACTATGCGTGACGGTAATTTCTATAACGGGCACGCTATATTTATTTCTCCTAACGGAATGGTTGTTGGAGCAAGCGGTGTACTTAACGTAGGTTCATTATCCGTTGTTACTCCTACTGATGATAAATATAATACTCTAAAAGGCGATTATGCAGCCAGGAACTATACTAATATTAATGAGATTTCTAAGCTAAAGCAGGACAGCAACGCTGATATCACAATTGCAGGTAAAGTCTTTGCAAGAAACGGTGTTGACCTGCGCGGTGCAAATATTAACGTTTCAGGCGACATCTTAAACGGAGTAAAAGCTGCAGATGCTCTAACATCTGAAACTCAAGCTAATAACTTATTTAACTCTCTTGTAAATACTGACGGAATTGTACAGGCAAATGCTTTTGAATCAAACGGAAGCAGCATTGTTATTAAATCAGGCGGCAAAACTGACGGTTCTAAGCTCGCAGATGCCGGTATTAACATTTCCGGCAAAGTTATCAACCACTCAGGCGGTGAAACAGCTTTGACCAACCACGGCGGCAAAGGGTTAACGGTAACAGGAAATGTACAGGCTAATAATAAACTGAACTTATATAACACTAACGGAAATTTAAATATTGCAGGTAAAGTATCAAACAGCAACGCAGCATTATCAATTTCCAACAAAGGCGGAGACCTTGATATCGGCAATAAAGCAGATATTTCTACAGATAACGCCCTTGAAATCGTAAATAACGGTACAGGACACCTTGCAATTGCAGGTAAAACAACTTCTGCCGGAAAAACAGATATCGTTAACGAAGGTAAAGGCGGTATAAATATTTCAGGTACCGTCGGCAGCACTTCCACTCCTTCTGTCAGAATAGTTAACCGTAACGGTGAACTTGTAATTGCATCAACCGCAAATGTTTCGGCTAACGACACATTAAGAGTGGAAAATTCAGGCTCAGGGATGTCTGCAAACGGAACTTTAACAGCAAATAAAAAAGTTTCAATTGAAAATAAATCAGGCAACTTAAACATTAACGGCAAAGTTGCTGTTACTAAAGGTGATATTACAATTTTAAACAACGGAGATAAATTAACTCTTGCTTCTGGCAGTAATATCGCAGGAAACGGAAATGTTTCAATTAAAAATAACGGTACAAACGGTATGACTTTGGAAGGAACACTTACAAATACCGGTGAAACCGCTATTAGGAACACTAAAGGACAATTACTGGCTAACGGTACAATTACAAATGAAGGTAATATGGGCATTATTAACGAAGGAACAGGAATTGTAATTTCTAAAAATGCTAAAATTACCAATAAAGGTACAACCAAAATTGTTAATACAGGTGAAAACGGAATGTCTGTTGTCGGTTCGGTAGACAATACAGGAGACTTATATTTCTATAATGATAACGGAAAATTATCATTTACTACGGATTCCGGCAACACTACAGCTGCTAAAGTAACAAACCGCGACGGAAATCTTTACATTGCGTCAAGAAAAGATGCAACAGGTATTTCCTCTAGTTCTTCAAGCGTTATCTCAAATGAAAACGGAAATATCGTTATTAGAAATAAAGGTACACAAACCGCTGAAAACAACAGAGGTTTAGATCTTCAAGGAACTATTTCAAATAAAGGCGGAGATGTTGCAATCAATAACGATAAAAATGATATGTACATTTCAGGAAACATAAATGTTGAAAACGGAAACCTTGGTATTATAAATAACGCCGGTGCAGGAAAAGCAGACCTTGCAAGCAACGGTAAAATCACAATAACTAACGGTAATGCTAACATTAAAAATGAAGGCAGCGGTGATATGACAGTCAACAGTGAAATCACTCATAACGGAAGATTAAATATTCTCGGAAACTCTGGTTATTTAACTCTCGGAGGTATAATTCACAATAACAGTAACGGTAATCTTGATGACAACAACGGCTTCTATGCAGCATCAAGAGCAAACGGTACAGGTATTAATGTAACAAGCGGCTTCAACGGTGACGGCAACGGACAATATCTAATCAAAAACATTTCCGGTGATAATGGTTTGAGATACCAGGGTAATATAAATACAAATGCTCAGGCCGAATTATATAACCAAAAAGGCGATATGACCGTAGGCGGCTCATTAACAGGAAAACCGGCTGTAATCTTAAATACAGGAGATAAATTAACTGTTAACGGAACAGTATCAAGCGAAACTGATGCAAAAGTTGTAAATAAAGGTACTGCAGCAGCAGATGTTTCAAAAGCAACTGTTAATACTCCGAATGAAAAATGGTTCTATGAAAAACTAAAAAAATAGACCTAAAAATACATAATAGAAAAGAGTTCCAATAAATGGAACTCTTTTTTTTATAAAAGGGGGTTGCAATTTAAAATTCAGCATTACATAATGAAAAAGTAAATTAAATATCGCGGAGTGGAGCAGTCTGGTAGCTCGTCGGGCTCATAACCCGAAGGTCATAGGTTCAAATCCTGTCTCCGCAACCAATTGATATAACAGGGTTTTAGATAATAATTGAAACCCTGTTATTTATTTAAAAATACGAAATTTAGCCAATATTTAATTAATATAATTATAGACAATTGATGATATATCTTTTATAAGCTTCGCATTCATGTCATCCGGCATTTTTGAGTCAGTTAACATTACAGAAATATAATAACTTTTCCCGTTTTTTAATATGATAAAACCTGCATCGTTATCAGCTATTTTTTCTCCGTTTTTATTACGTGACGATGAGCCTGTTTTATGTCCTATAACTGCATCCTGGGGCAAACCTGCTTTCAGTTTATTTTCACCGGTAGATGTTTTTATCATAATTTCATTAAAAAACTCGGTTCTGTCTTCAGAAAGAATTTTGCCTTCATGCGCTTTTTTAATCAGTCTTACAATATCTTTATTATAAGCTTTATTTAAATATTGTTTTTCAATATCAATATTCATTTCCTTTTCATTTACAAAAATTTCAATATCAGTAAATCCGATAGAATGTATATACTTTTCAAGTTCGGCAATTCCCCCGTAATAATCAAGCAATATGTCACAAGCATTATTATCGCTTTGAGAAATCATATATTCTAAAAGTTCTTTTATGCTTATTTCAAAGGGGACGCTGCCAAACTTTTTAAGCATCGGAGAATAAGTGTTTTTGTTTAGCATAGATTTGTCAATTTTCAATTTTGTATTGAGATTGATATTTTCATTTTCTAATACTTTAAGCGCAACTAAAATTTTAAAAACACTCAATAAAGGCTGTTTTTGGTTTCCGACATTCCACATTCTGTTTCCGCTGATTACGCTGACACCGACAATACAGTCTTTATTTTTTATAAGTTTTCTTATTTTAAAAGTTAAGCTGTTTTGAACAACTATAAAGCCGATAATTACAAAAATCAGAACTGATATAAATAAATTCTTCATACAAGAATTATAGCATTAACAAGCATACAGAAACGCTGACTTGCACAGCAGGCAAAAATCTTAAATAATCGAAATGGTTATTAAAGAAAGCAATAAGGGGATAAGTTATGTCAGAAAATAATAAAAATGATAAACGTATTAATACAGAACCAGTATTAAAAGGCGGTATAAGCAATACGGTATATATTTGGCGGGCAGAGGAAAAAGCCTGCGAAAAATGTCAGGCTTTAGACGGTCGGGAATATTATAATATTGAAGATATACCTGACAGACCTCATCCCAACTGCAAATGTTATATAGAAACACAAACAGATGATGAACTTTGCGATTGTTACGATTTGTATGAGCAGCTGGAAGAAATAATGACGAATTTTAATATTCTCGAAAGTGCTGTCGGAGCTGAAATTGCATCCGTCGAGAATTTGGCATCTCAGGCAAACACTTATTTAACGGAATTAGAAGAAAGTTTAAACGAGCTCTCAGGAGATTACGGAATGCATCTGTCTGAATGCGAATATAATATTGATGCTGATTATGAACAAATGTATGCACAAAGATTTGAACTGCTTACATTAATAAATGATATAACAGGACTGCTCAGCCCCCTGCAAACAATACTCGGAACAATATACAGTTTTGTGAGTAATTACATTTATCTGTTAGCCGAAAGAGACGGTACAATGGATAAATTCTATCATTCAAAAGCAAATTGTGAAGCAGCACAAAGAGGAATTTTAGGAACAGCAGTCGCAACGGGATTAAGTGATTTAAAAGAATTATATGATTCTTTTACATATGTGCACACACACAAAGTAAGCAAAGAAGAAGCTCTTGCAGATTCTCAACGAGATCAGGTCGCCAACAATGAGGGAAGAACAAGAGGAAGAATGTACCCTGATTGTAATTGTGAAATACTGATGTGGGGATTACGCCCTGCGCACAGAAAAGAAAAATAAAAAAGGAATTATTTTTAATATTATTTAACTATTTGAATTTATAATGTTTGTATGAATTACAAATATTCGGCACTAATACTATTAATTATAATTATTTTTTCGAATTTAATTAAAACAGCTTATTTTAAGTTTGTTGAATTGAATATGTGCCTTGATACGGGGATTTGTTCAGAAGGAATTATAACCAGAGTGGACGGAAACCTTGTTGAAATAAATGAAGAAAACTGCAAAAAATATAACAAAACCTGGAACCCCAAAAATCGAACCTGCAATATAAGACTTTATTAAAAAAGTACAGCGTTATGCTGTACTTTTAACTTGTTATTTGTCGTATTGTCTAAAGCCAATCGGTTTGTATGTCTTCCCGTTATTATTTGAAAATTCATTGACTGCTTTTGAAAAGTCTTCGGAAGTAATTTCCAAAGCTTCAATATCTGATTTTGTAAACGAACCTTCTTCCATCTTTTTATAAATTCCTGTTCTTTCAAACGCATTTTCGTTAGCTGCATTAACAATGTGTGATATATCCGCCCCTGTCGTTTTCATATCAAGCAGTTCTTTTGCAAGTTTATTTTTATCTACGTCTGAAGCAAGAGATTTATTTCTCGTATGGATATCAAAAATTTTAAGTATTCCTTCTACGGTATCAGGCGCATTAACTTCAATGTGCTGCCCGAAACGCCCGGAACGTGTGATGGCATCATCAAGCATATTTAATTTATTTGTAGCCGCAATTACATAAATATCATCACCGTTTTTCTCAACATCGCTCATTAACGTTAAAAGCTGATTTACAACTTTATCTCCGTAAACATCTTTTCCGCTGCGTTTTTTTGCTACGGCATCAAATTCATCAATAAAAATTATGCTCGGCTGATTTTCTCTTGCGAGTTCAAAAAGGTTTCTCCAGTTTTCTTCGGACTCTCCAACCCATTTTGACTCCATTTCAAGTCCGTTTAATTTGACAAAGTTTGCACTCGTTTCATTAGCTAAAGCTTGAGCAATAAGAGTTTTTCCTGTACCGGGCGGTCCGTACATAATAAAGCCGTGATTTACAATACTGTTTTCGTATGCTTCAGGATACTTAACCGGATAGAGAATTCCTTTTTTAAGGTCGTTTATAACTTTATCCTGCCCTCCGACATCCTCAAAAGTAAGTTTTTTGCCTTTAACTCCGTCTTGTTTAACCAGTGAAAGTATAGATTTTAAATTTTGCTTTTGTATTGCAGGTTTAACATCATTTGTCAGGTCAAAAACTCTTGAAAATATATGTCTGTGTAAACTCAAATCGGCTTTAGGCTTATCTTTAATAACTATATCCGTATCATTAACTTTGACAGTATCTCCGGGAAGAACATAAAAGCTTTCACCTTGTTTGATGGGAGCCTGACCGCTCTGGTCAATCAGAAACATGTCAAACTTATTCGGGTTAATGACTTCCAATTCATCATGAGCATTTCTCAAAAAAGCTGCTGTTCCTTGTATGCCTTCATCTTCAACATAAAGAAAACGCTTGATTATATTTTGAAAACATGCTGAAGATTCTTTTAAAGCTTTTTGAGCATCTTTCAATGATTTTGCGGTTACAACAATATCGCCGTGCCTTGCTACCTGAAACATTGCAGCTAAACGGTCATCAAGCGGAATTTTCTTAGCAAGTGTTAACGCAGTAGTCTGCAAGCTTGTAAAACTAACTTGAGAATTGTCATTTTTTATACTTTTAGCAGAAGCAAAAGGAACTACATTTCCGGTATGCTCAGAATTGCCCCCCCCCCGAACTTGATAAGTGTTATTTTTACAATAATAATTTTGTACAGGTAAAATTTTCACAGATACACCCCCTTTTACGATTTCTCCAGATTACAGTATGTTTTAAATAACGTCAATAGCCTGACCTGCTTGCAAAAGGTAAAACTATTACAGTTGTAGCAAATATTCATATTTACATTTCTTTACAATTGATATTAAAATCATTATTTGATAAAATTTTAAGCGTTATGAGTATAGAAAAAGTAAAAGATTTTTTAAAGAAATACAATAAAGACCGTGCTGTAATCGAGCTTAGTCAGTCGAGTGCAACAGTTGAACTGGCTGCGGCAGCTTTAAGAGTTATTCCTGCAAGAATAGCTAAAACATTATCTTTTAAAACCGATAAATCCTGTATTCTTGTAGTTTGTGCAGGTGATGCAAGGATTGACAATAAAAAATTCAGGAACTTTTTTGGAATTAAAGCCAAGATGCTTACACCCGAAGAAGTAATATCTTATACAGGGCATGCAATCGGCGGGGTATGTCCGTTTGCACTTGCGGATAACAGTGTAAAAGTTTATTGTGATTTATCTCTTAAAAGATTTTCAACGATTTTCCCTGCTTGCGGGAGCGGGAATTCCGCAATAGAACTTACATGTGATGAACTTTTTGAAATTTCCGGTTGCTGCCAATGGGTTGATGTCTGCAAAGATTGGAATTAACGTAATGCAAGTTTTGTATAATTTTATAGCAATATTTATAAGAGTAGCAGCAAATTCATTAAGCAATGTTTTTCAGAAAAAACTTGCCTTTGAAGGTGAAAACCCTGTTATTGTAAACTTCATAAATTATTTACTCCTGAGTTTATTGTCCGTTCCGCTTTTGTTTTTTGTTGATTATTCTGCAGTTAATTTAAAATTTTTGTTGTATGCTTTAGCCGGTGGTTTAACAGGTGCTGTATGCAATTGTTTTATGGTAATGGCTCTTGAAAAAGGCGAGTTATCCGTACTCGGCCCGATTAATTCTTATAAAGCTGTTATCGGACTTATTTTCGGTATGCTTATCCTGCATGAAATGCCGAATATGTATGGAATTTTGGGGATTGCTTTAATCATATCCGGGTCGTATTTTATTCTGGAAAGCCCCAAAGCATTAATGAAAAAAGATATTCAGTACAGAATTTATGCACTCATTTTTTCAGCAATTGAAGCCGTATTTATAAAAAAAGTTATTATACTTTCATCAATAACCGCATCATTTATTACTTCAAGTTTTCTCGGGGCAATTTTTTCATTCATAATTATGAATATCTTTTCTTCCTCAAAACTTAAATTGCCTGTTAAAAGACACTTAATAATGTATGTTTTAACAGCGTTATGTTTTGGTCTGATGACATTTACCACAGCATACGTCTTTAAGTATATGAATGTAGGATACGCTTTATCGCTTTTTCAACTTTCCATTATTATTAATGTAATTCTCGGATATAAACTGTTTAACGAAAAAAATCTCTTAAAAAAACTTTTCGGCTCCTTAATAATTCTTATAGGTTCGGCAACAATTTTAATTTTCGGACATTAATATGGTAGAATAATCCGAAAGGGGTAAAAAATGCTTGCACCAATAAACGGTACAAGATTAGAATATGATATAAGGCAGTATAAAAGCCGCAGAAATCACAGGATAGAGGAAGCTGACAGCTCAACAAAAGTTAAAGTTGCGGCAGGCTCGATAGCAGGGACTGTTCTGCCTATGCTTATGCTTGCAAAAAAACAGAAAAGCAGACTTTATAATATTAAATACGGAGTTAAAGAAATGATTTTTGTCAGTGCGGGAAGTATTGCAGGCGGGCTTGCAGCAGGACTGCTATGCGATAAAAAAGAATTCCGCAAACAAAAAGTAAATGAAAGTGTTTTTCAATTTATGAACGCATCTGTACCTCCGCTTTTAACAGCTGCCCTATATTCATTCAGCAAAAATATTAAGTACAGAATTGTAAGCACAATTGCGGGACTTTTCGGAGGCATGCATATTGCAGCTAAACTTTCAAACATAATTAACGACCCTTATGACAAAGTTCCCGACAGAAAACTTACTTTCAAAGATTCTATCGCGAACATTGACGATGCATTAGGGGTTTTAATCCTTGCAAAAGTTCCGATTGCAGAAAAATTACACGTTGATAAAACCCTTCCCGCAATCTACAGCTGGTGCGGCTACAGAGCAGGCATAAGCAATTAGTCCGTCACGCTGTTATCATTTTCAATCTTAATCTGCCCGTTCTCTTCAACAAATTTTTTCTTATTGAATAACTTTTTAATAAGCGGTTCTTTCGGAGCAGTCCTTTTTTCAAAACGTGCCTTTTCGGTTTCAACGTCATTATAATCGTTAAGTTCTTCCATTCTGAATCTCTGCTGATTAATCATCTGCATATCATGCACCTGAATAATTGCGGCATCGGGTGGAAGTACACAGTAAGCAGGTAAGATTGAAAAACATAATAATGCGGTTAAAATAAATTTTTTCATACTTTAATTCTCCTGACTATTTAATACGAAATACAACGTTTGCAACAGCCGTAACCTTTTTATCTATTGTGGAAGTGTCATTTATTCCCATATCCGATACGTTAGTTGAGTCAACCGGAGTTATTTGAAACACGCCCATGTTAACGGATTGAATTTTGCCGGGTTTATTTCTTGTTGCTTTTAACATTGCGGAAGCCCTATTTTTTGCATCTGTTGTTGCATCCTGCAAAAGTTTAACTTTCAAATCGGAAAGCCCGGAGTAAAAATACTCTGTACTCATCACGTTTACATCTACACCTTTATCAAGCAGGCTTTGAATATCAGTCGATATATTTTTTATTTTTTGAACATCATTTGATTTAATCACTATTTGCTGTGAGAGATTATAGTACGCGATATCATTTGTCACATTTCCGTTAGGGGTGTACTTATAAGAATTATATCCGTTAGAAGCTTTTACGTCAATGTCGGTAATCCCCTTATCCTCAAGATATTTCATCACAACGGGCAATTGAGATTTAACCGTATTGTATGCAAGCTGTTTATTAGGTTTCCTTGCGGCAATTTCAAATTCAAGTCTTGCGGAATCTGATTTTACAACCTGATAAGCAGAACCGGTTACGGTAATTTTATCCTTAGACATTGCGCCCGTTCCTGCTTTCACGGCAAGGATTAAGCCCAGTGAGAGAATAACGGCAAACCAGACCAACTGGAATTTCTCTAACTTTTCAAACATATACACACTCCTTTTTACAATAAACTGAAAATTTATATATCACATTATAACCTATATTTTACAAAAATCAATTGCGCAGGTGAAATTACCATGGTACAATTTGTTTACAAAAAAAAGCGGGGTTTTATGAATAAATATTTACAAAAAGTTTTAAATGAAGTTAAAAATAAAGATAATACGGAAAAAGAATATATTCAGGCTGTTGAAGAAGTTTTGTCAACAATAGAGCCTGTAATAGAGAAGCATCCCGAATATGAAAAAATTGCCCTGCTTGAAAGAATGGTAGAGCCGGAAAGATTAATTTCATTCAGAGTGCCTTACGTAAAAGATAACGGGCAAACCGTAGTTCACAGAGGTTTCCGTGTACAATTCAGCAGTCTTATAGGTCCTTACAAAGGAGGTTTAAGATTTCATCCGAGCGTAAATCAAAGCATTATGAAATTTCTGGCTTTTGAACAAATATTCAAGAATGCTTTAACAGGGCTGCCGATAGGCGGCGGCAAAGGCGGAAGCGATTTTGACCCGAAAGAAAAATCTGACGGTGAAATTATGAGATTTTGCCAGAGCTTTATGACCGAGCTTCAAAGACACATAGGTCAGGACGTTGATGTTCCCGCAGGCGATATCGGTGTCGGAGAAAGAGAAATAGGATACCTGTTCGGTCAGTATAAAAGAATTAAAGATATTTATGAAGGCGGAGTTCTTACGGGAAAAGGCCTTTCGTACGGTGGTTCTCTTGCAAGAAAAGAAGCTACAGGCTTCGGGCTTATCTATTTTATGAGAGAAATGCTCAAACATAACGGCAGTCAATCTCTGGCAGGAAAAACCGTTACAATATCAGGAGCGGGAAACGTTGCAATATACGCCTGTCAAAAAGCAGCTGAATACGGAGCAAAAGTTGTTGCAATGAGCGATTCTAAAGGCTGTATTTATGACAAAGACGGAATAAATCTGGATTTAATTAAACAGATTAAAGAAGAAAGACGCGGAAGAATTTCCGAATACCTTGAAGCGCGTCCGCAGGCGCAATATTTTGCCAGAGAAAATGAAGATTCCCCGATTTGGAATATTAAAGCTGACATAGCTCTTCCCTGCGCAACACAAAATGAGCTTACTCTGAATTCAGCAAAAAAACTGGTTGAAAACGGTGTTATCGCAATAGGTGAAGGCGCAAACATGCCTTGTACAAAAGAGGCAACGGAATATTTACTTGCAAATAATATTCTTGTAGCACCCGCAAAGGCAGCAAATGCCGGCGGAGTTGCGACTTCTGCCATAGAAATGAGCCAGAACAGCATGAGATATTATCTGACTTTTGAAGAAGTTGATAAAAAGCTCGACAGTATAATGGTTAATATTTTTAATTCATGCAAAAATGCCGCGGAAGAATACAACCTGGGCAATAATTATGTTGCAGGTGCAAATATCGCGGCATTTACAAAGCTTGCAAAAGCTATGGAAGCTCAGGGAATTGTTTAAAATAAGCTGTTAATCCTTTTAGGCGAACAAGCTTCGGGATCTTTTTTTGCAAATTTATACTTATTATATTTGCAATACTCGTTTATTATAAGCCTGTAATTTTCAATTTCCCTTTTATTCATAGCGATGGCAAAATTTGCTTTCAAGATAGGATACTGCTCTTTATAGCTTTCATCCACATTATTAGAAATCGGGAAAATAGTATCCAGCATTCTCTGCCTGTCAGATTCATATAAAAGACAGTTATTTCTTAAATAATTTGAAAATCTGTTATCAGATTTAAAGTTTCTTGAAAGTCTGATACAAGTTTCATGCTGGTATTGATGACTTCTTGCCATTTCTTTGAAAGCATTTCTTTTTTCATTTGTATTGCTTGCAGCCAAAACGCCGTTTGCAAACAGTAATAGAGTTAATATTAAAATAAATTTCTTCATAATATTTTATAATAATATATTTAACAAGCTATGGCAGAAAGTTTACATTCATTAATACAAGGAATTTCAATGCTGTAATTATTATAATTGGATTTTTTACTTTCCACGTTAATTTTACCGTTATGCGCATTGATAATCTGCTTTGCAAGATATAAACCCAAACTGCTGCCTACCTTATCCATCTTCTCGGCAGATGTAGTATACATTCTGAACATATTTTGTATTGTCTCGGATGTAACATAAGGACTTTCAAAACCGAGTGATATAAATACATTGTTTTCTTCATTTTGCTTTCCGATTTCACATACAATTTCAGTGTCCTCGTATGCATTTGAGACACAATAGTTAATCAGGTTTTCAAAAGCTTTTTTCATCTGGTTTTTATCCGCATATAGCGAAACAAATTTATCTTTAGCCTGAACCTTTATACGAATATTTTTATGGTGCATATCTTTATAAGATTTAGCGAAGCATTCGTCAAGCAGCTTCAGCATATGAATTTTTTCATAATTCAAAATAATATCGTTATTTTCATATTTATAAGTAGCAAGAATTGTTGAAAGCATATCATACATACAATAGCAGGAATCAAGCGTAAGATTAAGAATTTCTCTCTGCCCGTCATTAATCTTGCCCATCTTTTCATTTACAATAAGCTCAAGAGCTCTGATTTGCGCAAGTGTAGGTATTTTCAAATCATGGCTTAATGTAGAAATATATGTTTCTCTTTGTTTTTGAGCATCTCTTTCCGCATCAATATTTCTGCCGAAAACAATAAAACCTTTGACATCTTCTTTTTTGTCTATAATAGGCACCTTTCGAATTCTGAACCATTGTTGCTTGCCGTTTTTGAGTTTCACATGTTTGTCAGACACGAAAGTTTTTTTGTTTTGAATAATAAGGTTGTTTTCTTCTTTGATTAATTCCATGGTATCCCTTTCAAATACATCTAAAGACAGTTTCCCGAACTGCTTTTCACCGGTTATATCGAAAAATTTTAAAGCTTCCGTATTACCGGTTACAAACCTATAATTTTTATCAATTATAAGGGCAATCAGGGGTAAATTATTGATAATAGAAGTAAGATGTGCAGAACTGCATTCTATCTGGTATTTCAAATGATTTTCTCTTTCTTCGTATTCCTCTGAAAAATGATGTCTGTACATACTAATTACAAGAAATACATTAAGAGAATTACAAAGCAGCGATAATCCGAATACAGGCAGGGAAAACTTAAAATTTGCTATAGCACAAAGAGTAGTACTTACAATTGTTGTGAGCAGCATGCAATATAAGAAATTTTTAAGAGTTGCCCTTCTGAACATACTTTCCTCTATTTCTAATTACATGTACATACTAAATTAATATGCCGAAAAATACATTACCCACATGTGCAATAATCAGATAATAAGAAGGATAATTTGTCATTTACATTGACATTTTTTCTTGCTTACGGGGCTGCCAAAAATCAGCCTCAGCCCGCCGAACGGCTTTTTCATGGTACAATTCAGCCCTGCAGTCATTTCATCAATATTACATAAAATTCTGTTCATCTCATTTATAGTACAACCTATTTGAGGAATAGTTTTGTTAAATTCATTAGTCATAAGTTTGACATTACGGGTAACAACCTGAACATTTTTAGCGGTAGAATCCATTCTTTGTTCTGATAATGCTCCGTCAATATTACCTGTAACATCGCTGACATTTTCAGAGACTTTTACAAAATTTGAAGTACTTTTGCTCAGGTCGGCAGATGCTTTAACCACATTAGGTTTAACATCACCTGCCATTGAGTTCAATGTCCCGAATAAATCTCCCAGAGTTTGAATTGTAATATTAAGGTTTTTAATAGTTTCTGCAGCATCAGCCTTCATCGCTTCAAGAGATTCCGGATCCTGATTTGCCAGATAAGTATCAAGCTCTACCGTAGTTTTACCTGAGATGCAGTCGCCGTCTTTAAGATAAAATATAGAAGGGTCTTTGGGATAAACTAAATCAATATAATCAAATTTTCTGTTCCACCTGTTGCGTTCTTTTTTCAAATTGGCAGAAATATTTATGGGAAGTTTCAAATCATGCGGGTGAAGCTCCATAGTCACAATTGTAGTCGTGTAAGTTTTATTCGGATGCACTTTAACAACACGTCCTATTTTAAATCCGTTATAATATATCGGAGCTCTGTCGTGAAAAGGCCGCAGGTTTTTGAATTCCGCTGTAACGTAAGTATTAGTTTTATATATGTAGTAAGCGGCTCCTATACCTAAAAGCACCGCAAGTAATATTAATGATTTATACAAATTGTTCATATTAGAAATTCTATTTTATGTAAAATCAAAACACATTCCCGAACAGGTTAATTTTATAGTATAATATCTTTATGGAAGAAAATAAATATTCTCAAAAAGCCGCAAGCTTGTTCACAGAAGGTTATAATTGCGCACAGTCGGTATTTTGCGCATTTTCGGACGAGTTAGGAATTGACTTTGAAACAGCATTAAAACTCTCTTCATCTTTCGGCGGCGGAATGGGAAGATTACGCGAAGTGTGCGGAGCCGTAAGCGCAATGTTTATGATAGCAGGTTTAAAATACGGTTACACGTCACCGGATGATGATAAAGTTAAAGCAGAACACTATACAAGAATACAAAAACTTGCGGAAGAATTCAAAAAAACGAATAATTCAATAATATGCCGCGAACTTTTAGGGCTTGATATAAAAGAAAATTCGCCTATACCTGCAAAAAGAACCGAACAATATTACAAAGACCGTCCGTGTGAACAGTTGGTAAAGGAAGCAGCATATATAATAAGTAATTACATAAATTCAACAAAACATTCATAGTTCTTTTTGTAACAAAAATATAAAGATGATAAAATTAGCTTCCCGTATATAACTTTTATAATATAATTATTTTGTTACATTAGCTGATTTGATAATTGTGTAAGATTACTCTGATGCTACAATAAAAAATAAATAACGGGAGGCATTTCTTATGAGAAAGCTAATAGCAGGATTACTTGCTTCACTTCTTATATTTAACACTACGGCGTCTGCGTCATATGCCGTAATTGAAAATTTGGGAATAAGACAATCTGTACTGGCAGAAGAGAATTCAATAATACCGCTTAAACTTGAAAAAGAAATAAAAGCCTCTCTTGCAAAAGTTTACGGCTCGGAAAATGTTGAAATAATATATTCCAATATTCTGGCAATAGCAAAGAAAGCTAAAGAGGAGCGTTCATCAGCTCTTATAGAAGAAGATTTGAAAAGACCTTCAGACTGGTATAAAGACGAAGTAATTTATATGTTTTACGCAAACCACTTCGGCGTAAAAAATCCCGATAAAACAAACACTTTCAAAGATGATATACACATGCTTGATTATTTAAAGGGATTAGGAGTAACAACGATTTACATACTTCCTTTTGTTGACTCTCCAATGGAAGATGCAGGATTTGATATCAGAAACCCCAGAGGTATAAGACAGGATTTGGGCGGAATGTTTGAATTTCAAAAATTCATATCAGCTGCACGTGAAAAAGGATTTAAGATTAAAGCGGATTTAGTGTTAAACCACCTTTCAGACCAGCATGAATGGTTCCAGTCGGCTTTGAAAGGAGATACTTCAAAAATAGATTACTTTGTCGTAAGAGAACAAATGCCTGAATACACAAGATACAAAGATCCCAAACTCGGCTGGGTTGCGGAATATAAAGAAGCTAACGGAAAAACTTCAAAAAGAAGAATTATCTTCCCTGAAATAACAGAAAATAATTACAGAAAAGTAACGATTAACAAAAAAGATTATTATTTCTACCATACTTTCTATCCCTTTCAGCTTGACATTAACTGGAAAAACCCGAAAGTATTGTATTATAACCTTGAAACAATAGCTTTCTGGGCAAATCAGGGAGTAGATATTTTCAGAATGGACGCAATTCCTTACCTGATTAAAGAGGACGGAACAAATGCTGAAAACCTTGAAGAAACCCACAGAATTATTAAAATTTTAAGCGCGTTTATTCAGGCAGTTGCGCCGCGTTCGGTCATTCAGGCAGAAGCATGCCAGATGCCTAACAAAATCCTGCCTTACTTCGGAACGGAAAGAAAATTTAAAGAAAACATCAAAGACGAAGAAAAAGAAATTACAAGAACGGATGAAGTGCAAATTGCTTACCACTTCCCGTACATGCCTGCAATATGGGCATCACTTGTTACAGCAGATAACAGTTATTTCTGGAAAGCATACAAACAGACCCCGCAAATTCCTGATACTGCATCATGGGCAATATTTTTAAGAGTACACGATGAACTTACTCTTGAAATGGTTAATGAAAAAACAAGAGAAATTCTCTTTGAAGATTTAGCCCCGAAAGGCGCAGCATTCAGAAAAGGCTTCGGAGTAAGCGGAAGAATGGCAAATTTCCTTGATAATAACCCTGACAGAATAGGAATGGCTTTTTCAATTCTTATGTCGCTTCCGGGTATTCCGATTATTTATTACGGGGATGAAATCGGCATTCAAAACAACTTTGCAAACGCAAATAAAAGTGCAAAACTTCGTGAAGCAAAACAGAAAAAAGACAAAGATGTTAAAAATAAAGTTAAAATGCTGAGCTATTTTGACAGCCGCGACATTAACAGAGGTCCTATTACCCAAAAAACTTTTGAAGATGCCGTTAACCACAAAGGAACATATAACAACAGAGTATATGAACGTGTAAAACAGCTTATAAAAGTAAGAAAACAATATCCCGTAATCACAAGAGGTTCATTTGTCGAGCTTAAAACCAAATCCCCTGAAGTGTTTGCCTACGTAAGAGCAACAGACACGGACAGAGTTGTCGTAATAAATAACCTTTCAGACAAAAAAATCAAAGCGACCGTAGTATTTACCGATGATAACTTCGGGAAAAAAGAAAAAGATATTTACCTGAAAAACTTACTGACAGATAAAATGGTACGTGCAAGAGTTGAAAATAAAGAGCTGACAGTAAGATTAAACGCTTACGATGCAATGTGGCTGAAAATGTAGAGCACAGCCGCTCTACCCGCCATTTAAAACTTACAATTTATAATTTCTTCAACATCGACACCCAGTGCCTGCGCTATTTTATATAAATTTTTAATCTTTATATTATTTATTCCTCGTTCAAATGTGCTTACGGAATTTAAATTTAATCCGGCATTGAATGCTAATTCTTCTTGAGATATTCCCTGCTTTAATCTTAAATATCTTACACTTTGTCCTAACTTAAATAGAATTTCATCTCTCATACTTATATTCTAATTGCTTGACAAATTGTTTACTAATTAATAAAATATGATTACTAATAGTTTATTAGTAATACAAAGAAAGTATTATGTTTTTTAATAGTTTTATAAGTTTTCAAAAAAAAGGCTTTACGCTTGCAGAAATTTTAATAACGCTTGGTATAATTGGAGTTGTCTCAGCATTAACACTGCCTGCAATTATTAACAACACACGGCAGAAAGAACTGTTAACAGCTTTAAAAAAGAATTACTCAGTTCTTCAGCAAGCCCTAATATCAATGAGTGAAGAAAATGGAGATATAATTCTGCCTGATACATTCTCCGGTCAAGAATTCGGTAATAATTTAAAAAATTATTTAAATTATATACAATATTGCGCGGCAGATGGCTGCATTTCAACCGGAGAAACATCAAACTATTACAAAAAATATAACAAAAAACCGACAAATACTAATTTGTTTGATGACGGACAAATAATACTTAACGACGGAAGTCTTATACTTATTGAGCATGCTACAGCCGCACCAAATACTCTTTACATTTCGGTAGATGTTAACGGCTATAACAAAGGACCAAATATTTGGGGAGAAGATTTATTTACATTTCAACTGATAACAAACGGAAAACTACTGCCTATGGGTGCAGATGGCACGTCTTTTACAAGTACATCAATATACTGTTCAAGAACATCTGACAATCCATATAACGGTATTGCCTGCACATACAAAACCCTAGCAGGAAATTAAAAAAGCTTAAATTTTTATAAACTTACGCAAATTTTTCAATCCCACACCTATGTAAGTTGTCGAAACCATTGTAATTACAAAATACAAATACGTTGTCTGAACAGGGTTATAAATCCAGTATATATCGTGATTTGCCCGCTCAGATACCGGTATTCCGTGAATATGCAAAAATATTGCGGTAATTATATACATTACAAGCAGGTGATTTGCCATAATGTGATACGTAACCCTTCCCATATCCTGTATAAATTTTATATCTTTAACATAAGGATAAAGAATTTTTACAACAAACAAAGATGCCCATATACCGGTTAAACTTGTAATTACGGGAACAAAAAGCTGATCATCAAATCTTGCCCAAACAAGAACATAGCTTAGCCCGATACCGTGCGACGGGTCATAATCCCTGTTAAACATCCACAAAATTGACTGTAAAACAAACACTGCCCCGAACCATTTCGGAGTAAAAATATTATAATTATCCTTTATAAAATGTGTATAAAAATATCCAAGATAAACAAAAAACATTGAAAACATAGTTCTTATTACAACGAGCATTACAGGAGTAATTGCAAATACTTTCTGAAACGGAATTGCAAGAACTCCGAGAACCGTAAAAAATGCAAGATGAATATATTTATTTTTCGTAACCGCATTTAAAGCTCTAAATAAAAACAAAAATGTTATCATTGTCATAAATAACTGTGTTACAAACCACAACGGACAGGATAAGTCAAACTGATGCCCGTTTAAAAACGGTGTTACAAAAAAATTTTTGAAGCTTAACGGCATTCCCCAGAATTTTCCCGTAAGCTTTGCAATTAAAATTGTTACACCCATATAAAATAAGTTGTACCAGAAATAAGGCACCAGAAGGCTTTTTATTCTTCGCTCAACAAATGTTGAAACTTCATATAAATATTTATCCTTAAATAAACAGCCCGAAATAAAGAAAAATAATGCAAGCTGAAACGAATAAGGCGGAAAAATTCCGAGCAGAGAAAATTCTAAATGCCCTGAAACTACAAGCAATATGGCAAGGGCTTTTAATACATTCATTTCATTTGAAAAAACTTTATCCATATAACAAATGATAACATAAAGTTAAAATGTGGTATATAATAAGAAGATTATAAGGAGATATTAATATGACAATTATAGTTTTAGGCGGCGCAGGTTATATCGGTTCACACACTGTATACGAATTAATTGACTGCGGTGAAGATGTTGCGGTTATAGATAACCTTCTGACAGGACACGAAGAAGCTGTACACCCTAAAGCAAGATTTTACAAAGGGGATATAAGAGACAGAGAATTTCTTGATAAAGTTTTCAAAAAAGAAAAACCTGATGCACTAATACACTTTGCAGCCTGTTCACTTGTCGGCGAAAGTATGGAAAAACCTTTAAAATATTATGATAATAACCTTTGCGGCACGAAAATATTATTGGATTCAATGGTAGCAAACGGGATTGATAAAATAGTATTTTCATCAACCGCTGCAGCTTACGGAGAACCCGAAAGAATACCAATTCTTGAAACCGACAAAACCGAACCGACAAACACATATGGAGAAACAAAACTTTCAATGGAAAAAATGTTTAAATGGGTCGGCAAAGCTTACGGTTTACGCTACGTGTCACTAAGATACTTTAATGCCTGCGGGGCTCATAAATCAGGAAAAATTGGAGAAGACCATAATCCGGAATCACATCTTATTCCGTTAATATTACAGGTTCCTAACGGCAAACGCGAATTTATTTCAATTTACGGCGACGACTATAATACCAAAGACGGAACCTGCGTAAGGGATTATATTCATGTAACAGATTTGGCACAGGCTCACATACTTGCGGTAAAATATCTGCAAAACGGCAATGAAAGCGATATTTTTAACCTCGGAAACGGTGTAGGTTTTACTGTTAAAGAAGTAATAGATTGTGCAAGAAAAGTTACAAAACACCCTGTACCTGCCAGAGTAACCCCAAGACGCGCGGGAGATCCCGCCCAGCTTATTGCATCAAGTGATAAAGCAAAACAAATCTTAGGCTGGAAGGCCGAACATAACTCTCTTGAAGAAATAATCTCAACCGCATGGGAGTGGCATAAAAATCACCCGAACGGTTTTAACAGTCTAAAAAGATAATTCTATATATAAAGGCAAATGATCACTACCAAAATTTTGCCCCACCTTAAAAGAATGCAATAAAAAACTCCCGGAAATTAATATATGTTCAAGAGGAATTCTAAAAATAGAAATATATTTTGCATTCCAAGTCCCATTGATATTTTTAGCAAGAATTTGGCAATCTTTCAAATCTGCGGATTGTATATATTTTTTATAAGAATTTGAATAAATAGTCGTATTGAAATCCCCTGCAAAAATAAGATTTTTTGAACTTTCTTGCGATGAAATTGTATTTATTTTCTCAAGCATTTCATTTCTAACTCTGTAATAATCATTGCTTATTGGGGGAAGTGTGTGAATTCCATATATTTTCACATTTTTAGAAAATAGATTTAAGCAAGCAACTAATACAGGGACTTCATAATCTGTCCACAACTCTATACCTGTCCCAGTTAATGGTATCTTAGAATACAGGGAAATTCCAAAATTATCTAGTCTTGAGTGCTCTATATAATAAGGGTATTGATTTTTAATATCCTTTATATGCTCTAACCATATATCATCTGTTTCCTGCAAAATTATAATATCAGGATTTTCTTGAGAAATATCTAGGAGAAAATCATCGTAGTTTTTGTTTGAAGTCAAAACATTATATAAAGCAAGCTTTATGGTATTACTTTGATTTAAAGGTCTATATTCCCCGATGTATGGAAATACCTCAAACAAATTCCAAATGATAAAAATAAAACTTATAAAACAGCAAACTATATATTTTTTACTTAAACAAGATAAATATACAAATAAAAACAAAAACAAAAAACTAAATATCAAATATTGCAATCTAAAATGAGAAAAGATATCAACAATAATATTATTAACAGTTAAAACTGCAATAATATTTACACAAATAAATATTACGAAAAATAACAACCCTCTGGTCTTTAAATAATTATCTATCTTTTCTTTCATAATTTTTAAATATCTCACTATTTATGCTATAAATCAAATGTTTCATGCTTTTTCCGCGGACATTTTTGACAAATTCTCCTGTCACAACTGCTCCGCAGTTTTCCGCAACTTTTCTTGAAGGAAGGTTTTCAGGACGTATTTCAAATATTACGCTGTTAAGTTTCAAAATGCTAAAAGCGTAATCTATCATCGCTCTTGCACCTTCTGAGGCATACCCCTTATGCCAATAGCTTTCCTTTAGAATGTAGCCGATTTCATAATATTCAATACCGTTTATTACGTCAGGCATTAATGCTATCTGTCCCATAACTTCCGATGTAAGTTTATCTATCGCAAGAAAATAACCTAAGCCGTATCGTTTATAATATTCTCTGTTCTTTTTAATCCATTCTAAAATATCAATATCATCAAAAACATATTCCCAGGCATATGTAACATTAGGATTTTTAAGCATTTCCGCGATATCGGAAAAATCAGTTTCCGAGATTCTTCTGAATATTAATCTTTCGCTTTCCGTCAAAATATTATTCACAAAATAATTATATAAAAAAAATAAAAAACAGAGAGGAAGGGATTCGAACCCTCGGTGGAATTGCTCCCACACAACCTTTCCAAGATTGCACCTTAAACCGCTCGGACACCTCTCTATTTATTTTATTGAGTTTTAGATTTTCGTGTTCAATTTGTGTTCAATTTGCTCTTTTTGTTCAAGTTTTTGAAGTAAATCAAGTGCTCCAAATTTTACACTAGGCATTACACTTGCGTATGTATCCAATGTCATTCGCGCTGTTGAATGCCCTAATTGTTCCTGAACATATTTTACAGGAATTCCTTTTGAAAGTAAATAGGTAGCGTAAGTATGCCGTAAATCGTGAAATCTAAGCTTTTCAATCTGATTATCTTCTGTCAAAATTTCATTACATCGTCGAATTAACGGATGAAAATAGGCATGCTCCATATTATATGGATGTACCGGTTTACCTTCTTTATTATGAAATACTAATTTTGACAGCCTGGTGCAATTCCGTTTATGTTCTTGTAATATCATTAATAGATTTTCAGGAATATCAATAATGCGTTCTTTATTAGTTTTTGTTGTCTGCTTAATTCCTTTATATATTTGTTTATTCACCTTAATTTTTGCATTCTTGAAATCTATATCTCCCCACTCAAGCGCTAACAATTCACCTCGCCTCATACCCGTAAAAAGAGCAGTCGCAAAAAAGGAATAATAGGTTGGTGTATGAATTTTTGCAAGATCCAGAAATACCTTTATTTGAATTTCATCAAGAAAATGTATAGGAGGCTTTATTTGGGGCAATTTTTTGAACTTTAAAATAGGATTTTCCTTTAAAAAACAATTTTCTACGCCATAATTTAAAACAGCTTGAACAAAGGTGATGATACCATTTATAGTTTTATTAGTTAATCCTTTTTTCTTTAAGGTTAAAATTAAAGTTTCAATATCGCGTTTTTTTATATCTTTGGCAATTTTACGTTTAATTTCTACTAAATTAACTTTTAAATAATTCTCATATAAAGCCTTTGTCGAAGGTTTACAATTTAATTCGCAATGGCGATTTAAATAATCTTCTGCAAGCAAAGAAAAACGAATGTCTGTACTATTATCTAACACTACATTATGTAAGTCTAGTTGTGCTTCAAGTTCACTTTTATACCCACCTTTGCGATATTGTTTGCCGTCAATGACATAGTTTATTTCATAACAGGTATGTTTACCTGACTTATTTTTCCAAGTTCTTTTTCTTATGCTAGCCATAGATTATGCTCCTATAGTCTTTAGTTTTTCGACTTCTGATACTTCATAAAAAATATTGCGACCAATTTTGTGACGTGTCAAATAGCCGTATCTTACCCAATTATCTACTGTTGAACGAGCAATATTGAATATTTTTTGTATATCTCTTGCTCTCAAAAATTTTTCTTCGGTTGTTCCTTTATTTATTTGTATAACATTGCTTTTCATATTCTTTCTCCTTTTTAAAATAACTTCATGAAATTTTCTTCATGAAGTTTTGTTACATTAAAATTATCGTCATTTATGCCAGTTTTCGTTTTTTTATTTCTCTGACTTGTGCATATTGTTTATCATCAATTTGTATACGTTTTTCCCATCTAAGTAATGTATCTTTTAAATCTGTTATTAACTTTGGGATTTCACGTTCACAAGGCGGATTTTGTTTTATTGCTTGCCAGTTTACATCCAACAATCGAACTGATGTCTTAATCTGTTCATAGTATACTTTATCTTTACTGTTCATTTATCTTCCTCATAAGCTGTAATTAAAGCAGTATAAGCATTAAGGCTAAAATTATCATTACTATAATTATCATATTCTCCTCTTTCCTAATCATTTTCCCCGAACAGCTCGCGGACTTGGTGGTAACATTTTTCCGTAAATGGTCTTAATCCCACTAGTATATGTTCTTTCAAATTTACAACATCACTATAGGTGTTATGGGCTTTATTAACTTGTGATTCAATACAAATCAGCGCAAGCAGAATGCGGTCGGTGATTTCGGGGTAAATCTTCTTGACGTTTAAGACTTTGACCTTTTTATAAGTATTTATATAGCTTATTAAATTAGATTTAGAAACATTATACTTAAATTCTTTACAAGTCTTATGGTCTATTTCAACTTTATAAGAAAAATTTGCTTTAATCCCGAACGCGTCAAAAAATTCCTTTTCAATATCTGTTGTCATTTGACTCCTTTCAATTACATTTTTAAAATTCTATTTAAATACTCACTATATTTCGATGGTTTAAACCATTCATTTTGTTGTGCTTTCCACCTTAAATCTAAAAGCTGCTCCAATTCATCATAAGCTGACATATAGCCAGCAAGAGTTTCAGCCATTCTTTTGTGAATCTTTGGATTATAATATTGACCGTTTCTAAATTTTTCAGTCATTTGATTTATCTTATATATATATTCTGCCTGTAAATTTTCTAAATCTAGACTTAGTTCACCTTTACTCATAGCGCCACTCCTGTTCTCTTATTGCCTGCTTGAAATCTTCTGCTTCTTCATCGTTTCGATTTCGAAATTTATTTACAAAATACTCTAGTACACAAGAAATAATAGGTTGTTTTTTGTAAAAACCGTAAGTTCGGAAATGAAAACCATTTGCATGAAGAACATTTAACAGCTTAACAAAGTTTTCTGGTCGCGTGAAGTCGGGATAATATTTAGGTTCAAGATTTCTTAAATCTTCATCTTCAACTCCGTAATGATATCTTGTATCAGCAATAAGTCTACATTTACGCTCATTAGTTACAAGTTGGAAATTCTCATCTAAATCGCTGAAATCTTCATAGACGCCGTAACGCGGTTTAATCCCGCAAATTTCGCACAATTCGCGTGATAAATTTTTAGTTATCATACGTTCTCCTTTTTACTAGTCAATAAATTTTGTCTTTCCACAATAAGGGCAAGTCCCAAAACCGCAAGAAGTTGTATAGAAATCGTGAAGCCCTATAAAACATAAAAATTTTCTAATTATTACTTTCATATCTTCTCCTTTATAAGTTCAAATTCTATGTCGAAGACGGGCTCGTAAATTTTGAGGTCAGTTTGTCTGCCATCTATATTAGATGTGATGCTTTTTATTTTTCCGTAAATTCGTTTTTCTTTGTCTGTTTTTCGCGGATAACCACAACAAAAACATACTTTATTATCAAATCTGAAATTTTCATTAATCCCGTCAAAGAAATTAATCTTTACACCATTTGAATAAGGCTTAGGCCATGCCATTAAACCATACCTGAACGGGTTTAATCTTTTTCGCCAATAATCTGTCATCCGTCTATATTCATGCGTTTTCTCGCCTGATTTTATCTTCTCAAACCACTCTTTTTTAACGTTGAAGGTTAGCATTTTTCACCTCTTTTACAACCAAAATTCCTCTGATTAAATCAGAAAAAGCATCTCTGTCTCTTAAACCTTCAATTTTTATTATGTTGAAAGTTAAGTCGTTTAAACTGCCAAAGTCTGCCATATAACTTGAAAGAGTTCTGCGAACGCTGTCTAAATTGTTTAGAATTTCCCGTTCTGTTGGGTTATAAGAGCTTTTAAATGCAAAGAATTTTTTCTTATCAGTTGTATTATTACCGGATGCACTCCATTCATGTTCCAGTGTCGGGTCATATATTGCTCCATCCTGCTCAAGTTTTGAAATCAGAGCTAATTTGAAAGCTGCACAGAAGTCTTCCATAGACTGCTCTTTTTCGAGATTGTTTTTTACAAAATTCAATTCTGATATGATATTATCAATTTTATCTTGTAGATTAGTCATTTTCTTCTCCTTTCGCCTTGCTGATGATGTCTAAAATATATTTACCTATTTCAGGTACTATGCAGTTGCGTAAAATTTTCCTTTTTTCATATTGACTAAAACTTTTTAAAATATTTATGTCAAAGCCATATATCCGTGCCATTTCTTTCGTTTTATCCCGTAGTGTGGTAAAACTATGCTCAAATTGTACTGTCATTATAAATTTATTACTCCAAAATAGATGTCTGTTGATGTTAAAAGATGGTTCAATTAAAGGTTTGTAATACGGCTTTACATTTTCAATAACCCAGTCACCTTTAAAGAAATGTTTTAACAGTATTATTTCCTGGTATAATGTCATATCCGGATAAACACTATCCCATCCGTTATGTTCAAAAGTTAGCCTTAACTGACTATGCGTCGGACAAGGCGGTGAAGCCCATATAAAGTCAAATTCTTTAAAGTGTTGTCTTAAATATTCGTGTGCATCACCAACAATAACAATATCTTTAGGAAATAGTTTTTTATAGCATTCTGCAATTTTAGGATTTATTTCAACAGCAGTAATTTCGTGTTCATCGCCCCATAATTTACGGTTTCCGCCTATTCCTGCATAAAGATTAAGTATTTTCAATACTATCTCCTTTCGCCTTGCGGATGATGTCGAGGATTTTGTATTGTATATCGTATTTAACTCTATGTTTTTCTGACTGAGAACATATTAAGCGAACATCTGATATAGTTCTATCTTGTGAACAAATCCCCTTAATCTCATCAAGGGCTTGCTTGTAGCGCTTATTTAGTAATAACGCTTCAAGTATTTCTTTCAGCGATCTCCCAAAAACTTTAGGTTTTATATCTCCATTAATGCCAAGACTTAGATTACATATCTCGTCTTTCAGTTCCTCGTATTCTGCTATCTTGCGTTGAAGTTGTTTGTAATAGCAGTTTGGATCACATAGACAATAACCTAATAGTTCTTTTCCATGACAATCAAATAATTTACGTTTGTAACCATCCTTGTTAAAACCTTTACATCCGCTCACGTCCACGCCATTTATTATTATTTCCTGTTTATCTGTCATTCTAATCCTTTCGCTTAGTCGATTATGTCGAGAATAGTTTTTGCAATTCTTCTAACATAATCTTCACCATCCAGAATTTGTGAACAAATTCCAGCAATATCACTTAGTTTGTTTTCAAGCTTTCTGTTCTCTGTCGTCAGCCTTATAGACTTTTTCGCAAGCTCCGCTATTTGCTTTGTGTCTAAGCCTTTAAAGTATTCATCTTCAAATGGTGCTAATCTTTTAGTATATTGTTTTATGACTTCATTTAACTCTTGAATATACTCAACTTTAAATTTTAATTCAGTACTAAGGTCTTTATTTTTTTCTTTCTCTTCTAGATATTTTTCGACCCAGTAGTTAATCACGTTATTTTCTTCGATTTCCTGCACTGTTAATTTTTCTTGCATTATTCTTTATCCTTCAATTTGTAGTACATTGTCATTAGATTTTTATTTCGAAGCTTTTCTGCTTTATATTGGGATTTAAGCTCATTAAGTTTCCGAACTAAATTTTTATTTTCTCTCTGCAAATCTCTATTTTGTTGTTTTAAACCGTCATTTTGAGATTTTAAAAGATTGATTTCTGGTATACTAAGCATTTATATCTCCTTCAAAATCAATTGTTTAGATGCTTTTACATATGGTTTTGCACTTACTTTTTCCAACTCTGAAAGTGCCTGCCTGTTCCAATACAAGATTTTATCTTTATACTTGTTGTTTTTCTCTTCTTCAAAATCTGCTTCAAAGCTAAAAAATTCATCGATTATTTCAGACCACTTCCATCTTTCGATATAACGTAAAACAAGTATTTTACGATAATTCCATTTTTTTATGCGGGCAATTTGGGTTTTAATTATTTCTTTTTCAGGTTTAAGCCAGCTTTCATATTCTGCAAGTTTTGCATTTATTTTCTGCAATTTCATTACATAATGTTCTTCCTCGCTTATTTTAGATCCGTTACCGGATGTAACCTTTATTTTTGAGTAATCTATGCCACGTAATGTGTTTATTCTCTGAATAATATTTGACTTTTGATTTAAGAGATAGTTATACTCCTTTTCTATTTCTGAATAATTGTCAAGTCTCTCTATAGTTATAGGTTCGTACATAGTAACCTCTTCTTATCTATTTCATAATATTTTCTCGGTATGCCCAGCTAACAAGATGAGGGCGGTTAACTGTTCCGGTTTTGATTAAAAGGTTATTAAAAACATTTCTTATTGATGAATATGTTGTTTTTAAAAGGTCCGCAATTTCTCTGTCAGTATAGCCTAAAGCTATAAGCTCAATTATCTTCTTTTCTTTCGGGGTGATTGATGTTTTTCGTGTTTTTTCTTTCATTTTTTTCGTTTCCTTTGTTTTTTCATTACGGAGCAACAAATAAAGTCTTAATCTGTTTTTTTAGCTCCTCTTCGTCTTTTTCATAAAATATCGTGTCGCCTATAAACGTTATCCCTTTGGGGTAATAGACGATTTTCTTTATTTTTGATTTTGTTGTACCTGCATTGTCTTTATAAGTAAATTTTTTTTTGATACTTCCTATCGTTGTCTGTGTATCAAAACTAACAACGGTGAAATCGTAATAGTAGCCGTTATCGAGAGTTACCCTGATAATACAGCCTTCATCGGCGATATCTTTTTGACTTCGCTTTTTATACTGTGGGAGTTTATCAACAAAATATTTTGGTAATGGCAAAATACGTGTTTCTGCCGTTTTAATTATATGTTCATATAGAGCAGCCCATTCAACCGGGTACTTTACACTTAAAGCCCTGTCGTAAGTGCGTTTTAATTCCCCATTTTCGTCAATAACTTTGTAAAAGCTAAAAATTTTGGTGATAAAATCTATTCTATTCATTTCAGTTTCCATAAGGGTCTTTTCCTCGCATTTCCTCGCAATATAAATCCCATTCAGTTTTTTTCTTGTCATAAGTACCTGACAGGACTTTAATATAGTTGTCATCCGTTAGTAGCCAAATATAATTAGCCGTAAAATTCGGCAAATCAAATTCAACATTTTTGAGTTTTTCTAATACTAATGGGATTGTATCTGTGAAATTCTCAATCTCTGCTACTAATTCAGCCAGTTTATTTCTTTGATTTGCCATTAAGTATGGTTTTGAGTTAAAAACTTTTTGATATTCTTCTATAAAAATACTGTTTGTTTTATTAATATAAGGGTCAACCTTTTTCTGATATTCTTTTTTTTCTCTTTCATTTTTATTTTTTTCGCTTTCTTCTATAAGAGATAAAGAATATTTATATTCTTTATCTCTTTCTATATCTTCTTCTTTATCTATATCTATATCTGTTTCGTGACTTTCCTTGACATGTCCTTGACATTGTCCTTGACTATCGGATAATAGTTTTAATTCTTTTGCTTTTCGTCGTTGTTTTCTTTTTGCTAATCGATTATATTCTCTTACTTGCTCCATTCCTGATACGTTTTGATGTTTTCCCCAATTCCGAATTAAAATAGATTGATTATCAGCTATTTCAATCATTCCGAATTTTTCAAATGTCGTAAGTGCTAGACGAATAAGGGTTACAGGTTTATGAAAAACTATTGCAAGCATATCTTCTGTGTATGGAATATCTTTTTTAAAATAAACAAGACCGCTGTCATTTATTATCCCCGCTTGTACAAGCAATTTAAACCAGATTACCAGAATTGCATCACCTTCCGGCATCTGCTCAATTACTTTAATGGCTTCATCATCAAATATACTTGTTGTAATCTTTATCCATTTTATTTCTGCCATCTTCGCTATCTCCTATCATTAATTGTCAAGTAATCCGTTCATAATTTTGTCAATTTGTTTGGCTCCGGTATCTGCTACCCAGACAAGATTACGAATTTCTTCAAGCTCTGTTTTTATGTAATCCGGCACATTATCCCTATATGCAAAGGCTTCTAATAATCCGCCGATTGTTACAAGTAGTGATTTCTGGTTGAAAAAGTGTTCGTAAAGTTCATTAGTAATCTCGGTGTTTTTGTTTGCTGTTTCCATTTTTCCCTCTTTTCTGCATCAAAAATTAAGCACCAAAAAGTATTCGGCAACTTGATTTTTCAAATGCTTTAACATACAATCAATTTGTAATAAAAATATTAACTGCTATTAATAATAATATAGCTTAATATTTTTGTCAAGTATTTTTAATAACAAATGATATTGAGGGAAAAGATGATTAATAAAAATTTGAAAATCGTTCGTGAAAAGTTAGGTCTTAGCCAAGCTGTAGTAGCTCAAAAAATTGGTATACAACAAGCTCAATACAGCACCTATGAACGTGGAGATCGTAAACCATCAGCGGAAATTTTTTACAAACTTGTTAAAACATTCAACATAAATGTAAATTACCTTTTAACCGGTGAAGGCTCAATGTTTATTACACCTGAACTGTCAAAAGAAACTTTACAGTTCAAAATTCCAAAAAATTCAAGAGTGCTTTTAGAAGTTGAAGACTAAGAAAAAGCGGGAGGCAATCTCCCGCTGGAAATTGATTGTATGTTTAATTTTTACTAAAATGCAGTTTAAGAATTTCAAAAAATGATTGTTGTGTTGTTAAAACCAAATTAGGTTTATGAGCGCATTGTACCAAATAATAACCAAAAGACTTAAATTTTTGATATATGGTATTGATTACATCATAGTTATAATTGATTGTTTTTAAGTCTTGTTCTGATAATATAACTCTGGTACAATTATCGTTAACAAACTTTTTTAAAACATATTCTTCATCTGCATTAAGTGTATCTAAAATCGGTTTTAACGGTTTATATTTTTTTCTAATAATTCGTTTTTCGTTGATATATTTACAAAAAGCATTATAGCTTTTTATAACTAAAACACAGAGTGTAATAATTCCTAGAATGATATACGCCATTGTGAACCAATTTAATACAATACTATGTTTTCTTAAAACAAAATCAAAGCAGGCACAAATTATACAGGCAAATAGAATAATCATTAATGCCACCTTTCTCATTTGTTTCATTTCTGTTATAATTAACTTGTATAAATCAATATTAAGCCAATCTTTCATAGAATTAAGCCTCCCTTGTGTTTTACATGACTTTGACAAAACCATGATAACACAAGGGTTTTGGCTTTTTACTGGTTAAAAACAATCAAATCATCAGGCAATATAAGTTTTTCTAACTTCTTTGTCGCCCTGCAATAATCACAATGCCCGCACCTTTTTGGTTCTTCATTAAAGTTTTTGACATCGATTATTCTCTGCATCTTCCAACGTAACTCTCTACGTTGGAATTCAAGTTGTTCATCAGGGATTAATATGCAATCCAAATCAGGATATTCCTGTTTATCTACTGCAGCGATTATACAAGGTAAAGTTTCTCCTGTATTTTGTCTTACTATTTCCTGATAAATTCCAAGTTGTAAATCATAGCCCCATTTTTCGATAAAACTTTGTTTCCATCCATTTTTATAGGAAACATCACGAAGTTTTTGAACAACTTTTAAATCAACAATAGCCTCATGCGGGATGTAACTATCCATTTTAATTTTCCATTTTGCCCCGAAAAGCTCGCCTGTCATAATTACTTGCTTTTTACCTGACATACATTTCATAAAAAGTACTTCTTTTTCAACTCTTTGAATAATGTTTTCTGCTTTTATATAGTCAGATTTTAAGCTTCCGTCTTTTTTGAATATTTCAGGAGTGCGGGCTTTAAAGTCCTCTAATGTTCCCTCAAAGTAGCTGTCAACGTAAGAGCCGATTAACATCGGGGTTGTGGGCGGTTCAACCCACTCCCCGTTAATTTTTGCCATTGCATAAGCTTCGCATTTCAAAAAATCTTTTACTTGTGAAACGCTGAAATATGCCTGGTTAGCCTTTTGTGAATAGTAATTGTCGTTATTCAGCTTCATTTCTTTCACCGTAAATTTCTTCTAGCTGTTCCAGTTCTTCTTGCGACGGTTCATATTGTTTTTTCTTTCCATCTTTGCCTGATGATTTTAACTTTGCTTCGGTTTCTTCCTTCTGTTTTTCTGCTGCAGACGGAACTTCAAAATATTGCTCAATTGGTGCAAAATTATTTTTGATTGAGTTGTAAATACTTCCTAAGTCAACAATATTCTTTGCGATAAAATTATCACATTTAGTACCGATACGTTTTTCAATCATTTCTTGAGTAACGCCTAATTCTTCAAACATTTTCAGCATATCAGTAATGCGTTCTTTTAAAGGTTTTGTGTTTGAGCCAATTAATGTTTTTTCGCATTCGTTCAAGAAGTCTTCAACAACATCACCCGGTAAAATTTCCAAAAGAACAGCCCTTTTACGTCTTGCGCCATCATTGGCTATTCTTTCATAGATATCTCTCGGGTCAGTTAATATTGTATTACCGCCATTTTTTGTATATCTTGTATGAGGTACTTTGAAAATTCTCTCAGCTCTTACGTTGCTTTCCAAATCCCAGGCAAAGGCAAGGACTTCTGATGTATGTTCCGAGGTATTTTGGCTTAATTCTTTAATACCGTAGCTTATGTTGCCCCAGTATTTTGCAATTGCTTCTGCAGCTCTTACAGAAGGCCCCTTAATCTGTTGCCCGCCTCTAGGATAACAATAAGTAGCTTTTTCAGCTAAAGTTAAACGTTTCGCAGCTTCCATAATCTTACGTTGTGCCTGCATTTCGTTTCTTGGAAACTGGCGGGCCATAAATATTGCACCTTGTACTTCTTGTAAAGCTCTTGCTTTTTCAATTTCCTGCCCCACAGTCGGAAAATTTGTTGTTTGTACTTTTTCTTGTTCTGTTGCTAAGTAGTTCATTTTGTGTCCTTTCTTACTTGTAAAATTCAAACCAATCTTTTGCATATTCAAAATCTTTTTTGCTTATTTTGCCATTTTGAAATAAAGCTTCGCAATCATCTAAAGAAAGAGAGCTTGTTGCCAAAAGGCTTTCAAGCTCTGTATCATAATTTAATGGATCGTGTTTAAAAAAATTATCTTCACTTGCCATAACCTGCTCCAAATTTTTTATCTATAGCCATATCAGCAAGCATAAATGAGGGAATTGATATTTGTCCCTGATTAATAGTGTCATAATAATCAATCAGTTTCTTTCTAATTTGTTCCCTTCTCATTTTGTTTGTTTTTTTTACAAGTTCATTTAAAAACTTAATCATTAGATACCTCCTAAAACCATTGCTAAAAAACTGCCGAATAATAATGTTGTGGCGAGAAATTCGCCAATATTTTCTTTTTGCATTTTTCAATCCTCATTGTTAATGTTTTAATCCTTCAAAAGAAAAACGGGACTGTAGTCAAGAAGCAAATACATAGAACCTATAGGGAACAGTCCCGGGTAAATCTTTACTTATTGTTGAAAAAAGCTTTGAAGGTCGAAGATCCATATTGTCCTTCAGTGGCTTTAAAAACTTCTTCAAGTGTCATTTCAGATTTATACTTATCCTTGTTGTTTTCAAGATAGCTATTGGTTCCAAAGCTGCAAGCTCCTGTTATGGTTCTGTATGCTATTACCCAAAACTCAAGAGAATTTTTACTATTAGGTTTTAAATCTTTATATCTGCTTGTATCTCTGTCTGAAGTTTTAAAAAGCCAGTCAAAATATGCTTGTTTTACACTGTTTCCGTGTGCATAAATACCGTCTTTGACGAAAATATACGCTTTTTTATTAGCAATTTTAACTGTTAATATATTTTTATTTTGTTTTATTACTTCGCAAAATATACCGTCAATCTTCCTATATTTGCCGTCTTTCCAGGTAAGTTGGGTTTCTATATAGTTTCTGTACTTAATATAAAAATCTTTAGAAATCCCTTTAACACTTTTCTTATCAATTTGTTTAATATTGGTACCACTCAAGCCTAAGTAACCGCCAACTGTCAGGTTATCGGGTAAACTACTGATATTGGTTCCTTCCAAGTCTAAGTAACCGCCGACTGTCAGGTTGTCGGGTAAACTACTGATATTGGTTCCTTCCAAGTCTAAGTCACCGCCAACTGTCAGGTTGGCGGGTAAACTACTGATATTAGTACCACTCAAGTATAAGCTAGCGCCGACTGTCAGGTTGGCGGGTAAACTACTGATATTGGTTTCTCTCAAGTCTAAATAACCGCCAACTGTCAGGTTATCGGGTAAACTACTGATATTAGTACCATACAAGCCTAAGTAACCGCCAACTGTCAGGTTATCGGGTAAACTACTGATATTGGTTCCTTCCAAGTCTAAGTAACCGCCAACTGTCAGGTTGGCGGGTAAACTACTGATATTGGTTTCTCTCAAGTCTAAGTCACCACCGACTGTCAGGTTGGCGGGTAAACTACTGATATTGGTTTCTCTCAAGTATAAGTAACCGCCGACTGTCAGGTTGGCGGGTAAACTACTGATATTAGTACCACTCAAGTCTAAGCTAGCGCCGACTGTCAGGTTGGCGGGTAAACTACTGATATTGGTTCCTTCCAAGTCTAAGTAACCGCCAACTGTCAGGTTGGCGGGTAAACTACTGATATTGGTTTCTCTCAAGTCTAAGTCACCACCGACTGTCAGGTTGGCGGGTAAACTACTGATATTGGTTTCTCTCAAGTCTAAGTCACCACCGACTGTCAGGTTGTCCCCATTAACTTCATATTTAATACAGTTTTGGTCTAAATAATCTTTAAAATTCATGTATTCTCCTTTCAAAATCTCTTTACAAAGCCCTGCGTTTCCACAGGGCAAGGTGAAAAGATTTCCGATTTTTACAGACATCGGGAAACTGTGCTTGGATGTGAGGTAAAAATTGTTATTGAATTTAATCGCTTATTTTAAACGTTTTTATTGTTTTATATAGTTTGACTAGGGTAAGGGGTTAAAGTCATGAAATCAATCTTTACTGTTTCGGGAGATTTGATTTTCTTTTGTTTCTCTCTGGCTATTTTTAATCGCTCTCTTAATTTATTTTTATGTTGAAGTTCTTTTTTTGATAGATTAATGTCTGGTGTTTGTGCATCGTAATCAATTCCGAATTTTTCTGCACATTCTCTGCAATACTTCCAATCTGGCGGATTTACTCTTGCATCTGTCAAATCCTTATCAATCCACCCATTGGTGCATTTTTTATTTCTGCAAAAATGCATTACATAGATCATAAATATCCTTCCTTTTAAGTTCTTAAGGCAACTGTACGAAAAAATCGTACAGCTGATATTAAAAACTTATTTCGCTTGTGCCAAAGTAATGTCGTTGTTAGCCTGCCTTTGCGAAGGGCAGGAGAGAGCGCATTACGCACGGTATTCAATTGTCTTTCTACCACGCTCTGCTTGTGGTTTTACGGTATTCTGTTTAAAATTTCGGTTTTAAACTTTCTTTGTCAAAGTACGATTTTTAACTTTTTGATTAAATTCTGAAAAACTTATCTGTAATAATTCGGGCAATAGTGCCTTTGTTATTGGTTTTGAAACTGACAAATCCCCATTTTTCAAGTTTCTTCTTGGTGGTTCTGAAAGTTTGCTGACTTATTCCGATAATGTCTGCAGTAATAAATGCCTCGCCTACTTCCAAATCAGGAATTGAAAAACTATCTTCTCGCTTTGTGTTGTATGCGATTTTAAGCATCATTAAAAACGCGTCCGTGTCTTTCATTAAGTTGTCTGTTTCTCTATTGATAAGTATTTCCATAGATTTAATCCTTTTATTAAAATTTGTAAAATTTGAGACAGTTCAAAATGCATGCCCTGTCTGATTTGTGCTTACATGAATTAAGTTAGTTTGCACCTCTCATATTCCTTTATAGGCAAAGAGAGTAAGATAATTACAAATTTTTGCCCTAGTGGCAGAGGGCTTGAAAGTATCTGCCAGGAAGATGAGAGGATGTTTGAATGAACAAAAAGCAAACCAACCTCGATGTAGCTACTAAAGCTTCTGATATTCTCAGAGATAAACGCTACAGCGATAAGTCAAAATCTGTTGCCGGTTCAGCTTTAGCTCAAACTAAAGATGTAAAAAGCAAATAGATTTACCAGACTAGGGGAGGTATGAGCGTAAGCTTGTACCTCTTTTTTGAACTATTTTAATTTTAAATGTACAAATTTTATACATAGCCGAGCCAGCCTTAAAAAAAGCTCTTTCAAGACCTTTTTTTAAATCTAACCCTTTTAGCTATGTTGTTCAATCTTCCTGTAACCCTTGACTGGTTCTCTTTTTCCCTTTGTTCAGCAGGTTGTTCTGCTCCACCTTACAAAAGTTAATATTCGATTGAACATACGTCAGGTTTGAAATATTATTTATTAAATCGTTTTGTTATTTCGTCACTGACAATTTTAGTATAATAGATAAATCTAAAAAAGTCAATAGATTATCTAATAAAAATTAGAAAATATTAGAAGGTGCTATGAAAAAAATTAGAAACTACTTAAGTATTTTAGAGAAACAATTAGGATTTAAGCCAACTTACAAGAATTTAGAAGATATTACTGGAACATCGGCATCGGCTCTTTCGAACAGATTTTTTAATGATGGCAATATTAAAGATGAAGAAGCTGAAAAAATAGAAAAGTATTATGGAATTTCATTAAGAGGAAATCCTACAGATGATTGTATTGAAATCGACCATATTCATATAAATCCTTCTTGCGGAAAAGGCACTGTAGTTTTAGACGAAGCTGAAATTACTCCTATAAAATTAGGCACACAAATGATACAATCTGTATTAAAAATATCCCACCCCCATAACCTTAAAACATTTAAAGCCTGCGGGGACAGTATGGAAACAATTATTGAAGATGGCGATATGTTGCTTGTTGATACTGGAAGAACTGATTTTACCAACGGGGGAATATTTTTATTAACAATAAACAATGATTGGTTTGTAAAACGGCTTAGAAAGCGTTTATCTGGGGAGTTAGATGTAATTTCTGATAATGAGAAATATCCTGTAGAAACTTTTAAACCTAATGATGATATTGAAATCGTGGTAAAAGGTCGAGTGGTTAAGAATTTAAGCAGAGGATTATAAATAATAAAACAAAGGAGCTAAGTATGTATGTTATTTTAAATCTTATCGTTGTCGTTATAAACTTATTAGGTTTATTCATAATTTTTAATGGTATAGTGACACCTACTGAAACTAGTATTCATCAAATTTATATGCAGTTAATAATTTTAACTGGAGTTATACTGTTTGTAGCAGGTTTGTTAGGTTCTGTGATATTATATTTTATTCCAACACTTAAGAGTATAGATAAAAATTTGCAAGAATTAAATGAATTATCCAAACAAGTTTCCGATGATTATTTATATGAGGAAGTTGAAGAGGAGATTATTAAATAGATATGGCAAAATTCATTTGTAGAAATTGCGGAAATATTCAACGCAGCAACAGTCAAACCGGCGGTTGTATATCAGCTTTTTTGGGATTGGGCTTAATTATCTTAATCTTAATTAGTTTGTTTGTCCCTATATTATGGGTAGTAGTAGGAATTGTTTTAATCATTTGTATTTTAGATAGTAGTTCGGTAAAAAGGAATACTGTTTTGAATGCAAGGCATCTAATTCTATAGTACCGTTAGGCTCGCCGGCAGGTGAAACGATTTATAAGGATTTTTATAAAGAAGAAACTATTGATGAACTAGAAAGAAAAGAAGAATTAGTCATTGAAAATAATATTAAATCTTCTAAGACATTTGGAATAATTACTTTATGCCGGTAATAATTGCCATAATTGTCTTGTTTGTTATTATTGCCTTAACTAAAAGCAGAGGATTATAGAAATATTTGGATAAAAGAATATAGAATTTTTACCCGAAAGTATAGTTGATTTTATTATATTTGCATGCATAAATAAATTAAAACTATTTGTTAAGATATTTAGGATTAAGATTTTTGGTAAAAGTTGAAAATGAATAAACTTATGGAATTAATAAAAAAAAAGGTTGAAAATATTTTTAGCTTTGACAGACTTGGAAATTGTTTAAAATTCAAAATATTGTGTTTTAAAATAAATTTTAAATCACCATTTAAGAAAAAGAATTATTTTATAAGTTTAGGCTATAACTGCTTTATACGTATGATTTTTACCAAATATGGAATAAAACCGCGTAAAAAAGACGGTGAACTAACCTGCCCTTTTGATTTATCTGTTAGCCCGCATAAATCCGTAGCAGAGTTATTAGAGAATAATTTTGTGGATATTTTAGACAATATTATTTATAATAATGAATACAATTGTTGGGAAAATAAAAAATATTCCATTTTATATCTGCATTATAAAGATGTAAACTTAGAGGGTCTCAAAGAAAAAATACAAAGACATGTAAATAACTTTAGAAACCTTACAAATAATTCCTTAGATATAAAATATTTTATAACTTGTTACAATAATGAATTTTCAGTTGATATATTAAATAAAATCTACAACGCATTATTAATACAACGAGGGGATAAGCGTTTTAAATTTTATGTTTTTAATTTTATTGATGAGCATTCTTCTGTGAAAAATATATTAAGTTTAAATAAGAATATTATTTATAAAGAATATGATGTTGGTGATACTATTGAATTTTATAAAAAATGGTACTTGCCTACATATATCAAACTACCTATTTTAAAAAAAATATTTAATGATATAAAATAAACTTTAATTAACATAACGGAAGTTAATTTTTAGTAGTTAATTATGATATGTAAAGCAGAGGCTTGTAATGAAACAAGAAGATACAAATTGGTTGCCAATAATATGTATAGGACTTATTGCAATTGTATTTGCATATATTGTCGTAAATACAGAAAGTACACCGTATACTGTGCCTGCTTCAAATTCTGCCCCCCCCTGTTACGAGTTCAAAACCTTCATACCCTGACGGACAATTTGACTGTTCTCTTTATCAAAATGACTTGCATAAAATCGCAAATACGCCTGAAGATTTAATTGAAACACATAGAGCAACTGGTGTTATTGAGCAAGTTGATGAGAATGAAAAATATTATGTTGTTGTTATAAACCCTTCTTTGTGGAAACAAACAACTGCAGAACAACGGCAATTAATAAGATGCTCTTCGACAGAGGTTGCGAAATCTAAAGGGCTCAAAGGCGGGATTGTCGACCCTATACGGTATAAGAGGGTATATTAATCGATATTATAAAAAATACCCATCTGGCTATATTTTTTATACGTAAGGATATTTTAAAGAATTCTAAGTTATAATAGAGTTAATGAAAAAGACAATAGTTTTATTTTTATTAATTTTTACAATTCCACCGTGCTATGCGAAGCGGCTGCATCCCGAAGCGGAGTACCAGAAAACTTGGTGTGAGAAACGCGGTGGCGTTATAGAGTACAAATTAAGTGACAAAACTCGCGTTGATTGTTTACTGCCGAATATGGCTGTTGAATTTGATTTTGCAAACAAGTGGGCTGAATGTATCGGACAGGCAATTTATTATGGTCGACAGACAAACCGACAGGCGGCTTGTGTCCTTATTATGGAAAACGGAGAAAAAGATTTAAAATATTTAAAGCGTTTACGCCGTGCGGCATATAGAAAAGGAGTAAACCTGCGCACATTCACTATGAAGCCGGAGCATTTATATATTCCGGTAAAAATGAATTATTAATTTACAAATATTTACATATTAAATACAGCTCAAACCCTTGCACAGCATGGATTTGCATGATAAAATTTATTTGGACAATAATCACCCAAATCTTCCAAAACTCAGATACAACAAGAAGAGAGGAGATAAAAATTCGTAGAAGGGGGTGATATAGATGGCGTTAGTGTTATTACTATTTTATGTAATACAAATAGCCGCAAGTATTAATAAAATACTTACAGCTATTGAACATATAGCCAATTTGTTCAAATAAAAGCCTTGAGGCTTTATAGAAGGAAATTGTTAGCGCAATTTCCTTCTTTTTTAGTATAGCGTTTCATGCCAAAAACGCAATACATTATTTAGGCTATTTACCTAAACTTTTAATCGTTCTTTATAAATGTTTCTTATCCATATCCCTTTCATTAATATAATAGCATACTTTAAGGAATTAACACAATTATATAACTAATTATTAACAATTGTTTATAAAAAAACTCACACCTACTCACACTTGTTTACACCTTGAAAATGAGTTATTGTTAGAATGTGAAAGTTTTGTGATTAACACTTGAATTTTTTTTAGAATTAAGCAATAATATATTTGTCAGTAACAAAATATTAAAACATTTTATTGCTAACAAAATTTTATTATTTATGTAATAAAAAGAGCGTCTGCTCTATAACAAACGCTCCAGGTTGTATCAATCTTTAGACAAGATTAATACGGATATAGCTATTACAAGCAGTGTCAGTGCAAGTAATAGCTTTTTTATTGAATTAAGCATAGTTTCTCTCCCTTCCTGCCCCTAGGTCTGTATAACAACGTGTGTGGCTTGGGATGAGGCATGCTTAATAATTTGATTATAACACACATTTAAAATCATATTAAAATCAATCCTTAAAATTATCTTACTCTCAAAGCCGCTTCGACCAGCGGCTTTTTTATTGGTGAATTATGGAAAATATTAATAAATTAATTACATTACTTATTGCTATAAAAGGATATGCAAAAAATATTCATTATACAGTTCACGGAGATGCTTTCTATGGGAAGCATTTGTTTGCTGATAGAATTGCCGGCGCTGGTGAAGATGATGGTGAAGTTATTGACGGTTATATTGACCTTTTAAAAGAAGTTTGTATTTTAGGACACGGCTTTGATACTCTTTCCACAGAAGAATATTATAACAATTCCCTTGAGTTATTTCCGGAAACTTCTAATGATGATGACCAGTTAAATTTTGCTAATATGCTTACTTTATTAGTACAAACACTTGATTTTATTGAAAATCTCAAAGGTTTATCCAAAGGTGATGAAAACCTTATTGGTGCTATTGCGCAGGATTTACAGCAGAATGTAGGATTATTAAGTTTGCAGGTGAAGGACTAACTTATGGATATTAATAAAACTGTTATCGTTTCAAGAGCGTTTATAGATGAAATGGACGAAATTTTGACTAGTTTTTATTCACAAGCTCTTTCAGATAGAGATATAAACATCTCTATGATTGCTTATAAATTAGGACTTTTGCAAGGACATCTTGAACGAGATTTATTAAAGTATAACAAGGACTAGCTTATGGCAAACTCTGAAAATTTAAAACAGTTAAGCTCGAAGGAAGCTCGAAAAAACGGGAAAATAGGTGGTATTAAATCCGGCGAAGTCAGGCGTGCAAGAAAGACATTAAAAGAAGAGTTGTTACTACTTCTTGAAAATGGAAATACCCAAAATAAAATAAGTCTTGCGCTCGTGAAAAAGGCGTTAAAGGGTGATATAAAGGCGTTTGAGGTATTAAGAGATACAATCGGCGAAAAACCAACAGAGAAACACGAGCTTAAAGGCGAATTTAAGCAAAAAACTACACTGGAAGATATTAAGAACTTAAAAAATATGTTAGATGAATGATGAGAAATTACAAGCCTTAATGGATAATCCCGCAGCAGCAGGGCAATTATTAAGGACAAGTTTAAAGCTTTATATCAAAGTTTTTCATTATTACCTTTATCATAAAGAGTTCATATTTCAGCCATTTCACGAAATAGTTATCAAAAAGCTTGAAGATATAGCTTTTGGAAATAATACAAAAAACAATATCTATATCGGAATAGCCCCGCGTTTCGGTAAATCTGCAATAGCACAGTACTTCACAAGCTGGAGTTATGCACTCAATCAGGATTGTAACTTCCTTTATACATCTTACGGTGACGACCTTGTAAATGAGTTCTCAAGCGTTATCAGAAGTATTATAAACAGCCCTCTGTACAAACAACTTTTTGACGTCAGCATTTCCAGAGATACAAACGCTAAAGATTTATGGAAAATCACAGGCGGGGGAGCACTAAGAGCAGCGCCTTTAAAGGGTGTAATTACAGGTTTTGGAGCAGGGATAGTCCAGAATACATATGGCGGAGCGATTATCATTGACGATTTTTTGAAAGCTGCTGATTATCGTTCGCAGGCTGAAAAAGAACGGGCCATTGACATATTTGAAAATACTCTAAAATCCCGCCGTAACAATCCTAAAACTCCGATTATAATTATTGCGCAAAGGCTTGCAACAGACGATTTAATCGGGTACTTACAAAACAGCCCGCAGGCCGATGAGTGGGATTTCTGTATAATCCCGACAGCAGATGAAGAAAAACAAACTTCAATTTGGGAAGATAAACTTCCATACAGTGACTTAATGAAAATGAAACGGATTAACCCGTTTCTATACTATTCACAGTATCAGCAAAACCCGATTGTAATAGGCGGAAGTATTATAAAAACAGAGTGGTTTAGGTACTACCCGCTTGATGTTAAATACACATACAGGCGTATTTTTATAACTGCTGATACTGCAATGAAAGTCAAAGAACACAATGACTTTACAGTGTTTCTGGTTGTCGGAATAACAGATAACGGCAAAATGCATATTCTCGATATGCTGCGTGGCAAATGGGAAGCTCCTGACTTACGCAAGCAGCTTGTTTATCTTTGGACCAAATGGAATAATCCGTCAATGTACGGGCTGAATTGTTCAGGGGTTTATATTGAGGACAAAGCAAGCGGAACAGGTTTAATTCAGGAATTCAGCACAAACACAAGTGTTCCTGTGTTTGCGGTTCAAACTGATAAAGACAAATTAACACGTGTTGAAGCAATGCTGCCACATCTTGAAGCAGGAAACATAATGTTGCCTGTTAATGAAAATTATGGCTCTAACCCTGATGTACTAAGTGAATGTCAGGCGTTTACACGTGATGACAGCCATAAACACGATGATATTATTGACGCTCTCTGTATAGCAGTTCAAGAGGGATTAGCGCAGTTAGAAGTCTCAATTTTAGACTTTTTCAGGTAATTTATGACAAATAAAAAAAACAACACATCCCGAAAATATGTCAGTAAAAGCAGACAGGTACAAAAGATGCATAAAGCTGTTAATTCACTGGAAACAGCTTTGCGTATTGGCGGAAATGCTTGGAACGACAGCCTTAGTACTTGGAATGCTTACACCAATATAAAATATGACCTGATTAGCTGGCAGCAGTATCTTATCAATAATCTTTATAAAACTTACGGTATTCTTGCAACAATCGTAAAGCAACCGGTTGACGATGCGTTCAGAAACGGCGCGTTCGAGCTTGAAAGCGATACATTAAGCGCGGAAGAACTGGAAGAATTATACAATACCCTGATAATGAGCGGGGATATGCTTGCATTCAAAAAAACCGGGTACTGGGCAAGATGTTTTGGCGGCTCTGCACTTATCGCACTTACAGGAGATTTGAAACGCCCTCTTAATAAAAATAAACTTGAAGGACAGCCGCTTGAATTTCTTGCTGTTGACCGTTGGAGATTGCAATATTCCAAAAGCAATATAAACATTCCTGACGGGATTTTTAATGTTATCCAAACAGAAAGAACAGAAGCCAATACTTTAAATCAAATTGACTATTCAAAACTTAAAATAATGAAAGGTGTTGAAGCTCCTTTTATTATTGAGCAGGAACTACAAGGCTGGGGAATGTCTGTATTGGAGCAAATATTCCAACAATGTTCGCAATATTTTAAATCCCAAGATGTTATTTTTGAACTTCTTGACGAAGCCAAAACAGATATTTTAAAACTTTCAACCCTTTCTGCTGCTTTATCATCTGCAAACGGTGAGGCTGCTTTACAGCGTATGGTTGATATGATCGCACGCTGTAAAAATTACAAGTCGCAAATAACTTTATCTACAAGCGATGATTACGAGCAGAAACAAATAAGTTTCAGCGGGCTGGCTGAAATTATGAAAGAAATACGTATTTTGATTTCAGCCTGTGCCAAAATGCCTATTGCTAAAATTTGGGGAATAGGTTCAAGCGGTTTTTCATCAGGTGAGGACGACCTCGAAAACTATAATGCTATGGTTGAAAACGAGGTTCGGGAACCTATGATGCCTATTATTAAATGGGCGATTGACCTTAGATGTATTCAGCTTTTCGGACGCAAAATCCCTGATTTACGGATTATCTGGAAACCTCTGCGAGTTCTTTCTGCAATTGACATGCAGAATATTGATGACCATAAGGTCGCTAACGCCTTGCAGCTTTTTGACAGGCAATTACTATCACCCCAAGAAATTATGGAGTATCTGAAAAAAGAAAACATCTTTGTTATGGATACAAAAGCCATAAGGGGCGAGTTAGAGGATGAACCGTTATTTAACAACCAGACGCAGGATACAACCAAACTTGTTGATATTACAAAAGAATGATAAAAATCAAAGATATTAAAAATAAAAAAATCTATGACAATATCATTTTTAAGCAGTTATTCAGCTATCTTGATGAGGGAATATTTAAGCCTCTCTTTGAGATCATGAATTATACCCCAAAAAAGGCAAAGAATGACAGCAACCCAATAACAGAAGCGTTAAAATCCGGTGCAATAATCTACACAGATGAGGGCTTTAAGGCTAAATATAAGTTCACCAATACACAGTCAGCAGAACTGGAACGCTGGGGCGCTAAATATAACAAGTGGACAAAGACTTATCAAATCGCATATAACAATATCCCGAATAATGTTCTTGTCGCATTATCAGAAAATCAAATAAAGCAGCAGGCACAGATTAAGACAGTTCAAGATTTTATCAAAGAACTTAACGCAAATCTGCCCTATATGATTGACACAATGATATTTGACACGCAGGTTGAAACAATTCTTGACGATGCAGGCAATACTTTAAAACAAAACACAAAAAAGCTCAATGTAATTGTTCCTGAACTTGATGAGAACCAAAAGCAGGCTATTGCAAGAGATTATACATATAATATGCGTTTCTGGGTTAAAGAATGGACAAGCGAACATTTAATCCCTGAAATGCGCAAAAGAGTTCAGGAAGCTGTATTAAACGGTTACAGAGCTGATTACGTTCAGAAAATGCTTGAAAAGGAATTTGGGATTGCAAAACGTAAGGCGAAATTCCTTGCACGCAACGAAACGGCTATAATGCTTGCCGAATATAGAAAAACAGAGTATCAAAAAATTGGCATAAACCATTTTATATGGTCTACAACAATGGATGGCAGGGAACGGGAATTGCATAAAGAACTTAATGGGAAAGTGTTTAGGTTTGATAACCCGCCTGTAATTGATGAAAAAGGCACAAGGGGCTTGCCTGGCGAAACATATAATTGCCGGTGCCATATTATCCCGTATATTCTAAACAGTCCAATATAGGTAAAAGAATGAAAGCAATAAACAAAGTATTTTTAGGACATGAAAATAAAGGACGCGGAAGATATTTTAAATCCCGTTTTATAGAGGCAGGACTTGTACAGTATGATTTTGGGCTTTGTCTTTTAACAAAAGAAAATCTGGACAAATTTGTTCAGGGATTTGTCGGCTGTCCTGTAATTATTGACCATAACGAAGTATATGACAATAATGCAGAAGATTTACGCGTAGGAACAGTATCTCGCGTATGGTTTGATGAAACTGACGGTTACTACTGGTGTGAAGGGATTATATGGGATGAAAAAGCACTTGATTTAATCCTTAATAAAGGCTGGAGCGTTTCCTGTCAGTATGACATCACAGAAATTGACGAACAGGGTGGAATACATAACGGAATAGAATTTGACAAAACGATATTAAACGGTTCTTTTGAACACCTTGCGCTTGTGGATGCCCCACGCTATGAAGCAGCATTGATTGCGGTTAATTCTGCCAGTAAAAAGAAGTTTTTATACAACAAAGCGATAAATTCAAATTTTAAAGAAGAAGAACATCCGCGGGGAGATGACGGGAAATTTACAAGCGGTTCGGATAGTAATATTTCCGAGAATACTGACTTTGGAAAAGCTTATACCGAATATTCACATAAACCTAAAGAAGCTATTGAACATTTATTAACACACAAAAACGGCTATGTCCCTGCTGCCATTTATAAAGATAAAATCGGGGATATTGATTTTGTATACGGGAAAAACGGAAAAGATGGTTATGGGCTGGCTCACATAATTGAACGCCGTAATCAAGATGGAGATGACGGAGAAAGTTTTGTCAAACAGCTTCCTGAAATTATTGAACAAGGTGAAGTAATTACTAAATCAGGTCATAAAGGCAGGAAATATATAACAACACCTGATAAAGAAGTCGCTATAAGACTTGATTATAACGGAGAAGAACGTAATTGGATAGTAAGTGCGTATATTCTTAAAAACAAGGCAAAAAATATCCTTACACAAGCTGATACTGGTTTTCGAACCTTAGGTATCAATTACCCTGATGAGCAGAACTTTCCCTCATCAGACTTGGTAAGGATTACTAATATTATAACCGATTTTACACAAGATTTCAACCCTGACATTACAAAACATAAAGCACAAAACAGCAAGGAGACAGATATGGGAATTATTGAAGATTTGGAAAAATTAATCCTAAAGGCAAGAAATAAAGGAGAAGAAATGAAATCAAAAAATGAAGAAACAGACAAACGCAAACTTATTGATGAAGTTGCAGGAATGATGAAATCCGCCGGTGCTGATGATGAACTTATCAGAACAGCTATCGGTAAAATGGAGAAATTAGCTTACGACAAGTCCGAAGCAGGAACAGCTGATAACAAGGCTAAAAACGAGGATGAGGACGACAAAGACAAAGAAGAAGCTAAAAACAAATGCCGCAACGAAGAAGATGAGGAAGAAAAATCCAAAAACAAACGCGGTAAAAATGAAGATGACGAGGAAGAAGACGAAGAAAAAGAAGACGAGTACGACAAGTTAAAACGTGAAGTCGATGATGAAGCCAAAAATAAGGCTAAAAACAAAGCCCGTAACAGTATCAGCGATTTTAAAAGGTCTTTCTATGACTATAACACAAGTGATTATGGCACAGGCTATATTTCACAGAAAAAAGCTATAGAACTCGGTAAACAGATTTTCTAAATAACAGGAAACACGAATTACAAATAACTTGGCATTTCTCAAACAGTAGAGAAAAGCGACATTGAAGCTCTGTGAGGGCTTCTTTTTTTTACAAAAAATTTTAAATAAGGAGTATAAAAATGGCAATTTCATTAACAAATTTCAGAATTGAACAAGTTGACGGAGGACTTGCCTTATTACCTAATCAGCCACTTTTACAGGGCTGCCAGGTATCAAGTGCACAAACCGAAACACCGCTTGTCGCAGGCGATATTGTTGCTATTGACGGGACAAATGCAAAACAGGGTATCATTACCGTAAAAAAAGCAGCAGTAACTGATACCCCGCTAGGTATCGTTTTAACAGACCCTATCAAAACAAGCTTTGCAGCACTCGACAGAGTATCTGTTATCCCTGTTAACTGCTATTGCTACAAAACAGCGAATGCAAATATAACAGCAGGGGCAAAACTTCAATTTACAGCAGACGGAAAAGTTGCAGCAACATCTACCGCGCAAAACGGTTATATCGGTATTGCACTAACTAACGCAACTGCTGCAGATCAATTAATTATTGTACAGGTTCAACCGGGTATGGAACCCGCAGCCGCATAGGAGGAGAAATAATGGTTGATAAATTAATTTTTGATGCGGAAAAATACGCACGTAAAACATATAAGGCAATTAATGCTTTATTTGATATTCCGGGTCGCGGTGTTATTCAAACAGTTGATACATTAACAGAAATCGTTGCCGGAGCTGTTGATGCTAAATACTATGAATTAGCAGGACAAACACCTTCCGACTTTTTAAACATTGATGTAGGACGCGGAGCTTATTCAACAGGATTATTCCAGTTTACCACAGCTTATGTCGGTGCTACATTCAAAGAATGTTTAATCAATCCTGCATCTAATGCAATTAACGCAAACGCTAATTCTTCAATTGCTATTGACGGTATAAATATTCCTAATAACTTCTATGCACAACGCTACGCCGTCAGACAGGAAGCTATTAAAATGGCTGCCAGAAATGCCGTAACCTTTGATATTGTTGACTGGAACGAAAAGGCAAGAGCTAAGAATTATCAACTCGGCTTCCAGGAAACAATGTTCTTAGGGCTTGGCGACGGCAGAACTTACGGGCTTTTAAACCAGCCGAATGTTACTGTTAATACATCATTATTACCTGTTGCTCCTGAAAAAATGAGCACTGCACAGATTAAAACATTTGCAGCAACCGCACTTGCAACATCATTTGCAGCTTCAAATTATACAATTATGCCAAACAGATGGTGTATGCCGACACGTTCTGCGCTTGCTTTAGGTGTGCCTTACGGCGATACATTCGGAATGCCGACTATTAAAGAAGTTCTTGAAAGGGCATTTAAAGAAGCCGGTGCTCCTGATGACTTCAAAATTGTGCATACTAAATATAACGAGACAGCAGCAGCAAATGGTAAAGGTAGACACGTATTCTATAATACAGATGTTGATAACATTGTAATGTGTGCTCCGCTAGTTTATACACCGCATCCGCTGTATGCCCAAGGCTCATTAGACTTAATTTCTGATGCAGAAGCACAATTTACAGGCGTATGGGTAAAACGTGAAGGTTCAATCTTATACGCAGATGAACAGGCATAAGGAGGAACAATGAAACTATATAATAAATCAACACATTCCTTTTCTCACGCATATTTTAATGATAATAAAGAAACTGTTTATCTCGTTTTGAAACCGCAGAAAACATTAGATGTTCCTGATGATATAGCTGATTTGTGGTTAAAATATGACGGAGTAGAAAAATATGTTGCTCCTGAAGATATTGAAAAAATAGCAGCAGAAAAAGCCAAAGAAAAGGAAGAAGAAATCAAAGCTAAGGTTAAAGCTGAAGTTCAAGAAGAAATAGACAAACTAAAAGCAGAGCTTGAAAAAGCCAAAGCAGCAGCGGGAAAAGCAGCTAAAAAGTCATAAGTTGTACCCCTAACCATAGAAGTAAAAGAGAGGATGAAATGAATAACGATATTTTTAAAACTGTAACAGTAGAACAATTTAAAGAATATTTTTTCAGGGATTTCTCTTTTTTACCTCTCTATGTTGAGGGACAGACCTACTGGAACGGGGATGTTGTATATTATGTCAATAACTTTTATAAGTCATTGATTGATGACAATACAACCTCTCCTGACAATTCTGAAAACTGGCAAAAGGTCAAAGGTAACATAAATGATTATGTACAGGATAAGGATATTGAACGCGCTATGACGCAGGCCTTATCAACTGCAAATGCCAGATTTGGAATTGACAATGATGACAAAATAATGATTTATCTTCACCTTGTTGCATTTTATCTGCAAATGGATTTAAACACTGCATCATCAGGCGGCGGGTTTGTAGGAATTACAACATCAAAAAGTGTCGGGGATGTTTCAGAGGGTTATACAATTCCGCAGTGGGTAACAGAAAATCCAGTGTTCAGTATATTTACACAAAACGGTTTCGGACTTAAATATTTATCTTTAATCCTTCCTTACATTTCATGTCCGATACTTTTCAGCAGAGGGGGTACAACAATTGGCTGAACAAGACAGCAGTATGAAGTTTAGCAATAAAAATCTTGATGAGATTATAAAAGTTCTGCGAAAAAAGATTATATTACGTATAGGAATTATGGGTGCTGATGCACAGGCAGCGCATGAAGGCAGCGGGCTGACAAATGCGCAGTTAGGGACAATTCATGAACAGCCGGACAATGACGGCAAGAAAATCCCTAAACGTTCATTTTTGCTTGAACCTTTACAGGAAAAACTCAATCTTACAACCGATGAAAACAAATATTTAAGAAAAGAATTATTCAAGCGTTATTTTGATGATAAAACACCTGAAAAATTTTATAAGGCACTTGGAACTAAAGCTTTACAGATTGTAGACCAAGCATTTATGACAAACGGCTATAACCAGTGGACATCGTTATCACAAGCTTATTTAAAGTGCAAAATCAATTCAGTTAAATCCAAAAAGAAACGTGCAGAATACGCAAAGAATAACAAGATACTTGTTAGAAGCGGAGCGTTAAAACGTTCTATAAGCATGAAGATTATTAAACAGCAATGATAAATACAAATTCAAACCTGCCTAATATGTCTAATACGATTAAGGGCTGGTTTTTAAAGATAAGTTTTGAATATGTAGAACGCTATCAGGACGGAGCAGACTGGGTAGAAGGCACACCGCAGATTATAAACACAAAAGGTGTTGTTCGTCCGCCGTCTGATGAAGATTTAAAGATTTATCCGGAAGGTGCCTGGTCCTGGCAATGGCTGCAAATACACTGTCTGCCAAATGCTGATATGGATACAAATAATTATGTAATCTATGACAATGTTAAATACAAAATTATGCAGAAAAAAGATTACAGAAAGTATGGATATATCAGATATACATTACTGGAAGCATACAAAGCGGATGAATTAAATAATGAGTGATACATTAAACCTTTTAAAGCAACTTATTGACACACAGCTTAATATGCCGAAAGGACGTGTCTGGGCGGCAAATTCAGACAACACCTTGCCGAAAGATAAAAAACTTTTTATTGTTCTAAAAATTGATGAAGTAAAGCCTTATGCAAATAATCTTAAATATGAATACACCGCTGAGGGCGTGAATGAGGTTTTAACCACAAGCGTAGCTGAAGATATAACAATTGCCCTGCTATCGCGTAATACAGAAGCAAGAGACAGGGCTTATGAAATTTTACAGGCTTTAAATTCAACATTATCCCAACAATTACAAGAAAAAAACAAAATGCACATTTCAAGGTTAGGCAATATTTATGATGCCTCTTTTCTTGAAGCAACAGCATTTTTAAACAGATATGACGTTCGTATCAGGGTTATAAGAAGTTATGAAAAGGTTAACCCTGTGGATTATTACGATAAATTTTCAATTCCTGAAATTCATTTGGAAGCATAATAAAGGAGTATAACAAATGGCAGTAAATCAAATTCCTATAAGCTATGTTATTAATGTTAACATAGCCGAACAGCCTGCAGGTTTAGCACCTAAACAGTTAAGTACATTATTAATTTTAACAGAAGATACACCGGTATCACCATTGGCAGGAGATTATATAATTGCACGCAGTTCACGGACAGTTGAACAAAATTTCGGTACAGGTAAAGCCAGTACCAATATGGCGCAGGTAATATTCAGTCAAAATCCAAACATCCTTGCCAATAGCGGATATGTTATTGTCGCACCGTATAAAGAAGAAGAAACAACCGCAGAAGCGATTGCAAGGTTATCAACCCAAATTTATTTCGAAGGTATTTTAACAACAAAGGATTTAGAAGACGAAGAAGCAGGAGAAGCAAGTGCAACAGTAGAAGCAACAGACGATCAGATATTTTTCCTGCCGTCATCTGATGTTAATGCACTGCAAACTTCTAACGGGTTATTTTATAAACTTCGCAGCAATAATCAAACTAAATGCCTGCTTTACACATATGGGGCTGATGATGATACTAAAAAAGCTAATGCAAAACTCTTTGCGGCAGCTTACGCATCGCGCGGTTTGTCTGTAAACTACAGCGGTTCTAATACCTGTATTACAATGAATTTGAAGGACTTAACAGGTATTGAAGCAGATACAAATATTACTGAAACCATATTACAGCAATGTTCAGATTTAGGCGTTGACTGTTTCCCGTCTATTGCAGGACTTGCAAAGGTTATTTCAAACAAGGGCGACGGATTATATTTTGACCAGGTAGCTAATAGAATATGGCTTACAAGTACAATTCAAACCAATATATTTAATGTCCTTGCAACAACAAGGACTAAAATTCCGCAGACCGAGCAGGGTATGAACCTCTTAAAATCTGCAATTTATGATACATTTGACCAGGCAGTTACAAACGGAATGATAGCACCGGGTAAGTGGAATTCTTCCGACACTTTCGGGAATTTAGAAGATTTTCACAGAAATATACTTGAGACAGGGTATTACATATATTCAACCCCTGTAACCGAGCAGGCGCAGGCGGAACGTGAACAGAGAAAAGCCCCGCTTATTCAAAGTGCAGGTAAAGAAGCCGGTGCTATTCATAACAGCGATATAATGATTTACTTGGAAGCATAGCGCAAGCGAGCAGAGGGTAAAAGCGTCAGCGTACCCGTTTAATGCGAGCGCAGCAAGAAAAAGGAGAAATAATAAATGGATGCATATACAGGACAAGACACGATTGTAGTTGAAGACTATGACGGGAAATTTACATTAAGCGACTTTGCTGACGGTACAGTCGCAGAGGTAACAGCACCCAATGAAGCATCAACCACAAACACAGGATATAACGGAAATTCCCTTGGAGCACATAACGAACCGGGAAGACAACGTCAGGTCACATTAAGGGTCGTAAAAGGCTCTGATGATGATAAGAGATTAAACACATCTTATACATTGTGGCAAAACAGAGATTTACGTTTTAAACCGCTAAAAATGGACTTTACCAAACGTGTATCACATTCTGACGGCTCAGTAACTAATGAAACACAGCAATGTTTCTTTGGGCTTCCTGTTAATCCGCCTGTTCCAATGGTTGATACTACAGGAAACACAGATCAGGTTGTATCTGTTTACACGTTCAGATTTGGTAACAGTAAGAGGACGTTATAATGCGTAAATATAAATTAACCAGCGGAAAAATTGTAGAATTTGAACTAGCACCCGTTGAAACAGGGTTAAACCTTTTCAGAACTGTAGTAAATGAAACAAAAGGCACAGGTTTAAAACTTGAGATTGAAGAAGGTGACACTATTTTTAATCTTATTTTCGGAAAAAATGCGGATGCAGCACTTGCCGTAATGAGTTCCGAAAACGTGTTTAATGCAGTTTATGAATGCTGTTCAAGGGTTAAATATGACAATAAACCGTTTACGCTTGAATTATTCAACGAAGAAAAAGCCCGTCAAGATTTGCTCCCTGTAATTCAGCTTGTAGGATTGGAGAATTTAGCACCTTTTTTTCCAGGTCTCCGTTTAGTTTTCGATACCCTCATTTCAGACCTCTTGATGAAATAAGAGTTCCGGAAATAGATATCAAACTAAACTGGGTAGATTACTGGGCTATAAGATTATCTAAAGTCGGTTATGGCGATGTTAAAACAATTAAGATGTATGATGCTGAAACGTTTTTAAACTTAATTCATTATGAAACGTTCATTGTGGAATATGAACGGCAGGTAAGAGATTTGAATACAGGTAACAGGTAATGGCAGAAGGAAACAGCGGACAATCTAAAGGCTTAGGCGAATTATTTGTAGAATTCGGACAAAAAGGCGGTTCAGGGTTAATGAAAACCCTTAACGGCATTTCTGCCCAATTCTTGTTGACAAAAAACTCAGCCCAGCAAGCCATTAATATGGTGAAGGATTTCAGTAAAAATGCGCTGAATACGACTGTAGCTCTTGATAAATTTAATGCCGTAACCGGTATACCTGTAGAAAAGTTAAGAGAATGGGATAAGTGGGCAAAACTCAATAATTACAGTACAGAAGAATTTTTAGGCAATATTAAAGCTCTTCAACAGAATATGCTTGAAATTCAAATGGGGCGAGGAAATCTAAAAGGCTGGACTTTACTAGGTCTTGACCCGCATAATTTTGATTTCAGAGAACCGGAAAAAGCTTTATCAGCTATACTAAAACGCGTCAAACAGGTAGAACCTGCTGTTGCAGCTTTTGGCTTACGTGAAATTGGTTTGTCAGATAGCTTATTATATTTTGAGCAACAGACTAACGAGCTATATGATGAACGATGGGAATTATCAAAAAAAAATAACGATACCCTTAGAGAACAACGAGCATTATGGAACGCTATTGATGTAACCTGGGATGCCGCACAACAGAAATTTATTGCTAATCAGACATGGATAAATAAACTTCTTAAGGAAGGAATTAAGCTACTTAATTTCCCGATTAAATCAAGAGAAGAACAATATCAATATATTGATGAAAAAATTCAATTTCTGAAAAATTTTGCAAAAGACAACTGGTATTTCTGGTTTACACCATTTGGGGCTTTAATAAAAGCAAAACACATAATAAATAACGATGCTATTGAAGACTACATCACAGGATATCTAAACTATAAAAAAAATCCTAAAAAAACTATAAACAAAACGCAGCATAATATAAAACCTGCCATTGACATACAAAATAAAAACACTTCTTCGCAGGAAATAACTAATCGCGGCACAGTAGGAAACGAAATACCGCAGCCAATTAAACACACTGTAGGGAATGAAGATACCCCCGCCTCAATACAACAAAGTACTTCTGTTCCACCAAGCAATTTAACCTCATACAACACAAACAACGTAATAAACATAAATCAGACTATAAACAGTACTGCAGATGCCGCACTTGTCGCAAATGAAGCCACAAGCACTCTCATACGCAGTCTTTCACAAGTAGAATTAAATAATCCGCAGGTAGTATAATGGTATTTCAGGCAACAGCAGACTATTTCAGCTTAATAAACCAAAAATCAGCGCAATTCTCCCCTAAAGAACTATGGACAAACATCTGCCAGGATGTTGTCGATATAAATATTGGAGATGCTGTTGTTCAAATTCTAGGGCAGACAGGTATTGCGGGTTTTAAATTCCATATTCAGGAGCAAGAGCGCATTGAATTTAATAGCCAAATAACAACACATTACGTCGAAGATAACAGACCTGTGCAAGACCATATTGCACATAATCCTGTAATAATAACTGTTAAGGGACTGCAGGGGGATTTTTTCTATTCTGTTAACCCGATAGAAGATACATTGGCACTTGTTACTCCTACAATGTCACTTGTGAAACAGTTTGTCCCAAAAGTTAGCAATTTTGTAAAACAGCAGAAAGCAAAAAAGATTATTGACAGTGCGGGCAAAGTAGTAAAAACTTCAAACGGCGGATACGCTTTAATCGGTTCAGTAACAAACACAACCGTAAATAACTTCAATGCGGTTGATTTATTCAGTATTTTTCAGGATTTATATAAGCTGACATCAGCTCAGACAAGGGCTTATTACTTCTTTAAAGCTTTGTATAAATCAAAAGCCTTATTCTCGGTTGAGACAAGTTGGGAACGCTATGACAATATGGTTTTAAAATCTATGGTCCCATTACGAGACAATTCACTTGATATAAGCGACTTCACACTTACCTTCCAGCAAATAAACTTTGTGCAAAGTAAAGTACTTGATTTGAAAAACACGGCAGGCAGAACACGTCAGCAAATTGCACAAACTCAAAATAAAGGGACACAAAAAGGAACTTACAAGCAGACCATACCGTCGACATAGGCAGTTAAAATGTATCAAATTTCATCACTTGATAATTCTCCAAAACAGCAAATAAAAATTCCGCTTGAGAATAACCAGTTTTTAACTCTATATCTGGAATACAGAGTAAATCAGCAAGGCTGGTTCTTTAATTTTACCTATAATGAAACCACTTATACAAATTTAAGGCTTGTAACTGCTTACAATATGTTAAGGTCATACAGGAATTACCTGCCGTTTGGTTTGCGTTGTGATACTCTTGACGGGCTTGAACCTACTGATATTGATGATTTTTCAACCGGATATGCAGAAGTTTATATCCTTACATCAGAAGATGTTGAAGCAATAGAAGCGAATTACTATGGAAAAATTTAACCGCAATTACGAAATTGTATTTGAAGTCGGGTACAGAAAAGATTTTCTTGAGTATGTTCCGCAGCAGACAATAACAGTTAAATACCCGTTTACGTTAAAATTTGATATAAACAGGGGTGTATGGTCAGACGCAAATACCGGAAATTTTCAACTTTATAATCTCGGCTATGATGTACAGGCTCTTTTATGGAAAGACAGGGCAGACCAGACAAAATATGTTACAATGTGGGTGTATGCAGGTTACACAAATAAAGATGACGTTAAGCCGCTAATCTTTTTCGGTGATGTCCAAGAGTGTACAAGCTATAGAACAGGCGTTGATTTTATAACTGATATTCAGGCAACAGACGGCGGGTATTTGTTTCAATACGGGTTTGTAAACAAGACTTTTTCTAAAAATGCCGACTTTAAACTGGTTTTAAAGGAACTTCTTGCAGGTGTTCCGACCTGCAAAGTAGGTTATGTTACATCCAATGTAAAACAAGTAAGAAAACGCGGCAGAACATTCATTGGTCAAACAATGAAACTGTTAGAGGCATACGACTTTGACAAAGTTTTTGTAGATAACGGTGAACTGCATGTCTTAGGGAAAAATGATGTAGTACCCGGTCAATTAATGGTTTTAAATGCAGACGCTGGAATGCTCGGAACACCGCGAAGAAGTGAAACAACTCTAAATGTTGATACAATTTTTGAGCCTCAATTAGTAGTTGCACAAGCAATAAGCCTGCAAAGTAAAATTTATCCTTTCTTAAACCAAAACTATCAAATTATAGGGTTGCGTCATTACGGCACAATCAGTCCTGTTGAATGCGGTAATTTATATACAAGTGTTTCATTATCACTTGGGGAATACCCATTTAATGAACTAAAAAAACAAGCAGAGGCATATACAGGTGCAACATCAGGGCGTTGGATAAAACCTGTTACAGGAGCAAATGTAAGAATTACAAGTGGTTACGGGACAAGACCACAACCACAGGGAACATCCGGAAGTACTGACCATAAAGGCATAGATATAGGCGCGCCCTATGATACACCAGTTAAAGCACCTGCAAATGGTACGGTTAATTTTGCAGGTTCTGCAGGCGGCTATGGTAATGCCATATATATAGACAACGGAACTATTAACGGCAAACGCGTCAGCAGCCGATACGGTCATTTAAACCGATATATTGTTGCTATGGGAACAAAGGTTACACAGGGGCAGACAATAGGTTATGTGGGTTCAACAGGTGACAGCAATGGTCCGCATTTACATTTTGAAGTAAGGGAAAACGGAAAACCTGTTAATCCAATCAGCTATATAGGTACATATTAATGACAAGACAGGTATCAAAAACAAATCCGACACTTGAATATACATTATCGGTTGTACAGCAGGCAGTAATGAGTAATCTTAACTGCAATAATATAGGAAGAATAGTAAAATTTTATCCTGAAAGCTTTACGGCAGATGTTGAGCTTATGCAGCAAAAACAATTTTATAATATTAATTATGCTGCGCCTTATCTTGTAGACGTTCCGATAATTGTTATAGGCGGCACCAACAGCGGAATTACAATGCCTGATTATGAAGGCTGCTACTGCCACTTAGCGTTTATGGACAGAAATATTGACGCGTGGTATGAAACCGGTGAAGCTTATCCGCCTGATGATGCCAGAATGCACGATTTTTCCGATGCTGTTGCATTAGTCGGGCTTCATAGTCTTCAAAACCCGGTCAAAAACTATGAACAAGGCTCACTTAATATCTGGAACGGTACAGACACAACAAATTGTAAACTTCAATTAAAAGAAAACAGCTTTAATGTGAATGTTGTATCTGCACCGCCAGAAGAAAGCGAAGAGGAAACAGCAGTAAATTCAACATTTACAATTGATAACAAATTTAAAATAGCAAATGCTTCACAGGATTTATTAACATTAGTAACCAATCTGTTAACAGCCTGCGAGAATATTGCAGTAACACCTAATACCGGTGTGATAACCCCTCAAAGTAAACAGGCATTTACGGATTTAAAAACAACTTTTTCGGAATTATTAAAATGAGCATAAGAAATTTAACATCTGATACTAATGATTGGACATTCGGGGCAGGACGTTCAAATTACCTGAACTATGATGCCGAAATCGGTTTAAATATTAAAACGAGACTTTTATCATTTCTTGGTGATTGTTTTTTTGATACTGATGCAGGGATTGACTGGTTTAACCTGCTTGAATATAATCGCTCGGCACGATTACAAAGCAGTATAGAAAAGACTATTGCACAGACCGAAGGGGTCGTAAAAGTCAACAACATTGATGTTCTAACTAATGCAGACAGAACACTGACTATACAATACAGCGTTTCTACAATTTACAGTACAGACTATCAAGGACAGGTAGAGTTCAATTATGGCAGGTAATTATTTTTCACAAACTGGGCTTGTTACCCAGTCATTAGAAGAAATTATAACAGAAATTACAGATAAATATAAAGAGATTTATGGTAATGATATAAATATTGACCAGAACACACCTGACGGGCAAATGATAAATTTGCTTGCGCAGATGAAAAAAGATATTCTTGATTTACTAGTGCAATATAATTCTAATATAGATGTTGATCAGGTTCAAGGAATTGCACAGCAAATTTTATATAAACTCAACGGACTTGAGATAAAATCATATACTTACAGCTATGTTAACGTAAAGATAACCACAAATAGTCCGACAAATCTTCAAGGTCTTGACAGTAATATTGATAATGCAGACGGGACCGGCTATACAATACAGGATACAAACGGTAACCGTTGGATACTGGCTAACAGTATAACAAACCTTAACGGCACAGATGAATTTCCGTTTAGAGCGGCAGAACTTGGCGGAATACAATGCCTTCCAAATACCGTAACGCTGCCTGAAACAATTGTCAGCGGTGTAGTGTCTGTTACTAATCCTGGAGCAAATTATATAACAGGCGACACCGGTGAGAATACCTCAGAATTTAGACAACGCAGAAACAGAACAGTTGCTTTGCCTTCACAGGGATTTGATGAAAGCATAGAAGCACAGTTATTAAACTTAGATACTGTAACGCAGGTAAAAGTTTACGATAACAGAAAATCAGTTGAAGTAAACGGAATACCTGCTCATACAATTTGGGTAATTGTAGAAGGCGGACAAAATTCTGAAATAGGCGATATAATTTATGCCAATATTCCCCCCGGAATTCCTATGAAAGGGTCAATTGAAGTATTGGTATCCAAGTCAAACGGAGAGTTAACACCTGTTTACTTTGATAGAGGAACTGCTCAGACATTATATGTAAAGGCTACAATAAAAAATCTTGAAACAACAGTATTAGATGAAACAGACATAAAAAAACAGATGAGTGCCCAATTAACCTATAATATAGGTGAAAATGCAGACACAGCAACAATTACCTGTGTTTTAAGAGATATATTAAATAATACAGGTGTTCCCTATGATGTTGCAGTTTCTTTAAACAATTCAGACTGGCAGGAAATTGTTACTCCTACAGGCTTAGATAACTATTTTGCACTTGCATCGGAAAATATAACTTTAACGGTAGAATAATAATGTCATATACAGATGAAGAATTAAAGCAGCTTGTTGAAGAAGTTGCAACAAATTATGCTGACTTATTGATTTTGCAATATCGCGGATGCCCTAAAGCCCGTGCCACAATTAAAATGTTTGTAGAAGAACTACTGTGTGACGGTTTGATATTTCAATATGAAAATGTATTGGATATTAATACATCTTTCGGATTTATTCTCGATTTAATAGGAAAAATTGTTGGATGTTCGAGATATGTTCAGGGACTTACACTTACAAGAGATTATTTTACATTTCATAACGATAACAAGACAATTGGATATTCAAAAATAAACTCACCTGCAAGCGGCAGTTTTAAAACCATTTATAACAGCTTATTATCTAAATATGAACTTAATAACACTGATTACAGACAATTAATAAAGTTTAAAATTCTTGTAAATTCTCTCAGAGCATCGCAAAAAGATATAGATGATGCTATTTATACTTTATTTGGCAACGATATAGTTTTAAGAAATAATTTTGACTTAACTATTACTTATATTGTTGCAAATAAACTTTTAGTATCTCTACAAGCAGCATTAAAATTAAAATATTTTCGTGCACCCTGCGGAGTTGGATTTGAATATATCCTGGTAGTTCCCGAACCGACAAAAATATACGGATTTAAGCGAATAAACAGTTACAAAAGTCCGATTGGATTTTCCCGTGTAAACGCCCCGAAACAGGCAAGTTTTTTGCGGGTATCTAATATTGTCAATATCAATACAGTTTAAGCAGAAGGAGATTTAATTTATATGGCTAAAATACCTAGAGTTACGCAAAAAATCTTTGCGGAAAATGCCGGCAGTAATGAAGTGACAGCATTTGGAACAGCAAAGAACGGCGATGATGCGGAATATACAAAAGATTTAAGTAAAATACAAACAGAAGCTTTTACACAAGGTTGGGAACCAGCCTTATTAACAGATGATGCTCCATTTATGGAAGATATGAATGCTGTTTTGCTTGCACTATCACAGCAAATAGCATATCTGCTTCAAGATGGTATTGCTGAATGGGATAATCAGACAACTTACTATAAATTTTCAATTGTCAAAAAAGTTATAAATGAAGATTTAAAACTTTTTTATTCATTAACAGATGACAATATTGGAAATGATCCTGAACAGGACACTGCCGTAACAAATTGGAAAGAACTTAATTTAGGTGGAGCTTCCCAATTTGCAATTGGCGGCCTCATAATAACCCTATCAAGCACTTTAGAAGATAATGAAATATGGCTTGAGGGCGCAACTGTTTCAAGGACAACCTATGCACAACTATTTGCAATTTATGGAACTACTTATGGTGCAGGCGACGGCTCAACAACTTTTGTTTTACCTGATTGTAGAGGCCGTACATTCTGGGGAGCTAACAGTTTCGGCTACATCGAAGCAGGACTGCCTGACCATAGGCATACTGCTGCATTACATGGCATAAACATTCAAACAAGTTGGGGAGACGGTCATATATTATTAAATTCCGCTCAGAATATAGCCCAAAATGTAATAACAACAAATGCTAGTGAAGATAATCCCATATACAAATCCGGTTCTACAGTTCAACCACCTTCAATAAAGGTCAGAGTAAAAACAAGATATAAATAAGTTACCTATAACGAGTTTTAACTCTTACTTTAATAGATGGTGGCTGCACGGTGTTAGATTTTCCGTATAAAGGATTATTCGCTGATGCTAACGAAGTTTCTTGTGTTGTATCACCATATGCGCCTTGTACTGCGAAAGAGAAGCGTCCAACTCCGTTTCTAAATGCTGCAGCAGTATGCCTATGGTCAGGCAGTCCTGCTTCGATGTAGCCGAAACTGTCAGAATTAGAAATTTATATAATAAACAAATAGGAGAAATTATGAATATTTATAACTATGATGAAAAAACAAAAGAATATTTATCAACAACAATAGCAGAGGCTGACCCTGAGGAAACAAAGCTTAAAGGCGAATTTGTCCCTTTGATACCGGCGAATGCAACTCTCATTGAACTTCCGGAATATGGAGAGAATGAAATACCTGTATTCGAAAATGAAAATTGGGTTGTCAAACCTGATTACAGAAAAAATTTCTATAAAGTTGACGACAATTTAAGTGTTCAAGAAGTTAAAACAATCGGGGATCAAGAAGGCTACTACATTGTAGATAAGACTACAGGGGATTTGATAAAACAAAATTCGGATAAATACAAAATTGTGGATAATCAGATTATTGCTAAAACTGATGAAGAATATAAGGCAGAACAAGAGGAAATAGAAAAAAACAGAATTGCAATGCTTAATTTGACTGCAGCAGATGTTGAACGTGCTATTTATAAGGTTAAAGGGATGGACTTTGACGATGTTGTTTCACTTGTTGAAACTCAACCTTTATCGGAAGATGATAAGCCATCAATTGACATAAAAGCCTTAAAAATAGAACTCCGTGCAAATAACTTTTACAGAGGTAATCCTTATATAAACACTGTCGGTACACTTCTGGGCTTTAGCGAAAAGCAAATGGATGAGTTCTTTGAAACAAATGATTATACAAAGCTTTTAGAAGAATAAGATATTGAAAAATCGACAAACCCGTATGATTGTAGTAATATAATCATGCAGGGTAAAAGATGCTCTTTTCGAAACGGAACAACCAACACAATTGTTTAAGTCTCGGGTTGGTTCCCGACTAGAAAGGGGGCTGATATGGATAAATTCAATATTAGTTTATTACTAATTTTTTTGATTTTGTACATATTAAAAAACGGCTCTTACCTGAATAGATAAGAACCGTCTAAGTCTCTAAGGGCATCCGGCAGTCTGGTAAACTGCCACCCTGTGTTTATATTATTTACTATTTTCTCCGGTTTGTCAAGTGCAGGCAATATAAAAATTAAAGGAGAAAACTATGGAACAAGAAATGAAAGAAGCATTAACAGATGTTTCTTTAAATTACGGTGAAAAAGCAGCTGAATTAGCAATTGAGTTTGTATTTGAGCTTATTAACAAAGCCGCAGAAGTTTCTGAAAACAAAATTGATGATGCATTTATGCCAACTTTAAACTCATTAAAACCGATTGCGTTAGCTATGGCAGACCAAATTTATAAAGGTGATGAATAATGTTTGATTTTTCAGACGCAATAAAATCAGTTGGAGAGGCTTTTACAAGCCTTTTCAATTGGTTAAAAACAAATAAAGAAGAACAATGCAAAACGCAAATAATTAAAGACAAAAATCGGTTAAAAAAAGCAACAAATATTGCAGAAAAAGCATTCAGGCTGATTGATAATAATAAAGAATATTTACCTAAAGATGTATGTATAGCTTATGAACATTTAAGAAGACAATTTGATGAGAAGGATTAAAATATTAAAAAGTGTGCACCGCAGATTTATAAGGAAACAGCAATGACAGAAATTATTGAATATGCTCCAATAGCAATAGTTATTTTGGCTTTTTTATTTAAGCATAAAATTTTTATTACACCTGAGCAATTAAAAAATGAAAGGTTGGCTATAAAAAAAGAAGTTGAAGAAAAGTTTTTATCAATTGTTGCTTTCAGACAATTTGAAAGACGTATTGATGATAATTTTAAAAACAATTCAAACCGCTTTGACAAAATAGATGTCAGCTTAGAACATATAAAAGATATTTTAATTAACCATAACCATTAAGGAGGTTTATGAAAAGAATAATAATACATTGGACTGCAGGGGCTTACAAGCCGAATGCAACAGATTTAGAACATTATCATTATTTGGTTGACAGTGATGCTAATATTCATACAGGTAAACATAAGGTTGAAGACAATGAAAACTGTAATGACGGTAATTATGCAGCGCATACGGGCGGGGGAAATACCGGTTCTATTGGAATTTCTTTATGCGGTATGGCTGGTTTTTCCAGTCGGCAAAATGTTGGGAAATACCCGCTTACAAAAATTCAATGTGAAAGATGTTTTAAATTAATTGCAGAACTGTCAAAAAAATATAACATTGCTATAACCCCGCAAAACATAATGACACATTATGAATTCGGCTTAAAACATCGAAATACTACAAGCTGCATCACCGACTTTAGCCTGCTCAACTGAGCAGGCTAAAGTCGGTGATTTTATTCGTAATAAAGCCCGATGGTATTTAGACAAAATATAATCTTATTCATCAGTGACGCATTTTGCGTTACCTCCTTTTTAATATATAATTCGGCTCCGGTGATTTATTTCGCCGGAGTTTTTATTTTGCAAAAAAAATAAGTCTTTTATAAAATTTTATCGTGTTCAAATCGTGTTCAATTTTATTTAATAAATCTTGTAAAAGTTGAAAATTTGAAATGTTATAAAACTTTATAAAAGACTTGATATTACTATCATTTTGGGTAAACTTGTAAAACTTGCAAAAACATAAAAATCAAGATTGCACCTTAAACCGCTCGGACACCTCTCTATTTATTTTTTCTGTATTTTTATAATAGCACAAACATTTATTTCATGCTAAAATTTATTTATGCAAAAAATTGTTAATAAAATCAATAACGGTTTAAAAGGCACAGTTACAATCCCCGCAGATAAATCTATTTCTCACAGAGCAGTTATGTTTGCATCACTTGCAAACGGAAAATCTGTTATAAAAAATTTTTCAAAAGGACAAGATCCGCTCTCCTCGCTTAAAGTTTGCAAAGCTTTAGGTATTGATGCGGAATTTAAAGATAATTTGATAATTAAATCAAGCGGAAATTTATCTGCACCGTCTGCAGCACTTGACTGCGGTAATTCCGGAACAACTATGCGCTTAATGTCAGGAATTCTGGCAGGGCAAAATTTTATCTCAACCTTAATCGGAGATGAAAGTCTTTCAAAACGTCCTATGAAACGGGTAATAGAGCCTTTGTCGCTTATGGGAGCAGAAATTGAAGCCAATAATTTTAAAGCACCTGTTACTATTCACGGAAAAAAACTTCATCCGATAGATTATGTTTCACAACTTGCTTCGGCACAGGTTAAATCTTGCATATTGCTTGCAGGATTAAATGTAGACGGAAAAACGACATTTACCGAACCATATATTTCGCGTAACCATACAGAAATTATGCTTAAATATATGGGAGCAAACATTAGTGTTGATAAAAACACCGTTACTGTTGAAAAATCTCAGTTAGAGCCGCGAACAATAGAAGTTTGCGGAGACATTTCATCTGCTGCATACTTTATAGTTGCAGGATTAATTGTTCCAAATTCCAAAATTATATTAAAAAATGTCGGCCTCAACCCCACAAGAACAGGTATACTTGAAATTGCCGAAAAAATGGGAGGGAATATCAAAATTCTCGATAAAAGAAATATTTCAGGCGAGGATGTTGGTGATTTACAAATCTCATATTCTTCATTGAAAGCCTGTACTGTTGAAGGAGAAGTAATCCCACGGCTTATTGATGAACTTCCCGTAATAGCTGTTCTTGCAACACAGGCTGAAGGAACAACCGTTATTAAGGATGCACAGGATTTGCGCAACAAGGAATCTGATCGAATTAAAGCCGTTGTAACGGAACTAAAGAAAATCGGAGCTGATATAGAAGAAACCGCAGACGGATTTATTATCAACGGCAAAAAGAAACTTGACGGAAATATTGATGTTGAGACTTATCATGACCACAGACTTGCAATGAGTTTGTATGTCGCAGGTCTGATATGTGACAAACCTGTTCTGATTAACGGATTTGAATGGGTTGATATTTCTTTTCCTGAGTTTGACAAATTATTTACTTCCTTAACTATGTAACAAAATATTAAGCACCTTAACTTTATATAAGCAATTTTTGTAAACAAGAATGTTTTATATATACAAGGTTAGGTTATAAATTTTGAAAGGTTAAGGTTTTAGGTTATGACAGGAGAAATTTACGGTTACAACAATGCGTACAATGATGATTTCTACGCACAACAATATTTTAAAAACTTGGCAAATAATCCGGTTGCAAATACTCAAACTTCGTCACAACCGGCATTCCAGGGATATCAACAGCCGCAGACAGATACATTTGAAAAACGCGGAAGCTCTCCTCTCGGTACAGGGCTTATGCTTGGCGGTGCTGCAGGTTTAGGTACAGGGGCTGGAATGTATTTTTTAGGTGAAGGTCCTGTCAAAGATGGTAAATTTGCAGATGATATTTTAAAAGCAGCTGATATTAACAAAAAAGAAGTAGCCGTAAACAAAGCTAAAGAATTATTTGGAGCAAAGGAACTTGAAATACTTAAAAAGACAGGAGTACCAGAAGGAATTTCTTTAGAAAACTTAAAAGCATACAGTGAAACCGGTATACCATCAGCATTTTCTAAAATTCATGGGAAATTAACACAAGAACAGGCAAAAAATATTTATGAAGCAGCACAAAAAGAAATCGATGCAATAGATATAGATGCTCTTGCTAAAGAAAGCATGAATTTAGCAGAACAAGAAACATTGCAATATAAACAAGACAAACTAAAAACATTACAATCTCAAAAAGCAAAACTTGAGGGTCTGGCAGATGATGCAGATTTAGAAAAATTCTTCAAGGATAATGCGCAATCATTTGGAATTGAAGGTGATGAAAAAGCAGTTGAAGCAGAAGCAAAGAAGCTTGCAAAAAAATACAAAAATAAAGCCGGTGCGATAACTCATTATACAACTCAAATTTCAAACCAAGAAGCAATTGTAAACACTGCTAAAGATACATTAAACGGAAAAGTAGCTGCATATTATGACGACGCTGCAAAAACGTTAAAAGAAAGTGCACCTAAAGAATTAAAGCAAGCATTCAAAAACTTTAAATGGAACAAAGCAGCCAAAGGCGGCGGGATTGCAGCTGCTGCAGGCTTAGTACTCGGCTTATTATTCGGAAGCAACGCTTAACATAATAAAAAAGACCTCAAAAAGAGGTCTTTTTTATTTGGGACCGGAGGGATTCGAACCCACGACCAAGGGATTATGAGTCCCCTGCGCTACCGCTGCGCCACAGTCCCGAATGAATATTCAAGTTAATCTAAACTTATCATTAAAATCATAAAAAATCAAGCCCTAAACTTTTAATGATTTATCGGCAACAAGTTCATCTGCTCCTATTATTTGTGAATATAAATTGGTTTTTATAATACAATTTGAAGCGATTACACAGTTTTCTACATGAACACCATCGGCAATAATCACGTTATCCCATATTATACTGTTCTCAATTACGGAATTTTCACCGATTTTAGAATTTCTGCCTATTGTTGATTTCCCTTTAAATATAGAGGTTTCAGAGATTTCCGCATCCTCTGCAATATAGCATCCGGAAGGCGTATAAACTACAGGAGCATGCTTAAACGAACATTTCCCGTCAAACAAATCAGTTGTTGACTGTTTATATTGTTCCAAAGTTCCGATATCACTCCAATATTCCTTTATTTCAAATGTGTTAATGGCATGTTTTTCCAAAAGTTTTGGGAACACATTTTTTGCAAAGTCATAAAATGTATTTTCAGGAATATAATCAAAAACTTCATAATCAAAAATATAAATTCCTGTATTTATATAATTGCTTTTAGCTTCTTCAACAGAAGGCTTTTCCTGAAATTCGGTTATATAGCCGTTTTCATCCGTTACCACAACACCGAAATGAGAAACATCATCCATTGCAATTTTTTTTATACCGATAGTGGCTACTGCTCCTGATTTTTTATGAACTTCCATACCATGCTTTAAATCCGCATCAGACAGCCCGTCAGCAGATAATACAAAAAAAGGCTGGCCTTTATCAAAAAAGTACTGGCACTTTTTTACACCGCCCGCAGTACCCGACAATGTTTCTTCTTTTATATAGTTAAAATTTATCCCCAGATTATTATTTTTATATCTTTCAATAATTTGTTCAGCAAGATAATAAGTGTTGCATATAACATCTTTAACCCCGGCAGAGACAAGTTTTTCAAACAAAATATCCATCACAGGTTTATTAGCAACAGGAACAAGCGGTTTCGGAACCGTTTTTGTCAAAGGTTCCAACCTGGATCCAACCCCTGCAGACATTACCATCGCTTTTATAATCTCGCTCATACCTTATCATTGTATCTGAAAAAAGAATTTATTGCAAATTAAAAATCAGGTTGTATAATTAATATGTAATTAATTCGGGCTTATAGCTCAGCTGGTAGAGCAGTTGACTCTTAATCAATTGGTCGAGGGTTCGAGCCCCTCTGAGCCCAGAAAAAAATAACAGGGACTAATTCCTGTTATTTTTTTTATTTAAATTTCAATATCAATTTCTTTTCCTATTTTGGCAATAAAAGGTTCAACCTGTTTATTTAACTCAGCCTTTTTTATGTTCGGATTTTGGGCGGTTATTTCTGAAATTTTAGTTGTAGCTTCAGCTATTGCAGGGTATTTTTCTATAATTTGTTTTCCTATAATTTCCGCATAGTACTTATAACCTCTGTTACCTGCAGCTTTTATGGGTTTGTTATTTAAAGCATGCACAACTTCTTTACAGCCTTCAATACCTTCACTTTTGAAGATTTTCATGCTGGTAACTTCCAATACTTTGGCGGTATCAAGCCTTACTCCGAAATTTATATTATTTGTGCTGTTCTGTATATTCATAATTCTTTTAAATCACAAAATAAAAATTTTTGCCAGTAAATTTTAGGACTTGACACATGTTGTATAATTAAATTATGGGCATAAAAAAAATTTTCTGCCATGTATCTTTAATTTTTATATTTTTACTGGCAGGGAGCGTAAATACATTTGCTATAGAAGAAGTTGATGAGGATGAATTATTCAACCCGATTGAAATTACAGACGGAATTTCTTTGTCAATAAAAGATTGCGTCGGAGCTGCGTTCAAAAACAGCCCGAAAATCAGAAAGCAAAAATACAACCTTGACATTGCAAAAAGTAATTTAGGCATGGCAAAGGCCCGATATTTTCCCGTAATCAGCGCAGGAGCAGGCTTCTACAACGAAAATAATTCAGATAATATTTATTATAATTCCCATTACAGAGAGCTCCCCGCTGTAGGGGTTACGCTTAACAAACTGGTATGGGACTTCGGTAAAACAACCGCATACATTAAAATGGAAGAATTTTATAAAATCGGCGCCGAATACGAATTTATGGACAGTTTATGCGCGACATTGTTTGATGTAAAGGCTAAATACTATAATCTGCTCAGGGCAAAAGCAGGTTTACAAATTGCTGAAGATAACGTTAAAATCAACGAAAATTTTGTTAAAATTGCAAAGAAAAAACCTGATTTAACAACAGCGCAATTAAATTTAAGCGAGGCAAAAGTAAAACTTATTGAAGCAAGAAATAATTATAACAATTCACGGGTTGATCTTAATAACTCAATGTATCTTGAAAGCCAGCCTGATTACAAAATTAATAATACAAACACATTTGCATATAACAACGATTTTGGCTACGGTACAGACAATATAAAATCAGAACAGTTTACACCGCAGGCATTTTCTTTTCCTCTTGAAAATGCCGTTCAAATTGCATATGATAACAGTCCCGATTTAAATGTTCTTGTTGCCGCTAAAAAAGCAATGGAACAATCGCTTTTATATATTAAGCGTACCTACTTCCCCGAATTAACAGCCAATGCAGGATACGGTTTTAACAATTCAACGCAGACATCAAATAACAGTTTTCAGGTCGGAGTAAATTTAAATTCGACAGTAAATTTAATGGAGCTTAAACATAATTTAAAAGGCGCAGATGCACAGGTTAATCTCGCAGAAAACGAAATAATTCTTTTTAAGAAGGATTTATATTTTGAGGTTAAACGTGCATTCAATAATGTTGAAAAAAGCGAAAAACAAATTCCGGCAGCAAGACTGGAAGCATCACAGGCATTAGAAAATTTAAAAGCGGTAGAAAACGGATACAAATCAAACGAACTTGATTATGTTGCCCTGCAAAATGCCAGAAAAGATTATATTATGGCTGTTAATGAATATGTTGACAGTTTATACAATTACAATATGTCATTAATTCAGGTTGAAATGGCAATGCATTATCATATTGTCGACATTCACCACAGATCAGAGCATGCTATGCAGTATCATTTTGCAGAACTTATTGAACATTTAAACAAGGTTCTCGGATGTGAAGAAAAAGAGGTACAAAATAACAAAAAACGAAGGGATAAACAAGCACTATAAATCCTTGTTTATATTATGATTAAATTATGATTATAGATATTCTGAACAAAATTAATTCAATAAATGAAAATCTTTTTTCCGGATTTGACGGGCTTATAGAAGGGTTAGGAATGCCTGAATGGCTTGCAGATGCAATAATAGACAGCTTTCATATACTGCCGTTATTATTTATTGTGTTCTTTATTATTGAATTAATAGAATATTTTTATGCGGATAAAATAAATTCATTTATGAAAAAATCGGAAAAAGCAGCTCCCTTAATAGGGAGTTTAGCCGCAATAATTCCGCAATGCGGTTTTTCTGTAATCGCAAGTACTCTGTATATTCGAAAGTTCATAACAAAGGGAACATTAATTGCGATTTATCTTGCAACATCAGATGAAGCAATTCCTATATTACTTGCAAATCCTACACATATACATTATGTTGTTCCCATCATAGGTATAAAGATAGTTATAGCCGTTTTAGCGGGTTATTTAATTGATTTTGTACTAAAAAATGATAAATATATACCTTTGATACAGGAAGCGGACAATGAAGAAGATGAAGGGTGCTGTCATCACAGCGTGTCAAAAAGACGAAAACGCGAACTTATTTATCACCCGTTAAAACATACTTTTAATATATTCCTATTTATTCTTATAATAACTGTGCTGTTGAATTTTGTTATAGCTTTTTATACAGATCATTCCGTATTGCATGTTCTGCTCGGAAAAGTTAAATTTTTAGAGCCTGTTATAACGGCATTTATCGGCTTAATCCCTAATTGTGCCGTATCAATTGCTTTAACCATGCTTTTGATAAAAGGTTCAATAAGTTTCGGGGCAGTAATATCAGGTCTAATGTCAAATGCAGGTCTTGGAATTCTTGTTCTGTTCAGACACAACGAAAACATCAAAGATTCAATGAAAATTGTCGGGATATTACTGTTGATAAGTATTGTATCAGGAATGCTTATACAGCTTTTTTAGACAAGCAGTATATTTAACCTGTCATACCTTTCACCGATATTATCGTCATTTTGAAAATATTTATTAAATCGCGGACTCTGGTCTTTGGAAACAGATTTAACCAGATCTTTAACAAAATCAAACTTTAAGTTTTCGCTCCACGAATTAAATTCATCATTAAGACTTTCACGTGCTCGCAGCTTTTTCTTAATATCTTTCATGCCTGTATTAATCTGCCGTTCATGAGCACCCATTTGTGTAACATTTGACATTTGTACAAAAGGTGAACGACTTAAGCGGCTGTAAACTAACTTTTCAATACCATCATTTGCCTTATAAGCTATTTTTCCGTCTCTTACCGACTCTATAAAATACGAAAAATTCTTAACAAAAACCTTTGAAAACTCTCTTTCATCATTCATTTTTGCAAACATGATGTTAAATTCACCTGCCGTAACGGGATTTATATCATAAAGGCGTTTCTCCTTAAAGTAATCAATATTCTTATCAAGTCCCATATAGCGTGTCATACTGTCAAGTCTATCTAAAATATAATACATTCTATTAAATGTATAAACCTCAGGAAAAGTATCTTTATTATTTAAACTTAAGATCCGCTGGTCAACATTATCCCACAATGCTCCTTTATAATCTGCAATCACGCTATTATCAGATTTGTAAACATCAGGTTTTTTACCAAGAATAATATAAGCTTTATCAATATCGCTTCCGGGTAATGCATGTTTCAAGCCTACAGAGCAAACAGGGTCATAACCTGCCATTAAAACCTCTACATCATTGTTAGCGGCATGAAGAACATTAGCGACAAATTCATTATTAATTTTCTCCGAAACTTTATTTATATTCGGAAAGTTAGTAAGATTTTTAAAATTTTCAACAAAAAAATCTTTTAAATATTGAGGTATCCTTTCGAGAAAGGAAAAATTTTCACTGCGTATGAATTTATTTTGCGGATAAATATCATCATCAAGTGCTTCATAGTATTTAGCAAACCTTAAATATCGATATTGGTTATGTAAATCCCCTGCAGTACTTATGGATAATTGCGGTATCCTTTGTGTGATGCCTTGAAATTGCCCCCCCCCCGAATTATGATTAATTCCGGTTATTTTCATTCATTTACCCCTATGTATGTTGCCTTGTGATTATCCGACCCGCCTATTTTAATAAGGTATTTCAAATAATCGTTTGTTTCATTAACCTTATCTAAACTTACATTCTCAGGATATGCCTGATGGTAAGCTTCCGAAATTTTTATAAGTCCGTTAGACTTATGTACCAAGCTGCTTAGAGCTTTTTTCGGATTATGGAATTTCATTGCGGTGAAATACGGGTGTGCAAATGATAAAACAACATTATCATCATCCTTGAATAAATCTGTTAAATTTTCAAACGAGCTTTCATTTGTTAATACAATTTGATTATTTATCAAATGCGGCTCGTATTTCTTCCTGACATTTGAAATTATATCTGTTTCATTTATATCTTTATCTAAAACATTATTTTTTTTCAAGTACCAAATATTCCTATTTTTTACATCAATATCTTTCATGATATCGGTGTACAATTGTGAAGCATCAACACCGCGCCTTGATGCCTGAATAGTAACAGCATGTTTTGTCTGGGCGTAATGATTTACCGCCCATTGCGAATTCATCATAAAGCAATCGGGATTAAGGTTATATGTTTTGATAAGCTCATCCTTGTTAAAATCAGTCAACGGTAAAGCTTTTCTTATATCAGCAAGCATATTGTCAATTGTATTATTTCTTCTTGCCTGTAATTTATCGCAATATTTATCCACTTTAAACGGGTTAAATCCGTAGGCTAAAACTTCAGAAATTTCACAGGGATTTAACGCATTAGGAGCTTTGTGTGAAAAACTCAGTTCAACTCCGGGAATAAATCTGACATTTTTAAATTTTTCAGGGTTTTCGGAAATAATTACCAGAGCATCTTTTACTGCTTTAACAGAATCGTGATCGGAAATAGAAAAGATGAACTTTCTGCCTGTTCTTTGAAATAATTTGTCAGAATACTCCGAAATCTCATCTAATAGCTTTTTGACGGTAATTTTTCCGTCTGTATAATTTGTATGCATGTGAAAATCTGCTTGAAAACCAAAGTTTTTAATATTTTCAGGTGTATAAGTATAATTATTTTTTTTCAGTTTTAATATCTGTTCAACAAATTCCGCTTTGTTCATAACGCAGGAAAGCGATAAAGGATTAATTTTTTTCCCTGTCATTTCAGAAAGACCTGCTGCAAGGGATTTAACGTATTCACTGCAAACCTTTTTAACAGGGTGTGTAATTTTGTGAACGGCTACCGCGGAAACAATTGCTCCAAGCATAATCATTTCAGGAGATACAGCCCTTTTCTTTGCAGGAGAACTTCCGCTGTTTGGAGAATAAACAGAATGACTGTGAGTACTTTGAACTGACGAAACCTTCATTTAAACACCTATTAAGACCTTTTTATTTTATTACAGAGAAAACAACTTTTATAATTATAATATTAATTTATATTACAAACAAATAAAAAATTTAACCTCCCTTAGTATTAGTTATTGTAATCTATTTTTTATATTTTTGTATAATTGTTAAGAATTTGTTATAAACTATGAAAATAAAAATCCCATTGTCCTTGTAACAATTGCACCTGCTGCAACGGAAATCATAAAAGTACCGGCCCATAATATTACAGCTTCCTTAATACCCCTTTCTTTAAATATAACGATTAAAGCGGCAATACAGGGAACAAAAAGAGTTACGACAATTGATGCGGTTAAAATCTGCAAATCGCTAAGCGTTCTCGCAGAATTTTCCAGCCCCGCCATGCCGAGCAAACCGACAGATGCAAAATCACGTCTGATTAAACCCATTACAAATACATCTGAAAATTGAGCAGGTAAATGCAGCAGATTGACGACAATCGGGGCTAATGCCTGTTGAAGCCATTTAAGAAATCCGGCAAAATTCAATATTGAAATCATAACAGAACTTATAATAAACAAAGGAATTGCTTCGGCTAAAAAATTCCAAACCCTGAAAAATGTTTTTTCAACAATATTTTTAAACAAAGGTATTCTGATAGGCGGCAAATCAATTAATAAATCTGTAGCCTGACCTTTTAATAACTTATTAAGCACAGTTCCGGTTAAAACAATAAAGACAAATATTATAAATATATATAAAAGCCAGACTTTAAACCCGCCGATAGCAGCTAAAAGAGCCGTTATAATTCCCTGCTGTGCAGCACACGGAATTGTCACTCCGAGAATTGCGGTTGCAATGGTTCTTTCTTTTCTTGAACCCAGAATTCTTGTTGTAATAGTACCCAAAGCACCGCAGCCGAAACCTAAAATTAAAGGAATAACAGCACGTCCGTTTAACCCTATTTTATTTAATACATTATCAGCCAGAACTGCCAAACGAGGGAGATATCCGCTGTCCTCAAGCAAAGCCATAAACAGATAAAAAGCAGAAATTAAAGGCAGCAATACCCCGAATACAATTTTCACACTCATAGTAAGAATACCGAATTCTCCTGCAAGTATCTGATTAAGCAACGGAAACACAACTATTTTACCAACAATTTTTGTAATAATCGGAACATATACTGAATCTAATTTGTTAAAAATAAAATCTACAACATCACCTGCAATAAATACTCCTAATATTTGAAATAAAAGATATAATAAACCTAACGCAGCAATACCGCCGATAAAAGGATTAAGCAGAAGTTCGCCGATAATACTTAATATATCAAAATTTTTACCGCAATGCTTAACCGCTTTTTTTGAAAGCTCAATAACTATCTCTTTTCTTTGAGAGTATATTTTATCTTTCGTTTCACAATCTTTTGCCTCTGCATCAAGAACATTTAACAAACTTTCGGTAATATTTCCTGTATTTCTTATCTCTTTAACGGCAGGAATAATCTTATTTGAGATATGAGCATCTTTTTCATACAATGCAGCTGTTAATTCGGCAATCCCCTTTTTCTCCGTTGCTACACAAGGGATTACACGAATACCCAAATCTTCCTGAAGTAAATCACAATCAATGCGTACACCGTTTTTACGGGCTTCATCAACCTGATTTACAACCAGTATTAAAGGAAAACCGATATCAATCAACTGCTGCGTTAAAAATAAGTCTCTTTCAAGCGTAAGTGCACCGGCAACATTAACAACAATATCAGCACTTTTTAATATTTCACGGGTAACAATCTCATCATCCGAGTAATTTCCCAAACTGTAAGCACCGGGCGTGTCTATGAGTTCGCCGAACTCAGTATTTGCACGGGATATATCAACCGTTGTACCCGGGAAATTGCTTATTTCAGTATAAAATCCTGAAAGAGCATTAAACAATACCGATTTACCGACATTAGGATTACCTGCAAGAACAATTTTCAAATCATTCTTTTCCGGTTTACGGACATTGGCACAGCCAAGCATACAATCCTTACAAGTCCCGCGGCAGGGACAACCGAATAAACTCATATTACGCCTTTACAAAATTTTTATTCACATTCAACATATATTTTCTCAGCCAGATTTCTTCCGACCGCTATAGTAATTAAATTTTTACCGACGATAATAGGTCCGACATTTGCTATACACTTTACTGTCTCGCCTGCTGACAGGCCGAAACGCATTGTCTCAGTCTTTGATTGAGTATCTTTAAACCGAATTATCCTGCATAAATCACCTTTTCGCGCATTTGAAAGGGGCTTTTGCATATTTATTACTCCGTTAATGTTAGTTTACACTAACATTTTAACTCCGAAAAACCATTTTGTCAATCCCGCCGTAATATTAATGTTAATTTTAATGTCTGATAAAACATCTTTCCAATTTTCTTGCAAAACGGACAATAGGCTTTTCAATATCTGCTGTAATAGAATCTACAAGAATAGTTTTACACCCGAGATTTTTTCCGCATAAAACATCGGTCAAAGGTCTGTCGCCTATAAAACAAGTTGTTTCGGATTTTATGTTATGCTTTTCCATAAAGCTCTTTGCAACCTTAATATCAGGTTTATGAGCCTCAAACACTACAGGGAAATCAGAACAAGCCGTAACTTTTTCAATATACACAGGATTATTATTATTTGAGACAACGCCGACAAAAAAATCCTGTTTTACTTTCTCAAGCCAGTTTAGAGTTTCTTCAGTGTAATATCCTGTTTTGGAACCCATTAATGTACTGTCCAAATCAAACAATAAGGCTGTTATACCCTGTTTTTTCAGTTCTTCAAGGTTAATCTCATAAATATTTTTAAGATTATAATCGGGTTTAATAAACATTTCTTTTTGCCCTCTTTCACAACTAACTATAGTGCTTAATTCCTATAGTCCTGACTAATGCATATTTATAATTTTTCGGTGCCCGTGAAAACTTCACGTAAACATCATCATTTGTGTTGCCAAGCGGCAAATTATCGCCGTCTTCATTCTTAATACCCTCGACAACAGCCGTAAATTGTTCATCAGGCGTAATAATTTCAACTTCATCATTAAGAAGCATTTTATTTTTAATTTTTACAAAATAATAATCATCCGATACCGTATCCGCATCGCTCGTTTGAAATTCACACAAAAAATCAGCTCCCGCAAGACCTTTTGAAATATCATAACTGTAACTTTCACCGTTATTGTCACCGAGTGCAAATCCGGTTGTATATCCGCGGTTTCCGACCTTTTGAAGTTCAAGAAAATATTTTTCCAAATCTGCCGAAGGATTTTTCAACACTTCATCAATAGCCTGTCTGTAAGCTTTTGCCACTGCCGAAACATAATAAAGGCTTTTTGTTCTGCCTTCAACTTTTAAAGAATCAACACCCGCCTCAATAAGCTGCGGAAGCTGTTTCACAAGGCACAAATCTTTAGGGCTTAAAATATGAGAACCTCTGTCATCCTGATTAATTTCAAGATATTCATTCGGTCTTGTTTCTTCAACCAGCTTATAACTCCATCTGCAAGGCTGTGAACAGTTACCGTGATTAGCTTTTCTTTCCCCTTTGGAAAAATAATCGCTTAAAAGACATCTTCCCGAAAAAGAAACACATTGCGCACCATGAATAAAACTTTCAAGTTCAACATCAGGAACTTGCTTTCTTATCTCTGCAATATCCGCAATCGGCAGTTCGCGTGCTAGTATTACGCGGGATGCACCCAAATCTCTCCAAAATTTTACGCTTTCATAGTTCAAAGTATTTGTCTGTGTACTTATATGAAGCGGCACTTCGGGGATATTACGTTTTATTAAGTTCAAAATACCGTAATCACTTATGATAAAAGCATCGGGTTTAGCATCTTTAAACCTGTCCAATGAAGCTTCAAGCTGCTTAATATCATTATTAAAAGCAAATATATTAATTGTGACATAAGCTTTAGCCCCGAGTGAATGAGCCAAATCCACAGCCTGTTTTAAATTTTCCATGGTAATAAGGCTGCCTTTACGCATAGCTCTAAGACTGAAATCTACAACTCCGAGGTAAACCGCATCCGCTCCGTAGCGCACTGCATATTCTAATTTTTCCAAATTGCCCGCGGGCATTAAAAGTTCTACATCCTGCATAACTGTATATTATCCTAAAGGTTACAAATAATCAACCGATTAGGTGATGCCCGAAAATGATTAATGAATAAGATATATATATAAAAGATTTTTATATGTTTATTGGAGAAGAAAGATGCAAACAATCGAAAATGCTGCAACTACATTAAAAGAAATCTGGGAATACCAACACCCCGTAATGCATACATGGTTTGTCTTAAGTTCACTTTCATTATGCGTTATGTTCGCTTTACTTTATTTTGTAATATAATATTATCTTATTCTTTTAGGATAATCATCAGGAATTTTCCAGCTGTTATGTTGTATTAAAGTCGCACAATAAGCACCTTCACTGCGGCAACTTGAATATAAATATTCCTTTGTTCCATCCCAGCCAAAAGTATATGTATCAAAAGAATTGGTTACATACTTATAAGAACCTGTTTTTTCTGCAGCGGGATTATAAATAAACTTAAAAGAACACTCGCCATATAGCCATACATCTTCCAACTTTTCACCGACACATTTATACGGATTAGATGTAAAATAAACCCAATCTGCAAGTGAAGTCTGGTGCAGACACAATAAAGCACTGCCGTCAGCAAAATATATTATAGGGCGGGTTATCCCTTCAAAAGACACTTCATCTGCAGCTGCCCCCTTAATATAAGGTACTATATATTTATTAACCCATTTTGTTCTCGGGGTATTTCCCGCTACCGGATTGCCATTCCGGTCAGTGTCCACATTATTTAAGTTATACCAATCTTCTCTCAAGCCATAATCTATTTCTGCAAGATTTATTACCTGATTGATAGTCGAATAAAACTTTTGTAAGCGTGTTTCGACAACCCGTTTTTTATAATTTTGCGTAAGAACAGGTATTGTTAAAGCCGCCACTACTCCAATTATTCCTAAAGTTACAAGAACTTCGGCAAGTGTAAAAGCCGGATTAGCTTTTGAAAAATTCATAAAATGCCTCCTTTATCGGACAAATAGGTCACTGACATTAATAACAATTTAAGTCAAAATAGGTCACATGTCAAGGCTTGCACAGCTCGGTAAAAATATTGCAAAATACAGAAATAAAAAAAATTTATCGCAAGAAAAACTTGCCGAACTTGTTGAGCTGTCGCGTGAGTACATAACAAGAGTTGAACGCGGACAGAAAAATATAAGTCTTAAAAAGCTTTTTGCAATCGCAGATGCTCTCGAAGTTGATTTTTGCCTGTTAACAAATTTTAAATAGTTCTGCTATAATAAACCTATGAAAAGACTAAGGATATTTATAGGTTATCTGACACTAATTTTAATAGCAATCAGCATGCTTTACCCGTTTTTTGCAATGGTTAATCTTTCATTTGCCGGTAACAATGAAATTTTTTCTCACGCAGGAAGATTTTTACATCCGAACTTAACTTTAGAAAATTATAAAGATGTATTCAGAGAAATTCCGATGGGGTTATATTTCTTTAACAGCCTTTTAGTCGCGTCGATAACCACTGTAGGGCAGGTAATTTTTGCATCGCTTGCGGGTTACGCTTTTGCAAGGTTAAATTTTAAATACAAAAATGCTATATTTTTAATGATATTGATAACAATGCTCATACCGCCTCAGGTAAACATTATTCCGTTGTTTTTTCTTATGCGGGAACTGCATTTAATCGACACATATCAGGCATTAATCCTGCCTGCATTATTCGGCGGTTTTGGCATATTTTTGATGCGTCAGTATTTTCTCGGATTTCCGAAAGATTTGGAAGAAGCAGCGAAAATTGACGGCTGTAATCTGTTCCAGACATTTTATAAGATAGCCTTGCCATTGGCAGTACCGACAGTTGCAACTCTTGCGATATTCACTTTCGTAACAACATGGAACAGTTTCATGTGGCCGTTAATTGTAACTAACAGTGAAAGTATGCGCACACTTCCCGTAGGGCTTGCAATTTACAAAGGGAGTTTCAGAGAATTAACGCTGTGGGGAAACCTTTTAGCATGCTCGGTAATATGCACATTGCCTGTAATCGGAGTATTTCTGCTTGGCAAAAAATACTTCATATCAGATATTTTACAAGGCAGTGTAAAAGAATAATCAAAGCTTATATCTTAACACTGAATTTGCGCCCTGTGACGAAACAAAAAGCAAGTCACCGTTAATATGAATACCGTAAGGTTTATTTACATTTGAAATAAGCACGGAAACCGCACCTGTCGGAGTGATTTTTACAACATTGTTATTATTGTAATTTGAAACGTAAATGTTTCCGGAAGCATCACTCACCATGTCAATCGGACCGTTTATTTTAGCATCTTTGATAAATACAATTCTTTTGCCGTCAGGGGTTATCTTGTAAATCATGTTATCCGCAAAGCAGGCAACATAAAGATTTCCGTCAGTATCTGTCGTAATCCCCGTAGGGCTTGCAATATTATTGTACATACCGTTTGTCTGCTCTATTTTCGATTTATCCGCCTGTGCAGCTTTTGTTTCTTCAGCCTTAATGGTCTGCATATCAGTATTTAAAGAGCCGGCAAGCTGCTGTGCTTTTGCATAAACGGCACTTTCGGGCGGAATTAAAGACAGGTAAGTTTTGGCTTTATCAGGCACGCCCAATTTATTACTGAGATTTGCGGCCTTATACACGGATTCATAATCATCGGGTTTTCTGACAATTATTTGTTTAAATACAGCCAGAGCAGCCTCATCCTGCTTCAAATACTCAAGGATTGACCCCAGATTATAGTAAGCGTCTATATAATTAGGGTCGATATTTATGGCCTGCCTGAAAGATGCCATTGCACGGTCATATTGCCCTATTTTGTATAGGTCAACACCCTGATTATAATGTAATTTAGCCTCTGTCGGCGGTTCATAAGGCTGTACAGGTTCCACACAAAGTGCAAAACCTGTATTAGCCAATAAACATAATGTTATTAATAATTTTTTCATTAAATTCTCCGTTAACTATTTTGCAAAGCATCAAGCTGTTCAATAAGCTTTTGATTTTTTTCCGCAAATTCGTGACCTCTTGCAATTATAGCTAATTTTAAAATATTTGCAAGATTAATAGCATAAAGTTCTTTATAGTTATCGGGAAGTCTCAAGCTCCAGTTTGCATCTCCTGATGTTCCGGGTCTGTTGTAAACATCGTAAACATTGAAATAGTCAGTGAAGAATATTTGAATATTTTCAGCCTGTGACGCAAACATTTCAACAAGTTTTGTTTGCGCAAGAAATTCCGCATCGTCAGTAAGATGAACAATAATATCATCTTTATTATCAGCCTCGGCAAATAAGTCATCCACAAGGTTTTTAGCATGAAGGTATCCGCCATGGGTATGAATATTTTGATCAGCCCACATTTTTATAGGTTCATTATCATGGGTGCCGACCATTGCCCAGCATTTTTTATCTATATTGCAGCATCTGTAGGGGTCTTTAGGCTTGTCAGCTTCCACAAACTGCGTAAGCTTCATACCTTGCAAGCCGTATTCTTTCATAACCGCAGCAACAGGATTTGTAAGAGTACCCAAATCCTCGCAAACAATTGCGTCTTTGTCCAAACCTTCTTCTTTTGCCGCAGCAATAACGATTTTTTCAATCAGTCTGCCGTAATCTTTAATTTGCTTTTTAGATAAAGTTTTAACCCTTTTTTCTTTATCTGCCGTAAGCTCCATATCCAAATCTTCTATTTTGGCAATAGCATATTTGGAAAGTTCCGGATGTTCGGGAGATGAGTATAATCTGCCCGCACCCTGTTCGATTTTAGGTTTCTTTCCTGATTTGTAAACCCACGGGTCAATAAGTCCGACAATATGGTCAATTCTTACGCCGCCGGGATTTTCTCTGAACATTTTTTTGTATAAGTTTTTCAACAGCTGGCCGCCTTCATCCAAAGAGCCGTCAGCATTATACATTCTGTCAGGATCCATTACAGGGAAGCCCCATGCCTGCCCGTCTTTTGAGAAATAATCAGGAGGACAGCCGAGGCACCAGCCTTTTAGGAATAATGCCTGATAAGCCCATGTATCGCGGTCAGAGAAGGCAACCTGTCTGTCTGCAATCATTTTAATACCATGTTTTTGGGCAAACTTTCTTGTTTCCTCATTCTGCTTGCTTATAATAAATTGAGTAAATTTATAAAGTTCAATTTCATCGGAATATTTATTTTCAATCTCTTTAATTCTTTCTGCAAACTGCATTTTTTGTTCAATTGATTGCGGATTAAAAAGATTTTTATCTGTTTCGGAATTCCATAAAGGCCAGTAATCATTTCCATGTTCAATTGACAAAGCTTCATAAAGGCTGTCTTTATCCAGCCAGAAACTGTTTTCTCTTTTAAAATGTTCAAATTCTTTTTCAAGTTTTTTAACAGGATTGGCTTTAAAGTTATTCCAGGCTTCCTGCAAAGCTTCGCTGTATCTTTTGTAAGCGTAAGAATAAGCAGTTTTGTTAACATCCTTATTCGGGTTATCATTAATTATTTCGTTATAAGTATTTTCTGAAAGAATTTTACCCCAGGCTTTGGTTGTTAAGTCTTTAAGGTTGATAAATAAAGGGTTATCAGAAAATATTGTACCGGTATACGGAGAAGAATCGCAGGATTTTGTTTTACCTGCAGGTCCAAGCTGGATAGCATCAAACAAACCTGATGCATACTCAATAAATTCTTTCCCGCCGTCAGAATTAATACTGCCAAAACCTGTATTTTGATTTTGAGCAGCAGGGAAACTTCCGTTATGCATAATAAAAGCTAAATTTTTCTTCCCTAAAACCTTAAGAGCTTTTCTGATAGTTTTTTTTGCTTTTTCGTCTAAAACATTAGAGTGTTTTTCTAAAGTACAAGTCATATTTACCCCTTCTTCCTATATATCAACAAAAATGATAATATCATGAGGTATTTTTTTTTTCAACTAACAGTCATAAAAGCCGCATTCAATAATTTGTATATAAGACGTTTATTATTTTTATCCTGTTTTTCAATAATATTTATAATTTCTTCATCAATGTTTTCGGGTAAATTTACGGATGAAAACTTAAAAAATTCGATTAGTTCGACTTCCAGAACAGCAGCAATTTTTTCAAGCACATGCAGGGATGGGTAAAATCTTCCCGACTCAATCCCGGAGAGCGAAGAAGTCTCGATATCAATCATTTCGGATAACTGCTCCTGAGTTAAGCCCTTAAATTTTCTGATTTCTTTTATTCTTTTGCCTAATAACTTTTTATTATCCATATGTTAATGATACCTTGATATTCTTATAAAAATAAGTGATAATATCACGTTTTTTAATTTAAATTACGTAATAAACACTTTATACCCCTTGACAATCACTTAAAAATAATTTAAAATAAGTGTACAACAATGAGTTTTTCAAAAACTATGATTACTGCATATACGATAAACGGCTATAACATAGAGTAGTTTTATAGAGAGTAAATCTTAACAAGAAAGAAAGAAAGGTGAAAAGATTATGACAAAACACTATGGTTTCACACTTGCAGAAGTGTTAATTACATTGGGTATCATCGGGGTAGTTGCCGCAATGACTATGCCTACATTAATGAATTCAACTCAGGGAGCTCAGTACAAAGCCGCTTATAAAAAGGCTTTATCAGCTTTATCACAAGCTGTTGTATTGAACGTTGCTTTAGAAGATTACAACTTTGCTGACCTTGATGGTGAAAACTATAATCTCACAGACATGCTGTCTTCCCGCATGAATGTTGTAAGAAGTGAAGTAGGAGCTTCGAATATTAAAAACGGCGACAAAGATTACACAGTAACTACTACAACAGGAACCCGCGAAGGAACTGCAGGTGTTGATATTGAGCAAGCTAACACAACATTGTTCTTTAATGACGGAATCATGTTTTCATTCCCGACAGACTCTGCAAATTGCTCTAAAGACGACACAACAGGAAGTACTACACCTTGCTATGGTTTCATCGATGTTAACGGTGTAAAAGCTCCGAACAAAATGGTTAAATGCGACAGCGGTACTGTTGACGGCACAGGTGCTAACGCTTGTCAGGTTAAGAACCCGACTGACGTTTATCCGGTTGTATTCTATGACCAGACAATGCTTCCAAACTCACCGGCTGCAAGAGCTGTACTATACGGTAAATAATAAGATTATGCGATGTCACTTTGCTTAATCAGCAAAACGGCATGTTTAAAAAGTTCGAATCTTTTTGTCGGCGGAGTTTCACCCCGCCGTTTTTTTATATTTTTATACTCTAAATGTATGATTTTTTGTTTTCTAATCCTTGAGAATTAGTTAAAATTAATTAATAATTTTTGTTAAGCTATTGACTTTTCATGACAAATACTTTAAAATGAGGTTACAAAAAGATTTTTCAAAAGAGTTTTTATGCATATCCACATGTTTTGGAGAGATTCGATATATAATAAAGGATAGAGAGATAAAGGCGTAAAACATTTTTTGAGGGATCAGAAAGTTTTACTAAAAAGAAAGGTGAAAAGATTATGACAAAAAGATTCGGCTTTACACTCGCAGAAGTGTTAATCACATTAGGTATCATCGGTGTTGTAGCTGCAATGACTATGCCTACATTGATGAACTCAACTCAAGGTGCTCAGTACAAAGCTGCTTACAAAAAAGCTTTATCAGCTTTATCACAAGCTGTTGTATTGAACGTTGCTTTGGATGACTACAACTTTGCTGATTTAACAGGTACTCAAGGTGACTATCAATTAGCTACTATGTTACAAAATCGTATGAATGTTGTTAGAAGCGAAACCGGTTCAGGTAACGTAACAACTTCAAGCGGTAATGCATATACTGCAACAAATACAGCAGGTAAAACTAACGATACTGGCAACATTACTATTGATCAAGCTAACACAACATTGTTCTTCAATGACGGTATTATGTTCTCATTCCCGACAGATACAAAACAATGTACACAAGATTCAACTTTAGTTGGTCAAGCTTGTAAAGGTTTTATCGATGTTAACGGTGTAAAAGCTCCGAACAAACTTATCAAATGTGATACAGGAAGCGTTACAGGTACAGGTGCTAACGCATGTCAGGTTACTAACCCGACTGACGTTTATCCGGTTATCTTCTATGACCAAACAATCCTTCCGAACTCACCTGCAGCAAGAGCTGTATTATACGCTAAATAGTTTGGAATACAAAAATTTCAAAAAAGAATCCGTAAAAATTTACGGGTTCTTTTTTTTATTTAATTTTGAAAAAATTTATTTAAAAGCAAAGGGATAAATTTAGCATTTAATGCACTAAAGTCAAATACAAACTCATTAACTCCGGATCTGTAGAGTTCTTCTACTTTATCAAATTCTTCCAGTATTTTATCTTCAAACATATGCATCCTGCAGAAACCGTCACACGTAAAGGGATAAATTTTATCCAATGAAGGGTCATGCAGGGCATAGCCGCCTCTATGGCAGGGAGCTTTGCAGGAAAGACGCGAAATTATCGCGCTGTCATTATTTAACGGGCAAAGTCCTAAACTCGGCACTCTTATATTTCCTGCAATAGTGTACTTTTTATTCGGAATATCATTTTTTACTTTTTTAATAGTTTTAATTGTGCTTTCAATATCCGAAAAAGATGTAAAATCAACAGTATTAATCTGTGAAAGATTATTTAAACATTTTATTGAAAGACTGTTTAATAAATTTATCCCCTGCCCTATTTCTATCGGAATATGATTTATATCAGGGTCGTTAATTGCGGTCCAAAAATAACCTATATTATTAATTATAAGACTGTCAGGGGCAGGGTTTGTCAAAAGAATTTGTTTTACATACTCATAAACCCTGTCAAAATCCCTTTCAATAAGAATTCTCGGAGTTGAAAGCTGGAATTTAATCCCGTATTTTGTACAGAATTTTTTTACTTTCATTATAATATCGCTGAAACTGCTTGTCGCAAGGTCGCATGTAGCAAGAATTTCACCGTACTCAATCGAATAAACAGGGGTTGTTCCGATTTTTTTAATATATTTTTCAAGTTCTTTTAACTGCGCAAGTTCTGACAGGCGGAGATTAATTTTATATATATCTTTTTTGGAGTAGTCAAAAGTCTGTCTGATTTTAGGTTTTGCGATTTTCCATTCAAAATTTTTAATGTTCTTGCTGAATTTAAAGTCCTGCCCTTCGGCACTTACAACAACACCTAAGAAATGATTGGTACTGTAAATACTTTTTCTGACATGCTTAAACGGAAGTTTTTGATGCTTAAAAAGCTTAGGTTTATCCAAAATCTTTTGAATAAGCTCTATAGCTTCAAGAATTTCTTCTGAATTGTTAAATTTCCCTTTTATAACAACACTGTCTATTGCTTTAAGTTTTTTTATATCTTCGGCGCAGTATGGAAGGTTGTCACTGTCTATTGCCAGCGGAAGCTTTGTATATTGCTTAATCTTGGCAATATTTTTCATATAAATTTCTTCGGTAATAATAATTTCGTCAACTTTGTGGAAATTATTTATAAAATCTATCCCCGCAAGATTATGGATATCAAAATAAGAATCTGCAATTACCTTGAAAGGGAGATTAAACACCTTTACAGCTTCCAGTATTGCAAAACTGTTAATAAATATTCCGTCTATGCCCGCCGTTTTTAAAAATCTCAGCATTTTTTTGATTTCAGGCAGGTTTTCCTCGGTTATATCATGTTTAAAGTTTATATAAATTGAGCAGCTGTTTCGCTTCGCTGCCTCGACAAATTCATTTACATACTCAAAATTATTATTTAGAAACTTCTTATAATAAACGTAATAATCCCTGCAAGATGTTTTTCCCGCAAAAACATCGATGTCTTCAGGCTTTTTAACAGGTGAAACTATTTTTATACTTCCCATAAACTGATTATAGCATATAAATCAAATGTAAACAAATCTTTACAAATAACGAAAAATTAAGCAATTTTTTGGGAAAGAAATACTTAGTATATACATAAGGAATATTTAGGATAGTCTGACACACTTTCTCATCAAACACATCAATAGGATTACAATTAAATTTAGGGAGGACACCAATCAATGGCAATAGGTGCTGAGGATTACATTGACCAGCTCTTGGTCAAAAAATACGCAGAAGAAAAAGTTGACAATCATGACAACATGGAATCAATGGTTGACCCTGAAAAAATGATGGGTGCAATGAATGATTACGCAAGCATGTACCGAAATATGATGAACCTTAAGCAAAGGTTAAATATTGCATGCTACGCTATCAACGCAAGAACCGCAAGATATAACAAAACAACCCAGTATCAATAAAGATTTCTGTTCTCGTTTTTTTCCGATATAATTAACGTAAGAAAGCGAGAACAAAATGGTGGGAAAAATAATCCTTGCTTCTTCTTCTCCCAGAAGAGCAGATATTCTGAAAAAACTTAATATTGGATTTGAAATCATTCCGTCGCCGTATATCGAAGATCATACGAGGACGGTTTTTTCTTATGATTTTATAGAAAGTCTTGCATTTAACAAGGCAAAAGCAGTAATTCCGCTTGTAAAAGAACCTTCGTTAATTATCGGTGCCGACACGGTTGTTGTAATTGATAATGAAATTCTCGGTAAACCCGACGGATATGAAGGAGCATGCAAAATGCTCAAGAGACTTTCAGGAAGAACTCATATTGTTGTTACAAGTATTGTTGTAATTAATTCAGAAACAGGAGATTTGAAAAAAAACTCAACAACAAGTGAAGTTACGTTTGAAAATCTTACCGACGAACAGATTAAATACTATATTGATAATTTTAAACCGTTTGACAAAGCTGGCTCCTACGGAATACAAGAAATGCCCGAAGGATATATAAAATCCTTTACGGGCGATTTCGAAAATATTATCGGAATAAGCTCTAAAGCTCTGCTTGAATTATTATAAATTTGCTCCGCAGCATTTTTTGAACTTTTTGCCGCTGCCGCACGGGCAAGGGTCATTTCTGCCTATTTTACTGAGGTCAACTCCTTCAAGTTCGGGCTTTTCAATATCTTCCTCGATTATACCGAGAGTTTTTGAAAATGCTTTTGACTTATATAAAACGGTTGTCGATGAGAAAATTTTATTTTCCAGATATCTTGATTTGTAATGCTCAAGCAACTCATCAAGATTATAGCTTGTTCCTAAAAGTTTATTTACCGTATCCATAAAGTTCTCATGACGGCCAGCTACCCTTTTTATGATATTAGCCGAAAATTTATCGTTATTTAAGAAAAATTCTATGCAGGCTTTTGCATTTTCAACACTGTCGGGATTTTCAACTGCTTTATCAAATGTTGCCAGAAACGGAACAGCATATAATCCGAGTTCTTTATCAAAAACAATTCCCACATCATAAGTTTCCTTATGAGATGAAAATCCGCCCAATGAATTTTCAAGGAAGTTATCATACGAATTATTAAATTCGGAAACATCAAAAAATCTGTAATTTTCTAAAGTTTGAATTTTGTCCTGAAAATCAATTTTCTCTCCGCCTTCCGCAAAATCATTAAACGCTCCGATTAAATCATCAGCAAATTTATTTGTGGTAACAACTTCATCTTTTCCAAAAAACTCGATAAATTTATCATAAATTTCTTTAATATTTTCTTCTATTTCTTTTTGTTTTTCGGGGTTGTCAAGATAAACAAGCTCAGGATTTTGAATAATCTTTGCAACAGAATATCTTAAAGCGTCATCTCTTCTGCTTGACGGCAATACACCCGAAATTTCCAAAAGGTAATATGCTTTTTCGAATTTAAAAATTCTAGCAACTACATATTGCCCTGCTCCCATTCCTCTGAATGTAGTCATTTTTACAAGAGAAACTACGCTGTAGGTCTTTTCATTAATAATATTATTTAAATCAAATCCGTTTTGCAAAACACGTTTAATCTCAAATATTGAAGATATTGACTGCATTAATGCTTTAACTATTTTTTTAGTGGAAGCGGGCAGTTTTTTCGAGTTTTCCAAAAACAAAGTTAAGATACTTTTATGATTTAAATTTCTTTCAAAAATGTAATTAAAACATGCGGACTGAAAATTCATACCGTTCTGCCCGATTGTTTTCAGATATTCTTCAAAGTCGGGTTTTACGGTTTCGTCGTTTTGAACGAATTCCGCCAATTCTTTTATTACGTCATTAATCTCTTTTAAGTCTTCTAAAATAAGCATAAATTCTCCCTCTCTACAATGAGAATACCTTAAAAGAATTCAAAACTCAATACTATAACAGGATAGTATTACAAGGGCTTTCTGATAAGCGTGGTTTCAAGAGAAAACTTACAATCCGGACACATTTTTCTAGCAGCGGCAAAGTCCTGTTTAGCCCCTGCGGCATCGCCAAGTCCTGCTCTTGATAGACCTCTGTTATAATAAGCTGAAACAGGTGAAAAATAAACTTTTTGTCCTTTGTTGTAAAGATTTATAAGATAATTATATGTATTATAAGCCGGTTTATAATCTTTATGTTTCAGCTGATATGCGGCTTTTTCACTCATCAAATAATATTTGGCAGGTTTTAAGGTTTCCTGAGCAATAGCGTTATCAAACTCATTAAGCATTTGTTTGTACGGGAGATAATAAGTTTTTACACCTAAAATATCATCCGAAAAATTATCCGATAAACTGTATTCATTTGCTTTCCGGTAATCTTCAACAGCTTCTTTATATTTTTTCATATTATATTTTGCATAAGCTCTCTGGGCATAAACTTCAGGAGCTATCGGCATAAATGTCAAATATGTATTTGAAAGCTTAACCGCAGAAGGATATTTTCCTCTGTTATTAAATCCGTTAATAACAAACGGCGTAAAAATGTATAAAAAGAAAATTACTGCCAGCAAAGCAAGAACATAAACACTTTTTCTCGGAGTTTTAACATATTCTCCAAATGCCTTTTCATCAATATAGCGCACATCCGGCTTAAATTTCATTCTCTGGAACGTACCTACATACCTTGCTAAATAATTTTCATAAAGATAATTTACCGCAATATACGTAAGATAAAGAGCAACAAGCGGTATTAAAGACAACAGAATAACCACCGCAAAAAACGGCAGCTTCATAAACTCGGTATAAAAAGGAAAAATTACCAGATAAATGTAAAGAATAATCTCCAGAGCAACCGCAGCATTCATTAACGTAGTAAACTTTCTGTAAGTTTTATTTATTTGCTGCAGTTTTTCCTCAGGCAAATTAACAGAGTATCTGTAGCCGTTACTCCTCATTATCCCTGCAAGAACCGTATTATTATTAACATTATAATAAGTGCAGTACTGAGAATTTAAAAATATTTTTTTTCTGTAATCATTAATATCCATAAATAAATATTACCATTATTTTTATAAAATTGCAATTAGAATTAAATTAAAAAAAATTCTTAAATATTTTATAAATCTTTTTTTAGATAAATTTTATCAATCAGCTGTCTCCCATTTTCAAAAATAGGACGGGGATAGTTATCAACAAAAAAATTCTTTATCACAGAAAATTTAACAAAGCCAAATTTTTTATAAAAATTAAGTGTTATTTCATTTTCTCCGGTACCAAGAATTATAGTTCTAAAATTTTTCTTATACTTTTCGAAAACAAATTTAAGTAATATAGAAGCATATCCTTTATTTTGGAATTCAGGGTATGTTGCAAGATTTGTTATTTCAGCAGTTTTATTATCAAGGCCCATAACAGCGCACAACGAGATTAATTTGTTGTTATCATACAATACATACAGATGAGATTTATCCAGATATTTATTAATCATTGTTTCATTTTCATCGCCAATTAATAAAAGTTCCGTATAATCAGTTTTGTTTACAACTATTTCCTCTATTTTCATAAACTAAATATAACATAGAAACAACCTTATTTACTTTAATTTTTATTATAGATTTTAGAATTATGATTAATTCCATTTACAAAAAATTTTGATGTGTTATAATCATGGAGCAGTATATTGAAAATTGAAAAAAAATTTCGGGACGTGGCACTCTGCCGCACAAACGATTAATTATCGTTTGTGAGAGGGACTTGGTAGCGTAGCAGCCAAGCGTCACGGGACCGAAAAATAACAAATCGGGACGTGGCGCAGCTTGGTAGCGTGCTACCTTGGGGTGGTAGAGGTCGCAGGTTCAAATCCTGTCGTTCCGATTTTTTCAAAAAATTTTAATTTCGGGATGTAGCGCAGCCTGGTAGCGCACCGTGTTCGGGTCGCGGGGGTCGCAAGTTCGAATCTTGTCATCCCGATTTTTTATTATTTTAAATTACTGAAATATTTTGCATCCGTTAATGCTTTTACTGTGCAGCCGTAACCGTTTTCACCACTATTTGATGATTTTGAACAATAACTTTTCTCAGGATACAAACTTGTTTCCCCGCCCATAGGAATTAACCTTCCGTCCTTCTCAAGCGTGAATACAAAAAAATCATAACCGTATCTGTTAGGTTTACTGCGCCAGCCGTTGACATCAAGAGCAACAAAAATCATTCCATATGTTGAAGAATCCGCGCTATCTACATCAAAATAGACAGTACTGCCGTCATTAACTTGAATAATTCCGTCATTAAATCTTGAAGCTCCCGATTTGCCTGTAAAATTTTTATAATATCCTGCCAGGAAAGTACATCTTGCAGTGTCACTGTTATTAGGATAGTCAGGCAGTACAGGCCATGAAGTTGATGCATCTTTATAACGCTTGCTGAGATTATTAACCAAATTAGACAAATCAGATACGCTAAAATTAGCGATACCGCCGTATTCGTCTGTTATTACACTTAAAAACGCCTGAGATATCAATGAATAAGATTTTTTAAATTGAGTTTCCAAAACTTTATTCTGCCTTTCCTGTATAAGAGACGGAAGCGTCATAGCCGCAGCTACACCAATTATTCCGAGTGTAATCAAAACTTCCGCAAGAGTAAAAGCATTCATACCATATATTTTCATATTATCTTCCTTTCTATTGAGATTTCTCAATGATTTTTATCTGATTATATCTGATAATTGAGAAAATGCAATACTCAAAACTCGGAATGTTTATTAAATCAAAAAGAGAAACTCTGAATGTTTCTTTAAACGAATTTGCCAATATTGCGGATGTTGACCCTGCCATAATATGCAGAATTGAAAACTTAAAACAGGGAATAAAAACAGATTGTCTTGTGAAAATTGCAAAGGTTTTCAATCAGACAGCAGGCGAATTCCTTATCGAATTTGAAAAATCCGGTTATTTTATCGACGAAACAGAGTAGCTAATTATTGTTCTCCCTCAAACCTACGATTTTTATATAAAACGTTTGAACTTTTGAATAAAAAGTTGTATAATTAACGGGTAACGTTATTTGAAAAGAGGTTTTTTATGAAATTACACATGCAGATCCTCATTGCATTGGGTCTTGGAATTAAGCGAAACTGGCATATATTCTTCGGGATAATTCTCGGGATAGTTGTCGGTATATTTTTACACGGCCATGAATATCCGCTGGTATCTACAGTGTTGACATTCATAGGACAGGTATTTATAAGATTAATACAAATGGTTGTAATTCCGCTTGTTGTATCAGCTATAGTAATCGGGATTACAAGCATCGGAGATAACAAACAGTTAGGTAAATTCGGCACTAAAATGGTTGTTTATTACGGGATTATCACATCAATTGCTGTTGCCATAGGTGCGGTTCTTGCTTTAATATTTAAACCGGGTGTTGGAGCGGCTCATTATATTGCAGAAAATGCAGCAAGCGAAGTACAGGCTTCCGTTGCAGCGGCAATGGAACAGCAGCATAATGTATTAAATATATTTTTAGGTTTTATACCGAGCAACCCAATGCATTCATTTGCGGCAGGAGATATGGTGCCGATTATCGTATTTGTGTTAATATTTGCTGTTGCACTTGCAAAAGTCGGAGATGTTAACAGACCTATTGTTTCTTTCTTTGAATCTGTTTTTGCGGCAACAATGAAAATTACCGATTGGATTATGTATTTTGCGGCTCCCGGTGTTTTCGCTTTAACCGCAAGTGCTGTATCAAGTTTCGGCATCGATATTTTTACAAGTATTTCAAAATATCTTCTTGTATTATTTATAGGATTTATGCTCCAGCTTTGCGTTGTTTATCCGTTATTCCTGAAATTCTTCTCAAAAGTAAATATCGGAATGCTTTACTCAGCTGTTGCAGAAGCTATGATGGTTGCTTTCGGAACAGCAAGTTCATCGGCGACACTGCCTTTAACAATTGCGTGCTGCGAAAAAAGAGGTATTTCTCATAAAATCGCAAGTTTTGTACTTCCTCTGGGTGCAACTTTGAATATGGACGGAACAGCTTTACTGCAAACCGTTGCCGTAATATTTTTGGCACAGGCCTACGGCGTTGCTTTGACACCGTTCTTAATCATAGAAATTGCGTTACTTGCAATTATTGCATCTTCAACCTGTGCGGGAATTCCGGGAGCGGGCTTAATAACTATTGCATTAATCCTTAACGGAATGGGCTTAAGTCCTGAACAGCTTGTTGCAGGATTTGCATTCCTGTTCACAATCGAGAGAATTACCGATATGATGAGAACTCTTGTAAATGTTACATCAGATGCGGTAGTTGTTGCTGCTATAGCAGATAACGAAAACGAAATTAATTACGACTTGTTAAATAATCCTGCTGCCTACGAAGATATAGCATAGAAAAAAATAAAATATATTTATTAATTTACAAACCCCGGCTTTTTTGCTAGGGTTTTGTTATGAGCAGAACAGACGAAATTGCATCAACACATTTGGGTAAAAAATCACAAGGAAGCGATACATACAATCCTTCGCTTCTTGTTGCAATACCGAGATATGAAAACAGAAAACAGTATAATATCCAAAATGATAACTTACCGTTTGAAGGATGGGATGTGTGGCACGCTTATGAATTTTCAGCAATGACAAAAAACGGCGTTCCGGTTACACGATTAATGAAGCTTAAATATAATTGCACAAGTGAATTTCTTGTTGAATCCAAATCTTTAAAATTGTATTTAAATTCATTTAACATGACAGGCTTTGGCGGCACAATCACAGAGTGTCTTGAAATTTGCAAAAAAACTATTGAAAAAGATTTAAGTAAAAAGCTTAAAACAGAAGTCACGCTGAACTTTATTGAAAATGCCGCCGAAAAAATTGATATTTTCAAAGACTTTAAAAATATAATGAACTTTGTAGATGAAAACACATTGAAAATCGAAAAATTTAAGGAAGCTCCCGAAGTTCTTAAAACAGAGCATACATCGAATGAACAAAGTTATTATTTAATGTTTGATTCATTGCGCTCAAATTGCAGGGTAACACACCAGCCCGATTTCGGAGATTTGTTTATTTATTACAAGTCGGTAAAACATATTCTTGAAGAAAGTTTGGTTAAGTATTTATGTTCGTTCCGCTCCGAATTTCATTTTCATGAGGAATGCTGCGAAATGATTTACAAACGGCTTTTTGATTTGCTTGACAGCGGCGATGAACTTTTTGTATGCGCGTTATACACACGCAGAGGCGGAATTGATATCTGTCCGGTACGGTCAAATTGTAACAATGATGATGCATTAAAATTAATAGATTTAACAAAGTTTGCGAGAGGGAACATTAAACAGTAGTGGACAACAGAAAATTCGGAGATGCAGGAGAAGATTTAGCCTGTAGATATTTAGAAAAAAACGGATATAAAATTTTAGAAAGAAACAAACATTATTCCCGATTTTGCGAAATTGATATAATTGCAAAATATAAAAATACAATTGTTTTTGCAGAAGTTAAGACGCGTAAAACAAACAGCTTCGGCAACCCTCTTGAAGCGATTACAAAGACAAAATATGAAAACATTAAAAAAGGCGTTCAATTTTATTTATCCGAAAATAAAGTAAAGGATTACAGAATAGACGTAATAGGGATTACTCTCAAACCGGAAGTGAAAATCGAACATTTGAAAAATATTTCTATATAACTTTGCCCGCTTCTATCTTATATATCTTAACGTCTTTCAAAAATTCATCTTCGAAAAGCACTGTATCAACGGAAGTTATAATAGTCTGGGTGTTTTCATTAATTGATCTTAAAAGATAATTTTGTCTTATATCATCGAGTTCCGCAAGCACGTCATCAAGAAGAAGTACAGGTTCATCTCCTGTTTTTGCCGTTATAATATCAAGTTCCGAAAGCTTCAATGCGAGCACAACAGTTCTTTGCTGGCCTTGTGATGCAAACTTTGTTGCCTCATTATTATTTATATAAAAAATTATGTCATCTCTGTGAGGTCCGACGCAGGACTGACCTCTGCGCATTTCCTCGGTACGGCGTTCTTCAAGCGAAAGTTTAAAAGCTCCGGCAATTTCTTCAAGCTCACATTCTCCGCTTAAAAAAGAACAGTCATAATCTATTTTTAAATCTTCGGTTTCACTAATTATACGGTGCTTTTCACGCGCAATTCTCTCAATCTCTTTTAGAAACTTCTTGCGCAGATATATAATATTGCTTCCCGTTATCACAAGCTGTTCATTGTAAACATCAAGCAATGTATCATTAGAATTACCCGTTTTTAAATAATCCTTAAGCAAATTATTTTTTTGGATACGAATTTTATCATACTTTGAAAGCCTGTCATCGTAAGCAGGATAAATCTGCGAAATTGCCCTGTCCAGCCAATCACGCCTGTCAGATGGATTTCCTCTCAATAAGAGCAAATCAGCCGTTGAAAAAAGAACGGTTTTAAGCACGGATTTAAAATTCTTCGGGGTAGTCTTGACCTTATTTAAGGCAAGTTCGCGTTTTTTTTCTTTAGAGTAAGAAAAATCCAATTCAACATCGGTTTCGGCCTTAATCATGTTACAATTAATTTCGGCTTTTTCGGCGTCAAAGTTAATTAATTCCGTATTATTTGAAGTTCTGGGAGATTTAAGAGAGGAAAGAAAATAAATACTTTCAAGAATATTTGTTTTTCCCTGTGCGTTTTTACCTATAATAAGAACTTTCGGGCAACATAAATTGAGTTCCAACCCCTTACAGTTCCTGTAATTAGTAAGCTTTAAATCCCTCAATCTCATAAAAAAATTATACCCCAAATATATGATTTCTTAATTAATTATAGACTATTGTTAAAATTTCTTATATAATAACCTTATAAGTTCAAGAATAAGGAAGTACTATGTTACCGATTATATCAGAAGAGAATGCGGCAGTAGCTTTCAGTGAAATCTTTAAAGATATGCCGTCCTGGCGTAAAAAAATGATTCACTATATTAAGGACGAAAATCCGGAAGTCAATACGGCTATAATAGAAGCTGCAAATAAAACGGATTTAGACCCCAAAGCCGTAGCTCTCGGTGCATATATGACCTATGTTTTGATTGAACTTGCAATGAAAGATAACGATGCATTAATGAATTTCCAGGAAGGATAGAGCTATGTTAATTGAAGAACTATTAGAAAAACTGGTTGCCGACGGCGGTTCCGACTTGCATATTTCAAGCGGTTTACCCCCTGCAGCACGTATTGACGGTAAACTGCAAAGATATGATTATCCGCCTTTAAGTCCTGATGACGTTGAAACTCTTTTGTTCCCCATGTTATCAAATGAACAAAGACGTACATTGGAGCAAAACTGGGAACTTGACTTTTCATACGGTATTGAAGGTTTAAGCCGTTTCAGGGTTAACTTCTATAAGGATAAAGGAAACTATGCGGCGGCATTCAGAACAATTACTTCAATTGTTCCTTCTTTTGACAAACTCGGGCTTCCCGAAATCGTCAGAAAAACAGCCGATAAACCGAGAGGCTTAATTCTTGTAACAGGTCCTACGGGTTCAGGTAAATCCACAACTCTGGCCGCTATGATTGACTATATTAACTCTAACAGAGCAGAGCACATTTTGACAATTGAAGACCCGATAGAGTTCGTCCACACGTCAAAACAAAGTATTATTCACCAGCGTGAATTGGGTATGGATACAAGATCGTTCGCAAATGCTTTGAAATCCGCACTTCGTGAAGACCCTGATATCATTCTGGTAGGTGAGATGCGTGACCACGAAACAATTGCGCTGGCTCTGACAGCCGCAGAAACAGGCCACTTGGTGTTCGGAACATTACACACATCTTCAGCCGCACAGACAATTGACCGTATCATCGACGTATTCCCTGAAGGACAGCAGCAGCAAATTCGTGTACAGCTTGCAAACTCTCTTGTAGCAGTATTTTCTCAAACTCTGCTTCAAAAAGTTCAGCCTGACGGAACTAAAAAAGGCCGTGTAATGGCTCAGGAAATTATGCTTGTAACACCTGCGATTGCAAACCTTATTCGTGAAGCAAAAGCCGCACAGATTTACTCAACTATTCAGATGAACCAGGCAATAGGTATGCAGACGCTTGAAATGGCACTTGCAGGACTTTATAAACAGGGAGTTATTACGATAGAAGATGCGTTATCAAGATCTTCAAGACCTGATGAGTTAAAACGTTTAATGCAAGGTTAAACAAATAAAAAAAGCCTCGAATTAATCGAGGCTTTTTTGTGACTAATATGTCATTTCCCAGTTATCATTTAGAATTTTGCCGAAACAGCCTATCCATCCACCTGAAGATGATGAATAACAATTTCCGTTAAAAAGTTCTTCTCTTTGCTCATCAGTCAACGGAGCTTTGTCACTTGTGTTATAATCATCAATTACACCATTATTATAAATATACATAATAAATAAGTCCCTGCCTACAACATTCGGTCCCTTAGCACCGTTAATATCTACATCCAGACAAATAGGGAAATAGGTACTTAGACCGTAACCGATTGATACACCGTCAGCAAGAGTTATAAATCTTTTTTGAGTAGTGTATGGAGAAGCAGAAGAATTAGTAATCATTCTGTAACTTCCTTTTTCAGGGAAACAAGGTGTGCTTGTACTGCCGCAGTCATTAACAATTTTAAAGTAGGAAGTCCAAAAAGAATCAAAATCAGTTAACAAACCTGCTTCTTTTAAGTTCACTGCATTTTTATCTGTCTGAAATCTCACTAAAGCTTGAGATAATTGATTATAAAACTTATGAAGCTGTACAACATAAGTTTTGCGCTGGTGATTTTGCATCAAAGACGGAACAGTCATGGCTGAAACCACACCGATTATTCCTAAAGTTACCAATACTTCCGCAAGGGTAAAACCTTTATAGGAGCTTAAAGTACGCCCCCCCCCCGGCTGTCAAATGTTTTCATAAACAACTCCTTTCTATTTTATTTATTATTATAACAAATATTTTGAACATTGTAAAGGAAAAGGCACCGAATAAATTCGGTGCCGCATTCTAACTCATTTACTTATTGTGATACTATTGAACAAATGGAGTTAGAAGAAAAACTTAACGGGCTGTATCTGCTTCACACGGCACATCGAATTGTAATTTGTTGTACATTCACCTGCCTTTGTATATGATGTTCCGTTTTTGCAATAAGGGGTTGCGTCACCCACATAACCTGAGATACAGGCACCTTCTTTAAAACTTACACTTTTGGCTAACCATTTTGTTGTACGCCTGCCGCTTACATAACTTTCATTTTCAGCACTTACCTGCAAATGACGAACGCTGTCACCGCCGCTTTGATTTAAATTAGACGTATCGTAGGCGGGAATGATTTTCCCCGATAAGGTGATGTAGAAAGGATAAACATCACTCCACAATAGAGAATCGCCTTTGGCTCCGTCAATATCTACATAAACGGTATAACCATATGAATTAGTATTAGGGACACCGTCATAGACACCGCCCTGAGTATTATTTGCTAGCATAGAGATAGCACCTGCGTCGTTATGCATATTATAAATGCGCAAACCGTTACGAAGAGTGATATCAGGTGTTTTGCCGGAAAAGTCAGTTGTACCGTCAGATATGACACTGCCGCTGCATACACTGCTGCCGCTCATAATATTGGCATAACGTTCAAACAGTTTGCAGAAATTTTTACCCTTACGGGGTAAAGTACGGGGAGATGGTATACATTTACATTGTTCCTCGCTCCATTCATAGGTCTCATCGCTGCAAGTGCGATTTATTGCAGGATTTTGAGAGATTATGCCGGTATCACTGCTGCAAATATTGCAGGGAGAGATATTCGAAGGACAATCGGCTACACAATTGCAGGAACTGTTTAAATGCTGCCCCGAAGGACAGGTTTTAGCCGTGCCTGTTAACTTACATGTATGTTCGTCCCATACCTGACCGCAAGGAGTGACAGATGGTTTATTCGTACAAGCAGGGCAGTCAGCCAAGCTATGAACCTTATTCCCATTCCAACAAGTCACTGAATCGGGACAGTTTGCCTCACTGGCGGCATAGCTGCCATCCCAACAGGTAATTTTTGGCGGGCAGTAACTAGGGTTAGAAACCTGAGAACCGTCCCAGCAAGTCGCATTCGGACATAAAGCGGGAATAGTAGCTGAACTGCCGTCCCAACAAGTTACCGAGTTTTTGACACATGAACAAGTAGCCCTATCAAAATGATAACCCGAATGACAACGTACAGAGCTTGTACTTGAACAATTTGATGATGGTCTATCAGTATATACAGCATAAGCTGCAGGAATAAAGTTTTGAATTACAGAAACATAATCATCGTCTTTAAGATCAAAGTCAGCAAGCATTTCAGTTGATATGGAACGTAATGTCGAATATGCGTTGTAATAAGTATATGATACTATATTATCCAGCTTAGCTTTTGTTATACCTATCGTTACGGAAACAACAACTGCAATAATTAACATTACCGTAATAATTTCAGCCAGAGTATAGCCGAAAACAACTGATTTGGGAGCCTTTAGGTCGCCCCCCCCCCGCGAAGCACGCGATTGGTAGTCTTTTTCATAAAATTGCTCCTTGTGCTCTATAGTACCTTTTTAGTATAACATATTTTTTTATTTGTTTCAAGATAAAAAGAAAAGACCGATATAAAATCGGTCTTTTGTTATGAAAGATGAAAGGAGCTGAACTTAGTAATACGTAATTTTCCAGCCGTCATTGATAACACGGGCAGTACAGGTAAGGCCTGATGCAGCTTTATTACAGTTATATGTGTTATCAAGGCCGCTGGGAACAATTTCGCTGTCATTAAGAACAAATGCAAATATGTCACGCCCCATTTGGTTCGGATAGGAATTACCGTTAACGTCAATGATAAAAACTACTGAATCTTTTTCAACATTTACTCCGAATTCGGAACGAATAATATCTCTGGGATAAACATTCATTATGACGTTCATACCGTCGACAAGCGTAAACATATATTGATACATTTGCGCTCTTTTCAGATACACTTTGCCGCTTAGGAATTTAGTCGGGTATTGCCAGCAACCTGTTGCATTAGAGCATTCCCTGACTACTTTAAAATAAGGTTTGAAATACGAGAAGGCCAATGCTGAAGAATCTTGAGAATATTGATCAAGTCCCCAATAATTCGGAGAAGATCTGTCTAAAATTACAAACATAGTTACCTGACTGATTGAACTATAGAATTTTTTCAATGCGGCCATATTTTTTGTATCACCTATTTTGGCAACAAGACCAAATATTGTTAAAGATGCAATAACCCCAATAATTGCCAGAGTAAATAATACCTCTGACATTGTCAATCCTGAACGTTTTTTAAATATTCCGCTATAATTCATAAGACCAAACCGCCTCCTATCTGCAGATAAAAGACTTCTCCTTTTTTAACAATACATATATAAGATATATACCCATTATAGCAAAGAAAATAACACTTTTATAAAGATTAATTAAAATTTAAGAACAACTATCACACTTTAAATTTTTATGGACATTTCATCGCTTTTATCATACATTACAGATATGTCGGAAAATTACTGTACAGTTTTAGAAAACCTGAAAGAAAATTCTCATTTCAGATATATAAGAGATTTTGAGGGTAAAGATGAAAAATATATTTATTTGAACGGGAAAAAACTTATTAATTTATCCTCAAATAACTATCTTGGTTTCGCCGATAACAGAAGTATTACCGGGGAATTTTTGAATTATTCGGGCTGCGGCTATTCTTTCGGAAGCGCATCTGCAAGACTTCTGACGGGTACTTTACCTGTATATAAAGAACTTGAAAACTTAATATCGGAAATGTTTAAAAAAGAGAAAACACTTCTTTTTAACAGCGGCTACCATGCAAATGTCGGTATAAACAGCTCAATTGCAGGGAAAGGAGATGTGATTTTTTCCGATAAACTCAATCATGCCAGCATTATTGACGGAATGAAACTTTCAGAGGGAAAATTTTTCAGGTATCCGCATAATAATATGGAAGCTCTTGAAAAACTTCTTATTCGTGAACGAAAGAATTTTAAAAACGCCGTAATAGTTTCCGAAAGTGTTTTTTCAATGGACGGCGACATTGCGGATTTAAACAAACTTACGGAATTAAAAGAAAAATATAATTGTATATTAATTCTGGATGAAGCCCATGCTTTCGGTGTTTTCGGAGCAAACGGGCTTGGAGTAAACGAGACATTGGGACTGACCGATAAAATCGATTTAATCGTCGGGACTTTCGGAAAAGCTATAGGTTCAACGGGAGCCTTTGTTACGGGAAACAGTACTCTTATTGACTATCTTACAAATAAGGCACGTTCGTTTATTTTCTCTACAGCATTGCCGCCGATAAACATTGCGTTTTCCAAATGGATTATTGAAAACAAGCTTCCGCATACCTTTGAAAAACGTATGAATATGCTGGCGGCAGGCAGAAAAGCAGGAAGCGAAAGTCATATTATACCTGTGGTAATCGGCGGCAATAAAGAAACTGTTGATACTTGCGATGTTCTATTTCATAACGGATATTTTACGCTTCCGATACGACCGCCGACAGTGCCTGAAGGAACCTCAAGATTAAGATTATCCCTTACGACGGAAATAAACGAAAAGGAATTATTTGATGCAATATCATTGGTTGAACAGACAAAATAACGAAAAACTTATTATATTTTTTACAGGCTGGAGCTTTGATTACAAGCCCTTTGAATTCCTTGATTGCGGAGATTTTGATGTATTAATGTTTTATGATTACGATAATTTGGAATTACCCGAAATTCCGCATTATAAAGAATATTTTCTGATAAGCTGGTCTATGGGAGTTTTTACGGCATATCTGATTAAAGACAAGCTTCCGAATTTTTCCGAAAAGATTGCCGTTAACGGAACACCTTTCCCGGTAAATGATGATTTCGGAATACCTTTGAAACCGTTTATTCTTACACTCCGTCACGCAAAAACAGGTCTTGAAGGGAAATTTTATCAAAATATCTTTGATAAAACAGAAGAATATAACCGCTATAATTGCTCTGCGGTTGAAAGGTCTATTGAAAACCGCGTGTCTGAACTTAATTCTCTATATGAGAGAATTAAAAATTCAAACTTGTCTTACGAACAATATTATGACAAAGCACTTATAAGCAATAACGACAAGATTATTCCGGCTAAAAACCAGATAAACTTCTGGCAGAATAACGCAAAAACAGAGTTACTTGAAAGCGGACATTTTCCCTATTATAATTTTAAAAGCTGGAATGAAATATTATGCAAATAAACCCTAAGTTAATAAAAAATCAGTTTGAAAAAAGCCTTGATACCTACAACAAAAATGCCGTTGTACAACAGATTATGGCTGAAAAACTGATTGAAGAAACCGCAAAAATAAAAACCTGCTATGATAATGTTCTTGAACTCGGAAGCGGAGCAGGTCTTTTAACTAAAGAATTAATAAAAAAAATCACTTTTAAAACCTATTCGGCAAATGATTTAGTGGAAAAATCAAAATTTTATGTCAGCGAAATTATTCCGCAAGCAGCATTCTATTGCGGAAACGCATCACGTATCAAGCCCGCGAAGAAGATGGATTTAATAATTTCTAATGCAATGTTTCAATGGTTTAAAGACCTTGAAAAAGTAAGCGTTACTTATAAAAATCTGCTTAATAAAGAAGGAATACTTGCATTTTCCACGTTTTCACCCGAAAACTTTAAAGAAATACGCGAACTTACAGGACTTTCGCTGGATTATAAATCATTAGGAGAAATAAAACATATATTTGAAAAAAACTTCGAAATTATACATGTTGAGGAGTTTACGCATACTCTGAATTTTTCAAATCCGCTTGAACTGCTTGCGCATATGAAAAACACAGGGGTAAATTCACTAACTACACAGCATTGGACATTCAAAGAAGTAAAAGAATTCTGCGATAACTATAAAAGTAAGTTTCCCGAAATAACTCTGACTTACTCCCCGGTTATTGTAATCTGTCAAAAAATGTGAAAACAAATAAATACTACCATTTGTGTATTCTACTTTGTAAAGAAAAAACATATAATGTTTACATAATTTCATGTTTATTATTACATGTGGATAAAAGGACAGGTAACAATTGTTAAATAATTTTGAAAGCTTTGATAACTCCGAAACATCAGCAAGAAAATCCGCTTTAATACAAGAAAGAATAGGGCTTGTATCAACGCATATGTATAAACAGTTTCTGGATTATCAGCACGCAAATGTCAATACCAACGAAATTTTTACAAGAATGATTGACAATTTACAAATTGTTGTAGATACATTAAAAGAGGCTTTTTCGTCACGCAACGTAACAACCCAGAACATTTACGTTGATACGGATCCTCAAAAATCAGTTGTTATCGTAAATATTCTATGGCATAAAATGAGTTTTACCACAAGATGCAATTACCAGCCTCAGGCTTTATACAGGGAAGACGGCCAGCATCTTTTCTCAAGCAGAATTATGGCGGTAAAAGGAAACTATTACGAGATTATGAAAGGCGTTGCAGACCATGATGAAGAAATGGTTAAACTTCTTGATAACGAGGTTGCATCACTGTTTATTCCGCCGGAATCCACTCAAAACTCGATTATGAAAATACGCCATCTTCCTAATCGTGAATTCTATCTTAATCAAGTTGATGCACCGCGCGAGTTTGTTCTGAAAGTCGTTGAAACAATATGCGGCGGCGGTTTTTACCACGAAGAAGGCGCAAGAAAAAGTTTTAATATATAATTGGAGGTAAAAATGATATTAAACAAGAAGCTTAGAATTGCCCCCCCCCCGACAAATTTACATTAACGCATTCCAAATCGGAACTTCTTTACTTTTGTAAATATATATTATATGATAGTGATATGAAACATCACATCAAAAAAGGTTTTACCCTTGCTGAAGTTCTTATAACTCTCGGGATTATAGGGATAGTTGCTGCAATGACAATGCCGAGTCTTATTCAAAACCATAAAGAAAAAGAAACCGTTGCCAAATTAAAAAAAGTTAACTCTGTTTTAAGTCAGGCACTTATCAGTGCAATAGATGAAAGCGGAACAACCGTTGATCAATGGGATTTGGAAAGCGGTGATTCAAAAAACGGTTCGCAATATTTAGTTGATAACTATTTTAAACCTTATTTTAAAATCGCAGATAATTGTTTAAATCTAAACAATTGCATAGGGGATAAAAAATATACTTATCTTAACGGTAAGCCGCATATATCTTATAACAGTCAAAACAGTTATAAACACCTTGTTTTAGCAGACGGTACACTTTTAATTTTTCACATTTCCTCAGAACTTAAAAATTGTTCGCAAAAAGGAAATTGTGCAGAAATTTTTGTGGATACAAACGGATATTACAGGGGGCCAAATCAATTCGGCAGAGATTTTTTTGTATTCTCAATGAAAAAAGACAGGATTGTTCCTTACGGTACAAAACAAGATGTTCCGAACTTTTCATTACACTGCAGCAAAACCAAAGGCTCCGGTTACGGTTTGAGTTGCGGTGCATGGGTATTGGCTTACGAAAATATGGATTATCTTCACTGCGATGATTTAGAATGGGACAAAAAGATAAAATGTAAGTAATTATTCAAGCGGGAGTTTTGAAGAAACTTCCGCTACAATGCGCTGAACATCGGCACCGCCTATTGCAACTTCCAAAATTAACGGACTGTGTATCAAAACAGTTTCTGAGTAATCCATTGTTTCAACATTAATTACGTTGAACTCAATGAAATCTTCGCCTGCATATATTAATTTTCCATATTCACCGCCTGTAGCCCATTTGATAAACATGTATTGATTTTCATACTCTTTAAGCTTCTCTATAAGTCTCATTATAAATCCCCGTAAATGTCTTACAATATATATTGTAGCTATTTATTTACATAAGTCAAGGTAAAAAGAAAAGCCACACATATCAGCGTGACTTTTGAACAATAATCTTGGGAGGAGATTTGGGGATAGTTGTACATGCATGATAATGCAAGCATGCTTTTTTTGTTACACATGAAATTCAAAAGTTAATAAAAATTTACAATTCCTTGATTTTATACTATAATAGTGTTTAGAGGAAAAAGCATGAAAATAATTGTTATAAACGGCGTAAATATGAATATGCTTGGTTTACGGGAAACTGAAAAGTACGGAACCATGACATTAAAAGATTTGGAAAAAGAATTATATGCCTTCTCATTTGAACTCGGAATTGACATAGAAACATTTCAAAGTAATTTTGAAGGCGAAATTGTAGAAAAAATTCACTCGTCAAAAGACAATTTTGACGGCATTGTAATAAATGCCGGAGCTTACACTCACACCAGCGTTGCCATTAGAGATGCAATTGCTTCTGTAGACCTTCCTGCAGTTGAAGTGCATATGACAAACATTTATAAAAGAGAAGAATTCAGACATCATTCTTATCTTGCTCCCGTATGCATCGGACAAATATCGGGGTTTGGTGCAAACAGTTATAAATTGGGGCTGAAAGCAGTTGTCGATTATTTAAAAACTAATGACAACGAATGAAAATTTCTCGTGCATTGCCTCGTCATTGCAGATGTGCAATGACGAATTGAGGTAATTATTTTTGAAATTCTTCAACAAAAGCTTTGCCGACTGCAAGAGCTTTTAATTCAGGATGTTCAATACCTGCTTCGGCATATTTTTTCTCAGCCAATTCCGCAACATCAAGAGCCTGTTTAGCCAATTCGGGATTAGCCGCAAAAACTTTGATATCGTTTTCGAGATTGTCAACTTTCACCGCAGAGCGGTCAGCGGGGTTGTCGGGAATGTCTTTAATTTCTTTTGTCTGAACTTCAGGCTGCTGAACGGTTTGTGTATCCTGAACAGCTTCGGTTTTAACCTGTTCCGCTTTTTGTACCTGAGCTTGTGCCTGTTGTGGAATGCTTGGACCTTGCGCGTTTTTTGAAATTTCGTTCATAGTCACATCCTCTTTTCTTTTTCGGGGTTACAGCACTTTGCCGCAACTGTTTTTTGTATAACTCTATATTCTCGTTTTATGCTTTAAAACATCGAAACAAATTTTTTTGCTAGTTTGTAAAAAAAAAATTACAAAAATTAATATATAATCTTTCTTTACAGACTGTTTATGATATATTTAAAGTACAGCGTAGATGATTTTAGTATATAAACGTTATATAAACTATACAACATTAAGGAAAGTATTGCAACTATGAATTTTACTAATTTATTTAGTAACATAAATCCCAAAGAAGTTATCAGAAATCTGCCGGATGCGGTATTCGTGGTGGATTTTGACGGAAGAATAGTCTGGGCTAACGACAAAGCCGCAATTATTTTTGAGAGTAAAGCAGCAGATTTAAAAGGGTTAAACTTTGACGAAATAGTTGCAAACGGACTGTTTCTGGCTGATAAGTCGCATTCTAAAAGAAATTCCGTTGTTACGGGAGCTTTCACCGTTGAAGGAAAAGAATTTTTTATAGAAATGAATGCTAAAAAATATGTTGAGCAGTATTTTATTACCATAAGAGATGTCACAGCTATGACAAACGTTCTTACAATCGCCGAAAGAACAGGAAGATTGAATAAAGAAAAAAACGTAATGTTTGTTAAGCTTTCAAATGAAATTAAATCGCCTATTCAGTCAATAATCGGATTTTCACAGGCTCTTTTAGACGGGCTGGGCGGTGAGATTAACGAAAAACAGAACAAATATGTTAAAATTATCAATAAAAATTCTACTGAATTGCTGCATTTTATGGAAAAATTCATAGAATTTGCACAGGCAGAATCTTCTTTGTTCAACTGCGACAACCAGACATTTGACTTATCGAATACAATACAGGCTGTTGTTAAAAATAATGAAAATGCATTAAATGCAAAAAATTTAACCGTTAACTATGACTTTGAAGAATTTAATAAAAAAGCTGTATTCAGTGATGAGAACTGCGTAAAAATTATTTTACAAAATATTCTTGAAACATCAATAAAATTAACTGATGTCGGTTCAATTACGATTAAAGTCGACCATCCTGAAATGGATGCTGTTGAAAGATGCGGAGCAAAAATTCTTAACGACGCTAACAGTTTTTCTTATGTAAGAATTGCAATAACAGATACCGGTATGGGACTTGCCGAATCAGAACAGGAAGGTATTTTTGAACCTTATACACAGCTTGATAAAGCCCATAAGAAAACAATTCTGCGTTCTATAACACTCGGGACTGCCTACACAATGCTTAAACGTATGGGCGGTGCCGTATGGGTTAATTCGGAAGTAATGAAAGGGTCGACTTTCTGTATAATTTTACCTGTTGAAAGGGAAATATAAGTAAAGAGGGCAAAAATGAGTAATGTTACATTAAAAAACGTTACTAAAATCTACGACACAAAAAAAGTTATAGATAACGTTGATTTAACTATTAATGATAAAGAATTTGTAGTTCTTGTCGGGGCTTCGGGATGCGGGAAATCAACACTTTTAAGAATGATTGCGGGACTTGAAGATATAACCGGAGGTGAAATCTTTATCGGCGATAAAAAGGTTAACGACGTACACCCGAAAGACAGAGATATTGCTTTTGTATTCCAGAGTTACGCTCTCTATCCCCACATGACGGTTAGAGAAAATATTGCTTTCGGTCTTAAAATGAGAAAAATTGATAAGGATACTATTGACAAAAAAGTACGGGAAGCCGCAGAAATTCTCGATTTGGGAGAATATCTGGACAGAAAGCCTAAACAGCTTTCAGGCGGTCAAAGACAGCGCGTTGCTCTCGGACGCGCTATTGTAAGAAACCCTAAAGTATTTCTTATGGATGAGCCTTTATCAAATTTAGATGCAAAATTACGCGTACAAATGCGCTCTGAAATAAAAAAACTGCACGAAAAATTACAAACGACATTTATCTATGTAACACACGATCAGACAGAAGCTCTTACAATGGGTGACAGGGTTGTGGTACTCGATAAAGGAGTAATTCAACAGGCAGCAAGCCCCGAAGAAATTTATAATAACCCGGCAAACACTTTTGTGGCAGGTTTTGTGGGTTCTCCGCAGATGAACTTTATTGACAGCAAAGACTTTCCGTTTGAAACAAAAGAGAACGTAATTGTCGGAATTCGTCCCGAAAAAATGGTTTGCGGCGGAGAAATAAAACTTAATGTTGATATTGAAATAACAGAACTTTTAGGAAGCGAAAAAATAGCATACTTTAATATTGGCGGCAGAAAATGTTCGGCCAAACTTCCTGCTGACTATAATATTGACAGTACTCTGGAATTAAGTATAAACCCGAAAGATTTATACTTCTTTGACGCGCAGACAGGAAACAGAGTATATTAATCTCTGTAATTGCAATCATCTTCCACCCATATAATCGTTATATTAAGCGGTTTTGCAAAAGGGTTTACCGTATGAATACCAGAAAAAGTGTTTTGCGCTATTGAATCGTAAAACTTAATTTTTTCGGATAATTTTTTGGTATAATCTAATAAATTCATAATTCAATTCCCTGCTTATACATAATCTATTATCAATGTTTTTTGCCCGGGTATAATCCGACTTAGGAGCTATAATTATCAATATTTAATAGTTAATACGGGTAATATCATCTTCCGTAAAAAGTTTTTAAAATACTTCAACGGAGGTTAAAACAATGACAGATAGAAGGCTTAAAGGAACTAAAACAGAACAAAACTTAATCAATGCATTTGCAGGCGAGTCTCAGGCAAGAAACAGATATACATATTTTGCAAAAAAAGCAAAAGAAGAAGGTTATGAACAAATTTCCGAAATTTTTTGCATGACTGCCGATAACGAAAAAGAACATGCAAAATTATTTTATGAATACTTAGGAGATATAAGAGGGCACGTCGATGCCGAATATCCGTTTGAGCTGGGTACAACCGAAGAAAATCTTGAAAGTGCAGCAGCTGGTGAAAAAGAAGAATGGTCTTTTCTTTATGCCGACGGTGAAAAAACAGCACGTGAAGAAGGATTTGACGATATTGCAGACACTTTCCACTATGTAATTGAAGCAGAAAAGCATCACGAACAGCGATACTTAAAACTGCTTGAAAATATTAAAAATGATACCGTATTTTCAAAAGAAAAAGAAACATATTGGATGTGCAGAGAATGCGGCTACGTTCACCATGGAAAATCCGCCCCGAAAAAATGCCCGAACTGTCATCATCCGCAGGCATATTTTCAGGTTTTATGCGAAAATTATTAGGAGCGTAGCCGCTCCACCCACCATTTGGGTTATGCATAAGTTTATACAATCTTAACTAAAGAAGAAGCGTGCCGCTCCACCCGCCATTTGGGTATAACCATAAAACATTAACATTGTAACATTTTCCCGAAATCCTTTAAATTTATACATTTTAATCGTATAATCTTATCAGGTTATGGGCAGGAATTTCAAAATTTTAATAACATTATTAGCATTAACGGTTTTGTACGGTGCCTATTACCGCGGCATACCTGCTGTTGTTAATCTGCCGAAACGAGTTCATCTTATCGAACAGACGGTTTTGAATGAAGCAGGTTATAAAATTGACCTTAAAAATCCTTCTTTAAAAATGGGATTAATTCCGTCCGTTTGGGTTAAGGCCGATAATTTTGCAATCTTGAACGACGACGGTTCTAAAGCTCTTGAAATTCAAAATCCTTATATTAATATAAGGATTTTACCGCTTATATTTAAAGAATTGGATATCAAACATTTTTCAGCAGATAATATTAACGCAAATTTAGTGTTTGACACGGATTCCAAACTCAAGCTGGGGCAATATCCGCTTGAAACGGAAATAAAAACACCGCTCAAACTTAAGCATGCGGCAATTTATCTTGACGGTTACAAAGTAAACCTTGATGATAAAGTTCAGTCAAAAAAGATTAATCTCGACGGGAAATACTTAACGGTTAAGGATTTTACCTTTGACAAACATTTGAATTTTTCTACCATTGCAGATATGAAAGCAGGCGTAAGAAAAACTTTAATTAATGCCGATGTTGATTTGAAACTTCCGGTTAACCAAATCTCCGACGATCAATGCGATATTTCGGGGCATATTGTAAACCTTAATTTATCGGATTTTTCGATTTATGCAAAATCTCTTTCAAAAAACAAAATAAAATCTCTGTCGGGGATAATAAATTTTACGGCTAAAACAGAAACCGCCGCCGATAATCATAAACAGATTAAAACCAATCTTTACGTTAATAACCTCGGGATTTTGAAAGATGATACAGCAGAATCAATTTACTTTAAAGATAAACTTACTGTAAAAACAGATATTAATACAATTAAAAACGGTATTGAAATAAATGAGATGAAAATATCAGGCAAAGGCATAAGTGCTTTTACATCAGGAAAAATTACAAAATTAAACTCAAAACTGCCTGATTTGGATTTGAAAGTTACCGTAAATAAATCAAAGGCGGAAAATATTATTTCCTTGCTTCCGGGCGAGCCGGATTTGTCGCCTGATATTAATCTTCTTCTCCTGAAGAAAACAGGTTTTTGGGGCGATGCTGCAGGAAATCTCGAAATTAAAGGGAAAGCGGATTTTCCTGATGTATACGGAAACATTCTTGTTGCAAACGCTTACATGGTTAAACCAATTCCAAACGCTGACAAAGCAGTCATAAAAATAGCTTTTAACGGCGATAAGCTGAATTTAGATGTCAAAGTTCCGACCTCGCAGACAGAAACAGTCTTTGTAAAAGGACCTATTAATCTTTTCAATGATAAATATGCGGATTTAAATATTACAAGTACAGATAACGTCGACCTTAAAACAGCACAAATCGTGTTAAACCCGCTGCATGAAATTTTGCACTTCGATATCGGTCCCGTTCCCATTATGGATATTAAAGGTAAAGGCGGAATAAATCTTCATGTAATAGGTACAAGAGAAAACCCGCACGGCTGGGGGCAATTCCGATTTAAAAACGCAACAGTATCTTTTCTTGATATTCATAATATGCTATTAACAAACGGGTCGGGAACTCTTGATTTTGATAATCAGAATACATTTTTTCAAACCAAATCGGCATCTCTTAACGGAAAACCTGTTTCAGTCAAAGGTACCTGTTCGCTTATCGGAGAACTAAATTTTGATGTGCTGGCACACGGCCAGGATTTAGGTAAACTGCTAAAAACAGTAAAAACATCCCCGATGCTTGCTGATATTCAAAAGCTGATTGAACCCGTTGAAAACGCAAACGGTCCTGCTAATCTTACAATAAATCTCACAGGTAAAGTTAAAAACCCCAAAGATATTGTTTTTAACAAAAACCTTTTTGCAAAAGGAAAAATTGAACTGCTTTCAGATAATATTAAGATTAAAGGAGTTCCAGCTTCAATTTCAAAAACTTCGGGCGTTGTAAATTTTATCAACACCGATGCGGACTTTAAACTTGCTTCAAACCTTGATAAGTCGCAAATTAAAATAGAAGGAAAAATTAAAGATAACAATACTGAGATTAAATTTGCTTCCGGCAAATTTAATCTCGGCGACGGTTTAAATACTCTGCCCGCTTCGGTTAAAGTTCCTTACAAAAAAGACCTTGCAGCTATTAATACAAGCTTTACGGGCAGATACAACGGAAGTATTCAGGATATTAATTTTGACAACATTTATCTGAAAGGAAAAATTTATTCGGATAAATCATCAAAGAGCGTAATTGTTGTGGATAACAGTTCTTTTGAACTTAATAACTCAACATTTAAACTTCCTCTTTTGAAAGGCACTTTTAAAAACAGTCCTTACAATATTTCATTAAATATTTCAAAAATGTTCAGTCCGCAAAGAGTTGTCAACGGAAACTGCAAGATAACCTCACTGGATTTGAACCTTATTAACGATAATGCTCTGCAATATATTCTTCCGCCTGAAACTGCCAAACAGCTTAAAGATATTGATTTTCTGAACGGAAATATAAACCTTGCCGCAAAAATTAAAAATAATAACCTTAATGCATATACAAAACTTGATGACATAAGTCTGCTATACAAGCCGAAACGTATTAAACTTACAATAAACAGCGGCGATATGCTGTTAAGAAATAATCTCCTTCGCCTTAATAAAATTAATGCACTGCTAGGAAAGATGCCTGTATTTATAAACGGAGAAATTGCAAACGTTCAAAAAAATCCTAACCTTAATCTTTACGTAAATGCAAAACCCAATCAGGAATTCTTTGACCAGTTCTTTAATAACAAATCCGTTTATCCTATAAAATTAAAAGGAGATGCAATTTTAACATCCTATCTCAGAGGGACAGCCGGATATTTAAATGCAAAATCAACATTCAATATTTCGGATAATTCAAGTTTATATTATATGGGAGCTTCAATCGGAGATGCGGAAAATCCGGTAAAAATAACAGCAGACACGACTTATTCTCCTGACAGATTAAGAATTAACAACTTCCAATATGACAAAATTATAACTTCTCAAAATAACAGACCTTTTGTTAACCCGCAGCTTACCGCACAGGGTACTATTAACTTAATAAGCGATAATATTATAGGATTTAACAATTTCAGAGTTAAAACACAAACACCTACAGATGCAAAAATATTTAACATAATTTTCCGCAAACCTTTTATGAAACAAGGAGTATTCACATCTGACCTTATATTAAACGGGACTTCCGTTAATCCGAAAATAAAAGGGGAAATGGATATTACAAGTATTGATATTCCGTTCTTCGATTCAACCATCAGAGATATAAATCTTGATTTCAAAAATGATAAAATAATTATAGAAAGCAAAGGAACAGTAGTTACAAACGATGTTTACCTCGACGCTGTTGTAAAAAATCAACTCATACCGCCTTACACGGTTCAAGACCTAAAAGTTAAACTTGCAGATCTGAATATTAATAAAATAACAGATACTTTACGGGACATTGAAGCAGAAGCAACCAGAAATCCTGCCTATGGAACTAACAGCAATATCCCTCCATTCGATATAACACAGCTTATAATTAATAAAGCAGATATACAAGCTGATAAAATAAAGGTTAGGAATATAAATGCTGATAATTTCAGCGCAAACCTTACTCTTGATAAACAAGGAACGGTCGAAACCAAAAATTTTAAGTTCAATATTGCCGAAGGAACAGTTAACGGAAACTTTAACCATAATCTTAAAAGCCATAAAACAAATCTGGACATAAATCTAAATAAAGCAAATGCATTGATTATGTCAGAGGCATTATTTGATTTAAAAGGTCAAGTTTACGGATCTGTTAACGGAGAGTTTAATTTAAACTGTACGGGAGCTTCTCAGGAACAATGTTTTAGAACACTTTCAGGCGAAGGAACATTCGAAATTGCAGACGGGAAAATGCCCAAACTCGGATCGCTCGAATATCTTTTGAAAGCCGGAAATTTATTGAAAGGCGGTTTCACCGGACTTTCTATAAACAGCCTTATAGATTTAATCACTCCGCTGAAAACAGGAAACTTTGACAGTATATCAGGAAATATTCACATAAGCGAAGGAACTGCCGATAAAATTAATATTTATTCTGACGGTCACGATCTTAATATGTATATGACAGGTTCATATAATCTTCTTACATCAATTGCTGATATGAAAATTTACGGTAGTCTTTCAAAAAACATTACAACAGTTTTCGGCAAAATAAAAAATGCGTCTTTAAATACTTTGTTTAATACAATCCCCGGAATAAACGATGCAACAGAAAAATTGCTTCTGCAGGAAGATATAAGCAGAATTCCGAATATTAAAGACGCTACAAATATTTACAGAATATTTGCCGTTGATATCAATGGTGACATCAACGGCACAAATTATGTAAAAAGTTTCAAATGGGTTAAATAAAGAATACTTTGTTTAATATGTCATTTCCCAGTTATCATTGAGGATTTTACCGAAGCAGCCAGTCCATGCTCCGGAAGATGACGAGTAGCACCCTTGGCTGAAACCATCTTCTCTTTGTTCATCAGTTAACGGTGCTCCACTGCCATCTACTGTACTATTATAATCATCAATTACTCCGTTATTATAAATATACATAATAAATAAGTCCCTGCCAACAACATTCGGTCCCTTAGCACCGTTTATGTCAACATCCAGGCAGAGAGGGAAAGTACTGTTTACTCCGTAACCGATTGATACACCGTCAGCAAGAGTTATAAATCTTTTTTGAGTAGTGTATGGAGAAGCAGAAGAATTAATCATTCTGTAACTTCCTTTTTCAGGGAAACAAGGTGTGCTTGTACTGCCGCAGTCATTAACAATATTAAAGTAGGAAGTCCAAAAAGAATCAAAATCAGTCAACAAACCTGCTTCTTTTAAGTTCACTGCATTTTTATCTGTCTGAAATCTCACTAAAGCTTGTGATAATTGATTATAAAACTTATGAAGCTGTACAACATAAGTTTTGCGTTGATGATTTTGCATCAAAGACGGAACAGTCATTGCCGAAACTACACCGATTATTCCTAATGTTACCAATACTTCCGCCAGAGTAAATGCGGGTTTAGGAGCTACAGAATTGCCCCCCCCCCGACTGTTTCGCAGGTAGACACATCAGCACAAGCTTTATGAAACTTATGACAAAAGAGCCTCTGCTTTGTTTTAAATACTTTCATTTTTGCTCCTTTCTTTATGTATTTAAATTATAAAGTATTTTTTTTAAAAATTCAAGGTACAGGATCATACCCGCCTTCATGATATGGATGACACTTGCTAATTCTTTTTATACCAAGCCAACATCCCTTTTTAACACCGTATTTTTCTATAGCCTGACGGGTATATTCCGAACAAGTAGGATAGAAACGGCATACTGCAGGAGTGTGTTTTGAAATTCTCTGATAGACTGAGATTAAAAATAATATAATCTGTTTCATACTGTTCTGTTACTCCATAGCATATGATTCACCGATTGAATCTATTGCCTCAACTTTAATATCAGTAATCAATTCCGAATACGAAATTACCACAATAGTCGGAATATGACGCTCAAGTAATTGATATAAAGGCAGGCGAATTCTCGGAGAACAAAGGATTACCGGCTGCTGTCCGCATGCCTGATGCGCTCTCATCAATGTTGTTGCGGTTGTTTCAATCAATTCCTGAACCTGCATAGGATTTAAAAGGAACATTGTACCGAGCTCTGTTCTCTGACAGCTGTCATCGAGTGTTTTTTCCCATTCGGGCGAAAGTGTCAGAGCATATAAAACTTTATCATCGCCGACATTGGACAAACAAATTTGACGCCCCAAAGCAGCCCTTAAACGTTCCGACAAAATGTCGGGTTCTTTTGAAAATCTTGCATAATCGCAAAGTCTTTCAAAAACAAATATAATATCTTTTATAGAAACTTTTTCACGTATTAAGTTAACAAATATTTTTCTCAAATCGCTTGTAGAAATGATTGTCGGAACAAGGTCATTTACGAGTGTCGGGTCTTGTGAGCGGACAAGTTCCATAAGTTTAAGAACATCTGTCTTTGTCATAACCTCATCAACATGTTTTCTTACACATTCTTGCAGGTGCGTAACAATAACATCGGTAGAGTCAACGGCAGTAACGGAACGAGCCATTTTTGCATCCTCAGGAGAAATCCAGTATGCCTGTGTTTGATATGTCGGGTCAATACCTATAATTGCATCTTGCGGAACTTCTTTTTTCATTGCATCCCACTGGTCAGCAATAACCATAAGTTTTCCCGGGTAAACATATCCCGTTGCAACAGTGTTTCCGCGGATAGAAATCATATATTCATTCGCATCAAGAGCTGATGAATCCATAATTCTTATGTTTGGCAGAATATAGCCGAGTTCATCGGTAACTCTTTGACGTAAAGCAGCGATTTTGGCAAGCAGCTGGCCTTCCTGATCAGGGTCGGCAATTACAAGAAGATTTGAACCGACCTGTAAGCTTAAAACATCAACCCCTAAGCGTTCGTACATTCTGTTCGGGTTAACAAGATCCTGCATATTCTGGCGCACATTTTCCAATTGCCCCAATTGAGATTGAACATCCGCATTAATTAAAGTAGAGAAGCCTGCAACAAATAAACCGATTGCAAACAAACAGAACGGCAGGAAAGGAAGCCCCGTACCCTGCCAGAACCACGTATGCCCCGTAATTGCAAGGAAAAATAAGAATAAAGAAGCCAAAAATAATGCATTCGGCTTGCTTACGATTTGTCCCGTAACATCTGAACCTAAAGAATTAGCAGCAGAAGAACGGGTCATAAATACACCGGCAGCGATTGACATTAAAAGTGAAGGCAATTGAGATGCCAAACCGTCGCCGATTGTTAATATAGTATATTTGGAAACAGCGTCCGCAACAGGCATCTGGTTCATCAAACACCCTATGCATAAACCGCCGATAATATTAATTAACACAATAATAATACCTGCAATGGTATCCCCTTTTACGAATTTCATAGCACCGTCCATGCTACCGAAAAGGTTTGATTCTCTTTGCAGGTCTTCACGTTTTTTAGTCGCTTCTTCAGGCGAAATTAAACCTGCGTTAAAATCCGCATCAATAGTCATCTGTTTACCGGGCATAGCGTCCAATGCGAAACGTGCGGCAACTTCGGCGATACGTTCGGCACCTTTTGTAATAACCATAAACTGCACAACCGTAATGATAAGGAAGATTACGCCGCCTACAATCATGTTCCCGCCGGTTACGAACGTTCCGAATGCGTGAATTACTTCACCCGCTTCACCCTTTGACAGAATAAGCCTTGTTGACGCAATTGACAATACCAGCCTGAACATTGTTCCGATAAGAATAATAGACGGGAATGAAGCTAATTCCAATGTCTTTTTAACGTACAGAGAAATCATCAAAAGAACAACGCCCAGTGCAATATTTAAGCTTATGCAGAAGTTAACAACCCAGTTCGGAAGCTCAACGAGCAACAGAACGATAAGCAATAATACAAATATTGCCATAAAAACTTCGCTTAAATTTGTTCCTCCGCCTTGTGCCTGTTCCTGTGCCATTAAATTTCTTTCAGAGCCTCGCTTATTACTGCCAATTGAGTTTCAATTGTCGCATCTATCACACCGTTAGTGGTCGTAACCATACAACCGCCTTCCATTATTGTTTCATCGGGTACAATAAGCACCTTAGCTTCAAGTCCGACGTTGTTCATTACTTCGGGAATTTCCGCTTTTAACAAAGACACCTGAACAGGGTTTACCCTCAATGTAATCTTTGTTTCTTCTTTTGACAAGCCCTTCAATATTTCCGTAATATTATCGAGGATAATTGTCGGATCTTGCTGTAATTCTTTTTTAATAATTTTTTGTGCAATTTCAACACTTATTTCCATAATGTCGGGAGCTATGTATTCAAATACTTCCTGCTTTGCGGAAAGAAATGCTGTTATCGCATTTTTTACGTCTTCCAAATCCGCGCGAGCCTGCGACAAACCGTCCTGATAACCTTCTTTTGCGGCAGCTTCTTTAATATTTTGAGCTTCTTCTCTGGCACGCGAAATAAGGTTTCTGTCATCAATTCTCCTGAAACCTCTTCTTCTGTCGCCGCGTCTGCGTTCCTGACGCTGTTTAAAGTCTATGTTGTCAAGGTTAAAAAGGTCAATCTTATCTTCTTCAACCCTGACTTCAGGTTCTTTTTCAACCTGTTGTTGTGAAATTTCCTCCGCCGGTCTGCCGGATTTCTTTTTGATAATCATGATTAATTTTATTATACACTATCTTCAAGGTGTGTGGCAATAATATTTGCAACTTTCGGTGGAATTTCATAATATTCTCCCTCTAAAGCGCTGAATACAAACTTTTTCACCTTTGAACGTTCGAGCCTTAATGTTTGTTCTAATTGTGATTTATCTAAATATTGTGAAACATTTTGAATTTTATTTAAAATTCTTGAAGGGGTAACATTTTGATTTCCTTTCGGAATACTTGTTTTAATTTCCTGCAGACATCTCAGCGCGGCACCTGCGTCAACTTTTGAACCGAGATCAGGCATTCCCATAAATTTAATAACTGACTGTGCATCATCAGGATTAAATTTATTTAAAATTGTCTGCACCTTTTCCTGTTTCATCTTTTGGAAGAGCATTGCAAGTGTAGCAAGTTTCAAAACTTTAGCATCAGCTCCGAGAGGTGCCGGTCCTGCAGGCATTGCAGCTCCGCCGTTTTGCGGAACGGGCATTCCTGCTGCCTGTGCTTGTGCCTGAGCCTGTGCTTGCGCTTGTTCAGCCTGAGCCTGCTGCTGCATCATTGCATCTATATTTGATTGGCTTGCGGCTTGCTCCATCAAACCTTCATCAATCAAATTTTTATCTTTTAATTCGGCAATGCAGTCAAGATATGTCTTTTTTACGTGGTGTTCTATTAACTGCAGGCACTGGTCCTGAGGCAATCCCTGATGAAAAGCGTTTTTTGCGATTTCAAAAATTGTAAATGCAATTTTCTGCATAATAGGATCCCAGTACTGCTGAGGGATGCCCGAGCGAATTAAGTCAACAGACTTGTGAAAAGACCATTCCGCAATAATTTGCGTAATCATTACGGCCTGGTCAAGGTTAAATCCGAGTGATTCATCATCATATAATGCCTGACCCGCTACAGTTGAAAAATTTAATAAGGTATTTGCAACATAGTTTTCCTGATTATCGTTAAAATCAGGAGGAATAAGCTCCAGTGCCTGCTGAGCCAAGTTTTGTGCAAAACCTTTATAATCAAATCCTTGTATTGCCATTTTTTATTTAACCCTGTTCTATCCAGCTTTTAATCTTTTCACCCGCTTCTTCATCATCAGCATCAGAAAGTTCTGCAGAAAGGTTTGATAAAGTATCTGCGAGTTGTGCAGGATTTTGCTGCTGAATGTATCCTCTTTGCTGCTGTTCAACAAGCCCCTGTGCAAGCTCTGACTGTCTTTCCGTCAATTGTGCAGCTCTTTGAGATATATCAGACAATTGCTGTTCCTGTTGAGCTGTTTTTTGTCTTAGCATTTCAACTTCCCGTCTGTTCGCTTCCTGAACCTGCTGAACTTTATTTGAAACAGCTTTAAATACAATTATTAAACCGATTGCGCTGAGGGCAATTGCAAGCCACCACGGGTTGCCTGTTTCATCAGGTTTCGGAAGATTTGCGGGTCTGTCCGATGCAAGGTAAGGATCTGTTGAATCTGAAAATGCAATTGAAACATTTTCGGGATTAACTTTCGGACTTGCAGCTTTTGCAATCAATTCTTTCAATTCTTCAAGAGTTGTGTTTGCAGGGAGTGAGTTTTTATCAAGAGTTACGGCAATTGAAATATCTTCAACCACACCCGGTTTAATATACTCATTTGTCTGAGTTTTGGTAACACCGTATTGTGTTTCTCTTGCAGTACGTGAATAATTTCTGTTCTGGCTTGAATCAGATGAGCCGTTTGGCAAGCCGTTCGGAAGATATACGCTTACGGCATTAACATTTCTGTTAGTGTCATTTGTTCTGTCGCCCAAACCTTCGGAAAAAGTTTGTTCGGTAACTGAAGCTTTTCTGTTCGGGTCGTAATCAATCGTATATTTTTCAACAGGAGCCTGTCTTAAAAATGTGCTTACGGTTGCTACGTAGTTTCCCTGTCCGATAAGTCTGTCCAGCTGCTGATTAACTTTAGCTGTCATATATTTATCGTTTTCTTCCAGCCTTTGCAGCATCTCATCTTCCGCATCCATAATACTGTGGTATGTATTACCGTTCGTATCTGTAATCGCTATATTTTCAGCGGTTAATCCCGTAACGCTGCCGAGTAAAAGGTTAGTTATTGCTTTAACTTTCAACTGGTCTAATTTTGTTGCATCTTTTGCCAGAGTAATCTGTACGGTTGCCGTTACAGGTTTTTGCATTGATGTGAACATTGTCTGTTCGGGAATAGAGATAAATACGGAAGCATTATCAACACCGTCAATTCTTCTGATAAGCCTTGAAAGTTCGCCGTTAATAGCGCGTGAAAGTCTGATTTTTTTATCTTCTTTTGTAGATGTAAAGTCGCCTTTGTCAAATATTTCAAGTCCGACGTTCTGATCCATAAGGCCGCTTTGAACAATTTGGATTAATGCTAAATCTCTGTCAGTTGTGTAGCAAGCTTTTCTGCCTGTTTTACAGTCGCCTTTTTTCAAATATAAAATTGATTTTGTACCGTCAAGTCTTCTGCTGACAACAATATCGTATTTTGCAAGAAGTGCTTGTATTTCAATTGCTTTACCGGCATTATCCGTTGTTAAGAGGTCAACGTTTTCCTTTAACGGTTCTCCCGTAATTTCCGTACCGTTAGAAGGTTTGTTGGATGAACTTACAATACCTATTGTTACAAACAGTGCAAGCACTAAAACTAATGCACCGATTATTCCGTATAATAAAGGTTTATTTTCAAGTATCTTCTGAAAGTCCATTCTCCATCCTCTTTACAAGATATTTTGCAGCCCTTGTCTGTTTTTTTAATTTTCCTAATCTTAACTTATTTTACACCTGAATTTGCATAACTTTGTCATACGCTTGTATGACTTTTCCCGTAAGCTGTGTTGCAACGTTAATACTTATTTCGGATTTTGCCATTGCTGTCATAACGTCGTGAATATCAACATTGCCGCTTCCTGACATTACATCCTTTAAAAGATTGTCAGGTGCATTCAATTCTGTATTAAGGTTTTCAACCAAACCCGACATCACCTGTTTAAAATCCGGAGATGCTTTATCTTCAACCCTTGACATTCTGGCGGAAGGCATATTTCCTAACCCTGTATCGAGTTTTGTGTGTTGAATTCTGCCTGCCAGATCGTATTGAGGATAAAAGCTGTCGTACATAATTTCCTGCCTTTCTATATTTATCATATCGTATATTTTTTAAATTTATACATCTGACAGGCAAAAAATCATTCAAATTCAGTAGATAAACAGCCGAATTTAAGCCAAACTTACTACCTGTCTTTGCATGGCTTTAATGATTTTTTCCGAAAAATCAAGTATATGCTATTTTCCACCCTTCCAGAATGCAGGTTCATATAACGCCTTATAAGTGCATCCGAAGCCGTTATTTGAAGATTTATTCGTTAATGAACAATAACTGCTGTCCTGCCAATATGTCCCTTCAGCCCCGGCTGGAAGCAGTTTTCCGTTCTCATTAAGTTCAAACGTAAATACATCCCTGCCCAGTTGATTAGGCCTTTTTGCATAACCGTTTACATCTACGGAAACAAAAATTAAAGGCGAATTTCCACTGTTTTCAAAAAAATACATCATTCCGTCCATAACTATATATTGTCCGTCATCCATTTCAGTACCGTTAGCTTTTATATTTCCCAAATAATTTTTATACGGTGAATTAGAGCCCGAACCATATGAAGAATTGTACACACAAGCAGTATTCTCCGTGCCCTTTCCGCAATCAACTGCACCAATAAAATAAGGCATTATAGCTTTCTTGAATGCTCCTGCTTCTCCGTTAAAAGTAGAACTGGCAGGTAATTCCCCGCTATCCTTCTGGTACATTAGCAAAGCTTGCTGTAATACGGAATATGCCTTTTTTAAGGCTTCCTGACGTTCTTTTTTTTCTGTATTATTAATTACGGCAGGGATTGTCATTGCGGCAACCACGCCGATTATACCTAAAGTGACAAGTACTTCGGCAAGTGTAAATGCAGGAGCTGAGCTTAAATTATGCCCCCCCCCCGAGAAATACTAAACATTTTCATAATTCGCTCCTTTCTATTATATTGTTTATTTTAACAAATGTTTTTTTATTTGTAAAGGGAAAGGCACCGACCCAAGTCGATGCCGTGTCTAACTCATTTATATTTGTGATACTATTGAACAATGGAGTTAGAAGAAAAACTTTACAGGCTGGATCTGTTTTACCCGGCAGAAACTGTTTATGTTACTTGTGCAGTCACTTGCTTGTGTGTAAGAAGTGCCGTTTTTACAATAAGGAGTATTTGAACCAACATAACCGGCGATACAAGCCCCTTCCTTAAACGGAACACTCTTAGCCAGCCACCTTGTACTACGTTTTCCGCTTGCGTAATTTTCATTCTCGACGCTTACCTGTAGATGACGAACACTGTCGCCGCCCGAACCGTTTGGATTTGCGTTATGGTCATATGCAGGAATAATTTTACCCGATAACGTAATGTAGAAAGGATAAACATCACTCCACAATTGGGAATCGCCTTTGGCGCCGTCAATATCTACATAGACTGTGTAGCCGTATGAATTAGTATTAGGTACGCCGTCATAGACACCGCCCTGAGTATTATTGGCTAACATGGATATTGCACCTGCATCAGTATGCATATTATAAATTTGCAAACCGTTACGAAGAGTGATATCAGGTGTTTTGCCGGAAAAGTCGGTTGTGCCATTACTGATTACACTGCCGCTGCAAACGCTGCTCCCGCTCATAATATTGGCATGGCGTTCAAATAATTTACAGAAATTCATGCCTTTACGGGGCAATGTTCGAGGAGACGGAATACATTTACATTGTTCCTCACTCCATTCATAGGTCTCGTCACTACAGGTGCGAGAATAACCGGGAATAGTAGATAAACCGTTCTCATAATCACATATCTCATCACAGGCTAAATTCGATGGACAGTCACTTACGCAATTACAACTGCTGTTTAAATGAGAGCCGGAAGTACAAGTTTTTGCGGAGCCTTCCAGACGGCAGCTTGTGGAATTCCAACTTTGACCGCAAGGAATACTTGAAGGCACATTAGTACAAGAAGGACAATCTGATTGACTGGAGGCTTTGCTGCCATCCCAGCAAGTTACATATGAATTGCATTCGGATTCATTATGAACAACACTTCCGTCCCAACAGGTGACTTTTGCGGGACAATTGGATGAACTGGTAGCGTAACTGCCATCCCAACAACTTATCTTAGGGGGACAGTCTGAGGAATTATCTGCTGTACTCCCGTCCCAGCAGCTTACTTTATCTTTTACACAACTGCAGGTTTTACTGTCAAGAGTATAACCTCCGCTGCAAGTTCTTGTACAAACACAATTACAGCTTCCGTCCAAACTGTAACCGTCACTGCAGCTTTTAGGACTGCCTGTCAAACTGCAGCTGTTTTCATCCCAGCTCTGACCGCAAGGGATTGTTGAGGGTTTATTTGTACAGGGTAATTTCTCACAAAAGCATCCCAAACTGTTCAGTTTATAACCGCTGCCGCAGCTGCGGGTACATTTACAAGTGCAACTGCTCTTGTCCAAGGTGAAACCGCTGCTGCAAGTCTTAGTACAACTGCTGCCGCCACCGCTCTGCTTTACGCACTGACATATCGGTTCAATCAAAATATAACCGCTTCCGCAAGTTTTGTTACAGGTACTGCCTGAGATTGGAGTACAACAGGTAAAACAACCACTGCCTTCAATGTGAGATGATGAAGAACACCACTGTCCTCCACGGCTTGTACAACCCCATTCATATTGGGTACCGTCAGCAGATAACCGTGCACAGTTTGCAAATGCCGGCTGTGACCATAAATCACGATATATACGAAGAATATTATTTTTTATATAAGCTGTATAATGGAATTCGTTTTTTTGTAAAGCCTGCTTATATTCAGGATCTTGAGGGTCCCAGTCCGCAAGCATTTCGGTCGAGATAGACCGCAATGTTGAATAAGCGTTGTAATAAGTATAGGATACTATATTATCCAATTTAGCTTTGGTTATACCGATTGTTACAGCTACTACTACTGCAATAATCAGCATTACCACAATTATTTCAGCTAATGTGTAACCCAAAAACCTTGATATCGGAGCATTTAGGATGCCCCCCCCCCGCAAAACATGCGGCTGATAATCTTTTTCATATAATTGCTCCTTATGCTCTATAGTACTTATTCAGTATAACATATTATTTCAGTTTTTTCAATGGTTTATATTTGATATTTGTACAGAGATATGTTTGTGTTAAAATCATATTATATGAACTTTACAACTAAAAAGGAAGTATAAAATGGCGCAACAAACACATGAACCTAGTTCTACAAAAGAACAAATAAGACAAACAAGAATACAGAAGCTTGCTGATTTGGCAGACAAGGGAGTTAATCCGTATCCTTATTCGTTTGATAAAGATGCTGACGCAGCATTTTTACAGGACAAATATAAGGATCTTGAAGCAGGTGTTGAAACTGATGATAAATATTCCGTAGCAGGACGTGTTATGGCTATAAGAAATACCGGTATGTTTATAGATTTGATGGACGCTACCGGTAAAATTCAAATTTTTTCGCATAAAGAAAATTTATCAGAAGATCAAATGAAAATATTAAAACTTGTTGATATCGGAGATATCGTAGGTTTTACCGGTACAATAAGAAGAACTCCGAGAGGAGAACTGTCAATAAAATCTGCTTCTTTGAAGTTATTATCCAAAGCATTATTACCTTTGCCGAATAAACAAATAAGCAAAGAAAAAATGGAAGAATTATCACACTATCACGGGCTTACTGATGTTGAATTAAAATATCGTCAAAGATATGTTGATTTAATCGTAAATGAACAAAGCAGAGATACTTTCAGAAAAAGAAGCTTAATCATTCAGAAAATTCGTGAATATCTTGCTAAAGAAGGCTATATTGAAGTTGAAACTCCGATATTACAGACAATGGCATCAGGAGCAAACGCAAGACCGTTTAATACGCACCATAACGCACTGGAAATGGATTTAACTTTAAGAATTGCGCTTGAATTATATCTGAAAAGACTAATTGTCGGCGGAATTTCGGAACGCGTATTTGAAATCGGAAAATGTTTCAGAAACGAAGGTATCGACACACGCCACAACCCTGAGTTCACAATGATTGAATTATATCAGGCATATGCTGATTATAATGATATGATGACTTTAACCGAAAATATGGTTGCGTATGTAGCTCAAGAAGTTCTCGGAACAATGAAAATTAAATACGGAGAACACGAAATTGATTTGACGCCGCCCTGGGACAGAAAAACAATGTTAGGTTCTATTAAAGAAGCTACAGGTGTTGATTTTATGGAAATCTACAGTGCAAAACAGGCAATTGAAACTGCAAGAAGCCTAAATGTTGCGGTTGATGATTCTATGAACTGGGGACAGGTTGTTGAAGCCGTATTTGAAGAAAAAATCGAACCCGGTCTTATTCAGCCTTGCCACATTATAGATTATCCGAGAGAAATTTCTCCGCTAGCTAAAGTTCACAGAGATAACGACAGATTAACCGAACGCTTTGAAACCAGAGTTAACGGGTGGGAAATCGCTAATGCTTTTTCCGAACTTACCGACCCGATTGACCAGAGAATGAGATTTGAAGCTCAAGCACAGGCAAAAGCAAACGGTGATGAAGAAGCAATGGAAATTGACGAAGACTTTATAAATGCTCTTGAATACGGAATGCCTCCTACAGGCGGAATGGGAATGGGTATTGACAGATTGGTAATGCTGTTAACAGATTCCCCTTCAATCAGAGACGTTATAGCTTTCCCGACAATGAGAGCAAAAGATTAAGTTTTAAAAGAGCCTCTAAAATGAGGCTCTTTTGTTATATTAATAATTCATTTCCCAATTATCGTTTAAAATTTTGCCGAAGCATCCCCACCAGCCATTATCTTTTCCGGAAAGACAATAGTCTTGAAACAAATTTTCTCGTTGTTCTTTGGTTAAAGGTGCAGATGTAATGTCAGAACTAAGTCTCGAACTATCATCAATGATACCATTATCATAAATCTTTAATGCAAATAAATCTCTTCCTATAATATTAGGACCTTTTTTAGCATTAATATCAACAAAAATTCCAATTCTGCCAGAGCCGGCATCAGAATACACATAAACAACAGCACCGCCGGATAAAAGATACACATTACTGCTTAAATTACCAATAGACATTGAATTACCATTCATAAATTTATATTCATCTGCTGCAAAACATGAATTTGCATTTTCGCTGCAATCCTGGACAACTCTAAAATAATTTTTAATCCAATTATCAATTGCCTCATTTGTGACTAAACCTGCTTCTTTAAGATTTAAAGCATTTTTATCCGTCATATATTGTAATGATGCCTGTTGAAATTCATTATAGACCTTGTGTAACTGCGTAACATAAGTTTTTCTCTGATGATTTTGCATCAAGGAAGGTACCGTCATCGCCGAGACTACACCTATAATTCCTAAGGTTACAAGAACTTCCGCAAGTGTAAATGCCGGGCGTGCCGCTTGACCAGGCACAAAGATTTTAAATAAATCCTCAAAACTATCAGCAGGAGCTACAGAATTGCCCCCCCCCCGTTATTGTAAAATTTTTTCATAATTGCTCCTTTCTTTAGTCTTAGTCTATTCTTCTTCAAGTTCGCGTCTTATATCATCAACAGTTACATGAAGAACAGGTGAATTTTCATCTTTTCTTAAAACAACATCTTTTATACCTGATTGGACTATAAACCTTTTACATAATATACATATAAAATTATGGCCCCAAATATACATTGTAGAACCTTTACATCTGTCCTGCCCCGCCTGAATTATCGCATTTTGTTCGGCATGTATCGAACGGCAGGTTTCATATCTTGTACCGGATGGAATATTATGTTTAATTCTGTAGCATTCTCCACGTTCATAACAGGATTCTACTTTTGAGGGAGTTCCGTTATAACCGGTTGCCTTAATCTTTTTATCATCTCCTACAATTACTGCACCCACCTGAGCTCTTATGCAATTAGATCTGCTTGCACAAGTCTTTGCGAGGTCTAAAAAATAATCTTCCCATGATTTAATTTCCATATCTATTCCTCCACAGTTATTCTAGTATAAAATTAAACCTCTTGCAAATATTTCTTTATATAATAATATATGGTTATGTTTAATCTGTTTAAAAAGGGTACGCTTAAAACCATTGATAAAACATCTTTGGATAAGGAAATTGAAGAATTCAAACAAAGCGGAACAACAGGTGATGACGAAGGTTTAATAATTTCTCTTACATCTTTTCCTCAAAGGATGTATGAAATTCATTATACTTTATATTCATTGCTTACTCAAACAGTAAAACCCGCAAAAGTTGTTTTGTGGCTGGGACGTGAACAGTTCCCAAATCTTGAAAAAGATATTCCCGAAAAAGTGCTGAAATTAAAAGAAAACGGTTTGGTCATCGAGTGGCATAAAAATTTACGCTCTTATACAAAATTAGTTCCGTCTTTAAAAAAGTACCCTAATAATATTATAGTAACGGCTGATGATGATATTTACTATGAAAAAGATTGGCTTGAAAAACTTTTAGAAAGCCACAAAGAAAATAAAAATTGTATTATCTGCCACAGAGCCCACAGAGTTAAATTTAACGGAAACGGGCTTGCGCCTTACAAAAAATGGCCTAAAAAAATTAAGGGCGGAAAAGCTTCATACCTGAACTTTTTAACCGGTGTAGGAGGAGTTTTGTACCCTCAAAATTCTTTGCACAGTGATGTTTTGAACGAAGATTTGTTTATGGAGCTTGCACCGAAAGCCGATGATGTATGGTTCTGGGCAATGGCAGTTTTAAACGGAACTAAAATTCTTGTTGTTAAAGATTGGATAAGAGAACTTACTTATGTTAATCCTGAAAGAGAAAGAGGATTAACTGATGAAATTACGTTATTTTCGTTTAATAAAAAAGGCGGAAATGACTTACAAATTGAAAAAGTGTTAAATCATTATCCGCAAATTGTTGATATATTAAAAGAAAAAAATTAAACTTATTGTCTGTAATTTCTTATACCGGTTGTAATCATTGCGATACCGTATTTGTCGCAAACTTCAATAAGTTTCTGGTCTTTAATTGAGCCTCCGGGTTGAATAATTAAGCTTATTCTGCCTTGAATAGCTGAATATATACAATCTTCGGCAGGCAGGAACGAATCTGAAGCAAGAACTGCTTCTTTGGAACCGTCGCAGGCATAATTCAATGCCCATTCAACTGCCGACAATGCGTTAGTCTGCCCCTGTGCAATTGCAACTGATTTGAAATCTCTTGCAATAACTACGGAATTTGTTTTGGCATGCTTTACAACTTTCCAGGCAAAAATAGCATCTTCAATTTGCTCTGCTGTAGGTTTTTCACGGGTAACAACTTTAAACATATCTTTATCAAGTTCGCTGTTATTTCTATCCTGAACCAGAGCACCGAAAGGCGTCAAAATAACTTCTTCAACGGTTAACCTGCGATAATCTTTTAAAGATGTATTAAGTTTTACAAGTTTTATTTCGGAATTATCGCTAAACAGTTCTATTGCACGTTCATCATAATCAGGTGCTACAATAACTTCAACAGCCATTGAATTTAAATGTTTTGCTACTTCCGCATCTACAGTTTTTGAGAAACCCACGGTGCCGTAAAATGAACTTACGGGATCGCAGTCAAAAGCTTTTGTGTAAGCTTCATACAAAGAACGCCCCAGAGCAACTCCGCAGGGTTTTGTATGTCTTATTATAGAAACACAGTTGACATCATAAAATTCACTTACAAGGTTAGTAGCTTCCGTAACGTTTAAAATATCGTTAAAAGTTAATTCTTTTCCGTTGATAACCTCGTAATCAATCATTCTGTCCGTTTTATAAATAGCGCCCTTTTGATGCGGATTTTCACCGTATTTCATATCCTGTAATTTTTCAAAATTAAAGGTTTTAAACGGTTTTTCACCCGTCTGCTCGGCAAGCTTTGAACAAATTAGCCTGTCATAAGTTGCGGTTAAGTTAAAAGCTTTTACCGCAAGCTTTAATCTGCCGAAGTCATTCGCATTTAAAGCGACATAATAATCAACTTTATCCGTAATTACCGTAACATTCTTATAGTTTTTAGCTCCGGCACGCAAAATCGTAACACCTGCAATATCAATTTTGCTAATCATTTCGCTTACATCATTAGATTCGAGAGCAATTTTTTCAAAGGGGCAGATGTTAACGACTACCATATCGAAAGATTTAATCGCAAGCCGTTCCAGCTCGTTAAGTTCACGTGTATCAGAACTGTTTGCGAGAATTCCTGCAAATATGGTTTCATTTACCGCGTCAAAATCTTTAGATAAAAGCCCCGAGGCATTTGTAAAATCAGCAACGTTAATAACTTCAATTTCCGCACTTTTTAAAAGTTCGTACGTATCACCGCTTGCCACAATCTCATAATCAAACTTTTCAACAAGATTTTTTGCAAAATCAATTAATCCGACCTTGTCATACACACTGATAAATGCTCGTCTTTTCATCATTCCCTCTCAATTCTCATATAATTTTTTATTATAGCATCATTATAAAATATTGTTATCTTCTTAGCATTTCGTAACTATTTATTGATTTTCTTGAAATAATTTCTTTGCTATATTATAATTAATCAGTGAAAGAGGGTAATGATGGTAAGTAACAGAATAACAGAAGGCGTTGGGAAAAAGATAGTTGAAGCCTTAAAAAAACAGTCAGATATTGAAATTCAAAATGTTGTTGAAAATCCTGCTCCGATTACGGAAGAAACAATTACGGACAACCATTCGGATTTGGAATTTAATTCAGAGCCGCATAATGATTTTGATTTTCAAACAGAACATCAAGACATATTTGAAGAACAGAATGAAGAAATACCTGTTATTCAAAATGCTTATACAAATCCTAATGTAATGACATTTACTCAACCGTCATCCATATCAACTCCTCCGGTTATAGAAAAAGATATTTTTGCACAAGATCTGGAAGGTTTTGAAATTCCGACAAATATTGCGGTATTAAAACAACTGATTAATCAGCTTCCTGCAGGAGTTTCCAAACAAACCGGCGCACAGATTATCAAACAAACAATGGAAGCTCTCGGAATATCCATGAAAAGTGTTTTACAAGAAGCACAACAGGTTCAGGAAGGTTTGAATAATTCAGCAAGAGAATGTCAGGCATCTATTACGGAATATAGAAGACAAATAAATGTACTTGAAAAACAATCTCAAAAATTACAAAGGCAATATTCAGCATTAAATGATATAATAAGTTTATTTGTTCAAACAAGCATTTAAAAAGCGGTTTTTAAAAACCGCTTTTTTATTATCTGTATGTAAACGAGCTTTGAATATTTTTATCTATCATACCGAGGCAGGATTGATATTCGGCATCTATCATTTTCAGCCTTGACTGATACTGCAGCATCTGCATGTCAAGTTTTTGTTCCAGAACTTTTAATTTCGCCTGCCGCTGCTGCAGCATTTTGGTAGTCGGCGATTCAGGATCATAATCGTTACCTACCTGCATCAAATCACTTACTGATTGAGACAGCCCCATTTTTGTCTGGGTAATCAGCTGGATTTTATATTCCAGATCCAATCTTTGCTGTTGAAGATATAATAGTCTGATTTGTGAGGTAATTAATCCCATTTTTTATCTTCCTTTACCTTGTTTCGTTGAGGTGATTTCCCCTCAAGAAGGTGTGCTGATTATTTTCAGCAATCAGCTGTTCCATCTTTTGAAACTGATGACGGTGATAGTTTAATCTGTATTGCGCCATCTTACGTTTCTTGTTCATCGTAAGAAAGTCTTTTATTCCTTCTACAAATGAATTTGACATTGCTTTTATAGGATTTTTCCTTATCAGGAAATTTTTTGAATATAACAAGAAGTCTATTAATCTTTTTATATTCATTTCTAAAGTATCTCGAAGCATTTTTCTCCTTACACTTTAGACCTACATGTATATTAAAACAATCTACACACAAATATTGCCATGTTCGGAAACATTTGCTTAACATGTCTTAATTATTGTAGTCTACAGTTATTCATTTTCTTTTTATATTACGGACAAATTTTAAATAAACTTTAATAAAAAATAAAAAACTTGTAAAAAAATTTTACAAGTTTTGAATAGCTTTACTGTCGCCTTCGATAGATTCTTTAAGCATCTTCTTAACGACATCACCCTGCGTATCAAGCATTTTACAAACAGTTTCAATATTACGGACTTTGTTTGAAAGTATAGTGTCAGCGTTAGCTGTAATATTTCCCGTAACATTCTGATAAGCTGCCAGAGCTGCGGAAGAAGTTCCCTGCATCAGGTTGCCCATAACAATAGCAGGTAAGCCGTATTCACCGAGGTAAGGAGCAGCAGCCTGCATAATTCCGCCCCAACCCGAGATTACACCCGCAATCGGCATTACTATATTTTTCATGGAAAATCCGTAGCCGTTAGCGGCACCCAGACCGTATGCTGCAGCACTTGCAACATCTGCAATACCGCCTACACCGGATGCATAACCTGTTGCAACACCGGTATCAGTCCCCCAGCCGCTTACGATTGAAGAGGCTCCGCCCGTTGCATAACCGTCAAGCCCCCATGAAATCGGAGCAGCCCCGGAGGGGAAACCTGAATAGTTATATAAAGAGTCTATTCCGTAAGATGAACCGCCGTTAAACTTTGAAGCATAAGAAGTTCCCGGAATATTCATAGATTCAGACGCGCCGAAAACAGTGGCAAATGATGACGGAGCCAGCAAGCTTGCCAAATTATAAAGGAAGCCGCCCGTCATGCCAAAACCTGAACCCAAACCGTTGCCTGAAACGGTTAAATCTCTCAGCTGGTCGTAAGTTTCCCACAATTGAGCTTTCGCATCTCCGCTTGCGGAACCGAATTTGTTTGCTATTACCAAATAACTGTCATTTTTATAAGACATTTGAACCTCTTATTTTTTCTAAATATTATTCGAAAGTCTTGAATGTAGATTCGATATTCTTTTCAATAACTTTCTTAACCGCTTCCATTTCCGTTTGCAAAGCTTCTTGTTCAGTATCCAGCTGTCTTAAACGAAGTTCAAGAGTTCTGTCCTGTTCCTGAATTTTTTCGGTCTTTGCGTTAATATCCGCAATTTTCTTCTCGTAAACCTGCATATCGTAATTATACTGGTTCATTGCGTCATTATAAGCATTTTCATCCGTAATTGTTTCCGTATTAAGTGCATAAGTTGCAGTTGAATCTTCAAATCGTATTGACTGCGGACGTCCCGAATCATCTAAATCAACAAATGCTTTTTCTGTTGTTTCAATTTTTGTTTTAATATTTTCCGCATAATATGTTGTTAATTTTCCTTGATTTTCGGTAGGCTTTGAAGGGTCAGGTGCAGTAATTGCCGCTGACGTTAAATCTTCAAGCGATGCAAAATATGTTCTGCCTTGATATTCCCATGTGTATATATTATCAGATGTTGCAATACTTTCACCCGGGAATTGCTTGCAAATTTCTTCATAAGCAGCTTTCAAATCAGGATCTGTAGGATCATATTCTGAAAGCTCACAATTACCTACATAAGTCGGAACTCCTGCCTTTACAGAGTAATTTGCTGCATCTGAGGTGCCGGCAACGGCATTATCGAGTTCCGTACGGGTAGTGAACTTCATTGTACCGTCTGTATCGGTATAAACAAATAAATTATCCAAATCTTCTTCTTTCAGTTCGGGATAATCTTCACAGATTTTTTCAAAATTATCTCTCTGGTCCTTTACTAACGGGTCATATTTATTAACAGCAGTACCGTTAATTGTATATTCATCATTCAAATTATCATAGGCGATATCTGCCTGCGGTATTTTACCCTCAACACCTTCCGTACCGATAACTACCTGCGGATTTGCTTTATTTGCTTTAATACCTGTAAATACATCGGCATAATGATGGTGAGTAACCAGATAATTATAATTCGGATCATCGGTTATTTCTGTCATGTCGGTAATTGTTTCATCATAAGTACCTTCGGTATATGAATACTGCAGGGTTGTATAATCCTGAGTACTTGGTGCCGTCGGGACTTCAAGAGCGAGAAGCTCATTAAATGTATTTGCACTCTGGTTTGCCAGAGCCGTACGCGCCTGGTTTATCTGCTGGCCTTCGTACTCAACGTTAGTTTTTCTTGCCGTCAAACCTAAATATCTTGCCTGTGAAGCTGCCATTCCCATGGGCTTACTCTCCTCTTAAATTACTACCTTACATTTGTAATTATAATGATGCTTTTTCTAAAGTCAACATTATATAATCAATTATACGGTATTAATTAAAATATATATAGTACAAAGCCTGAAAACTCATACATTCAAATGAGATATCATGAGAAAAATCATTAATTTGTATAAAAAAGTACTCTGGATTAGAGTACCTATATAGACACATTAAAATTTTGATTTATTAAAAAGGTTACTTCCAAAATTTCAACTTATTTATAAATCTTTTAAATCTTACCTTAATTCTTTTTGAAGTTAATTCTTGAATTTTATTATTAGCTTCATCAAGATTAGATAATAATCTGTTATTTTCGTTATCTTTATTTATAATATCAATTTGAGCCTTATTAAGTTTGTCTGCTAAAGCCAGATTGTCAGATTGAGCATTAATTACTTCCTCTCGGGCAGCATCAAGTTTTTTTGAGATACTACGATTATCCGATACTGCATTAAAAAATTCTTCCTGCATCTCATTAATCTTGTTTGATAGTTTATTATTTTCAGGTATAACCTCAGATAACTTTTTATTTAACCCCTTGCATATTGCATGCTTATACACCCCAATACCTGCACATACTGCTGCAATAATGCCTGATGCAGCAATACCGATTTTATAAAATCTATTATTTTCTTTTACTGCATAAACTTTTTGTTCGCCGGTTTGTATGTTTTCTTTCTTTACTACTGATGGATTATTTGGACGGGTAACCTGATAATAAGTTGTCCTATCAACATTTAACGGTGTAAATTCCATAATTTTTCCTTTCCGTTTTATAAATTAATTAATTTAGACTATCTGTAATTTATAAAACAGCACCCCTGAAAATGTTGCCAGACGGGCATCGCATCCTATCCTATCCTATCCTATGAGACAGTATAACTAAGTTTCAGGCATTTTAAAATTCAACTTTACATTTTGTTACATAAAAAAAATACCGTTAGATTAAACGGTATTTTTTCTAAATTTGAATTTATTAAATTATTCTTCTGTTTGTTCTGCTTCTTTTTCTTCAGCTTTTGTTTCATTAACTGTTAAAGCAATACGTTTATCAGTAGGATTAAATTTAAGGATATATGTATCAACTTTATCTCCTACCTGCAAAATACATTCTTTTTGATTTTGCAATTCAACCACTTCTGCGTGAGGAAGCAAAGCTTCAACACCCGGGAATACTTCGACAAATGCGCCGAAATGTTTAATTCTTGTAATTGTACCTTCTACTTTATCGCCTTCTTTAATTTGTTTTTCAGCTTCTAACCACGGATCGGGTTCAAGATTTTTCAAGCTTAAAGATACGCGCTGTTTATCATGGTCAACCGCAATAACTTCAACGTCAATTTTATCACCGACATTTAAAATATCAGTCGGATGGTCAATCCATCTCCATGACAATTGAGAAAGCGGCAGTAAACCGTCAATTCCGCCCAAATCAATAAATGCGCCGAAATCAGTAATTCTTACGACATCACCTTTGACAATTTGTCCTGGTTCAATTTGAGAGAAAACATTTTTTCTTGCTTCAACGGCACTGTCATCATAAACTTTTTTGTTTGAAAGAATAAAATTATTTTGCTGCGGGTCAAGTGTAAGAATTTTTAATTCAAGTTTTCCGCCGACTTCCAAATCACTTTCTTTAGCTCTTAATTGTGAAGAAGGTACAAAACCTCTTACGCCTGAAATTTCAACCAGCACACCGCCTTTAACAATTCCTGCAATTGTACCGAGAATTGTTTCATCTGCATCTTTGGCTTTTTCAAGTTCTTTCCAAGCATAGGCAAGGTCAACTTTCTTTCTTGAAAGAAGGAATTTACCGTCTTCATCTTCTTCTCTTATGATAAGGAACTCATATTCCTGACCTTTTTTATATTTTTCTTCAACATTTTCATCTTTGTCAACGGCTTCGCGTGTAGGAACAACCGCAATAGTTTTTGCGCCAATATCAACCATAACACCCTGGCCGTCATAACCGCACACGATACCTTTAACTAAATCACCTTTTTGAAACTTGTAATCATATTGTTTCAATAATTCTTCAAAATCTAACTCACTTGATGTCATTTTTACTCCAATTGTCATAAGACACTACTCTGTTACTGTTGTGACTATTGTAACAAATGATTAAAAATTTGTAAAGGATTTGTAAAATCTCTTAACATTTTGCACAGCACAATACGGGTGATGCGACACCGCCTCACCCGCAGTAAAAGCGAATTTTCTACGCTTTAAGAGATTGGATTAACTCGGAAATTGTTTTTTCCTGAATTTCAATCTCGGATATTCTTGATTTAGTTTGTTCGATAAGCTCCTGCGGTGCATTTGCCACGAACTTAGGGTTGTTAATTCTGCCGGAAAGTGATTTCTTTTCGGCTGTAAGTTTGTCCAATTTCTTTTGCTGGCGTGCGATTTCCGCATCCAAATCAATTAAATCGGCAAGAGGTAAAATTATTTTAGAAGCTGAAACAACAGCTGTTGCGCTCTTTGGCGGAACAGGCGCGTCCATATCTGCATAAGAGATGTTTTCAACTCTTGCAAGACGTTTAATATATGCTTCTATTGCCTCAAATATCGGTTTTTCGACTTTTTCGGCTCTTATTTCAATATCACATTTTACAGATGGAGAGATATTGAAGCTTTGACGAACATTTCTTAAAGAAGTAATTGTTTCAAAAACAAGTTCCATTTCCTGAGTTTCTTTCGGGAATTCAAGTTCTTCTTTGAATGTTGGAAATTCTGCAACAATTAGGGCTTTAGTTTCAGTTTCTTTTGGAATCAACTGCCATACTCTTTCGGTGATATGAGGCATTACAGGATGCAACATTCTCAACGCCATATCAAGAACGTATCTTAACACCCTTTGAGTATTAGCTTTTAATTCACCGTCTTGAAGCTGAATTTTAGCAATTTCGACATACCAGTCGCAATAAGAATTCCAGAAGAAATCGTAAAGAACATGGGCTACTTCGCCAATTCTGAATTCTTTAATATTTTCATTAACTTCTTTAGCGGTTTTATTAAGTTTGTCTAAAATCCACTTATCTGCAATAGTAAGATTATTAAAATCAATGTCTTTGTTGTCAACGCCGTCAAGGTTCATCAACACAAATCTTGAAGCATTCCAGATTTTGTTTGCGAAATTTCTTCCGTATTCAAATCTTTCTTCGCTCATTTTGATGTCCTGACCGCCGTAAGTGCACAAAGACGTCATTGTAAATCTTAAAGCATCACATCCGTATTTATCAATAATTTTAACGGGGTCAATCGTGTTGCCTTTTGATTTGGACATTTTCTGACCTTTTTCGTCACGGATTAAACCGTGAATATAAACGGTTGAAAACGGAGCTTTTCCCGTAAATTCCAGTCCCATTGTAATCATTCTTGCAACCCAGAAGAATATAATATCAAAACCGGTTACAAGAGTAGTTGTCGGGTAGAACTTCTTAAAATCTTCACTTTCGGTATTCGGCCAGCCCATAGTTGAGAAAGGCCACAAACCAGATGAAAACCATGTATCAAGAACATCGCTGTCCTGAGTATAATTAGCAGGATCCGGATTTTCTTTTGCAACGACCATTTCTCCTGTTTCATTGTGGTAATAAGCCGGAATTTGATGTCCCCACCATAACTGGCGTGAAATACACCAGTCGCGGATATTTTCCATCCAGCCGAGATAATTCTTTTCCCATCTGTCGGGAACAAATTTAATTCTTCCGTCTTTAACTGCCTCAACAGCTTCTTTTGCAAGAGGAGCCATTTTAACAAACCATTGTTCGGAAAGAAGCGGCTCAATTGTTGTTCCGCATCTCTGGCATTTCCCGACGTTATGCTCATGGTCTCTTGTTCTGAGCAAGAAATTATTATATGACAGCATTCCTACAATTCTTTCTCTTGCTTCATATCTGTCAAGACCGTGTAACTCTTGAGGAACTTCCCCGCAAGCTTTCATTGTTCCGTCATTGTTAATAACCCAAACAGGTTTTAAACCGTGGCGTTTTCCTACCTCAAAGTCATTCGGGTCGTGTGCCGGTGTAATTTTTACTGCTCCTGTTCCGAAGTTTTTATCAACATATTCATCAGCAATAATCGGAATTTCTCTGCCTGAAAGCGGAATTATAACAGTTTTGCCGACAAGTTCGGAATATTTATGATCTGAAGGATGCACCGCAATTGCAACATCCCCGAAAATTGTTTCGGGACGCGTAGTTGCAACTATAATAGCACCGCTTTCGCCTTTCAACGGATAAGATATTTCCCACATATGTCCCTGTTCGGTTGCATATTCGGTTTCTACGTCCGAAATAGCACTGTTACAGCGCGGGCACCAGTTTACAATATATTTGCCTTTATAAATTAAACCTTTTTCGTAAAGTTTGATAAATACTTCTTTTACGGCCTCAGAACAGCCTTCATCAAATGTAAAACGTTCTCTTGAACGGTCAAAAGAAGCACCGAGACGTTTACACTGGTCTAAAATTGCGGATTTATGTTCATTTGCCCATTTCCACGTTTCTTCAAGGAATTTTTCACGCCCCAAATCATAGCGTGACAAACCTTTTTCACGAAGCATTTTTTCAACAACGTTTTGGGTTGCAATCCCTGCGTGGTCTGTTCCGGGAAGCCACAGAGTTTCAAATCCCGCCATTCTGTGATAACGGGTTAGAATATCCTGCAAAGTTTCATCAAGCGCGTGTCCCATGTGCAAAACACCTGTAACATTAGGCGGTGGAATTACAATAGAATAAGGCGGTTTTTTGCTTTTTGCATCAGCTTTAAAATATTTGCCGTCTTCCCAGAATTTATAAATACTTTCTTCGGTTTCTTTGGGGTCATAAACCGTTGGTAAATCTTCAGTTCTTATAGCTGTCATAAAAAAATCCTTCTTATTTTTCGTCTACTTTAAAAATAGCACAAAAAAAATAAAAAATAAATTTATTCCCTTAACATTTCTGCTGCACTTTTTCCGCCTTTCTCCACAGGAGAAGCCAAATAACTCGGAATTAAATTTAAAGATTTACCGGGTTCGGAAGATACTGAAAATGTAAACAGGTCATACCCCCATTTGTTGGGTCCCCTTTTACCGTTTACATCAATTGCAAAATTCTCATTCCCGACCAACCGCTCATAAGCAATATTGTACCGTCAGCCAAAACATAGGCTTTTCTGTCTTTTGCAATCGCATTTTTTCTCCACCAGGCAGTACCGGCTGTCTGTTTATTAGCATCAACATCAGATATATCTTCATTATCCTGTTTAACTATACTGTCAGTCCCGTTATATTCAGGAATGCACCCTTGTGCCAGTGCGTTATTTTCACAAACTTTTATAATTTTAACAGTTTTTTCAAACTCTTTCTGAAATATTTCACAATCTGCCGAATAACCGTAAGGGTCAACAGCAGATGTTTCCCATTTTTTACAATTTCCGTCTTCTGCGTATTCTATACAGCCATTACCGCCTCTATAACTCGGCCAGACATAGCATTCTAACGGATACCCGTTATTAATCTCGATTTGCAATAAAGACTGCGCAACAAGCGAATATGCTTTTTTTAATTGATTTTTGATAACATTTTCCCTGTATTTTGCAGTCAGAACAGGCATTGTCATCGCCGCAACAACTCCTATAATACCAAGAGTTATTAATATTTCTGCCAGTGTAAATGCAGGAGCTGAGCTTAAATTATGCCCCCCCCCCGATTGTAAAATTGTTTCATTATTAGCTCCTTTCTTTTTTATTATTATACATAATTTTAATTGAAATTTCAATAAAAAAAGAGCACTTATAAAAACAGTGCTCTTTTTCCTGTCTGTATTTTTCCTATGCTTTAGGAATAGAATTTGCTATAATTTCCATTTCTTCCAATGATGCGTATACAGCATGGCATCCGCAGTCTACATAAAGAATTTGACCTGTAGTTCCTGTTGATAAATCAGAAGCCAGGTATAAACCTGCTTTACCGACATCTTCCAATGAAACATTTCTGCCGAGAGGAGCTTTTGCAACAGCTGCTTTAAGCATTTTATCAAAACCTGAAATACCTTTAGCAGCAAGAGTTTTAACGGCACCTGCAGAAATACAGTTAACTCTGACACCTTTTTTGCCTAAATCAGCGGCTAAGTATCTCATAGAAGATTCAAGAGCTGCTTTAGCAACACCCATTACATTGTAGTTTGCAACTACATATTCAGAACCAAGGTATGTTAACGCAAATACTGATGCACCTTCATTTAAAATAGGTTCAGCATGTTTGCAGAGTGAAATCAGCGAGTATGCACTTACGCCCAATGCTAAATCCCATCCTGCTTTTGAAGTATCAATAAATCTGCCCTGTAAATCTTCCTTAGCAGCAAAAGCAACAGCGTGAACAACAAAATCAAGTTTACCGTAAACCCTTTCGCATTCTTTAAATACTGCGGCAACTTCATCTTCTTTAGTTACATCGCAGCTCATAATAACTTTTGCGCCCATTTCTTCAGCTAAAGGTCTTACGCGTTTTTCCATTGCTTCGCCGGCATAAGTGAATGCAATATCTGCACCTGCTTCATAAAGTTGTTTTGCAATAGCGTAAGCAATCCCGTGAGTATTTGATACTCCGAAAATAACACCTTTTTTACCTTCCATTAGTTTCATAATTTTATATCTCCCTCTTTTACTAAACTAAAATACAAAAATAATTCTAGCAAAAACATGTCATTAAAGCAAACATTTACGAATGTTAACTATTGTAACAACATGCAAACATGCTGAAATAAGCCGTTTTACAAAAACTTTATATATTTAAGAGAGATTAACAAGCAGGAGAGCTATGGGCGTTTCTAACGTATCAAACCAGAATAAGATTAACGCAATTAAGCTTAATATTGGGACACAAGCCAAAAAAGCTTCTGCCAATAAGCCTGCTTACATGCAAATGACAGGTTCAATCTTTGACGCTCCGGGGGTTAAAAATTCATCATCAACAGCAACTGCAAGTTCTCTGAATGAACTTAATACAACACGGAGTTTAAATGAACTTAACGGAACTAAAGATACTGCAGGCACAAATAAATCTGAAGGTTCAGGTTCATCGTTAGATAACATAACAAACATTGATAATGTTGCAGACGGGAAAGCTGCTGCAGCCAGTGCCGAAAGCAGTGCTGACGAAGTAGAAAGTTTAACAAAAGATACGCAAAATGACCAGAGAACCGTAGAAAAATTTGATTCAGATGCGCAGAAATTAGACAAACAAATAACAAAAGATGATAAAAAATTCCAAACTCAATTAAAGAAACAGGAAAACGAACTTAAAAAAGATAATGATAAACTTCAAAAATTAGTAAAAGAAACCGAAGAAACACAAAAAGAAGTTGAAAATGCACAAAATGAACTAGATTCATTATTGGGTTCTGCATCTTTCTCAACAGGCAAAAGCCAGGACGGTTCTAACCCTAACCAGGACAGAATTAACGAATTATCAACATTTATCGGCGGAAAAGTCAGCTTAATGCAGGCAAACGGCCAACAAATTTATTCATTGCAGAGAAGTTCTTCAAGAACTATAACAAAAATGAATAAAACAAATGCAAATTATGTAAAAGTAAACCAGCAAAACCAAAAAGCTATTACACAAAATCAATCAAAAACAGATAAAGTTATTGAAGTTGCAACAAAAATAGAACAAATAAGTTCACTGGTTTCTCAAACCGGTCAGGCCGTAAACATTGCAGGTAAAGGTTTAGTTGCACTCGGTTCAGCCATGAGTTGGGCTGCAGGTGCCGGTGCGGCATTAATTGCAACCGGTAATGTTATGCAAAAGGTCGGTACAGTAGTTGAAATGGTCGGTAACTACGGACAAACAGCAGCAAATATTACAAAAGCCGCAGCTTATGCTGCAGACGGAAACTTAGCGGGAGCTTTAACAAGTGCAGCAGGAGCTATTCAAACAGGTGCGGCCGCAGTTAAATCAACTAAAAACCTTGATAAAACTTTCCAATCAATTAATAAGGAAGCAAATCAGGCAACACAAAAACTTGCTTCAAATGCTGCTGCCAGAGATGCCGTAAAAGACATGACAACTGAAGAACTTAACGGTATGAGCAAAAAAGAAATGAGAAAGTCAATCAGCGGTCAACTTCAAGAACAAATGGCAGATCCAAATGGAACACTAGATGCTAAAGGCATGATTTCAGATCTTAAAGACGGCAAATTGAGTGGAAATAACTTAAATGCTGTCAATGGAGCAGCTGATAACGCAAGAAACTCATTTACGACAGCAGTTGAAGGAGCGGGAGGTTCAATAAAAGACGGAGTTGTCGGCGGGTTAGACAAGAAAACAAGAAAAGCTGTAGGAAAGCAAACTGTTTCAAGCTTTACAAATACTGCAACCGATACGGTCAAGTCCAGCAAAAAATTTGACTGGGGCAAACTGGCTAACGGACTAACATCAACTGCTGCTTTGTTTAATTCTCAAAATACACAACAGGCTGCAGGGACTACAAGCAAAGGACCTGCACCGCAATGGGATTTAAGCAAAGACGCTTACTTCCAAAAAATAGCAAGAAGCAACAGAACATACGCATCTCACGCAAGTTACGTATAAAAAGAAGCTAACCTGATTAAAGATTAGCTTCTTTTTTATTATTTCTATTATTTATTATTCTATGTAAGATAAATTATTATTATTATGATGATTTCTTGCTGTCTGCTCTTCAAGCAATATGTTCATATACAAAAGTTTGTTTGCCGTTGCTTGATCAAGATTGATAAATTCCGCACCGGCCCTGCTGCTAGTTGCGGTTACAACTTTTACATCTGCCTGTATATTCAAGTCTCCGTAAGAAATCTGAACAGGAACTACATCACCGACTTTTAAACCGTTATGATGTGTAACAGCAATACCGCCTCTGGAAATATCTACCAATGAATCTATTTGAGTATTATCTGCAAGCCTTACCGGATTTTTGTTATCTTGAGCACTAAATCTCATATAATGACGTTTATCGATTGAGTTTACGTTATAATCGCTAACTCGCTGCTTATAAGTGTATTTACCCATATCTTCATCAGTTAAGTCAGTATCAGTATCTGTATCCGTATCGGTGTCAATATCTGTGTCAGTGTCAACATCGGTATCTAAATCCGTATCAGTATCGATATCTGTATCATTATCAGCATCCGTGTCATTATCCACATCCGTGTCATTATCTGCATCTGTGTCGGTATCAGTATCTGTGTCGGTATCGGTATCCGTGTCAGTATCGGTATCCGTGTCAGTATCGGTATCTGTGTCAGTATCGGTATCCGTGTCAGTATC
>CALUVV010000002.1 GCA_944324305.1 Candidatus Gastranaerophilales bacterium
GTGTCAGTATCGGTATCCGTGTCAGTATCGGTATCTGTGTCAGTATCGGTATCTGTGTCAGTATCGGTATCTGTGTCAGTATCACTATTATCGTAATAATAGTTTCTTTCATCTTCATCTCTGCCAATAGCAGTTACATCTTCAGGTCTTACTGGTTTTGCTGTTATCTCAACATTGTTTCCTTCTACAGGATTAGTTCTGTTATCAGCCTCTGTGAAGAAACCGTCTTTACCTTGAGATATATGCTGCCCGTCAACATATACGTTATCGGCAGTAATAGTTAAATCACCATCATCTTGTAATCTTCCGTTTACAACAGTTACCTGTGAATCCGCAAGCAAAGGATCAATTCTTGTACCTTTATTAATATCTAAAGCAGTTAAATCAACCGATTTTGGTTTTATATTACCGTTAGGTCCGTAATAATCCTGAGGAGTATAAGGCACAGTACCAAGGTTTTCAATATTTAATTCTGCCCCTCTTGTTACTACCTTAATATTATTTGCAGCAGTAATTTCCCTGATATTTGTATTACCTGAGAATTCGGCATTAATGCTGCCTTCGCGGGAAATCATTGTACAAACGTTAGTTTGTGTATATTTATCATCCAGCCCTTTAATATTAATATCTTTTATGGCAAGAACGTCCATAGCACCGTTTTTATCAGTCTGATTAAAAGTCAGTTTATTATCTGAAGTACCTATTTTGTCACTTGAAATCAAAGAAATATAAGTACCTTCAACATTTGCAAGTTTCGGATCTGTGGAAGCATTTAATAAAGAGCCTGACTTGCCGTTTTCGTCATAATCCGAAATTAATATAACTCTGCCGTCAGCTTTAATTCTGTCTATATTCATATCAGAACCGCGGCTTGCCATATTAATTACAAGATTATTTCCCGAGGCTTTTGTATCGGTAGTTGATGCCTTAATCTTACCGCCGACATTAACGTTTATTGATTTATTAAAATCTCTTGAATTCGGGTCAACTCCCGTACATGAACCGTTCCGGCAATTACCGGCACCCAGTCCGATTGTACCATCCTTGACTTCTATGTTCAAATTTTTATCGGCTTTAATCAAATTTGCTTGAGTTCCGTAGTTTAATAAACTGCCGTTATCAATTTTTATATTTACATCACCTGTTGATGAGAGGAAATCTTTACCGGTTTTATCTCCCAATACAACATTCGAATTTTGGTTATTTATGTTAATTCCGTTGGCTTTGACAGTTCCGAGAATATTAATCCCTTTTGCTCCTGAGTTATTTAATGTTGCGGAATGAGTGTCATTAGAAATCAGACCGCCGTTTTCAACGGTAATCCCGTTTACACCCGAATTACTAACGAGAAGTTCTCCGTTTTTATTATTCAATAAACCGGTTGATGCAATTAAAACACCTGTTCCGCTGTTATCAACGGATAATTTTCCGTTTTGGTTAACCACGGAACCGGAAACATTAACAGAGCCGTCAGTATTTACAAGTAAAGTATTACCGTTTCCGTTGCTGACTTTTCCTGAAATATTAATCCCTTTTGAACCTGAATTTGTAATTTCAATATTTCCTTTACTGAAATTTTTCATAATTCCCGAAACAGAAGTTCCGCCATTAGGACCGTAAGATTTTATAACAATACTTCCTTTATCATTCACAAATTCATTAGCAGTATTTAAATTATCTGTATTTACAAGTTTATTGAATAAATTTTCAGCCTGTCTGTTAGAAAGAATTTTTGTTGCGTCATTAACACCTGCCATAACAAGTGCGTTATCGGAAATATTAATATTTGCCGCATTAATATTTACATCATTTCTTGCCAGAACCATACCATCAATTTGCACAGTACCCGTACCGGGAGCACTTAATTTTGATTCCCAGTCTTTTATTAACGAAGGTCTGGACAAGTCGCTCTTATACTGTTCATAAGCCTGACTGTCAGGCGTCATAACGGATAGTGAACCGACATTCAGCACGCCGCTTGCTCCGACAATCATACCGTTAGGAGAAACAAATACAACATTACCGTTGGTAAAATCGCCGTTTTTGCTGACAGAATTTACTATACCCTGAATATTAATCTGATTATCTACAAGGTTTATAAATGTAGAAATATCCTTTCCGCTTGTTGAATTATGAAAGATTAAATTTGCAATATCCCCTGCACTTAAATCAAAATCTTTATATTTACGAAAGCCGATATCTCCGTTGATTGCGGAAGGGTCAATATCAAATACGCCGTTGTTTCCCTCTATTCCCGTAATGGTTGTGGCCATTACCTGCAGACAGAAAGACTGTTGTAAAAAGAAACAAAATGTTAATGCAGAAGCAACAACTTTTCTTTTTCCGGCTTTAACCCTAATCATATTTATTTTTCCTTTCAATTTTTATTATTCCAGTGTTATAATTCTACCAAGAGAATATATGTTTTTCTATTTATTATTACGAATAGTTAAGGTTATAACAGACAGGAAAAATTTTTCTTGCTAAATTATTAACAAATGTAAACTGCTTTTTACTGTTCAGCACGCTGCATAACAGTTTTGGTTAATCCCCAGTAGCAAATATAAAATATAAACATTAAAGAAAGCATTTCAAATAATGCAGGCAAAGTTACATATTTATTAAATACAAAATATAAAATTCCGAAAGGAATAAAAGATAAAATCATTCTTGAAATTATTAATTTCGGAAATATTAATCTTAAACCCGGCAATACAATTATTATACTTAAAAGAAAATATAAGAAGTTAGCTCCGAGAGTTGCAATTCCAACACCTTCAAGTCCCATTTTCGGAATAAGCAAAATGTTTAATACGATATTTGTAATACCCGAAGTTAATTTTATAATAAATTCGATATAAGTTTTATTTGCAAGGTGGTATTGAAGAGTTGTGTAATCCGTCAAAGCCATGAAAAAAGTTCCGAATGCAAAATATGGAATCAATTTAAATGCAGTTTGAAATTTTTCATTTGATGAAAGCATATGAACATAATCAGGTGCATACAAAGAAATTACAAGAATTACGGGAAGTGCAATCAGGATATAATATCCGGTAAATCGTGATATTAAAGGCCTGACATCAATTCTTTCCTCGTACATGTTTATAATGCGGGGAATTGCAGCGACCGTAATTATTGAAAATATAGTCATTAACAACGGCAAAGTCAAACCGTAAGCCACACCGACAATCCCGACTTCGGAAAATCCATGAATACTGTTCATAATAAATTTGTTGCTCTGGTTAATTATCCATGCGCTTAAAGAAGTTGCCGCAATAGGAATTCCGTATTTAAAAATAGGCAGAACCGAATGCCATTCAATTTTTTGTAATCTAAACCATGACAATATATTACTTTGATAAATCAAGAGCAAATCAATCAGTGAAATTGATACCCCCATACCTAAAAGCAATGCAATAGCCCCCAGATGGAAAAATTTAACAAAAAAGATCGATAAAAGTATTGTTAAAAACTGATTTATAATAGTCGACAAAGTAAAAGACATTGATTTAAGCTGTGCACGCAAAAGCTGAAAAAGTAAAGCTCTGACGGCAACGGGAATAATCAGCACAAGAATTGCCAGAAAATATTTAGCAGGAATTTTAAAAAAAGAATAAAAATTATCTTTGAAAACAAATGCGACAACAAACATTAAGAAGACATTTGCAATAAGCATTGTAACAAGAGTTGTCAAATATTTCGGCATGTCCTGCGTCATCTGATGATGTTTAAAAAATCTCAGACCGGAAAGCCCGACCCAATCGGAAAATATGATACATAAAAACGATAATAACGCTATAGAAAGAGAATAAAGCCCGTATTGCTCAGGGGAAAGCAGGCTTGTGTACACAGGAACAATTATTGCATTTCCGAGCATGCCGATAATCTTTGACGGCGAATACTTCACCATATCTCTGAAAATAGCCTTGAGCTGTTCTTTTTCAACTTCTCTGTTTTCTATAAATTCCATTATAATTCCTATGATTAATAATTATACTATAATTACTAATTATTGTAAAACCCCGAATAAATCATATTCATCGGCACGTTCAATCAGAACATTTTCAATATCGCCCGGCACAACAGGTTTTTCAGAAGAAGCATAGACCATACCGTCAATTTCTGGAGCGTCATGCTCGGAACGCATAAGAACAACTCCATCATCGGTATAGCCTTCAACAATACAAGGAATTGTCTTTCCTACATAAGCTTCATTAATTTCTTTTGAAATTTTCTGCTGTAATGTCATTAATTTTTTATGTCTTTGTTTTTTAATTTTAGCGGGAACTTGCTCCAGCATAGAATATGAGACAGTATTTTTTTCGCGTGAGTATTCAAAAACACCCATTTTTTCAAACCTTACGCGTTTAACAAATTCATACAATTCATTGAACTGTTCGTCCGTTTCGCCGGGGTAACCCACAATAAAAGCTGTTCTTATTGCTACATTAGGAATTCGTTCTCTTATTTTATTTATCAGAGCTTCATAATCCATAACCGGTCTGCGCATGGCTTTTAAAATTTCCGCATTACAGTGCTGCAAAGGAAGATCAATATATTTGGCAACTTTATCCAGCTTTGCAATTGCATCAATCAATTCATCGGTCATTTGCGAAGGATATGCATACATAATCCTTATCCAACCGAGGCCTTCAATTTTGTTCAATTCTTCAAGAAGCTGTGGTAAAGCTTGTTTACCGTATAAATCAATACCGTAGCTTGTAGTATCCTGAGCAATCAAAACAATTTCAGTAACACCTTTACTTACAAGTTCTTTTGCTTCTTCAACAATATTTTCAATTGTTCTTGAATGATATTCGCCTCTAAGGTTAGGAATTATGCAATATCCGCAATGGTAATTACAGCCGTCAGCAATCTTAATATACGAGCTTGCACCGACGGTAATTTGTTGTCTGTCTATATTTTCAGGATATATATAATCAGGTTTTTCCGAAACATGTTCCGCATATTTTTTGTTTTTGGCAACATGTTCAACAACGTTAACAATTTCTTTTATGTCAGATGTTCCAATCATTCCAGAAATCTCAGGAATAGCCTTTTTTAATTCACCTTTATATTTCTGCGGCAGGCAGCCCGTTACAATAACTTTTTTGCCGTCATTTACAAGCTGCAAAATTGATTGAACAGATTCTTTCTCGGCATCGTGAATAAAAGAGCAGGTGTTGACAACAACTATTTCAGCTTCTTTTTCATCAAGTGTAACCTGATGCCCTTTTTGCGCAAGAAGCCCTAACATTAATTCACTGTCAACCAAATTTTTTGCACATCCGTGATTTAACAAAGCTATTTTCATACAATTTACCTCTTTGTAATCACTTTAGCATGAATAAGCTGTTTTGTAATCACTAAACGGGCGATAAACTTAGTAATTCATTTCCCAGCCATCATTGAGAATTTTACCGAAACAACCGTGCCACTCGGCGTTGGAGCCTGAACAGGCACGCTGAAAATTTTGTTCTCTTTGTTCTTCCGACAGCGGAGCGGAATTATCACCCCAGGTGGAATCATCAGGGTCGTCAATATTTTTCACGGCAAGATCATCAATAACTCCGTTAGGGTATATATAAAGGGTAAAAGCGTCTCTGCCAAAAATATTAGGACCTTTTGAGCCGTTAATATCCAGAACAACTTCAACAATATTATTAGAGCCGATAGCAGTGCCCATTGCTGTACCGCTTGCGAGGACCATGCAATTATTACGGCAAGCAAAATTTGAATCTACACCGGACATTTTTTTATAAGAAGCCGCAAAACACGGCGTACCGTCAGTACCGCAGTCTTGAACGATTTTAAAATATTTTTTTTGAAACTCTGCATATGCACCGATTGTTGTTAAACCTGCTTCAGGCAGATTGACAGCATTACGATCTGTCTGGTATTGCAGCAAAGCTTGAGAAAGTTCATTATAAAATTTATGCAATTGGGTGACATAAGTCTTACGCTGATGATTTTGCATCAAAGAAGGTACAGTCATCGCTGAAACCACACCGATAATTCCTAAAGTTACCAATACCTCTGCTAAAGTAAACCCATTTTTCATACAAATTCCTCTGTTATATTAATTAACTATTTCATATATATTATTAACTATATAATTAATAATGTCAATATATATTGTCCTTATTAATTAATAAATAGTATCATTTCTGAATGGAAAGAGAAATTAAACTTGAGACAGACAAATTGGCACTGCAAATTAAATACCTTGCAGCTCTTGAAGGACTTACCGTAAAAAGGGCTAAAGAACTTGTTAATAAAAAATTCGGGAAACATGACAGCAACAATAACCTTAGCAATAAGCTCAGGAACAAAACATTTAGAGTTACTGAATTAGCCGAAATATTAGATATACTGAATTACGAAATTATTTTACGGAAGAAATCTTAGATTTAATTCCGTTTCTTATTAATATATTTATAATATCTTGCGGAAGTTTAGATACAATTTCCGCGATTTTTGCATCAAAACCGACTGTGTATGAAGGTTTGGGGTTATTCATTTTATCAACTTTTAAAACAAGATTTACAACCTTGTTAACACTTAAACCTTTTGTGCCGTTTTTCTTTGCATTTGCAACTATATATTTCATCTCTTTGTCATAATCTTGAGAATTATTAATTGCATCTTTATTAAGTTCAATTGATTTGTCCCATAAAGGGGTTGCAATTACGCCCGGCTTTACGGAAACAACTTTCAATCCGCTTTCCACCGACATTGCATTAAACAGAATATCAAGAGCTCTTTTGGACGCGCAATAAGGGGCAACAAACGGGAATATTCCAAAACTTGCCATTGAACTTATATTAATAACTTTAGCATTATTTAATAATGGCAGAAGTCTTTGTGTAAAATCCAGATGTGAAAAAGTATTAACCTCAAATTGTTTTCGGATATTATCAACGGGCAGCTTTTCCATAACGCCTGCAACAACACATCCTGCAACATTTATAAGCGTATCAATTGTTTCAGTTTTTGATTTTATAAAAGCCGCAGCACGGGCAATTGTTTCCTTTTTTTCCATATCAATATAAAAAGGAATTGCACCGATATGCTCCAAATCTTTAGCATATTTTTCATTACGATAACCTGCAAACACGATGTTATCTTTAACAAGAGCTTCTAAAAGAGCTTTTCCTATACCTGATGTTGAACCTGTGACTACATAAGTTTTTTTCATCGAAAAGTCCTTTTTTAATCCGTCATGTAAGAGTTGAACAACGGTAAGTACAACGCTAATGCCAGAGTTAATACGATACTTCCGATTACAATAAGCATTATCGGCTCAATCATTTTAGTCATTGTATCAATGATGCCGTCAAGTTTTTTGTCAATAAACGAAGTTGCCTGCAGCAGCATATCACCCAAACGTCCTGACTGTTCACCTGTTGCAATCATAAACAAAATCATTTTCGGCATTACGCGTGTGGAACGCAGAGCAATAGAAAGATGCTGCCCCTGTTGAACTTTCAAAGTTGCCGTTTCAATTTTTGTTTTTAAAGTATAATTTGTAAGTGTTACGTTAGCAAGGTACAAACATTCAATAATCGGAACACCCGCATCATATGCAACCTGCATAACCGCAATAAAGTTTGCAAAGTTTGAATACTGGATTAAGTCTGATAAAAGAGGGACTTTCAAAACCCATTCATCAATTTTTCTCTTACTCGGCTGCCATTTCATAATAAATGTACAGAAACCGAAAATAGAACCCAGAATAATAGGAACAAGGAACCAGTATGTTTTTAAGAAAATACCCGCGCTCATTAATGTTGCCGTAATCCATGGAAGTTCTTTGCCCATACCGTCAAACATTTCTTTAAATACGGGGAAAACGAACATTAACATAACAAGAACTATAATAACAGCCAGGATGATAACGAACATCGGATACATAAGTGTACCGATAACTTTACCTCTGATATTGGCTTCTTTGTTTAACAATTCCAACAAACGCTGTAAAGTTTTTTCAAGTTCACCGGAATCTTCCCCGGCTTTTACAAGACCTATATAAATCTGTCCGAACTGGTCAGGGTATTTTGCAATTGTATCGGCGAAAGTTGCACCTGCCATAATCTGCCTTCTCAGCTCTTTGGCTACAAGTCTTACTTTAAGCTTTGCAGCATCATTTTCAATAAACATCAAAGATTCAATGATAGGAATACCTGATTGTGCAAGGATTTGCAGTGTAGATGTAAAATCCATACGGTCTTGAAGTCCTAATTTCTTCATCTTTCCGGGTTTTACATCTTTCTTTTCTTCTTTTTCTTCGCCCTTTGCTTTTTCTTCATAAACCTTTGTCGGTATAAAACCTAATTTACGAATACTTTCACGCGCCTCTCTCAGGTCAGCCGCGTCAACTTTCCCTTTAACAATATCTTTATTATTTTTAAGTGCTATATAATTATATATTGTCATTGTTTCTCCTATTCATTAACCACACCGAGAACTCTGACAAATTCATCTATTGTGGTCATACCTTTAAGTATATGCGTCAGGCAGGATTGATGCAGGGTTTTCATACCGTTTTTAACAGCAGCGTCCTCAATTTCCAAATCATGCGCACCCATTGCAACAAGTCTTTTAATTTCCTTATTTATAGTCATAATTTCATAGACACCAAGTCTGCCTTTATAACCGGAAAAGTCACACTTGTTACAGCCTTTCGCTCTATATATAGGTTTCTTCATAAATTCCTGAATTTCATCTTCGTTTGCAATTATCTGTCTTGCTTCATCATGTGTGGCGAAGTACTCTTCTTTGCAGTCATCACAAAGTCTTCTTACAAGACGCTGCGCAATAACGCCTGACAGCGTAGAAGATACCAGATAATCTTTCGCTCCCATTTCAATTAAACGTGTAACTGTTGCGGCCGCAGAGTTTGTGTGAACGGTACTTAATACAAGGTGACCAGTCAAGGCTGCGGAAATCGCAATTTCAAGAGTTTCATAGTCACGGATTTCACCAACCAGAATAATATCAGGGTCTTGTCTTAATATCGCACGCATACAGGATGCGAATGTAATACCTGCTTTTGCGTTAATTTGAGATTGGTTAATACCTTCCAGTTTAATTTCTATCGGGTCTTCAATCGTTGTAATATTTACATCTTCATCGTTCAAACTTTTTAAAACCGAATACAGAGTTGTTGTTTTACCTGAACCTGTCGGACCTGATGTAAGAATAATACCGTTCGGACAGCTTACCATATTTTTAATCTTTGCAATATCTTCTTCTGTTCCGCCGACAAGTTTAATATTCTTATCATCGGCATTCAAGCTTACAGCAGGAGCTAGTACACGGATACAAACCTTTTCCTTGCCGGATACGGGAAGCGTGTTAATACGGAAGTCATAGGAACCGTTTTTATACTTTATCGAGAAAGTACCGTCCTGAGGTCTTCTGTGTTCCGCGATATTCATTCTCGAAAGAACTTTAAAACGTGCAATTACAGAGGTTTCTACTTTAGGCGGAATATCGAGAACTTTTTGAAGCATACCGTCTTTTCTGTATCTTACGATATAACCTGAAAGCCTTGGTTCAATGTGAATATCTGATACTTTATTATCAATTGCGTTAGTAATAATCTGGTTAACGAATTTAGCAACCGAGCCGGTTGAATCCTTTAACTGCTTGTCGACCATATCGGCAAGTGATTCTTCAACCTCAAATTCTTCAGCTTCACTTTCAATTTGTTTAATTACTTTTTCGGTTTCTTTCTTCTGCTCACTGAAGAAAGTATTTAAAGAATTTTCAAACTCATAATGAGTCATCAAAAGCTGTTTCGGATTTTGACCTGTTAAATAGATAATATCTTTTAATACATCAGGTTTAACAGGAGTAACAACACCCAAAATCAAGGTTTTGCCGTCTGATGATATAGGAATAATTTTGTTATTCTTAATAAAGTCTTCGGGCAGGATTTTAATAAATTTTTCCTGTGAAGCCAGCTGCTCAGGGGTAACAAGATCATAGCCCGTTTGCAGGTGAAGAATTTCTTTTAACTGATCAAGAGTAATAAAGCCAAGTTTAAATAAAGTTGACCCGATAGGTATTTTCTGGCGTTTACTCTCAGCCAGAGCCTGCAAAAGCTGAACATCATTAATATAACCTTTTTGAACAAGCAATTCACCGAGTTTAACCTGTTTAGAAGTACCGTCGTCCACGGTATCTTTCTGCATGTCCTGCTTTAAACCGGAAATCAAATCATACAAATCCTGATCAGGCACTTGAATAAATTTCACCTGCTGCGGGAAAAATTCTTTTAATTTAAGGTTTATTACATCTTTATCAGAGGATGAATTTATCGCAACAAACAGGAAATTATCTTTAACACTAATTGGAACAAATTTATATTGTTCCAATAGTGCGTTGTTTACTTTATTCAGTATCTGGAGATTGACACTGTTTTTTAACCTGTTTAGTAATTCATTCATCTTATTTATATTTTATTCTACAATGTTTCTGTATTTCCAGTTGCGTCTTCTGAATCAGTAACTATTTTCGGAGTAATCATAATTACCATTTCATTTTTCTTCTTGGTTGAAGATGTTGATCTGAACAAGGTGCCGATTAGAGGCAAATCACCTAAAACAGGAACTTTACCGATTGTTTTCTGTTCTTCTTCATTTATTAAACCGCCGATAACAAGAGTTTCGCCATCTTTAATTCTTACATTTTTCAAGTCAAGATTTCTGTGAGATAACAAAGTAGCTGCGATATATTGTCCGCCTGTATCCTGAGCAGTAACCTGGCTTAAAATAGTTGCATATTCAGGTTTAATATTTAAAGTAACATAGCCGTCAGGACTTATGAACGGAGTTATACCAACCTTAATACCTGCATCACTGCCGATATTATAGGTTCTGGTTGCAAGAGTACCGCCTGTATATGCACTCTGTTCGGTTTCGGTTGATTCAATATAATCCTGTGTAATATCAATTGTTGCTTCTTCTCCGTTAGTTATTAATACACGCGGGTTTGAAACAATACGGCCTTTTTGGTTTCTTACAAGGTAATTAATCGCATAAGATATATTAACAGGACCGTTATATGGTTTTAAAGTACTGATAAGTTCCGGTTCATCACCACTGGTATCCCATACTTCATATCCGTTACCTTTAAGGAAGAAAGGATGCATAGGATCCGTTTTTGTTGTTTCTCCGTCAAATGACGCAGAAAAAGTATTACTCAAAAATGTCCAGTTATTTTGTAAAGTCTTACTTCCTTCTTCGTTAAGCTCAATAATTGCAACTTCAAGATATGCCTGAGGCTGTTTTTTATCAGTTTCAGCAATAAAATCTCTTATCATCTCAATTTGTTTTTCAGAGCCGCCGATAACATTTATCGTACCTAATTGAGAATAATAAGCAATAGAAAGGTTTTGCAGCCCGAAAGATGACACAGAACCGCTCAACTGTCCGTCAAGAGTACAAGCAACAGTCCCTGCATTAAGCGCCATGGAACCACCGCCGCCGCCGGCAGAAGCACCCCCGCCTGCATCAGCCGCTGCACCTGTCATAATACCTGCAGCACCACCTGTAGAACCGCCGTCATCATCACCTTTTACAGGAACACTCGAATCAGCGCCCGTAGAGTCCCCTCCGGAAGAGCCCCCGGATGAACCGCCCGCAGAAGCACCTGAAGATGCAGGTAAAAGCATATTGCAGATCATATCCGCCATCTCAGCAGGAGTTGTGTGGTTAACTTTAAAAGTTACTGTTTGCGGTTTTTTATCAAATTTTTCCACAATTTTTTTGGCAATTGCCACGTCAGTTTTCGTACCAAAAACAATCAGTTCGTTTGTCACAGGGTTAGTAGTAACTATGTCAGTGTCTGAAAGCCCCGGTTTATGCATAGCATAGATATTTTTATTCAAAAAGTCAGCCAGAGCTGCAGCACTGATATATTTTACAGGAATTAAAGTCATATCCTGTTTTGCAAAATTAAAACCGCTGGTCCCTGCTCTGGCAACGATAATTGTGTTATCATCAACAACATAATTTAAGTCGTTAATTTCCATAACCATATCAAAAGCAGTATTCAAAGGGACGTCTACCAAATCAAGAGTAACACTTCCCGAAACAGAATTATGGAAAACAATGTTCATGCCGGCTTTATCAGCAAACATTCTCAAAACCTGTTTTACATCAGAATCACGTAAACTAATGCTGATTAACGGATTATGTTTAATAAAGCTTACATCGCCTTTTAACTTGAGAGAATATTCTCCCTCATCATCTCTTAAAGCCGGTTTGCTTGTATTGTCATACTGCACGACCCCGACATTTTCCATTGCTGAAGCCGTTAACACACTGTTTGAAAAAACAAATGCCGTTAACATCAGACTTGCAATAATTTTGTTTGAAATTTTATTTCTCATATCTGCTCCTGGTTATTAATTTTCATTAAATTTAATTCTGTACCGCCTTATTGCTGCGGCTGCCAAACTTATTTTCAAGATTGGAAACTGCATTATACTTAATACCCTCACCCGTAAACAGTTCACCGACACTTGCTTTATACACGTTAGAACCGTATTGGACTGTAACGGTATCCGGACCTATTGATAATATTTTATATCCGTTTATAAGATCACCTGATCTTACCAGATAATCTGTTCCGTTAATATTTAATATAGCGGACGGATTAAACTTATCAAACATAATTCCCGAAACTTTAGTTGTCATAATTTCCGTTGCAGTAGTATCTACAGAAATGGTTTCAGGCGGCGGCACCAAATCAGTGGCGAATTTAGGTTTAGGTTTTACAACTACCTTTTCGCTTTCAGGGAGAAACGGGTCTGATCTTCCCATGTCTTCAACTGACATTGCAACCATTGTACTGTTTTTAGCGGACTGATCAGCCACTACAGAAACCTCATCGTCAGGAGCTATTGCCGCATTAACTCCGTCATTTCCGACTTTCACGGTATCCTGCGGAGCTTCCGTAACTGCAGATTCTTCAACAACAGCTTCTTCCGCGCCGTTTTGGGTACATCCGGTTGTATTTATCATAATAATAGTTAAAAACAAAACAACAAGACACGCTCCAATCTTCTTATTTAAGCTCCAGAAGCGGTCTTTGGTATCTTCTTCATAAAACCTGTCAATAAAATTTCTGCTCACTTGCCACCTATTTCTCTTATATCCTGTTTTATTATAGTGAAATATATTTATTACCGTATCAATTATTTAGTGGATTTAATTCAAAAAAAATCCGCAATAATAATTAATTGTTATTGTATCATATTTTTAAATGCGTGGCAAAAAAGTCAAAAGTATTAAGACATCTAAACAAAAAATCTTTTACAAAATACAGACTATAGCTGGATAAAAAGTATATATAATTTATTTAACATTACTGAAAATTATTTGTAATAGTATGAATGTATTCCAAAATTTGATCAAAATATTTTAAATCAGAATTACCGTCAATTACAAAATCAGCGTAATCACGTCCCGGGATAACATATTTTTCTCCCGCGTGAAGCAAATATTCCCATTGCTTAATAGCATTTTCTTCGTTCTGGTTGCGCTCCGCTTTGGCTCTTTTTATAAATCTTTCGCGCCTGATATCATTTTCCGTTTCTATATAAATTTTAATATCAAATACATCTTTAACATCTTTATACATTGTTGCTATACCTTCTACAACAACAACTTTATCGGAACGGATTTCAAGAGAATTCGGAATTGAAACACCTGTTCCGTTAGGAACATATCTCGGAGCCATTATTGTATTACCTTGAGCAAGAGACTCTAAATCTTTTTTTAATAAATCAAGCTGAAAACTTTCAGGGGCATCAATGTCATAACCGTTATCGGTCAAATTATCAAAACTTCCGTATTTCTTTATTAAGTCCGAAATATCATTGAAATAATTATCTGTGCTTAATACGGAAACGGGTAAAGATAATTGTTCAATTATATTTTTTATTTCCCTGCATATTGTTGACTTGCCTGATGCTGATTCACCTGTTATGCCGATTAAAAATCTTCTGGAAGGGTTATTTATCAGTCTTTTTGTGAACCTTGCAATAAATGTAGGACTTACTTCTTTAAAAATCGGGGTTTCGCATCTCTTGTCATAAGCAAGAATTTGTTTAAACTTCGTTTGGAGGTAAAACGCAAGAAGTTCCCGTCCTGTCTTTGAATTGAAATCTGGTTTCAAAATCTTGTCACCGGAATTAAGTTCTTTATCAATTAATAATTGCATTGCATTATCCATATAAATTTATTATGAAGGTAATAATACATGAGAAAAAAAATTTTTGCTAGTGTAATATTATTTATTTTTAAGAAACTTAATAAGTTCTCTGTTAACAGCGACTAAATATTTTAAAGATTTTTCATCCGCACCGTCAAGTTCTCTGATAAGTTCGGCAATAAAGCTGTTTTTAGTATGCGTTTGTTCAAAATCAAACATTTCATAATAGCTGATATTAAGATTTTGATGAATTTTTTCGAGAGTTTTAAACGACGGAGCCTTCTGCCCTATTTCAAGCATACCTATAAATCCAGGGTCAACTCCTATTATTTCAGCAAATTTTTCTTGAGTTAAACTTCTTCCGGACCTTATTGCTTTGAGTTTTTTACCAAATAAATGTTTTAAATCCATTTTGTTAGAATACATCTGATTATATTGATTTTCTATCGCCTGTCAGACTTTTTTACTAACTAGCAGACTTTTAAAGGAAATATTATTAACTTTTAAAAAATAAATAGTTTATACTTATAGATATAAAAACAACTTACAGATTATGATTGATTTAAGCTCAAAATACTATAATTTATATAATGACAAACTTTTCTACTATTTATTGACGGGAAAATCTTACGGAAAAATTGCCGAAAAATATTATTCATATGATATTAATAAATTAATATACAGAATTAGAAAGTTAAAGAAAGAATTAAGTTTAAGCAATCGTCGTCAGCTGGCTTATTTTGCCGTAGAAAATAAACTTGTTGATATAGAAAAAGTTAAACTTTATTTTTAAGCATAGTATCAATGAGAATATTGACAAAATCAAGTTCTTTTTTATCGCATCTCAGCAGCTTCATATTTATATTGTCCAACTTATCATTTTTACTATCCCCAAAGGTAAAAAAATCTTTGAATTCCACATTTAATACTTCTTTTAACTTTTCAAGATTTTCAGGTTTAGGATAAGTATCGCCATTTTCAATTTTACTAAGGGAATTGCGATTTATTCCAATTAACTCTGCTAAAGTTTCTTGTGAAAACTTATTTAATTCCCTTAATTCCTTAATTCTTTTGCCAAGTTCTAATTTTAGACCCATTTTATTATATTATGGGATTTAGATATTTAAGACTACATTATATTAGGTATACAAGCGATGTATATTATATTGCAAAATATTCTTTTTGGTCTATCATTATTTTTATGAAAAACGAACTTTCTGACCTTGAATACGACATCATGCTGCTGCTTGCCACAGGTATGGATGCAAGAGCTATTACTGATTATCTGAATATTAACTATAAGATTTACATTAAAGCAAAAAACAACATTCTAAAAAAATTAAAAATAAAAACAAGAAACCAAATTCTTTTTACTGCGCTTGAAAATGAACTGATTAAACTTTAAATGTTAAGTAAATGCGCCTTGCCATTTTTTTTTCCCGCGATATAATTAGTTTATAAAAGGAGAGAGGAAATGGATACATTAACTAAAAACGAAGGATTAATAACCAAGATTATCGGTCCGGTTATTGACGTTGAATTCCAACAGGGAGAACTGCCCGAAATTTATACTGCTTTACATATTCATAAAGACGACGGAACTTACGTTGTTGCGGAAGTTCAGCAGATGCTCGGCTCCAATAAGGTTAGAACGGTTGCTATGTCATCTACGGACGGTTTGAAAAGAGGCATGAAAGTTGTAAATACTAACGAACCTATTAAAATTCCGGTTGGTAAACCTATCTTAGGAAGAATTTTAAATGTAACGGGAGATCCCGTTGATAAAATGGGACCGATTGAAACGGATACATACCTTCCTATCCACAGAGAATCTCCAAAATTAACAGACCAAAATACAAATATCGAAATTTTGGAAACAGGTATCAAAGCAATCGACTTGCTGCAGCCGTATCAAAAAGGCGGGAAAATCGGCTTATTCGGCGGTGCAGGCGTCGGCAAAACAGTACTTATCATGGAACTTATTCATAACATCGCAATGGAACACTCAGGTGTCTCAGTATTTGGCGGTGTAGGAGAAAGAACACGTGAAGGCAACGACCTCTGGAACGAAATGAAAGAATCAGGGGTTATAGATAAAGTTGCGCTGATATACGGACAGATGAACGAACCGCCCGGAGCAAGAATGAGAGTAGGGCTTTCAGCTTTGACTGCCGCTGAATATTTCAGAGATTTTTCAAAACAGGACGTTCTTTTATTCGTTGATAATATTTTCAGATTTACTCAGGCAGGTTCGGAAGTTTCCGCATTGCTCGGCCGTATGCCGTCAGCAGTAGGCTATCAGCCGACACTTGCAAATGAAATGGGTGAATTACAGGAAAGAATTACTTCAACAAAAGACGGTTCAATTACATCTGTTCAGGCAATTTATGTACCGGCGGACGACCTGACAGACCCTGCGCCGGCTACAACATTCTCACACCTTGATGCATCTACGGTTTTATCAAGACAGATTGCGTCTCTTGGGATTTATCCGGCTGTTGACCCGCTTGAATCTTCTTCAAGAGTTCTTGACCCGAATATTATCGGAGAAGAGCATTACAATACAACAAGAAAAGTTCTCGAAATTCTACAAAAATATAAAGAACTTCAAGATATTATCGCAATTCTGGGTATGGACGAATTGTCTGAAGAAGATAAAGAAACAGTTAACAGAGCAAGAAAAATTCAAAGATTTTTATCTCAGCCGTTCTTTGTTGCAGAACAGTTCTCAGGTATCCCGGGGAAATACGTAAAACTTGAAGATACAATTAAAGGCTTTAAAGAAATCATTGAAGGCAAACATGATGACTTGCCGGAACAAGCTTTCTATATGGTGGGAACTATTGAAGAAGCCGTTGAAAAAGCTAAAACTCTTAAAGGTTAGGTGAAATTATGCATTTAAAAATAATTACACATGAAAGAGTTGTATTTGATGAAGACGTAAGCGAAATATATACTAAAACCACTGACGGTGAAATAGGTATATTGAAAAATCACGTTCCTGTAATGGCAGCATTAGACATCGGTGTTACTAAAGCCGTAAAAGATAATGAGGTTAAATTTTTCACTACAATGGGCGGTGTTTTGCAGTTTAAAGATGACGAAGCTTTAATCCTCACGACTACGGCAGAATGCGGTGATGAAATCGACGTAACCCGTGCACAGGAAGCTTTAAAACGTGCTCAGGCAAGATTAGCCGACAATGAAGCGGAAATCGATGCAAAAAGAGCAGAAGCTGCTATTGCAAGAGCTATGGCAAGACTTAAAGCAACATTAAATAATTAATTTTTCTTTTTTGTTCAGGCTGAAATTTTATAAAATTTCAGCCTAAATTCTATACGGGTAATCTTTAGATATCTCCCATCCGTCAAAGTATATTAAAGCAGTACAAGCTGCTTTTGCATGCTCACTGACTTCTTCGTTTTTACAAGCTCTTAGCAGTTCATCTCTGTCTGTAAGATTATAACTTGCTGTTGAACCGGGCTTAAAAATAAATCCTCTGCCATTCCCATAAGTTATGGTAAATGCAAAAATATCACGATTGTTTTCATTAGGTTTTGCTCCGCAGTTTACGTCATACAAGATATGCATCATTCCTGCTTCCGTATCTCCCCCGCCTTTAAGCATAGAAAAACAGCCGCCGTCGGTGAAGATATATACAGGCTGCTTCGGATAAAGCTTAGCGGAAATATCTGTACAGTCAGCCTCTTTTGAGCTGCAGCTTTTTAAGCCTTTAAAGTATGGAAACAAATATTTATTAACAAAAATATCCATTTCCTCGCCGTTATTCTGATGGGCTGGAAATTGCCAATATTCCATAGCTTCGTTCTCGGAAATTGAAGCAAGTAATGCATTACTGAAAGTAGAATAAAATTTCTTTAAACGTGCTATAACTTCCTGTTTTTTGTAACTTTCAACAATAACAGGCAGCGTTAGAGCCGCAACCACACCGATAATTCCTAAAGTAATCAAAACCTCTGCCAGGGTAAATGCAGGTTTAGGAGCTACAGAATTGCCCCCCCCCCGAGCACTGCGTGCGTAGGCGCTTCAACACAAGCTTTATGAAACTTATTAGATTTATGTGCCTGTTTTGCGTTTAATCTATTCATATTTGCTCCTTTCTCAATATCATTAAATATAAACTATTTACAAAAATTTTTCAATACTTTTGTAAAATTTGATGCTTGTTATATAATAATTCTATGGAAAAGACTTTATATCAGATATTCAAAACTTTTTTCAAGGTAGGGACTTTATTGCTGGGCGGCGGATACGTAATTTTACCGCTTTTGCAATCCGAACTTGTTGATAAAAAAAATTGGATAAATGATGATGAATTATGTGAATATTACGCATTAAGCCAGAGTGTTCCGGGGATTATAGCCGCAAATACCGCTATTTTTGTGGGATATAAACTAAGGAGAACAGCGGGAGCGTTCGCCGCTACTCTCGGGATTGTCATGCCTGCATTTATTTCAATAATAATTGTTGCAAGATTATTAGAAGAAATTATCAAGCTGAAATTTATTCAAAGTATATTCTGGGGCGTGGGAATAGGTGTTTTAATATTAATATTTCTTGCTGTAAAAGAAATGTGGAGAAAAAGTATTGTTGATAAATTCACCTGCTGGATATTTTTCATAACATTCATACTGTCAGCCTGCTTTAAAGCTCCGCCTGCGGCTTTGATTATTCTTGCAATTTTTATCGGCATATGGCTGCCGTTTCAGAAAAAAATAGAATACGGGGATAAGGAAGAATGATGATATATTTAAAATTATTTTTGGAATTCTTTCACATCGGCTTATTTTCTTTCGGAGGCGGATATGCGACTTTGCCGTTTTTATATCATATAGCAGATGTCCAAAAATGGTATACAACAAAACAGCTTTCGGATATGATTGCTGTTTCATCAATCACTCCGGGGCCTGTCGGGGTAAACGTTGCAACGTTTGCAGGGTTTACGACGGCAGGAGTAACAGGAGCTTTCGTTGCGACAGCGTCTGTAATCCTTCCGTCATTAATAATAATTATTATAATCTCGAAGCTATTAGAACAATTCAGACATAATAAATACGTTCAATCCGTAATTTACACATTAAAGCCTGCGGGGTGCGGCTTGCTTGCTGCTGTAGGCGTTGATATGTTTATTAACAATATAAATCTTTTCGGAATGGTTCTTCTCGTAGGATTATTTATTGCAAGCATTACGGAAAAAAGAGATCCGCTTTTTTATCTTGGAGTATCCGCGTTAGTGGGATTAATTGCGGGATTTTTTAATTTAACCGGTTAAACATCCTGTACTGCAGAGCCTGCATCAGGTGTGTTTGCCGAATATCTTGAGAGCCGTCAAGGTCTGCGATTGTTCTTGCAAGCTTTAATATTCTGTCGTAACGTCTGCCTGAAAGCTGATATTTAACAGCGGCTGTTTTTAATAAAGCGGCACTTGGTTTATCAATCTGGCAATATTTTCTGATAAGCTTGGAAGTAAGTTCGGAATTTGTGAGAATTCCGTCGTCTTTATATCGTTCAGCCTGCATCTGCCTTGCTTTTATAACACGCTTACGGATATCTGCAGATGTTTCAGTTGAAGGCTGCGTGTTTAGAAGTTCTTCCGCCGTAAGCCTCGGAACTTCTACATGCAGGTCAATTCTGTCAAGCAAAGGTCCCGAAAGCCTTGACTGATATCTGCCGATTTGAAATTCCGAACAGGTGCATTGTTTTTCCTTGTCTCCGAGATAGCCGCATGGACAGGGATTCATCGCGCCAAGAAGCATAAATTTTGCGGGATATTTTATTGAATGCCGTGTTCTTGAAATAATAATTTCACCGTCCTCAAGCGGCTGCCGCAAAACTTCCAAAACACTGCGCGGGAACTCCACCATTTCGTCAAGAAACAAAACACCCCTGTGTGCAAGAGTAATTTCACCCGGTTTCGGGTTTGAGCCTCCGCCGATTATGCCGTTTGCTGATGCTGTATGGTGAACAGCTCTGAATGGCCGTTTTGTCATTAAAGGTTCATTAGGCGTCAAAAGTCCGCATATACTGTATATTTTAGTCAGTTCAAGAGCTTCCGAAAGTTCAAGAGGCGGCAAAATTGACGCAAAGCATTTTGCCATAAGAGTTTTGCCTGACCCCGGAGAACCTGTCATTAACATATTATGACCGCCTGCAGCTGCAATTTCCAATGCCCGCTTTGCTTTCTGCTGGCCTTTTACGTCCTTAAAATCATAAGTATATTCCTGCTTTGCACCTTCAATTAAGTATTTATTTATATCAATAAGCGTAGGTTTAATCCGTGCATCTGCAAAATGGTTTACAACATCTGCAAGACAATGCGCACCCAATATATTAACTCCGCCCGCAAGTGCTGCTTCCGATGCATTAACATCGGGAACAAAAATATTTTGTATTCCTGCATCTTTAAGTCCTAGTATCAAAGGCAAAACACCGTTTACATTTCTGAGTGTCCCGTCAAGAGAAAGTTCTCCGATAAATGCATAATCTTTAATTTTTTCTTCATCAAGAATTCCTTCCTCGACCAGAAGTCCGACAGCAATAGGAAGGTCAAAGTTTGATCCTTCTTTTTTTAAATCTGCAGGTGCCAAATTTATAACAACTTTTTTAGCGGGAAAAGTAAAGCCCGAATTTTTTATTGCGGAGCGCACCCTGTCACGCGCTTCATTAATTGCCGCATCAGGCAGACCGACAATGGAAAATGCAGGAAGTGAATTTAATACATCGGTTTCCACAGAAACCTTGTATGCTTCCAAACCTATTACCGCTCCTGTTGTTACTTTATTTACCATACAAATATACTACTACAAATATGTTTATTGTATAATCGGGTTATGAATATTTTAGCAATTAATTTCGGCGGGATAGGTGATGAAATATTTTTTCTGCCCGCGCTTATATCATTAAAAAAAGAATTCCCGAATTCTAAAATTACGCTCGCCTTAGAGCCCAGAAGCAAAAGCGTTAAAGATTTAACTGATGTTATTGATGATTTATTCCTTATTGATGTAAAAGGCAAAAATAAATACATGGAACTTTTAAAACTGGTGTATTTAGCCCGCAGGATGGATTTTGACCTTGTAGTATCATCAGGCGGCAATAAATTAATCAGTATCCTTTTGACACTAACGGGAATTAAAAAGAGATACGGATACGATACAGGGAAATTAAGCAAAATATTATTGACAGAAGCCGTTCCTTTAAACAAAAATCAATATGCCTGCGCAATGTATCATGATTTGGTAACCCCGATTACAAACCACAAAACATATCTGCCTGAAATCAATGTTGAACAGCAGGAAAAAATCCCTAATTCGGTTTTAATCCACCCCGGAGTAAGTAAAATGAGCATTCAAAAAGGTATGATTAAAACAATTTCCGCGGAAATTTGGGCTGAAACTGTAGATTTACTTATTGAAAAAGGCAAACATGTTATTTTAGCAGGCGGCCCTGATGATAAAGAAGTTATAGAAACCATCCGCAAGAATACAAAAAATAAAAATTTTGAAGATTATTACGGAAAAACAAAAAGCTTAAAAGATTTGGCTGTTCTTATCGGAAAAGCCGAAAAATTTATATGTTCCGATTCCGCACCCTTACATGTTGCAGTCGCAATGAAAACCAAAACTTTTGTAATCTTTGGACCAACAGATGATAACAAATTAATCCCCAAATCTGACAAAGTAATTGCAATAAAAGCACAGGATACCTGTCCGATAAAACCGTGCCTTTGGGAACACAGACAAACAACCTGCAAAGATTTAAAATGTTTAAAAATTACCCCAAAATACATTACAGACTTGATTAATTAAAGAAAGGAAAAAAAATGAATATAGCAAAAGTACAGAACACCCCATCGTTTCAGGGACTAAACTGCAGTAGAGATATGCCTGAAGTAATTAAAACTACCGTTGAAAAATCGAAGGCTTTTGCAAAGTTTGGGCAAAAATACAATGCAGATGTGGATTACGTGCAATTACAAAGTTCAACGCGACAGGTGCACCCCGCACTTCTAATAAGTAACATTGCCCCAAAAGGTATACAAAAATTAATTGACAAAATCAAAGGTATAAATGGAAAAAGACAATTTATGTACATATCAACAGTAGGCACAAAAGAACAAGATTTACACAAAGAAATCATATCTGCCTCAAGTGATTTTGTTATTAACAAATATAGAAGAGCATTTAAAAACAAGAAACAATAAAAAAACAGGTGATACACCTGTTTTTTTATTGTTAATTCACATTAAATATTTCAGTATCGTACAATTCTTCAAAAATTTTTCTTAATTGTTCTTTATCTGAAATTATTTTACGCAACTCTCGCAAGCGTTTAGCATTTTTAGAATTTTCAAACCACAATTTCATATATCCGCCTTCAGCATACTTTTCAGCCATGTGCTTGAGAAGATTAGCCCAATGTTGTTCTTTATCATTTGAAGGAGAATTTGCAATTGAATATTGAATAGTACGTTTAATAATTTTTAAAGGAACAATATCACGGTCAGCTTCCGCCACAATTTTGCCGTAAATATTTCTCGGAGGATTTTTTGAAGATGCTCTGTGGTCTTCTACTGCTTCCTTCATTATTTTAATCTCATCTTCCGAAAACCATTGCCTTAAGGCATTATCAGCTTCCAGAATTTTGCCTGAAACTATATGGTGAAATTCTCTGCCTTCACATAAGCCCAAATCATGATATGCAGCTATAACATATGCATAATCAAGGTTTGCATTACAATCCGCAGCTAATTTCAAACTTTTTTCTATAACCGTTCTGACATGCTCAATTCCATGCCCTTTATCAAATTCAGAATACTCAGGTAATATATTATTTTCTATATATTCTTCTAATTTTTTATTAAACATATAATGAAATATACATAAAAATAAGGATTACGGCAAGTTTTTAAAGTAATCCGGGTCAGTAAAAGCCTTATATGCACAGGCTACACCATTGAAACTATTTGTAGAATTTTTCGAACAATAAACATTTTTGTTATTATAATATGTTCCTTCCGCTCCCATAGGAACAAGTTTACCGGTATCATTAAGAATTTGGAATGTAAATAAATCATGCCCCCATTTATTAGGTTTCTTATTATATCCGTTGACATCAATACTTATTATTATAGGTCTTGAACCGTCATTATCAATCATTACAAACATACCGTCAGACAACATAAATTGCCCCTCATCAAATAAATAGTTTAGGATATCTCCCCCGTTATATGTTTTATAAATATCCGAATGATAATCGATTGCTCCTTCATCATCTTTCCCTAAGCCTTCACAATCTTCCTGCCCGCAATCATTAAGGAGATTAAAATATTTTTTAAAAACAGGAGCAAAACTATCACCACCATAATTCGCCTGATTTGCAATAACACCTTGATCATCGTTCATTCTTACTAATGCCTGAGATAAAACACTATAACCTTTTTTCATAGCAGTTTCATACTGTTTAGCTCTGAGATTATTAATTACAGAAGGCAGCGTTAAAGCTGCAACAATACCGATAATGCCTAAAGTAATAAGAACCTCAGCTAATGTAAATGCTGTTTTCATAATATCTCTCCATTATTATTATAATACTTACTAGTAGAATACTACTAGTAAGTATTAGTCTACTCGCTTAAATAATTATTGTCAAGCAATTATAATTTTTTGTATGAAAGATGCCCGCAACAAAATATTTGCCAGAAATCTTAAAGCTGAAAGATACCGCAAAGGTATAACACAGTCAGAGCTTGCAGAGTACACGAATGTCAGCGAAAGTACAATAAGCCTTTTGGAACGCGGAGTACAAACTCCTTCCATATTTCTGGTACATGATATTTCGAAAGTTTTGGAAATTGATATAAATGATTTGTTAAAAAACGTTCCTTAAATTCCTACGCTTAAGCCCGCACAAAGATTTATGGATTGCCCCGTAATTCCTTTTGCATCTTCGGAAATTAAATATTTACAAAGCTTTGCAACTTCTTCAGGTTTTACAAAACGTTTCTGGGGAATTGTATCAATTATTTCTTCTTTCGAAAATTCGCTGTCCTCAATGGAATTCAGTCCGAGTTCAGTTTCAACCCAGCCGGGATTTATTGTATTAACGGTAATCTCATATTCCGCAAGTTCAAGCGCAAGGGATTTTGTCAATCCTATCAAGCCTGCTTTTGAAGCGGAATAAATACTTGCATAAGCTTCGCCCATAACTCCTGAAATCGAACCTATATTTATAATTCTTCCCCATCTTTGGCCTTTCATATGAGGAAGTGCTTTAGAGATTAGATATGCGGGAGCTATTAAATCGGTTTGAAAAACTCTTACAATATCTTCTGTTTTCATTGCTTCCAGAGCGCCGTAAATGTATTCGCCCGCGTTGTTTACAAGAACATCAATATTTTTATCCGTAATAAATTTTGCAAGTTCGTTTATGTCTTTTGACAAATCACACACGCAGAAACCTTTTGCATTGCAAGCCGCAAGAGCCTGTTCATTTCTGCCTGTAACAAAAACTTCACCGGCACTTTGAAGTTCCCGTGCAATAGCATTGCCTATTCCTTTAGAAGCTCCGGTAACAAGTATATTCATGATTTATACTCCTTTAAAAAACTTTGCGTAATATATGATGCCATAAATATTCCCGCACAGCTCGCCACAAACGGGGTTGATGCAGGAGTAATTTTTGTAAATTCAATATTTTCGCCGCTCTTAGTTGTAATTTTTTCGGAAGAAGAAATTTTCTCGCGTACAAAAGGCTTTTCTCTGCTCGCAACTACGGTAATGCCTTTTTCAATTCCGCGCTTTTTAAGCTGATAAATAATATTAGACACAAACGGCGCGTTTTTATTCTCTATTTCCGAAATATCCGAAATATAAAGTTTTGACGGGTCTATCCTGTTGCCCGCGCCCATCGAACTTATTACGGGAATACTGTTTTTTACGCAATATTCAAGAAGTTCAATTTTTGAACGCATAGTGTCAATAGCATCCGCAACATAATTAACACCCGACAAATCCAAATTCCCATTATAAAAATCATCAACCACATTCAGCTTAATATCAGGATTTATATCTTTTAATCTGCTTTCAAAAAGTTTTGTCTTATTTTGTCCGACGGTTGATTGTAAAGCAACAAGCTGTCTGTTTATATTTGACAGAGAAACATTATCGAAATCAATTATTGTTAATTCCCCCAGTCCTGCACGGGCAAGAGCTTCCGCACAAAAACCGCCGACACCGCCAAGCCCGAAAACAGCAGCATGTTTTAAAGAGAGAAGCTTTTGATTTTCTTCTCCCCAAAACAATATATTTCTTGAAAATATTTCGTCCATATTACTTAATTATACCGAAGCCTAAAAGGAACGTACAAACAAGAAATACCGCAGAAACTATTGCAGTAAGCTTGTTTAAGCCTTTTTCCGCGCTTTTTTGCGACGCGAAAACGTGAGATGCACCGCCAATCCCTGCGATGCCGTCGCCTTTAGGTGAATGTAATAAAATCAAAATTATTAACAATAAAGCTGAAATTATTTGTATTGCCCAAACGAAATTTAATAACATTTATTTTTTCTCCTTTTTCTTAGAAATAAAGTGGGCTCTTTTTGAATTCAATTTGATATTTTCGAAAGTGTATAATCTTGCGGGTCTTTTTGACGATGATTTTGTAAACTCGTCAAGTTCAATCAAACCTTCGGTTGAAAGAGCTTTCTTTCTGAAATTACGCTTATCAAGTTTTTTACCCATAATTAACTCGTAAGCTTTCTGCATTTCGGTTAATGTAAATTTTTCATTTAAAAGCTGGTATGCAACAGGGCATAATTCCAATCTTTCGCGTGTTCTTTTTAACGAATATTCAATAATTTCTTTGTGGTCAAACGCAAGAGGCGGCAAATCTGAAATTTTATGCCAGCCGAGTTCGGGCGTCGGAACAATCTGAATATCTTCCGCTCTGACAAGTGCAAAGTAAGCGCAAGTTATAACCCTTGCATTCGGGTGGCGGAGCGGATCTCCGAATGTATATAACTGTTCAAGATATACATTATCAATGTCGGTACGCTCTTTTAAAACTCTCAATGCTGCCTGGTCAAGATTTTCGGATAATCTTACATATCCGCCGGGAATAGCCCATTTATCCTTAAACGGCTCATTAAGACGCTTTACAAGCAGAACCTGCAATGCATTGTTTTTCATCGTAACTATAACTACGTCTACCGTAATTTCATGAGTTTTTGTTTCGTTAAAAATCATAAATTTCTCTGTCCCTAAGATATATAATATAATAAAAATATAAATTTACATTAGTTAATAGTTATTTTTTATTAACAATTTTTAACATGCACAAAACTTTTTATCAATTAATTGTATTGCAAATACTTTATATATATACGGGGAATAAATTCAGGGATAAAAATGAGTATTTACCACTGGGGATTTAACAGCTTCTATATAAATAATTTTATGCCTATGCCGTATTGGGGCGGCTGCGGTTGTAATTCCTTCAATTCCGGTTTCGGATTCGGGATGTTTAATTCCCTGTTTAATTATATGACACCGCAAATGAACCCGTTCTCACTTCCGCAAACATTTGCAATGCCATTATTTAACCCTTATAACAATATTTTTGCAATGTCTGCATATACTAATCCGCTATTTAACTTCAGTGTACCATCACTTTTTTCGCAGCTGAATACATTTAACAATTATACTGAAAAAATGGTGAATACTACCAGAACGCAAAATTTTAATACAGTAGTAACAAATTCTAAAACAAGGGCTTCTTCACCTGTTACACCAAAAATTGACAAAAACTTTAAAAACGAAAGCAAATTAGACAAAAACTTTTTAAATAAAGTAAAAGAAGTTGCCAAAAACTTAAATTGCGATTACAGAGATTTACTTGCCGTAATGAACAGCGAATCAGGTCTTAACCCCACGGCCTGGAACGGAAATACTGCTGTAGGATTAATTCAGTTTACAAACATATCTGTTGAAGAATTAAACAGAAATTACGGTTTAAATTTGACAAAAGAAAAAATAGCAAAGATGTCTGCAATGGAACAGCTTGATTTGGCTGAAAAATATTTAAAAATAGCAAAAAGTTATAAATTTTCACCCGATGCAAGACTTTCTGCAGCCGATTTATATGCGATAACATTCTTACCCGGCAGAGCAGACAGAGAAGTTTTATGCAGAAGCGGAGAAGCTTATTACGACCAAAATAAAGGGCTTGACAGAAATTACGACAATAAAATAACCAAATCTGACCTGGAACGCCATCTTGCATCTAAACGCGTTAACGAATCCATATTTGTTTAAAAACATTACAATTCGAAATAATTCGTTGATGTTCTAAAATGTTTCATGTATGGTCATGAAATAATATTAGATTTGCGGAAGGATTAAAATGGATAAGGGATACATTGAAAACGGTTTTATTGTCGATGTAAGCAACGCTCACAAGACTTCGGAAATTATCTACGAATTAAGCAGAATTCTGGATTTGCCGGATGCACAAAGCAAAAAAGTATGCTTAAAATTAGGTTCTGTTGATTTGACGACCACGGAACTTACAAGTATTAAAGCTCTTGTTGAATCTATGAACTCCGAAATAGAATTTATTAACACGAGTTCGCAATATACGGTCAAATCAGCCGAAGAACTTAACATTGAAGTGTCCGTCCTTGAAAATAAAGTACCTATGCCGGAGTTTAACGGCGACCAAGAAAAAGTTAACAGAGAGCTTGAAAAAGCTTTAGATAAAATATTCGGCGACGAAAATACGGAAATTAAAACTTTTGCACAAGAAAAAGATTTGAAAAAACTTCAGCAGGATGCACCGGCAGAACCTGTTGAACCTATTGAAGAAATTAAAACAGAAAGCATTTCATCCGAAAATCAGATGGAAACTATTGATAAATCAGAGTTTGCCGCTGATAAAGACGAAAAAAGCGAAAATACCGTAAATGCTTCTGTATCAATAGAAACAGCGGATTTTAATCCTGCGGAAGAATTGAAAGATTTCAATAAAGAACTTGAAAACGCAAATAAAATTGAAGGGGAAGATATCGAAGACATAGACTACAATCTTGACGATTTAAGAAAATCTTTGAGAGAAACAGAAAAACTCCCCACATTGTATATTCAAAGAACACTGCGTTCGGGACAAAGCATAACCTCTGACGGAAATATCGTCATAATCGGCGATGCAAATCCGGGGTCGGAAATTATTGCCAAAGGTGATATTACCGTATGGGGAATTCTCGGAGGTATTGCCCATGCAGGTTCTGCCGGAAACAGGTATGCAAAAATCAGAGCTTTGAAAATGAATGCAATTCAATTAAGAATTGCCGATACATTTGCAAGACGCCCTGATAATATTAACATACCGTATATACAAAAAACTGATACATTTATTCCCGAAGAAGCTTGTATATACAAAAAACAAATTTTGATACATAAAATACATGAATCATAAAAAGGAGAAATAATGAGCGGTAGAGTTATCGTAATTACATCCGGAAAAGGCGGTGTAGGCAAAACGACTACAAATGCCAATATCGGAACAGCTCTTGCCAGAGCAGGCAAGAAAGTTGTAATGATTGACACCGATTTGGGATTAAGAAATTTAGATTTATTACTTGGTTTGGAAAACAGAATAGTTTATACAATCGTAGACGTTGTTGAAGAACGCTGCAAACTTAAGCAGGCACTTGTAAAAGATAAGAAAAATCCAAATCTCTGTCTTTTAGCGGCAGCACAAACCCGTGACAAAACAGCTGTCACTGAAGAACAATTGAAAGATATATGCGAAAAATTGAAAAAAGATTTCGATTTCATTCTGGTTGACTGCCCCGCAGGTATTGAACAAGGTTTCCAAAATGCAGTGGCAGGAGCATCCGAAGCAATTGTCGTTACAACTCCCGAAATGTCAGCAGTTCGTGACGCCGACAGAATTATAGGACTTCTGGAAGCTAAAGAAGAAATTAAATCTTACAAATTATTATTAAACAGAGTCCGCCCTAATCTTATCAAGTCAAACGACATGATGAGCGTTGACGATGTAGTGGAAATCCTTTCGGCTGAATTAATCGGTATAATCCCTGAAGATACAGGAATTATAACATCAACCAATAAAGGCGAACCGATTGTCAATGATGAAAAATCTCTTGCCGGTAAAGCATATAACAATGTAGCAAGAAGAATTATCGGTGAAGATGTTCCGTTTTTAAATTTGGAAGAACCTCAAGGCGTTATGGCAAAAATTAAAAAGTTCTTCTCCGGTTTGACAGGAAAGGAGAAGTAAGAAGATGATTTTAGCAAATTTATATAATAAAGTCATAGGCTTCTTCCGCCAGACAGAAACACAGGAAACAGAATCAGCAAAAGAAACTGCCTGCAACAGATTAAGAGTAGTCTTAATGCAGGACAGAACAAATTTAACGCCTGAATTAATGGAACGTATGCGCAAAGAAATGGTAGAACTTCTTTCAAAATACGTTGAAATGGACAAAGACGCACTTGAACTAAATCTTGAACAAGACGGAGATCAAGTTGCTTTAATGCTTTCAATCCCCGTAATCAGAGCAAAAGATGAAGAAGAAATAAAAGCAGCTCTGGAAGAAGAAGAAACCAAAGAAGAAATTAAGGATGAAGATGAATCTTTAGAAGATGAAAAAGATATTGATGAAGACATCGAAGAAGATATTGAAGAAATGCCTGAAGAGAATTCTGATCCTATTGAAGAAAATGAAGAGGAAGATGAAAAAGAAAGTTCAAAAGAACAACTAAAAGATAAAAAAGACCGTGAATAACGGTCTTTTTTATTTAGTTAAGCAGACTTGCTTTTTTGTTTCCTGTTATATAAAAATATTATTCCGCCCGCAGACAACAATAAAAATAAAAATGCGGCAGTCTTATAATATTTATTGCTCTTATTAGGTTTAAGTACAGATTTTGCAGGATTTTTTTGTGAAAACATTTTTATTGCATCTTCTATACCTTCCTGCAGTTTTCCCCTTTCAACTTCGATTATTTTGCCGAATTTGCCAAAAAGCTTGAAAAGCCGCTCTAATCCGTTATTTTTATCTTTTATCACAATCCCTGTAAACGGAAGATTTTCCAATTGCTTTACTATCTCAGGGTTTTCAAGAAGTTTATCAGCGTTTTTCAAATCAGCTGGCAAACCTTTTGTGTCAATATAATTCAATGGGTTTAACATGTCCAGATCATTTATCCCGTCCCCTGCAGCTATTACAAAATCATTATTAAGATAAGCTTTTTTGACGGCCTCTCTTGTATCATAAAGTTTATCTAAGGCTTTTCCATTTATTCTCGGTTCCAAAATAATTACAGGTCTGTTATTGCAGCTTTCATCCCGTCTTTCACTCATAACATATTTTATATTCTCCGCGTCCAAATAAGTTATAAGTTTTGATTTTATGTCATTATAAGCAGCCTTTCTCTCCTCGACATTTAACATATCGTAAGGAAAACTTAAATAAAATTTTAAATTTCCGTCATTTCTCAAACCTGCTGCCCATTCACTGCGAGGCTTCATATTAAAGCTGTCAAGATTAAAATTATCATAGTTTATGCGGGAGAATAATGAACCGTTACCGTAATCTTTTACACTGTGTTCCGAATCGTGCTCAATAATTTTAAAATCATATTGTTTTAAAGTTTCAATAATTTTCTGCCTGAAAGCTTTGCCCTGCCAGCCTGTAAGATTTTTTATGCTTTCTTCTTTCCGCAAAGCGGTTTTGTTGTAATCAAAAGGAAAAACTCCCGATTTATAATAGTTTTCATCAGTTCCGACCTTAACATATTCATCTGACCCGTTTTTTACAATTAATGCATCAGGCAGCGGCATTTTTATACCCTTAGACTTAATTAATCCGGCAACAGCTTTAAATTCACCAAAAGTTCTCCCTGTTGTAATATTGAAAGTAATATTATTTTTTTTATTTTCTAAAAATAAACAAAAATTTTGAAAGTATTTATTCAGGACTTCAGTATCCCTCTCAGAAATGTTATGAAGCTTTGAATGGCTCGAAGGGAAATAAGTTCCGTCAAAATCAGAATACAAACTAATATTTCCCGCTGTAAACTGCGGATTAGATGCATTTATGGCAGAAATTCCGATAATTTTCATATAACCCCTTTATCAAAATCAAGAGTATTACAAAATTAAGAAAAATAAAGTAAAAGTATTGCAATCAGAAACATTTTGTAACATTTACAAATCTAAACAAATTATTTATTTCAGTGTTGACAGCTTATTTTGTTTGTTTTACCATTGATATGCTTGGAATTAATGTATTTACTAATATCCGAAATATTTGTTGAATAGCAATTTCAAGCAGTGTAATACATAAAAAAAAGAAAAAGGAATGCAAATGGCAACCACAACTAGACAAAGAATCAGAGTTTGTTTAAAAGCTTACGATCATAAATTAATTGACGTATCTTCAGACAAAATCGTAGAAACAGCAAAAAGAACTGACGCTAAAGTAGCCGGACCTATTCCTTTACCTACAAAAAGACGTATATATTGCGTTTTGCGTTCACCCCACGTAGATAAAAAATCTCGTGAACATTTTGAAATGAGAACTCATAAACGTATTATCGATATATACGAACCCACTCAACAGACAGTTGAAGAATTAGGCAGATTAGACCTGCCGGCTGGCGTAGATATTGAAGTTAAGTTATAATTAACTTTTTTGAAAACTAAATAAGCATTATGCATTGTAATGTGAACTGCGACCGGGTTGGGGCTGAACATTAAAGAGCTCAGGCTTTTATGTAACAAACTCAATGACGGGACAGCCGAGAGGTTGTAGAGGTGAAAATCCTCAAATTAGGTAAAGATTAGCAAGACGTAGCGCTCGCAAGAGAAAATGCAATCCCGAAACAGGGGCAGAATAATGTCTGCACCAAGTAGGGTGAGCAGGAAAGGTAGAATATGACACTAGGTGTAATAGGTAAAAAACTTGGAATGACACAAATCTTTGATGAACAAGGTTTGGCTATTCCCGTAACTGTAATCAAAGTAGACCCGATTGTTGTTACTCAGGTAAAAACTGTTGAAACAGACGGCTACAACGCAATTCAAGTCGGAACAATTGCAGCTAAAGAAAAACACTTAACAAAAGCTGAAATCGGCCACTTTAAGAAAAATAACCTTGAAAACTTCAGACACCTTCAAGAATTCAGAGTTGATAATCCTCAAGACTACAAAGTAGGCGACAAAATCGAATTATCTGTTCTTGATAATGTTGAAAAAGTAGACGTAACAGGAAAATCAATCGGTAAAGGTTTCCAAGGTACCGTAAAAAGATGGAACTTCTCAAGAGGACCTATGGGCCATGGTTCAAAAAACCACAGAGAACCCGGTTCAATCGGTGCAGGTACAACCCCTTCACGTGTTATCAAAGGTAAAAGAATGGCCGGTAACATGGGTAATGAAAGAGTTACTATTACTAAATTGAAATTAGTTAAAGTTGATGCAGCTAACAGCTTGGTATTAGTAAAAGGTTCAGTACCGGGATGCGAAGGCAGATTGGTAACAATCGTTCCTACAAGAACTAAATGGAACTAGACAAGGCAAGTCTAAAAAACCGGCTGGTCTTGCCAAATAAAGCAAATAGCAAGCGGTAAGCAGTCTTAAACGAAGATAATATAAATAATAAGGAAAACAAAAAATGTCAAAAGAAATATTAAGTACAAACGGAGAAAAATTAGGCGAAATTACATTGAATGAAAACGTATTCGGTGTAGAACCTAATCTACATGTAATGCACTTAGCATTAAGAAGACAATTAAACAATGCCCGTCAGGGTTCTGCTTGTGCAAAAACAAGAGCGGAAGTTTCAGGCGGCGGTAAAAAACCCTGGAAACAAAAAGGTACAGGCAGAGCAAGAGCCGGTTCTTTACGTTCACCGTTGTTTGCAGGCGGCGGCGTAATCTTCGGACCAAAACCAAGAAGCTACGCTTTCAATATGCCTCAAAAAGCAAGACAGTTAGCTATTAAATCAGCATTGTCAGCAAGAAGCGAACAAATGATTGTAGTTAAAGACTTCTCTGCAATCACTGAACCTAAAACAAAATTGATGGTTAGTGCATTAAAATCATTAAATGTAACAGGTAAAATCTTAATCGTTGCAGATGTTAAAGCAGCTGAAAACAAATATTTGGAATTGGCAGCAAGAAACATTCCGAGCGTAAAAATTATTTTACCGTCAAACCTTAACGTAAAAGATTTACTGGAAGCTGATTCTGTTGTAATTACCGAATCTGCTGTTAACGATATAACAGAAAGGCTGCAATAATGAGTAAAGCAAGAACAAATACGGAAAAATTATATGATGTAATTAAAAAACCTATCATAACTGAAAAGTCTGTAGGTGCTACAACTCTGGGTCAATACACTTTTGAAGTTGTAAAAGATGCTACAAAAGTTGAAATTGCTCAAGCTGTAGAATTAGCTTTTCCGGGAAGAAAAGTTAAAAAAGTAAGAACAGTTTACATGCCGTCTCATGAAAAAAGAATGGGATACAAATTCGGAAGAACTGATTCTTCTAAAAAAGCCATCGTAACAATCGAAGGCGACCCGATTGAAGAATTAATCGGAGCATAACAGGGCGTAAGGCGTATGTCCTGAAAATGACACAAAGCCAATTAAAGGAGAAAAATAAAAATGGCAATCAGAAAAATAAATCCGACATCTCCGGGCCAAAGAGGGATGACAAAAAGTGATTATCAAGAAATCACTTGTACAACTCCTGAAAAATCATTGTTAAAATCATTGAAAAAAACAGCAGGAAGAAATAATACAGGCAGAATTACATGTCGTCACAAAGGCGGCGGTGTAAAAAGAACTTACCGTATAATAGACTTCAAACGTGAAAAATTCGGCGTACCTGCAACAGTTAAAACTATTGAATACGACCCGAACAGAAACGTTAGAATTTCTTTAGTCTACTACGCAGACGGTGAAAAAAGATATATCTTGACACCTGAAGGCTTAAACGTAGGCGACGTAATCGTAAGCGGTCCGGAAGCTCCTGTACAGACAGGCAACGCACTTCCGCTTGAATTAATTCCGTTAGGTACAATAGTTCACAATATCGAACTTACACCTGGTCGTGGCGGCGTTATGGTAAGATCTGCAGGTAATGCAGCTCAAGTAATGGCTAAAGAAGGTAACTATGTAACAATTAAACTTCCGTCATCAGAAATGAGAATGGTAAGAAAAGAGTGTATGGCTACAATCGGTACATTAGGCAACGCAGAATTCAAAAACTTATCTATCGGTAAAGCCGGCAGAAAACGTTACTTAGGTATCAGACCGACCGTACGCGGTGTTACAATGAACCCCTGCGATCACCCTCACGGCGGTGGTGAAGGTAAAACAGGTCCCGGCGGACACCCGAAAACACCTTGGGGTAAACCGGCTCTTGGTCATAAGACAAGAAAAGCAGGAAAAGCTTCTGATAAATTAATCGTTAGAAGAAGAAAAAAATAAGAAATAACTAATATAGGCAATGGGGCATAACGCCCCATAAGCCCTTGAACCAATAAGGAGAAAATATTAATGGCACGTTCATTAAAAAAAGGTCCATACGTAGAAGAAGCTCTACAAAATAAAATCGCAAAAATGAATGCAAACTCTGAAAAGAAAGTTATAAAAACTTGGTCAAGAGCATCCATGATTGTACCTGATATGTTAGGACACACAATCGCGGTTCACAACGGCAAAACTCACGTACCCGTTTATGTAACTGAACAAATGATCGGACACAAATTAGGAGAGTTTGCACCGACAAGATTATTCAAAGGACACGCAGGCTCTGACAAGACTGCTAAACGTAAGTAACGCAATTAAAAGAATAAGGAAATAAAAAAATGGAAGCTAAAGCAAGACAAACAGATATTAAAATGACAGCCAGAAAACTTCGCAGAGTAATCAACGAAGTTAGAGGAAAATCTGTCGTTGAAGCTCAAGATATGTTGCGTTTCATGCCTTATTTTGCTGCAAGAGTGGTTGAAAAGAACTTGAAAGCTGCTGTTGCAAATGCACAAGAAAAATATGGCGTAGGTGCTGAATCTTTAAAGGTTTCTGAAATCTTTGCAGACGAAAGCGTTACATATAAAAGAGCAAGAACAAGAGCGCAAGGTCGTATGTACAAAAGACTAAAACGCACTTCTCACTTAACATTAAAAGTAAGTGATATAAAGTAGTAGTAATAACAAAAGGTAAATAAAATGGGACAAAAAACACATCCAAAAGGATTTAGAATCGGGATAATTCAACCCTGGGTAAGCACATGGTTTGCTAAGGTTAAAGATTATGGCGCATTCGTAGCAGAAGACGCTAAAATAAGAAAATTTATTAAGAAAAAACTTTATGCTGCAGGTGTTTCTAAGATTTTAATCGCCAGAAAAGCCCAAAATACAACAGTAACTGTTGTAACAGCTAAACCCGGTATTGTTGTTGGCCGCGGCGGTCAAGGTATTGATGACTTGAAAAAAGAAGTTTCTAAATACATTGGCAAACCTATCATCATCAATGTTGTAGAAGTTGCAAGAATTGATGCTGATGCACAACTTGTAGCAGAAGCTATTGCGCAGCAATTAGAAAAACGTGTTGCATTCAGACGTGCAATGAAACAAGCTATGCAGCGCACAATGAGAGCCGGTGCTCAGGGTATTAAAGTTATGGTATCAGGCCGCTTGGGCGGAGCTGAAATTGCTCGTTCAGAATGGGCTAAAGAAGGAAGAATTCCTCTTCAAACACTTCGTGCTGACGTTGATTACGGTTTCACTGAAGCTGATACTATTATGGGTAAAATCGGTGTTAAAGTTTGGATTTTCAAAGGCAACTTAATGCCGGGTGAAAAAGCAGACCAGAACATCAAAGCAAAAAGCGGTAAAGAAGGTTCTGAAAAAGGCGGCAGACGCCCCAGACGCAGAATTGCTTCTACAGAAGAAGCTTAACCGCCAGGAAATAAGTTAGAAAAACTAAATGGAGTAAAATAAAATGTTACAGCCTAAAAAAACTAAATACCGCAAAATGATGAAAGGCAGAATGAAAGGCACAGAAACCAGAGGAACACAATTGGAATTTGGCGGATATGCAATTCAAGCTGTTGAACCCGGCTGGATTACCAGCAGACAAATCGAGGCTGCACGTCGTGCAATGACTCGTGAAATCAAACGTGGCGGTAACGTTTGGATTAAAATATTCCCGGATAAACCGATTACTGCAAAACCTGCAGAAACTCGTATGGGTTCAGGTAAAGGTAATTTGGAATACTGGGTAGCAGTTGTTAAACCGAACAGAATTCTTTTTGAACTTGATTATTTCGACAGAAATGTTGCAGTTCACGCATTAGAATTAGCTGCTCAGAAACTGCCTATTAAAGTTAAAATTGTTGAAAAAGCAAAATTAGAAACTAAATAAGGAATTATAAAATGAAATTAGATGAAATGCGCGAAAAAACAGTAGACGAGCTGCAAAGTGCAATAGTTGATTGGAAAAAAGATTTGTTTAATTACAAATTACAGCTTTCAACTCATAAATTAGAAAACACAGCGTTGATTTCTAAAACAAAAAGACTTATAGCTCAAGCTAAAACAATTATTAAAGAAAAGGCTAACGCATAAGGAGAAAAACATGCCTAAGAAAGAAAAACAAGGTGTTGTAATCAGCAACAAAATGGATAAAACAATTGTAGTTAAAGTAGCTGACTATGAACCGCACCCTAAATACAAAAAAATTATTGAATCAAATAAAAACTACAAAGCACACGATGAAGGCAACATTTGTAATGAAGGCGATATCGTAAGAATTGTTGAATCAAGACCTATATCAGGTGACAAACGCTGGACTTTGGCTGAAGTAGTTGAAAAAGCAAGATAGTAATATTATCTTACGGTCAACATTACCATAGCGTAATAAGAGGACAAAAAGTAAAACATTCTTTAAAAATAAAGGAAAAGAAAAATGATACAACAAGAAACTAGACTAGAAGTAGCAGATAATACAGGTGCAAAAGAACTTTTATGCATTCGCGTAATGGGAAGTTCAAACAAAAAATTTGCTGCGGTAGGCGATGAAATCGTTGCAGCAGTAAAAGATGCTAACCCGAATATGCCTGTAAAAAAATCTGAAGTTGTTAGAGCTGTTGTAGTAAGAACAAAAGCTGATATTAAACGTGCAGACGGATCAGTTATCAGATTTGACGAAAATGCAGCAGTAATAATCAACAAAGACGGCAACCCGCGCGGAACTCGTGTTTTTGGACCGGTAGCCCGCGAATTAAGGGATAAAGGCTATATGAAAATCGTTTCTCTCGCACCGGAAGTTATCTAGTGCAAGAAAGATAATCCAATAAAATATAAAGGAATAATAAAATGACTAAGAAAAAATTGCATGTAAAAAATACTGACAGAGTAATGATTATTGCAGGCAAAGATAAAGGCAAAGACGGTAACATTAAAAAAGTTAACGTTGCTAAAGGAACTGTTACTGTTGAAGGTTTAAATATGGTTACTAAAGCCCAAAAACCTCAACCGATGGCAGGTATCCAGGGCGGTTTAATCAAAGTTGAAGCTCCTGTTGACGCTTCAAACGTAATGGTTATTTGCCCAGCTTGCGAAAAACCGACAAGGATCAAACACGAAGTCGTTGATGGCAAAAAAGTTCGTGTTTGTAAAAAATGTGGTGAACAATTAGATGCAAAATTATAATATTTCTATGTTTATAGTATAATATTATTGCATCGTAGAATTAAGGAAATACGAAAATGACAACAAAAACCAGAAGTTTAAAAGCAAAATATCAAGAAGAAGTAATTCCTGCATTAAAGGAAAAATTCGGATATAAAAATATTAACCAAGTTCCGAAGCTTCACAAAATTGTTTTGAATATGGGTGTTGGAGAAGCTTCTCACAACTCCAAAATTGCCGAAGCAATCGAAGCTCAATTGACTAAAATTGCAGGTCAAAAATGTGTAGTTACTAAAGCTAAAAAATCAATCGCATCTTATAAGTTAAGAGAAGGTATGCCGGTTGGTGCAATGGTTACATTGCGCGGCGAAAGAATGTATGACTTCCTTCAAAAACTTATTTGTGTAGTACTTCCGCGTATCCGCGACTTCAGAGGTATTTCTCCGAAAAGTTTCGACGGCCGCGGCAACTATACTTTAGGTTTGAAAGAACAAGCATTATTCCCTGAAATTACTTATGAAGAAGTTGATTTGGTTAAAGGTATGAACGTATCTGTAATCACTACAGCAGAAACTGATGATGAAGCTCGTGAATTATTGAGATTACTGGGAATGCCTTTCAAAGGGATGAACAAATAGGGAACGTAGCCGTTCCATCCGCCAATTAGGTTTTGTATAAACTTTTGAGGCGGCAACTTTAAGAAGGAGCGTAACTGCTCCGCCCGTATTCGGGTTTTGCAAAACAATATAAAATCAAAAAAAGACAAAAAAGGAGAAATTCATGGCTAAAAAAGCGATGATAAACAAAGAACTAAGACGCGAAAAACTTGTTGCAGCAGGTAAATACCCTGCAGTAAGATTGCATAACAGATGCAGCATTTGCGGAAGACCTCACGGTTTCCACAGAGATTTCGGTCTTTGCAGAATTTGTTTAAGAAAAATGGCTCACGAAGGTTTACTTCCGGGCGTAACTAAAGCAAGCTGGTAATTCAATTAAAGTTTAAATATAGAAATATAAATAGACTTTTTTGACTTACTAAACTGCTAAGTAAATGTCAAGGTGAATATATTCAAACCGGACAAAATTTTAGTAAGTAGTAGTCAAAGGCAAACAAACCTTTGACGCAAGTTGAAAAGGAATTTAAAATGAATACAGATCCTATAGCAGATATGCTGACAAGAATTAGAAACGCTAATATGGTTTCTCATGCAACAGTTGAAATGCCGTCTTCTAAATTGAAAGTTCAATTGGCTAAATTGTTAAAAGAAGAAGGTTTCATTACTGATTACAACGTTAAAGAAGTTGGAAAATTTAAAGTTTTAGAAATTACTTTAAAATATGACGCTAAAAACAAACCTGTCATTACTAAATTAGAAAGAATTTCTAAACCCGGTTTAAGAAACTACAGCAAAGCTAAAAACCTTCCTAAAGTATTAGGCGGTATGGGTATCGCTATTGTTTCAACAAGCAAAGGTCTTTTAACAGACAGAAAAGCTCGTAAAGAAAACATTGGCGGCGAAGTTCTTTGCTACGTTTACTAGAAAAATTATGTGGTCTGCTGCAATGCAGACCACATTTTATGATAAACTTAAGTATAATTGGTAGAAAAACTTAAGATATGTAGAATATACCCAAAGGAGAAAACAAATGTCACGTATTGGTAAAAAACCTATCGAAATCCCTCAAGGGGTTGAAGTAAAAATAGAAGGTCATACAGTTACTGTAAAAGGACCTCACGGAACTGAAGTTGTTGAAGTTCGTCCGGAAATTGAAGTAAAAGTTGAAAACAATCACATCGTTCTTTCAAAAGTTGGCGAATCCAGAGAAACTGATGCATTATACGGTTTGTCAAGAACTTTAGTTGCTAACGCTGTACACGGTGTTAAAGAATTATTCGAAAAGAAATTGGAAATCCAAGGTGTAGGTTACCGTGCTAACATGGAAGGAAAAAACTTAAACTTAGCTTTAGGTTATTCTCACCCTGTAGTAGTTGAACCGCCTGAAGGTATTACCATTTCCGTTGAAGCTAACACTAAAATTTCAGTAAAAGGAACAAACAAACAAACTGTCGGTGATGTTGCTGCATTCATCAGATCTAAACGTCCGCCTGAAGTATACAAAGGAAAAGGCGTAAGATATGAAGGTGAACACATCAGACGTAAAGCCGGTAAAGCCGGTAAAAAATAGGAGCGTAGCCGCTCCACCCGCCAAGCAGGTTTTGCATAAACTTTTGAGGCGGTAATACTAAAGAAGGAGCGTAAAAACTCCAGACCATATTGAAGCTTTGTATAATGCGCACATATGGAGATATTACATGTGAAGGGTGAATAGCCCGCTAAAACAGGTAAATTGAAAGGAATAAAAAAAATGATTAAACAAGAAAGCAGAAAACCAAGAGTACAAAAAAGACATAAGTCTATAAGAGTTAAATTATCAGGAACGGCTGAATTTCCGAGATTAGCTGTTTACAGAAGTACTAAACACATTTATGCTCAATTGATTGACGATGTTAATCATGTAACATTGGCAGCAGCTTCTTCTAACGACAAAGAGTTGAAAGAAAAATTAGCTCACGGCGGAAACATTGAAGCAGCTAAAGTTGTCGGTGAAGCAATTGCTAAAAAAGCAAAAGTAAAAGGCATTGAATGTGTAGTATTTGACCGCGGCGGTTTCTTATACCACGGTCGTGTTGCAGCTTTGGCAGATGCAGCCAGAGAAGCAGGCTTAATGTTCTAGAGGGGAGCGTAGCTGCTCCACCCGCCAAGCATAATAAAAAGGCTCATAGGCGCATATAACATAAATAAAAAAGACAGAGGTAAAGCCTCTGTCTTTTTTAATGCTTAAAAAATAATTAAGTATTTCTGGTTTTGATATTTTTTATATTATTATAGATTTAGGAGATATTTAAAATGGAATATAAAGATTATTATGATATATTAGGCGTAAAACGTGATGCGACAGATTCTGAGATTAAATCCGCTTACAGAAAACTTGCACGTAAATATCACCCTGATGTTAATAAAACTAAAGAGGCTGAAAGTAAATTTAAAGATATTAATGAAGCCTACGAAGTATTAGGGGATAAACAAAAAAGACAAAGATATGACAGTTTAGGCTCGAATTGGCAGGGCGGTCAAAGTTATACTCCGCCTCCGGGATTTGAACAATTCGGCTTTGGCGGCGGACAAGGCGGTTACCAGAGCTACAGTTTTAACGGGCAGGATTTAGGCGGTTTCTCTGACTTTTTCAGTTCATTATTCGGTGATATGATGGGTGCAAGAGCCGGAGCACAGGGAATGAATTTTGGCGGATTTGATTTTGGCGGCGGAGCACAACAGACTTCCTCGTCAAGAAGGCGCCAGCAGCAGGCTCCGAAGTCAGAGGATCTTGATTTAACAATGAATTTGAATGTTACTGTCAAAGATATATTCGACCAGAAACCTGTAACAGTAAAGTTTAATAATCTTGACCGCTGTACAAAATGCTCGGGTAACGGCGGTTATTGCAGTGAATGCGGCGGGACAGGGTTTAAATCAGAACCGAAATCTATTAAAGTTAAACTCCCTCCAAATATTGCCGAAGGTCAAAAAGTAAGGATTAAAGGGGAAGGAAAATCCGATTCTTACGGCAGAAAAGGGGATTTGTACCTTATTGTTAATATTAAAGACAAAGAATATGAAGTCAGCGGAGCTGATTTAACGAAAGAAATAGAAATTACACCTCCCGAAGCGGTTTTAGGCACAAAAAAAGAAATAGAAACTCTTCACGGAAAAATAAGCATAAAAATACCGCCAAAAACATCATCGGGTCAATCTTTAAGATTAAAAGAACTCGGCTTGCCCAAAAAAGGCGGCGGATACGGAAATCTTAACGCTAAAATTAAGATAGTTATTCCGAAAACATTATCAGATAAGCAAATTGAACTTTACAAAAAACTTTCGGAATTATAAAAAAGAAGGCACAAAGCCTTCTTTTTTTTACCAATCCATCTCCCATCCGTTACCGATAAGGTAGCCTATGCCGTCAATATCATCGTCACCGCGTGCACAGCCTTCATCCCAGTCGTATTGTCTTTGAGCTTCCAATGAACCTCCATTAGGACAGTTAGCACCATTTTTTTTACAAGCAGGAGTAAGTTTCCAGCCATCAACAGTAGCGTCAGAGAAATAGAACATTCTCCAATAATCTCTGCAGCCTATATTAGGTCCCTTTCTGCCATTTGTATCGACATATATGTATCCTTCTCCGGTATCAGCATTACCGGAAAATGATCCCATACAAAAACTTGCTCCGCTGGCTATTGAAAAACATTTAAATGTCTGCCCTCTGCCTGCTGCAATAACTGTTCCGTTTAAAGATTTATATTCATCTGCAAAACAAGGCTGAGGGGTGTCCCCGCAATCTTGAACAACTTTAAAGTAATTTTTTACAAAAGGGGTAACAGATACGTCAAAATCAGAATTATTTAATTTTGTCTCATTAATACCTACTGCATTATTATCCGTTAAGAACATAGACAATGCCTGCTGCATTTCATTATAGAATTTATGTGCCTGCGCTACATAAGTCTTTTTTTGATGATTTTGCATCAAAGTAGGCACCGTCATTGCAGAAACAACACCAATAATACCTAAAGTTACTAATACCTCAGCAAGTGTAAAAGCCTTGGCAGAAGCGTTTAGCTGCCCCCCCCCCGAACACTTCGTGCGCAGCCATTACAAGACAAGCTTTGTGAGACTTGCAAAATTTTGGCAGCTGTTTGCTTTAAATCTTTTCTCATTAATAGCTCCTTTCTATATTCTTTATTATTATAGCATATTCTTGTTCAAACTTCAATAAACTCAATAAACCATTGACAACGTCGCAGATTAAACGGAAAATAAAATCTATGGGGGATATTTTGTATGACTAAAGAAACTTTTTTACACGAAAAACACGTTAATCTCGGGGCAAAAATGGTTGATTTTGCCGGTTGGCATATGCCTGTTCAATATACTTCAATTATTGAGGAACACAAAACGGTCAGAGAAAAAGTAGGATTATTTGACGTTTCTCATATGGGTGAAGTTTTTGTCTCGGGAAAAGACGCTCTTGAATTTCTTAATAAAATTGTTCCCCAGAATATTTCCAAACTTAATTATGAAAAAGCCGTATACTGCCAGCTTCCGAATAAAAAAGGCGGTTTAATAGACGACTTGATTATATATAAACTCGGAATTCTGGAATATCTGGTAATCTGCAATGCATCAAGAATTGATGAAGATTTAAACTGGATGGTAAGAAACAGCAAAGGTTTTGATGTAAAAATAGACAACCGTTCGCACGAATTTTCTCTGCTTGCGGTACAAGGCCCGCTTGCTGACGCTTTGATGCGTAAAATGGGTTTAACAACTATACAGGAATCATTTACCATTAAACCGGCTAAAATAGCAGGTGTTAAGGTTTTGGCTTCCCGCACCGGCTACACGGGGGAAGACGGTTACGAAATTCTTGTTGAAAACCGCAATTCAGAATATCTCTGGGATAAAATCCTCGAGGACGGTCAAGAATTCGGCATAAAACCAATTGGTCTGGGAGCGCGCGATACTTTGAGACTTGAAGCAGCATTGCATTTATACGGTAACGATTTAGATGAAAATACAACACCGATTGAAGCTGGTTTAAGCTGGTCTGTTCCTAAAGATAAAGAAGATGATTACAACGGAAAAGATGTTATTACAGAACAGATTAAAAACGGCACAAAGAAAAAACTTGTCGGCTTAAAGATGCTCGACAAGGCAATTGCAAGACATGAATATGAAGTTTATAAAGACGGTGAAAAGATAGGAATAATTACAAGCGGCGGTCCCTCTCCGATGTTAGGCGCAAATATTGCTCTGGCTTATGTTAAAAATGATAAAGAAATTTGCACAGGCTCCATCGTTCAGGTTATGATAAGAGAAAAACTTCACGATGCCGAAATCGTAAAAAGACCGTTTATTGAAAAAAGAAATAAAATAAAACTATAACAACAAAAAGGAGAAATAAATGAGTATTACAGAAAAAATTTTATGTTCTAAATCTCACGAATTCTTGTTAGATAATGGAGATAACACATTCACTATAGGTTTAACAGATTATGCCGTAGAACAACTCGGCGACATCGTTTTTTTAGAACTTCCCGAAACAGGTGCAGAATTTAAAAAAGGCGAAACTTTTGCAACAGTTGAATCTGTTAAAGCCGCATCTGAAATTTATATGCCTGTAAGCGGAAAAATTCTGGAAATCAACGAAGAAGCAGTAAACTCTCCGGAAATCTTAAATGAGGACAGTTATGAAAAAGGCTGGCTTGTGAAAATTGAGGCAACAGGCGATGCTGCTGCAGAACAAAGCGACCTTTTGGAATACGAAGATTACAAAGAAGAATTGGAATAAAATATGAAAAACTTTTTAGTACATACCGCTGAAGTAAAAAAAGAAATGCTTGAAAGCATTAATGCATCAAGCATTGCGGACTTATTTAAACAAATTCCTCAAAAAGCCCGCATGGGAAAACTCGGATTTGAAGAACCTTTAAGTGAAATGGCTGCTCAAAAACGTATTAAATCTCTGGCAAAAAAGAATAATACGGATTACATAACTTTTTTGGGAGCAGGGACTTACAATAAATTTATTCCCGCTTGTGTTTCACAGGTTGCAAACAGATTTGAATTTCTCACCGCATATACCCCTTATCAACCTGAAATATCTCAGGGAACGCTTCAAGTTATGTACGAATTCCAAACTATGATATGCAGACTTACGGGAATGGATATTTCTAACGCAACAATGTACGATGCCGCAAGTGCCTGTGCAGAAGCCGTATTAATGGCAGTTAGAGTTTCAAAGAAAAATAAAGTTCTGGTATCACAAAATTTAAATCCCGAATATATTGATGTAATAAAAACTTACTGCTGGGCAAATGATATCGAATTAAATCTTTTTGATAAACTGCCCGAAGATACAAAGGAATATGCATGCGTTCTTGTTCAAAATCCTGATTTTTACGGGGAAATAAGAAAAATAGAACACCCTGAAACGCTTCTTGCGGTATGCACGGATATTTCTTCTCTGGCAATCCTTGAACCGCCGTCAGATGCCGATATTGTTGTCGGGGATATTCAGACACTTGGAATTCCGATGGAATTCGGAGGCCCTCATGCAGGATTTATTGCATGTAAGGAAAAATTTATGCGCCAAATTCCGGGGCGTCTTGCGGGAAGAACTGTAGATGCTGACGGTAATCCCGCATACTGTCTGACTATTCAAACAAGAGAACAGCATATCAAGAGAGAAAAAGCAACCAGCAATATATGTTCAAATCAAGCTTTAATGGGGCTTTGCGCGACTTTATACTTAACACTGCTTGGAGAAGAAGGTTTCAGACAAGCATCTTATCTTTCTGCCAGAAGAGCTCATCAATTATCTGACAAACTTACAGAAAAAGGAATTAATACATTAAACAAACAATTCTATAATGAGTTTGTGATTGAGGTTGAAGATGCGGATAATGTACTTGCAAAACTGAAAGAAAACGGGATTATCGGCGGTTTGAAACTTGATGAGCAAAAAATTCTTGTTGCCGCAACCGAAATGAATACAGAAGAAGATATTGAAGCATATGTTAAAAGTATTTAAGCTTCTTTAAATGTATTATAAAAAACAGTGAAGACTTTTTTAGGTGTATCAAATTTTTTAACCGAACATCCCTTTACAAGATACATATGGTCGTCTGTTTCCACCATTAGGTTAATTCTTTTTCTTGAAGCATGCCATTTTTTTACAAAATTTGAGATTTTATCATCAGGATTTGCCAGCTTAATCTCGATTAATCCGTTAACCTGAGCCACAGTCGGACGCTTAACCTGTTTTTCATCTACATAAACCGTAGTAAAATTTTGTTTTACCTCCGGCGGATTATCAATCTTTGCCTTAAAAGACAAATTTGTTTCCAATTCCATAATAATAACGTCTTGCATGCCTCAATCCTTAACGTTTAGTAAAGTAACTGGGCGATACGTGACTCGAACACGTGACCCCCACAACGTCAATGTGGTGCGCTACCAACTGCGCTAATCGCCCGAATATTTAATTGTAAGACAAAAATTTCATTTTTGTCCGGTGCGCTGCCCCTCTCACAAAACGATAATTAATCGTTTTGTTCGGCAGAGTGCTAATCGCCCGAATTAACTCTTAATTTTCAATATATTTATTATATCATAAAATATTAAAAATGCATAGCATCAACTTGTTTTAGCATTGATTGAATATCTTTCAAAAGCTCAGCTTCTATAAATATCAACTCCTGCTTTGTATAGTCTTCATTTTCATATTTAACTCTGGCAAGTTTTGACATTACAATCTTATTAAAAGACAAGTAATTTGAAGTAAATTCTATAATATCCACAGCTCTGTAGGGAACTGCGCTGTCATGGAGCCTTAAAACAGATCTGAATATTATCAAAAGAGTTTTTATAACATTATCTAAAACCTTTTTCATTTCCCTGTCGGATTTAATATTCATTAAGAAACTGTTTTTATATTTCAAGAGAAGATTTTTCAGCTCGGCTTCACATTGCAAACGCAAAAAGTATTTGTTAATACAAATTGACGGAACCAAATCTTCACCGTAAATAAGTCTGTAGTTTTCTTTAATATCCGCGTATTCAACCGCATAGACATCAAATGAAGAATACCATTCATCTCTGTTCATAATTACAGGAATAGGATTTTTATCCTTAACCCATTTTTGTACGGGTTTAGATATCGCGTACAAATTTTCAGCTGTCAGCTGATTTGTGACTATCATAAGGTTAAGGTTATTTTTGGCATCTTCAACATTAGCCTGTGAGCCGAATGCAATAACAGACAAAAGATTGTCACCTAAATTATCTTTTAATTCATCAATAAATTTATCCAGATTTTTCATTTTTTACCCCCTTTTTCTACCAGCTTCCCGAACAGCCGCATCCGCCAAAGCCTCCGCCGCCTCCAAAACCGCCGAAGCTGCCGGAATTAAACCGTCTTCTGCGTGGAGAGAATATCGCTAATATAAAAGCCAGAGGGTATACCCACCAAGGAGTATCATCACTATGTCCGGAAGAACTCCCTCCGGAAAGCATTTGCTGAGGACAAACTCCCTGAGAAGTAATAGTAACACCTTCTGCCTGTGCGACAGTTTCCGCTAACACGTAAGCCCCTCTTGCAATACCGTTTGCATAATCATTTTGTTTATAATAAGGCAAAATATCTTTATCCCTGATATTTTCCAATGTGTTCATACTAATTTTATTTTCAAGTCCTGTACCAAGTTCTATTCGCATTTTGCGTTCATTTGGTGCAGTCAAAAATACCATACCGTTATTTTTCCCGACAGCTCCAAGTTTATAGGAACGTCCGATATCAAGAGCAACATCTTCTACACTTCTTCCGTTAAGTGACGGCAAAGTTACTACAACTAAATCAGCTCCCGACTTTTTCTGCAAATCCCAAAGCGTCATATTCAAGTCATTCTTAACCTGAGGAGAAAGCAGGTTAGCTTCATCAGCAATAAATCCGGTAAATTTTAAAGTTATTGCCCCTGCAGATAAACTGTTTAGAAGAAGTAACCCGAAAATAAATAACCAACACCGTCTTAACATAATCTGATATTAACACTGATTATATAATTTGTCAATAAATTGTAAATAAACTATTTTTTAGCTGTCTTGTTTGATTTACTAAAATGAGACATTAATTTTCCAATGCCATTACGCATTTTTATAAAATAGTTAGCTTCATTAGCCCTGTCTATAAGCTGTTCTGACCTTATAGCTCTGTCTTTGCCGTGAATATTAACGATTTTAATATTACGTACAGGCGGTTTTAAACTCAACGGACGTAAAGCAGAATCAATAGTAGATACCGGATTGTTAGAAATTCCAAAAATTTTCCCCATGACTAAACTCCTTTAAATATAAAAAAAGGCGACACCCAGATTCGAACTGGGGGATAAGAGCTTTGCAGGCTCCTGCCTTACCACTTGGCCATGTCGCCGTCCTCGTTTCTATATAATACGAAACACATAAAATAATGTCAAGATAATATTTACTAACTTCCCGGATAACTTTCTGTATAAACGGTATCACCATTAGACATAATTTGTTTTTTTGCAACAGCAGGATGAATACTTCCCCCTAATTTGGTAGACGGGAATTGCGACTGCCTCTCAGCTGCAGAACGTACAATTAAAACGGAAGGACCGTCAATACTATAGCTTTTGTTTGCTTCTTCTTCAATTTTGTTAGTATGCAGATTATATACAGTTTCTTTTTCCCTAAATTTTATTTTCATGTCACTGTAATCTGAATATACTTTATTTGAAGAAAAAAGTTTAAATCCGAATAAATTCTTTTTCTCAATTTCTTTAATAATTTTAGCACCATCATTTTGAACATAGCAGAAACAGTCTTTATTTAAATTTTTCTGCAACAATGCTAATGAATTTCCGAAGTAACGATTTTGATATACAGGATTTCCGCCGGCTCTTTCCATTTGCGCAATCTGTTTATTTGCGTATCGCCCTGTCTGTGATAAAGAATTTAAAAATTTTACAAATCTGTTAACTTTAACTACCATATTATATATAAATCCCGAACAAAAAATTATTTGCTAAAAAGTCTGCCTTACATAAGAAAAATTCATCAGCATCACATTGGCAGAAGTACTGATTACACCCGTAATTATCGTAGCTGCTGCATTGACATTGCCGTCTTTCGTTGAAAAAAAATAACTGCTCTAATCAGAGCAGTTATTTTTATATTTTCTTAAAGCTTATTTGCTCGGGTAGTAATCTCTTACAATACCTTCAAAAGCATCTTTGTAAATTGCTTTAATATCTTCCATCAACGGATATGCAGGGTTTGCACCTGTACATTGATCGTCGAATGCAAGTTCTACCATTTCATCTAACTTAGCGTTGAAGTCTGCTTCTGTTACGCCAAAGTCTTTGATAGAGTTCGGAAGATTTATAGCCTTCATTAGTTTTTCAACTGCCTGAATTAACAATTCTACCTTTTCATCGTCATTCTTACCGCCTAAGCCTAATTCGTCAGCAATCTGGCCGTATTTAGCTTTTGCGTTAGGGAATTTATATTGAGGGAATATACATTGTTTTTTCGGACAATCAACAGCATTGTATTTGATTACCTGTCTGAATAACAACGCGTTAGCCACACCGTGGGGAATGTTAAACATTGCACCCAATTTGTGAGCCATAGAGTGGCATAAACCTAAGAAAGAGTTAGCAAACGCCATACCTGCAATAGTTGCGGCATAGTGCATTTTTTCTCTTGCAATAGGATCATTTGCGCCTTCATTGTAAGATCTTTCAAGGTATCTGAAGATTAATTTGGTAGCTTCCAATGCATTAGAGTTGGTGAAGTTAGTAGCCATTGCGGATACATAAGCTTCGGTAGCGTGTACTAATGCGTCGATACCTGATGCTGCAGTTAAGCCTTTCGGCATACCGTCTACAAAGTTCGGGTCAATAATTGCCATATTAGGCGTTAAAGCATAATCAGCGATTGCATATTTTACGTGAGTTTCGTCATCAGTAATAATTGCAAACGGAGTAACTTCAGAACCAGTACCTGAAGTTGTCGGAATAGCAACCATAGTTGCTTTTTTACCCAATTCAGGAATACGGCATATTCTTTTTCTGATATCCATAAATCTCATTGCGATATCTTCGAATACCGTATCAGGCTGTTCGTACAATAACCACATAATCTTAGCAGCATCCATAGGAGACCCGCCGCCTAATGAAATAATAACATCAGGTTCGTAAGGTCTGATAATTTCCATTGCCTGATTAATAGTAGACAATGTCGGGTCAGGTTTTACGTCAAAGAAGATTTGATGATCAATTCCTACTTCATCCAATACGTTAACGATGCTGTCAACAGCTCCTGAATTGAATAAGAATCTGTCAGTAACGATAAATGCACGTTTTTTGCCTTGAAGTTCACGAAGTGCAAGATCAACTGCTCCTCTTTTGAAGTAAACTTTTGGCGGAACTTTAAACCAGAGCATATTTTCTCTCCTTTCAGCAACTGTCTTGTAGTTCAATAAGTTTTCAACACCGATGTTACCTGATACGGCGTTTTTACCCCAAGAACCGCAGCCGAGTGAAAGTGACGGTTCTAATTTAAAGTTATACAAATCGCCGATACCGCCCTGAGCTGACGGTGAGTTAATTAAAACACGGCAGGCAGGCATTTTTTCAGCAAATTTGTCTACTCTGTCCTGACGGCGTGTATCTGTATAAAGGTCTGCAGAGTGTCCTGCACCGCCTTTTGAAACAAGTTCGTAAGTCATTTCTGTAGCATCGTCAAAATCTTTTGCTCTGTACATTGTTAAAATCGGAGATAATTTTTCTCTTGAAAACGGGTCTTCCCAATCTACAGAAGGTCTTTCAGCCAATAAAATTTTAGCTGTTTCGGGAACTTCAAATCCTGATAATTGAGCAATTCTGTGTGCACTTTGACCAACGATGTCAGGGTGTGCTGTGCCGCGTTTCGGGTCAATAAACGGAAGGTCAATCATTTTCTTTTCATCAGACGGACTTAAAAGATATGCGCCTCTGTAAATGAATTCTTTTTTAACTTCTTCGTAAATTTCGTCAACAACGACAACAGCCTGTTCAGAAGCACAAATCATACCGTTATCGAATGTTTTGGACATAAGAATTGAAGATACTGCCATTTTAATATCTGCAGTTTCGTCAATAACAGCTGCAGCGTTACCGGGGCCTACACCTAAAGCAGGGTTGCCTGATGAGTAAGCAGCTTTAACCATTCCGGGGCCGCCTGTAGCCAAAATACAAGAAATCGATTCGTGTTTCATTAACTGATTTGATAATTCAATTGAAGGAACATCAATCCAGCCGATAATATCTTCGGGAGCACCTGCTTTTACTGCAGCTTCAAGAACTAATTTAGCTGCGGCAATTGTGCAGTCTTTTGCTCTCGGGTGCGGTGAAAAGATGATAGCGTTTCTTGTTTTCAAAGCAATCAAAGATTTAAAAATTGCAGTTGAAGTCGGGTTAGTTGTCGGAACAATACCTGCGATTACGCCGAGGGGTTCTGCAACAACTTTGATACCGTTCATTTTGTCTTCTTTGATTATTCCGCAAGTTTTTGCGTTTTTGTGTTTGTTATAAATGTACTCAGAAGCAAAATGGTTTTTGATAATTTTATCTTCAAGCACGCCCATACCTGTTTCGGCAACAGCCATTCTTGCAAGAGGAATACGTGCTTTGTCAGCAGCGGTAGCTGCAGCTTTGAAGATTGCATCAACTTGTTCCTGCGTGAAAGTTGCATAAATCTTTTGAGCTTTCTTAACTCTTTCAATTAACAATTCCAATTGTTCAGCGGTTTCAACCTTATTTGAGGAGCTGTTTAAAGCTTTTTCAAGGTTTTCAACCGTTTTTTTGTTTTTTGTTGTCATATTATGTATCTCCTTTTGTAAAATTTATCTTGGTTGCTCGCGATTAACGGGGCTTCGTTTGTCACCTGCAATGGCTTTGCCATTTTGCTGCCAAGCCTTCGCCCTTAGCTCGCAATCCGCATTCGTGATTTATTTCACAATTACATTATAAGATAAAGTTATTTTAAAAGCAAGTGTATTATTTACAATCTTTATACAAATTTAATATTTCATTTATATAGAGGAAACTATTATAAATAAAATATTATATACTGTTTGTTATGAATATTTTTCAAAGAATTATTTACTTTTTTCTGGAGCAGCAGGAGAAGTCGCTTTCAAAAAAATTGCGAAGGCATTTAAAGGTTTCAAGCACCAATTCCACATCAAAAACCGTACTTTCAAAAGGCGTAACTATGACGCTGTCTGCAGAAACTGAAAAAAATAAAGAACTTGTAAAACAGAATGTTTCTGATATTGTCAAATCCTGTAATAATGATCCGTTCAAGCTTTTAGCCTTTATTGAAAGCAAAGGAACAAAAGTTGTTAAACTTGATAATGCGGACAGAATTTTATCGGTAATAAAAGAAGAAGAAGGGCTAGTTACAGGGCTGGAAGGGTTAGAAGCATTATACATAAACATTGTGACGGAATCAGGTTTTTCTTTTAAGTCAAAACCGATGTTTATAATGCGAAACGGAGCAATCGACCCGTACTATATGGTACACCAGTTCTATAAATGGTATGCACTCCATATGGGACTTCCCGGCTTTGATTTTATGTCGCAGAAAATATTTAAAATTTCCTTAAACTCTGACGGTTCAATATTTTCAAACCTTAATCTTGATGAAATGACAGGTTTACGGGAAGCAATTGCACGGGACAGGGAAGCAACAGAATTTGCCCTTGAACTTGCAAAAGCCCAAGAAGGCAGCAAAAATGTCCTTGAAAAAATAAAAAATGACGGCGGTGCAAATATATAAAATAAAAAAGGATAGCGGAAGCTATCCTAATTTGAAGTTGCAAAACGAAAATCTTCTGTCCAAGTCTTAAATCCGCCTTCCAAAAGCATTACAGGATAATCATATTCGGCCAGTATCAGACAGGCCTGCGCAGCCAGATGGCACTGCTGATTATAGCTGTAAATTACCGTAATCTCATCCTTTGATAATTTTTCGGTATTATCTGCAAGTTCGTCTTTGGGTATTGAGATTGCTCCGGGAATATGCGCAATTTCATAATCTTCGGCGCGTCTGACGTCAACAAGTTTAACCTTGTTTTCGTCAAGCAGATTTTTTAACTCTATAGGTCCCAGAGTAAAAGCCAAAATTTTTGAAAAGAAACACCGTGCTTTTTCGGTGTTATGGCGAATTTCTTTAATTTTTTCATTCATAAACAAGATATCCTTTCTGTTTTTACACAGAAAGGATAAATCAAGTTATAAAATAAATACTTAGCAACATGGTTATATCAATGTAGTAAGCTTTTTCGGGGTAAATTTTACGACAGGCTCACCTTCACACATCATTAACCTAAGAATGAAATATGTTTAGGGCTTTTGCTTGCTCTGTCGTAATCAGGTGAAAATAGTATATTATAAGTCTTGCGAAGCTTAGCGCCTAAAGCGGTAAGCATATTCGGATTTTGTACCATATCCGCTCTTTGAGTACGGTTAAGGTCATTTTCGAAATTAATTTTCGCATTCGGGTTTTGTAACGACAAAATCGCTACGTTAGGGGTTAAGTTATTAAGATTGCCTTCTCCAAAAGAAACAGGCTTTACTGTATTAAATTTTACCGGATTTACTGTAATCATATCTTTCCTCCTCTCGTGAGGTTCTTATTAAGTGTTCATTTAACACTTCATTTAACACTTTTACTATAGACTATAAAAAATAATTTGTCAACCCCTATTATAAAGTTTTATTAAGTTGGTCAAAACAATTGATAATTAAAGTTTCTGGCATAAAGTGCCTATTTTACACTTATTCCGCAGTAAACGAATTTTCTTACTTATCAAAATTATAGAAGCATGGTTAATATGCAATTTTTTTTATTAGACAACAGGTTTTCTTTTATTACCCGAATGGGTAATTGTATTAATCACACTTATTCAGTTAAATATAATCATTAAATCTTTTTCATACTTCCAGCTATTCTTAATTCCAACGGGAGCCTACGGCTCCCTTTCTTTTTGCATTAAAAAAGCGGCCTTTTGCAAAGCCGCTTTTGAATATTTATTTCATAAATGTAAAGTTATACATTTGGCAAATCGCCCTTAACTTCGGCAATTTCCGTACTTTCAAGTTCAAAAACTTTATGTAATGCTTTTACTGCACGCTGTGCCTGATCTTTGTCTACAAGACAGCTGATTTTAATTTCACTTGTAGAAATCATTCTAATATTAATGCCCTGTTCCGCAAGAGTTTCAAACATAGCTGATGCAACACCCGGTCTGTCAATCATACCTGCGCCGACGATTGAAACTTTTGCGATATTTTCATCCACCTGCACACTGCCTGTAGCTCCGATTTCAGCTTTCAAAGCTTCCAATGCTTCAACTGTTTTAGACAAATCGGAAGCATCAACCGTAAATGCGATATCATTAGTATTAGAAACCTTTCTTGCATAAGATTGAATAATCATATCTACAGAAATATTTTCTTTCGCCAGTTTACTGAACAACTTTGCGGCAACACCCGGTTTATCGGGAACATCGCATACAACTATTCTTGCCTGTGATAAGTCAGCGGCAACACCGGCTACGGGTTTGTAAATTTCCATTTTATCAACTCCTAATATTAAAGTACCTAAATTATTAAGCTTAAAACTGCTTCTGACCCTCATAGGAACATTAAATTGTTTAGCGGTTTCAACGCTTCTGGGATGAAGAACATTTGCACCTGCATGGGCAAGTTCAAGCATTTCTTCATAAGAAATTTCGTCCAGTCTTGAAGCATTAGGAACAACTCTCGGGTCTGTGGTATAAACACCTTCGACATCAGTGTAAATATCGCATCTTTCTGCATTCAAAGCCGCAGCAAGCGCAACTGCGGAAGTATCAGAACCGCCTCTGCCGAGTGTTGTTATTTCGCCGTCTTCCGTTACTCCCTGAAAACCTGCAACTACAATAATTTTACCCTGCTTCAAATTTTCTTTTAATTTATCTGTTTTAATATCAATAATTCTGGCTTTTGAATGAATATTTTCAGTCATAATACCGATTTGCATGGCATTAAAACTTACGGCATCATAGCCCTGCGCCTGAATTGCCATAGCAAGAAGCGCAATAGAAACCCCCTCGCCTGTTGATAAAAGCATATCCATTTCACGGCCTGAAGGATTCGGGCTTAAGTCTTTGGCCATTTTAACGAGGTAATCCGTTGTATGTCCCATTGCAGATACAACAACAACAACATCATTACCGTTTTCTTTTTCCCTAATCACTGTCTTTGCGACATTCTTAATTTTATCTGTATCAGCTACCGAAGTTCCGCCGAATTTTTGTACGATTATTTTTCTCAATTTAATTTCTTTCCGAATTATTATGCAAAATTGCTGTCAATTCAGCTTTTTGCTCAGGGTATTCAAACAAATTCCTGTCAATATTTTCAATTTTCTCCGCTATAGAGAGTGTTTCTTTTACATTATATTCACAAAGGTTTTCTTTGACAAGTATGTAACTTGCGTAAAACATTAAATTTAACAATGTAATATTGTTTTCATCTGCTTTCAGGGCTTTACGTAATTTTCTCTGGGCTTCGGAGAACTCGTTTCGGGAAACAAGATACCTCGAATAATCCGTAAAAGCTGCAATATATTTGGGATTAAGCAATATTGCATTTTCGTAATAATCTTTAACTTTTGTATCATTATTTAATTTTTCATAACATTTAGCGAGATAATATGAATTAACTGCGTCTTCGTCATCTTCTCTCAGAAATTCCAATGCTTTCTCAGTTTGATCATTTTCGAATGCAATAATACCAAGAGCTTGTTTTACAACTTTATTTTCAGGTTCTTTCTTTAATGCTTTTTCAAGCAGCGGTTTTGCTTCGTCAAGTTCTTTCCGTGCGGCGAAGCATAAGCCTAAATAGGAGTTTATTTCTACATTTTCAGAATCAAACTCAAGAGCTTTCAGCAGTTTTGATTTTGCTTCGTCGTACTTTTCAAATTGTTCGAGAACTTTCCCCCATTCAAGATACAAAGCTGCATTTGTAAGATTTTTTTCTTCTGCCGTTTCGAAATATTTAAGGGAGTTTTCTCTGTCAAATTTAAGAGCATAAAGCTGCCCGAGCAGAATATATGAAGGGAGCATATTAGAGTTAAAATCAAGTGATTTTTGTGCATAATGAACAGCACTGTCATAGTCTTTTTTCAAATATTTTAATCTTGCAAATTCAAATGTATTGTTGGCGTTCGGGCAGACATTGGCAAGGAATGTAAGCTTCATTTCGGCTTTATCATACATTTCAAGCTTAATTTCCATAACAGCGCAGAGAAATACTGCAGAAAAATTATATTTATTATGTTTTGCCGCTTCAATAAACTTATCATGCGCTTCGGAATATTTGTGCTGCTTCATCAGAGCCATACCCCAGCCCGTAAAAGTATCCGAGTTATTTGCCTGAATTTTATCGGAATTTTCAAATGATTTTACGGCATTTTCGTACTTACCGACCGATATTAAAGCAAAACCAAGTCTTTGCCATATATTTCTATCCTGAGGATTTAAGTCTGCCGAAGTCTGGTAATTTTCAACAGACTGCTCAAACTCCCCCAGCCTTTCATAAACAAGACCGAGATACTTATACACAAGCGCATCTTTTTGCGGAAGCTCCAGAGCTTTAAGCAGAATTTCACGGGCCTCTTCGTATTTATTTTGTTCAATCAGCACCTTTGCACGGTTTACATAAGTCAGCGAAGGTAAGGATTGAATTACTGTTTCTGCTTTAAATTTGTCAACTGAGTTATTTAAGCTTTTAACTTTATCAATAATATTTTTTAACCAATCAGACAATCCGCCACCTCTCTAAACGCACCGTTGCCGGCTTCATTTTCCGTAACCTGGATGCCTTCAACATCCTTAACTTTTTGCACTGAATGCGGAACGGTAATTTTATACTTTGCAAAATTTAGGCATTCAATATCGTTAATATCATCACCTATATACAAAAATTCTTCTTTTGAAAGATTGTATTTTTCAACAATATTTTTCAGGACATCTATTTTAATTCTTATATTTTGATGAATTTCCTCAATTTGAAATTTTTTCGCAAGAATTTCAATTGCGGCATTTTTTTCGCCTGAGATAATACCAATCATATAACCATTTTTCTTTAAAATTGAAAAAGCCATTATATCTTTGAAATTAAGCTTTCTGCTCATAGAAAAATCATCATTAATATAAACACAGTTATCGGTCACTACTCCGTCGAAATCGGTTATGACCATTTTAATAGTTTCTGGTAATTTTAACTTTCCCATATACAAAACATCCCTTATCTGGTATAATTTTACCATAAAGAGAGGTAAAAACAAATGCTCTGGTATTTATTGAATTTAAGCATCATTATTGTATTCGTTATTCTGTTTCTGATAGCAAGACAGACAAACAAGAGATGGTCTAAGATAAACGATTATTTAGGCATGGTTACAAACACCGTAAACTCCGTAAGATACGGTAATTTATCCACTAAAATAGAAGAAATCAACCACCCTACATATCAGAATGTAACCGACAGTATTAACAGGATGGTCGAAACTCTGAACGACAGAGAAAAAATGATTGTTGAATATCAGACCGAACTTATGCGCCAGAATAAATTGCTTGAATCAGTTATTAATTCGCTTTCGGACGGAATTTTGATAATTAACGACAAGCATAATATTCTTCGTGTAACTCCGCAGGTCAGTGAGTGGTTCGGCTCAAAAGGGCAGGAAATTGTCGGAACAAATATATTTGATTATATTCAAATAAGTGATGACACACCTATTGAAAGATTAAAAAATAAAGACGTTTTTGTCAAACACACCCCTACTAATAATTTTGTAATGCACACAATAAAATTATCCCTCGACGATGATAAGAAACGTTATGTAATTCTTATAAAAGATGTTACGACAGAAAGAGAAATTGAAACATTAAAAGAAGACTTTGTTGCAACTCTCACGCATGACTTAAAAGTTCCGATTGTTGCGGAATCAAATATTATAAACTTTCTTTTGAACGGCACTTTCGGGGAAATAACCGAAAAACAGCAGGTTGCGCTTTTAAATATGAAAAAATCAAACGAAGAACTTGTTGACCTTGTACAAATTATTCTTGAAACATATAAAATCAAGGAAACAGGAATTAAACTCCTTAAAGAAAATATAATGCTTAATAAATTTATTTCCGAAATAGTTGAAAGCACTCAGCCTATCGCGAATAATTCGGGAATAACAATTTATTTTACTCCGTCAAGAGATATTAAAGTAACGGCAGACGCCTTGCAGCTTGAAAGGGTTATAAAAAATCTTATATCAAATGCAATTTCTCACAGCAATACAAAAGACAGAATAGATATTACTACAGGAGAAATTCCCGGTTATATAACAATATCAGTCATAGATTACGGCCAGGGAATTCCCGCAAAAGAGCTGAAACTTATCTTTAATAAGTATTATTCCGCCGCGAAAAAATTCAGAAAAATAGGAACAGGCTTAGGCCTTTATCTTTCACAGCAGATTATTAAATCTCATGGCGGCGAAATTTCCGTCCAAAGCGAAGAAAATGTGAAAACAGAATTTTGTATTAAATTGCCATTATAAAGAATGTTTATAAAATTTGAAAATTTATTAGATTGGATATACAAGAAGAAATGCTACTTTTGCAAAAGTTCAAAAGAAGCTGTTAAAATGTGTGCTAAATGTTACGAGCAAATGGATTTTTTGCCTGTAAAAATCAACCGCGTAATTGACGGTAAAAAAATTTATTGCGCAGGTGTTTATTCAAAAAATCTTCAAAAACTTATCAGAGGCTTAAAATACCATAATCAAAGAGATTTAGCCTATTATCTGGCTAAATTTATGGCTGAATATTTTTCAAAATTAACAGACAAAAATATTTTTGAAGTTGTTCCTGTTCCGATTTTTCCTAAACGCGAGAAAAAACGTAAATACAATCACATGAATTTAGTCGGTGAAGAATTTTGCAGGATTACATCCAACACTCTTAATACCTCGTTAATCAGAAGAGTTAAAGATACTAAGCCGCAATACAAATTAAAAAGACAAGAAAGGGTAAAAAATCTTTCTGATGCATTTGAAGTCGATAAAACAAATTACACAGGAAAAACAGTTCTTCTTATCGACGACATCTGCACTACAGGCTCAACCTTTGAGGAAATGATAAGAGAGTTGAAAAGAAACGGTATAGATGATATTATCTGTTTTGCGGCCACAACTCCGTTTGAAGAATAAAAAAATGATACTTAACGAATTTTCAAAATATTTACAAACAAGAAATGACGATATTACCTCGGGTTCCTCAACCGGAACAAAAATTCTTTGTGACTGGGTTAAAATTGTAATTAACAAAAATCCTAAAAATCACGTCGATAAAATTGTTCACAAAGAAATTATGTTAGCCGAAAATAAATCCGGAGATTTTTTGATTGTCGGAAAATCGGAAAGCGGAAGAATACTTGTTAAAGCCTTATACAATTACGCATTGAGCTATGAACATTATATAATGAGCAAATGGCTCGAAGATAAAAAGCCGCATGATTTTCATAATAAGAAAAAAGAGCCGTAAAAGCTCTTTTTTTAATATGTCATTTCCCAGTTGTCATTCAGAATGTCTCCGAAAGGTTTCCAGTCTGAAGCTGCACTGTCCCTCTGTTGTTTTGTCAACGGCGGAGTTGCAATATCTGAACTTATAGTATCTATAATTCCGCTATTATAAACAGCTATAAAAAACAAGTCGCGGCCTAATATATTAGGGCCTTTAGATCCATTTGTATCAAGCATAATTTGGAGGACTTTTTCATTTTCTTTTTTATAATAAGCCCTTATTGATGTTCCGCTTGCTATCACATATGAATTAATATTTTTAGTATAACTGCTGATCACAGCGCCGTTTAAGTATTTATATTCATCAGCAAAACACGGTGTTAATTGATTTTCACAGGTTTGTACTATCCTAAAATACTTTGTGATAAATTCATTAGCTTTGCTTTGAGAATTTATACCCGCTTCTGAAAGATTTAGTGCATTACTATCAGTCATATATTGTAATGCCATCTGTTGTGCTTCATTATAAACTTTATGTAATTGAGTTACATAAGTCTTTTTTTGATGATTTTGCATTAAAGAAGGCACTGTCATTGCGGAGACAACACCTATAATTCCAAGTGTTACTAACACTTCTGCCAATGTAAACGCGTGAGAAGAAGCTAAGAAACGCCCCCCCCCCGACATTTAAATAATCTAAAAAATTTCATAAATAGCTCCTTTCATTTTCCTTTATTATAACAAATTTTCAAAATTTTATCAATATATTACCCTGTAGGTGAATTTCTTTTTAATTTTTTGGTTCATAAAATATTTATAAATTGAAGAGGAGTTATGATTATATGAAAAATACTATTTTCCAAACACCCGTATGCCAATTGAAAGAATTAAACAATCTCTTTATAGAATTAACCGGGAAAAATTGCAACCAACATTGCAGGCACTGTTATATCGATTTCCCGTTAAGCAAAACCGTAAAAGATTTTATACCTTTTGATGCTGTAAAAGAAGCTCTTGCAGACACCAAAAAAGAACATATTGAATGTATTTATCTTACAGGAGCTGAACCTATGACGCATCCTGATTTTAACGCCATATTAAGAGCCTGTTTAAAACGTTCAAATGTATGTATTTTTACAAACGGAACATTCATTAACGAAAAGAAAGTCAGATTTTTAAAACGCGTTGAAGAAGAAAGTTCATATGAGATAATTTTTAAACTAAGCATAGATCACTATGATGAAGTTAAAAATGATGATATAAGAGGCAGAGGAGCATACAGGCAAACTGTACATGCAGTAAAAAGCCTTGTCAAATACGGATTTAATCCGATTTTATGCATAACAAATTATTATAATGAAGAAAAGAATATTCTCATAAATGAATTCAAAAAAGTATGTTTAAAAGCAGGCTTTGAAGCAAAAGAGAATAATTTTACAATAAACTTATATCACGACAAAACCAAACAAACAGAAGATTTTCCCGAATGGTCATGGAACAGTCTTGACTGTGAATACGGCCGAATTTTAACCGCAAAAGGCATATACAGTTGTCCTTTTCTTGCAAATGACCACAGGGGCAGATGCGGTTCCGATTTTAAAGACTATGCCAAACATAATACTCTCGAAACTTCATTCTGCACAACCTGCATAAGAAATAAAGAAAGATTGTTTGGTATAGACTACAAATTGTTTCAATAAAATTATTATTGAGCAGCTTCCGGAGAGATACCGCCGTCAGCAGAAGCAGGGGTCGGAGAAGGCACTTCCGATGCATCTCCTGACTGTCCGTTCGCAGGTGCCGGCGCCGGAGCTTCCGCAGCTGCAGTGGCTGCATCTTTCGCGGCATATAATTTAATCTGCAAACTTACAAGCAGAATTCTTTTGTTTTTCTCATACGGAGCTATTTCAATTTTTGAAATTTCAAGAAAATGTTCGTGTTTATATAACTCTCTGAGGAAATTTGCAAAATTAGCATAACTTGCAATCATTTCTGCGGAAACTCTGCAAACGTGATATCTGTTAGCTGCATTTTTAACAAAATTATCATCCTGAGGATCATAATCATATTTTATAGAACGTGTTTTAATCTTATTTTCTCTTATAAGCTGCAGAATTTCCGCAAACTCATCTGCAATAGCCGCTTCCGTGTCTAAGCCGTCATTAATTGGTTTAAAAAACATTTTTGAAAGATTTTGGCTTTCGGCATCTTTTCTGGCTTCGGCATCTTTCAAGTCCTGCAGTTTTCTTTCCGAATCGGCAAGTGATGCAGACTGTGTTTTATAATCGGTTTGAAGCTGCATAATTTTTTGAGCTTCAGGTACTGTTTTTACTATTAAGAATATACATAACGCAAGAGCAGCCGCTAAAATAGCTACGGCAATTTGAAATTTTTTCAGGTATACACTATATTTTTCCACGTCTACTCTCCCTAATTATTGCTTTTTCCGAAATTCAACAACGGTTTGCTTAACAAACCGCCGCCTTTATTTTTCTGTTCATCAGCCTGTTGCGCCTGCTGCTGAGCATTAGGATCAGGCGGCGGAGGCGGATTGAGTTCCGCATCTGTCATATTTGTAATTTCAAATTCATAATCAGTAGGCTGATTAGGATCAATCGTTACGGCTTCATCAACAGATTCGGTTTTCATTTCCAATTTATGAAGTCTTAATTTTGTGCTGATTAAAGAATCTTTCATATTACGGAAGAACAGGTAAATATCTTCTACATTTGAAGAATCTCCTTTTATATCGAATTTTCCGTCATCTTTTGCAACAAAATATGTTACCCATAATTTTTTAGGAACAGATTCACCCAAAGCTGTGTAAGCCATGAGCTTTGATCTGTTATTACCGAGAACTTTTTTAATTTCCGCATTAACATCAAAGTCATTTTGTTTATTTTGTTCTTCCTGCAGTCTTTTAATTTCCGCATCTGTCTGCTGAAGTTTTGCATTAACATCATCAAGCAGAGTTTGTTTCTGTTTAGCTACCATAGGAACAACCATAAATGCAATTACAGCTGGAATTAAAAGCACAACAGCCGCTGCTGCCGCAACATTTCTTGCCGCATTGGGAGAAATATCGAATTCAGTAGTTCCTAAAACAACATGCACAGGCTCATTAGGATCATCACTCGCTCCTTCGGTTGCAGAACCGCTCAGGAAATTAAACTTAACCGGCATGCTTACATTGGAGCCTACGGCTATACCTATAGCTTCCAGAGAAATTTTATGTGCGGTTTCTTCCAAAACTTCCAAACTTACAGGCAGTGCATCCTGTTTTTTAAAGCTGTTATTTTCCCAGAAATTAACAATTCCGTCTGTCTGAAGTCTCTTGGAAAGAAGCTCCGCACTTACCATATCTGTTTCTGAAATAACGTACAGATAATTTGCGGGATAGCTCATTAAAGTAATCTGCGCCGATGCGTTAATTGCGTTATAAATTTCATCGCCTTCGAATGACTTAATCGCAAGAGGTTCTTCATAGTAATCAACGATATTTTTACCTATCATGGAACAGATTGAATATCCGCTTTGAGTTATAAGCATAAGGTTCCAGGATATGTTTTCTTTCATCTGTTCTTCTGCCAAGCCCGAAAAAGCCAGAGCTTTAAGAATTGAAGTCAAAGACATTTCAACGCCGGAAAGATTAGCTCCCAGTTCGGTCAAAGCGTTTTTAATATCGTCAATAGTGTTCTTTTGAACAGCTGAATAAAAAAGCTTTCTCATATCGCCGGATTGAGAGTTATTAGCGTCAATCCAGCTGATTACAGGCTCATATCTTTTAAATATATATGACTGTTCAACTTCTGAAGTCAAAGCTTCCGTAACCGCATCATCCGCAAGAAGAAGCGGAAGTTCTTTGCTTCCGAAAAGAACCATCGGAAGGTTTAAAACAACGTTACTTTTTATATTAATTTTCAGTTCGGCAAAAAGTTCCGTAACTGCATTTTTAAAAGCTTCAATATCAGCCAGTTCTCTTAAAGATTCATTATATTCAAGAGGTCTGTATGCATAATTTTTAACCGTACGGCTTGATGTATCAAGCTGTATAAGTTCCAGCCCCACACCGGGAGTAACGGACAAATATACCGTATCCTTACTGCCAACGCCCAACTGCGATAAAATACTGTTTAAATCCATAATATCTTTTTCTTACTATTTGTTTACTCTAATACATTTTTATTATACAATATATTTTATAAAGTTTCCAAATTTAACATAAATTTACACTAAACGTAGGAGAATTTACCCGAATGAAAGAGCTGATTGATAAAATTAATAAATTAAAAAAAGAAAAAAATGCTGTTATTCTGGCACACTGTTATCAAAATGCTGAGATTGACGAAGTTGCCGATTATGTGGGTGATTCGTTGTATTTAAGCCAGATGGCGGCAAAAACCGATGCAGATATAATACTTTTTGCAGGGGTATATTTTATGGCACAGACTGCTAAAATCTTATGCCCTGATAAAAAAGTGCTTCTCCCGCGTTTAGAATCAGGATGCCGCATGGCTGATATGATTACGTTAAATCAGCTCAGAGAATTTAAAAGCAAACATCCCGGCATTCCGACAGTATGCTATATAAATTCAACGGCAGAAGTCAAATCCGAATGTGATATATGCTGCACAAGTTCGAATGCCGTCAAAATTGTCGGAAGCCTTAATGCCGATAAAATATTATTTTTACCTGACACTTATCTGGGTAAATGGGTTGAAGAAAAGCTTGGAAATGTTGAAGTTATAACTTATCCCGGGTTTTGTCCGACACATTTGCAAATAAGACCCGAGGATATTACGGCTGCAAGGGAAAAATACCCTGATGCACCTGTTCTTGCACATCCGGAATGCCATCAATCAGTTACAAAACTTGCAGACTATGTCGGCTCAACAACAGGTATTATGAAATACGCGGTTGAAAGTGATAAAAAAAGATTTATTATTGCAACCGAAAAAGGCGTTGCAGACAGGTTAAAACGGGATTACCCCGATAAAGAATTTATTCTCATTAAAGAAAGTATTATCTGCCCGAATATGAAATGGCACAACTTAATTGATATTTACAACGCTCTTGAAAAAGAAGAACACGAAATTACTGTAGACAAAGAAATTGCGGAACAAGCTTTAAAATGTATTGACAGAATGCTTGATGTATCAGCCGCAGGAGCAAAATAATGAATGATATAATTTACGGTAAAAATGCCGTTACGGAAGCATTGATTGCAGGCGACAGAGAAATAAACAAAATACTTATTTCTAAAAATATTCACAGCGACAGCAAAATAAATAAAATAAAAGAACTTGCTCGGGAAAACGGAATTGTCTTTCAATTTGTAGCGAAAGAAAAATTCCTTCCGTATGCGGAGTTTAACCACCAGGGTATAATTGCACAGATTTCGCCCATAAAATATAAAGATTTGGATGATTTTCTTGAAGAAAAACATGAAAATGCATCTGTTGTAATCCTCGACGGCGTTGAAGATTCTCATAATCTGGGAGCAATAATAAGAACTTGTGTTTGTGCAGGTGTTTCAGGTATAATAATACCGTCAAGACGCAACGTTCAGGTTAATGCTACCGTGGAAAAAACAAGTGCGGGAGCTATTAATCATATTCCGATAATAAAAGTAAACAGTCTTGTAAATGCCGTACAAAAATTAAAAAATTCAGACTGGTGGGTAGTTGCAGCAGACGCAAGTGCAAAAGATAATTATTACGATGTAAACTATAAAGATATGAATTTTGCTCTTATAATGGGGGCGGAGCACGCCGGAGTGTCAAAATCACTTCTTAAAGCTTCTGATTTTATCGTAAAAATCCCGATGTTAAAAGAGTTTAATTCGCTTAACGTTTCAAATGCACTGAGCGCAATAATTTTTGAAACAGTTAGACAAAAATTGAAAAATTGAATATAATATGTTCATAGGAGAGAGAGATGAAAAAAGAACTCGAAAAATACGGTCTGCTTACTGAAGAAATTTCCGATGAGGATGTAAATTTTCATGAACTTGAAATGCCCGAAGAAGATGATGTTCTTGAAACGGTTGAAGATCCTAAAGTTCAGGAAAATTTATCAACGGTTAATTCTGACGACAGCGTGAGAATATATTTGCAACAGATCGGAAAAATTCCGCTTTTATCAGGCGAACAAGAACTTGAACTCGCTAAAAAAATATATGATGAACATGATGATTTTTCTAAAAATTTATTAGTAAATGCCAATTTAAGACTTGTTGTAAGCATTGCAAAAAAATATATAGGCCGCGGGCTTTCCTTTCTTGACCTGATACAGGAAGGAAATATGGGTTTAATGAAAGCTGCGGGAAGATTTGATTATACAAAAGGATACAAATTCTCGACTTATGCCACATGGTGGATTCAGCAGTCAATTACACGTGCTATTGCAGATAAAGCAAGAATTATAAGACTTCCTATCCACATGATTGAGTCGCTCGGAAAAATTCGCCGTGCTACAATTGATTTAACTACAGAACTCGGACATACTCCGACCAAGCAGGAAATTGCTTACCGGCTGGGAGTCCCCGTTAACAAGCTTACACAAATTATTAAGTCTGCTCAATCTACAATCAGTATGGAAACACCTGCAAGCTCATCAGAAGATTCCTCAAAAATTGCTGACTTTATTGTTGATGAAGATTCTATAGCTCCCGACAGCCGTGTTTCTCAGGAAAATCTGTTTGAGGACATTAGAAAAATGCTAAACCAATTAAGTCCTAAAGAACGTGACGTTTTAATTTTGCGCTACGGACTTGACAGTAACGGCAACAAAAAGACATTAGACGAAATCGGTTCTCAATACGGCGTTTCCCGTGAACGCATCAGACAGATTGAAAACCGTGCAATCGCAAAACTGAAAAAACTTTGTAAAAACAAAAAACTTTCAGTAGGTCTTAAAAATTATTTTGGCGAGTAGCAAAAAATAATATGTACGGTTTTTATAATTTCTGTTCCGAATTAAAACGACAGGATTATAAAAATATGAATTTAAATATAGGAGCATACAAAGCTGGCAGCAGCCCGATTACAAGATTTAAAACCGGTGAAAATGTTGAGAAACTGCTTAAAATTGCAGATCAAAACATTGGTTTTGAAGTACATAAAAGATTGAACAGAGAACAAGTTGTGAATTTGTTAAATCAATTTGGCAAAACAGGTGAAAGGGCTCTTAAAGACTTGCCTTCTAATACAGACACTTTTCATTATTTTGCGGCTCATAATTCTATAGAAATCTGTTCAAATGACAATAATGTACTTATCTTAGCAAAAAAAATTAAAGCTCCTATAAAAGAAATGATAAAATCTATTCCGGAAAGAATTAAAAGTTTTATTAAATAAAAAAATCACAGATTATTTAATCTGTGATTTTTTACTGCTAATACGTCATTTCCCAGTTATCATTCAATATTTTTCCGAAACAGCCGTACCAATTAGCAGAATCATTACCGTTACAAGCTGCCTCAAAAATTGTTTCTCTGTCATCTTTACTTAATGGAGCAGATGAACCGTAGTCATCAATTATTCCGTTCTCGTAAACATACACGGCAAAAATATCTCTGCCGACTATGTTAGGTCCTTTTTGCCCGTTTATATCAAAATCAATACTAAAGAGAATATTAGCAAGCCCGGCAGATTTGTAGGCATATCCCAAAGAAGCACCGCTTGCAAGTGTTACATATCTGTTTAAATTCGTAGAAACTACTGCTCCGTTCATTTTTTTGTATTCGCCTGACATACAAGGGCTGCTATCAGTTCCGCAATCATTAGCAACTCTAAAATAGTTTTTTATAAATTCACCTATCTTATCATCTGAAACCAGTCCCGCCTCTTTAAGATTAACAGCATTTTTATCGGTTTGATATTGAAGTAAAGCTTGTGACATTTCATTATAGAACTTATGCAGCTGGGTGACATAAGTTTTACGCTGATGATTTTGCATCAACGATGGAACAGTCATTGCTGAAACAACACCTATAATACCTAAAGTCACCAAAACCTCTGCTAATGTAAAAGCAGAATTACAACTATAATTTTTGAATTTAGTCATACATAAAATTCCTTAATTCATATAATTAAATATATATATTTATTATAAACGTATTAATATATTATTGTCAAGCAAAATAAACATATTTGTTGAAAATAATTTAATATATGACATCATAATCTTATGAGGATTGTTGTTGAAGTGAAAGAAAAACTTTACCAGAAAGGGTTGAGTTTAAAATATATTTCAGAGGAATTAAGCAAAAAATTAAACAAACCTTATTCTCTGGCAAATCTATCTAATAAATTAAGAAATGAGACAATAACATACAGAGAAATGAAATTAATAGCAGAAATTATAGATTGTGAACTGGAATTAACCGATAAAAAGTAAAAAGGAGATTTTTAAATCTCCTTTTTTTAATAAGTCATTTCCCAGTTATCATTGAGAATTTTGCCGAAACAGCCGTACCAGCCGCCGGCGGTACTTCCATTACATACGTCATTAAAGCTTTTCTCTCTTTGTTCTTTTGAAAGGGTTGTAGAAGATGTATTATCTTTACTATAGTCATCTATTTTCCCATCATTATAAATATAAAGAGCAAACATATCACGTCCGACAATATTAGGCCCTTTCTGCCCGTTAGTATCAACAAATAATCTAACAAGAATTAAACCATCATTAACGTCATCAGGATATTCATATTTTATTGAAGAACCGTTTGCTAAAACTATATGCCTGCCTCTTACTACAGGATTGACGGAATTACCGTTCATATATTTGTATACTGAGCTTTCGGCAAAGCAAGGTGTAAATTCAGCACCGCAATCATCAATTATTTTAAAATATGTCTTAAAAAAAGTATCTGCAGCATCAGTTGAAATTAAACCTGCTTCACGCAAATTTACTGCGTTTTTATCAGTTTGGTATTGAATTAAAGCCTGTGATATTTCATTATAAACTTTATGCAATTGAGTAACATAAGTTTTACGCTGATGATTCTGCATCAATGATGGAACAGTCATTGCAGATACTACACCTATGATACCTAAAGTTACCAACACCTCTGATAGTGTAAACGCTCTTTTCATAAAAAAACCTCGCCATAATTTGTGACAATATACATCACTATTATAACAGATTTTTACTTTTTTACAACTTGTTAATTGAGAAGAAGCTTTTAGCTGCCCCCCCCCCCGAGAAATACTAAACATTTTCATAATTCGCTCCTTTCTATTTATATTTAATATAAAGGAAAAGACCGAACTTTTCAAGTTCGGTCTTTTTATATTTTATAATTAACTATTCGGCATCTTTGTTAATATCTTTAATGCTCAGTGCAATTCTGTGTTCTTGAGGTGTAAATTTCTTAATAAGAACTTCCACACTGTCGCCGACTTTGAAAGTATTGAACGGATTAACGTTTTCTTCTGCCATTTCAGAAACAGGCAATAAGGCTTCTACGCCCGGGAAAATGTTAATGAATGCACCAAAACCTGTTACTTTATTAACAGTACCTTTGATGATTTGTCCTTCTTCAAATTGACCTTCAATTTGCTGCCACGGATCTTCGCCCATTCTTTTTAAAGATAATGAAATTCTCTTTAATTCGTTATCAATTTTAATAATTTTAACTTCGATTGTTTCGCCTAAAGAAATTACATCTGAAGGATGTTTAATTCTTGACCATGAAATTTCAGAAATAGGAAGAAGCCCGTCGATACCGTTAATATCAACAAATGCACCGAAATCGGCAATTCTTACAACTTCACCTTTAACAACCGCGCCCTCTTCAAGTTCTGATAAAATGTTATCAACAACTTGATCGCGCTGTTCGGCAACAGCTTGTCTCTGAGATAGAATAAGTTTGTTTTTCTTAGGATCTGCTTCCAATACTTTAACTTCGATTTTAGTATCAATTAAACCGTCAAAAGGAGTACCTGTTCTTAACTGAGAAGAAGGAATAAAACCTTTTAAATCAGCAACATCAACTAATACACCGCCTTTAACGATTGATACAACTTTAGCAAGAATTGTATCGCCCTGAACTTTTGCATCATTAAGCTGAGCCCAAGCTTGAGCAAATGCAAGTCTTTTAAGAGAAAGAAGCATACCGTCTTCATCATTTTCTTCTTTCAAAACATAAAATTCTTTTTCTTCACCGATTTCAAGATTATCAACACTTTCTGTAGAAGGAATTTCTTTATTCGGCAGGAAAGCTTCTGTTTTAGCACCTTTAACGCTGATTAAATAACCTTCGCTTTCTTTTTTTACGACAGTACCTTCAACGATATCAGCTACTGAATAAGATTTTGCGAAAGATTCTTCCAATAATCTTTCAAATTCATCTAAGTTTGTTTTTTCTAATGTTGTTGTCATTTTTATTATATTTCCTTTCTAAGTTTTTTTATCACGTTTTCAATAATATTCTGCGGAGTTGAAGCTCCCGCAGTGACAGAAATACAATCGGCTTTTTCGATTAAATCACTGTAATTATCAAGTTCTTCATCTTTTTCAATATGAATTGTCGTTGTTATATCTTTTAAAATTTCAGCCAGGTGTGTAGTATTAGCACTTTTTTTAGAACCGGCTACTATCACCAAATCGCTTTCTCCTGCGAGTTCTCTTGCTTCTTTCTGTCTCATGGATGTACTCTGGCAAATTGTGTTGGCAATATGAATTTCTTTAGCAATTGAGGTTAAATATTCAACAATAGAATTTAAAGTAGTAAGTCTTTGAGTAGTTTGAACTACCACACCTACCCGTTTATGGCTTTTAATTTGTACCTCGAAATCTTTCAATTGTTCAACGGAAGCGGCAACTACAACATTATCGCTCCATAATTCCGCATTGGCTCTTATCGCAATGACTTCGGGATGTTCTGATTTTCCGACAATTACGACAAAATAATTATCTTTTGCCAGTTCGATTGCCTTTTGCTGAACTTTTTTAACATCGGGGCAGGTTAAGTCAACAGGTTCGAACCCTGCTTTTTTAATTTTTTCAATAACCTGAGGACTTTCTCCATGACTTCTGATTACACAAATCCCTTCGCCACGTTCGGGAATTTCGGTCAAAGTCTTAATCCCTAAGTTCTCAAGTTCATTGATTACCTGAGTATTATGAATAAGTTCTCCCAACACAAATACATTTTTGTCGGGGTTTTCGGCTTTTAATTTTTTAACGGTTTCAACGGCTCTTTTTACACCGTAGCAGAAACCTGCATATTTAGCTAGTTTAATTTCTTTCGGCAATTTAAAATTGTCTTCTTTCTATAAAACTCGCGATTATAAAACCGCTGTAAAAATATTAAAATATAAAAGCAGAAAAAAATCAAGAACAAAAAAGCCTCTTAATAAAGAGACTTTCTGTTTTCACACCTGCAAATTTTTTACTTTATACCATTAAATTACCTTTTTTATCTTTAAGATAAATTTCTTTTGCATCAAACCCGTAAGGATTGGTAGTGTAAGAAGCATTATTTGCTTTTGTTTCATTCTCATATTCAATATCATGTTTTTTAGCTATATTTTGGTATCCTACATCGGAAACAGCTAAAAACTTAACGACATTAGTAATTTTATTGTTTACATCATTCGGCAGTCCCATTGAAAGAAGCATATCAGCTCTGTCTTTGTCTTTAACAATTGCATTAAACAGATTAGCATCAGTTCTTGCAATCATTACGTAAATTGTTTTCTTTTGTGCACCGTTAGGAATTGAAGACAACAATTTTATTTTTTGTTCCAACGGAAGTTTTTTAAAGTAATTAGCAAAATATTCTCTTTTAACATCAGAAGGCAGTGCATTAAATTCACTTTGAGATAATTGAACACCGCTTGCAAGTCTTTCCTGTAAAGACAGGGTATCAGATGTTTGAGCAAATTCAATTAAATTATTTCTTGCAGCTGCTTCACCTGTAACTCTCGGAAGTTCTGTTTCCTGTAAACAAGCCGGAGAATTTTCAAGTTCTGTTACGGCTTTTTCAATTGCTTTCTGATTATTTGAAGCGTAAACAGCATCTAAAGCTTCCGACTGAACAGACATATCATAATCTTTAATATTACCTGCGGCATGTTCCTGAACTTCAGAATACTTAGACTGCATAATATCTTTATGCATAGCTAGTTGATTATCTTTATGACAATCCTTAATTTGGTCAGCTAAAACATTTAATTGCGAAATAGCTTCTTCTTTAGAAAAATCATTTTGTTCAAAACGATTTTTAAGTAACTTAAAACCTTCAGTTTGATTATCTTTATGAAAACGTGTTAATGTCTCATTCTCATTCATCGCTTTCGCAACTTCTTTATCCTGACTAAATTTTTCGGTCAACGGAAGCTGGTTATCCTTATGAGCTTCATCTAATCTGGAGCCGGCATCCTTACGAACTTCAAGGTTAGAATTATTATTAACATTTTCTAAAATAACTTTTTGAGCTTCAATATCCTGTTCATTTTCAATCTCTGACAATGCATTATCGACGAGTTTACGTTGAATATTTTCAGATTTGGAAGACGAATATATATCTGATACTATTGCAAGTTTAGACATACTTAAGTTATCCATTGTATCAGATGCTAACATTTCTGCACGTTCAGGCTCGTCTGCAACCATATTTTCATGGGTAATTGCTAAAGTTTGAAGAGGTTTCTCTGATTTAATTTTATCAGCATTTATAACGTTTAATTCTGCAAGTCCGTCTTCTTTAGTTTGCATTAACTCGTTCACAGTCTCTTCATCGCTGTTTTCAACAACATTTGAATGTACATCCGTAACAAGTTCTACGTTATCAGGGTTATACATTAACTCAAGAGTTAATTCGTTTATTAATTTAGCTTTTTCTTCCGGAGAAAGATTTTCGCCAACTTTCTTTATATAGGCTCCGATTACAAAGTTTTTATCTTCGTCATTAACAGCAGCTTCAAAATCTTTTCCGAATTCAGATTTCTTCAAAGCATCTAAACGCCCGTAATTGACCTGTTTATCAGGATTTGCTGCTTTATATTTTGCTGCATGCACAAGTGCTAGCCCGCTTTGACTTTTAACTAACTTTCCTAAACGCTCGTAAACAGCTTGTTCAGTTTCATCAAGCGCAATACCTTTACTTTTCTTATTTTCTAAATATGCCAATTGAACTTCAATTTTGGTAGATTTTGACAGAATACCACCTTTACTAAACTTTTCGGAAATCTCACTTTCTGGTAAGTTGTAGTCAACACCGTCAACATATGTATTATCGCCTTTGTCTTTACAAGCTTGTATAACGGCTTTTGATAAAACATATTGATTTTCTAAATAATTATTTTGTTGCTGAGACAAATTGTCACTGTTAACACCAAACAAATATTCATGAACAGCGTCAGCAATCTGTTCTTTACCTTTTTTGTTAAAGGTAGAAATATTTTCTTCCAAAAGATTAGCAGCCTGTAATTTAGTCATTTTCAGTTCAAACAAATTGCTAATGCTTTTTGCATCATAGCGCTGATTTGGATCTTCTTTTTGTAAGTTACCTAACTCTTTCTTTATAAGATTATTTTGTTCATCTTGAGACAGTGCATCCCAGTCTGCTAAAGTTTTTTTAGAGCCATCTTCGGCATATAAAAATTTATTTTTTGCCAATTCTTGAGCATAAACATTTACTTTTTCTTTAACAGATAATTTAGAATATTCATTATGATTGAAACCTGCCTGTTCTTCTTTTTGATAAGCAGAGTTATCATTAGTATGATTATCAGTTTGGTTCTTAGAAACACCATTATTATCATTTTCATTTATACTGACAGAAGTATCAATAACAGCACTTTTTGCAATCTCAGCTTGTTTAACAGGATCCATACTATAGAAGTCAGGATATTTGGCAACCAATAAATCAAGCTGTTCTCTGCTTATTTGTAATTTGGCACATAACTTTTCAATAACATCATCGTTGACAGAAAATACGCTAACATTACTTGATCCAGAAGTATTGAAATTAGAAGTATTAGTAACGCCGGAATTAGAAACACTATTTATCTTAGGATTATTATTTATTTTAAAAGCCATGGAAAACTCTCTGTTTTTAAGTACTATACACATGTAAAAACATGTAAAAACATTAGATTTCAGAATGTTTTTACATGTTTACAAATATTTACATACGAATTATTTTTCTTCATCATGTACCGGCGATATTACACCTATATTCGTTAATAAATAATTAACAGTATCACTTGATCCAAGAACAGCTTTTCCAAGAACATCAGGATTTTTTTTCATTAAATCTGCTAATCCAAACACAATAGTAGGATCTTCCAAACAATAACGCTTATTATTACCATCAAACAATACTATAGTCCCGGTTTGAAAAGATGAAGGCTTATCCGAGTATGGATTAAAAACATGATTATTAGCATATAACCACTGAATTCCTAACTCAGGATACCCATTTTTTTGATAAGTAATAAGTTCAACATCTTTATCACTACCGTGTGTAGAATAATAACGTAATTTGCCCACCGGTACACCATCTATTTCCACATCTCCTGATTCTATTAATTTGCCTTGAGGCTTATAAGGGACAGCATTTTTCATAATATCTTCTTTCCCCGCAACATTTTGGAAAGTTCCGTCTGTACTCGGTCTTATTGTTCTATTATGAGTAACTTTTTTAATGGCATTATTATTACGCGGGTCATCAATTAATTTTTCAATATAATTAACAATGTCATCCTGATTATAATCAGTCGGCAAAGATTTCATACCGGAATCAACATGTACTTGTTTAAATCCGAAATTAGATCCTTTGCTTTGATCATCAGATATTACCTGATAATTATATTGTGCAAGCTCTAGAACATCATGTGAAAGTTCTTTCTCAACATATTCATTATATAAAAGTTGTACAACTTTCTCAAATGTGCTAGCATCACCGTCAGTACTAATAAGATTTATTTTATAAGGACCATAATTTTTTGATACAAAATTTTTAGATTCAATTACTACGCCTTTTTCATCTGCAGCTTCATTTACTGAATTTACATCATCTACTAATTCTATTGTATTTTTATTTATACTGAAATCATCCGTGTGTGTACCTTTTGCATCCATAACATTTAAAGGAGCCATTGTTAAAGCAGCCGCTAAAGGTACTGCTAATCTGTTAGATACAGGATTAGATGAATGTCCGCTATTTGAATGCTTTTTCTTTTTTCCCTCAAAATTTAACTGATTGTAAGTTTTTACCAATGATACTGATGATACAGGTCTGATTGTCATAGTCGTTTTTACCCCTATTTTTTATTTTTACTTAAATTTTTCTTCGCTAAATTAAGGCAAGTCAAAAAAATTTTTTGCCACCTTATTTATTCATTAATTCCCTTTAAACCGTATTATATCAACTCATACAGGGATTTGTAAAATAGTATATACGATATTAACATTTTGTTACACTTGCGCCGTTTTTTTGTTTGTTGTACGGTACATGTGTATATTAAATGAAGCTTTATAGCGATGATATATATATCAGTAAAAGAAGGAGAACTCAAATGAGTGAAAGAAAATTAGTTGGAACAGGAGAAATGTTCAAAAAAGCATTAGCCGGCGGTTATGCTATCGGTGCTTACAACGTTAACAACATGGAAATTTTGCAGGGTATTGCTGAAGCTGCAGAAGAAACTCAATCACCTATTATCTTACAGGTTTCTGCAGGTGCAAGAAAATACGCTAACCAAACTTACTTAATCAAATTGGTTGAAGCTGCTCTGGCTACAACTACAGTACCTATCGCTTTACACTTAGACCACGGTGCTGATTTTGAAATTTGTAAAGCTTGTATTGACGGCGGTTTCTCATCTGTTATGATTGACGGTTCAAGATTCCCGTTAGAAGAAAACATCAAATTAACTAAACAGGTTGTTGATTACGCTCATCCGCGCGGAGTTTCAGTTGAAGCCGAACTCGGTAAACTTGCAGGTGTTGAAGATGATGTTAAAGTTCACGCTAAAGATTCAACTTACACAGATCCTCAAGAAGCTGCAAGATTTGTTAAAGAAACAGGCTGTGATTCATTAGCTGTTGCTATCGGAACTTCTCACGGTGCTTACAAATTCTCAGGCGAAGCTAAATTAGACTTTGAAAGACTTGCTGAAATTAAAAAAGCTGTTAACGAAGCTGTAGGATACGACTTCCCGCTGGTATTGCACGGTTCATCTTCAGTTCCTGCCGAATTCGTTGCTAAATGCAACCAGTACGGCGGTCAATTACCGAACGCTCAAGGTGTTCCTGAAGATATGTTAGCTTATGCTTCTAAACACGGTGTTGCTAAAATTAACATCGATACTGACTTAAGATTAGCTATGACTTCAACAATCAGAGAATTCTTTGTTGAACATCCTGAAAAATTCGACCCGCGCGAATATATGGGACCCGGCAGAACTGCAGTTAAAGAAATGGTTATACATAAAATGCGCGACGTTCTTGGTACAGCAGGTCACGCTCAAGATTAATAACATAATACGAAATAAAAAAAGAACCGACCAAAATCGGTTCTTTTTTGTTGTTTATACATAAAATAAAAAGAGAACTGAGTTATCAGTCCTCTTTCATCTTTTTCATCTTCCAACTTAGTTAGTGTGATTTATTACTTTTTCAAAAAATCCGGAATTTCAATGTTAGTGAAGCTTGGAGAAACTTCAGGCATTGAACTTCTTCTTACTGTATGCTGAGGCTGAGATGTTAAGTTAGAGTTTGAATTAAAAGTTCCGGCAAAGAAATCAGAAGCACTTAATTGTTTAACCTCTGTTTTTTCTTCGGGTTTCTGGCTTTTCATTTCAAAACCTGTTGCAATAACAGTAATTTGGATTTCACCTTGAATATTTTCATTAACGGCAGTACCGATAATTACGGTAGCATCATCATTTACTGCATCGTGAATAATATTAGCGGCATCTGAAATTTCATGAAGTGTCATATCAGGACCGCCTGTTATATTAACGATTACACCAGTTGCGCCGTTGATTGAAGATTCAAGAAGCTGAGAGTTAATAGCGATTTCAGCAGCTTTAACAGCTCTGCCTTCGCCCTGACCGCGTCCGATACCCATAAGAGCGGAGCCTGATGCCTGCATAACACATTTAACATCGGCAAAGTCAACGTTAATAAGGCCGGGAACGGTAATAATATCAGAAATACCTTGAACACCTCTTAAAAGAACTTCATCAACAATGATGAACGATTCGGTAAGTGAAACCTGTCTGTCAACAACTTGCAGCAATTTATCATTAGGAACTACGATAACCGCATCAACAGCTTCTCTGAGCTTTTCTAAGCCCTGATTAGCCTGATTTTGTCTTTTACGTCCTTCCCAGGTAAAAGGTTTAGTAACAACGGCAATTGTTAAAATACCTAATTCTTTAGCGATTTTAGCAACTACGGGAGCTGCGCCTGTACCTGTTCCGCCGCCCATACCGGCAGTGATAAACACCATATCAGCACCGTCTAAAGCTTCTGTTATTTCTTGTTGTGCTTCTTCCGCAGCTTTTTCACCTACTGAAGGGTCGCCGCCTGCACCGAGACCGGCTGTAGATTTAGCACCCAATTGAATTCTGTTTTTAGTCTGGCCGTATTCCAAGACTTGTAAATCTGTATTCATTAACCAGAACTCTACTCCCGAAAGTCCTGCTTTAATCATTCGGTTAACAGCATTACCGCCGCCGCCGCCGACACCGATAACTTTGATGTTGGTAGGGTTAATTGGAGACCTTTGAGTTTGATCATTGCTTGTTGTTTCATCTTTTTTAGCAAAGATATCTGATACGAAATTTTCCACTTTTTTACCTCTTTTATGTAATTGTATAGTTGTCTATCTACAATAGTATAATAACATACTATTTTAAATAGAAAAAAAGTACAATAATTTACCTGTAATTATGAACAAAATTTAATATAAATCGTCGTAACACAGATATATTAAGAAAAACGGCATGCCCTTAATATTATTTAACATAAGCCGGAGGCATAGCCCAGTGAAGTTTATTTCTTAAAATCGAATAAAACTCGGAATTTTCTAAGAGGGCAAGTTTTGCGGTATAATCTGATTTTACGATTTCAATTTCCGAGCTGAACTCGTAAAGTTCCTGACCGTCTGTGGAAAGAACGTATTTAGATTTATCATCCGTGCATACCGTAATTTTTTCGCAATCAGGGACTACAATCGGTCTTGCAGTAAGGGTATGCGGACATATAGGAACAATTACAAAGGCTTTTAAAGACGGATTTAATACAGGCCCGCCTGCTGAAAGTCCGTATGCTGTAGAGCCTGTAGGGGTGGCAACGATTATTCCGTCTGCCAGATAATCGCAAACGTATTTACCGTTTATTTTTAATGAAAACCTTGAAGTTCTGCCAAGATCACGCCCTTTGATTACAAAATCGTTCAATGCCGTAAAATCAGAACTTTGCAGCATTATTCTGTCCTCAACAACAAACTTTCCGTCTAAAATTTCATCAACGGATTTTTCTATATCTTCTTTTGAAGATTGTGAAAGAAACCCCAATCGCCCGAGATTAATCCCGAAAATCGGCGTCTTATATTTTGCATAAAATCTTGCGGTTTTTAAAATTGTTCCGTCGCCGCCGATTACAAAGACAAAATCAAAACCCTCTTTAAGCCCGTCAATATTTAAAACTTCGGTATTTATACCTTTACTTGAAAGGATTTTGACCAGTTTATCTTTTACCTCAACCGAATGTGATATTTCCTGATTATAACAAACCGCAAAATTTTTCATTTTCATAACGAAGAAAATATAGCATAATATCTGATTTTAAGCAAATTAAAAAAATTAGTAATTCATCTCCCAATTATCATTAAGAATTTGTCCGAAAGGTTTCCAGTTAGCATCAGCTGCATTTCTTTCTTCTTTTGTCAGAGGCAATGAAACAGCATTGTAATTAAAAGTATCAATTGCCCCGCTGCTGTATACTGCCATATAAAAAGTATCTCTGCCAAGTATATTAGGACCTTTTTGCCCGTTAGTATCGACAAGAATATTCATAACTTTGCTTATTTTTCCGTCATTCATATAAATAGGACGTACTGAGGCACCGTTTGCCAGAACAAAAGATGTATAGACGTGACCATCTAAAACATTTCCTTCATCTGTTGAATTTAAGTATTTATATGAATCCGCAAAACAAGGAGTTAAAGAGTTTTCACAAGTTTGAACAATTTTGAAGTAATCAGTAATAAACTTTTGGGCTTCCGTATTTGAGTTAATGCCTGCTTCGGCAAGATTTAGCGCATTTTTATCGGTCAAATACATCGTTACCGCCTGCTGAACCTCATTATAAACTTTATGTAATTGAGTTACATAAGTCTTTTTTTGATGATTTTGCATTAAAGAAGGCACTGTCATTGCGGAGACAACACCTATAATTCCAAGTGTTACTAACACTTCTGCCAATGTAAACGCGTGAGAAGAAGCTAAGAAACGCCCCCCCCCCGAACTGCTGCACAGGTAGATGCCTCAACACAAAAATTGTGAAACTTCTGATGTAATGGCATCTGTTTTGTTTCTTTCATTTTCATAATTGCTCCTTTCTTTATTTATTATATCAAAAGTTCCTGACTATTTCAATAATATAATATAAAAAAAAAGAGGCATTAAATGCCTCCTATTCAACTATCTCTCTCTTTCTCATATTATTATTGACTATTGTAAAGGAGCTCTCCACAATGAGTCATTAAATTTATTCTGGTTAGCATTAACGTCAACAGACAAAGTAACGTTGCTCGGAGTAAATACAAATACTAAATCACCGACTTTTTGCGGTTTGCCGTCAAGAGCGTGAGCAGCACCGCATACAAAGTCAATTGTTCTTTGTGATTGTTCTTTATCTAAAAGATGAAGGTTTAAAACGATTGTCTTTCTGTTTCTGAGATGTTGAACAATAGTAGCAGCATCTTCGAAAGAACGCGGTTCCATAACTTTAACTTCATAACCTTTAAAGTTAGGATGGCTTACAACTTTAATATCATTTGTTCTGTCAACTGACGGCTGCTGGAATGAATACTCCGGCTGAAGCGCCAAATTATCTTGAACAGGATAATCTTCATCAATTTCCTGAGCCATTTCATCAAAAATAGTTTCTCTCGGTTCAAATCCTTTTACTAAAAAATCTACTACTGATTTAATTTTGTCTGTTACTACTGCCACCGTTTTTCCTCCGTTTATCTTACTATATAAATAATTTTCTACCTATCCTTAACATTGTTGCACCGTGTTTAACCGCAATTTTGTAATCCTGGCTCATTCCCATTGAAAGTTCTTTTAGAGAGCAGTTAAAATCTGTTTCAAGCTTGTTTCTGATTTGTGCAACTTCTTCAAACAGCCTGTTTAATTCATCTTCCGGCGCACCGAGCGGTGCCATATTCATCAATCCTGCAATATTTATATTGGGAAGCGATTTTATTGAGATAAAAACGTCGAAAATTTCCTGTTTGGAAAACCCGAATTTCTGTTCTTCATCCGCGTTATTAACCTGAAGAAGAATATTCTGAACTTTCCCTGTGTTTTGAGCTTCATCCGATATAGCTTTTGCAAGTTTATACGAATCAACGGAATGTATATAATCAAAATTCGCCACAGCCTTTTTAACTTTATTGGTTTGAAGGTGTCCTATGAAATGAAATCTTGAATTATTTCTTACATCCGCGGGAAGATTATTAATCTTCGTGATTGCCTCAATTACTCTGGATTCTGCGAAATCTCTTAATCCTGCATTATATGCTTCAATTATAGCGGTTTCATCAAAATATTTTGTAACTGCGATAATATTCGGTTTATAAGGTGCGATGTCTTCCTGTACACGTAAAAGATTTTCTCTGACTGTATGTTCCATAAATAATCATCCTACCTCTACAAGAAGTTGAATATATTATTAATTGTACTCTATACATCATGAGGGGACAACTTTTTTATTTTCAACCGTTCCTCCGCTTTTAATTTTTCCCCGAAACCATGATGAGGACATGATTTCAGCTGATTTAACATTTCTTCAAGTTTGGTTAATATTTTGTAATATTGTCTCTTTTGCGGCATGCCCGCAAATATTTTTGGCATGCCTCTGATGTATATTATCAGGATAAACCATATTTCAGCATATTTTATCCTTTAAATGCATGAGATTTTTTGATTTTTTTAAAGAAATCCGTATATAATCAGTTTATGAATAATTTACTTAAAAAAGCATTTGAACTTCATTCAAAAGGCTGCCTGAACGAAGCGCAAGACATATACTACAAAATTATTAATATAAATCCGGATAATGCACAGGTTTTAAATTTACTCGGGATTATTAAACTTTCTCAAAATAAGCTCGACGAAGCTGAAAAGCTTATAAGTAAAGCAATTTCAATTAAAAAAGATGCATATTTTTACGAAAATCTTGCAATGGTTTATGAAGCAAAAGCGGATTACAAAACAGAAATTAAAGTTCTTGAAGAAGCCCTGTTAAATGCACAATGCGGTTTTGAAATCTATTTTCTGCTGGGGCTTGCCTATAAAAACAATATAGAATACGAAAAGGCCGAACAGGCTTACCTGAAAGCCGTTGAATTAAACCCGAAATCCGAAAAAGCCTGTTATAATCTGGCAAGTTTGTATTTATTCCTGAATAATCCGAATAAAGCAATTGAATATTTCAAAAAATGCCATGAGATAACCCCGGATGATAAAGAAGTACTATATTTTTTATCTCTCGGCTACTTTAGGATTAAAGATTACGAAACAGGTACAAAATATTTTGAAAACAGGCTCTGCAGAGGTACCGCAATTACGTCGCAGCAGGTCACGTATCCTAAATTAATAAAAAAAGCGGCTCTATGGCAGGGGGAAGATATTTCCGATAAAACATTATACACTTATTATGAAGCAGGGTTCGGAGACATGATAATGTTTGCAAGGTATATTCCCGAACTTCAAAAACGCTGTAAGAAATTAATTATAAAACCTCAAAAGGAATTATCGCAGCTTTTCAGAGAAAATTTTGAAGGTGTTGAAGTTATGGATTTGTTTTATGATGAAGATAAAACCGATTTTGATGTACACATGCCGTTTCTGAGTGCTCCTTATGTTCTGGGTCTGAACAACCGCGAAATATTTATGCGTCACGACGGGTACTTAAAAGCAAAACCCGACAAAACCAAATATTACAAAGAAAATTTCTTTAATAATGATAAGTTCAAAATTGCGATTAAGTGGCAGGGAAACACGTATTATGAAACCGACAGAGTTATAAATGTCGAAGCTTTTGCACCTCTTTTTGACCTGCCGAATGTAAAAATATATTCCGCACAGACGTTTGAAGGTTCGGAAGAATTTGAAAAACTTAACTCCAAATATGATATAACTGATTTGAGTAAAAGTTTTAAAGACTTTTCATATACTGCGGGTGCACTTGAAAATGTTGACCTTGTAATATGCAGCGACACATCTTTAGCACACCTTGCAGGTGCTATGGGAAAACCCTGTATTGTTCTTCTCCCTTATAATTATAATTGGAGATGGCATATGGATTTATCTCATTGCGACTGGTACGACAGTGTTAAATTATTCAGGCTCGGTAAAAATGAAAGCTGGAATGATTTAATGATAAGAGTTGTAAATTCTTTAAATATAAACCGGCAAAAAAATTTTTGTTCCGATTTATATTAAATATGAACATAATTAAACTCGGAATATTGCCCCCCCCCCGAACAGCAACTTTTTGCGGCAGCAGTACTGAATTCAGAAAAAAATATACACAAAGACTTGAAAATAATCAGCTTTCAGAAACAAGCATTTCAAATTTAAAAGGTTTGGCAAATGCTTTTTCTCAAGAAGGTCTTACTTATCAAGAGGTTTTAAAGGCTGCCAAATCCAATCCTTTTATACTTTTCCATAAACCTGCAACAATGGAGCATAACATAAGAGAAACAGCGGAAAGGTTCAGCCAATACGGGCTTACCTCTGAAAAATATCTTCATTGTGCATTAAACTGTCCTGAACTGTTTTCTATTTCACCGGATACAGTTCAAAAAAACATAAATGAAACAGTAAAACTGTTTGAAAATTACGGGCTTACTACGGAAAGATATTTGCAAAGCGCACAAAACTCTTCTAATTTATTTACTTCCAAAGCTCAGACATTAAAGAAAAAAATTTATAAAATTTCTGATACATTAAACATTGCGACGTCTGATATACTAGAAATGCTTGTTAAACAGCCGTCGCAATTTGCATGCAGTGAAAAAAATATTGTAAAAAAATACGAAATCTTTAAATATATAGAGGAAAATAAATACTTTGACGCAAATCAGTCTCTGCCGGGAGAAAGAGAACTGATGCAGTCTGTATTGCGGAAAAAGTTTACAAATTCAGCAGATACCGGCTATATGCAGCTATTAAGAAATAAGATTTCAAACGGATTGAAAAAAGGGAAAAAATTACCGCACTTTAATCTCGAAAGCAGCTTAATCGATTACATAAGGCAAAATAAGTCAAAAACTATAGACATAACTATAACAGACGGCAAATATGCAAAGGACTTTATAAAATTTGCCTCACGCCTGTCAAGGTACGCAGCAGGAAAAAATATATTTAAAATAGTTATTGCAGCAAAATAGCCTTATTATTAAGCTTTTTGGAAAATCATTACGTATTCGTGCTTAAAGATGAAGAAGCCGCCTGCAAGCGCTCTGTAACGCCATAAGTTTGCGGTTTTACCTTTTGCTCTTTCGTTGCCTTGAATATCTTTTACAATAATACCTTTGAGCTTAAATCCGAGATTCATCATTTTTGCCATGCACTCAAATCCCAGAGGCTGAACTTCTGAATTTTTATAGCTGTCGCCGATGATTAGTGCTGCAAAACGGCCTTTTTCAAGCATATCGTAACCGTTTTTGGCAACTTTTGCAAACAATTCATAAAATTCTTCGGTTGTATCACAGTTAGATAAATCTTCTTTCTTATCAGAGAACTTGATAATGTCGTCATAAGGCGGATGAAGAATTAAGAACTGTGCTTTTTCCTCGCGCATAATATCAAGGCTTGCCTGAACTTTTTCTTTAGCTTCTTCCGATGCGGAATCGGCACAGATAATACGAACATCCGTTACAAGCTGTTTCGGAGTAAATTTTTCAGAAACTTTTTCGGCAAGCTCGTCTTTGAGCTCAACACCTATACAGCGTCTGCCCATGTTAACGGCTTCTATACCAGAGGTTCCCGAGCCGAAAAACAAATCAAGCACAACATCATTTTTCTTTGTAAATCTTTCATAAAGCTGCTGTGCAATCTGCGGAATATAATTCCCATGGTATTCGTTTGAGTGCCCGCCTTCTTTTAAGCGTGTCGGGAATTCCCACAAAGTATCAGTTTTAACATGGTCATACGCTTTCCAGTTATTCAAATCGATGTCACTGTATTTTGTGGTTTTGACAGGTTTTACCACCTGCAAATCCGCTGCTTTAGAAGGTTTTAATTTTGTGTTAATTCTCGCTCTTGCCAAGTCTTTTTCTCCCTATAAAAAATTTCTCTTTATAGCATCTTATAGAAATGTTTCAAATTTGTAATCAAACATTTAGATGAATTTGTGTTTGTTGTAGATTGAAAAACAGATGGAGGTATGATGTTCGAGGGAGCATTTACACTAAGTGATTTTTACAGAATAGCAGGTTTTTTGCTTTCAATGTACGCCTGCGTTTCAAACGATATTATTCAAACTCTCGGAACTTTTTTAAGCGCTAATAAAAAAACTCCTTTTTATTATTTATGGGCGTTTTCGGTTATAGTTCTGGTTTTGACAATAGGTATAGGTTGGATAGTTAATGACGGAGATATGTCTTTCGGGCTTTTAACAAGAATTCCCGTTACGGAGCATTATACGTTCATATATCTTTTGCCGCCGATTATACTGATACTTTTGACACGCTGGGGAATTCCGGTTGCAACAACATTTCTTGTGTTAAGCGTTTTTTCCGTAAGTGATGTTTCCGTAATCTGGATGATGCTTACAAAGTCGGTTCTGGGGTATGTAATTGCATTTATAGCTGCGATTATTATTTATAATATTATCGGACGCCCTGTCGAAAGATATTTTTATTACACGCAGAAACGTTCGGGCGATGCAAAAATTTCTAAATGGTGGATGGCCGCAAAATGGTGTTCTACTGCATTTATTTGGTCGCAATGGCTTATGCAGGATTCCGCAAAACTTTTCATTTATCTGCCGAGAAAAGCTTCCGTTTGGGAATTGTTGTTTGTACTTTTATGTTTCACGATATTTCTCGGCTTTTTAACATATCAGCGCGGCGGAGATATTCAAAAAATCGTAAAGATGAAAACGAATGTTCAAGACCCGCGTTCCGCAACAATTATTGATGTTATTTACGCATTCTTATTAATGTATTTCATAAACCTTAATAACGTTCCGATGTCAACTACATGGGTATTTATCGGACTTCTTGCGGGGCGCGAGATAGCACTTTATCAAAGACTGCGCTTTGAATCACCGAAAAAAATGTATAAACATATTGTTAAGGATTTATATAAAGTTACACTGGGTTTAATCGTATCAATCGTGGTAGTTGTAATGCTTACACAGTTTGATTACGTTAAACACTTCTTTTTCTCTCATTTTATAGGAGGCTGATATGGCTAGGATTAAACAATTATCAAAACATTTAATAAATCAGATTGCAGCGGGCGAGGTTATAGAACGCCCCGCATCGGTAGTTAAAGAACTTGTTGAAAACTCGGTCGATGCAGGCTCTACCAAAATAAGCGTTGAGATTAACAATGACTGCCGCGATATAAGGGTTGCGGATAACGGATGCGGAATTCACCCCGATGATATTATGCTTGCGTTTTCAAAACATGCGACAAGCAAAATCGCAACTGATGAAGATTTATTTGACATTCACACGCTCGGTTTCAGAGGAGAAGCATTATCAAGTATTATTTCAATTTCAAAACTGACCTGCACAACAAGAACAACTGAATTTGAAACAGGGACGAAAGTTAAATGCGAAAATTCAGAAGTTAAACAGGTTGAAACAGGCTGCGCAATAGGAACTATTATGGATATCAGGGATTTATTTTACAACATTCCCGCCCGTCTGAAATTTCTCAAAAGCCCGAATACGGAATTTTCATATATTCAGGAACTTGTCCAGTCGATTGCTCTTGCGCACCCCGAATGCTCTTTTGAGCTGAAAAAGAACGGGAAAACAGTTCTTAAAACATCAGGGCAAAACAATCTTCTGCAGACAGTAAAAGAAGTTTATTCTTCAGATGTAATATCAAATCTTAAAGAGGTTTTGAAAACAGATAACCTTGCGGGGCTTAAAATAAGCGGTTACGTAAGCACGCCGAATTACACGCGTTCAAGCAAAAAAAGTTATCATATTTATATAAATTCAAGAACCGTTAAATGTCCGATTTTCCAAAAAGCAATAGACACTGCATACAAAAGCCTTATTGCAAGCGGCAAATATCCTTTTGCAGTGCTTAATCTGGAAATTCCGCCTTCTGACGTCGATGTTAACGTGCATCCGACGAAAAAAGAAGTTCGCTATAAAAACACAAATCAAATATTTAACTTTATTTATACATCAATTCAGGCAGGTCTTGCAAATTATGTAGAAAGGCAGATGCCGCAGCAATATGAAGCTCCCGTACATACAGTACAGGATAATGTTATAGACTTTGTACAGCCGAAAATGGAAAGTTCGGGAGAAGTTTTCTTTGATAAACAGGATGATACTGTCTACGTTTCGGATAAAGTTATGGAGCAGGAAGAAAGAACTCTTGAACAGCCTCAAAACGAAGATACCGAACAAAAACAGTTTTTTGTTCCGGTTGAAAAAGAGCCTGAGCCCGAAGAAAATATAGTAGGCCAATACAAAAACACTTATATTCTTATAGAAAAAGAGGACGGTCTTGAAATTGTTGACCAGCACATTGCGGAAGAACGCTATATTTATGAAAAGCTAATGGCTGAAAAAAATATTGTATCACAAATGCTTTTCGTATCTGATGTTGTTCCCGTATCTAGCACCGAAGCAGAACTTATCAAAGAAAATATAGATAAATTTGAAAAATTCGGTTTTGGAATAGAATTTCTAAAAGATAACGAACTAATTTTCAGAAAAGTTCCGCAAATGATTGCAAAAGTTAATCCTAAAGAAATTCTTGCAGATATTTTGGAAAATATTGAAGGAAATATCGACAGGCTGGAAGAAAAGATTTTAATAACAACATCCTGCAAAGCTTCCGTTAAAGCAGGCACAAAGCTTTCCACCTGGCAGATGCAGGAAATAATTAAAAAATGGCGTACGACAAAAATGCCGTATACCTGCCCTCACGGACGCCCGATTGTAAAATTCTTCCCGCATAAAGAAATTGCAAGCTTTTTCCAAAGGAATGCTTAAAATTTTGTATATTCAAGTTTATCAATACCGGTAATTATATTTTTAAAGCTCACGCTGCCTTCCGGAGCCCAACTAGAATGAACAACTTTGTTTGTTTGAATTTTCAGAGTGTACGCATCTCTGCCAAACTGGTTAGGAAGCTTTGGCCCGTTAACATCAAAATACAAAGTTGCACAGTCTGTATGTGTAACAGTATTTGGGATATTATTACCATTTTCATCTTTAATACACTCACCTGCCGAATTCTGCTTACAATCGGCTGCTGTTCTGATACACGCTGAATTTTGCTTAATGCCAATTATTGTATTGTCGGGTAATATAAGTTTCGGATAATTAAAATTATTTACACCATTTTTAGAGGCAAATTTTAGACTGTAGAAAAAACGGTCACAGCCATCTGTATTTTTATTTGGACAAACTTTGGCTCCGTTAAAATATTTTGCAAAATTTTTTGCAACCTCTTCACTGCTTTTGGATGTATCAAACAATGAAGTGTTAAAACCAACTTCTCCATTTTCTATCTGAGCAAGTAAAATTGCATTCTGAATTACAGAATATGCTTTTTTAGTTCTCGTAATCAATTCTTTTTCTTTGTAGTTATTTATCAAAGAAGGCAGGGTCATTGCGGCAACGACACCGATGATACCCAGAGTTATCAAAACCTCAGCTAATGTAAATGCAGGAGCAGAAGCTGCTAAACTGCCCCCCCCCCGGCTGCTACGCAGGTAGACACTTCAACACAAGCTTTATGAAACTTATTAAATTTATGTGCCTGTTTTGCGTTTAATCTTTTCATAATTGCTCCTTTCATTATAGTAAAAAAGTAGTTTGCTATCTTAATTATAACAAACTACTTTTACATTTGCAATATTCGCTGCTTTATTGAACGTTTACTGATAAACAAGTTTTTTCATAATGAAGTCTGTTGTTAAACTGGTTAATTCTACCCATAACTTCTTTAAACATCGGGATAGGTAAGCTTTGTTTACCGTCAGAAAGTGCATTTTCAGGATCATGGTGAACTTCCATCATTATACCGTCAGCCCCGACAACAAGTCCTGCTTTTGCCATAGGCTCGATTAAATATCTCTGACCGGTGCCGTGGCTCGGGTCAACTATAATCGGCAAATGGGAATATTTTTTTATAACGGGGATAGATGCTATATCCATTACGTTACGCGTAAAAGCACTGTCAAAACTTCTAATACCGCGTTCACAAAGTATTACGTTAGGATTTCCGTTATACATAATATGTTCCGCTGCAAGAAGAAATTCTCTTATTGTGCTTGCTAAGCCACGTTTCAAAATTACAGGCTTTCTGCATCTTCCGACAGCATGAAGTAATTTGAAGTTTTGCACATTTCTTGCCCCGATTTGTAAAACATCTATGTATTCACACATCATATCCAAGTCTGATGCATCCATAACTTCAGAAACTGTCAATAATCCTGTTTCCTCACTCGCTCTTTTTAAATATTTCAGAGCTTTTTCACCGTAACCCTGAAAGTCATAAGGAGAAGTTCTCGGTTTAAAAGCCCCGCCTCTTAAAAATTCACATCCCATTTCTTTTGCGGCAAGAGCAACTTTAATAAGCCCGTCGTAATCTTCTTCGACCGAACAGGGACCTACCATGGAAACAGGTTTATTATTACCGCCTATTTTTACACCGTTTGCAAATTCTATGACCGTATCTTCGGGTTTTCTGTCACGTGAAGCCAGTCTGAAAGGTTCTCTGATTATCTTAACTTCCTTAACGCCTTCAAAAGCTGCAATTCTGCCCGGTGTTACGGTTGTCTTATCTCCGATTGCGTCAATAACCGTATGAACCTGGCCTTGATTAAATCTTATGTCAAATCCGTTATCTTTAAGAAAATCAATTACTCTTTGCACCTGAACTTTGGTAGCGTTACGCTCCATAATTATAATCATATTTTTCTCCTGTAATTAGTGTTATCGGCAAGAATAAGTGTATCACGAACAATTTTTACAAACAAACTATTTTGTTAAGCTCTTAACCTTTTTTAGCAAATTAACAGCGGGATAATATTCAGGCAGAATATAAATACAATCGTTAAGAGCTTTTTCGGCTTTTTCAAAATTCTTACGGTTATAATAAATAAAAGCCAGCAGGTAATGCAGTTCGGGATCATGATAAAAATAACTCCGTGCTCTGTCTAAAAAATACATCCCCTGCTCATCATACCCGTTATTATAAAATACACGGCCTATAAATTTATGGACTTCGGGATTTATCGTAAACATAAAGTCTGCATATCTTACAATTTTCTCTACATAATCACCTTTGAAAAAATTTATGAGTATGTTTAAATCAATTTCCAGGAAATTTCTTAATTCAAAATATGAAGGATACTCACGAATATCGGCTTCAATCATAGATATCATAAAAGAAGCCCAGTGAGCCCTGATATCATTTTGTTTTATTGCGTTAAAAAGATTTTTTGCTTTTTGAATATTGTCTGATAAAAGTTCAAAATAGGCGTTTTCAAGCATATATCCTTTTTTTACGAAAAATTGCCGACAGTCCGCATCAAGTTCCGTCAACAATTTTTCTTTAGCTTTTTTATAATCCGATATCATATATTATTTGTCATTATCATTGTTAAAACTGAAATCTGCCATCATAGAATTCATCATCACAGCCTGCATAACCCGCGGGTCAATATTTTCACCTTTTTGCGTCTGTGACATAAGCATCGGAAGCATATTCATCATTGAATTTCCGTTATTATTATTGTTGTTTCCAAGAAGCATACTCATTTCAGCCATCTGCGGATTCTGATACTGTGCCATTTGAGCATACGGATTTTCAGATTGTACAGAGAGCATCAGACCTGCATCTCTTAAAGTTTTTATTGCCTTCAAAACTTCTTCATCACTCACCTGTGCGATTTTGTCAGTTTCTTTAGATGTTGATTTATTTTGGTCGAAGTCTTTAATTCTCTGAATGTCCTTATCTTCAAGATTTTCTTTTTTATTGATAGTTTCTTTAATATTAATTAATTGTTTTTGTTTAACCTGCTGGTTTAATTCCGGAGACAAACCGTTTCCGTACGGAGCATTAATAAATTTATCCAAATCATCCATTTCTTCAACAGGTGTTTCTTCCTCAGGCTGGCAGGCAGGGCCGTCAGTCAAGCAGTCTCTGCCTTTTGTCGCATAATCCACAAGGTATTCATTCGGATTAAGCGAAATAACTTTTTCATAAGCTTCAACAGCATCGTTTCTCATATCAACATGGGTGTAGGCCATAGCCATATAGTAATAAGCAAGAGCATTTGAAGGGTCTTTCTTTACCAGTGAAAATAATTCCTGAAGACATCCGGAGTAATTTCCCGCTTTATATTTTGCAACGGCACTGTTTAAATTTGCATTCGGATAATAGACCGTCTCTTTATCCAGATTTAGAGAAGAATTACCGCCTAAATCATTATCATCCTGCAATTGTGATTTCGGTTGAAACTTAGGACTTACTCTCGGTTCTTTTTTAGTCTGCTTAGAGCCGTTAATCGGTTCAAGCTTATCAACACCGGCAGAATAAACAACGGCAGAACTTAATGTTAACAATAAAGCTAATGTCCAAATAATCTTCTTATTCATACGTACGTCCTTTTTTCTTTATTTTAATAATGTTTTTACATAAATCAAGCTTTTATCTTATTATATAACATTTTTTTTAATAATCATAGTGTAAATATATGATTTATCTTAAAGCAAATTTGCAGCCGCAGTAGTTCTGCCTGTAAAGTCCGAGCTCGCGCGAAATTTTATTTGTTTTCAAAAAGCCGTCTTTTTTCTTAAAATCTATAGCAACATAATTTAAACCGTATTCAGCAGCAATTTTTTGACCTATGGAAGTTAATTTTGCAAAATTCTTATGCGGGCTTATAACTATTGAGGTGGTAAAGTTTTCTATTCCGTTTGCTTTTGCAAATTCAGCGGTTTTCAAAAGGCGGAGTTCAAAACATTTATCACATCTTTTGCCTTTTTCGGGTTCATCTTCAAGACCTGAAACCGCACAGTAGTATTCATCGGGATTATATTCAGCCTCAATTAGCTGGCAGCCGAAATAAGAACATAATATTCTTTCTGCTTCAAGGCGTTTTTGATATTCACTATAAGGGTAGATATTCGGATTATAAAAATACGAAATAACCTGATATCCCGTATCTTGTAAAAAAGATACAGGATATCCGGAACATATTGCACAACAGGTGTGAAGAACTATTTTATCTTTTTTCGGCTCCAAGTTTCTCCACCCACTCTTTATACTCTTTATATGTTTTTATGCCGACATAAGCTTCATTATTAATCATAGTTGACGGAGTGCCTTGAATTCCTCTTTTATAAGCGTCGTCAATTTGAGCTTTAATTTCTTTTGCCGTTTCGGGGCTGTTTGCGTCCTGTTGAAGTTTTTCGGTATCAAAGCCCATTTCTGCGGCATATTTTAAAACAGCTTCTTCGGTTTGGGGAGTTTTCTCAAAAAGCATATTATTCATTTCCCAAAATCTTCTCTGTTTTTCTGCAGCTATGGCATATTTCGCATCTATACAGGAGCCGTCATGAAAAGGTGCCTGCAAATATCCGTTGCAGGATGTATCAAGCGGTAAATTTCTGTGAACGATTTTTATCCCCTTCATTTCTTTTGCAAGCTTATGCATCATTACATTATGCACGGGGCATATCGGACACTGATAATCCGAATATGTATACACGATTACTTTTGCATCCTCATCGCCTAAAATGTTTCCTTTAACGGCGTATTTATTTTTCTTTTGCATAAATTCTTTAAATTCATATTGCCTTTTTACCTGAGGCGCGAATTTGAAAGTTACGCGTGTGTAAGTCAAAAATCCTGCAGCAGCAAGCATAACAACGATGAACGCAATTAAATACTTTTTAATTTTAACCGCATCGACAAAGTCAAGAAAACTTTGTTTAACGGATTTCACAAAACCTCCGTTTTTAAAATCCGCCGCAATACAGCCTATTAACAGGTTCAATATATATGTAAACGCACAAAGCACACACAATTTTTTAATTTCAAACAAGCTTAGACAAAGTAAAACCATTGAAATTAAAAATGAAATTAAACCGAGTGAAGCAATATAATCCAATGGATTTTTAAATACTTCCATAAATTTAAAAAGTTTGAAGTTTTTAAGCTTTTGCGCAAATAACATTAAGAAAACAAACGAATAAAAGAACATTCCCCAGTAAGCAAGAGGAATTCCCAGAAACTGCGCCTCAGTAGTTCTTGCAATACCATCGCAGTCTATAAAATCATTTACCGAGCAAAAACTTGATAACGCATACGGGTTAAAATTCGCATTGTAATAAATTATTGCAAGTTTAATGGTTGTTATAAAACCAATCGCGGCAATTATACCAATTGCAATTTTTTTCTTAGTCTCTTTTTGCATACATACTTCTCCTATTATAAAACCATAATACAATTTTAGTTAACATAAATCAATAGCATAAAGCAGAAGAAATAAATCATCCGTTCGGGTAATTCATATTTCCATAAATTATCGTAAACTTGAATAAATTCACATTTTATGATATATTATAATATATAAAGATTGTTAACGCGAGGTTGATTTGAAAAAGAATATTCTTGATTTATTTTTGGAAAAAGTTTTAAATGTGCCTTTATGGATTAAACAGGTTATCTATTTAAAATTGGGCAGTGAAATGCGTGAAATGGCTTGTGAGGATTTTCTCAGAAATCATCCGGATGATATATTTTCCACTTTTGTTCCGACATTGACGTTCAAAGGAAAAACCGAGCTGACTGAAAGAAAATGCGGTCTTGATAACAATATTTATAATTTCCTTCAGGGATGCGCAAATGAATACAGCATGCTTGAAATTTCAGTTAATACCTTCCTGTCTATGGAAGAAGTTGCAAAGTATTATGAACTCTGTCTTGAACAAAACTTTATAAAAGTACCCGAGTCAAAAGAAATTCATGCTATGGCAGGATATATTGCAGGTAAATTCAGAACAGGCGAATATTTTAAACAAAAAGGAGTAATCTCCGTTGACCAGCTGCAGCAGGCAATTCTTGCAAATAGAGATGCTCAGGAAGCCGGTACGCCTAAAAAATTCGGTGAAATTCTTATTCAACTGGGTTTTGTAACGGAAGATGACATTAAAGCACTTGTTGTGTTGAAAGAAGAAGCTAAAAAACGTTTTATTCTTGACTACAACACAGTTCCGAAACCGGAAACAACTTTTTCTAACGATAATCAGAAGTATGAAGAAGAAATCGCAAATCTCAAAGATGAAAATTTGAAATTAAAACGTAAAATGCTTCAGCTTTTGGAACTGGTAAAACGCAACGGACATCAGTAATTAATTTTTTAATTTAATCTTGCCGTTAAACCATTCATTAACCTGAGTATTATATTCAGTTTTTACATTTTTATACGAATTTTTCGGGATAATATTGTTATGCGCTTCTAAACTCATAAAATAAAGTCCTCGATTGTATACATTTTGTGCTGATTTTAAAATGTCTGCAGGAATGCTGCCGTTATAAATTCGGCTTGCATGAGAAATTTCAAACAACCTGCGTTTATCAAGGCCGCTCAAGTATTTTCTTAATGTTTTTCCGTCTTTTTCAATCACAAACATTCTTTTATCTTTAAATTTATTTGTATATTCTTTTAATTTTTCGGGGGAACTGAATTTCATAACCGAATAATCAGTATCCATTTTTGAAATTGCTGATTTGTAATCACCTTTTTGCAATGCATTAATCAGTCCCTGACGATTTTCAAATAATGTTTCGCCTCTGTTAAAAACAAAATCCATAACGGAATCTTTAAGCGGCTGCGGCATTTTCTTATATGCACCGTCGCCGATAAGTGCCCTGACATTTTGTTCTCTGTCAAGCAAATCCTGTGCAAGCATAGTATAAATCTGGGTATCCGAAAGAGTTTTGCCCGAATATTTTTTTATTTCTTCCGCACTTAGAGCATGGCCTATGCCTATTGTTTTAACACCGTTTTTATCCGTATATATTTTGTTATGTTTTTCTTCCAGCTTTTCAAGTGCTGTCAGGTATTCAACGCTTAATCCCGCAGCTTTTGCCGCATCATTAATATTTTTTACATTTTTGGCTGTTCTTTTTTCTGGGATTTTAACTGTTTCACCGATTTTAAGATTTTTTTCATCCAGAGAATTAAGCTTTAATAAAGCTTCTGCGGAAACACCGAATTTCCCGGCAATTGATGCTGCAGTATCGCCTTTTTTAATTGTATAATCAGGATTTTTAGTTATTTTAACGAATTTATTACGTGCATTTTCTCTTGAAATTTCTTCATCAGAAATTTCTCTGTACATTTGAAAACCTGAATTGTTTGTATTTGCAGATTTCGGAAATATTGTTGCGGAAGATTTTTCGGGAATTTTTAAATTTTGGCCTGATGAAATTATATCACTTTTCAAACCGTTAGCTTCTTTTAAAGCTTCAACCGAAACTCCGTGAGATTTTGCGATAGAATATAACGTTTCGCCTGCTTTAACTTTATAATAAGACGGCGCTTGTTTTTTATTCTTATTATTATTGTTTTCGGTTTTTTCTTCGGAAGAAAAGCCGAAAAAGTTTGTTATTAACTTCCAAATATCAAAATCCGACATTTAATTTTCACCTTGCTGTTTAAGAGTTTCTTCAATTGCATCCGCAACGCATTTCATATATTTTTTCTGGTCATAGCTTGACAATAAAGAGTTCGTAATCTCTCCGTTTGCAATATTGCCTATTTCCAGCAAAGATGAAGTTACACCTTTAGCTGCATTATTAACATATAAATTATCGTGTGTTACATCGGGAGTTAAAGCCATAAAGCCTTTTTGAAGATGTTTATTAATATTTTCCGATAACTTTTTATCAATGTCTTTTGTGTAACGTACGGTGCACATTCTTGATTTCGGTTTTTCTTTTGCAGATTCGACATGGACTGAAAGAAAAAGCATATCGGTTTTATCTGTATCGCTTATTAACTCTCTGAGTTCATCGGAGCCTTTCTTGCCTTCCATAAGGCTTTCAAGGTAATGTTGTTTTGCCATTCCGCCGTTTCTTACAGCTCCTGACACAAAAACGACATTTGCACCTCTGCTTCTGAGTTCATCCGATAATTTATCAACAAAACTTTGTGCAACGCGCCATTCTTCAATAGGCATTTCTTTACCTTCGGCATTTTTAACCGATAAAACCGTACCCGGGTCAAAGTAACCGTTATTTTGCTGATAGCCGCCATGACCTGAATTAAGTATTACAACTTTACCGTTAAGATCGCCTGTTCCTGTGCTGCCACGTAATTCCGTCATAGCTTCTATTTTTTTTGTTTCTGTATTATAGTTTGGCAAAGGTCTTACGATATAAGGATTTTCGACTTTGCTAAAACCTTTATCACGTTTACCGCTGCTTATTGCCCAGCTTTTCAGGGTGCCTGCCGTTACATATTTACCGCTTCCGTCTTTTATTGAGGTAAGAGTAGCACTTGTAATATCTTCACTGTTACCGCCGTTTGAGGTTTTTAGAACTTCATCGGAAAAATTTTTTCCTTGCGGCTTATAATCAGTCATTTCGTTAATCATTTCGTCAAGCTTATCTGTGCTTACCATACCGATAAATTTTTTGAATTCTTTATCCAGTTCGGCTTTAAACTCCTGTCTTTTAGCGGGTGTAGAAGCGTTAGTCTGCTTTGCCAGATTATCATAAACCGTCATAACCGCATCTTTTCTCAGCTCCTTAGAGCTCATAACTTCCGAACAAATTGCATTAATCAAAGATTCATCATTGTCAGTCAATTCATCGTAAGCTTTTATAACTTGTTTAGCGTTTTTTTCATTAATCTGTAAAAATGCTTTGCTGAAATCTTCCTTGCCGACAGCTCCGATATTAGAAGAAACAGCATTTCTGATCTGTTCAGCAATTTCATTCGGGGCTGCAGGCTGTTCTTTAGAAATTTCCGTTTTTTGAGCTGCAGGCTTTTTTACCGCTGCCGTAGTTTTTTGCGTTTCCTTTTGTTTAACAGGCTTTTTCTTAGACGGGTAAACATAGAAATATTCATCTTTTGACGGCTTATAGTTTTTTGGAAGTCCGTTTAATTTCAACAGTTCTTCCAATGTCATTCCGTTTTGTACGGCAAGATAATTTAAACCTTTTCCGTCAGGGATTTTAGCGTGAGGAACATTTTTTATAATCTGTCCTTTTACAAGGGTATCTTTAGTAAGCCCTGTCAGATTTTTAAATTCCGACAAAGACATATTAAACTTACGGGCAATTGCCGTTAGTCCCTTTTCATCTCCGCTTACGGTAACTATATACTCACCTTTTGCTCTTGCGTCTTTTTTAAGCTTTTCCGTATCAGAACTTTCTTTCGTTTCCGTTATAGAATTTGTACCCGTACCTTTTATCTCAAATAACATAAATTTCCCATTCTTTTACACACATAAAAAATAACGGCATCTTCTAAAACATTCTTTAGAAAATACCGTTATTTATTTATATTTGTTAACAATTAAGATTAAGTATTAAAAATTCTGTCGCCGGCATCTCCCATTCCGGGAACGATATACCCTTTTTCATTCAGGCATTCGTCAACGGCAGCCGTTATAATTTCAATTTCGGGGTAATGTTTTTGAATATTTTCAATACCCTGCGGTGCCGCAATTATACAGATTACTTTAATATTATCAATGGGAATGCCTTTATCGGCATATAATTTAATTGCTTCTATAAGAGAATTTCCCGTTGCAAGCATAGGGTCGGTAATATAAATATAAAACTTTTCCGGATTGGGAGCTTCCATAGGAACTTTGTTGTAATACCAGACAGGTTTTAAAGTTTTTTCATCCCTGTACATTCCGATATGTCTTATACAAGCCTGAGGGAGAATATCAATTGCTTCATCAGTAAAAATTAAGCCTGCACGCAATATCGGAGAGATAATAAGGTTTATATCAGGATCTACCGTTTTTGCCGTAAAAGTCATTAAAGGAGTTGTTACATCTTTATCAACAAGAGGAAGGTTTTTTGCTGCTTCATATAAAAGGCATCTTGTAATCTTTCTGGTTGCAATTCTTACGCCCTGACTGTCAGTATTTTTGTCGCGCATTGTGCATAAATTTAAAAGAACAACAGGATTATTTATTATTCTGACTTTCTCTTTGTTCATTTTTAACTCCTTCTTTTCTTATATCCGAAAACTCTTTTATCCATTTATCCAAAAGTGTCATATTGCTTTGTATTTCGACGGTATTAATGCCTTTGCTCATATCAACGGCACCTGTTTCTTTTGCAAAAAACGATAACTTGGTTGTTATGGAACCTATTTTATCAAACATATCATTCAAAAGACCTAAAGAATCATGAAGCCTTTTAGGATTTTCAATAACAATTAATTTATTAGAGGCAATACTTTCATCTGTCGGGGGATAAATTTCAAGTGATTTTGACCCGCCCATTCCGTTAAACTCAACAGTCGCGATTGAGCCTTTAGGTAAAACAACATCTTTATCGGTTATAACAATTTTTAAATAAACATCATTAGCTACAATTTTAACTTTTTCAATGTAACCGACCTGAACCCCCATAAATTTTACCGGGGAACCTGCGATTAAACCGTCAACATCAGGCATAAAAAGCTGATAAGTAACAAGTTCTTTTTCCTTGTGGTAATAATGAATTCTTACACCTGCAATAACCGCACACAATATAAGAAACCAAATCCCGAATTCTAACAAAATATATTTATGAATTCCGTCGAAAATTTTCATAAGCCGATTATACAACAATACATGTTTTTTTGCCACTTGCCAAAAAAGTTTTTGTATTATAGTATAATTATATAAAAAACAAAAAGTGAGGTTTTAACTTATGATGGATCAGATAATAAGAGTTGCATGGGATTTAAACGAAAATACCGACAACAGATATCAATTAGTTTACGAAATTGCCGAGCTTGCTAAAAAGCTTGTAGACGAAAATCAGGCTAAAAAAGCTCATGATGATTTTAATTTCGAAGAAAATTTCGATACAACTTATAAGAAAGAAAATCCTGTTGAACATGCAATTATGGTTAAAGCGGCAGAAGCTGATGACGACCGCTTAGTAGGTTAGTGCGGGAAAGCACATCCGTATACGGTTTATTATAAAAAGTTAGAGTTAACTCTAACTTTTTTAGTGAAAAGGGGTATTATATGCAGAAAACAATTGAATTTATCAATGAAAAAACAAACAATTTTAAACCTGAAACCGGTATTATATTAGGGTCGGGATTAGGAGAACTTGCCGATGAATACTGCGATTTTGCCATTCCTTATAATGACATCCCTGATTTTATAAAGTCAACGGTGCACGGTCATAAAGGCAGACTTGTTTTTTCGGAAATTCAGGATAAAAAAATTGTTATGATGCAGGGAAGAAACCATTTTTACGAAGGACATTCAATGCGTGAAATAACTTATCCCGTTAAGGTTATGAAAGCTCTCGGAGTTAAAACGCTTATTCTTACGAACGCAGCAGGAGCGGTAAATGAAAGTTTTAAACCGGCTGATTTAATGCTTATAACCGACCACATAAACAATATGGGCTCCAATCCTTTAATAGGTCCGAATGATGATGCGCTCGGCGAACGTTTCCCCGATATGACGGAAGTCTATAAAAAAACATTAATCACAACTGCCGAAAAATGTGCGAATAAGCTCGGAATTGAGGTTAAAAAAGGCGTATACTGGGCAAATTCCGGTCCCTCTTATGAAACTCCCGCAGAAATTAAAATGATAAGAAAACTCGGAGGAGATGCAGTCGGAATGTCAACTGTTCCCGAAGCAACAGTTGCAAATTACTGCGGAATGAACGTGCTCGGCATAAGCTGTATTACAAACGCAGCAAGCTCGGATACAAGCGGAAAGCTTTCTCATGAAGAAGTTATTGAAGCTGCAGACAGCGCAAAAGCAAAGTTTAAATCTTTAATATTGGAAATTCTCAAAAATATATAGCAAAAAGCCCGCAGATGCGGGCTTTCTTTCTTCAATATGTATTATTATTTATGATTTTTTGTTTCCGCAGCATAAATATGTAACAGCTCCGAGTACGGCCGCTCCAACGGCGCCATAGATTAATGCAGCTTTACCCTGAATACTTTTTGCCGCTTTTTTAATTGCTTTTCCCATTCCTTCTTCACAGTCAACAAACTGTTTTTTACTGCTGTCCCAGAACTGTTCGAAAAGATTTTTGGCAACTTTTCTATTTAGTTCGTCTCCTTCATTTTTTATTGCCTGTTTTATTTCATCAAGTGATTTACCTGCATATTGTTTATCAAAATTTTCACTTACAACTTGTTTCAGTTCTTCATAATTTGATGTTTTACGAACTTTATCCGCATATTCGGGAGATGCCTGAATTCCCAATGCTTCAAAATTTTCCGACAAATGCTCTGTAATACCCTTGAATGTTTCAAAATCAACATCTTTTGAACCTTCAAATATTTTATTTACAAATCCGTTTTTTAATTCATCCACAGTTTTTGCATTTGCAACTAAATCCCTGTAGCCTTTAAATTCTTTTTCCAAAGCTTTCGTTAATTCTTTTTCTTCAGGTGACATTGCTTCTTTAATATTTTTGTCCATTTTCTTTATAAAACTGTCGGTCGGTGCGCCGTCTTTTAAATACGGTTTTGAATACCATCCTGCAGCCGCGCCCGCGCCTCCGCCGGCTAATGCTGCTGCCGATGTATATAACCCTGTATTACTGTTGGATCCGTTTACACTTTCTACTGCCATAATCTTTTACCTTTCTTTAATTGCTGCTACACAAATAATTAAAGAATAAACAGTCGAAAATGTTGCTATGGGCGCATCGCATCCTATCCTATCCTATCCTATGAGACAGTATAACTGAATTTCAGACATTTTAAAATTCAACTTTACATTTTGTTACAAGTAAAGACAAACATCACATTCTACATTTTTGTTAAATACTGTAAATTTTGTATATACTCACACTTGTCAAAAAATTTTGTTCAGTTAAAAATACATGACGGGAAGGAAAAATAAAGATATGTTAGTAGGAAAAAGATTAACTTACGATGTGGTGAAGCAGCGACAGAAGTCAACCGGAGAATTATCTCCAAAACATGTTCCTCTTTCTTCCGAGTTCATGTCCTTAAAAAATAATATAAACGAGAGACCTTTAAAAAGTATTTCAACCGATTTATCTTTTAAAGGTCTTTCTTTTAGGGGAGAAAATAAACCCGCCCCGAAAGACGATAAAATGAAACCCCTGCTTTATACTGTCGGAGCATTAATTGCAACGGGACTTGCTTTAAGATTTGCTCCGAGTTACAAAAAAGCGGGTGAATACAGCGTTAACGAATTTTTGCAATTTGCAAAAAAACATACGGGTATTCAAAAAATTTCCGAAACAGGAGAAAAAATTGAAACCTCAATAGGGCAGGAATTGTATGAAAGCATCAGAGATTCCAAACTTACCAAAAATATGGTTGAAATAGACGGTGACAAAATCACTTTTCACAAAAAAACCATACCGCAATTAATTTGGGACGGATTGATTTATCCGGTTAAAATTTTACCCGCCGATATTCTCAACGGGATTGTAACACTGGCAGGAAAAATAAAACCTTTCAAAGGCTGGGCGGAAAAAACACTTCAGCAGCCGTTCTTCAAATCTATAAGACAACGCTCAAAAGTTGATGCAAAAGTAAACTCTCTACGCGGACTTTTTGAAACAATGAAGGATTTGAAAGGCAAACCTGAAGAAGAAATTGCATCAAAAGTATTCCAACGCTCGGTAAAAATGTTTGACCCGAAAACAGGCAACTACGATACGAAACATGAACGATCCTTAAATCGTTTAGTTTCAGGGCTTCCGCCCGCAATATTCCTTGCAAACGATGCTTATAACTTATCACGTATGATGGATGATGATAAAAATTCCGCATCTCACGAACAAAAAGTAAGGTTTAAGCAGGAAATGGCAAGAATAGGTTTTAATGCATACATAACCCTTGTAACATTAGGTGCATTAAATAAATATATTAATAATTCAAAAATGGGTATTATGCTTATGACAGCATTAACAACCCTTACAACAGAAGCATTCTCCCGTGTAATCAACGGTAAACATATTACAAGACTTACACCTGAAGAAGCCAGAGCGGAAAATGAAAAAAATCACGCTCCCGAAGCTGAAATTAAACCTGATTTATCGTTTAAAGCATCAGAAAATAAAAAAGAAGATAAAGAAAAAGCACAAAAACCGCTTCTGTCGCTTGACACAGTATTGAAAGCAGTAGGATTGATTATCGGCGGAGGTTTTGCGGTAAAAGGCTTAAGAAAAATTCCTGCAATTGAAAAATCCTGGAAAGGCTTCTCGGGCTTCTTTAAAAAACATTATTCGGATATTACTCAAATAAAAGATTACAGAATTTCTCAGGAGAAATTTAACGAAATAACAAATGTTCTTGACAAAAACGGATTTAATAACCTCGCGCAAGAATACAGAAATATTGCAAAAACCGCTGCAAATGAGGACGGTACAATAAGCCTCGGCGCAAGAGACAAGAAAACCAAACCGATTGTTGACTTTTTCCTTGCTCCTTTCAGATTTGTATGGAAATACGGAACACTCCCTTATACATTCATCGATGACGCAATTAAATCATTAGGCAAAAAATCAAGCTTCTTAAAATTAGATATTAAAGATAAGAACACTCTTAAATCTATTGTAAATAATTATGCAAAAGAAAAAAATATAGCAGATACAAAAAATCTTGAAGATTTTATTCAAAAAGTTTCAAGCGGAAAAATCGCAAAAGATACAAAACTTTCAGCTGATGAAATCGATCTTTTAAGAAGAATTTCAAATGTATCTTCTCTTGCAAAAAGTATTGAAAATATTGGTCATCAGGCTGCCAAGAAAAATTTAGCGCCAAAAGAATTCCAATCTTATGTAAAAGATAATATACTTAAATCGTTTAACGTAGACACAATGTCTAACGTATCTAACAGTGAACTTTCAAATATGGCAAAAACAGCAGCACTCGCTGCTACAATATGGTTCCTGATGACAGACAACTACAACATGGTTATGCTGAAATCAAACGGTAACGATGTTGAAGGTGCCAAAACCAAATTTAAAGAAAGATTTGTTCAGGAAGGTTCGAGATTATTCTATCAAACTCTGTTGATTGACTTATTTAACAGTACATTCAGCAAACAATACCACCAATCTCTATTTGGTATGAGCTGGATTACATTTACGAATACTACAATCGGAGAATGGCTGACCAGAAAATCAGTAGGTGTTCCTGTAGGCACGCATTCACGCGACCAGCTTATAGAACTGGAAGAAAAACAAAATAATGCAAAAGGTTTCACAAGAAAATACTATGACTTTATGAAACGCCTGACAGGCAAACGTTCTATAAAAACTTATGAAGTTGCTCCTAAAAACGCACCGAAATCATCAGAACAAAAAACTGTACAAGAAATAAATTTCACAAATAATAGTACATTTAACAAATTGATTAAAGGATAATTAAATGATTTCAGCAGTTAGTCCATCCGATAATAATAAACGCAACATAATTCTTGCATCTGCCGGCGGCATCGCCTGGGGCGGGAAAGAAGTATATAATACATTTTCAAAAATTAAAGACAGCAAAGAAACTTACAAAAACTTGATGATTGGATTTTATTACGGTCATGAAAAAAGTTTTGAAAAAGATTTAAGAAAACAAAATATCCCTGAACTTGAAATAAAAAACAGTACAGATAATTACAAAAAAATTCGTAAACAGCAGATTGAAAAATTCAAATCCGACTGTCGGACAAATATACAAAAAATAAAAAAATACGCACCTTTTAAAGTTTCTGCAAAAATTATCGGCGGTGCCGCAATAGGCTTAGGTATAAGCTATTGTATTTCTTATATTAATAAACATTTACAAAAATAATTATATGTTATCTCACCTTATTTTCTTCGCCTTTGATAAGTCTTTGAATATTCGAACGGTGAAGCCAGATAATATACAAAGCCCCCAGAGTGCAATAGCATATATATGCGGCAGGAGCTTTAAAAGCCCACATTATAAAAGGCGAAAGAGAAAGAGCAATAATTGAACCTACAGAAACATATCTTGTAAAAAATGTTATTACAGCCCAAACAGCGGCAATAATTAATCCAACCTGCCAGTTTAGTGCCAAAATTGTGCCTACACCTGATGCTACGGATTTTCCGCCCGTAAATTTTAAAAATACAGATTTGCTGTGGCCGAGAATTACTGCAACCGCGGCTAAAACAGGCAAAAGTCCTATTCCGGTAAAGGATTTAGCAAACATTGCAGCAAGAACAACAGGAAGCGCGCCTTTAAACGCATCAAGAAGCAATGTTATAAAGAACCATTTTTTACCCATAACTCTTTTGACATTTGTAGCTCCCGTAGAACCTGAACCGATAGTTCTGATATCCTGCCCCGTAAAAGCTTTTACAATAATATACCCTGTAGGTATTGAACCTATAATATAAGCACTTATAACTACAGCCAGCAATTCAAATATTTTTTCCATAATTTCTTCTCTCCTGTAAAACAAATTATATCAGGGACGTTGTAATAATTCAATAATCAATTATAATATTAATAATGAAAAAGTTTTTTATTTTTTTAATATGTTTTCAGATGATCTCAATGCCGGTGTTCGCGGAATACGATTTCAGCGATGAGGCACAGGCGGAATTTGACAGGCAAAAATTTCAACAGCTTCACCCCGCTGACTTCACAAAAAAGAATAACAGAACTGAAATAAAAAATAATATAAATGATTACACGCCCGTTCAGAAGGAGTTAATCAATAACTCTTTTGAACTTCCTCATCAACAGCCGATTAGCGGATATGTCGTAAAAATTCCTGAAGGTACAACATTCCCTATAACATTTGATTCGGGAATAAGCTCGGGAAGCTTGGAAAAAAACGACAAGCTTACGGCAAAATTAACACGTGATTTTGTATATAACAGCATTTTAATCGCTCCTGCAGGAAGTCTGGTATACGGAAGCGCAACAGATGCAAAAAATGCAGGTTATGCATACGGAAGCGGAGCATTAGAGATAAATTTTAACGAAATACTTACGCCTGACGGAAATTTAATCAATATTTCAACGGAAAAAATTTATATGGAAGCCGGAAGCGAACGCGCTAAAAAAATGACGCGCGATGTTGTTATAGGAGCTTTAGGAAGTATGCTTGTCGGGGCTGCATTTACAGCACTGAGCGGCAGTGATGACTGGGGAAGGAATATGTTAATATACGGCGGTATCGGTGCGGCAGGCGGCGGAATCCGCGGAGCAATGCAAAGAGGGAAAGATATTGATATTCCTGACGGAACAACTATAGAATTGAAATTGATACAGCCTCTTACGGTTACTCCTTATAAAATTTAAAAATTACTCTTTCAATAAACTTTTTATAACATTATAAACAATGACAAGTTTTTCATTGTCATTATTCAGATGGTCAAGTTTCTTATCAATTTCTTTTCTTAATTCATCTTCCATTTTTAAGTGGTCGGTGGCAAAAAGTTCTTCAAGCGTTGTATCAAGAGCTTTAACAAGTTTGTCTATTGTTTCGGCTGACACAAAATTTTCCCCTGTTTCAATTCCGCTCATCGCGCGCTGTGATAAATCAACGGCTTCCGCAAGTTCTTCCTGTGTAAGCCCTCGATTTACGCGCATTCTTTTTATTTTTTTCCCGAATTCTTGTTTTACACCCATTTTCAGTTCTTAAAGATTTAACTTTAGCACTTTCAAGTATTGTACATTAAGTTTTGTTAATCCGGAATGCATTGTCAATTCTATATTTTACTAATTTATACTTTTAACTTCGTAAAATTTAGCAAATTTGAAATTTCGCTGGTTTTTATAAAGGAGTAAGGGAAAATCTATTTTCAAAAGGAAAGTAAGCATAGAAAGGAAAATTATTATGTCAATCGGAAAAATCATGGGAAAAATTGTTAAAATCTTACCGAAAGCAGAAGGTTCTGCAGGAAAAATCACATTAGGACGCACACAATTAACAGAACTTGCAAAGCAGGATAAGCAAGCAGGTAAATTAATACAAAAAACTCTGGAAAATGCAAAAGAACCCGCACTTGATATAGCATACAAAGCGGAAGCAAATTATGCAATCGCAGGAATGAAAGTTCGTGACGGTAAAAAAGTTATCGGACAAGGAGCAGTGTCAATTACAAATCCCGGCTCATCAGAAGCTGTAGTAAAATATCGGGCATCGGCAGGACAAACATTACAGGCAAACGGATTTGTAGACGGCGGAAAAGTTGCAGACGGTAAGGATATTGCAGCCGGTTTCTCACGCAAAGGCGGAAAAGTTACATTAGTTGAATCCGTAGGGCAGGCAGCAAGACATCATATAGAAGTTGACGAACAAGGTATTGTGGATTTAGCCAAAGAACTTGATGCTCAAAAATTTCTGGAAACCTATACAAAAGCCGCAAAAAATCTTCAGAAAACTTTAGACGAAGCAATGGTTGATATTAGAAAAGGTTTAAGAGGTGAAACTCCTAAAGCAGAGAAAGTTACCAAAACTTCGCTCCCGAAAAAAAGTTTGGAACAGCCAGCAAAATTTGTCAAATGGAAAAGCAACCCTTACCCCTCCAAATGGGAAAAGGAATTAAACAAATAATAAAAAGGGGCATAAGCCCCTTTTTTAATACTCAATATTTTCATTTGCAGATATAACAAAAATATGTTATATTTTATTTATGAAGTTAAACAAAAGATTAGTTACATTAGGATTATTAATACTGATATTATCAGTTGCTTTAAAATTTATCTGGGCGGGATTAAGACAAATTAAAGTAGATGATTTTCACCCTGCAGCGGTTATTTTTGTTGTAGATTCATCTGCATCTAACCAAAAATATTTACCTGACCAGAAAAAAACTTTAAGACAAATTTGTAACCTTCTTGACCCTGAAGATCAAATTAAAATATTAAGAGTTTCCGAAGATGCATATCTTATTTATGAAGGAAGCCCTATGAACGGAAGCACGATAACAAAATCAATGGACGCTTTTACCCAATATGATAAAAATGATTACGGTACTGCATACGGCGTCGGCTTAAAAAAAGCTTTTTCACATGCTCTTACAATGAAAAAAGGCGGTTATGTGCCTGCAGTTGTTGTTATAGGAGATCTCGAAAATGAAGGAGCAATTGAAAAGCAGATTAATTGGGAAACTCTGCCTTCTAATGTTCAAAATGTAAAAAAATATGCTCCTGATATCTCAATGATGTTTCTTGACGCACATCCTGCTAAACTTGATTTAGCAAAAGAAAAGCTTACACCCGTTCTCGGGGAAAATCATCTCATTGTTGCCCCGAAACAGAATATTGACAAGTCTATAAGAAGATTTCTTCACGCAATAGGAAGATAATAATAAAAAAGAGGATAATTAATGGCTATAGTAATTTCATCAACACAAGGCGAAAAAGTTTTCAGAAATAAAGACGTCATAAGTATCGGAACAAATCCTAACTGTGATGTAATTTTAAACACAGGGTACGATGTATTACTTACTCTTGAGTACAATCCTGCCGAAAATAAATGTGTTATTATAAATACTTTTAAAAGTGATAAAGTTCTTTTTAAAGGACAGCCTATAAAAAAAGTTGAAGTCGCAAGTGTATGTAAACTTATGTTTGCTGAAACAGAGGAATTTATAAGCGTTAAATTGATTGCGGAAGCTCCGGTTACGCATACAAAAACAGTAACTTCTATCGGTAAAGAAGATTTAACCGAAGATGATATAAAAGGCTTGTACGGCAAAGACGTTAACGCCGTTACTAAAGTTAAGCTTGAAAAACAAAAAGAGGATTTGGAAAATGCACGTGTTTCTATTATTAAACAGGTTGCATTCCATATTAATGACCTGAAACAGAAACTTTCAACAAATTCAAAAACAAGTATATTTTTGCATGTTGCAATGTTTTTAAGCTCAATGGTATGTGCTTTCGGGGTATCGAATTACCTTATGGGGCTTACCATTAAAGAATCAGCAAACTTCCTGCATCTTCCTACAAATATTAAAGTCTGGGGAGTTTATACCATATTGATTTACGGAATTTGCCTGCTTTTAAAACAGGGCATATATTTATATCTTCAAAGCAATATTCAAAAAGAAATGTCAAAATCTGCAAAACTCGGGCAGAGCTTTATGCTTATTTTTTCATTAATCTTTGTGCTCGGAATTTATGTCGTAAACCTTGTTTATTACATGAATTTGAATGATTTTATGACATTTGCAATATTTATTTCATTCTTCTTCTCGGGCATTATGGCAGTTCTTGCAATCAGCTGCGGATATTTCAAGTGTAACGGCATGGAATGGACTATGACACTTGATAAATATGAATACAGAGAAGATTTTGAAAGTGTTATAAAATCTTACAGACAGTGGATTGAAAGATATATAAACAGTTTAAGCAATTCAAAGCTTCAATACATAAGAGATAAAATGTTTAACCTTCAGCTTATATCCGTAGGCGAAACTGTTGTCGGAATACTGACAGCTCCGTTTCTGGCATACGGTGTGTCAAACACGCTGGCAATGTGTTTCCCCGAAGCTGCAGGCTGGGTCAGAATTTCAGGTTTGAGAATAAGCCCTGTGTTTTTAACTCTTGCGACATTTTTGATTATTTTTGCATTCTTCTCATTTGTAAATGCGTTTCTATGCACAAAAAAAATTCAGGGTTCGCAGGTAATCAAGCAGGACGGTTTTTCGGATTACCAGCATCATGGAGTTACGATTTACGGTCTTGAAGGGGTAAGAAGATTGAATTCCGAAAAGACCCGCTCTATGACAATTGCCTGTGCAATTATATTTATTGAATTTGCAATGAACATATCCTACTTTATGACTGAAATCGGCGGCGACATGCAGGGTATGTTTTTAAGTTTGGTTGCGGCACTTGTTCCTACAGCCCTTTTGATTGCGGAAACAATGATGTTAAGCCAGACAAAATTTGATATTTATGCTTGCGACGAACTGTTATCAAAAGTAGATAAAGATTAGTATGGATATTTTAAAAGTATTTGTAATAATTGCATTTATTATAGCAACTATTTGCACAATTAAATTTCATCCTGAAATGCACCACCCGATGATAATTGAAGATGCAGATTTTAAGCTGACAAGAATAAGCGATACTATTTCCGCAAAGAATATCCCCGTAAGCCAGCCCGTAAAACAGAAAGAAGTAAAAGTTCAGCCGCAACAGACAAAGCAGGTACAGCCTCAAACTAAATATATTGAAACAAAAGAAGTTAAACCTGTAAAATCAGAAAAAAGAATTAAGCGTGAACCTTCACCGGAAGAAACTTCACAAATTGAACTGCTGCAAAGAATAATTAAAGAAGCGGAAAAAGAAACAGCCTCAGAACCCCCTGTACAACCTCAGACCTTACAACCTCAAAAAACTAACAACAGCAATTTCAAAAATCCTTATATGACCGAACAGGAAGAAATAATTGCCTGGAACAAATGGAGAAGCAACATCCAAAACCGGATTATGAAAGATTCAAATATTGACTATGCACCTTTAGGAACACTGTTTTTATTTACCTTCGTAGTCGACAAGTTCGGAAATGTTTCTAATATCAAAGTCGAATGTTCAAATCCTGCATATATGGATGTGGCCAGAGATAATGTAAAACCGGCCATCGCTAAATTACAAAAACAACCTATATTGAATTTTCCGAAAGGTACACAAAGAACTTCAACGGTCGTAACAGGTTTATTCCTGATAGGTACACAGGAAAGATATTCAACACCTAATGATTTTTCTGATTTTGAAAGGGTAACATACTGATGAACGGAACAAAAATTGCGTTAATATCTGTTATAGTGCTGGTAATATTAGCTTTATCAACCGCAGTTATTGCTAATATAAAACCCAAAATGCACAAAACAATTATGCTGGAAAATATTATTTTTAAAAGGAGTAAGTAGTGTTCGGAATAATTTGTACTATGCTTTGCATATTACTGGAAATTCCTTTTGCAATAAAATTTGTAAAAGCAAAGCAAAATTTTGATATTATAAGGCAGACTGCAATTTTAATTATTATGATTATTATTGCACTTTTATTTTTCGGAATTTATAAAATAGGATTATTTGTGATAAGATAAATTTGTTATGTACAGATGTAAAGAATGCAAAGCTGAATATAGAACAAAGGTTGAATACTGCGACTGCGGCAATAACAGTTTTGATTATATTGAAGAAGCCGTACAGCAGCAAATTAAAACGCCTTTGACTCTCGAGCAGAAATCCGAATTAGTATCAAGGATATTTTTTGCGTTATGTATAATTTTGTCAATTTTAATTTGGATGATACCTGTAGGTAAAGCACCCGCCAAAAAACAGACTTCAAAACCCGCAAAACAAAAACCTGCAGTATCAAAGACAATTCCTGACATCAATAAAATTTGGGATGATACACCGCTTTATCAACCGATAAAACGCGGGCAGCAGACGGAAGTTAACAGGACGGCATACCCGCTTCCTTTAACGCCAACGCCTGCTGACTATGCCAGGCAAAACGGCAATTAATAATAATTTAAAACCCAAACACATACAACATCAGCCTGAACCGAAAGCAGCAAAAACAGCTGTTGAAGTTGTTCAGCCGAAAAAAGAAATTATTACGGAGCCCCCAAAACCTGCACAGCCTGCATATAATCCGAACAGTCCCGTAATGCTAAGATATAAAAATAATTTACGTGCGGCTTTATTCTCAAAATTTGCAGTAGGAAGTATTCAAGGCTCGGGCGAATGTTCCATAAGTTTTTCAGTGGACAGAACAGGCAAAATTATAAACAGAAAGTTTACTAAAGAATCTTCAAATAAAGGATTGAACGATACAGTCTATTATATGTTAATGAGCGTTCCCCGTTTCTCTCCCCCGCCTGACGAATATAACGGAGAAACAATCCGAATGAACTTTAAAATAAACAACGGAGATTACGAAATAACAATATTTTAGAATGCGGATAAAATTCTGTATATCAGTCTTATTTCATCATCATCAGCATTATCTACAATTTTATGCAGGCTTTCTTTTATTTCATTAACAGGTTTAAAATGGTTATACATATATAACTGGTAAGGCTCAACCTCAAGAGCTTCTGCAATTTTTTCAAGGTTTTCATCCGACGGATGATACAAACCGGTTTCAATTTTACTGATGCTTGTAGAACCTAAGTCTGTAAGCTCTGCAAGATATTCCTGCGTATAGTGTTTTTTTATACGTAATTCTTTAATTCTTTTACCGAGCAATTTTTTTAAGTTTGACATATTTTTATTTTCTTTCATAGTTACAGTCTTGTTAATTAACTTTAACAGCAAAATTAACTTGACATTTTGCTGTTTAGCACCTATACTTTCTGTAAAAGAGCAATTAAACATTAAAAATTTGCGGTATTATAACAAGTCAAGGAGATAAAAATATGAAAATAACAAACGGTTTCACGCTTGCAGAAATATTAATAACACTTGGTATTATAGGTGTTGTTGCCGCAATTACTTTACCTTCAATAATATCAAGCTGCAAAAAACAGGTAATAAAAACGGGATTTAAAAAAGCTTACTCAGTAATCTCACAGGCATATAATCTTGCATTCACGGATCTGGGGTATCCTACAAACTGTCATTACGGGGATTACGGAGAAGGCCATCAAGGCAGTGAATGTCCTCTCCTCAAAGAAGCTGTTGAAAACAGATTACAAACAGTAAAAATATGTAAAGGTCATATTTTTTCAGATGGCTGCGTTCCGGAATATACAGATCAAAAATCTTTAGGATTAGGCAGTGGTTGTTACGGAATGACCAGATCTGAACTTGAAAGCCATTCAACAGCTTATGTTTTGTCTGACGGTCTGATATTATTTCTATACGGCACCGATACCCCGTCAGGCATTATAGGCTCGCCTGCTTTGATTTATGCGGATGTTAACGGGCGAAAGGGACCTAATAAATGGGGACATGATGTATTTGGCTTCAAATTAGTAACTGCAACGTCAGACGTACCCAAAATAGAACCGGGGAGCCATTGCTTTGTTAAAGAACATGGAGCTTATGATATTGAGGACATTATAAACTGAAGTTAAAATTCAGAATAATAACAATTTCTTCGTTAAAAAAGTCTTTCGGGAAAGGTTTAAAAGGAGCAGCAGTTTTTATTGCCGCACCGGCATTATCATCAAGAGCTTTAATTTTGGAAGACTTTAAAATTCTGCATTTTTTTACGGAGCCGTCTTTATTTAGAGTTAAAGCCATCTGAACCAGCAAATCTTTCTGCCCTTTTGCAAGAATATCAATTTGTTTTCTCGGAGGTACTTTCCAGCTTTTTATAACTTTTTCTTTTACTTCTTTGACGTAAGGGGAGTAATCAACATATTTTCCTGTTGAACTGAATATAAAAGCCTCTTTGTCGGAAACAAAAATCTGAACTGCATGCAAGCTTCCGGAAGGATAATCATAAATAATTCTGCATTTCATAAGTTCCGGACGTCTGAAAGATATATATTTAAGTTCATTTGTTTCTGCATTAAATATAAGCTCAGCCCCGCTGTATTTTACATAATAATAAGCTTTATTCTGCGTTCCGTCATCTTTTACAAGTGTAAAATCATGGTAATATTTCGGATATTTATCCGTTTTTATAACAGGCTTAATTTTGCTGAAAATAACAGCAAGAGTTTCGTTAACTTTTTCATAAGCCTCACTTTGAGCAGGCTGCAAAAATTCAGGCTCAATTTTTACATAATTTGAAGCCAAAACATTCGATGACATCAAAAATAATATCGAACACAATATAAATAACTTTTTCATAATATAACTCCAATAAAAATTATACCATAAACATAGAATAATTGACAATTTATGGCTTTTTACTAAAAAAAATTATTTAAGAAATGTAAAAAAGTTATGTAGAAACTTAAAGAATAGCAGAAAAATTCCGTCAATATTTTTGTGAAAGAGAATATTGACTTCGGTCAAAAAAACATTAAAAGGAGTAGAAAGCAGTACAGAAAGATTAAAGGATAAGTGTATGACATCAATCAGTTCAATCAACGGTGCATCTGCAGCGGTATCAACCTATAAATGCGACGAACTGAGTTCTTCTACAAAGCAGAAACTTGAGGCACTCGGGATTGACCCTGCATCAGTAACTTCAGAGGCGCAGGCACAGGCATTGATTGCGCAGGCGGAAGCAACAAAACATCAACAAAATTCGGGACAGCAGCAACAAGGAGGTAATTCATCAGAGCAAGAGCTTATGTCAGAAGCTAAAGACCTTGCATCAACAGTTGGCGTAACAGTTTCATCGAACGATACATTGGATGATATTATTGACAATATTTCCGCAGAAATTCAGGTTATGCTGAATTCTCAGGATCAGTCAAAAGTATCTGCAGCACAAGGTTATCAGTCACAACTCGCAAGTATTTCAGACAGAGCGGACACAATACAAACAACACAACAGAATATTTTTAATGCAATGGATATGATATCTGTAAGCAACAAATATGCTTTGGGCTTATAGAAGGAGTTTTCAGAGAAACTTATATTTAAAAAATTTGGAAAGGCTTTCATTTTTATGAAAGCCTTTTAAGTATATTTACCATGGATAATCCTTAGATATCTGCCAGCCGTCTTTCATAATTAATGCAGCACACTGTTTCCCGTCTGTTTTGCATGAACGCAGGTTTGACGATCTTAAATAAGTATCACCTAAAGGCACAAATTTATTGTTTTTTCCTACCCAGAAAATAAATGCATCCTTACCCCAGATATTTGTTTTTCTGTTGCCGTCCGTATCAATATACACCAATAATTCACCGGCTGAATTTCTTGTGAAAAAATAAGTTAGTGAATCAGCCATCTCAATCATATAATATTTCTTAGAAAGTGAAGATAAGTTTGTATTGGTTTCTCCCTGAGAGGTATAATAAACCGAATATCCCAAATCCCCTAAAGACGCATACTTAGCAGATATTACATTACTCAAATACGGAAGAATATAAGTTTCAACATCATTTATTACTTTGGTGTGCTCTTTATCATTAGCCTCACTATCTGTTGCCAGACTGTCCCATACGCTTATATCACCATAATCAACCTGTGCACGAATAAATGCCTGTGAAATGGTAGTATAACCTTTTTTCAAACGGGAAAGATTTTCTAACCTTTTATGATTTCCTATCACAGCAGGCATCGTCAAAGCCGCAACAACACCTATTATTCCTAAAGTAATCAAGACCTCTGCCAAGGTAAATGCAGGTTTAGGAGCTACAGAACTGCCCCCCCCCCGACTGCTACGCAGGCAGATACCTCAACACAAAAGTTGTGAAACTTTTCATATAACGGCATCTGTTTTGCTTCTGTAGTTTTCATATTTTCTCCTTTCGTTATTACATTCTATTATACAAGTGTTTTTAATATTTTACAAGGTGTGCCTGCTGCTATTACGTTTGAAGGAATATCTTTAGTCACGACGCTTCCTGCGCCTATAACTACATTATCTCCGATTGTAACCCCCGGCATAACACATACATGCCCGCCAATCCAAACGTTGTTTCCGATTTTTATTGGATAAGCATATTCCAATCCTGCATTACGCTGTTTTGCATCTACAGGATGACCTGCAGTATAAAATCCGCAAAAAGGCCCGATAAAAACATTATCCCCGAACGTAACTTTAGCGGGATCAAGAATTACACAATTATGGTTTGAATAGAAGTTGTCACCGATTTCTATATTATAACCGTAGTCACACCAGAAGTCCTGCTCTATCCAAAAATTTTTACCTGTTTTACCGATTATTTGGCGGAGTAATTCTTTTCTTTCTTCGGTTTTATCGGGTGATAAAGCATTATAGCGGCTGCATAAGCACTTACATTTAATTCTTTCGTCCGCAAGTTCTTTATCGTAGTTTGCATCATACATCAGACCATTTAACATTTTTTCTTTTTCTCTCATAACTTTAACTCCTCTTTATGGCATGAAATAATAACACAAAAAATATCCTGACGAGTAATGAAGTTTCTTTACCCGTAAAAAAAAATAAAAAAGTTAAACAATCAGAAAAAAGTCAGGATAATCATGATAAAAAAAATATTAATTGTGTTAATTGTATTATTGAATGTAATAAATGCATCTTACGCGGAAGAACTCGTAAAACAGCAGAGCAAATACCCCGATTACTCTTATATTTACCTGGGAGCGGATAAATATGAAAAAATGAACAGAAAAGTATTTAATTTCAATCTTGGATTAAACAAATATGCAATACGTCCCGTACATATCCTGTGGTGTTCAATAATGCCGGAATACGGCATCGAAAGAATTCACACCGCATACAAAAATATAGAATACCCGAAAAGATTAATCAGCAGCCTTATACAAAAAGACTTTAAGTCATCCGGCACGGAAACAGTTCGTTTTCTTACGAATACGACAATCGGGATAGGCGGAATGTTTGATCCGGCAAAGAGATTTTTTAAGATAGACCCCGTAAATGAAGATATGGAACAGGCTTTGACAAAATGCAAATGTAATTCGGGGTCATATATTGTTCTTCCTGTCATGAACGGCACAACTGCAAGAGGTGTTGCGGGAAAAATACTTGATACGTCACTAAACCCGACAACATATGTAGGAACCCCGATATTAGCAATGGTTAAAGCAGGTTTAACGGTAAACAGAACTTCATACATGCAGCCTTTTATAAAAATGATAGAATCCACTTATGCAGACCCTTACGAAATAGCAAAAAAAATGTACGGGATTGATAATTATATAAAATGCAACAATCTGGACAGAAAAGAAACACTTGAAAAAGGTTTTAAAGCCGCAGAAGAAGAACCGGATAACGAACTTGTCGAAAATACACTGGATATGAGAGGCAAACATGAGGATGAAAATCAAAGCGATGAAAAATTAACCGTAGCGGAAATTATAAAAGGCGGAACAAATATAGATAACATTATTTTAAAAAGTTATAACCTTGAAAATTCCAAGCTTATGGCAGATATGCTTCTGTACGGTTATAACCCTCAAAATCCCGTTGTAGATTCGATGAGAACAGCTCTTTTTGACATGCCCGAAGTTGATGCTTCCGTCTGGAACGAACTTTCAATCTGGAACAGAAGTTTCAGCAAGAGAATTAAAACTTCGGCAGTGAATATTACGCCCGAAAAGGAAAATTATAAATTTAAATATATTATGCAAAAAGACAAAAACTCTCCCGTCGCGATTATTTATCCGTCAATAGGAGAAGGAATAACATCACGCCATTCCGTTATACTTGCAAAAATCTTCTATGATGAAGGTTACTCGGTAATTATTCAGGGAAGCCACTTTCAGTGGGAATTTGTAAAAAGCATGCCTGACAGCTACAAACCGGGAATACCTTCGCAGGACGCGGAATATCTTAAAACCGTTACAACCAAAATTGTTGAAAGCCTTGAAAATAAATACAATTGCAAATTCAGCGGCAAAACCGTAATAGGCACTTCTTTCGGCGCGCTGACAACACTTTTCCTTGCAGACAAAGAATATAAAAACAATACATTAAATATTACAAAGTATATTTCAATATGCCCGCCTATAGAACTTGTATATGCAATGCAACAGGTTGATAAAAACAGCGAGGAATGGGACAAAAATCCTGATGACTTAAAAAACAGAGCAGCCGTTACGGCAGCAAAAGTCATTCAGCTTTCCGACATGAAAGATGCCGATAAAGATATAAAGATTTCGGTACTGCCGTTTACGGAAGAAGAAGGAAAACTTATTACGGGCTTTATTATGCATCAGAAACTTTCGGATTTGATTTTTACACTGGAAAAGACACCGAAAAATAAAAAAACAGATATTTATAACACCATAAATAACATGAATTACAGAGATTACACAGAAAAATACCTTCTCGGCGATAAATACAAATCGCTGGAAGATTTAGGAAACGAAGCCAGTCTTTTATCTCTTGCGGACTTTCTTGAAAACAGCACAAATTATAAAATTTATCATACTCTGGACGATTATCTGGTTAATCAAAAACAGTTAAAACAGCTTAAAATATACACGGGCAAGAAAACCGTACTTCTAAGCAACGGCGCACATCTGGGATTTTTATACAAACCTGAATTTCTTGAGGATTTGAAAAAGGAAATCTCGCTTAAAACAAAAACGGCATCGGCAAAAAATTAAATATATCTGCCTGCCCAGCTAATAATCTTTTCAAAATAAAAATCCGAATTTTCGGTAATATTCAATGATTCCCAATTCATATTTACGAGAAGAATTTCTTTATCTTCACCGTCAAGCTTTGCTAACAAATCCTTTTTTGTCTCTATATATTCCGTATTGCGGACATAGTAAACGGCCTGCAGTATAAAGAATACACTCTTGTAACCCTGATATAAAACATCAATATTCCCGTTTTCAAAAAGATAACCATGGCACATTTGATGGTACAGGTTTGCCGTATTGATTTTGACGGAATCCAAAATATCATTCCTTTTTAATATGGGAATGAAATCATATAAATTTCCATGCAAAGATACCGTATCATTTGCAAGCTGAAAAAGGTCAAATTTAGGCCAGTTATAAATCTCTCTTTCTCCCGAAACAAATCCGCAGACTTTTTCATGAAAAGGCATTGAACGGACTATTTTTTTGTACTCCGTCAAATCTTCAAAAGCCAGCCTGTCGAGTATAATAACTATATCTATATCGCTGTTTTCTTTTGCCTCGCCGCGCTTATAACTGCCCTGCAGTCCGACAAATTTTATACGTCTGCTGAAGTGGTCAAATAATTTTTTTGTAAAGTCTTGAAGCCAAGTTTCAATGTTGAATTCCATAAAAAAATTATAATAGTTATTTTGCAAAATATCAACATTAAAATATTTTAGGGAAAATGCGCCCCGTCTGCTTCATATAATCCGAATATTCCGCTCCGAATTCTCCGAGCATCATTTTTTCTTCATTGAATACTCTTGTAAAATACAAAAATCCCCAAGTTACAAGTCCGAATACAAGAACAAACCAATTAGACGCGGCAATCCCCGTAAAGAAAACCCATAACCAGCACTGGGTATACATAGGGTGTCTTATATATTTATAAACACCTGTTTTAATAAGTTTTTGTTCTTCCTTAATCTCCAGAACCGGCGACCAGTTATCGCTGAGTTCTTTATGAATATAATAAAAGAATACAGCATCGGCAATTAAGCCCATAACCCCTAAAATACGAATATAAACAGGCAGGTTCATATCAAATTTTACAAACACATTTGAAAAAACGAAAATCATCGGAACAAGCACCATTCCAAGCCACGCGATAAATACTTTAAATTTTTCATAAGACAGATTTTCGGATTTGATATTCTGTTTAAGCTTACATTTTTTCATAAACGGCATACGTATTAAGCCGTAAATAATAAGTGATACAAATATAACAGTTTTAAAAATATAAGCTTCCATATTTACCTCTTAAAAGTTAGCCTTGCCTAATATTATAAAACTATTTTCATATTTGTCAACCCGTTTTTTATTTTTCCGCTTTAAAATTTTTGTGCTTGTGAGAGCAGTCGCAGAACGGTTTATTAGCGGAATTTCCGCACCTGCATAATGTCTGCTTGTTACGTATTTCATAACTTTTACCGTCCGCGCTTTCAACCCTTATATTCCCTTGAAGCCATAACGGCCCGCTTATTTTAAGACAGGGGTCTTCCAGAATTGAAACAGCTTTAGGAAGTTCTTTTTCAAGCAAATTTCCTTCTTTATCATACATAATCAGCCTGCCCGAAGGACACAAATCAGCTTCTTTAATTGCAAGTTTATCACTTTCTTCATCTCCTTTTAATATAAGCTCCCAAATCGTTCCCGAAGCATCGCAAAATCTTGCAAGCGCGCAGTATTTTTCATTATCTGCCAGTATTAAATTTTTTCCTTCATATTTTATTGCATTCTTAATTAAGGGCTCAAACGAAGCCGTTTCAGTTCCGTCAAAACCGTTCTCAATATGCGAGCCGTCGCAAAACGGTGATGATTTTGTTTTTCCACACCTGCAAAGGCATACAGGTTCGGATTTTACCTCAAAAATCCTTCCTTCCGCATAATCAAACGCAATACAGTCTTTATCAGAGATAATTATTTTTTCGTTAATAAAAGGCTTGCCGTATACAAAATAAGGTCCGTCTTTTGTAACTTTTATATAAATTTCGTTATCTGCCATTATCCGCCCCTATACAATAATATAACCGTTTATCATTAATATTATCGCCCGGCAGACTATATAGTAATTTACAAAAGTACGATAAATATAGTAATATAATTTCAGCAATACATAATTTGAAAGGGGTATATATATGGAAAGAACAAGGGATTGCATTAACTGTGTAAATTACAGAAAAGCAGTTATGATAGGCTGCGGTTTTGTGGGTTCGGCATCAGCATTCAGCCTTATGCAGAGCGGTTTGTTTAACGAGCTTGTAATGATAGATGCAGACAGAAAAAGAGCGGAAGGGGAAGCCTGGGACATAAGCCACGGGGTGCCGTTTGCAAGACCCATGAAAATTTATGCGGGAGATTACGATGATATAACAGATGCCTCAATTGTTATTGTTACGGCAGGAGCAAACCAGCAGCCCGGAGAAACAAGACTTGACCTTGTACAGAAAAATATAAAAATATTTGAATCAATTATACCCGAAATTTCAAAAAGGGATTTCAAGGGAATTCTGCTGATTGTGTCTAATCCTGTCGACATTCTCACCTATGCCGCAATCAAATTAAGCGGTCTGCCGCAAAACAGGGTAATAGGTTCCGGAACAGTTCTAGATACGGCGAGATTGAAATATGCAATCGGCGGACATTTAAACGTAGACAGCAGAAGTGTTCACGCATTTATAATAGGAGAACATGGCGACAGTGAAATTGCAGCTTTCAGCAGTGCAAACGTTTCAGGGGTTCCGCTGAATACATTCTGCGAAATGCGCGGACATTACGACCACAAGTCTGCTACCGAAAAAATTGCCGAAGATGTTAAAAACAGCGCATACGAAATTATTTCAAGGAAAAAAGCCACAAATTACGGCATTGCAATGTCCGTAAAAAGAATTTGCGAAGCAATTGTCAGAGATGAAAAATCAATTCTTCCCGTTTCATCAATGATGCAGGGAGAATACGGGATTAACGATGTAGTACTGAGTATGCCCGCAGTAGTCGGTAAAAACGGAGTAGAAACTCATATTCCGATTTCTCTGAATAAAGGCGAAATTGAGAATTTGCATAAATCGGCAGATACATTAAAAAATATTTTAAAAGAAAATAATTTACTGTAAAAAGCGGTACTTCAAATGGTTGATTAATTGCGCGCCTTAATTGACAGGACAGCAATAATATTCTAAAATTTTTAGTAGAAAATTCTACTGTAATATACATCCGTGAAAAAATTGGAGAGAAGTATGAAATATCAAATGACCAGAAAAAAATGGGCAATATTAATATTAACAGTTATCATAGTACCTATTATTTATAATAAGACATCAGGTTTTATAGCAGGCATAATCCAGAGACAGGCTATGAAAATGCCCAAAGAAGTAGAAGTTGACAATCCGCATATTGAAGCAGTAAATGTTTCGGCAGAATCTACAGGACGTGTGGAAGCAAAATATTCGGTAGATGTTATTGCAAGAGTTCCCGGATTTTTGCTGAAAAAGTATTTTAAAGAAGGCGATTTTGTAAAAAAAGGCCAGCTTCTTTTCCAAATCGATCCAAGAGAATATCAAATCGAAGTGAATAATTCACAGGCAAATGTTAATCAGTACAGTGCTCTTTTACGCAATGCACAACAGGAATTGAACCGTGCAAATGCACTTGTAAAAGAAGATTTAATAAGCCGTTCGGATGTTGACCAGAGCCTGGCATCAAGAAATCAGAACAAAGCCTTGTATGATGCAGCAAGACAACAGCTTGAGCTCGCAAAAGTTAATTTAGGCTACACGGCAATTAAGTCTCCGATTGACGGACGTATCGGAAAAGTTAATATTACGGAAGGAAACTATGTTACTGCGACTTCAGGCTCACTTGTAAATATTTCAAGCGTTAACCCTGTTTATGTAACTTTCAGCCTAAAAGGCGATGACTTTGTAAAACTTTTAAAAGCAAGCAATCACTTTAAAGATGCTCAGGTAAAAGTACAATTTGACGACGGAACATGGTATGACAAAACAGGAACAATTAATTTTGTAGATAACAAAATTGATAAGGATTCAGGCTCGGTTACAATGCGCGCAACTTTTGATAACACAAAAAGCTGGCTTGTCCCCGGAGCTTATATGAAAGTGCAAATTACAGCCCCCAAACTGGTTAAGTTTATGACAGTACCGCAATCCTGCACAAAAGGCGACGCAATGAGCGGATATTACGTCTGGGCGGTTGAAGATAACAAAGCCGTTAAGAAAAATATTAAAGTTTCAGATGCCGTAGATAACAACTGGATTGTTGACAGCGGTCTTAATCTTAACGATACAATCGTTGTTACGGGGATACAAAATATTTCTGCGGAAGGACAAAAATTAAAACCTATCAGTAAGTCGGAAACTAAAGCTCAATAGCAGGTAAGATAATGAAAAAAATATTTGATAAAGATAAACTGTTCTTTTTTATACTGAAACCAAGATTTGCGTTAGTAATATCAGTGTGTATAGTTATTCTTGGCTTAATCTCGCTTTTAAGTCTTAAGCAGGAAAGCTACCCCGATGTAACTCCGCCTCAGGTAAGGGTGTCGGCATCATATCAGGGTGCCAGTGCCGAAGTTATTGAATCTTCGGTTGCGACCGTGTTGGAGAATAAACTTAACGGTGTTGAAAATATGACTTATATGACGTCAACTTCAACAGACGGAAGTTACAGTTTAACATTATACTTTAAGGTCGGAACAGACAAAAATATTAACCTGATGAATGTTCAGAACTTAATCCAAAGAGTACAGTCACAACTGCCCGAAGAAGTTCAAAGAACAGGTGTAACAGCAATCAGCCGTTCATCCGGTTCAGGCGCGATTATCTTAACCTTATATCCCGAATACGGCAACTGGTCACAATTAGACTTAACAAACTACGGTTCTATTTATATTAAAGATGAACTTAAACGTGTGGAAGGCGTTGCTGACGTAAACGTTTTCGGCGGCGGAAATTACTCTATGAGAATTTGGCTTGACCCGCAAAAAATGGCAGGTATGAATATTTCCGTAAGCGAAGTACAGACAGCAATAAAAAATCAAAACACACAGGTTGCAACGGGTGCACTGGGTCAGCTTCCGACAGACGAAGCCCAAGCTTTACAATTAACCCTGAAAACACCTGGCAGACTTGATGATGTTAAACAGTTTGAAAATATAGTTATCCGCTCAAACACTGACGGTTCAAATGTTAAAATAAAAGATATAGCACGCGTGGAACTCGGAGCGGAATCCTATTCAAACCTCGGTCTTGTTAACGGGAAACCGTCTGCCGTTGTTGTTATATCACAGCTTCCCGACGCTAACATAATTAACCTTTCGAAAGCTGTAAAAGCTAAAGTTAATGAAATAAATTCAAGATTAACCAACGGCATCAAAATTCAGTATGTAAAAGATGATGCGGACTTCATCCACGAATCTATGAAAGAAGTTGAATTTACAATTCTTTTAACCGCATTAATCGTTGTAATAATTATCTTCCTGTTTTTAGGCGACGGAATGGCAACACTTGTTCCCTGTGCAACAATTCCGGTTTCATTAATCGGAACATTCTTTGCGCTCAAAGCTTTCGGAATGACAATTAACCTTCTTTCGCTGTTCGCTCTTGTACTGGCAGTAGGTGTTGTTGTAGACGACGCCATTGTTGTTATCGAAAACGTTAAACGCCACATCGAAGAAGGCAAATCGGCAATTATTGCAACACAGCTTACAATGGAAGAAGTAGGTTTTGCCCTTGTTGCAATGGCTCTCGTATTAATGGCAGTATTCGTACCTATTATATTTATGACAGGTATGACAGGGGTTATGTATAAACAGTTTGCGGTTTGTATTGCGGTTTCAATCGCAATTTCAGCAATCTGCGCTTTAACATTATCTCCCGCAATGTGCTCGCACTTTTTGGGACAGGAAAAAACGGAACACGATTATTCCAAATTCCCGTGGCTTAAACATATTGAAAATATTAAAGAAAGAATTAATAAAAAAACTTCTGTTCTTGTTGTTAAGTTCAATGAAATGTTTACAAAAGTAGAAGACTTTTACATGGAATATGTTACAAAGTTTGTATATAACAAAAAGCTTGTTGCAATATTCTATGTAAGTATAGTTCTTTTAACTCTTTTATCATTCAAAACCATTTCAACAGGTTTTATCCCTGATGAAGATCAAGGTGTTCTTATTGCAAGTATTACCCTTCCTGACGGTGCTTCTCTTTCAAGAACGGAAACCGTTGCAAGAAAATTTGTTGATGAAATTAAAGATATTCCCGGTATTAACCCCGAAAAATTAACCGTGTTCGGCGGTGACGGGGCTGTAAACTCGGCTAACGTAATTATACAGCTTTTGGATTACAGCGAAAGAAAAATGAATCCCGTAAAATGGATTTCATATAAAATTAAAGGCAAAGAAACAGACCTGTCACACACTGCAGTTTTAAATCAGGTCAGAATGGTAGCTACAAACACTAAAGAAGCCCAAATTCAAGCTTTTTCTCCACCTGCGATTAACGGTATGAGTATGATGGGCGGTTTTGAATTCCAGATGCTTTCACAGGGTGAATATACTCCGCAGGAAATGGAAAGCTGGGCAAATAAACTAGTTGCGGCAGCAAATCAGAACCCTTCACTATCAAGCGTTTATACATCATTCCAGGCAAATGTGCCTCAATATATTGTAGAAATTGATTATGAAAAGGCTCTTGCTCAAAATGTGGATCTTCAAGAGTTATACTCAACACTTTCTTCAATGCTCGGAACATATTACGTTAACGACTTTAACAAATATGACAGGGTGTTTAAGGTTCAAATGCAGGCTGAAAGCCGTTTCAGAAACAAAGCAACCGATTTGTCGGGTATATATGTAAAAAACAACAACGGTGTAATGGTTCCGATACTCTCAATAGTTAAATTAAAACAAACTGTAGGTACAGCATCAATTTCAAGATACAACCAGTATAAATCCGTTCAAGTTCAGGGACAGCAGGCCGCAGGTAAAAGCTCCGGCGATGCAATGGCTGCAATGGAAGAAGTCGCAAAACAGGTGCTTCCTTCCGACATGACATTTGATTGGTCAGGTACCTCAGCTCAGGAACGTGAAGCTTCAGGACAAACAGCTATAATTGTAGGAATGGCTTTGATATTTGTATATCTGTTCCTTGTTGCATTGTACGAAAGCTACACAATTCCGATTGCCGTATTGCTAATATCCCCGATTGCCGCACTCGGAGCATTAATATTCCAGATGATGATTAACCAATCATTTGATATTTACTCACAGGTCGGTATGATTACATTAATCGGTCTTGCGGCAAAACAATCAATTCTTATTGTAGAATTTGCAAAAGAAGAACATGAAAAACACGGACTTTCAGTTAAAGATGCGGCAATCAGAGCCGCTAAGCTGAGGTTCAGGGCTATTATGATGACCGAACTCGCATTTATTATAGGTGTTTTACCGATGATATTTGCAACCGGTGCAGGAGCAAATTCAAGAATTTCCGTAGGTTCAACCGTATTCGGCGGTATGATTGCCGCCTGTACGCTCGGGGCAGTATTAACTCCCGCATTCTACGTAATTGTTCAGGAATTCGTTGACCTGTTCCCTAAAAAAGAAATTACCGAAAAAGATTTGGAGATATAAATTACAATGAAAAAGATTTTGAATACGTTTTTAATATGTTCGGTTTTAACTCTTTCAACCACGCCCGTAATTGCTAAGGGATGGTTTGGAAAAGATAAAAAACCGAAAGAAAAAGAAAAACAAAAAGTAGAAATCGTAAAACCTGATAAGGATAAGCCGAATATCAGACGTGAAATAAAAAAAGATAAAGAAAACGCCATTCATAAAAAAGAATCCTCACAGGAAGCCGAAGGAATGTACGAAACAAAATTCCCCGTAATAAACAGTCAGATAGAATACTCTGATATGAACGGCGAAGTAACACTCAGCGACTGTATTAAACTTGCGATAACACATCACCCGACGATTATGTCTGCTATCAGCAATGCCGAAATCTACAAAACCATGGTAGGTCAGGCCTGGTCTAACTACTTTCCTACTCTGAGTGCAGGCGTAAGCTATTCCAGAAACGATATGCTTATGACAAATCCGGGTTATGCAAGAATGATGTCGCAAAAATATAACATGTATTATGCGCCTACGGTTTCCGCAAATATGCTTTTATTCGATTTCGGTAAAACAAAAGCCAATGCGGATCTGGCACAGAGAACTTATGAATCTTCAAGATTTGATGCAGAAACAAGTATTGAGCTTGTAATATATAATGTAAAAGTTGCATATTACAACCTTGTGTTTGCTGAAATTCAAAAATCAGTATACGAAGATACAGTAAAAGACTTTGAATTACAGTTAAAGCAGGCTAAAGCACAATATGACATCGGAAGAAAAGCAAAAATTGATGTTACAACGGCTGAATACAACCTCGGAAATGCCAAAGTTAATTTGATTAAAGCAAAAAATACGCTTGAATTGGCTGCCGCCGAACTTGCAAACGCAGTGGGTATTCCGGAACTTGAAAACGTTATTCTTAAAGACAAACTTAACTCAAAAGCATATAACGTAAACTTCCCTGATTTGCTTAAAACAGCAGAGGCATCAAGACCCGCACTTTTATCATCAAAAAAACTTATGGATGCAGCAGAATTAAATGTGAGAGCCGCAAAAAGATCATTCGCTCCCGATTTAAGCGCATTCGGGTCATTTGATCAGGGCGGACGCCAAATCGACAGTGATTACGGATATTCCGTCGGTGTTCAGCTGAATTATACAGCGTTAAACCTTATGCTTCTCAAAAAACAGGTTGATCAGGCTAAAGCCGAATATAAAAAAGCTGTTGCGGATTATGAACAACAAAAACAAAACGTTTATCTGGAAGTTAAAAGCGCATATATAAGCCTTCTGAATTCTCATGACAGTATTGAAGTATCCAAGCTTGCTCTCCAGCAGGCAAAAGAACGTCAGTATCAGGCATTCAGAAGATATCAGGTAGGTTTGGGAGATGCTATAGAATTTAAAGATGCCGAAAACTCATACCTGAATGCACAACTTGATTATTATTCCAATCTGTTAAATTATAATATTAACGCAGCAGAACTTGAACGTGTAATAGGCGCCCCTATAAAAGAATCAGATATTGACTTATAGTTAAATCAAGAGGAAATAAAAATTGAATAGACGCGTAAAAGGTATATTGAACGGTGCGATAGCATCAGCCAGTTACGGAACAAACCCGTTATTTGCCCTGCCGCTTTTTGCAGCCGGAATAGGAGTTAATTCCGTACTTTTTTACAGGTACGCTTTAGCGGTTGTAATTTACGGTTTGTGGTTAAAGTTTGTAAAAAAAACAGCATTAAACATTTCACGTAAAGAATTTTTACCTCTTTTAATTCTCGGAATATTCTTCTCATTATCATCTTTAACGCTTTATGATGCATTCAACTATATAGAAGCAGGTATTGCCTGTACTATTTTATTTATTTATCCTGTACTTGTTGCTGTTATCATGGCTTTATTTTTTAAGGAAAAAATTACAAAAACCGTAATTTCTTCAATTCTGCTGACTTCTGCCGGAATTATATTATTATACAAAGGGAAAACCGGTTTAAGTTTAAACTTATACGGTGTAGGTATAGTTTTTCTTTCGGCTTTACTGTACGCACTTTATATAGTAGGGGTTAAAAATATAAAAGCTGTAAAACATATTAACAGGGCAAAAATGAGCTTTTACGTTATGTTATTCGGGCTTCTGGTTTATATTGTAAATCTCAAATTCTGCACGCAGCTGCAAATTATGGACAAACCGTATTTATGGCTTCTTGCAATCGGGCTTTCCATATTTCCGACAATAATTTCTCTTGAAACAATTACAATATCAATCAAACTTGTCGGTTCAACCACAACAGCTATTTTAGGGGCGTTAGAACCTTTAACCGCAATATTTTTCGGAGTTCTGGTTTTTCATGAACAGCTTACCGTAAGAATTTGTATGGGGGTAGCATTAATTCTCCTCGGAGTTTTATTAATTGTTACGAGAAAGAAAAAATCTTAATCTTAATTTTGACGGTAAAAGAACTTTGACATGTCAACTTTTTCATGTTCGAGAAGTTTAATCTTTGTATCAATACCGCCCGCATATCCGGTAAGATTACCATTAGTACCGACAACCCTGTGACAGGGAATTATTATTGAAACGGGATTATGCCCGACTGCACCGCCAACAGCCTGTGCAGACATTTTTGAGATGCCTCTCTGCCTTGCTATTTCCTTTGCGATTTCACCGTATGTTGTGACTTCCCCGTACGGAATTTCACACAAAATCTTCCATACAGCCTGACGAAAATCATTACCGCAAGGAGTAAGAGCAAGTTCGGATATATCGGGTTTTTCATCAGCGAAATATCTGTCCAGCCAATTTTTTGCGTCTTTAAAAATTTGCAGATTATCATTTTCAATCATTTCTTCATTTACCGGATCGCAAAAATATTTCTGATTTTCAAACCAAGCACCAAGAAGATTTTTGCCGTCAGAAGCCAGCATTAATTTCCCTAAAGGCGAGATATAGTCTGTTTTGTATAACATATTTCTCCTTATCGTAATTAATAAAAAAGCCCTTTGATTTTTATCAAAAGGACATCCGGTTATTAATTCTGGGGCGGAAGGATTCGAACCTCCGAATGCCTGGACCAAAACCAGGTGCCTTACCACTTGGCGACGCCCCATCAGTGGTTACGTATATTATTGTATCCGCTGAAACTTTATTGTCAATATTTATGTCTGAATAAAAGGACTTTTTTCCACAGCCTTAACAACATCAATACCTGAATGCAAAATTTCCTCAAAAACATCCAATACCATAATTTCACTTTCAAAATGGCCGATATCAAAAACAACAACAGGGCTTTCCAGTGCAGTATGAAATTTTAAATCTCCCGTTATAAAAGCATCAGCGCCGAATTCAAAAGCTTCTTTTATAAATTCTGAACCGCTTCCAGCACAAAATGCGATTTTTTTCAAAGTTTTTTTATTGAAATTATTCACATAACGCAAATTTGGCGAAACTTTTTTCAAAATTTTTATAAAATCTTGAATATTTATTTCATTATCCAAAGTTACAAGCCTTGTAAAATCTCCGATATTTTCGGAATTTTTTAATCCAAGTATATTAACAAGCCTATCCGTAGTACCGCCACGGGTACGATCCATATTGGTATGCGCCGAATAAATATTTATATCTTCCCAGGAAAGCGGGACAAAAAATAACGGGTGATGAGAAATTATCATATCACAATTTTGTTCACGAGCCTGTTTCACAATATCATCGGTTACGGTAAGAGCAAGCATAACTTTTTTTACATCTCTTAAAGCCGTTTCTACTCCCCAGCCCGAACAATCCCAGCTTTCGGCAAGTTCAAGCGGTGCATAATCTTCGATTTTTTTGACAATTTCATATTTATCCATAGATTTCCTCAAAAATCTTGTGTGCAATTGTCATTTTATCAACTTTTTCAAGTTTTTTCATATTGCCGTTTTTATCTAAAATTGTCACTTCATTATAGTCGCTTGAAAAGCCAATATCTTTTCTTGAGATATCGTTTGCAATCAAATAGTCGCAGCCTTTCTTACGAATTTTTTCTTTTGCATTTTCGATTAAATTTTCACTTTCCGCGCAAAATCCTACTACAATCTGCCTTGTTTTGCGTGACGAAATCTCTTTTAATATATCCGGATTTTTCACAAGTGTAAGTGAGATTTCATCATCACATGTTTTTTTTATTTTTTGAGATGCAATTTCTTTTACGCGGTAATCAGCAACAGCAGCAGCCATAATAACACAGTCCGCATCTTCAAATTCTTTTTCAACCGCAGACTTCATATCGAGAGCGGACTTAACTTTTATAACATTATATTTTCTTGAAACATCTTTTGTAGTAATCAAAGCCACGTCAGCTCCGAGATTTTTTGCGGTATCGGCAAGCGCAAGTCCCATTTTTCCTGATGAGTAATTCGAAATATATCTTACAGGGTCAATGTCCTCTATTGTTCCGCCTGATGTAATAACTATTTTCTTGCCGTTTAAGGGTTTATAGTTCAGCAGTTCAACAGTTTTATCAAAAATCTTTTCAAGGCTGCACAACCGCCCTTTGCCTTCATATCCGCAGGCCAAATAACCGCTTTCAGGTTCCAATATTTCATAATGAAGTTTATGCAGATTATCCTGAACAACAGGATTTTCCCACATATTACAGTTCATTGCAGGGGCAACAATAACAGGTTTTGTAAAAGCACAAGCAATAGAAGTTAAAAGATTGTCGCACATGCCTGCGGCAATTTTGGAAATTGTATTTGCCGTTGCGGGCGCAATAACCATAATGTCAGCGCAATCGGCATATGATATATGTTCGGGTTTAAAATCTTTTACATCAAATTCTTCAACCGCAACTTCATTTTGGCTTAAATTTTGAAGTGTCAGTTTAGTGACAAAATTTAAAGCATTAGGAGTACATACAATAAGAACATTTGCATTTGCACGTTTATACATTCTTATGAGTTCGCATATTTTATATGCCGCAATACCGCCGGTAATCCCGACAAGAATTGTTTTCCCGCTCAGCATTTTTCCTGTTCTCCGCTTATTATTCTTTCAAGTTCTGTTATTGCGTTATCCAAATCATCATTTACAATTTTATAATCAAAATTTTCGGCACGTGACAGTTCTTCTTTAACAGCTTCAAGACGTTTTTGAATTGCTTCTTCTTCTTCTGTATGGCGTCCTCTTAAACGTTTTTCCAAATCTTCCAAAGATGGCGGGCAAATAAATATCAAAACAGCTTCAGGCATTTGTTTTTTCACCTGAAGTGCGCCCTGCGTATCTATTTCAAGGATTATATCTTTACCTTCAGCAAGGCATTGATTTATAAACTTTTTCTTAGTTCCGTAAAAATTCCCCGCAAATTCAGCCCATTCAAGAAATTTATCATTTTCAATACAATCTTTAAAATCTTCTTTTGTCATAAAAAAATAATTTACACCGTCAGTTTCACCAGCTCTCGGGGCGCGGGTTGTGCAGGATATGGACAGCATAAAATCAGGATTTTTAGCTAAAAAACCTTTTAATACAGTGCCCTTGCCGACACCTGATGAGCCTGATACTACAAACAATTTTTTATTCATAGTATAATTATACAATGAACAAGAAAGCAATTAACAAATTTGTGAAAAAAATTAATACGGCAAAAAACAACAAAGAGTTTGCCGATATTATAAATCAGGGTTTTATGGAAATCACCGGCGCTAAAGCCTGCTGGACCGGGTTAATTAACTGGGGTACAAATCAGATTGAAGTAAGAAAAATTAAATCTTCTGACGATTTCAAAAAAAATAAAAAGTTAAGCTCTGACGTGAAAAATATAAGACAGACGGCTTACGATTACTACAAAAATTTTGAAATCGAAGATTTGAATGAATATCTTGAGCTTACTTCTAAAAAAAATATAATCTTACTTCCGTTAATATACAGAAATAATTCCTTAGGCTATATCGGGATGATCAGCGAGGATGATAATTTCAACAAAAAAAATATTGAGACTGTAAATATTATTCTTGAATATATATCTTCCAGACTGGAAATTATCTCGTTATACGAGGAAAGAAAAAGAAACGGACGTGAAAGAATAGAATTTCTTGCAAGTATATCTCATGAATTTAAGACCCCGCTGAATTCCATAATGGGTTTTTCAGATTTGCTTGCCGAAAAATTTCAGGGTACTGACAATGAGAAATACTTAAACAATATTTCTAAAAGTTCAGCATATTTGATGAAACTAATTCAAAATGTTCTTGATTATACAAAAGATGAGTACGGCGTAATGGAATTAAAGCCTGAGAAATTCAGATCAAAGCAGGTTATAGACGACATAATCTGGAGCTTTGAGGAAATCAGGAAAGAAAAAAATATTACATTCAATTACACATTATCAGACGTTATTATAAAGGCTGATTTAATAAGATTTAAACAGCTTGTATATAACCTGATTTCAAACGCGGTAAAATTCAGCAAGGAAAACAGCGCAATATCAATCGTAACATTTGTAAATAACAAAAAGGAATTTACTTTTGAAATAAAAGACAGAGGCGACGGTATAAGCAAAAAAGATCAGGCAAAAATATTTAACTTTTTTACACAAGTCAACAGAAGCCAGCTGAAACGGCAGCAAGGTTCGGGGGTAGGGCTTGCACTGTGCAGAAAAATCGTACGTTCGCATGGCGGTGAAATTTTTGTTAAATCCAAATTGCATTACGGAAGCAAATTTTGTTTTACAATTCCTCAAAAAAAATCCTCCCGATAAAAGGAGGATTTTTTTACTAACCGTGTTTTTTCTTTCGTTCATCGAGCATTAATACCGTACATATCGCAATACATATCACAGCCGAGAATACCCAGAATACAATTGCACCGTTCCAGCCGAATTTATCAACCATAAATCCGGTACCTGTTGATGATAATACAGCACCGACATAACCGAATGTTCCTGTAAAGCCTGTAGCAGCCGATGCAACTTTTTTCGAGCTGGATTCAACCGCGCACAGACCGCCAATCATCATCTGCGGACCGTAAGTAAAAGCTCCGAGCAAACCTATTAAAACAAAATCTAACGTACTTATTGTATTAAATTTTAATAATACAAGGCAAATAACAACCCCGATTAAGTATATAAGGTTAACAGGCGCCCTTTGACCTTTAAATATTTTATCTGAAATTAATCCCGCACAAATTGTTCCGACAATTCCTACAAGAGGAAGAGAACTTAATTTCATTGCAGCCATTTCAAGTGAATTGTGTTTTGCTTCGCTTAAATATTTTATCATCCAGTCTTCAGCACCAAATCTTATAATATAAACAAAAATATAAGCTATAGCAAGCATCCAGATTGTTTTATTATATAAAATATTTTCTTTGAATATTTCTACGTAAGTTCTGTTATCTTCATTGCAGTCAGACTTTTTAGCCGCAACAGGTTCGTTATTGTAAGTTTCAATATCAGGAAGCCCTAATGACTGCGGTCTGTCGCGCAATCTGTTGTATAGCCATATTGAAACAAGTACGGCCAAAGTTCCCGGCACGAAGAAAGCCATTTTCCAGCCGAAATGTGCAACAAGAAAGCCTGAAATTATAACGCTCAAAAATGTTCCTGTCTGGTGAGAACAAGACCATAATGACCATTTTGTACCTCTTTCGGAATTAGAATACCAGTAGGTCAAACTTTTAGCGACAGCCGGAAATCCCGCAGACTGAAACCATCCGCTTGCTCCCCAGAAAAATACAAACAGCCATAATAAAATAGTGTTTGTCGGAAGTCCGAAGAATGAAACCTGTCCCGGAGTAATAAATACAGCAGATAGGCCGAAGCATAAATTTGCTATTGCGGTCATAATCAATGCTGTCGGTAAAAATTTACGAACATCGGAACCATCCGCAAAAACACCGTTTACAAATTTCCCGATACCGTAAGTTAAATATAAAGAACTTCCCAAAAGCCCGAGTTCGGTATTTGAATATCCGTATTCGGCACTTAAACCCGGTAATGCTACGGCAATATTTTTTTTACATAAATAAAATACCGTGTAACCGATAAAACAAGCATAAAAAATTCTTAATCTCCAATGAGCATACATGCTCTTAACCTGTTCTTTATCCTGAATAGTCTCTTTTACGGGGGGTTCTTTAAAAAATTGTGCTATCTTTTTCAACATAATCTATTTTCCTGCCTTAATTATTTGAATATTTCGTGTCTCTGTAATTTCCTGACGGGCATCTTTAATAAGTTCCCTTTTTTCTTCGTCCAGTCTGCATCCTCCGACAAGCCTGTCAATAAATCCGGTATTCAATTTAACCGCTTTTTCAAACGCTCCGACCTCTTCAAGCACATCTTTTATTTGATGCAGGTCATAGCCGAAAGATTGCTTTGAGTTATAAACAAGAGTTTCACCCGACTGTGAGATAATCGGTTCACCGCCCTGTTCAAAATATAATTTAAAAACCGATTTTAAATCCTGTAATTCTGATTGCAAAGTTGTAACGGTCTGTTGAATTCTTAAAAATCTTTCAAACAAATATTCAACATTATCAAGCTGTTTAACTTCCCAGTCATATTTCTGCAAATAAAGCTTTTTAAGTTTCGGATAAGCCAGTGCAAGCCCCATTGTATCAGCCATTGCACGGTGGTGATTTTTAAGTTCGACTTTAAATTTTGTAGTCAATGCTTCAAGCCCATGTGAGCATAAATCGGGATAAACTTCTTTAAACATCTGCTGGGAGTCAATTCTCGGATTTTTAAGTTCCTGTCCCGCAGTCCTCAGACTTGCTTCATTCAAAAAAGAGTAATCAAAAATGCAGTTATGCGCAACGATAGGATAATCCCCTATAAAATCAAGAATTTCAGGCATAGCTTCGGCTTCCGTGGGGGCATCAGCGACCATTTCCTGTGTAATCCCGTGAATAGCCATACTGGATTTTCTTATATGCTGTTCAGGGTTAATAAGTGTCTGAAATTCATCTTTAATCTTACCGTTTTCAAGTCTGACAGCGGCAAACTCAACCATTTTTTCTTTTGTAAAATCCAAGCCTGTTGTTTCCGTGTCCAGAACAATTTCAATAATCTTTTTTCTTCCCATATTCTTATCCTATAGAGTTCTATTAAGATAATAGCACAAAAAAAATTTCTGTGTTAGAATAAATCCGTTAAATGAAAAGTAAGGAGATATGTGATGTCAAACGCAGTTGATATTAATGATGCAAGTTTTGAACAGGAAGTTATCAATTCCGAGCAGCCTGTTGTTGTAGATTTTTGGGCACCCTGGTGCGGACCGTGCAGAAAACTGGGACCGATTTTGGACGAAGTAGCACAGGAATTTTCAGGCAAAGTGAAATTTGTTAAAGTTAATACCGATGAAAATCTTAAAACAGCACAGGATTACTCTATAAGCGGTCTTCCGAGCCTTCTTGTTTTTAAAAACGGCAAAGCTCTTGAAAGACTTGTAGGTTTAATGCCGAAATCAACTATTATTTCTAACATCGAAAAACATTTATAATCCTGATTGTTACATATTGTAAACTCCGTAAAGCGCTTGTTTTACGGAGTTTTTTAATGTTTATAAGGATTTAAACCCGTTATTTGTTAAAGTTTTCATCTTTTTATTCCGATAATCAAATAAAGGAAAAAAGGATTACTATGCGAGTAAACGGTGTACCAAATAAATATGAAATATTTCAGGACTACTACCTCGAAACTAACGGGGAAGAAATCAGTTACTCTGAAGCATTAGACCTTTTTTACAAAATGGATGAAGCTACAAAAACAGATTTTGAAACCTATTACAAAGACGAAACAGGCTACGAAATTATAACTGCTAACGGCAGATCCTACGGAGAAAATATAGTAATAACAGATACAGGCAAAACTAAAAAGGTTAAAACAAAGAAAAAAACTTCTGACGGAAAATTTGGCGGTTATGAAGTAAGAGACGTTAAAATTTATTCAACCAATGCAAATAAAGCATACATTGATATGGAATACACTGCAGAAGGATATGCCAAAGAAAAAGGTGTTATTAATGATCCGGTTTGGTCACAATATTCAGCGGAAGAAATACTTCAAATGGCTAATAATGGAGTAAATGTACCGAAAGAAATAGTTGACATGGCTAACACTATTCAGCAGGAAACAGGCACAAACTACGAAACAGCCAATGCAGAGGAAGAAGGAAGCGCAGATGAAGTTACCGAAAAAGAAGGTTTTCTAGAGTTAATTCCGAAAGCTGAAAAGAAAATTGATAAATGCAACGAAACTAACGAAAAAATAAACGCCGAAATAGAAGACCTTTTACCTGAACAACAAAAACAGGAAAGAAGTATTAAAGACAGAATGGAAGCTAAAATGGCTTCTTTAAAAGAATACGAAGAACAAATCAGAGAATGGAGAACTCTGCAAAATAAAGTCAATAACGGCGAAACTTTAACTGATAAAGAAGCAAGCCGCTATGCTGAAATTACAGGAATGCTTGAAGATAAAAATTCAAATTCCGACGATTTTCAAATTGATAAAACAGAAATCGCAAAATCTTTAAATCAAATAAATATTCTGGCAGTATTAGGCGAAGAATTAGCCGATGAAACAATTGAAATCGGCGACACTCTTGCTGACTATACATCAAAAGCTAACTACAAAGCTACACGTAAATCAGCTTCGCAGGAAATCGGCTTTTTAAGATCTATCATTGCTATGGCTAACGGTAAACTTTTAGCCAAAGAAGCAAGTGAAGCCGGTAACGAAACAAAAGACTACACGGAAGAAACAACACAATCCGTTAATAATATAGCTTCTCTTATGGGAATAGAAAACAGTATTTCTAATCCTAATGAAAGCGCTGCAGATACTGAAAAAGCTCCTCAAGAAGTCAAAACAGCAGAAGAAACCGCTCAAAGTACAGAAAAAAATCAAGAAAATGTTCCTGCCGATAATGAGGAAAAAGATCGGCAAACAGCTGCAGAACAAAGCAATGATACACAACAGGAAGATTTTATTATCACTGATGATAATATTAAAGAATTAATTAACGAATCAGGTGATATCAACAGCGATTTGTTAAAACAATTCAAATACGCAAAACAATCATCTAAAGATGCAAAAAGCGATAAAATAGTCGCTGCAATTGCCAATAAAAAAATTGCAAAACTTGTTAAAGAATATCAGGAAGAAGAAGCAAGACGCCAGGATGCAATCAAAACTAAAGAAGATGAAAATAAAGAAGCTAAAAAAGAACTCGAAAATTTAACAGGTAAATCATCAGAAGAAATTGATGAAGAATTAAACAGCAAAAATTCAAATAATTCTTCCGATGAAAACATGGACGAGTCCTCTAAAAATGAAGTCAGAAAACATAAACAAACAATATCTGACAACAACAAAGAGATTGAAGCTCTTAATAACGAATCCGAAAAAGCAATTCAAGACTTTAACAACAAAACAAAAAAAGAACAAACATTCTTAGATAAATCAATTCCTGAAGAAAATGAAGCTTTGGAAACAAACTCAAAATATCTTCAAGAAACAATTCCGCAATACAAAGAACGTTTAAGCTTTACAGACAACAACGGAACAACATTAACCAAAATGGGTAAATACCGTGTAGTTGTCGGTATGAAACAAATTGCACATTTGCAAATTAAAAAAGGCTTTCGTAATGTAGCAAAAGGAACTGTCAGTATGGGTATAGGGCTTAGCGCACAAACAGTTGCCAATACTCCTGTACCGAAAATTACCGAAAAAGCTACAAAAACAGCCGAAGCTCAAGGTTCTGATGCAATATCAGCACTTACCGCATTAAATGATAAAATTGTTTCAGTAACCGGTGAAGGAACAGAAGAACAAACAGGTTCAAATAATAATGCAGAAAATGCAAATAATGAAAACCAAAAACAAGGAAATCAAACAGCAGCAGCACAAACTTCACAGCCTGCAGATAATCAGCAGACTGAAACAGCTTCTGATAATGCAGGTGTTCAAACAGCTTCCGCAAAAACTCAGGAAGTAACAAACAATCCGCCTTCAACTCCGGTGCAAGAAGCTGAAAATACTACCGAACAAGAAAAGAAGAATTCAAAAATTCCTCCCAGCAAAGTAACTCAAACAGAAGAACAAAAGGATACCGAAAAAACACTTAATGCAGTACCGTCAACAAGCAATACAAGCACTTCATCCGAAAAAGAAGATGAAGAAATGACTACCGACGATGCTCAAGATAATGTTGACGATATTAACGCTTCTGCTAAAGATGACAGCAAAGACTCAGAAAATGTCAAAAAAGATACTGATAAAACAACTAAAGAACTTGAAAAAGAAACTAAACAGCTTACAAAGTTGATGAAAAAAGATGAAAAAGAAATCATCAAAATGACTAAAGAATCAACCGAAGCTGCTAAAAAACAAGAAGAAGCGTTAACAGAATATGAAACGTTAGTTGCAGAAAACGAACAATTAATCGCAGAAGACGAAAACAAACAACAAAATCAAGCGCCTGTACAGGCGGCCCCTCAAAATGCAAACGGAGAAGAAGAACAAAACACGGTTCTCGGCAGTGCATCAATGTCAATTGGCGGTCAACAAAGTTCAAATGCAGACAAAATTCAAAGCAATGATGAAAGAATAAATGAACTGGGAATTTCATTTAATACTTACGGAAGAACTATTGAAAGAAACAGAAAAAAAATCGTAAGAATTCAAAAAACTACAAAAACACGCCAGAAAAAATTCAATAAAAAAACAGACCTGATTGAAGAAAAGAATAAAGAAGCAGAAAAGAAGGAGCTTGAAAAACAAAAGAAACTTCAAAAACAACTTGGAGCTGTAGGCATAGCTGAAAATGTATTCCAAATTACATTATCAACAGGTCTAATATTATCGATGAACCCATTCACTGCTGCGGCAGGTGCTGTAATGGTTGATATCGGTACATACGGCGTTTTAGCCTGCGGTGTTACCAAAGCAACAATTAATATTGCAAACGGAAACCTCACTGCAGGATTAATGGCCTTAGGACAATGTGCTATTTCCGTAGCTACAGGAGCAACAGGAACAGGAGCCGCTGCAGGCGGTGTCTTAGGAGCAGTAAGCTCAGGATTAAATGTGGTTGCATCTTCCGCAAGCCTTGTAAACAATGTCAGAGCGGTTCAGGGTAAAGAAGCAAGCGGCGTATTCAGCAAAATTTCAACAATTGCAGGCGTAGCATCTTCTCTTACAAGTTCCGCAGCAACACTCAGCAATCTGGGCAAATCAGGTGCATCAACATTCGGCAAGTCAATGCAGATTGCAGGGGTTGCCGGAAGTGCATTATCTTCTGCAAGCCAGCTTATGACAGAATTCGGCGGAGACAGCCAGTTTGCAAATATTCTCGGGATGGTAGGCGGCGCAGTAAGCACCGTATCTGCATTAGGTATGCTTGCAGATAAAAAATTCGGCAACGCGTCAGAAAAAAATAAAGAAAACAAAGAAAAAACAGAAACAGCCGAAAATAAAACAGAACAAAGCGGAGAAACACAAAAAGACACTGAAACACAAAAAACAGAACAACAGACAAAAGCAGAAGAAAAACAGGCTGAAACAGAAATGAAAAAAGCCGAGCAACAGGCGAAAACCGAAGAAAAACAAGCTGAAGCAGAAGCCAAAAAGAACGAACAACAAACGAAAACAGATGAACAGAAAAATGATACTTCTGACCAAAAAACAGAAGATACAAAAATGACAAAAGAAGAAAAGAAAGCTGCTAAAGCTGAAGAAAAAAGAATTAAAAATAATATAAAAAAAGAAGGAGCATCTGAAGAGTTTGCAGATATAAATACGGAAGACCTGCAAAAAGAAATGTTTGCCGCAACAGATGCAGGCGATAAAGAACGGGCAAAAGCACTTGCAGCAGAAAGCACAAGAAGAAATTACTTCAAAAACGAAATTGCTCCCCAGCAGAAAAAAGAAGCCAGACAACAGACTTTTTCAAACGTAATAAACGCTGTTTCCGGAGCTGCAAATATTGCAGGTTCTTTATTCTCTAAATCTGATGACCAGCAGCAGCAGCAAAAGAAAAAAGCTCCGGCAGGACAGCTTACCGAACGTACAAAAGAAATAATGAGAAAACATAAAAAACGTATAGCGGCGTTAGCTTCAAAAGGATATAATTTAAGATAAAAAAAGCGGTTTTTAAAAACCGCTTTTTACTTAATTTCCAAATCATTTAACAGTAAAACCTGAGTTTCTCCCGGCTGCAAAGTAACCTTGAAACCGCCTTTTTGAGCAATAGGTATACTTTCTATTTTAACAGGTATAACAATGTTTTTATCTTCAAGTTTCGGAACAGAAACAGTTGTATCAACATTATTTCTAAAGTTCAAATTACCTATTACAACAACACTCTTGCCTCCGTAACTGATTGCATAAGCAAACACCGGAGAGGCTGAAGTTTTTAAAGGAATAAATTTCCCGTTGTTAATCATCTTTATAAATTGCCGTTTTACATTGTTGGCAAGCAAAAAAGCTCCCAACAGGTCATCATTTTTAGCACCGGGCTGTCTGGAAAAATTAAATATGTCAATTTTACCGCGGTGCACAAAATAATAATCATCATCGGTAAAAGATTTAAAAGCTTCCTTATTAGCCCAAAGGTAAATATAATTATCACCGGTATCAAAACCGTCCACAAAATACGAATTTACAGGAAGGGTAGCGTTAAGCCATATAATCATTTCGCTGAATTTAGCACCGTTAATTAATACAGGGCTCATTTCGTCATGTGTTGTAAAGCTTCCGATTACAGCTTTCGGTTCTGCAAATTTATTAAGAACTGCATTTGTTGTAAGAATTTGATTTATCAGCTCTCTGCCTGTTTTGTAATCCTTAAGATTAAAATAACTGCCGTAGTATCCGTCAAAACCGGCTTCCAGTAATTTATCGTAAGGAGTAAATACTGCATACTCGGAAACAGGAGTTGTCCAGCTTTCGGAAGCTTCCGCAAGCCATAAAAACTGATGATCTTTTGTTCTTGAATAATTAATTAAGTCTTTCCAGAATTTTGCGGGTTTTATGGTCGCAACATCTGCCCTGATACCGTCAGCCCCGAGACCGATAACCATATCTACAAACTCTTTATAAAGGTTATAAACATCCTTATTTACCGCATTTTCCGTTCCCGCATTAAGCAGTCTTACATCCGTCCAGTCAGCGGGGACAACAGGCTGGCCTGATTTATCTTTAACAAAAAGCTCAGGTCTCTGCATATATAAATCATAAGAACCGCAGGACGGCAAATCTATAATTACACGTATATTGCGTTTATGTGCTTCGTCAATAAATTTTCTTGCCTGTTCGTTTATTGATAAAGCACTTTGTTTGCTTTCAAGCTGGGGATTTAAAGTATTAAAGCTCGATGCCGCGTAAACAGAACCTGCTGTGCCCAATGCCTTAGTTTTACCAACAGGGGTTATGGGCATTACATGTATTGTATTTATACCTTTTTGTGAAAGCTCGTCAAGTTTTGCAATAGCGTTCAAAAAAGTACCGCTTTCCTCAGCTTCATCAAAATCTATTATACCGTTTTTATTAGTATCCTGTGCTCCGAATGTTCTTAAATTTATCTCATATATAATTGCGGAATCATTTGTAAACATTCTTCGCAGATCGTTAACCCATACGTCTGCACTGTAAGCACTTTGCGCGGCAAATGATACTATGGCTAAAGCTGTTAAAAACTTTTTCATAAACTTCATTACATATCCCCCTTCATATTTAATATGCTAGCAAATAATTACGCTTTTTGCAAATTTTATATTTTTTATATATAATCTTAAGTATATGAAAAAGTATTCGATTGGAATTGATCTTGGCGGCACCAAAATACTTATCGCACTTGTAAACAGGGAAACGGGCGAGGTTTTGGAACACGTCAAAAAAAAGACCAAAAAGGATAAAGGGCCGAAAAATATTATAAAAAAAATGCTGGAAGGCATTGAAGAACTTTTGGAAAACAGCGGGAAAACGCTTGATGACATAAGCTCTATAGGTGTGGGAGCGGCAGGGCAAATTGACAGGCAGAACGGGATTTTGATTGCTGCGGCAAACTTAGACTGTTACGATTTAGATATTAAAGGGATTTTATCGGAAAAGTTTAACATTCCGGTTTTTGTAGGCAACGATGTTGAGATAGCGGCAATAGGCGAACAAAAGTTCGGTGCAGGCAGAGGATGTGACGATTTTGTCTGCGTATTTGTCGGAACAGGTGTCGGGTCAGCAATAATCAAAGACGGTAAAATAATAACGGGTGCAACCGGAACAGCAGGAGAAATCGGACATATTATAGTTGATTTAAACGGCAGACAATGCTCCTGCGGTGCGCACGGGTGTTTAGAAGCTTATGCTTCGCGCTCTGCAATTGAAAGACGAATTGAAGGAGCATTGAAAAAAGGCAGAAAATCTTGTATTTTGGATTACCTTGAAACAGGAAAATCAATAACTTCAAGCATGATTCAAAAGTCAATTGAAAGAGAAGACGAGCTTGTACTGCAATGTGTAACAGAAGCATCCGAATATCTTTCGGGCGGGATTGCAAGTATTATAAACTTTGTTAACCCCGAATTAGTAATTTTAGGGGGCGGTTTAATAGAAGCTGTTGACTATTTTTATCAGAAAACAATAAAAAAAGCCAGAGCAAAATCATTACCTGTTCCCGCAGAAAAGATACAATTAAAAAAAGCCGTGCTCGGGGATTATTCCGGAGTAATCGGAGCTGCTTTTTTACAAGACAGGGGATTTTAAATGACGAAAAAAATTATGCTGGTTAGATTATCTTCACTCGGGGACGTTATTTTTAATATTCCTCTGGCAAATGTTCTGCAGCAAAACGGATTTGAAGTTACATGGCTTGTTTCTGAAAAAGGTATAGATATAGTCAAAAATAATCCGGCAGTTAAAAGAGCCGTTCTCATTCCGTTGAAAAGATGGAAGAAAGAAGGATTTTCAATAAAAAATACAATTGAATTCTTTAAAATATTAAAAAGCTTACGTGATGAACATTTTGACATTGCAATAGATACCCAAATGATGTTTAAAAGTATGATTTGGATGAAGCTTTGCGGTGCAAAAAGACGAATTTGTTTTAAATACGGCCGTGAATTTTCAAGCCTCGGCGGAAACGAGGTTATTGACGCGGCTCCTAATCCGAATTTTTCAACACACGCAATATTCCAGCATATGTGGTATGCAAAATATTTAGGACTTGAAGGTACAGATGAAGTGAAGTTTACACTTCCGCCGACAGGTAAAGAAACAGTTGATAAAGTTAACATTCTTTTAAAAGATCTTGATAAATCAAAACCAATGGTTGTAATCTGCCCCGCGACAACATGGCGTCTCAAACACTGGAATAAAGATAATTGGAGAAAAGTTGTCGATGCAATAAAAGACAAATGTTCGCTTGTTTTTACGGGAACAGCGGGTGATAAAGACTTAATTTCATACATAGGCGGAGATAACTTTATAAATCTTGCAGGACAGACAAATATTAAGGATTTAATAGAAATTTTTTCGCGTGCCGCACTGGTTATGGCTCCCGATTCGGGCAGCGCCCACCTTGCAAGAGCAACGGAAATTCCTGCGGTAATTTCAATATTCTGTTGTACGCCGCCGACATCTTACGGACCGTTCGGTGATGACAAAAAATATTTTGCTCTTAACGGAAAACTTAAGTGCCAGCCATGCCATACAAGAAAATGCCCGCTTCAGGGAGCGGATGCCGAACAGTGTTTAAACAGCCCCCCCCCCGAAGAAATTATAAATATTGTAAACAACATATTACAAAACTCAAAACATAGTGTATAATAAGTATATGAGTTTTTTCGATAACCTGAAAGATATATACAGAAAAGTCTCGGAAGTGGAAAGTGCTGTTTATAACGGGAAACAGGACTATCTTGAAATATATGAGCGTAATCTGCAGCTTGAAAAAGAAATTGAAGAACGTACGAGAGAACTCAATATTGCAAATAAAAGAATGCTGACCCTGCAGCATATCTGGGATATGATGAATGCTTCACGTCCTTTACAGAGCGTTCTTGAAACAATTGTAAACAGTATTCAGGGAGAACTGGGATATCTTCACTGCAACATCATAAAAAAATGCGAAGACGAAAAAGGAATTTATTTAACAGTTCTGGCGCAATCCAATGATGTATCCATAAAAAGAGTTGATAAACTAATAAAGGGACCAATACAGGCTAGAAAACTGGTTTATGACGAAACAAGCGTCTACGCAAAAGCAGCATATGAGAAAAAAATAATGCTGACCCCTGATATCGGCGGGACACTTAAATCCGTAGCCCCTGATGTTCCGGATGAAATTATTGAAGAAGTTGTTGAAGGAAGTCCGAGCAAATCTATAATTACCGTTCCTCTGTTTACCAGAAATTCCCATTACGGCTGGTTTAATGTATTTTCATCAAGAAAAGAACTTACATCTGGCGAAACAGATTTCTTAACCATTTTTGCACAACAGATTGAAATGGCTATAACAATTGCAGGCTTGTTTGAAGAAGTTAAAGCTCAGGCCGTAACGGACGGACTAACAGGACTTTATAACAGAAGATATTTTGAGGAATATCTAAAAAAAGAAGTTACTCGTGCCATGCGTCAGAAACAGGCGTTCAGCGTAATCGGATTAGATTTAGATCACTTAAAGCAAATTAATGACAAATACGGACATGCATACGGTGATTTAGCGATTAAAACTGTTGCAGAGGTTTTAAAAAAGAATGCACGTTCTATTGATACGGCTGCGCGGATGGGCGGTGAGGAATTTAACGTAATTCTCCCGGGAGTAGATTCATCGGGCGCAATGATTGCCGCGGAAAGAATTCGGAAAGCTCTAGAAGAAGAAAAGCTTGATACCATAGGACAAATTACCTCAAGTATCGGGGTTGCAACATTTCTTGAGCACTCGGATAATATTGAAGACATTCTTGAATTAACGGATCAGGCAATGTACAGCTCCAAAAGAAACGGCAGAAACCGTGTTACATTAGCTAAACCAGTTTCTGAAACAAGCTGGCAGGAAATTGCTGTTAATACATTTATGGACATTCTTTCCAAACATAATATTCCTCTCGCAAAAGATGTTTCGGAAGAACTTAAAAATAAGCTTCAAAATCCGAAAGACGATGTTCCTAAAGAAGCCCTCTATACTGTCGCCGATATGCTTACGCAGACCTATAATCCGCTTCATCATAACGGCGTGATGAAATCAAAAGTTCTGCTTGCCGTAAGCCTTGCAAAACGTTTTGACCTGCCGAAAGATGACATTGACAGATTAAGAATTGCAATGCTTTTATATGATATCGGAAATCTTATGCTCCCTGCGTCACTGCTTCAAAAAACAACTCCTTTGACAGAAGAAGAAAGAAATCATATTAAAGAACATCCGATTATAGCGGCAAGGGAAATTCTCAAACCCATAAGCTATATTCAGGATATTATCCCGATAATCGAGCACCACCACGAAAACTGGGACGGAACAGGTTATCCCGCAAAGATTGCAAGAGAAAAAATTCCTATGACTTCCCAGATTATACTAATTGTCGATGCTTATTTTGCGTTGACAGAACCAAGAACTTACAGAGCCGAACTTACTCCGAAACAAGCAGTTGAAGTTATTAAACAGGATGCGGGTAAAAAATGGAACTCGGCACTGGTGCAGGAATTTATCTCACTTATTGACCACGACGTATAATGAACGAAAAAGAATTAATCAAAATAATTAAATCAACTCTTAATTCCGAATATATCGGCGACGACTGTGCTTATCTTCCTGATTTGGGAATTGTTGTAACGCAGGACAGCCTTGTAGAAGATGTACATTTTAAATTGGATTTTATAACACCTTTTCAGCTCGGTTATAAATCCGTAACGGTTAACATCAGCGATGTTTGTGCATCGGGAGCGGAACCTAAATATTTAACAATATCACTTTCTTTGCCAAAATATGTTGACGAAAACTTTGTAAAAGATTTTTATGAGGGTGCAAAATTGGCGGCAGGGGGTGTAAAAGTTGTTGGCGGCGATTTGACAGGAAGTGATAAAATATATATTTCAGCAGCTGCAATCGGCTCAACTAAAGAGAGAAAAATTTCATCAAGGTCAAATGCAAAAGCAGGTTACAAAATTATAGTTTCGGGAGAACACGGCTCAAGTGCTTATGGCTTACAGCTTTTATTAAGCGGGAAAAAAGAACCCGATAATTATATAAAAGCACACCTCATGCCCGAAGCTCAAACAGAATTTTCGCGGCAGATTGCAGAAAACGCAAAAGAAGATTATGCAATGATGGATACATCAGACGGGCTTGCGGATGCATTAATGCAGATTGCGCATTCAAGCAAAGCAGTTCTGTCTGTTGATACTTCAAAAATACCGCATGCTTCATGCGTTGATATAAATACGGTTTTATACGGCGGCGAGGATTATCAGCTTGTTGCGGCTGTTCCTGAAACACTGTTGAAAAACCTGAACGGTTATACGATAATAGGAGATGTAAAAGACGGCGTTACCGGACTGATTATAGACGGAAAATTTTACACTGATATAGACGACAAGTTATATAATCATTTTAAGGAGTGAACCACAATGCATTTCAAAGTTAACGCAATAATTCCCGCAGGCGGCACATCTTCGCGCTTTGGAAACAAAAACAAACTCTTAGAAAAAATTTATGATAAAGAAGTTATAAGATACACTGTAGAGGCTTTTGAAAACTCAAATGTTGATGAAGTTATAATATGTGCAAACATAAATATTATTGATGAATTAAAAGAAATCTTTAAAAACAGCCCGAAAGTACGAATTATTGAAGGCGGCGCAACACGTCAGGAATCAGTTTTTAACGGACTGAATGCATCCGAATGCGATTACGTACTTATCCATGACGGAGCAAGACCTATGATTTCAACCGATCTTGTTAACACCGCAATAGAAGAAGTAAAAACAAAAAAAGCACTTACCGTTGCCACTAAAACAATTGATACAATAAAAGAAGTTATAGACGGAAAAATTATAAGAACAATTGACCGTGCCAAATTATATAACACGCAGACACCGCAGGCTTTTGAATATAATTTGATAAAAGAGGCTCATAAAAAGCTTTACGGTCAAAACTTCACAGATGATGCCGGAATGCTTGAAGAGCTCGGGGAAACGGTTTATATACTAAACGGAAGCTACAAAAATATTAAAATAACAACTCAAAACGATATAGATATTGCAAAAATTTATCTTGCCCCCTAAAAATGTACAGGATAATCTTTATTTATTTTCCAGCCGTCGTACTCTATTAATGCGGCACAATAAGCTTTGTAACTTTTAGCACATCCGTAGCCGTTAGCGGCAGAATTAATAAGTTCGTCTCTTGTGCGTGAAATCTCGCTGCCATAAGTTATTACCGAATTTTTAGAACAACGGAATAAAAATGTATTTTTACCGTCTAACGGATATGAATATATTTTGTTACCGCTCTTTTTCAAACGTTCTTGACAAGACTTAAAATCAACGCAGTATACAATATGCAGCCACTCAATCCCATTGGATGAAGTCTCAGACGGATTATAAAGCCCAAAACCCGAGCCGTCAGCAAGAGTAATCAAAATTCCGTCAGAGGCTTTCAAAATATCGTTACTGATAAAATATTTTGCCATATAAGTATTCCAAAAACTATATAAGGATTCCGCATCCAAATAGTTTGCCCCCTGCCAATCCCCGGCATAACCGTTTTCCGCTTCCGCAAATTTTAGTGCCTGATTAATAGTTGTATAAAATTTACGCATTCTTGCTGTAACTGCCTGCTTTCTGTGATTAGCAATCAATACAGGTAGTGTCATCGCGGCAACAATACCGATTATTCCAAGTGTAATCAAAACTTCCGCCAGTGTAAAAGCACATTTCCTGCTTGAAATCATATTAAGCCCTTTCTCTAATTAAATTAGACATTATTTTTAATATACCTGGTTTTACTGCAATATTATCATATTTAACTATCCAATGTCAATTAAAAAAGATAGTTTAACTGGGTAAAACATTTTTCTATAACTTGTAAAATTAATTAATGAGGTGGTTATGGAAAAATTAAAACTGTTCGGACGAAGAATTAAAGAACTGAGAAAATCAAAAAAAATGACACAGGAGCAATTATCCGAAATACTCGGGCTTTACCAGAAACAAATCGGAAATATTGAGACGGGTTCATATTTTACTACTATGCCAAACCTTGAAAAACTTGCAGAAATTTTTGAAGTTGAAATAAAAGATTTATTCGACTTTGAACATCAAAAATCAGAACAGGAAATTAAAAATGATATATACAGACTTACCGACACCGCTTCTTATGAACAGCTTAAACTTATACACCGTCTGATTAGTTCTGTTTTAAAATAAAAAAAAGCCCCCTTTGAGGGGACAAAATTTCACACTTTACCTACTAACTTTCTTCTACAATTTTTCTTTCTGCCAAATATGAGGAATCATTAATTATTAAACTTTTTACGCAACAGCTCCTGCGGTTTGTTTTTTCAAATATTTAGCCGGTTCATAGCCTGCTTTTTCAAGAGCTTTTGCCAATTCTAAATAGTCTTTGCCATAATAGTTTTTACCTTCAATTCTTATAACAAATTTATTGTTTTCATATTTAACTTTGTCAGAAACTTCAGCTTTATCATCGCCTAAAATTTCTCTCATATCATCTCTGAACTGATTTTTTCTTTGTTCTGCTTTTTCTGCTGCTTTCTTTTCGTTTTCAGCTTTTTTAGCATCGGCTTTTTCTTTTGCCTTGTCAGATTTTTCTGCTTTTACTGCTTTTTTATCAGCCTTATTCTCAGCTTCTGTGACTTTTTCAAGAATTGTCATAACAGCTTCTTTAACTTTACCTTCATTTACAAAAGTATCGTCAAGTTCATCATAAGCCACTGCAAACTGACCTGCAAGTTCATTTCTTACGCCTAATTCTTTAGCGCGTTCTTCAAGTTTTTTAACGATGGTTGTGATTAAACCTGTATTTGTATCATTATTCCAGAACATTTCTTCATCAAATATAGTTTCAATCATGTTATCGTCACCTGATTGAGGCTGATATTGATCCTGCCACATATTTAATACTGCAGTTACATTATCTTTAGTGATTGCGTTAACACCGGCTCTGATTTTATCATAATCGGTTCCTACACAACCGATTGAGCCGTCATAAATATTTTTGCAGATATCAACAGCTTCGTTTTCAGCTTTAGCATTATCCGCAGCCGTAGAAGAAGAAGAAGCTTCATCAGAACTTACTTCGTCATTGCTGTCATCATTTTCATCTTCTTCTGTTTCTTCTGTTTCCTGAGCTTCTTTAATTTCTTTGATAATTTCTTCTGCAACTTTAGAAGCTGTTTTTGTTAATTCTAAAACTTTACCCTGTAATTCTTCAATATATTCAACAGAATTTACATTGACTTTAACGTTTTGAATTTCTTCTTTAAGTTTTTGAATTTCATCAAGAACATCTTGTAATCTTTGTTTTTGAGATTCATCAAGTTTATCGGATTTCAAAATATTAGAAATTTGAGCTTCAATACCTGTAAGAGTTGATAACAAAGAGCTTACTCTTGTGTTAAGACCCAATGACAATCCCCAGTTGTAAGCTGCCTGGTTTCCCTGTGCAGTTAACGCAGGATCTGTCATCATATTGCCGCCCAAATTAAAACCGATTAACATAGGGTTCCACTGGCTGATATGGTTAGGATTTCCAAACCCTTGGCCGAGAGCATAATTAAGGGGAGAATATCCTGACGGATAAATATTATTTTGTAATGAACCGCCGAAATTAGATACCCAATGCTTATTGCCTAAAGACCAAAAAGCAGGTAAGTTTGGCATTGTGCTATTAAACATTGGTACTGTGTTAAACATCTTTCCTTATCCCCTGTGAATTTTTAAATTCCCCGTATTTATATAAAGGAAATTTGTTTACGGAAATTGCATGACAGCATGGAGTTTCAGCTGCATAATAAGTTCAAAATTGCGATATACCAAGCATTTAAGACAAATTTACATTACTTAACAATTGAATAATATCCTGTTTTGATATTGCCGGATTAATTTCTTTGAGCGAGATTACGGCTGAGCTGTCAACATTTTCTTTAAATATTTTCTCAAGAAGCCGGCAATCGTAATCATATAATATAGAACCGTGCTGTAAAATATAACCTGCTTTCCTAAACTGTGCAGAGCCTATAAGTTTACGCCCCTGATAACACAAGTCCGCCCCCGTAGATACAAGCATACAATAATCCAAATGTCCTTGCGGCTTTTTAACTCCGCCAAAGTCAAGTTCTATTCCGATTTTTTTAAACGCGTCAATCAAAATTTGAGATATTTCTTTATAAGATTGGACAACATTTTCACCGTTTTGCAAAGAAGATACGGGACAGACATAACTGTATGTTATTTCGTTATCATGTAACAAAGCCCGTCCGCCTGTCAGACGGCGTACAACATCTATATTATTTTCTTTCAAAAATTTTTCATCTAAAAAATCGCTTTTTTGGTTCCTTCCCAGTGAAATACATGCAGGGTGCCAGCCGTATAATCTGAAAATCGGTTCTGTTAATTGATTATTAACGGCATATTCAAGCAGTTCAGCGTCAATCCGCATATTTTCAGCACCGCTTTTGACTTCATAGGGAATAACCCGCATTACTTTTCTTCCTTATCTCTCTTTTCAAGGTCACTTTCAAACTGTTTAAAAACATCGCTGCCGACAAACTGTTCCAGAGCCGCGCGTTTTGCATAAAAATCAGATTTTGCTTTCATGTTGTTATCAAGTGCTGTTCTGTAATATGCGTCGGTAATCAAAATAACTTCACGTGACATATTTTGTGAAAGTTCATAATTTTTCTTTCTGTCAGCGGCAATTTGTTCAATCATTTTAAGTTTTTTGCGCGCCGTCATATAATTGTAATATAAATCAACAGTACGCTGCTGCAGGTCTTCAATCTTTCTGACAAGAATAATCATATCTGCATCGGTAACTTTGGTATACTTATAATTCAAAGCTTTTGTATCCTGTGACATAATTCCCAGAACATTACCGCCGATTATGGAACTTGTAGCAAGCAGAGGATTTCCCATCCCCGCGCCGACCAGCGTTGACATACTAGCAATTGTTGTCAAAACTTTTTTCACTGATTTTTCATTCGGCTTGTCCTCATCAGGATTTGCAAGTTTATACAAAGCAAAATTAATTGTGTCGCTTTGTGCAGCAGCCCCCTGCCATAATACGGATAAATCGCCGACCATATCTTCCTGATCAAGTTCTAAATCAGCTGCAACCTCTCTGGATATTTGTTTAATACTTAAATCAGCAAAAGTTAAATCTGCTGCATCAAATTGTTCAGCGTCTTTCTTTACATATTCCTGATGAACTTTATCTTCTTTTGCTTTTGCTTCCATATATTCTTTTTCCGGTTCTTCCGACAAACCTGTACGGTAAGCGGGTTGTTTCGGCATTTTTATGTCATCATACGAAACGGCAAAGCAAGGAAATGCTAAATTTAATATTACGGCAGATAACAATATTTTTTTCATCATTTGCTTACCGCCTTTTCTCCGACGAGTGTCGAATTATAATTAAACTGGTACAAATTCAGTTTATCCACAACTTTTTTGCCTGCAAGACGCTGTAATTCAAGGTGGTATTTTTTTGCATTTTCCATATAGTAAAATTCTTCAACCCTCATATTATCGTACAGGGCGGAAGAAATTGTTATTTCCATCAAATCTTCTTCATCAAGGGCTTTTGCATAGTTTTTGTTATAAAGCAAAAGACGCTGCCGTGTTTCTTTAAGCTGAGAAAGAGAACTTTTATAATTATAGTAAGCTGTAATAATTTTATCCTGTAAATTCTCTACAAGTCCCGCAAGCTCAATAAGTTCCGTATCGGTCAAAGGAATTTCCGTCGGCATATTTTTACGGTTAATCAAATTTTGAGCAAGACGCCCTGCCGCAAAAGCCGAGGATTGGGTCATATAGTCAGCTCCGATAAGAGAAGGAGCAAGAGAAGCACCTGCAACAACAGCAGATAAAGTTTTAGCCATAAGTGAAGAATGAATTCTCCGCTGGCTTTCCGGAGTTGCCAGTTTTTTTAATGCAAATCCTATAACCTGATTGTTTTCAACAGTGCCTTTCCAAAGATTTTCAATATCTTCTACATCTTTTTCTTTCTGGCGGTTTATTAACTCCTGTATAACCTGTTCATCGTTTACAATAAGCGACTGTTTGGCTTTAATATCCGTTTTAGGCAGCTGAATTTTTTGCGCTTCCACCTTTTCAAGAGATACTTCATCCGCAAATACAGGCATTCCCGTAAATATTAACAACCATACCAAAAACTTTTTCATAACAATTTTATAGCACAAGAAGAATAATAAATCCAATGATTGATTAAGTTATACATCAAACGGTTGTTCTTCAAGTCTGTAAAAATCACTATCATTAATAATGAAGGAAGGTAGAAGTTGAGTTCGAATATAAAAACTTGTGATAACACTGCCGCTGAAAGCTTTTATAAAAAAGCTGACGCTTTGCGTTTGGAAAATTTATATAAAGAAGCTGTTTCCAATTATTTGAATGCGATTTTAATAGACAGAAACAATGCGGAAAGTTATTACGGGCTGGGAGTTTGTTATAAGCATCTTAAACAATACTCTAAAGCCATTAAATATTTGGACATGGCATCAAAGCTGCAAGATGACTGTTACGAAATATTTTTTGAACTGGGCGTCTGCCATCAGTTAGAAGGTATTCCCTGCGGAGCTATAAAAAACTTTGTACGCGCAATTCAAATTAACCCCGATAATCCCGAAGCCATTTTACAGCTTGGAATTTCACATGAATTATGTGAAGAATATGAGCTGGCTTTAATGATTTATCAAAAACTCATAGAAAATTCTCCGGGATTTTTAAGGGCGTACGACCACAAGTCAACGCTTTTAATGAAATTAGGAAAATACAGAGAAGCCTCAAACGTTCTTCATGAACTGCTAAAGTTAAACCCCGACTACTATAAAGCATATGCGGGAATAGGGATTTGTTTTGACAAAATGGGCAAGACAAACTCTGCTCAAAGATATTACAGAAAATTTTTAACTGAAAAACCTTTTTCGCATAACGCTGAATTTATACAGAACAGACTGGAAAAGTTGAAAAACCGTAAATTTGCAAAAAATAAATTTCATATTTGCAAATAAAAATTTTAAGCATTATATCGTTTAAATGATTTTTCTATATTTTTGGATATAGTATTTTTTACAGTGTCATATTCGGTTGTCAGAGAAGAAATCTCAGTATCGAGATTTTTCATTTTTAAATCGAGGGTTTCTTCTTTGGAATTTAATTTGGCTTTTTCCGTCTGATATTTGGCTTCGGCCTGAGCAATGGCTGTATCATCTGAAATCTCTTTGATATAAGGATCCGTTGCATAGTTGCCTTGATAATAGTAGCCGTCATCTTTTGGCTTTGAGACATAAAGCATTCCGCTTTGAAGCATCTCCTGAAGATATTCGTTATCGGTGATTTTATCATTTTCCGTCCACCCGTTGGAACAGATTTGGTTAAACAGAGCATCGTAAAACGTGGCCTGGCCTAAATCATCACTTGATACTTCAGTACCCGTTTTGATAGTAAATTCAAATAATGCATCATCTGTTACCAATTTATTTTCGGTTAAATTTCCGACATTAACCTGATATTTAGGAGTTCCGTCAGTATCTTTTTCACTCGGGCCATTCCAAGCTTTAGCAAAGAAGGTTAAAAATGCTTTTGCCATATTGTTGACGTTTACCGCAGCTTTTGGCTTAGAATGCTTAAACGCACCGCTTTCACCCTTAACATAAACAAAACCCATATAATTTTGGTTTTGGTCTGAAGAGGTGTTGTTAGTATTACCTTTACCTACGTATGTCCTGTAATCTTCATTTCTTAAGTTATCTAAAGCATTACCATCCGTATCCTGGGGCATAAATAACTTTTTTGTTTCGTCATATGCATATTCTAATGCCTGTTGGGAAGCACTGTCCCCTAAATCCAGAAGTTCCGCACATTGATCGTAAATACTGTCTAAAACTGTTGTAAGTATAGCTTTTGCGGAAGATACAAGATTTTCATGCGCATATTCGCCTGTCTTCTGATTACCGAAAGCAATATATGTATCATCGCGGGTTAACAAATCCGATAATTTTAATGATATATTACTATTGTCGCCAAGAGATGTGACATTACCTTGATTAACGATTTGGAACCAGGGGCTATCGACACCATCTGTGTTAACACCTGCTAAAGAAATATCAATTGTCTGCCCGTTTTCTGACAGTTTTCTAATAAATTCATCAACCGTACATTGTTCTGTTACGAGTGCAACCGTTGTACCGCCGCCAAAACCTGCCTGCTGATTATAAGGCAAGCCTAAGATTGTTTCTGCCGTTTTCTTAGTTAAAATGCCGCTGGTGTACAAACCCTGAATAAAAGCATTACGCATTCCTTCTGACGGCAAGGTGCCTAAACCTTCCTGAGGAATGCCGGCGGCACGCGCAGCAGAAGCATATTTGCTGTTTAAGGTGACACGGCCTAAGGAATCGGTGATTGTGGTTGGCATATAATCATTTAATGCTGATGGAGTCATTAATAAACCATAAGATAAAGGGGTTGTGGTATCGCCTGTTCCGTAGTAATCGTATATCAATTTGGTCTGATCTAAGGAATTCTGGTATTCATTTGAGAGTTCTGCCAAATCACGAGATAATGCTATCTTTTGATGAGAAAGCTTCATGGATGCATATTCGCAGTCGGATTTGCGTCCCGTGATTGTTAATAATCTGGCTTGTCCTGCAGATAATCCCATTGATAAATGCTCCTTGTATTAGTACATTTTCAATGTCGGATTACATCTTAAAAATCTTTATACTCCCCCGCCTATCCTATCCTATCCTATGAGGGATTATATCTGCATTTCAGCTATTTGTAAATCTTTTGTTACATTTCTTAATTTATTAATTTTTTTTAACAAATTGTAACCGGTCGGGTAATTTCATATCCAATTTCGAATGTTATACTAATATATTGTCGGAGAATTCATAAATGGAAAAGAATAAATTTGAAATACTTGAAACTGAGTTATCTGTTATTTTATGCCAGTTTGATAAAATTGAAACTGTTGCAAAAGTTCTTAATCAAACACTTCTTGAGAATTGCGACTATGATATTAAGGACAGCCAAAATCTATGCTCGCTGCTAATTCAGGAAATAATATCCGTTAAAAGCAAATTAAACGGATTTGAAAATACCTTTTCCGGCAGCAAAACTTCTTGTAGATAAAAGTTTTTCATGCTAGCATTAGACCTGTAAATGTAACTATATGAAAAAGAGGTATATATATGCAAGCGCGCAGAGCAGCAAGAGAATTGGCGTTTATATTATTTTCCCAATTTGATAAAAAAATAACAAATTATTCAAAAGAAGATTTACAAGATATCATATTGAAGTCGGTAAGGATTTTGACAAGCAGTGCAAGCGATGAACTTAAAACAGCACTGGGCTCGTTAATCGTAATGAGAGATCAAATTGACAACTATGAAGCTGATGCGGAAATTAACCTGAGCAGACCTATCGGTGCCGCTAATATTCCTGTTCCGCTTCCGATGACTTCGGATATGACAGGAAGAATTAACGAAATGATTGATATTGCAGAAAAAGCAATGCTCGCATTGGAGATTGCCGAATTTACAACTTTGGATTCTCAAAATGATGTAAAAAATTATGCAATTGATATTGCGGAATACTTCCAGAAAAACCATAAAGATGTCGATGAAATTATTCAAAAATATGCTAAAAACTGGGATTTGGGACGTCTTGTAAAAATGGACAAAGATATTTTAAGAATTGCCATTGTTGAACTCTTATATATAAAAGACGCTCCTATGAAGGTTGTTGTTGATGAAGCACTGGAACTTGCAAAAAAATATTCAACAGACGACAGCTCTTCATTTATCAACGGAATTTTAGCAAAAGTAATCGTTGATTACGGAATTGCCTAAAAATGTTCGGATTTTTTAAAGATAAATTTAATAACCTGAAAGAAACGGTTTCCAACACTGCACAGGTGCTTGTCGGAAATATTGTCAATTCGGTGGAAAATGAAGAAGAATTCTCGGAATTTGTGCTTGATGATATGGAAGATATGCTTATCAGCGCGGATTTGGGCGTAAATTACGCATCCGAACTCGTTGACAGACTGCGAAATCAGACAAAAATTAAACCTTCTGAGGTTAAAAAGTATCTTAAAGACGAATTTTTGAAAGTTCTTAAAGATGCAGGCGGCAATAAGCTCAAATACACTGACGGACTTAACATTTATTTCATAACGGGCGTAAACGGAGCAGGAAAAACTACTCTTATCGGAAAACTTGCTTATAAATTCAAAAATGAAGGGAAAAGAGTTCTTATAGCTGCAGGCGACACATTCCGCGCAGCAGCTGAAGAACAGCTTGATATATGGTCAAAACGTGCAGGAGCCGATATTGTAAGACGCGATAAAGCCGACCCCGCATCTGTTGTTTATGAAGCCATAGAAAAAGCTTCAAAAGAAAACTACGACGTAATTCTTGTTGATACGGCAGGACGCCTGCAAAACAAGTTTAACCTTATGGAAGAATTGAAAAAAATTAAGTCTGTTATAGACAAAAAAGCACCTGATGCATTGCGGGAATGCATTCTTGTACTGGATGCAAATACGGGGCAAAACGGTTTACAGCAGGCAAAAGTGTTTACGGAAGCTGTTAATTTAACCTCGGTTGCACTTACAAAACTCGACGGTTCCGCAAAAGGTGCAATTATCCTTGCAGTTGCAAGAGAGCTTAAACTTCCCGTAAAACTTGTCGGAGTTGGTGAAAAAATGGAAGATTTAAAAGCGTTTAATTCGGAAGAATTTATAGAGGCACTCTTTGAATAAATCAGTAACAACAAAACTCGGAAATAAAATCGAACTAATTGACGGTAAGGGCAAAGCTCTTATTATAGGTGTTTTTCATGGCGACGAACCGCAGGGGAAGTATCTTATTGACGAATACTTGAAGATAAATAATGCGGAAGGGCTTTTATTCATTCCCTGCTTAAATCCTGACGGTTTACAGCTCGGGAAAAGAACAAATGCTAACGGAGTTGATTTAAACAGAAATTTTCCGACAAAAAATTGGGAATTAACAGAAAAAAACGAGTTTTTCGGCGGTATGAGCGCGGGAAGCGAAATCGAAACACAGTTTCTTACAGATACTATTAATGAATTTAAGCCGGAGTTAATACTTACATTGCATGCACCGTACAAGATTGTAAATTATGACGGGCCTGCAAAAGAAATTTCGGAAAAGATTTCGCAAATTATAAATTATCCTGTTGAGGAGAGTATCGGATATCCTACCCCCGGAAGTTTCGGAACTTATGCAGGCATCGAAAAACAAATCCCGACAATAACACTTGAACTTGATGAGGTTTGCCCCGTGCAGGATTTAGTACAACCTGTTTTTGCAATTTTCGATATGCTAAAAAAAAGAGGTCTTTAAAGACCTCTTTTTAATTATTCATTTTTCTTTTCAATTTCAACGCCGAAGAACTGCCCCTCTCCGTCAAGACTGAAAACAACACCGCCTTCTCCCTTATTAATTCCGGCATCTGAAAAGATATCATTTTGTTTTACATAATATGGCGTATTATTTAAATCTTTATTAATTTTACCTGCGAGATCGCCGTCTGTATCTTTTGCATCAATTCGCCCGTCGCGGTTTACATCCATATGTTCCAATGCAAGTCCCATCAGGTTAAATTTTGTCTGTTCGGGATTACCTTTAAAGACTTGCTCGCTGCCTTTGGCTTTATCCAGATCATAAGACTTGCCGTTAACCGTTAATTTTTGTCCTACGGGAACAAAATATGTTTTAGTCTTTTTTGCCTTTTCGTCATACATTGTAACTTTGTTGTAGCCTTCAGGGGCTTTTCCGTTGTTTGCACCGCTTACAGGTTTTACCATAGAATATCTCCTCATGTTATTCAACTATTACGTATATACTTAATAAATATTTCCGATATATCAAATTGCCAACTGTATCATTTTTATTTACATTAGTTAACATGTATCATTTTTGTAGTAAAATTGTAGAGAAAAGAGGGATTTTATATGAAGTTACATAATTCTTTTACTAACAAAATTGAAGATTTTACACCTATTGAAGAAAATAAAGTCAAAATGTATGTCTGCGGGCCTACTGTTTATGATTTTGCGCACCTCGGCCACGCAAGATGCTATATCACATGGGATGTTTTATACAGGTATTTGAAATTTAAAGGATACGATGTTACATACTGCCGCAACGTAACGGATGTTGACGATAAAATTCTTAAAAAAGCCGAAAAAGAAAATAAAACTCCTGAAGAAGTTTCTCAATACTGGTATAAGGCTTTCGCTGAAAGTATGAAAGCACTTAATACCTTAAAGCCCGATATTGAACCTTTTGCAACAAAAACTCTCGGTGAAATGATTTCTATTGTAAAAGATTTAATCAATAAAGGTTTTGCATACGAAGCAGACGGCGATGTTTATTTCAGAGTAAAAAAATTCCCTCAATACGGCAGTCTTTCCAAACAGCCTATAGACCAGCTTGAAAGCGGAGCAAGAATAGAAGTAGGCGAACATAAAGAAGACCCGCTTGATTTTGCATTATGGAAAAAAGATGAAAAATTCGGCTACAAATCACCCTGGGGCGTGGGACGTCCGGGCTGGCATATTGAGTGTTCCGCAATGAGCAGAAAATATTTAGGGAAAACAATTGATATTCACGCAGGCGGAGCCGATTTAATATTCCCTCACCACGAAAATGAAATTGCACAATCAGAATGCGCCAACGGATGCAAATTCGTAAACTATTGGCTGCATAACGGATTTGTAACTATCAACAAAGAAAAAATGTCTAAATCTTTAGGTAATTTCCTAACAATTGACGAACTTTTAAAAAAATATGACGCTAATACCATAAGATTTTTCATATTAACAAATCACTACAGAATGCCTGTGGAATTTTCCGATGAAGCATTATCATCGGCTCAGGCAGGTGTAAAACGTATGCTTAATGCAAAGCGTACAAAAATTAATGAAGATTTGGATATTACTCAAACAGATGAATACAAACAATTTGTTGAAGCAATGGATGACGACTTGAATACTTCCAAAGCTATGGCAGTTCTTTTCGAACTCACCAATAAAGCAAATAAAGATGATAAAGATGCGTTTACTGTTCTGTATAAACTGGCATCTGTATTAGGATTTACTTTTGAGAAACAGACATTATCAGAAGAAGAATTAAAACAGGCAGTAAAACATGTATCTGAAAAATTAGAAAAAGATTTTAGCTCAATGGAAGAAATCATTGCATTCAGAAAAGAAGCCCGTGATGCTAAAAACTGGGATATTGCAGATAAAATCAGAATTGCTCTTGATGAAATGAATATTATCTTAAAAGACTCGAAAGAAGGAACTCTGTGGGAAGTAAAATAAAAATCTTTGCAATTTCTTCAATTGCAAGTTTACTTATGATGAATACATCATGTTTTGCACAAATAATGCCTCAAATACCGGCATCAACATTGCAAGCCGCAAGAGAAGCGGCAATTTCACAAAACGCTCCTTCTTCGGAAGTTGTTCGTGTCGGGATAGGCACACAAAACTTCGGAACATATCAATATAAAGAAATAACCGTATTCGGAACAGGTGATACCCAAATTTATGATAACAAGCTTCTTATCGGGAATTACGCACCAAATCAGGAAATTAAAATTTCGTTGAAAGACGGTAAATTTAATATCTATGCAGGCGGAAACATGTTTCCGGAAACCGTCGAAGGCCCTGTTCAAATTACAAGCAATTTCGGTCTGCTGGGTGTAAGCGGGCTGAAAAGAGCAGGAAAACAGGCTTTATATCATGGTGCATTTGAGCTTATAAAAAATAACAACGGCACATTTAACCTTGTTAATATGATTGAAGTTGAAGATTATTTAAAAGGCGTTGTTCCCAATGAAATGCCCGTAAGCTTCGGACTTGAAGCTTTAAAAGCCCAGAGTGTTGCCGCAAGAAATTACGTGCTTTCTCCGCGTACAAAATCATCTCCTAATTACGATGTTGTAGACAGTGTTGCAAGTCAGGTTTATTACGGCGCAAACAGCGAAAAAACTTTATCAAATCAAGCTGTTGAGGAAACAGAAGGAATTGTCGCAATTTATAACTGGGATTTAATCCTTGCACAGTATTCATCAACAGCAGGAGGTTACACGGAAAGTTATGCAAATGCTTTTTCCGACCCGAAAACTAAAGAATTTCCGTCAGATGACAAACCTTATTTACAGGCGCGTCCCGACATAATAGGCCAGCCGCCTTTAAATACAGAAGAAGCAGCAAGCCAATATTACAAATCCAAACCGGATGCTTATGATGTACGTTCACCATATTTCAGATGGGAACGCGAGTGGACGGCAGAGGAACTGAAAAAATCACTTGAGGGCACTCTCGCGGCGCAGTCTGCAACAGGATTTGTAAAACCTGTATTTAAAAAAGGCGACAAGCTTGATGATTTGGTTGAAATAAAGGTTTTAAGACGCGGCAATTCCGGTAAAATTATCGAAATGGAAATTGTGACACGCTCACAAACTTATAAAATATTTAAAGAGCTTGTTGTCAGACGTTTAATGACCAAAGACGGCAAAGCATTACCGAGTGCCAATGTTGTATTTGAAAATACGTGCGATGAAAACGGCAATCTTGTGTCTGTTCATGCCTTCGGCGGCGGTTTCGGACACGGAGTAGGCCTAAGCCAGTACGGTGCAGGTTTTATGGGTTCTGAAATGCATATTCCTTATGATAAAATTTTACAGCATTATTATACAGGGATTACGCTTTCAACAAAACCTGTTATAATATCCTCAAACAGCGCACAACAATCAGTTACACAGCATTTTTACGCAAAAAACAAATATGCAAAAGTAATTGTTGATAACAAATTTATGGTTTCAAAACTGATAGCCAATATAAACGGTAAAGAATTTATATTTGAGCTTGAACCTAATATTATAAAAAGAAATGCCGAAATTGATATATCAAAATATATTACGAAAGGCAAAAATACTGTAATTTTTTACTACCCTATGGACGAGGGGGACAAAAAAGCTTTAAGATTATATGTGGAATTGGTGAAAAAGGGGGAGTTGAGTTTTTGGTAAAAACTCAACGACTTATAAGGATATTTAAAAATAAAATTGTATTGACAAAGATGGTGAAAAAGAATGACAACAAATACCTCTGGTGATGAAAAAACTACAAGTGTGTTAAAAGCCGCATGGATAATAGCGGTAGTTACAATTATAAGTAAATTAATAGGTTTTATAAGAGATATTGTTATTGCAAATTATTACGGAGCTTCGCTTGTATCAGATGCATACTATTACGCATATCAAATTCCATCGCTGTCTTTAATTTTGCTGGGCGGTGTAGGCGGCCCTTTCCACAGTGCAACGGTTGCAATTTTTTCAAAACTTATTCCAAGCCTGAAAGAAAGACCGTCCGAGGAAGTTAATAAGCTTTATTCAACATTTATGACCGCAACAACAATTTTCTTCCTTATATTGTCGGTTATAATGTTTGTATTTCCGCGTCAGATAATGGGGTTGATTATTTCAAGCGGTTCTGCGGAAATGATTAACTTAGCTGCCGAACATTTGAAAATTATGACACCGCTTCTAATCATAGGCGGAATAGTCGGAATTTATTACGGAATTTTGATTATATACAGGCAGTTTATGCTTCCGAATTTGTCGCCTATTATAATGAGTGCGGCAATTATCGGAGTGGTTATGGCTGTTCCCAATGATCAAAAGGGGTATGCGCTAGCGTGGGCAACAACTATCGGAGCTGTTTTGCAGCTTGTAATCCAGTATCCGAACGTCAGAAAACTCGGATTTCGATGGAAACCCGATTTTCATTTTTTCAATAATCCAAACTTCAAAGAAATAACAGAACTTTTATTTCCTGCTGTTTTAAGCTCAACAGTCGGACAAATTCATATTTATGTTGATATGTTTTTCACATCATCAATATCAGAAGGCGCATGGACTGCGATTGGTTATGCAAACAGAGTTTTTCAGTTCCCTGTCGGAATTCTTGTTACTGCATTTCTTGTTCCGCTTTTTCCCATATTCTCAAGGCTTGTAGCAGAAAAGGATTTAGACGGAATTAAAACATACTTCAATAAAGGAGTGGGAGTTTTATTCTTTGCGGCAATACCAATAATAATCGGAATACTTACAGTCGGAATGGATGCTGTCAGACTAATATTTGAACGCGGCGCATTTGACGAAACAGCAACATTTATGGTAACCGAGGCTTTATGGTTTTTGTCTGTTTCAATATTGCCGTATGTTTTCAGAGATTCTATCACAAGGGTTTACTATTCTTTTAATGATTCCAAAACACCTTTTATCGTAGCCTTTTCATCAATCGTTTTAAAATATTTGCTTAACGTAATATTCATAAGCAAAATGCACATGGGTATCGGCGGAATTACGCTTTCCACATCACTTGTAACTTTATTCAATGCCTGTGTACTTGGAAGTCTGATTTACAAAAAAGTGAGAATGGATTATAAAGGATTATTTACAAATTTGTTAAAAATGTGCATTGCAGGCGCAATATCGCTGTTAATCTGCTTTGCAGCCGCAATATATTTTGACAAATTCATCCATTTACCGAAAGCATTATTTGAAATGCTTAAAATTGCGTCTGTCGGAATTATATGTGTTGTAACTTACACAGGGCTTAATCTTATATTCAAAATGGAATACGCAAATGAACTGGCACAAAGATTAATGAGGAAAATAAATGCAGGTAAATAAAGAAGAAATAAGAATAGTACTGGAAAATGACGGGGTTATAGCTTATGTAACAGACACCGTATGGGGCTTGGGCTGCCTTCCGTCATCAGAAAAAGCAGTAAAAAAAATATATGAAATAAAAAAACGGGAAGCTCAAAAACCTTTAATTTTAATGTCAAACGAAACCTACAATTTACTTGACTACGTAAAACCGATATCGAAAACCGGCTGTCGTTTGATAAAAAAATACTTTCCCGGAGCTCTGACTATTGTTGTTGAAAAAAGTGAGAAAACGCCTTTGTATATGACATCAAATATGGAAACGGTCGGTATACGCGTACCGGATAACGAAATTTTTAAAGAAATTTGCGAAGCTGCACCGGGTCATGTTCTTGCAACAACAAGCGCAAACTTATCCCATCAGCCTTCCGCAAAAACTTATGAGCAAGCTTTAGAAAATATGACAGGACTTGCAGATTTAATAATCCCTGATTACGGTCATATCTGTAAAGGTCTTGAATCTACCGTTTGCGGAGTTTTTGGAGAAGAATTAAAAATCTTCCGTCAAGGCGCAATTACCGTAGAGTTGAATTAAAGAAATTTATAACCTGAAATTTAATAAATCGGTTATATCTAAATCTAACGCCTCAGCAATACGAACAAGCGTAGAATATTTCGGATCAATTGCACCGCACTCAATTCTGCTGACCGTTCTGGTAGTAAGCCCCGTTTTAAGGGCTAAATCAAGCTGCGAAATTTTTCGTTTACCCCTCTCGAACTTTATTTTATAACCGAGTTTCAGAAAATCATCTTCATGCATTATTCAATCTTAAACTATTGACAAAAATAATTCGATATACTAAAATTCAATTACTAGACATAAAGTATATTAAATAGTAAACTAGTATAATTCGAGGTTTATATGACAAGAAAGAAAACAATCACCGGCTTCACTTTAGCAGAAGTTTTGATTACACTTGGTATTATCGGAGTAGTTGCGGCTTTAACAATCCCTGCGCTTATTGCTAATCATAAAAAAACAGCAGTTGAAACAAGATTGAAAAAATTCTACTCAGTAATGAACCAAGCTATCACTCAATCAGAACTCGAAAATGGGGATAAAAGCACCTGGAATATTGATATGAGTGTTGACAAAGATAATAATGACGTAAGTGATAATTTAGAATGGTATAACAAATATTTAGCTAAATATTTAAAAACAACAAAAGTAGAAAAAAATCAGGATAATTATGTTGCTGCATATTTTAGTGACGGAAGTATTGTAGTAATTAGACGCGGGGGAAGTACATACAACTTTTTCCCTGACGGAAAAAACTACGAAAAATTAAACTTAAATGACATTTTTAATCAGCAGAGTGATCCTAATAATAAAATATATGGAAAAACCTGTTTTCTCTTTGCCTTTTATCCTAATTCGGATGACAAAAAGTGGAAATATCATAAAAATAAAGGATTGGAGCCGTACAAATGGATAAACGGTTCAAATAGCGATATAGATTGGACAGACACTACATACGGATGCAGTAAAAATGGAAGTAAAATCTATTGTGCAGCATTAATACAAAAAAATGGATGGAAAATTCCGAAAGATTACCCGTTAAGATTTTAAATTAATTCGGATGCTCTGTAAGAACTTCTGACTAAAGGTCCGATTTGATAATGCTTTATGCCGATTTTTTCGGCTAAAGCTTTTAAGTCCTCATATTCAGCAGGAGTGTAGTACTTTGAAACCTCAAGATGCTCCTTTGAAGGCTGAATATACTGCCCGATTGTAACAATATCACAGCCGGCATTTTTCAAATCCAAAAGAGTTTGTTCAATATCTTCAAAAGTTTCGCCCAAGCCTACCATTAAACCCGATTTAGTAATGATATCGCTATTATTTTTAATATATTTCAAGACTTCCAATGAACAATCATAATCTCCTTGAGGACGAGCGTTTTTAAATACATTCCTTACCGTTTCAATATTATGATTAAAAACATCAGGGTGTGCTTTTATGATAGTATCAAGCGAATTTTTATTACCCTTAAAATCAGGAGTTAAAATTTCAATTTTTACATCAGGCATAATATTTCTTATTTCATAAATACAATTAGCAAAATGTCCGGCGCCGCCGTCAGGCATATCATCACGCGTAACAGATGTTATAACGGCATATTTTAGACCTAAAGCTTTAACGGCCTGTGCAACATGTAACGGTTCATCGAAATCAAGCGCTTCCGGTTTTGCGCAGGTAATATTACAGTATCTGCAGTTTCTTGTACAATTGTTCCCCATAATCAAAAAAGTTGCCGTATTTTTTGTATAACATTCATTTTTATTAGGGCAGCGCGCGTTTTCACATACCGTATTTAAACATTTTGTCTTTAAAATTCTGCGCACAGTACGGGTTTTGTCTGTATCAATAATCGGGCGTTTTAAATAATCCGGAAGTCTTCTTTGCATATTTTAAATTATACAGCAAAAATATTGATTTATTCGGTATAAAACGCTATAATATAAATAAAGGAGTAATCAATATGAAAAATCTTATAACACTTTTATGTTTATTATGTTTTGCAGGATGTGCTTATGCGGAAAAATACGAGCTTCCGGGATCTCAAGTTACAACGACAGAAGAAGTAAAGGTTGAGCAGGATAACACTAAAAAGGTTAGCGATACTAAAGTTGAAAAGAAAAAAGTTATCAGACACAAAGATCCTAATCCGACAAACACTTACTGGAATTTCGGAAAAGTTCCTTTCTGGACAGGTTCTATTTAAACAAGCATTCAAAAATGCCTTCCGAATAAGTCGGATGAGCAAAACATACTTTTTTTAAATCTTCAATTGCTATGCCGTTTTGCATAGCAATTATTATTTGCTGGATTAACGAAGAAGCCTCTTTGGAAACAATATGAGCACCTATAATTTTTCCGTCACGCGACAAAATTTTGATAAACCCGTCAGAACAGTTATCGCAATGGGATTTGCCGAGAGCTGAAATTAAAAGAGTTGCTTTTTTATAGGTACCTTCTTCCAAATCCTGCTCACGCACTCCTGCCCATGCAATTTCAGGACAGCCGTATACAACGGACGGCACAAGATTTTCATCAAATTCAATTCCCGATATTTCCGCAGCAGCTTGCTTAATTGCAAAATGTGCAAGCTGAATTTTTCCGCATGCATCACCTAATGCAAGACCGCAGGATTGCACAGCCGGTTTACGGCCGACAGCAAGAAGAACGAGTTCCGGTTCAAGAATTTCACCGGATGAAAGATAAACTTTTTTATCTTCAATTTTTTCAACACCGTTTGAAAGATACATTTTAACTTTTTTAGCTTTAAAAATACGTTCAAGACGTTTTGAAACCTCAATATCTGCAAGCGGAAGCAGATGTTCGGCAATTTCAACTATTGAAACTTCAACATCAAAAGCCGAAAAAATCCTTGCCCATTCGGTCCCTATTGCACCTGAGCCAATTATTACAATGCTTTTCGGTAATTTTTTTAAATTCAAAATATCGTCTGAGCTTAAAATAAATTCATGGTCAAAATTAAGATTTTTCAGCCCTCTCGGGGTAGAACCCGTTGCTGTAATAATTTTTTCGCATTCGAAAATTTCACCGTTTGCGGAAATTGTATTTTCATCAATAATTTTAGCTTCTGCATTAATCGTTTTAACGCCGCTGTTTTTCAAAGAAAGTTCAAGGCTTTTTCTTAATTTTTCAACAATTTTGTCTTTGCGTTCAACAACTTTTTCATAATCAACGGAAATACCCTCGCAGCTTATCCCTAAATCCGCCGCGCATTTCATTTCCTCATAAAGTTCAGCGGAATGTAAAATAGCTTTTGTCGGAATACATCCTCTGTTAAGACATACTCCGCCGATTTTATCTTTCTCAAAAAGAACAACAGACATTCCCTTTGTCCTTGCATGAAAAGCCGCAGTATACCCCGCAGGTCCGCCTCCTATTATTCCCAAATCAAATTTTGTCATCTCGTATAAACCCTCGGTAATCTAACTTTTAATCTACAGGTCAGTTCATAATTAATTGTACCTAAAATTTTTGCCCACTCATCAATAGAATGTGTTTCATCCAGCAATGTTACAACATCACCGAGCTGCGCGTCAACTCCCGTTATATCAAACATCATTTGATCCATTGTAATATTTCCGACCTGAGGAACTTCTTTTCCGTTAAGGCTTCCTGAAATCTTATTTGAAAGCCCGCGCGGAACACCGTCTGCATAACCCAATGGCACAGTTGCAATTTTTCTTGTGCCATGTGCCGTAAAAGTATGGCCGTAACTGATACCTTCACCGTCTTTTGCCTCATGAATATTAACAATTCTAGCTTTTAAAGACATTACAGGTTTTAAGTCAGGCTTTCTTATTTTACCGTCATCAGGCAAATCAGGATAAAGCCCGTATAAAGCAATTCCTGCACGCCGCATGTTTGAATTCGGTACATCATAGCACATTGCACCTGCCGTATTCAGGATATGAAGCAATAATCCTTCGGGATTTATTTGTGAAATAACCTTATTCCATCTGTCAATCTGAATTTGAGTTTTTTCTCTGATTTCAGCATTTGCAAGATGGGTAAATACACCGCCAAAGTCCAGATAATCCGCATTTCTGACTTCATTAATAAATTCTGCGGCATTATCAATTGAAACACCAATTCTATTCATGCCTGTATCGAGTTTTACATGAGCTTTCGGTTTAACACCTGTTCTTTCGTAAGCCTGCCTGCAAGCCTGAAGGTGTTCTTTTGAAAAAATTGCAATCGTTAAATCCGCTTTAACAGCCGTTTCGACAGCCCAGACAGGAACCGCACCAAGCACAAGGATTTCGCAATTTATTTTTGCCTGTCTTAAATCAACTCCTTCATCAATAGATGCAACTCCAAGCATATCAGCACCGGAAGCCAGAAGTGTAGGGGCGAGCATAACAGACCCGTGCCCGTATGCATCTGCTTTAACCACTGCAAGAAGTTTAATACCATCAGGCGTATTATTTCTTATTGAGCGCATATTATATGCGATATTTTCCAGATTAATCTCAACCCAGCTGTCTCTGTGAATATTTATATTGGTCTGTCTTACATTTTTCATAGCAAGATAAGTATATTACTAAATTATCTGCCGTGCAAGAAATCATCTAAAATTTTTATAAAATCTTTTGCGGCAAGAGGCAAATATTTTCTGTTATCATAAATTACGCAAAATTCTCTAACAGGTTGAAAATTTTTAATTTTATAGTAATTTGTATCTTTTTTATCCCAATATTTAACAAAAAGTTCGGGCACAAACGCCGCACCAAGCCCTTGAATTACAAACGAGTGAGCAGTTTCTACAGTATGGCATTCAAGAGATATTTTAGGCTCGAAACCGTTCTTCAAACACAAATCCCGTGAAATTCTTCCGAGAAGCTGCTCATTTGATACCATAATAAAAGGCTTATCGGATAAATCCGGCAAAGTTATTTCGTCCCCTTTTATTCCCCAGCTTTCCGGAACTTCTATCAAAATATTTTCTTTTATGAGCGGAATACTTGTGTAATCAATCGTATTATGATGCGGAGTATCAATAAGAATATCAATTTTTCCCTCATCCATCATTGAATGAAGTACGGTTGTCGGGTGTTCTTCCACAACTAGATAGCATTCGGGGTATAATTGTTTAAATTGTTTTATAACAGGCGGCAATATACAGGTACTGCGGTAAGGAGAAATTCCTATAACAAGTTTAATATTTTTCTGTCCTGAAATATCTGCAATCTGCCTGTTAATTTCTTCGTTTGAATTTAAAATTCCGCGCGCCCAATTTATATAAACTTCTCCCGCATAAGTTATTTTCAGAGGAGTTGAACTTCTGTCAAAAATCTTTGTACCAAGTTCACGTTCAATGTTTTGAACACACTGGCTCAAAGAAGGCTGTGATACATAAAGTTTTTGAGCAGCTTTAGAGATATTCAGTTCATCTGCAATTGTTACAATGTATTTTAATTGATTAAAATTCATAATTAAATTATATCATAAAACAGATAAATTATAAGTAAAACTTATAATTATTATAATATTTTTGGTATTTTACACATCTTTTTCAAGTTCTAGAATAATAATGGAGAAAAATATGACTACCCCTTTTCAAAAACATTTTAAAAATCTTTGTATGAGTTTAGGCAAAAATAATAAAGCCCTTTACGGAGCTTTAACAATTGCCGTGTCAAAAGGAATTTTGCGTCCGACATTCACAATGATGGACAAAAAGCAGGAAAAGAATTCAAGAAGATATACGGCATTCAGAGAGGGGTTGACAGGTGCAGTCGCGTTCGGAGCCTACCTGGTAACGGATGCCGGAGTTGAAAAACTCGCAAAACATATAGCAGTGAAAACTAATCACCTGAATGAACTTCCTAAAATGAAGTCTACTCTGTCACTTATCAGCGTGAGCCTCACTGCTCTTTTTGTCATTCCTGCTATATGCAATGCAGCGACAAAACCTCTCATGAATGCAGTTTTAGGAGATAAAGAAACAAGAAGGATACCCCAAAAACCTGTAAGACAGGTAAATTTTAACGGCTGCCCGCAAATATACCGTCCGAGAAACTTTGACGGAATGCGGATAGGAGGTATATAATGATAGATAAAGTTGCAAATATACTCCTTAATCCGAAATTCGTTAACTTTGCAAATAACACAAAGTACACGGTTACAACAGAATCTTTATTTAAAGCCACGGGCAGACCTGCCGCAATTATGATGGATAAAAATGTTGACGAAGATACGAGAAAATACGCGGCAACAAAAGAAGGATTATATCAAATGTTGTGTTTGGGAATTTATCTTACAATGATTCCTTTTATATTCCAGAAATACGGATTTAAAATTGCACAGAAAATCCTTAAAGGCGACAAAGATCTTCCTGCATTTAAAAATGCGGGAGAATATCTTAATTATGCAAAACTTGCTAAAATGGAAAAGAAAGACAGACAGGGACATAAGCTCTTATCTAAAATTTCCGACACCTTGAAAGCAGACCCTCAAGACAGGTTTACACTTAAAGAACATCTTTTAAAAGATGAAAAGCCGCCTGAATTCCCTGCGGCAAAAGGAGCAATAGAATTAAGCAACTTAACGGGAACCGTAATAGGTCTTGCATGGATTGCTTCGGAATTAAGCAATTATATACTTCACCCTCTTATGAGAGGTTTAGGGTTTGAAAATAAAAATATGAAGGAGAAAAAATGAGCGTATTTGAAGCAGGTATGATGGTATGTTTCGGAGTAAGCTGGCCTGTTGCAGCTTTAAAAACTTATAAGTGCAAATGTGTACACGGTAAAAGTATTCATTTTTCAATGTTAATTTTACTGGGCTACGTATGCGGGATTGCACACAAAGTTTTAGATAATATGGACTGGGTATTCTGGCTTTATATTCTGAATACATTCTTTCTGCTTGTTGATATGTATTTGTATTACCTTTACAGAAACAACAAGGCACCGATTAACGATGAAAAAAACAAAATTGAAATTAATGAAGAAGTTGCTGTTGATTAAAATTTTTGTAATATAATTAAGCTATGAACAGACAAGAATTTATTAATGCGAAACGTATTGTTTTCAAATTCGGGACAAATATTTTAAGAGGAGATGACGGTTATGTATCACTGCCGCGAGTTTTCTCATTCATCGAAGATTTATCACACCTTGCAAGGCAGGGTAAAGAAGTTATCGTAATCACTTCCGGAGCCGTAGGTTTAGGCAAAAAAAGGCTGGGGCTTGAAAGCACGGAAGGTGTTGCACTTAAACAAGCCTGTGCGGCAATAGGTCAGGGTAAATTGATGTCAATCTATGAAAACGGGTTTGATACTTACGGTCTTGTTGCCTCTCAAATACTTCTTACGGAAGACGATTTTTCAGTAAGACAAAGATATTTGAGTTTGAGAACAACTTTGAATAAACTTCTTGAACTCGGTGTTGTTCCCATTATTAACCAGAATGACACTGTTTCAACAGTTGAAGTTCATCCGCAATTTGAACACATGCAGGTATGTTTTTCCGATAATGATAAGTTATCGGCACTTGTTGCAAGCGAGCTGGATGCTGATTTGCTCGTAATCCTGTCTGACGTGGAAGGTTTATATGACAAAAATCCTAAAACAAATCCTGATGCTAAAATTATCAGAACCGTGGAAGAAGTAACCGATGATATTCTTGCATTAGGTACTGACGCATCCGAAGGCGGCAGAGGCGGTATGAGAACAAAACTGAAAGCCGCAAGAATGGTTACCAGATTTGGCGGTAAAGTTCTTGTTGCTAACGGTAAAATACCTTATGTTATCAAAAAAATATTCGAAGGCGAAGAAATCGGGACTATGTTTCTGCCGCAGACAGAAGGTTTGTCGGATAAAAAAAGATGGATAGGGTATGCAACAAATATCATCGGACAAATTATAGTAAATGACGGGGCAAAACGTGCATTACTTAAACAAAAAAGCCTGCTGCCTATCGGTGTTTGCGAAGTAATTAACGAATTTAACAAGGGCGATGTTGTTTCTATTCTTGATGAAGAACATAACGAAATCGCACGCGGGATAGTAAACTACGGTTCCGATTCGTGCAGAAAAGTTATCGGATGCCACTCGGATAACATTATGGAAATTCTTGGCTTTAAAAATTACGACGCAATTATTACCCGCGACAACATAACTTTATTATAAGGAGAAATTATGGACTTTATCCGAATTGCAAAAGATGCAAAAGAAGCTTCATTAAAAATCGCTGATATTTCTGCAGAACTTAAAAATAAAGCCCTGCTTAAAATTGCGGATGAACTTGAATTACATAAAGATGAAATTTTTTCTGCCAATAAAGAAGATTTACAAAATGCGCAAAGTCTTGTTGACGCCGGAGAAATCACAAAATCCACATTTAACCGCTTAAAGCTTGATGAAAACAAAATGCGAGATATGGTTCAAGGCATTAGAGATATTGCAAATTTGGAAGATCCTGTTAATAAAAAATTACTTGTACGCGAACTTGACAGTGATTTGACATTATACAAAGTTTCGTGCCCGATAGGAGTTCTCGGTATAATTTTTGAAGCAAGACCCGATGTTATAGCACAAATCTCATCCCTTGCAATAAAATCAGCAAATGCAGTTATTCTTAAAGGCGGAAAAGAAAGTATTAATACAAACAAAAAAATTCTTTCCGTTATAAATTCGGCTCTTGATAAAATTGAAGGTTTTCCTAAAAATGTTATTCAGCAGGTATTTACGCGTGATGATGTTGCAGAAATGCTTAAATGCGATAAATATATTAACCTGATTATCCCGAGAGGCGGCAACAAACTTGTTAAGTTTATAAAAGAAAACACAAAAATTCCCGTACTCGGACATGCTGACGGCATTTGCCATATATTTGTCGATGAAAGTGCTGATATTGATATGGCAATCAGGGTAGTAACCGATGCAAAAACACAATATCCGAGTGCCTGCAACGCTGTTGAAACACTTTTAATTCATGAAAAATTCCCGAAAATTGATAACCTGCTTGCAGCGTTACAGTTATCGGAAATTCAACTTATAGACAACCCAGAAAGCTGGGCGCATGAATACGGTGATAAAATTTTATCTTTTAAAATAGTGAAAAATGTTGATGAAGCTATTGAACATATTAACACTTACGGTTCAGGACACACTGACAGCATCATCACAAAAAACATTGAAAATGCCGAAAAATTTATGAACAAAGTAGATTCGGCAGGTGTTTATTTTAATGCGTCAACCCGTTTTGCAGACGGTTTCCGTTACGGCTTCGGCGCAGAGGTCGGAATTTCAACGAACAAAACCCATGCAAGAGGGCCTGTCGGACTTGAGGGGCTAACCATTTACAAATATAAGCTAATCGGAAACGGCAATATCGTAAAAGATTATGTTGACGGAACAAAATGTTTTCATCATAATGATATTACAACTTAATAAAATAAGGAGAGGTGTCCGAGTGGTTTAAGGTGCGGATCTCGAAAGTCTGTGTACAGAAATGTACCGTGGGTTCGAATCCCACCCTCTCCGATTTTACAACAAAACATAAGAAGTTCGTGGGATGAGAACCACAAGGCAAAGCCTTGTCAGGTTCGAGCGTGAACGAGCTGAGGGCGAAGACTTGACGGCAAAATGGCAAAGCCATTGAAGACGGCAATCGTAGACCCGTTAAACGCGAGTGAACAAGAAAACCACACCCTCTCCGTTTTTATAATTAAGAAGGATGTTATGTTAAAAGATTTATTCGATAAAAAAGCGTGCTTTAAGCTTGTCTGCGGCGCAGGTAATGAAGATGCAGCAGAAGTTGAAAAACTTGTGACAATTTATTCCCTTGCAGGCTGTAATTTCTTTGATCTTTGCGCAAAACCCGAAATTGTCGACGCCGCAAAAAGAGGGTTGGAAAGAGCAGGAATAAAAGAAGACAGATATTTATGCGTAAGTGTAGGTATTGACGGCGATCCGCATATTACAAAGGCCGTAATTGATCAGACAAAATGCGTTAAATGCGGAAAATGTAAATTAATCTGCCCGCATGATGCCATAATCGAACTTGATAAATACAAAGTAAAAAAAGAAAGATGTATAGGATGCATGCAGTGTGCAAATAATTGCCCGAAACAGGCAATTGAAATGGTAAGCCAATTACAGGATTACAAAGAAGTTCTCCCGCAACTTATAGAAAAAGGAATTGATTGTATTGAATTCCATGCAATTTCAACCGATGAAAAAGATGTTATGGATAAGTGGTTGCAAATAAACGATTTTTTTGACGGAATGCTTTGCATCTCAATCGACCGCTCGGAACTCGGCGATAAAAAGCTTAAAGAAAGAGTTAAAAAAATGCTTAGTATAAGAGAACCTTATACAACAATTATTCAGGCAGACGGGATTGCAATGAGCGGAAGTGATGATAAATACGGCACAACTCTTCAAGCAGTTGCAACAGCACAGCTTTTCCAAAATGCAAACTTCCCCGCATACATAATGATGTCAGGCGGTACAAATACAAAATCAATTGAGCTTGCACATTCTTGCGGAGTAAAACCTCATTGTCTTGCAGTAGGTTCTTATGCAAGAAAAATAGTAAAAGAATATCTTACAAACGATAATCTTTTAAATGACCAAAATTTAATCAATGAAGCCGTAAAAATTGCAAAAGACCTTGTTGACACAATTGTTGGAAAAAACAATGATTAACCTCAAAACAGATAGCTGGGAAATTAAAAACATTGACACAATCCTTTTTGATAAGGACGGAACTTTTATTGACCTGCATTACTTCTGGGGAAAAATGACGGAGATGAGAGTTTCGGAAATCATAAAAAGGTTCAATTTGCAAGATACTTTGTTTCCCGTTCTCTGCCTGAAGCTCGGATACGATACTTCAAACGGTAAAATGCTGAAAGACGGAATTACGGCAATGTATTCAAGACCTGTAATTATAGAAATCTTTTGCAAAGACCTTAATAACTTAGGAGTTAGTATTACTGAATTGCAGATTGAAGAAATATTTGACGGGGTAAGCAAAACTTTCTATGAGAATATGTCAGAGTATACAAAACCTATTGAAAACGCGATAAATTTCATCAAGCTCGTTAAGTCAAGGGGGATAAAAACAGGAATTGTAACATCAGACGCAGCAGAATCCACACTTTTAACTTTAAAACATTTTTATTGGGAAAACTTATTTGACGTTGTAATAGGGCGTGAATCTACAAAAGAAACCAAAGAAAGCGGAGTTCCGGTAAAACTTGCACTCGAAAAACTTCAATCAAACCCTAAATTTACCGTAATGATTGGAGATGCACCTATGGATTATATTGCGGCAAAAAACGGCGGTGTAGAAAGAACAATACTTGCCGCAACGGGACAAATTGATGAGGAAACACTCTGTCAAACTTCCGAATTTACGGTTTCTTCACTTGATAAAATTTCAATTTATTAAAAAGAATTATAAAAAACCGTATGGCTTAAATCATAGCGTTCATTATGATGCGGGTTGGGGGCAGAATCGTGTGCGGGATATCCTACAGGTAAAATTGCAACAGGCTCATAATTTTCGGGAATATTAAAAAAAGTTCTTAATAATTCAGGCTTAAACGAACCTACCCATGTAGTACCAAGTCCGAGATTTTCAATTTCAAGCATCATTTGTGTTGTCACAATGCTTGCATCAACAACACCCATTTCATAATTATCGTGTCCTCTTTTCCAGCTTACGTTTTTATCAAAGCAGATTAAAAGCGCAAGAGGAGCATTAAAATGATACGGAGTACACTCCTTTAACTTTTGAAGAGCCTGTTCACTCTCGATGACAAGAATTCTCTGAGGCTGGAAATTTACAGCCGTGGGGGCAACTCTTCCTGCTTCCAGAATTAAGTCAAGTTTTTCTTTTTCAACTTTTCTTCCGTCAAATTTTCTAACCGAATATCTTTTTTTCAAAAGTTCTAACAAATCCATAATAACCCCCTTTTTCCTCTCAATTATATAAAACAATAATAATTTAGTCAATTTTGTATGGTATAATTATTTTATGAAAATAGGAATTATCGGTTTAGGACTTATCGGCGGGTCTCTGTTCAGGGACTTAAAAAAAGAATATGATGTAATCGCAGTATCTCAATCGCAAAACGGTGACGGGATATTCAAAACTTACGATGTTTTAAAAGACAGGGAACTGGTTTTTGTATGCACTGCAATGAATAAAACTCTTGCGGTACTTGATGAACTGGAAAATATTCTTTTACCTGAAACAGTAGTTACAGACGTATGCAGTCTAAAAAAATTTGTATCGGAAAAGCAAAGACCGTATAAGTTTATACCCTCACACCCTATGGCGGGAACGGAGCATAAAGGTTTTGAAAATTCTCTGGAAGGACTTTTTAAGGGTGCAAAATGGGTTATTACGGGAGAGCAGAACGAAAAACTGCTTTCGGTTATAAAATATTTGGGCGCAGTACCTGTGTTTACAACTGCCGAAAAACATGACGAAGCTGCAGCAATGATTTCGCACATGCCGATGGTAATTGCGCAGGCTTTAATGCTTGCCGCAAAAGACAATCCGCTTGCACTGGAAATTGCATCGAGCGGTTTTCGCGATATGACCCGACTTGCGCTTTCAAATGAGGAAATGGCGTGCGATATGGTTACAATGAACCACAAGAATATTGAACAATCAATTTTAAAACTGTACAAAGCAATCGGAGAATTAACAAACGGCGACTATCCTAAGACAATCACCGAATTAAAAAACATACGTTCAAAAATGTTTAAGTAAATTATTTACATTTTGTTTTCCTGCTCCAGTCTAAGTCATTGCAGTGTAAATAATCCATATTTTCATTAATAAGCACCCACGCTGCACAAGCTTTACCATCCCCTGAATTTTTATCTTTACAATCATCAGAAAAAGAATATCTTTCCTCTTCTTTAGTCCCGAACGGTATTACTCCGTATTTAGTTATATTAAAAAAGAAAACATCCCTTCCTACTTGATTTGGCAGTTTATTACCGTTTATATCAATACTGAATTCTCCGCAAACATTTTTAAGAGCCTGTGTAGTACCTCTCACGTTATTACAACTATTTCCTGACGCATATCTTATGATGCTGCCGTCAATAAGTTGTGCATAATATGAACTGTCAGAAAAATAATCATTTTTTCCAAAAGCACTTTCCATTCCGCCATTCAATGATTTATATTGCATAATGGCACAAGACTTATCACCGGGTTGGCATAACTTAACTGTTTTAAACATAGATACGATATTGTCACCGCTGTAATCTTCAGGATTTTCAATTTGGTTCAGCCTGATTGCCTGCTCAAGTATTGAGTAAAACTTTTTCAAAGCGACAACAGTTTGTTTTTCTTTATAATGTGTAACTAATGAAGGCATTGTCATAGCTGCAACTACACCAATAACTCCCAAAGTTACCAAAACTTCAGCCAGCGTAAATCCATTTTTGCTCATAATAATATTATCCTCCATCCATTTTATATATACAATACATGTAATATTATACGTTTTACAATTGTATACATGCAATACAAAAGCGAAAAAACTTTACATTTAATTAATCAACTCGGGAAAATTATTAAATCCAGCAGATTAAAGAAAGATAATATTTCTCTCAATACATTTGCATATGAATATGACCTAAACCCTGGTAATCTCAGCAGAGTTGAAAACGGTCAAATTGAGCCCAAAATAACAATGCTTTGGCGGATTTCTGAGGCTTTGGGAGTTCCTTTATCGGAGATTATTATACAACTTGAAAAAGAATTAGGTAAAGACTTTTCAATCACTGACAAATAAGACATAAAAAACGGCGGTTATCCTTTGGCAACCGCCGTAATTATAATTCACTGTTTAATGTTTATTTAGGAAGACATTCCCAATACCCTTTTGAAGCATCATCAGGGCAGACATCATTAATAGCATACCATGCGCAGCCTATCCCGTTTGCTGTTTGTTTGGAATTTTTTGAACAGGGCTTTCCCATCAAATTATTTATGCCGCCCGAACTTAAATCGCCAAGTTCATCTTCTGTATAATCCTTTATTTTCTTTGCCCCGACAAGTTTATCACTTGCATCCTGAACTCTGAATACAAATAAATCATGCCCAAATCTGTTGGGACCTTTTTTACCGTTTATATCTGTCGTAAAACTGATTTGTCTGCCGTCAATTGAAGTTCCAACTCCTACCATGATGGCTGCTCCGTTAGACAAAATCTTATCAGGAAGATTTAAGCTGAAATCTTTATTATCAGCATATATTTTTATGCTCCTGTCAGAATAAATTGAATAATCATTCATTTTGACGGAAATATTACCTATAACCTTCATACGTTTGTAAAATGCTGCCTCAAACTCAGCTGCACGCGGGTATATGTTAAGTTCAGGTGAATATTCCGTATAATCTGTAAATAAACTGTCGCTTCCGAGGTCCTGCTTTGTTAATATTAAAGCCTGATAAATCAAAGAATACATTGATTTAAATTGATTTTCCAATACTTTTTTTCTATGCTCAACAATTAAATTCGGCAAGGTTAAAGCCGCAACAATCCCAATAATTCCCAGAGTTATCAAAACCTCTGCCAGAGTAAATGCGGGTTTAGGAGCTACAGAATTGCCCCCCCCCCGAATGCTACGCAGGCAGATACCTCAGCACAAAAGTTGTGAAACTTTTCATGTAACGGCATCTGTTTTGCTTCTGTAGTTTTCATATTTTCTCCTTTCGTTATACTTTAAATGCTTCTGCAATTGATTTATTGTAATCGGGACGCAAAATTCCTTTTTCGGTTATAATCCCTGCTATAAGTTCATGCGGAGTTACGTCAAATCCCGGGTTAATTACGTTAACATCAGGCGCACATATAATTTTCCCGTTAATATGCGTAACTTCCTCATGCGAGCGTTCTTCTATAACTATTTCATCGCCTGTTTTAATACTTGTATCAATTGTTGATAATGGTGCCGCAACATAAAACGGGACATTATGGTATTTTGCGGCAATTGCAACCGTATAAGTTCCGATTTTGTTTGCTGTATCACCGTTTGCGGCAATCCTGTCAGCACCCACGACAACCATATCAATCATACCTTTTTTCATAAAGTATGAACACATTCCGTCAGTAATAAGAGTTGTAGGAATACCGTCCATTGTAAGTTCAAATGTTGTAATCCTTGCACCCTGCTGGCGCGGACGTGTTTCGTCAGCAAATACCTGAATTGTCGGATCGTTTGCAAAAGCAGAACGAACAACACCCAGTGCGGTTCCGTAACCGACCGTAGCAAGCCCGCCCGCATTACAGTGAGTTAAAATTGCCGCGCCTTTCGGAACTACTTCCGCACCGTAATCACCGATTTTTTTATTGATTGCAATATCTTCATCTTCAAGTTTTATGCCGTTTTGCTTTAATTCTTCAACAATTCCCTGTATATCTGAATTGGAATTTTTGATAACTTCTTTCTGCTTTTCAACTGCCCACATTAAGTTTACTGCGGTAGGTCTTGATGTTGCCATATAATCAGCTTTTTCAAGAAGTTTTTTGACAAATTCGTCACGTGAAAGATTTTCCTTTGCAAGCTCCTGAGCATATAAAACAACTCCATGCGCGCCTGCAACACCGATTGCGGGAGCTCCTCTTACTATCATGTTTTTAATTGCGTCAAACATTTCCTGCCCGCCTGTAATGTTTACGTATTTAAACTCATACGGAAGTACTGTCTGGTCTACCATTTTTGAGTAATTATCCACCCACTCTATTGTTTTTATTTTTGAATGAAATTCTGCCATTTTATTTCCTCATTGAATTTACTAAATCTATAACATAAAAAGTTAAAAAGCCTGTAAACGCATTAACCGTAGCACTTAATACGCCTAAAAAAAGCGATATGACAACAAGTATAAAAAAGTTTGCGTTTTCGAGCATTAATCCGACGCCGTAGTTTGCAGCAATATGAAAAAACTTCATCAAAACAACGGAAATCGGCACATAAATTATTGAAAAACCAAGATATGAAACAAATCCCGCTAAAGCACCGACAATTACACTGTCTTTTACAGAAGATAAAGAAAGACAGTTGTATTTAATCAAAAGCCAGATAACAATCGGAGAAATAAAGCATATTAAAAAAATAAATGAAACAGTTCCGACATAGGGAATTAAAGTTACGGCACCGAGAAGTGCGCCGAAAAATAAGCTTAATACCGAAATTTGTCTTAAAAGTACATAGTTAATATTCATAGGAATTATCATAACACGATTGAACGCGTATGACAAATTGCAATCGCAATCGAGTCAATCGTATCATCAAGCTTCGGCAGAGTATCTGCATTGAGCGACAGTTTAACCATTTGTTCAACTTCTTTTTTATCCGCGCGCCCGTAACCTGTTAAAACCTGTTTAACTTCCATGGGCGTGTATTCGTAAATAGGAATTTGAAATTTTTCAAGAACGGTTAAAATCACCCCGCGTGCGTGAGCAACAGGCATAACGGTCGTTCTGTTGCGAAAGAAAAAAAGTTTTTCAACAGCGGCACAATCGGGCTTGTATTTTTCAACAATAGTTGTCATATCTTCAAAGATTTCCAAAAGTCTTGAAGCTTCTCTTGCTCCTTTTTGTGTTTGTATTGAGCCTGAATGCAAAAGTACAGGCGTTTCGCCGTCAAAGTCAATAACAGAATAACCTACAATCCCGAGTCCCGGGTCAATTCCTAAAATTTTCATAAAAGTATTATATCACAGTTTTATTTTGCTTTCATATTTAATAAGCTCTCTGATATCTTTTTTAACATCGCATAAATATCTGGAAAAACACATCATAGCACCGCTGAACTGATCGGGGGTAAAATCGTCAAAATGACAGGTAGCAATACACTTAACGAGCCATTCAAAATCATCAAGTTTGTTAAAAATATCTTCAAGGCATTCAATATTGCTTTTTTCTTCTCTCATCCGGCTCCTTAATATTTATTTAGTTATACTAAACAATATTTGATATAACTATAGTATATATAATAATAATTGTCAACATTTAGATATACTGTACAATGTTGATTATGTTAGATATAAGAGCTGAAATTAAATCATTTATCGCAAGAAACGGCACATCGTTGAATAAAGTCATAAAAGCACTCAATGACAAACAGACTTTAACAACAGGTGTCAGCAATATTTCATTGAAAATGAAAAAAGGAACAATTACATTTAATGAGGCTCAATACATCCTCGACCACCTCGGCTACAAACTCACCATCGAAAGAAAGTAGTTTTAATAATATTGCATTTTATTGTTCTTTTACTATAATATTTAAAGGGTAAGTTCCCAAAACTTCCTCGGCACACACGTGTTACGAAGAAATCGGCCGAAGGAGGTGATATTATGATCAGGCAAATAATAAAAGCTGCCATAATTGCAGTTATAGCAGCTCTTAAAATTATTTTATTGTTCATATAGGGAACGAAGAAAGCTCTAAAGGTCTAGCCCGCCTTTAGGGCTTTTCCCTATATCTCTATTATAACACATTTTTTGCTTATTTCAAGTCCCGAATTTTTCTTGCAAGAGACAAACCCGCAGGAAGCTGGATTACAACATTTTCATAATTTGGGTTTGAATTTATTGCATCTATAAACGGTTTGCACTTTGCCTCGTGCGACAAAACATTATCACAAGCTATTATCCCGCCTGTTTTCATATGTTTGTCTATGAATTCAAAATATTTAATGTACTCGGACTTGTTCGCGTCCACAAATGCAAAGTCAATCTCAAAATCATCGGGCAAATATTCCAAATGCATTAAAGCTGAACCCTTTAACGTTGTTATAACATCTGACACACCGCAGGTTTTAAAATTTTCTTTTGCTACATCAAGACGTTTGTCATAAAATTCAATGGTCGTTAAATGCCCGCCGTTTTCTTTAACCGCTTTGCCGAGCCAAATCCCCGAATATCCGTTCGAAGTTCCGATTTCAAGAACATTTTTAGAGCCTTCCGCCTTAATCAGTGTGTACAAAAATTCGCCCGTTACACGCGCAATATTCCAAAATTGTTTTTGGGTTTCTTCTAAGCTGCTAAGTATATTTTCGGTTGTGTCATCAAAATATTTAATCATTTGTATGCCTATTTGTTTATCTTCTTAACCTTTTCGGTTACAACAATCGCATTTGCCGGAATATCAATAGGTATTGTTTTTATAACCTTGTTTGTTCCCAGATCAAACACAGTATACAAAGAAGCTTTTGTGTCTGTAATAAGAGCGATATTTGTATTTTCTATCTGGTTAATTTTAGTCGAAAAGCCGTTTGTATTCAGATAAATAGAATCCGTAACGGTATCTGTTTTTGCGTCAATAACTTGAATTGAATTATCACCTGCTCCGAGCACATAAACTCTCTCGTGGAAAGCAATCATATCTATCGGTTTTTCGCAAATTTCAACTTCCGCAATAAGACCTATTGTATTGTAATCAATAATTGCAAGCCTGTTTTTTGTTCTGCTTGTTATATAAATCTTGTCGTTTGTATAAACAATTTTAGAAACATTCGGGAATTTACCTATTTCTTTAAGCAGGTAATTGTTATCAAGCTCAATTGCCCAGATATCGCGTGTTTTTTTATCGTAGTAAAACAACTTGGAACCGTCATCTGAAAGGGTAAGTTTTTCGCACATGCCGGTAATTTTAATCTGTTTTGTAAGTGTCATTGCTGAAAGATTTACGATATAAATACTTGAATCTTCCGCGCTTGACACATATGCAATATTTTTCGCTCTATCAATAATAATTTCATCAGGCTGGGTTTTAGTATAAATTTGTTTAATAATCTGGTCATCAGCAAGAGAAATTACGTCAATTGAAGGTTTGTCGTAAGCTGTGACGAGAAGGAATTTATCGTCGTAAGCCTTCATCGAAATCGGCACATTTGTCTGCGCAAGTGAATACTCCGGAGTTTTAGCACCTAAGTTCAGCACCTGAATATTTTTTGAGTAAGGTGATGAAACATAAAAACTTTTATTTCTTAACTGCGGAATTTGCGAAAGAGTTTTCAATGTTGACCCTGAAAGCTGAGTTACAACAGGTTTAGAATTTTCCACACGAATTCCCGGATCATTTACGGTTTTAATTTCAAGGTTTCCGACAATTGATTTCAAATTCTCAGGGATAACAAGACCTTTCGGAACAAGCATATCTTGAGGAAGAAGCCCTGTTCTCAATTCAACGGGAGGGTTTGCCATCTTATAAATTGTTTTATTCCCGTTAGTATCGGTCAGAACCTTTAAGAGTGCAAAATCATTATTCAGAATTACAATGTTAGGTTTTGCCGCCATAGTTTTTCCTGACGGATAAGTTTGCTTTATCGCAAGTGTTTCGGGATTTAAAATCTTTGCGGGAAAAAGCGGAAGATAAATAGTGTTGTCGGGAAGAATTATAACACCGTCAAATCTGAAATTTGTTTTGGGAAAATCATTACTGATAAACTGCTGAACATTATCAGGAATTTTAGCGGCAAAAGATGCCGTTGATGTTAAAATAAATATTCCCAAACAAATTACAAATTTACGCATTATTGAAATACTCCCTTAACCTTATCCATTATTGAGGACTGCTGTGAAGCTTTTTTATTATTTTGAATTTCGTATAATTTTCTGTAAAGATTTCTTTCTTCATCAGAAAGTTTAGTCGGCGTTTTAACAGCAACTATAACAACATGGTCGCCTCTTTGGGACGGTCTTGCAATATACGGAACGCCCGCTCCTTTGATTTTAATCGAATTTCCGCTTTGAACTCCTGCCTGAACCGTAATTTTCTGTTCTCCGTCAAGAGTTTTTACAACAACTTCATCCCCCAAAGCCGCCTGTGCAGGGGTTATATCAAGCCTTGAATAAACATCATTTCCTTCACGCTTAAAATAATCCGAAGGTTTAACATGAAGCACAACATATAAGTCGCCTGCGGGGCCGCCGTTTGAGCCCGCGTCACCTTCATGAGATACGCGGATTTTGGACATATTGTCAACGCCTGCGGGAATTTTGATATTAATTTTCTTTTCTTTCTGAAGTTTGCCGTGACCTTTGCAAGCCTTGCAGGGATTTGATATTTTCTTACCTTTGCCGTGACAATCAGGACAGGTTACAATCTGCGCAATCGAGCCTAACGGTGTTCTCATAACCTGCTGAACCTGGCCGCTTCCTTTACATGTAGGACAGGTTACCGGCTGCGAGCCTTTTTCCGCACCTGTTCCGCTGCAAGAAGAACACACTTCCAGATGGTCAAATTTAATCTCTTTTTCACAGCCGAAAACAGCCTGCTCAAAATCAATTTCAATATCAAGCCTTAAATCATCGCCTTCAACAGGAGCGTTAGGATCGGGTCTTCCGCCAAAACCGAAACCGCCCATTCCGCCGAAGAATGAATTAAATATATCGTTCAAATCTCCGAAACCGCCGGCAAACGGACCGTTTGTATCAAATCCTGCGTTTTTCAAACCGTCTTCGCCGTATCTGTCATAAGTGGCGCGCTTATTGTCATCCATTAATGTTTCATAAGCTTTACCCAGTTCTTTAAATTTTTCTTCCGCATCCGGAGCTTTGTTTACGTCGGGGTGTAATGTTCTTGCTTTTCTTCTGAAAGCAGATTTTATCTCGTCTTTGGAAGCATCTTTTGATACTCCGAGTATTTCATAGTAATCTGTCATTTTATATTAATTCTTCCCTATTCCTCGTCTGTAATTTTATTTTATCATGTAAATCCTCAAGGGCAAAACAAGTTTAACCCTCAGATGTTGCAACGTTTACAAGGGCGGGTCTTAAAACTTTATCACCCATTTTGTAACCCTTTTGCAATTCGTTAATAATCGTGTGTTCGGGCTTGTCGGATGTAGGTGTCTGCATTACCGCATCATGAAAATTCGGGTCGAATTCTTTGCCTTCGGTTTCAATAACTTCAAGCCCTAATTTGGTCAAAGCTTCCACAACCTGCTTATGAACAAGGTCAAAACTGTCTTTTACGGTCTGACAGTCTTCAACATTTTCCAGAGCCTTTTTGCCGCGTTCAAAGTTATCAAGAACTTCAATCATCTTTTTAAGAGCATTTTCGGTGCCGAATTTTAGAAGTTCTTCTCTTTCATGTTCCTGTCTTTTGCGGTAATTATCAAAATCTGCGGCAAGTCTTAAATACTGTTGATTAAGTGTATCATATTTTTTCTGCAGTTCATCAAGTTCGGAATTATTTTTATCAGAATTTTCTTCCGTATTTTCGGAAGTTTCCTGTTTTATATCTTCATCTAAATTTTCGGAATTCTTAAACGGATTGTTATTATGATGTTTATGTGACATTTCTCTACCTCTTAATTAATATTCATATAAGTATATTATAGTTTATCAATATTAATTCACAACAAAAATTTATTATTTTTTAATAATTATGATGAAATGTCCAGCTTAGAATAACCTTTTAACAATGCATCCATATAAACTGCTCCGTTATGAACATAAGCAGGTTCATGAAGTGCCGCGACAATATTATCCATTGCATCATAAAGAATCTCTTCTTCATCTTCGGTTATTTCTAAATTTGCAGTGTTTAAATAATAATCGAATTTTTCCGTAAGATCCGTTCCGTCTAAAAGTTTAAGTCTTCCGCATGAACCGTCAATGTAATTATCAAAGTGCTCATTATAAATTAATCCTTCCTGAGCCTCTTTCATTAAATGATGATCGTCATCAGTCTTAAAATCCTTATTTTTAAAACGCGATATGCGATTTACAATATTTCTCATAAAATTAATTGCAGAAAAATTTTCGGCGTCAGGAATAATTATATTTCCGTTCAGCTTTACTCTGGCAAAAATACAATTATCTTGCTTCAATGTTTCATATTCAATATTCATATATTTGTCATTAACTTCATTCTTAAATTCCGGATGTTTGGCAAGAATTTTTCTGTACGCTGACAAATCCCTGTTATTATCATCAGTCAATTCCATATTCATTACAACACGGCTGTTCTTCTGTTCGGGTGTATTCTTATAAATATTTGCGTAACCTATATTCTTTATTCCCGTAAAATTTATCGGACTAATCATGAAAATCTCCTTTTACGATAAGGAGTAAAACTTAAAAAAATTTTTTTTAAACAATTAATACCTGACAAATATTTATATCTTTACATAATTTAACTTATTTACATCATGCAAATCTGATTGTATTATTATAAAAGAAAGTGAATACATTTTTTATTTGAAAAGGTAAGAAAATTGACTGAAAAATTTTATATAAAAGGCGGTACCCCGTTAAGAGGTGAGGTTTCAATAGGCGGAGCTAAAAATTCAGTATTAAAACTTATGGCTGCCGCATTATTAGCTAAAGGGGAGACAAAGATTTATAATGTTCCCGATTTGACCGATGTTGAAATTATGCTCAGCGTAATCGCACAATTGGGAGCAAAAACAGCTTATGATAAAACCGAGAAATCAGTAACAATTGATGCAACAGATTTGACAAGTATTACAGCCAAATATGAACTTGTCAGCAAGATGAGAGCATCATTTATTGTTCTCGGAGCACTTGTTTCAAGATGCAAAGAAGCTATTGTTGCATTACCGGGTGGATGTGCAATCGGAGAAAGACGCGTTGATTTCCATATTAAAGGTTTGGAAGCGCTAGGTGCTAAAATAAAAATCGAAAACGGTTATGTTCATGCTAAAGCTTCAAAGCTTGTGGGAACAGATATCTATCTTGACATACCGTCCGTTGGTGCAACAGAAAACCTTATGCTTGCATCAATTCTGGCAGAAGGTTCTACAAGAATTCAAAACGCCGCTCAGGAGCCTGAAATTGTTGACCTTGCAAATTTCTTAAACTCTATGGGGGCTGACGTTATAGGTGCGGGAACATCGGAAATCGTAATTAACGGAGTTAAACAGGAAAAACTGCACCCGATTGAATACACAACAATTCCTGACAGAATTGAAGCGGGAACTTTTATGTCTGCAATTATAGCAACTAAAGGAAAAGCAATAATTAAAAATGTATTTCCCGCACACTTAACTTTCTTTACTGATAAGTTATTAAAAATGGGAGCAAACATCAAACTTATCGAGCCGACTTCGATTGAAGTTTCATGCAAAAACAGACTTAACTCCATAAACTTTGTAACTCAGCCTTATCCCGGCTTTCCTACCGATTTGCAGTCAATGGCAATGACGCTTTTAACAACCGCTAACGGTGTAGGCATTATTACGGAAAGTCTGTATGAAAACAGGTTTATGCAGGTACCGGAATTGCGCAGAATGAGTGCTGATATTCATCAGGACAGAAATCACGCAATTATCAAAGGCGTTAAAAAGCTTACAGGTGCAACATTAGCGGCAAGCGATTTACGTGCGGGCGCTTCACTGGTTGTGGCTGCTCTTATGGCTGACGGCAATTCCACAATCGAAAATTTACATCATATAGATAGAGGATACGAAAATTTCGAAAATAAGCTAAGATTATTAGGAGGCAAAATAGAGAGAAAAGAAGAAGAAATAATTTCTCCTGTCGAGCCGAAAATTAACCTAACGGAGGGCTTATTATAATGGCACCTGCATATAAACGCTGGTATGATCATGATCCATTGTTACTTGAAGTCATTGAGCTTTTAAGAAATTATCAGACAGAATTAAGAGCTCAAGCTGAAATTTTCTTGCAAAAAATCGAAGAGAAAGTTTCAAAAGAAACAATTGATAAATTTTATGCAATGGTTAAACCGGTTAATGCAAACAACCGCTGGTACGATAAAGACCCCGTAATATCAAAAACAGTTGAAATTTTAAGAATTGTGCCGCCGGAAGCCCAAAAAATATGCGCCCAAAACTTTATAAGGACCTTGAAAGAAATGGGCATAGAATATGAAAGCCCTAATAAAACAGATGTTAAATAAAACTCCTCATTTTATTGAGGAGTTTTTTATTATTTCTTATAGTTATTTTCATATAAAGGAGTTTTACCGTCTAAATCAAAAAATGCACCGCCGATTTTCTCGCCTTTAGAATTCAATTCAACGGTATAACTCGGAGTTTTACCGTCCTTTTGAAAGAAAGTTCGAATTTTATTTCCTGCTTTTGTAAGAGTTTCTACAAAAGGTCCGGGTTTTGGATTTTTGTCATAGAAACCTACTTTTTGAGCAGCTTTTTCCAATGCATTTTTATAATCGGGAATAATAGTTATCAATTCATCATAAGAATTTGCTCTGCCTGAAAATTTAATATAGTTCGATTGCTGCGGTTGAGAATAATTTACACCTGTAATTTTCATTCCTTTTACTCCTTTTTTTTACCTGAAAAACAGTAAACTATAAATTTTGTTATTTGAAAATTCGATAAAAAAAAATCGTAACAAAAGTAAACAATTTATGATAAAATAAAATTATGTTCAATATAGTTACGCCTGAAAATGATGAAAATTATGCACTCTTTGAAAGATATCTTGCAAGATCATTTTCATTTGCCGTTACAGGCTTAACGACAATTCTGCGGCTTCTGCTTGTTACCAAAATTAGAAAAATTACCAGCAAGAAAGTTCTCCTGATAACATCAACCGAACAAAATGCTTTAAAATACCGGAACGATTTGCTTAAAGCTTTCGGGATAAAATCGGAAATTCTTCCTTTCCAAAACATTTCAATGTACGAAAGTGTTTCACCAAACAGATACGATTACGCAGAGCAGGTAAGAATTTTAACTGAAAAACCCGATATAGTTATTGCACCTGTTAAAGCTCTGCTTGAAAAATTCCCGAAAGAAGATTTTTATAAAAATAATTCTATTTCTCTTAAAACAGGTGACGAAATTGAGGTCAAAGAACTCGCCCAAAAGTTTATTGACTTGGGTTACAAACGTTCCACAATGGTTTCTGATATTGGTGAATTCAGCATCAGAGGAGATATTATAGACTTTTATTCACTTGATAAGCATCCGGTCAGAATTGAACTCTGGGGAGATGAAATAGTAGATATCAGGTATTTCAACAATGAAACACAAAAGTCTATTGAAAAGCTTAAATCCGCAAAAATAATGCCGATGTATAAGTTTACGCTTGAAAACGGTATTCCCGATGAAATTAAACCCGAAGATGAGGACGGATATTTTGAAGGTATTGAAGTTTACCAGAATTATTTTAATAATAATCTTGTAAGCGTTTTGGATTATTTAAAAGACTATATTCTTGTTCTTGATGAAACGTCAGAGCTTTATTCAAAATACGAATTTACAGACAAAAATTTTGAAGAACAGCTTCAGGAAAATTTAAAACTCGGTTTGAATGTTGACCTTAAAGAGCGAAATCATATTCCTTTTGAGGAGTTTATTCAAAAAAGTGCGGGATTTGTTAAAGTCGGTTTAAATAATTTTCTGGACAGCGAAACAGAAGATATTATCGAATTTAATACGCAGACTGTCCAAAACTTCGGAGCAAAGCTTGATGATATCGCAAATTATATAAATTCAAAGCATGGATATAAAATAATTATTGCAACGGATTATCCCGAAAGAGTTAAAGAAATCCTTTCAGAGCGAAATATTTTTGATGTTGAATACAACGAGAGTATTTCATCGCATGGGACTGTTTTAGAAGATTTTAAAACCGTAATTCTGACAGACAGAGAACTTTTTAACAAACGCACAAAAGAGATTACGTCTGCAAAAAGGTCATATTACAAGGAAAAAGCCGAATATATCGAAAATATTAACGATATAAAAGAAGGCGAGTACGTAGTGCACAGTATTCACGGGGTCGGAATTTACAAAGGACTTTCACAGCAGGAAATTGACGGCCAGCTCAAAGATTATTTAACAATTGAATATGCAAATAAAGACAGGCTCCATATTCCCGCCGAACAAATTAATCTTCTTGTAAGATACAGGGGTTCGGGTGCGCTCAAGCCTAAACTGTCAAGAATGGGCGGAAAGGATTGGGAAAATACAAAAACACGCGTCAAAAAAGAAGTTGAACAGGTTGCCTATGATCTTTTAAGGCTTTATGCTAAACGTAAAATGCAAAAAGGTATTCAATTCTCACCTGATACGACATGGCAGGTTGAAATGGAAGAAGCTTTTGAATACACAGAAACTCCCGATCAGATGAAGGCAATAAATGATGTTAAAGCAGATATGGAAAGCGAACAGCCTATGGACAGACTTATTTGCGGTGATGTCGGCTTCGGGAAAACAGAAGTTGCAATGCGCGGAATATTCAAAGCTGTGACATCAGGCAAACAGGCTGCGGTTGTTGTTCCGACAACAATTCTGGCATTCCAGCATTTCCAAACTCTTTCGGAAAGATTTAAACCTTTCGGGGTAAATGTGGAATTACTCTCCCGTTTCCGCTCGCAAAAAGAGCAGAAAGAAACTGTTAAGCACCTTGCCACAGGCGAATGCGATGTCGTAATCGGAACTCACAGATTATTGCAGGAAGGTATAATTTTTAAGGATTTGGGACTTCTTGTAATTGATGAGGAACACCGTTTTGGTGTACGGCACAAAGAAAAGCTGAAAACATTACGCGAAAACATTGACATTATAACAATGTCTGCTACACCTATTCCCAGAACGCTTTATATGTCTTTATCGGGAATTAAAGATATGTCAATCATTAACACACCGCCTAAAAACAGGCTTCCAATAAAAACTTACGTCGGAGAGTGGAACGAAAATATGGTTAAAAATGCCATAATCCATGAACTTGACAGGGAAGGTCAGGTATTTTATCTGTATAACCGCGTTGAAACAATTGACGAATTCAGAATGCAGCTGCAAAAACTTGTACCGAATGCACGAATTGCAATAGGCCACGGGCAGATGGACGAAAAAACACTGGAAAAAGTTATTATTGACTTTGCAAACCATGAATACGATGTTCTTCTTGCCACAACAATTATCGAAAACGGTATTGATATTCCTAATGCAAATACAATGATAATTCATAACGCCGATAAATTCGGCCTAGCACAGCTTTACCAGCTCAGAGGACGTGTTGGCCGCTCTCAGCGTCAGGCATACTGCTACTGTTTCTATACAAAATCAAAAGAGATTACACACGATGCGGTTCAAAGATTAAAGGCAATAAAAGAGTTCACAACCCTCGGAAGCGGCTATCAGATTGCGATGCGCGATGTCGAAATCCGCGGCGTCGGAAACATCCTCGGCACAAAACAGCACGGACACATGGTTAATGTCGGTTTTGACACGTACTGCCAGCTTTTGGAAGAAACCGTTCAGGAACTGCAGGGACAGATTGTCGATAAATCCGAACCGACAATTGTTGATATTAATGTAACCGCCTTTATTCCTGATGACTGGGTCGGTTCTTCCGAACAAAAAATGATTGAATATAAACGTTTGGCTGATGTTAAATCGGATATTGAGCTTGATTATATAACTGAGGAATGGAAAGACCGTTTTGCCAAACCTCCCGAAAGTGTTGAAAACTTAATAAAACTTATAAAAATAAGACTTGCGGCTACAGATGTAAAAATTCCGCTTATAAGAGAAACCGAAGACAATATAAGAATTTATACGCCTTTCAGCCAGCCCGAATGGAAAATAATTCAGCATGCATTGCCGTCTGAAATCCTTAAGCGGATAAAATTTACAATTGCACCAAAGTCTTGCACAGATGGAAAATCTATATTATTATTAAATAATTCGTATATGAACTTTAACGAAATATTTAACATTTTAACAGATTTGTTCTATTATATGTTTAAAACCGTTAACGAATATAAAATCGAAAAAAAGGAGACATTATGAGAGGGAAAAAATTACTGACAACACTTGCTGTTTCTGCAGTTTTGTTCGCAGGCTGCGGGTTGAAATCAGGTGAAGCAATTATCAAAGTTAATGATAAAACCATTACGCAAGGCCAGTTTGATCAGGAATTTGACAAACAGGCAGGCAACGGAATTGCTAAAGCTTTAGGTATCGATGTTAAAGATGACAAAAACAGCTTTATATATCTTTTGATTAAAGACAGAGTTATTAACGAGCTTATTGTAAAAACTCTTCTTGACGAAGAAATCGCAAAACGCGGAATTACAGTTACAAACAAAGACGTTGACGATGCAGTTAAGGAAATTATAAACAAACTCGGTTCTAAAGAACAGCTTGATGCATTATTGAAACAAAACGGTATTTCAAACTCCGATTTCAAAAAAGATTTGAAAGAAGAAGTTAAAATGAAAAGGTTAGCCGAACAATTAGGTTCTTCTAAAGTTTCGGATGCGGAAGCAAAAAAATTCTATAATGATAATATTAACAAATTCAAACATCCTGACAGAGTAAGAGCTTCACACATTCTTATTTCCGTAAACCCTCAGGAAATAACAGAAGTTGTTAAGTCTGATCCGAAAAATAAAGACCTTGATGAAGCAGCAATAAAAGCTAAAGTTCAGGAAGAAATTCAAGCAAAAGAAGATAAAGCAAACAAACTTTTAGCAGAAGCTAAAAAAGATATGACACAGTTTGCCAAACTTGCAAAAGAAAATTCCGAAGATACCGCATCAGCAGCAAAAGGCGGCGACCTTGGCTTCTTTGCGGCAAAAGAAATGGTTCCCGAGTTTTCAAAAGCAGCTTTTTCAATGAAACCGAATTCAGTATCAGATAAACTTGTAAAAACTCAGTTCGGTTATCACATCATAATGGTAACAGACAGAGCAGCTGCAAGCCAGGATCCGTTTGAAAAGGTGAAAAATAACATTAAAGGTTATTTGGAAAACCAAAAGCAAGTTGAAATGATTGACAAATTGACAGAATCATTAAAGAAAAATGCAAAAATTGAATATGTAAACCCTGACTATGATCCTAAAGCCGTTCAAAAAGGCGTTCAGGAATCAATTAACAACAGCGGGGAAGCTGCAAAAAAAGCTAAAGAAGCAGCCGAAGCAAAAGCAAAGAAAAATAAATAAATATAAAAAAAGACCGGTTATTAAAAACCGGTCTTTTTTTATAATAAATAAAGTAACTCATAAGCCGTGTTCTGTTTCTAAATAATCATCTGTCTGGTATTGAGATTACTCTCAATCTCTAGCGATATTTTTGAAGTTGGCGGACAGCCTTTATAACCTTCAATTTAATCTTGCATTCGATTGGGGTTTACCTGGCCGGTATCTCTCGACACCGCCGGTGAAGCTCTTAACTCACCGTTGCACCATCGCCTGTGACATTTCTGTCCATCGGCAGTCTTCATTTCTGTGGCACTTTCCACCGGCTCACGCCGTCCGGACTTTCTCCGGCAATCTGTCCTTGAATGCACGGACTTTCCTCACCCGAATATATCAGGCGCGATTATTCGATTACTTTATTATAAAGCATCACGAATTGATGTGTTTATCGTTACATATTCAATCGCTTTAGTATCTGATTCTGATATTTTCAATTTACCGCTTGCCATTACCTCAATTACGTACTGGTCAAAATCATCTTCACTGGAAGCGCTTTGTCTTGCATTAGGAGGATCATCTCCGTTTACATCAATTAGGATTTGTCCTACGCCGGCATCTTCAGGACCGTCCAGCATACCCGGTGTCCAAGCACCGTAACCTGATCTGCCGCCTGTTGTTGTACCGCTCAAATCCCATTTAACACCATCGGTTGTATAGAATACTGTATCGTCACCTGATTTGACATTTAATCTGCTTTTGAACAACCCGGCAAATTTAGTATCACCTTCGTAGGTTTCACCCTCATATCTGACAGCATTATTATAATCAAATCCCCAGGCACAATACATATCATCGGTTTCAGTATTGTTTGCAAGCCAGTCGCTGTCACAGGCTTCACGCAAATCAGGATATAGTCTGGCATCGTTTATTAACGTTGCCACAATCTGCTCTGTGGTGTAGAAAGTTTTTTTAATCATCATTTTATTTTTATTCGGTCTGGTTTTCATGATAGTAGGAGTAACTACGGCTACCAGAATACCGATTACTGCAAGAGCAACCATTAATTCGGTCAGCGTAAAACCTTTTAATCTTCTCATAAATATCCTTCCTGTAATTGTTCTATTATTATAATAACATATATACCCGTTTTTTTCAACAGATAAACACCCGTAAAAGAATTGCCGCATCGGGGATTAAGATGAATTAACGCAGCATGTAAACTTTTATTAACATGATAGCAAAATAATATGTTCAGATGAGTTAATATATCATTCAATCTGTTAGGATTATGGGAGATTGAATGTAAAATAAACAGAGGGTACAAAGTATGGTCGATAACAGATCAGCAGGATTCTTCGGAATCGGAGGCTCTTTTAATTTCAAAAGCGGAGATATTTCGGGAACAGCCGCCAAAACCCAGGATGATAAAATGGGACAGGGCGGGGAATATTTTGCGCAGCAGAAAAGAGAGGAAGATGAAGAAAATCAGGACAGCCAAAAATATACCGACAGAAGTGCTGTTTTGCGCGCGACATTAAACTCGCTTGCGATGATGAATGTGGCGAATGTTATCAACGCCCGCAAAAAAGCTCTGGAAGAACAGAGAGAACGTGACAGAAACTCAGCTGCTTCCTCTAAAGATAATAAGCGGGATAATGCTGAAAAAGAACTTGAAGAAGAATTTTACAACATTGCCCGCGAATTGAAAGATGATAACGGAAAATCATAATCTGTAAGGATAATCTTTATTGAATTCCCAGTTATCGAACTGCAAAAGCCTTGAACAATAATTTGCATTATTTTTACATTTGTTAAGTATGGAAACCCGATTGTTGTCGCTTTTTCCGTATGAACAATATGCAGTATTCGCATTTCCGCACATATTCTTTCGGTTTGAAGCATCAAAACATACTAAAAAAACAAATATATCTCTTCCTTTAATATTAGGTTTAGCCTCACCGTTTACATCAAAGTTGACATCCAGACAATCTCCATTCCACAAAGATAATGTAGTACCGTCAGTTAAATAAATTTTAGTATTTTCACCTGATTTTTCACCATCTTCATCAACAGTATTTTTACCGTCCTTAATACTTGCATACTTAAAATAAGGTGCAAGATAAGTCATAAAAAATTCTTTTGTAATTTTACCGTTTGCTTCAAAATCAGTGTCACCGTTCTCATCTTTCTGGGTATTACCTCCTCTTACCCAGTCTGTCATCTCACCATTCTCAAATTCCGACATTCTTATTGCCTGTTCCATTACGGAATTAAACTTTTTAAGCCTTGCTGAGTATTCAGTTTTTCTGGAATTAGCAACTAAAGCCGGCATAGTCATAGCGGCGACAACACCTATTATTCCTAAAGTAATCAAAACCTCTGCCAAAGTAAATGCAGGTTTAGGAGCTACAGAATTGCCCCCCCCCCCGACTGCTACGCAGGCAGGCACCTCAAAACAAGCTTTATGAAACTTATTAAATTTATGTGCCTGTTTTACGTTTAATCTTTTCATATTTGCTCCTTTCTAAAAAAAACAGTCTGCTTTTTTGATTATAGCAGACTGCTTATTTATTTTCAACCTTTACAAACTATGCTGCAACAGCTTCTTCTTTTTCTTTGTCTTTCTTTATGAATAAGAATTCTCCTTTATAAGACGGAGCAGAACCGTTTTTGTCTTTACCTGCACCAAGACTTATAATGCTGTTAAAAGCTGGAGCAGCTTGTGATTTTTGAGTATTGCCGACACCTTCATTTAGTGCAACGGTAATTTTGCCTTCAACATTTTTCTGAATATTTTGAGCTGCTTTAGAATTCAAGTATTGGATAGACTGCATAACTTCCTGATTTAACTGAATTTGAAAACCTGAATTATTCATTGCAACCTGACGTGCAACGTTTGTATCAACATTGCCTTTATACAAATCCAAACCTAAATCTGCAGATTTGAAAATATTATTTAAGGACGATGTATTTGTGTTATATTGGCTGTTTTTTTCAGCTGCACGTTTCAAAATTTCATTTGAAACCTGTTTTAAAGTTGTTGTATCAATCCCTAATTTGTATTGTGCATTAAAAAGACCAATTGACATATCTTCAAATCCCTTTTTTCTTGTTTCCTTAATCATGTATTCGGCCGTATTTTTCTATATCTTTAAGGATTTTAAGAATGTTGTTACAATACTTTACAAAAGACTAAAATTCATGCAATTTTTACAAACTAATATACTTTATATATATACAAAGTATATAAGCGAGAGAATAATTATGAGTATTGACAACGCAATATATGCACTCAGTAATTTTAATGCCTTAGCGGGAAGCGCGCTCGGTGCGGTTGATGCACGCAACAGAGGAGCGTCAGCCGGAGATGCATTAATGGGTTTTGGCTTTAACGTTATGAACGGAGCATTAAGAAATGAAGCTGCAAGAGAAATTCAGCACCATACGGGAAGTTATCTCGGATATGCGGTAAATTCCATTGCGGGTTACGGAAATCCTGCTGCGAATGCGCAAGGGACTATGGGACTTATCGGAACTGCAATGCTGACTTCGCCTTTTGGAATTTTCGGATGCGGTTTTAATCCTTATATGACATCAACAATTTACGGCTGCGGGCCTTTTGGCGGAGGTTTCTTCGGCGGCGGATGCGGATGCGGACCCGGGTTTATGTTCGGCGGGCCTTCATTCTTCGGAGTTCGCGGGTTCTGGTGCTAATCAGCTTCCAACAAATTAATTTTATTAAAAACATCATCAAGAATTTTTTTGGTGGTGTTTTTGTTTAACAGTATTTGTTGAACAGCCGTATTTACAATTGTATTTACTTCTTTCTGGTCTTTCATTGTTTTAAATGACGGTTCAATTTTATTAAGCTGCTTAGCACTGATTACACGCGCTTTAGCAATCAAATCATCTTTATCATACGATGTATAAAAATCATCTTTCAATGTTTGTTCATTAACGGCTAAAACATTTGTTAATTTTGCAAGTTCAAGCTGATTTTCATAGTTTGTCAGGAAAAGTGCAAATTTTAAGGCGTCTTCTTTATGCTTTGCCCTGACAGGAATAACGAAGTTCATCAGAGAAAAGTCATACTGCCCCAATTCTCCCGTAATTTGAGGTGCCACATCGGTATTTTTATAAGTTGACGGGGCGTTTTCTTTAATCATATTTAAGAAATTAGCTCCTGCCTGAAAAAACACAATCTGTTCGGCCATATATTTTTCCAGAGCTTCACGATGTGTCTGGGTAACGCTTTCCTTAGGGATTAAACCTTTTTCATACAAACTTTTAAAATAATCGAAAACATCAGCAGATTTTTCGGAATTTATGTTCAAAGCCGTTACGCCGTATTTGTTCAAAATTCTGAGCATTGTGTCGTTTTCGGTAATATTCGGAAGCATTACATAAGCACCTGTTTTTTCTTTTATTTCAGGAGCGATTAGCGCAATATCTTCATAAGTTGAAGGCATTTTTGCACCCGATTTTTTCAAAAGCCCTTTATTGTAAATCGTTACGGCCGAAGTTGCATACCATGGAAGCGAATACAATTTCCCGTTGTATTTCAGCGAATTTATAATCTCTTTGTTAAACTGCGACGCGTATTCCTCATTAATCTCATACAGTGCTCCTCTTTGCGCCAAAAGAGCAGAAAAATCAGGATTTAAATTTATTAAATCAGGCGGGTTATCGCTTAACACAGAGGCAAGAGTTCTTTTTTCACCTTCAGAAAACGGAACATCAACCCATTTTATTTTTATTTGAGGATTTCGCGTTTCAAATTCTTTTATAACCTTATTCATATAAGGCGAGAAATCACTCATTTGCAGTGTCCAAAATATAACTTCATTATCGGATTTATTTGACGGTTTTAAGAAAACGGCGGATAATAAAATTAAGAAAACAACAAGTATTATTTTTACTAAAGTCTTTACACATTTCATGCTACAATTATACTATGAATAATTTATTTACGGAATTGGAAAATCAAAATAAGCAAATCCCGCTTGCGGAAATTTTGCGTCCGAAAACACTTGAGGACTTTTTGGGCCAGAGCAACGTTGTTTCCCCTAACAGCCCGATACTTAACCTGCTAAAAACAAACAGACTGTTTTCATTAATTTTCTGGGGTACGCCGGGATGCGGCAAAACTACACTTGCAAGGCTGATTGCGGCAAAAACAAATGCCAATTTTATAGAAATTTCAGCCGTAACCTCAGGTGTTAAAGATATTAAGGATGCTGTTGACAACGCAAAGGAAGCTTTAAGAAGCGGACATAAAACAATTCTGTTTATAGATGAAATTCACAGATACTCAAAAACACAGCAGGATGCTCTTTTGCCGCATCTTGAAAACGGGACTTTATTTTTAATAGGCTCTACAACCGAAAATCCGTCATTTCAGGTGGTTCCCGCTCTTTTATCCAGAGTTCAGGTCGTCAGATTAAACTCTATTGATGATGAAAGCATGGATAAAATAATCAAAAAAGGTTTTGCATATCTGGCAAAAAATTATCTGCCGATGGACTGCGAAACAGGTGCAATAGATTTTATCATTAACCTCGCAAGAGGAGATGCACGCTATGCGCTTAATGTCGTTGAAAATGCTTATTTTGCAAGCGACTTAAAAGACAACAGAAGAAATTTAACAGTAAAAATTATTGAAGAAATATGCCAGAAACGCAACACAAGATATTCAAGACAGGAACATTACGATTGCGCTTCGGCTTTTCAAAAAAGTTTAAGAGGAAGCGACCCTGATGCCGCAATTTATTATCTCGCCAAAATGATTGCCGCAGGCGAGGATCCGAGATTTATTGCAAGAAGGCTTATAACCTGTTCGGCCGAAGATGTCGGAAATGCCGACCCTAACGCGCTTAATGTGGCAATTAATGCTTATAAAGCAGTAGAGTTACTAGGTCTGCCCGAAGGGCGAATTCCTCTTGCACAGGCAGTAATTTATGTCGCACGCGCACCAAAATCAAATGAAACAATTATGGCAATTGATGCCGCATTACATGATATTGAAACTGGCAAGGATTTTCCTCCGCCCATGCACCTTCGCGATGCGCACTACAAAGATGCAAAAAATTACGGATTCGGAATAGGCTACGTTTATTCGCATAACGCACCTGACGTCAAGCAGCAGTTTTTGCCGGATGAACTCATAGGGAAAAAATATACTAAATAACTAATATTGAATTTTCTTAAATTGTATATTATAATTAGAATATACATATAAATAAGGAGGCTGAAATGATTAATTTCAAAGCGTTAAGGGTCGCCCCCCCCCCGCAAAGGTCGCTTGTAACAAGGGGTTAAAGGGCTTTACATTAGCTGAGGTATTAGTTACTTTAGGTATTATCGGAGTAGTTTCTGCAATGACTGTTCCGTCTTTGATGCAGAATTATCAAAGGCAATCATACGTGACGCAGCTGCATAAGGTTTATAATGAACTTTCTCAGGCAGCAGTGCAATATCAGACTGCAAGAAATGCCGTTAATCTTAAAGAAGCAGGACTAAATAGTCAAACAGCAGCAGAAGAGTTTATTGAAAAATATTTTAAAATAGTTCAAAAATGTGGAGATACTCAAACTCCTTGTTTTGAAGAAAAAAGTAACTATAAAAAACTATCAGGCAATCAACTTACAGCATGGACAAGTCCAATGACACATTATGTAATAGCAAGTGGAGCTTCTATTGGAGTGAGATATAATTCATCGTATGAAATGATATGTGAAATATATGTTGATGTAAATGGGAAAAAAGGACCAAATATAGTTGGTAGAGATTTATTCCCTATATTTTTATATAATAACGGTGTGATTGACGATAGTGGTTTTTCAGCTGACATTACTGCACCAATGACCAGGGACGAACGAGAAGCAAACTATTCAGTATGTATCAGCAGCGAAGCATCAAGCTGGCACGGCTGCTTCGGGAAAATTCTTAATGACAACTGGGAAATGACATATTAAAAAAAGACCGGTTTTTCAACCGGTCTTTTTTATTTATTGAACTTCTTTTTCTTCCATAGGTATTGTAAGTTTTTGCCCTATTCCAAGTTTATTCGGATTAGTCATGTTATTTGTTTTTAAAACTAATGCTTCTTTGTCTTTACTGTAAGAGCCGTAAAATCTTATTAAAATACTTTCCATGGTATCGCCGCTTTGAACAGTATAAATTTCATTTGTCGCAGCGGGTTCTGATTTTTCTGCAGAAGAAGGAATAAAGTTTAAGTTCAGTTTTTCTTTCTTCACAGGCGCAGGAGAAGATGCGGATTTTTCGCTGGCAGAATGAATTCCGTTAGCGGAAAAACTTATCATAACCGTTAACAAAAGCATTACGACAGCACCTACGATAAAACCTGCGGCAAGATATATACTCGGAGATTTATCATTTTTCTGATTAACTTTAAAATTCTGCCATAATAAGTCTAATTCTCTTTCTTTATTGGGTCTGACATAAACCCCCGGAGAATTATCGTACGGGTCATGTCTGTATTGGGATAATGCTTCCAAAACAGCCATTTTCTCCTTAGATAAGTTTGATCTTCTGATAGTTGAACTTTTCATTTTTTCCATACCCTAATAATAAATTGTTCTTTGATATGTGAAATATATCATAAGGTAAATTTTAATTCAAGTACTTATATAATTGTTACAATATAATAAACTTTAAGCATTATATCGTTTAAATGATTTTTCTATGTTTTTAGAGATGGTATTTTTTACAGTGTCATATTCGGTTGTCAGTGAAGAAATCTCAGTATCGAGATTTTTCATTTTTAAATCAAGTGTCTCTTCTTTGGAATTTAATTTGGCTTTTTCTGTCTGATATTTGGCTTCGGCCTGAGCAATGGCTGTATCATCTGAAATCTCTTTGATATAAGGATCCGTTGCATAGTTGCCTTGATAATAGTAGCCGTCATCTTTTGGCTTTGAGACATAAAGCATTCCGCTTTGAAGCATCTCTTGAAGATATTCGTTATCGGTGATTTTATTATTTTCAGTCCACCCGTTGGAACAGATTTGGTTAAACAGAGCATCGTAAAACGTGGCTTGGCCTAAATCATCGCTCGATACATCAACTCCTGTTTTGATAGTGAATACAGTATTTTCATCAACAAGCTTTGAAGTATCCAGCTGATCTTTAACATCATATAACTGGCGTCCATACTGGTCTTCCTTTGAAACTCCTATCATCGCATCCATGAAATATGTCAAATAAGCTTTAAAGACACTGCTTAGGTTTACTGATACAGCAGATATACAACTGTCATCGTCACGTCCTTTACCGTAATTACCTTTTGCGGTAAGTCCAATATACCCATTGCCGTTTTCATTTGAATTTACCATATTACTTGATTGTGATATAATATTACCGTCATATTTAATTTGACTGGAACTACTTTGATAATATGCAAAATTATTTAAATCACTGTCATTAAAATACTGCCCCTTGGTATCTTTAGAGTGGTCATCACCGCCGAATGCTCCGGGTCCTTTACTTTTGTCGCAATTATTTGAAATCATTTTTTCTATTTCAGATCTTGCATAAGCCAATGCATGCTGTGATTCTTTTGTTCCTGTATCTAACATGGATTCCAGAGCATCAAACATCTCTGTCCAGAATGATGAATTTACGACTGCATCTATCGGTCCGCCTTCATAACCAAAAGCACTGTTACGGTCGTCTACGCTATAAGATGTTAAAATATAATTTCCGCTTAATATATCTCCAAGAGTAACCTGAGAGTTACCGGTCGCAGTATACTCCATACCATCGGCAGGCTTACGTTTGAAAGGATCACGATATTTTTCGGCAATATTTGTTGGCGGATTTCCCACACTTTCGATTGTGTGTTCGTCTACATTTAAAAGAGACAAGCCTCTGGTATACTCGCTATTATAACTACTATCTAAAGGTGAAACAACTATTTCATTCAACATGTCTGACAATTCGTCTAAAGTTACATCTTCTGTAATAACAGATGACACCGGTCCTCCGCCGAAACCTGCCTGCTGATTATAAGGCAAGCCTAAGATTGTTTCTGCCGTTTTCCTGGTTAAAATGCCGCTGGTGTACAAACCCTGAATAAAAGCATTACGCATGCCTTCTGACGGCAAAGTGCCTAAACCTTCCTGAGGAATACCGGCGGCACGCGCGGCAGAAGCATATTTGCTGTTTAAGGTGACACGGCCTAAGGAATCGGTGATTGTCGTTGGCATATAATCGTTTAATGCAGAGGGGCTCATTAAAAGACCATAAGACAACGGTGTTGTTGTATCACCGGTACCGTAATAATCATAGATTAATTTGGTCTGATCCAGGGAATTCTGATATTCATTAGAGATATCTGCCAAATCACGAGACAGAGCGATTTTCTGATGTGAAAGCTTCATTGATGCAAATTCACAGTCCGATTTGCGTCCCGTTAATGTTAATAATCTGGCTTGACCTGCGGATAATCCCATTTATTATTGCTCCTTGAATTGCTGCAAAATAAATGTCGGATTATCCCCAAAAAACTTTATACTGCCCCGCCCATCCTATCCTATCCTATCCTATGAGGGATTATATCTGCATTTCAGGCATTTGTAAATCTTTTGTTACATTTCTTTACTTGTGACGTATTACAGCATTTTGCACCCCCGCACTTTATAAATTTTAACATGCTGCTTGATTTTTCTCATTTTTAATATATGATTAGATTACACAAACTAGCTAGAAAAGGAAATTAAAATTATGTCAAAAAAATGTGATGTATGCGGTAAAGCACCGATTAAAGCAGCGAAATTAACTTTCTCGCATAAACAAATTGTTCATACTCAAGAACCTAACTTACAATCAGTTAAAGTTAACGTAAACGGAACAGTTAAAAGAATTAAAGTCTGCACTTCTTGTTTAAGAGCAGGTAAAGTCCAAAAAGCTGTTTAATGAGTTTAACTAAATTTAGTAAAATAAAAAACAAGAACATTTAAAAATGTTCTTGTTTTTTATTACTCAATTTTTAAGCATTATATCGTTTAAATGATTTTTCTATGTTTTTAGAGATGGTATTTTTTACAGTGTCATATTCGGTTGTCAGTGAAGAAATCTCAGTATCGAGATTTTTCATTTTTAAATCAAGTGTCTCTTCTTTGGAATTTAATTTGGCTTTTTCTGTCTGATATTTGGCTTCGGCCTGAGCAATGGCTGTATCATCTGAAATCTCTTTGATATAAGGATCCGTTGCATAGTTGCCTTGATAATAGTAGCCGTCATCTTTTGGCTTTGAGACATAAAGCATTCCGCTTTGAAGCATCTCCTGAAGATATTCGTTATCGGTGATTTTATCATTTTCCGTCCACCCGTTGGAACAGATTTGGTTAAACAGAGCATCGTAAAACGTGGCCTGGCCTAAATCATCACTCGATACTTCAACTCCTGTTTTGATTGTAAATTCAAATGACAAATCATCAGTGACAAGTCTGTTAGTTGTTAAACTATCCGCTTGCACAAGATATTTTGGACGGCCTAACTCATCTTTTTTTGACGGCCCTTCCCAAGCTTGAGCAAAAAAGGTTAAAAACGCTTTGGCAATATTGTTTAAATTAATACCGGCAGTACAATGGTCATTACCATCGTCATCCTTACCTTTGTTAGCCGCAGCATATACAAATCCCATATAGTTGCTGCCCTGCTTAACAACATTAGGGTCGTAGTTTTCTACGCCGCCGCTTATTTTAGAACCGACCGGATCCAAAAATCCGTTTACATCGTTGTGCTTCCACTGCGTATCTTCATCCCAGTCACTGTTACCCGTTGCTGTATACCATTTATTCTGCCAATTTTTATATTCTTCTGTATCAGGTCCGTTGATAAGTTTTTTAGTTTCTGTACGTGCATAATCTAAAGCAGCCATAGCTTTATCATCAACTCCAAGTACAGCAGAAAATTCTTCATACAGCCAATCTACAAAACCACCCTCATCGGTTAAATATTTTTGCATCATTGCAGTTGCTGTTACCGGGCTCTGTTCACTGCGTACCGAACCATAGTAATCGAGGTTATATTGCTTCTCATCTGACAATAAATCAGCTAGTGTAAAACTGGCAGAAGCTGTATCCGTAACTGTACCATCAGCGGAAACAACTTTAGTACGAATTTTACAGTTGTTCACATCATCTTTTGAACCTTGAATTCCTTGAGATGATATAAGTTCAGTCGTAGAAAATTCTCCGGTTGAGTTTTCATCCAAATATTTAATAAGTGTATCTACATTACCGGTTTCTGTAATAACAGATGACACCGGTCCTCCGCCGAAACCTGCCTGCTGATTATAAGGCAAGCCTAAGATTGTTTCTGCCGTTTTCTTAGTTAAAATACCGCTGGTGTACAAACCCTGAATAAAAGCATTACGCATGCCTTCTGACGGCAAGGTGCCTAAACCTTCCTGAGGAATGCCGGCGGCACGCGCAGCAGAAGCATATTTGCTGTTTAAGGTGACACGGCCTAAGGAATCGGTGATTGTGGTTGGCATATAATCATTTAATGCTGATGGAGTCATTAATAAACCATAAGATAAAGGGGTTGTGGTATCGCCTGTTCCGTAGTAATCGTATATCAATTTGGTCTGATCTAAGGAATTCTGGTATTCATTTGAGAGTTCTGCCAAATCACGAGATAATGCTATCTTTTGATGAGAAAGCTTCATGGATGCATATTCGCAGTCGGATTTGCGTCCCGTGATTGTTAATAATCTGGCTTGTCCTGCAGATAATCCCATTGATAAATGCTCCTTGAATTAGTACATTTTCAATGTCGGATTACTACTTAAAAATCTTTATACTCCCCCGCCTATCCTATCCTATCCTATCCTATCCTATCCTATGAGGGATTATATCTGCATTTCAGGCATTTGTAAATCTTTTGTTACATTTCTTAATTTATATAGTTTTATTAAGTCATGTTACAAGATTGTTAAATCTGTTTGTCTTTTTTTTATATATAAAATAAAATATAAGTGGAGAAATTTAGAGGGATAGAAGATGATATTAGAACAAGAGTTGAAGGGGAAAACTTTATCTCCTCAAGAAGTGAGAAGTATTTTAAAAACCGACAATAAAGAAATTGTTGAACTTTGTAAACGTGCTTCTATATTGCCGAGAAAAAACAGCAAAGGGCAAACTTATTTTTCTTACGAAGAAGTAAAAAATCTTAGAAAAGTTCAGGCAATGAAAGGAGCTTCTCTCCCGCCTGCTAAAGCTGAAACAAAACAACCTTCAGCTATCCTGAATATTCTAAGCTCTCTTAAAGAAATGGAAACAAAACTCAGCAACAGAATTGCCAAAGTTATTGATGAAAAACTTGAAGGCATGGATGAAGTTGTTGTTGAACTTATCCGCTGCAAAACAGATAATGAAACTTTAAGACAAAAAATTATTGATTTAAATAAAGAAATCTATCAATTAAAAAATGACCTCCACAGCTACAAACCTGTAGGACTTGGTTTTTATAAAAAGAAAGAAAAACACGTTTGGGAATAAACGGCACAAAGCCTGACCCGCCAATAATTAAAGGAATTATGATATGGCAGTAAAAGAAAAAGAAACCGATACAACGGCAAATACAGATGAAAGAAGCAAGGCTTTAAAACTTGCAATAGAAAAAATCGAAAAAGATTTCGGAAAAGGTTCAATAATGAAACTCGGCGATAAAGCTACAGTAAACGTTGATGCTATTCCGACAGGTGCATTATCGCTTGATGTCGCACTGGGTATCGGCGGAATTCCGAGAGGCCGTATCATTGAAATATACGGTCCTGAAAGTTCAGGTAAAACAACTCTTGCTCAGCATATTGTTGCAGAATGCCAAAAAAGAGGCGGAATTGCAGCGTTCGTAGATGCAGAACATGCTCTGGATCCCGAATATGCAAGGAATTTAGGCGTACAGGTTGACGAATTGCTTATTTCACAACCCGACACAGGTGAACAGGCACTTGATATTACCGAAGAACTTGTCCGTTCGGGCGCGGTTGATGTTGTCGTAGTCGACTCTGTAGCCGCTCTTGTTCCGAAAGCCGAAATCGAAGGGTCAATGGAAGACCAGCAAATGGGACTTCAAGCACGCCTTATGAGTAAAGCTTTAAGAAAGCTGACAGGTATTATCGGAAAAACAAATACAACCGTTATTTTTATTAACCAATTAAGAATGAAAATCGGCGTTATGTACGGTAACCCCGAAACCACAACAGGCGGTAACGCATTAAAATATTACGCATCTGTTCGTATGGAAATTAAACGTACGGAAGGGGTTAAAGGAGATGACGGTGATGTTGGAAACCACGTAAGAGTGAGAGTTCTAAAAAATAAAGTGGCGCCTCCTTTCAGAACAGCCGAATTTGATATTATCTTCGGAAAAGGTATTTGTAAAATAGGAAATATTCTTGATGTTGCCGTAAACCTCGATATCGTAAAAAAAGCAGGCTCATGGTTCAGCTTTAACGAAGAAAAGCTCGGGCAAGGCAGAGATAAAGCAAGAGATTTCTTATCAGAAAATCCTGATATCTTAAATACAATTGAAACATTAGTAAGAGAAAAATTATCAGCTTCATAATAATATAAATAAATGTTAAGCAGCTGAAAACCACTTCTCACAATAAATTTTAAGAAAAACATGTTTTTGGTATGATTTTATTAGCAACTAAAAATATGTTTTTTCTTTATATACTTACAATATAAAAGTGTAGAAATCGGAGGTAACCACCAAAATGGATGTAAAAGCAATAAGCGCAGCTAATACCTTAAATTTTGAAGGTAAAGCTCAAAACAAAAAACATCACCAAGTAAATAAAAATGACAATCATCATTCTCACCCGTCTTCTAATGATGGAGGCAAGGCTATGAGAAACATGATGTTAGGTTTAATGGCACTGGGCGCAACTGCAGGAACTTTATCAAGCTGTGAAAAAGATATATTGGCCGAAGCCAGTTCATCTTCGTCATCTTCATCATCAGCTTCGGCAAATGTTCACCTACAAATAGGCGGAGGATGTGACCACAAAGATACAATTACAATTATTGAAAAAGACACGATAAATCATACAGATACAATTATTCATACTGAAATTAAACCTGTATACGTAAAGGATTATCCTTTCCATATTGCAGATTCGCTTATAGCTCAGGGACAAAATATAGGCATACCTATTGATGGTCCCGAACCCGACGGTTCAGGTCTGGACAGCGTTGTTTATGTCGGTTCAAAAGCTCATAACAGATACGATAATAAGTTCTATGAATCAATGGTAGACAGTGTCGGTACAAATAAAAGAACTTTGGCTGTAGTTACAAAAGTTCTCGATAATTATAATAATAAAACATATTATATGAAGTCAGAAATAAATGATGTTCCCGGAAAAGGCATAAAAATTACACGTTATGTAGCAGATACAGATAAAAAACCGGATGATGACGAACAATACCTCTGGAATTATGCAGGTTATGAAGTTCGCTCTAACGGAAGGGATGGAAAAAGAAACGTAAGATCAATATTTGACAACAATAATGAACTGCTCTTCAGAGGTGATTACGAAAAAGGCCAAGAACCCGGAACTTTCCTATACGGTTCTGTTGTTATTGACCCTGAAACAGGCGACCCTGTTTACGATGAAGACGGAAATTTAGAATTCCCGCAGTATGATTTTGACCAGGCAGTAATCTACTCTGATTATGCAAAAAGAAGTGAAGATTACAAACATCCGGGTTGGAAATACGAAGAATAAATTATCTTAAAAAAACTTTTTCTACACAACTTAAAAACACCCGCTTGAATATAGCGGGTGTTTTCGCATATAATATGAATTATGAAAACATTAGCACAGTTTATTCAACATAAAAGAGATGATTTAGGCTTATCTCCCAAGGGATTGGCTAAAGAATGCAGCCTTCCTTTAAGCCTTATAGAAGATATAGAAGCAGGAAAAGAATTATTTTTACCTGTGACGGTAAGACAAAATTTGGCGAAAGTTTTAAGATGTACGCCGCAAGAAATAAAAGCTTTAGAAAAAGATTATTCAAGCTATATAGTTTCTCGGGAAATCATTGACAGCCTTAAAGATTTAATTTTAAACGGAGCAGGTGGACTTAAATGCCCTAAATGCGGTGCACCGTTAATAACAAGAATTGCTAAACTTTATGATTTGGAAGATAATTTAATGCTTCATCCAAAAGCACATTGCTCAAAGTGTTCATTTCACATAACCGAATAGGTTGAAATTTAAATAAGATAAGTTATAATAAGAATTAGCACATTTAAAATTAAATATGGGGACGTTTTGGATTTGACAGGATGTTCGGTTGAGATAGGTTGCGAGTGCGGGTGCTGTTCCCGCTTATCAACGAGCAAAATAAATTAAATGCTAACAACGTAATTAAAGCAGACTTCTCTAGAGCACAAGCTTTAGCAGCTTAGTCGCTAATTATAGCTACTCATTAAGCCCAGCTTGCCGGTTTTATGAGTCCATTATGCAAGCGGCAGTGCATTGACGACGGTAGATGCATCAAGATAACCGTTAAAGGTTAGTGTTTCCGAAAAAAACACTTTGAATTATTTAAAAGGTTTTGATATTCCCTGAGTAATTCGAGATAATTAATATCTACACTCGTAGAAATTTATCAAGATCCATTTTGGACAGGGGTTCGACTCCCCTCGTCTCCAGTTTTTAGTCCACAAAAGAGAAATAAGACCATTTTGAAAGCGTTGAAAGCCCACTATTGGCGGACTTTTTGATAATTAAAAAAAACAGAGAATTTATTTTACTAAAATTTTCTATTTGTTAATGCTTATTTTTATCAAAATTCTCTCTTTGCCAGAGACCTAGTCCAAAATTGGTTTTAAAACCTTTTAATATTTACTCATAAATATTTTGAATTTTAGGATAATGTTCTTCCACAAAGCTTGTAAGACTATTTTGGTATTTTTCTTTATTTTGAATTAATGTATTATCAATTTCTGCAATTCCTGTCCTGTATGTTTCTAATATATTTTTCAAATTATTTAAACATTCTTCCATTGATTGTTTTCTAATTAAAGAGTCTGTAATTATATGTGATACAAAATTAGATAATATTCTTAAGATACAGAAATTATGTAAATAATAGTTATAAGAATAAAGTCTCATTCCAATCTTTGACATTTCTAGCATTTGATATTCATATAAATATTTAAAATCTGGATGATTTCTCATTAGAGCAATAAATTCGTTGTTAAAATTGCTAATATAGTCTAGCTCATTCATAAAATTAAATCTAATAGTTCTACTATAACATTTTTCAATTATAGGAAGTATTTTATCCCCATCAAATTCTCTTTGTGCCATAAAAGACAAGAATAAATTAATTTTACTTTTAAAGTTGTCTACTAAATTCTCAGGCAAAATAGTTAAAATGTCTACAATTTCCGATTTAGTTAAATTTAGAGATTTGTCAAATTTGATTTCTTTATGATTTCGTAAATCATAGAAATAATTTTTTTCTATTGTTTCTCCATCATATTCCTCATTCAATAACACAAGACAATTTAGACACCCGTATATTGATATTAAACTATACAGAACATTATTTTGTTTATCACCTTTAAGGTAAATTGAATGATAGATACTATCTTCCTTATAAAAATTCTCTGGAAAAAAGTAATAACAATACTTCCTTGCCAATTTGTAATCTTTATTTTTTAGTATATTTATAGATTTATTTAAATAGTTAATGTCGAAATTATTACTTAAATAATAACCTATACTTATTTTTAACATTGATAAGAAAAGTTTAGCATCTTGATTTAAAGCTATTTGGCCAACAAATGTCGGAGTATCATTTGTATCTATAACTTTATTTGAAATTGCTTCAATTAATTTTCTTTTCTCTTCATATATTTTTTCCGCACTCCATTTGTAATTTTGAGCCAAACTATCTAATGCTTTTATTGCAGGCTTTATGACTTTTTCTCTTGCACCATTATCAGCACTATAAAAAGCATTTAAATGAAGATGAAAACCTTTTTCTGATTTTTCTATTTTAAATTGAGATGAATAATATTTACCATCTGCCTCACGAACGAACTCTCTATTATTAAAATGAAATTTCATTGGTAAATTGGATTTAGTTTTATTATCTCTTTTGGGATTTAAAAGATTAGTTAATAAATATACAGAATTAGCAAGACTTTGATCTAAATCTGATAACTTATTGTTGCAATCATTGCACAAAATATTTTTTGAGGTTAATCTTCCCCCAACGGCATTTGGAATGATATGTTCTGGTTTTAAATTTTGATTATTTAAATCTTTTCCACAAAAATAACACTTTTTCATAACTTAAAATATTAAACTAACCACTTGCGCACAAATAATTAATGCTGCTAATATTCCTGTAATAATACGTATCCAAGTCGGATAATAAAATTCATTATATGGCCTTTAAATTGTTCTAATAAATTTGTCACACATACTTCTACTAAACTACTATAATATAGAATTGTAAATTATTAATAAATTTATATTTAAATTCTTAATTAAATTTTAATTTTTTTAACAATATTTTGTTATTAATCTTTGCAAACTTAAATTTTTTCGGCTGCGTTCCGTTAAAAATTTGTTCTGTTAGTTCTGGTGAAATGTATTTTAGATTTAGGATATTACGAATATATTTTGAATCCATTAAACCTTCTTAATTTTGCAAATCTTCTATTGTCTTACCTTCTTGGATTTGTTTGTGGTAATAATAACTTTTTACTATTGCGTTCACTAGATAAGGATTTGGCTCGGGACTATCGTTTTCTTTTGTATTCAAAATTATAATATTATCATTTCGTGACCGCTGTATGAATTTTATGTTTTTTGAAATTGTAATCGGAAATATTTCTTCGTTTTTATTTGGCATTACAATTTCTTGATTATTAGATAATGCATTTAAAGCATTTATTAAAGAATTTTTATTGTATGTAATTTTAATTGAATTTTTAGAAACTACAATTTTATAAACAAGTGTTCTTATAAGTTTCGGTTCAGAATAATTTCGAATATTTTGTGCTGTATAAATCAATTTATTTTGTTTACTGATTTTATAATCTGAGACAATATTTTGAATTTGTTCTTTATTTTGTAAAAATTCTTTGGTAGTTTCAACTACAAATTTTTCAATTTCACCTGCAGGTATTTTTGAAACGGAACCTGCATTACTGCTTTTGTAATTTTTCAATGCTGTGCTTACATAATATCTATACCTACGTTTGTGACTATTGCTATGGCTAGGTGTCATTTTATTACCTAAATCATCATAGATTAAACCTGCAAGAAGCGAATTGGAAGAACATTTAGCTCCGCAAGTTTTATCAACTTTATTTTCATACAAAAGTTTTTGAACTCTTTCACAAATTTCATCAGTAATAATAGCTTCATGTTCTCCATCATAAACTTTGTCTTTGTGAGTTATTTTTCCGATATAAATCTTATTCGCAAGCAAATGATATAATTGACCTTTTGAAAAATATTTGTCAGTTTTTGTTTTAATCTCATGTTCTTTAAGATATTGCATTAATTTTGGAACACTTTTTAGTTCTAAGTATTTTTCAAAAAGCATTTGTACTTTTCGTGAATCTTCTTTATGGATAATTAGTTTTTTATCTTCTTTTAAATAACCGAGTGGGACTTTACCACCCATCCACATGCCTTTCTTTTTGGAGGCAGAAATTTTATCTCTAATTCTTTCGCCAGTAACTTCACGTTCAAATTGAGCGAAAGACAATAGGATATTCAATGTCAATCTTCCCATTGAAGTTGTTGTATTGAATTGTTGTGTAATTGATACAAATGAGGTTTCATGCCTGTCAAACACATCAATAATTTTTGAAAAATCCATAAGTGAGCGGGTTAAACGGTCAACTTTATAAACAACAACGATATCTACTTCATCGTTTTCTATATCTTTTAAAAGTTCTTTAAATGCAGGTCTATCCATTGTACCGCCAGAATAGCCTCCATCATTGTATTGTTTGTCAAGAAGAACCCAACCTTCATGCATTTGTGATTTTATGTAAGCCTCGCAAGCTTCTCTTTGTGCATCAAGTGAGTTAAAATCTTGTTCCAGACCTTCTTCGGATGATTTTCTTGTATAAATCGCACATCTTATTACTTTCTTATCCATTAAGCCACCCCGAAGAATTTTTTGCCATTCCAGTGTGTTCCAGTTATTACATTTGCAACAGCGGAAAGAGTTTTGTATAATTTACCATTAAAACTAAAACCACCATCAACTGCAATAACTTCATATTTCTCGCCTTTAAATTCACGGATAAATTTAGTGCCAATTGTTACTTCAAATTTTTTGATTTTCTTAGTATTAACAGATTTTGTATTTGAATAATTTTCAACAAGGCTATCAATCTGATTTTGCAACTTACTTGGTAATTTATTAAATTTAAAATACCAAGCAAGTTCTTTAATCAGATATAATTTAGTATACCCTTTGGGTACAGGTGTTTTAAAAATTTCCTGCCATTTATTTTTAAGTTCTTTATTTGAGAGAAGTTTTAATTCATTATCATTCATGCCTGTTTCCTAACATTATCTACAGTTTATTAGTCACTCGTTTATGTAGATAAGTCAAGTCTTTCAGACACAAAACTTATCCAAAATTTGTTCTACTTATTAAATCAGCTAAAATGAATTCAGTATTTGTATAAAGAACATCATAGATGCATACAGTATGTTGAAAGTTTAATAATTGGCTTAATGCATCACACTGATCGTCGTGTTTAACTTTTGGGAATTTTAGTAATTCATTTTCAAAATCCATCCACCATGCTTCTTCATTGTCTGGAAATAAACAACTGCCATTTTCTATTAAATGTGATACTCCCATTAATCTTGATTGTTTATCATATTCTGGTTTGATAGCTTTTGGATATATATTATGATTTTGTTTTAGTGTTTGAATTATTTGAGTTCCTGAGGCCTTATCTTCTATCAAAACATCGACACTTCTTTTAAATTTTTCTTTTGTATAGTTATGCATAGCTACAATTTGCTTAATTAAATTAGGGAATTCTAATTTTTTACGATAAACATTAAAAATATAAGTTTTACCTTCTGAATCTTTTAACGCAGTTATGCATACAGAATAATCATTATGTTGTTCTATTTTGCAAGCAGTATCCCAAGATTGAATTAATGCCACAATATTTATTGAACCTTCATTTATTCTTTTTAAAAGCTCTTCTTTATTATATTTTTTGAACCACTTTCTTTTAATAATTCCACCATCTTTTGGAGCAGGGTTTTGTTGATATTGCCCTGCAAAATTATATTCACCCATAAAATCTCTAACTTTTTTTAATCTATCAATATTTTCTCTGCTTGGATGAAGTGCTTCACCTTTATTTCTTGTAAGGACTTTATCTCCATGTTTTGTTCGTATAACCCATTTTTCATCATCTTCAGCAATGGCTTGAATTTTTATATGTTTAAAATTTTCTTGACTATTTAACAAATAACCAGTCAAGTCTTCTTCATGGATTCTTTGCATTATAACAATAATTTTTCCTGTATTTTTATTATTTAACCTTGAATACAAAGTATTTCCATACCATTCATTTACTTTATTTCTTTGCAAATCAGAATTTGTATCAGCAGGTTTAATTGGATCATCTATAATTAAATAATCGCCACCACGCCCTGTTAATGTTCCGTTTACAGATGTTGAAAAACGTCCGCCACCATCAATAGTTTCAAAGTCTAAAACTGCTTTTTTATTTTTACTTAACTTAGTTTGCGGAAATAATTCTTTATACCATTCAGATTCAATAACTTTTTTGCAATCTAATGCCAGTTTTTCTGAAAGCGAGTCATTATAGCTCACACAAACAATTGATGCTTTTGGGTTATGTCCTAATATAAAGGCTAGAAAAGCAACTGAACAAATGATTGATTTCATATAACGTGGCGGTAAATTTATAATTAACCTGTTATATTCCCCATTTTCAACTGCCATTAGTTCACTACATATTAAATCTATATGCCAGTTATCCAAATATTCAGAACTTGGTGAAACTTCATTAAAAACTTTTTGAACAAATGATTTAAAATCAATTCTTAAAATTGCATTTAACATATCTCTATTCATTTATAAATTTTCCTCCATTAAAATCTGATAATGTTTTCAAATAATTTGTAATAATTTTTTCATCATCTTTATTTAATGCTGATATTATTTTTTCTTTATCTTCTTCTTTAGCATCAGCCATAAGCATATGAGGCAACAATGCATTTGTTGCTTTTAAATCACCTTTTACAGCTTTGTTTACAAGTTGAATTAATACAGCATTCCTTTTAGATATATGCATTATTTTTCCATTTTCTGTAATAGGTATTGTTTGACTTAAGATTTCATCAAGTAATACATAAGTATTTTTACTATTCTTAGGTCTGCCGTTTTTATTTCCCGATTGACCTTTTTTGAACTGATATTGTTTTGGAGGTTTGCCGTATCCGATTTCATATTCTTTATCCATTATTTTTTCCTTTCAATAGTTCATCGTAAGTTTTATTTTCACAAATGTTAATAGCAGAATTCCCTGTTAGTTCTTGCCAGCGTCTAATAGCAACATCGATATAAATTTGTTCAATCTCAATCCCATAACAAATTCGTCCGCATTTTTCAGATGCTAAAAGAGTTGTTCCTGAACCTAGAAAAGTATCCAAAACAATTTGTCTTCTTTTGGTTACATCCAAAATCGCATCTTGTACCATTTCAACTGGTTTTATAGTTGGATGATTATGTAATTTATTTTTGCCAAATGCATTTACGCTTGGATAATCCCATACATTCGTTCTACATCTGCCATGTTTACCAAGTTGAATATTATTTATATGCGGGTTTGTACCATTTTTAAATATAAAAATAAGTTCATGCTTGGAACGATATAAGCTCCCCATACCTGCATTATCTTTATTCCAAACACATAAATTTTTAAATTCACTAAAAATCTTTTTACCTGCTTGAACAATTACATTTATATGACGCCAATCCATACATATATAATGTAATGAACCGTCCTTTGAAAATTCTTTTAACAGAGAAAAATTTTTAGTTAAAAATTCTTGAAATTGTTGTGGGTTCATTTCTCCAGACTCCATCGCAAATTCTTTGTGATATTGCTTTCTGACACGACAAATTTGTCCGTCAATTTTTAGATTATATGGAGGATCAGTAAAAATCATATCAGCTTTGTTATTTTCAAATAATTTAATATAATTTTCTTTATTTAGTGCATTGCCACAAATAATGCGATGATTACCCAATAACCAAATATCCCCCGTTTTGGTTATAACCTCATCTTCTTTTACTTTTGGAACATTATTTAAACTTTTACTAATTTCATTATCATTAAGCATTATATCAATTTCCGCAGTTTCAAATCCTGTGATATTAAGTGAAAAGTCTAAGTTTAATTTTTCTATCTCACAAAATTCTAATTTTAATAAATCATAATCCCAATTGCCGTTTTCAGTTAATTTGTTATCAGCAATTCTATATGCTTTTTTCTGAGCTTCAGACAAATAATCCAATTTTATAACAGGAACTTCTTTTATACCCAGTTGTTGAGAAGCTAAAAATCTTCCATGTCCAGCTAAAATTACATTGTTTTCATCAATTAAAATCGGATTAGTAAAATTAAATTCCTTAATTGAATCCATAATTTGCTGAATTTGTTTCTTGTTGTGGATTTTGGCATTTTTCTCATACGGAATAAGAGATGTTGTTTGAAAGTTGGTTACAATTAAATTGGTTTTTTGCATTATATTCTCCTTTCGTTTTAATACAAAAAACTATTGTAACTTATTTTTTAAAATTTTAGCAACTTTGCGTATACTATATCAGCACATGTAATATTACATGTGCTGATATATAAATTAACAAACTATTCATCATAAAAATGGAAATTTTGACCAAGTCTTTTTTCTAATTCAATAATTAATTCTGATAATTTTATTTGAAGTGCTTCTGCAATTTTCCAAAGAGTAACTATTTTTGAATCTATTAACCCGTTTTCAATTCGACTTGTATTACCGACATCTAAGTCATATTCATGAGCGATTTGATTAATTGATCCCCTGTCATTTTTAACCCTAATTTCTTTAACAACTTCGCCCAAGACTTTTGCAAAATGTGTCGTTTTTTCATCCCTTTGTTGCATATATACATTATATGTGTTAGAATGTGCTTACTTAATGTAGCTATACATTAAAAAGGAGAATATATGCAAGATTTTAAATTTGGAATTATTGATTCAGATTGTGATCAGCCTTTTATTTATCGAATTTTTAATTGGTTATATGAAGACGAATATTGTAGAAACATGATATTAGGAATGTTGATTGTTTTTATATTTTGTTTATATATCGCATTAAAGCCATATACTACAATTGCTTATGCAAAAAATAATAATGCAATAATATGCCATAAAGCTAATAAAACAACTTGTTATAAAAAAATGAATACACTTGAACAAATTGAAGTATATCCTAAAAGCTACAAAAAAAGGGGATATTTAAAAACTAAACAAGGTGAGTATATAAAAGAAACATCACTAACTTATAAAGATACTAAAGAATATAAGCAAATAAAGACAAAACTGGAAAAAGAAAAACAAGAAAAAATTAAACGTGAGGAAGAAGCAAAAAAAAATAAGATTAACAGCACAAGAACGAGAATTGATACAAGATGATGTAAATAATTGGGAAAATGGAAAAGGAAAAATTTTTGCATACCATGAAAATGTACAAGATGTCTTTAATTATTACTACATAAGTCCTCAAGTCTGGTATTCATTGGAATATCAAGAAAAATAAACGCTATTAGCTGATTGTATGGCTATATCTACAATTAGGGCAATATTAAAAGATAAAGACTATGATAAAAGCAAAGCTAACGGTTATAAAATACTTTATTCAATAGGAACAAAAATTAGAGATGCAAATAATGGTCAAGTACTAGCAGGCATGGAAAATGGAACAATATTTATAAAGTAAGAAAAGGATTAAATATGAAAAAGAATTTAAATAAAATAGTTATCTTAGGAATGTTGGTTTTTGGGATTTTTGTAAACCCTGCACAAGCAAAAGAACAAATTTGCGGTAATTTAGCAAGTATAGTTTATTACCCCCAAGCTAACCCTCCTAAAATAGGTTGTTTATATGCATACAACACATATGGTCAAACCCCATTTTGGTTACAGGTTAAACAAGTTGTTAATGGAGGAATATTAGTTTCTGCTGACGATGCTGGAATATACCACTATGGTTTTCATAATGCAAAAGATATTTATATACAAACATCTAAACAATTTGTTGACGGACAAATACTTAAAGATAAAGAAATAGTAAAATTCATGGGCTATTATGATTATATAACAGTTTTAGGAGCAAGGAAAAGAGTTTATAAATTCTATCGTTACGGTAAATATGAAATTGAAAAAAATGTAGATACTTTTTCATTAGAAAAATATGGGTTTATTGAGCCAAAAATTGTGCCTCAAAAAGTAGATGAAAACAACAAAAAAGAATGCATTTGGAATATTATAAGTATCGCGACTGATGGAGCTTGTACAACATATCGAGATGATAAGGCTGAAGATTTAGATAGGAAAATTGAATCAGAAATTGAGTCTGAATTTTTAAAATCTGCAAATGTAACATATAGACAATGGCTTTATTCAGAATTTTATAAAACAGACTCAGGGAGAGAAATTAAAGATTCTATTGAAAAATGGAAAGCAAAATTAAGTAGTCCTAAATCTTATTATGAAAAAACAAATGATCCTGAAGCTTTAATTCAAATTTATTTTTATAATGAAATACTTGATGCTATAAAAGGATTAAAACCAGATATAAGATATCATGATGGAACAATAAGTCGCAGTAACTCAAAAATGGTATATTATAATTTTTTAGGAAAAAAATATCATTTACCTATAATAGATATGGATATTTGTAGGAAACTTTACAATAAAGGTTTAATAAAAGTATTCCCTTATAGATTAATATATTTCTATAATAAAGCAGTAGAACAAGAGTATTTAACATCAAAACCTAATGATAAGGTTATTGAAAACCATTTGCAAAGACAAAATAAAAAATTTGAAGCATTTGTTAATTCATATGAAGAACTCAAAGAATTAAATATTATACAAGACAATAGTAACGAACCAATTAGCACAGAAGAAACAGATGAATATTTTAAATTATTAAAAGAAGCAGAAGAAAATTTCAAAAATAGTAAAGATCAAGTTCCGTCAAAACGTAATGATTTAAAGTTTAGAAAATTTCTGTTCACTTATTGGAATACAATAGAAAATATTAATGAAATTGCAAAGGATGGGATAAAACAACTTTCATTTGAAGATGCAAATAGAGCAGAAGATTTCAATGAATGGAATCCTAGAGCTCAAAAACTTGCAAAATATTATGAAAATAACGGAATTTCTGTTATCTATAATGGAGAAGGCTACTTTGTTGCAACAGTTAAAACTGATTATTTAACATCATTTTACAAATATTTAACTCCTGAATACAAAAATTGGTTAAATTTTGAAAAACAAATAGAAACCGAAGTTGGCACGCAAGATAATTGTCATCGTAAAGTATATGGAATAGTAAAAGAAGGACAAGATTACTATAATGGCTAAGCCACTTCTAATTCATAACCCAATTCTTTGAAAATTTTAACTATTGTCGAAAATTTAGGTTCTTTTTCAGATTTAAAAATACTGTAAAGATGAGTTCTTGACATACCCACTTTTTCTGCAAAACTAGAAACTGTATCTTTTGCTTTAATTACAATTTCTAATGCACGATAAAATGAATTAAAATCACCATCTTCAAGATAATCTTTCAAGCTTGCATTCAAATAAAGTTTTATATTCTCATCAGATTTTAAATTACTAACTATATAATTTTCTAAATCTAGTGTATGTTTTAATTTTTTCATTGTAAGTTTCTCCATTCTTGAAATATCTTTTTATTGAGTTAATTTGTTTCCATCATTTATTAACAAAACAACGATATTATTAATTTCGGTATAATAAATTCGATAACCAGAACCAAGTTTCAACCGAAATTCAGATATTTCATTATCAATCTTTTTATGGTCACCAAAATTATTTTCGAATAATCTGGTTAATCTACTTTGCCCCCCCCCCCCCTCTAGCTTTTGTCGTTTTATCCAACGAATTCATCCATTCAATAAATGGAACTTTGTCATTTGCAATTTTAACTATTTTAATAATTCGTTGTCCAATACTAATATTATGCTCTATAGCAGACACATTGTCAAGACTATTTTGTAAACTCAATTTATTTTAAAAGTTTTTATCATATAATAAGCTTATGAGTCAAGATAATAACATTGAAATTTTAAATCAATTTAAGGACCATATTCCTTATTTACTGCGCGGTGAAGATTTTCATAAATCACTAGAATGTTGTCTTGCTAATATTTTTAAAATTACACAAAATATAGATTGCGCAAACATTAACAATATTAATACAAACATTCATACTTATTGCCTAAAATCTAATCTCAATAAAACAGATTATTGCTATGAGGAGCTAGCTCAAATTTTATTTAATCAAATTATTCAATACACAATTCCAAAATCAGAAATTGAAGATGCTCAGGCAACTGGAAATACAAGTTATGTATTAGAATTATTAGGAAAAGCTAAACGAAAATACGTTGATTATTGGAAAAATAAGAATCTAGTGGTTAAAACTGAAAATTCGGAACAAGACGAAGGCATTTCTAAAAGTGGTGAAGGGGGCGAAGAATTGTTATTTTTGCTTGCCGAACAAATTTTAAAATTACCACAGGCACTATGCAAAATGAATTTAAAAACCTCAGGAAGTATGCATTTTCATGGCGCAGATGGAATTCATATTGGCCTTACTGAAGATAATTCTAAACTTGCATTATATTATTCAGAAGTTAAAGTATACAAGGATATAAACTCAGCTATCAAAAAATGTTTAGAAAGTATTGCTCCTTTACTAAAAAGAGAAGAAAAAGAAAAACAAGAATTAGATTTATTAAATTCGTATTTAGATATTGGTAATAATATAGAATTAACTAAAAAGCTAAAAGAATATTTTAATCCAAATAGGGTAGAATGTCGAGAATTCACAGAAGTCAGAGGATTATGTTTGGTAGCATTTAATGAAGACAAATATGATGGTTATGATTATGAACAAAATGCTAAAAATATTATGCCAGAGATTGAATCTTGGATACAAAATTTTGAAAAGGGAAAAATCAATAATGATATAAAAGACATAAATATAAATGTATTTTTTATACCAATGACTTGTGTTGATACTTTTAGAGAAACTTTTAAGAAAAAATTAGGAGCTTAGAATGAGTAATTTCTGTGAAGAACTTTCTTGTGAAATTTTAAATAGTGAAAAATTTAATCAAGAATTCAGAAAATTATGTCTAAATTTAGCTATCGAACAAATTAAACACATTCCCAATCTTGAAAAAGAAGAAGTTGACTTTCCGGATATAAAGTATTTATTGAAATGTGCAAATGTATTTGTACAAGCACAAAATGAAGATACAAAAGAAAAAGCTCTCAGGATAGCACAATTTACTTTACAACAAGGTAGCAACCAAGAAAAAGATTATGCATATATTTTAATAGACTGGTTATTAAATAATCCTTGTATTAACCTTGCTAAAAAAGAAAAATATATAGATAAAAATATTGAAGCTTATTTACCACTAAAACTTTCATTACAAAAATTAGAAAGAGAAAATAAAAATTCTTTCGAAGTTGGAGATGAAACAATCATCTGCAATTCTTTTCAAAAAGATTTTGTAGATAATGTAACCAAAAACACAGTGCAAATGCTCTCAGTTTCAGCTCCAACTTCATCCGGAAAGTCTTTTATTATAACTATGTGGTTGTTAAAAAAATTAGAACTACAAAGTGATACAAAAATTAATATTGCAATTATAGTTCCAACTCGAGCATTAATTAATCAATACGAAAAAGATTTAAGGGAGAAATTAAAAAATAAATTAGATATTGTACACATTGAAACAATGCCATTTAGAAATGGAAATATTTTAAACAAAAAGAAAATTATTTATATTTTTACACAAGAAAGAATGAGTGCTTTTTTATCTAAAAATACAAATGCTAAATTCAAAATACTTTTTATAGACGAAGCTCAAAAAATAAGTGATAATCAACGAGGAATTTTATTAGAAACAGTGATAGAAAAAATCAAAAATAGTTCACAGGAAACAAAAATAATTTTTGCAAGTCCGTTTGTAAAAAATCCTCAAGATATATATCTTGATACAAGATCTTTAAAAAGTAAATTAATGACAATTAATCAAAATTTTTTTAAAATCGAAAAAATTAAAGGTAAGCCGTTAGAATGGAATGTTTCAATATTATATAATGAAGAATTTATAGTTATTGCAAAGATAAATATACCTAAAAAAATAAATGGGACTTCAATTCCAGCTATACTTTCTTGTTTTGTAAATATAATCACAAAAAATGATAACAGCAATAATTTAATATATGCAAATTACCCTTCGATGCTGAATCAATCGCAGAACTAATTTACGAACAAACTAATTATAATGTAGAAGAAAATGAAGAAATTCAAAAACTTATTAAACTATGTAAAGAAACTGTTCATAAAAATTTCAATTTAATAAAGTATCTAAAAAGAGGTATTGCTTTCCATTATGGAAGTATGCCACAGATAATTAGGTCAAAAATAGAAGATCTATATAATGAAAAAATAATAAGAAATCTTATATGTACATCTACTTTGTTAGAAGGTGTAAACTTATCATGTAAAAATATATTTATAAAGAACCCCAAAAGATCTAAAAGTTTACAAATGACAACACCAGATTTATTTAATCTTATTGGAAGGGCAGGACGTTTAGGAAAAGAGTTTTATGGCAATATATTTTATGTAGATTGGGAAAAAGCTCCTACAAAAAAAGAAAATACAAAAGTTGAAAGAGCTGTACAAAAAGTTTTAAATAAAAATTTTAATGAAATTATTAAAGTATTAAATGACGATTTTAATAATATAGAATTTGATAATAGTGATATAAAAGACAATGTTGAAGCAACAATAGGATATTTATATACACAATTTTTAAAATATGGTGATATCGCAAAAAATAAAGAAGTAATGACTACATATTCTAAAGACGAAATTTTATTTCTAAATAATGCATTAAATGAATATTCAAAAAAAATAAAAATTCCTAGAGAAATATTAGAAAAACACCCAATTACATACCACTATTCAATGCAAAAACTATTAAATTATTTTGAACAAAGACATCCTGACAATCCAAAAGAATATTTTGTTGATTTAAAAAATGAGGAAAATATAGCTTCCAGTTTATTTAGATTTTTAAAAAGAATGAATGATTGTTTTAATACTCCATTTTCAAATGAAAAATTTAGATGGTATATTTCATATTTAGTAAAACATTGGATAACATTTCAAAATTTAAATATTTTAATTGACTTTCGATATGAAAAATATAAAGATAAAGATAAGACATTTGAGAATTCAGTCAGAGCAGTCTTTAAAGATATTGAAGACTATGCTAGATATTTAGTCCCAAAACTGTTAAGATGCTATATTGACGTATTAAATTTTTATTACAAACAAAGTAATAATATTAATTTGATTTACCAAAATGATGATATTGAAGCACTTTTTGAATTTGGTATTGAAAATAAAACTCAAATGTCTATGATAACTTTAGGTTTATCTCGTTCTACTATTGTAAAAATATTTGAAATAAAAACTGAAGCCGAAAAATATCTTATAGATAATATAGATATGGATGAAGTTGCTACATTACAATGGTTACATTCTAATATTAATTATTTTAGAACAAATAAAAAAATACCTGAATTATTAATAGAAGAAATTCAAAATGTTTTAGATATGTATAAAAAAGCAATATTATAAATTTTACTCATAAATTCCCTGTTAAATATTTAGGGAAATTTTGGTGAAGTATGCAAATTTTATAATAGTTTTAAGCTTATATATCTAGTAATATATGCAAAAATGAAAAAATTCAAATATCAGGGTAATTTGAAAAGAGCATTTTGCTAAATAGACTAAATACACCAGTTTATTTATATTAGCATTGAAAACTATCAGGTGGATCAGGTTTTCAGTGTTCAATGTTTTTTATTTGTATCTTAAAATATTAATATATATAAAATAAGGTTAATGAAACTTATGCATCATGGCCTAATTCTCCAAAAAGCAGTTTTATATTTACCTGCTTAGTTATAACGATATGTTTTCAAAAATTTTTTTAAGTCTAAAGAGACTGCTAATTGTCATTAAATAAATTTTACATAATTGACAAATCTTGAATTCTATGCAAGTATAACTTCCAACAAGAAGCAAAAATTACACATCATTTTTAATAAATGTTGAGTAATGAAAGATAATGATGCTAAGAAAAAACATTATAAATCAATGTAAAGTATTATAGAAAATACCTCGGCAAGTAATTGCTGTAGTGTTTTTTGCATTAAAATACTTCGGGCAATCAAAAGAAAGATTTATGAAAAAATCAAAAAGTACATGCAGAGGTGTCACTATAAACAAGACATAATAATAATTAATGTAGCTGGATAACCGAGAGGCTATCTTTTTAAATTAAGTCCATCTGAGAATAAATACATTCCTTAATATGGATTGTATATGCTGATTAATAATAACCAACTTTAAGCGGTAAAAGTACTTAACAGAGATCTGAAAACAAATCCTAATTAATCTTAATTTAAAACACACAATAAAGCTCTGGCAGAAACCGAGCCTTAAGCTAAAGGAGGGAAAATGAAAAATACAAAAGTTCAAAAATGGTTAGAAGAACGAGACATCAAACTTGAAGAAAGTTTTACAGATGCTCTTAAGAATTTAGCAAAAAATTATCAACGAGAACACGGAATCAAAAATATTGATCATGTCTATTCTTTAATAGGATTAAAAAAACAGTACCTGTCATATTGGGCTAAAAATCCACTAAATTTACAGACAAAAAAACTTCAAACACAATGTTATATCTAATGCAGCTAATGTTTTTAAACTTTCAAAAACAGAAAAAGAGCAATTAGCTAATAAAATAGGTATAAGCATTTATAAGTCTCCGGATTTTAGAAAACTCTTAAATAATTTATTAAAAAATTCAAATAAAAAAAATAAATTTATATATGATAATGCAATGCTGAGTGAGCGAATGTTTAGACATATAAAAACAGGTTATCTTCCATCAAAAGCTTCTTTACTAGCTCTTGCAATATCCTTAGAATTAAAACCTGATGAAATATATTCTTTAATGCAAAAAGCAGGATATGTTTTATCAAACTCAATTGCCTTTGATATGGTTGTAAAGTGGCTGCTTGAAAATTCTCAAATTAAAATAAGTCTTTTTTATATTAACGATGTTTTATATGAATTAAACTTACCACTTTTAATGACTCGTGAAAAGTCATAATTTATTACCGTTTTTTAAATATAAAAAATAATAAAATACAAATGAAGAAAAAAGGAGGTTATCTATGACATTAAACATTACAATGGGACAACGAATTCCAAACATCTTAACAGACATTAATCAAGATATCAGAGATGATGCACATAATGCAATTGCGAACTTACAGTATGAACACTTATTTCGAGGAAGTGGAACACTTGTAATTTCCAGTTTGGTAAGAATTGATATGCAAGGAACTTTTATTAGAAATAATGTTAATTACAGCAATATTCAAGTTCAAGTCAATGGGCGGCAAAATCCCAGTACTATTGCACATATTTTATTTAGTCATCAAGCAGCAAATATTACAGACTTTAATAATCAGCGTGGAGCAATAAATGCTGCAATAAGAGCTCTGGAACAAAGTCTTGATTCTAGGAATACGTTTATTGTTACTGGGACTTTACCATAACTTAAAAAATAATTGTCAAACATAGACTTTGATAACAAATTCTGCCAAAGCCAATATTGATTTACCTGGTATTAACTGTAAATTTCATATTAGTTTTATATTTGTACTACTTAAAATTCAAAGGAGAAAAAATGACTGACTTAAATGAACTTATTGAAGTGAAAAGCCCGGAAAAAATTATTATTAATTTAGAAAACGGCTCACAAGAAGAATATTCTATCCAGAAAACACCATCGGAAAATTCTTTACTCGTGTTAAATTCACAAAAAGCTATTTTGCAAAATATTAACTTGGATGAGCTTTTTAAAAATTTAAACAGATGTGTCCCATTGCTCAATATTTCCTATGACGCTTTAGCCGGAGTAGGATATACAGTAGATGATTCCAACAAAGGAATAACAATTAGCGGGATGTCTTTAAGTAAATCTATAGAATCTTTGCGTGATGAGTTTGGCAATACATTAGATAAAAGTGTCATTGTAATGAACAATTTTGAACAAGGAACAGAGGCAGCGATAGGAAAATTTCAACAGGCTTATAGTTTTCTTACAAATTCTGCATATGGAAGCAACGGTATTACTGCTGCATCAAAAAAACTAGAAGAAATTAAAACAACTGCTGCAAAAATGCATGATTCGGCTAATGAGCTTTCTAATGAGTTTAATAAATTAGAAGATCAAGCTCAACGTATAACCCAGAATGTAATAAATGAGAATGACAAAGATATTGCAGTACAAGAGTACACAAAAAGAAAAATTGCATCCTTAACTGCTAAACAAAAAGCATTTAGTACAGTTAAAGAAAATTTAGACAAAGAAGTTCAAAATTATACAGATCAATATAATAAAATTTCTAATCAAATTGAAAAAAATGAAAAACGAGCATTTGGGTTGACACTTTCATCTACAATTATAAGCGGAATTACAGCACTGGCAGGTCCAATTATAAGTGCGTTCAGCACTTCTGCAGCAGTATCCAGTGTTGCAAACAACCTGATAAATAGCGGCAAAGAACAGACAGCAAATCAAACTTTCCAACAAAATACTAATAATCCTGCAGCTCAAGCCTCGGAAACAATCGGAGCAGAAAATTATGAAGATGTTAAAAAGTGCGAAGCAGCAATAAAAGACTGTGAAGAAAAAATTACAAAACTTGATGATGAGCTTAAAGCTCTTGAACAAAAAATAGAACAGATACAAAAAGAATATAATGAGGCAGTAACGGAAGAAGAAAAGAACCAAAAAGAAAACGAAAGAAAAGTATTATTATCCGAAAAAGATAATTTAATACAACAAAAAAAAGAATATGAAGACAAGATAAATGATACAAAAACACAAAAAGATGTTATTTTAAAAGCTTTAACCGGCACAGTAGCCGGATTAAACCAATCTGCACAAAGGCTAGATCAGCAGGCACAAAAAAATGAAGCTAATAATGAAAAATTATATAATCAACTTGAAAAGATTTCTCAATTCAAAGCAGAAGCAGAGAAAGCAAGAAGAGAAGCTGAAAAAGAGTTAGCTGAAATTACTGCTGGCATAGCAAATTCAAATACCGTAGTAAAAGATTTATCTGTTGTATGTGAATCATTAGTTATGGCAATCAACAGTATGAGATTTGTAAAGGTTTATCTTTCCGACATAGCTTTGTTTTGGAAAAATGTAGAGCAATTTTGTAATAAATTAACTGATGAAGTTCAAAGTCTTAATGTTCATTTGAATACATTTAAAGAAGTTGAAAATTATATAGAAATATTTAAAATGCCCGACTTTGTAAGTATATATTTTATAAATATATCATACTGGGCAGCTTTACATATTATAAGTGTTAAATACCAAGAAGCATTTATTAAGACAAGATATGATTATCAAAAAACCTTGTTAGAACATACCGCGGAAGCCGACCATACAAAACAATGGGAAAGAGCCAGAGAGCTTGCAGGTAAAATCTCACACGAAATAAATGCCGCCTTGAATAATTAAGGAGTTTATAGCAATATGAATAAGAAATTTTTTAGTTTTGTAACTATCGCAATTTTTACATTGATGATTAATCCGTGCTTTGCAATGACGGACGAAACAACAAATTTATACAATCAAATTATAAATACAAATAAGATTTTAGATAAAAATATAGAAGATTTAAACAGAATTTCACTGCAAGTTGATATATTAAAACAACGAGCACAAGACATTACAAAGAATTATAAAAATACAAATCAAGTTGATTTCAACAAAAGAATTAATAATTTAAAAGAGCTTAAAATAATAGAGCAAAAATATATTGATTCTCTGTCAACACAGAATGCAGAAAAGGAGTTCAATGATTTAATAAGTCTCGCTAAAGAACTTTTCCCTAAACTGCAACAAGAAGATCTTATTACTGATAAACCCACTGCTGTCAGTAAAACACTGCAAAAATCGGCTAAATATATTGAAGAAATCTATGCTCTTAAATTAGAACTTGTGAACCAGCAAAAATCACTACAATTAGAAGAAAGGGATCTTACGGTTGCACAAATTGATTATTTAAAACGTAAAGTAGATTTAATTAAAACAGAAATTGCAGGTTGTGAAGCCCAATCAACTCAATTAGATGAAGATATCAGAAAAAATGAAGAAGTTTTGAATACTTTAATCAAACAAATAAAAGACGTAGAAAATGATTACCGAAAATTGCAAAAATATAAATGGGTTCCTTTTTACAATTTTTATTGGGCTTGCAAAAATCTAGACAATAAAGTTAAAAACAAATATAAAAAAGCCAAAAGAGAAAAACAAATTTATATATCTCAATTAGAACACTTGAACAGTGAACAGTTTAATTTAAAAAATAAATTATTAATATTAAATAAAGAAATCCAAAAATTTCAAGATGATTTTAATAATCATAACAAATATTTGGTGTATTATGTCGAACAAATCAATTATTTGACTCAAGCTAAGTCTAAATATTCAAATATGATTGTTACAATTGGGAAAATAATTAATAAACTTGAATACAATAGCAGCTCTGTTGAAGATATGCAAAAAGTGGTTGAAGATATTATTTCTAATCAGCAATAATTATTTGGCAAATATTAATAAACAAGGAGAAATTTATGAACAAAGACAAATTAAAAATGAATCTAAAAGAAATTTTTAAAATATCAATACCTTTTTTGAAGAAAATGGCTAAAGAAAAAATTGTACCGGCAATAACAAAAAAATCATACGAGCTGTTATCAAAAAAATCACAAGAGATTATTGAACAGTTGAATGTACTTTTAGAAAAAATTAAAACAACCGAAAATATAGAAAAAAGAAAAGCTCATTTAATTGGTTTTAAACTTGGACTTGATATTATCGGAGCGTTAGGCAAAGAACTTACTCATGCTTATGAACAATTAAACAATGAACTTGGAGAGATAGAAGCATCCATTAAATAGATAATTTTAAGATGGGTGTTATATCAGAAACAAAAATATTTATATAATAGAGCTATCTCGTTAAATATGATTATTAGGTAATTAATAAAAAAAATAAGTTGATTTTTATTGAAAATCAACTTATTTTTTTTATTAACTATCCGGCAATGATATAACCAGAGTTTTCAAGACTAATTTACGGACTATTTGCGAACTGATACTTTTTTTCACTTAAAATCCTTCGGCACCAATTGATATTAGCTAGCTTTTTCAAGTCTGTATATTATTTTAAATTTAAATAGAAAAAACGGATTTATTCAATCCGTTTTCAGGAGATATCTTATATGGTTAACACTTAAACTTTAATTTTTGTAGTTAAATTTTTGAGCCATTCTTGCAAATTACTTTCGTTATCATCTTCACTTTTTTCAACAGGCAGCAACCTTTTAGCGCCCAAGTTTGCTAATGCTTCATCAAAATCTATAGCAGCCTGGCAAAAGTGTTCATAGATTGATTCTCCTATACCAAAAACTGCATAATCCATATCAGACAAACATTTTTCTTTCTCCGCCTGCAATGCTTCCAGCAAATCAACAGCATTACCGGGAGCATCGCCGTCACCCCAGGTGCTTGTTATAAATAAAACTGTTTTATAACTCTTTAAATCATTTAGAGAAACATCTCCCATGTCAGAAACTTCGCAGTCAATGTTATCTTTTTTTAAAGTCTCACAAGCTTGTTTTGCTAATTCTTCCGAGTTTCCTGTTTCGGTACCGTACAAAATTTTTACCGCCATAATGCCTCCTTGTATAGTTATTTTGTAATTTGTTAGTCATGACTAACAAATATATTGTAAATAAATTTTTGCACATTGTCAATAAGTTTATGGAATAATTATTCAAAAAGTATTATTTTTTGCGATTATAGGGTATTATATAATTATAGAGTTATCAGATAATATGGTGAAGAAAATGAAATCAATAAAAGAAATTTCACTTGAATCAAAAATATTAAAAAGACTGCAAAATTATCCTGTCTGCACAGAACTTGTAAACTATCTTTTTGCAGACGAAGAACTGCAGGAAATGCAGGATTATGCAAATAATGTATCTATTAAAAGACTTGGCTACAATGATCACGGGCCAGTTCACATGCGTCAGGTTGCGGCAAATGCCATTAAAATGTTAAACCTGTTACAGGACGCAGGGATAAGAACTTCGCTTGAGCAAGAAGAAATAGGGACTTTTGAAGATAGCATGTGTGCCGTAATAATTGCGGGCTTAATGCATGATTTGGGAATGATGATAGGACGCCAGGGACATGAAGACATGTCGGTCATACTTGCAAAGCCTATTATAGAAAGAACATTGATGCATGTTTTACCAGACAATCTGCATAAACGTACAATTATAAAATCTCTGGCAATAGAAGCGATTATAGGCCACATGTCCTCAAGAAAAATTCACTCTATAGAAGCAGGAATTATTTTAATAGCTGACGGCTGCGATATGACAAAAGGACGTGCAAGAATTCCTATGGCAATAAACACAACTCCGAGAGTAGGCGATATTCATAAATATTCGGCAAATGCAATTAACAGAATAGGAATACACCACGGAGAAAATAAACCGATAAGAATTGATATAGAAATGTCAGGCGACGTAGGCTTTTTCCAAATAGAAGAAGTACTTTTAACCAAGATAGAATCAAGCCCCGCAAAACAATATGTCGAGTTATATGCGGGAGTTGAGGGGCAGGAGCCTAAATGTTATTTATGATAAATCAAACCAATCAATCAAAGGTTTTTTATCACCGAAAGTAATTTTAAAATTCTTTTCAATATTTTCACTTGTCAAAAATTCATAACCTACATTAAAGGCAAGCGGTTCATTTTTACAGCCGCTTTTTTCAAATTTTTCCTGAGAAATAATCTTTGTTTCGGGATTTAAAACATTTGAGTAGTTTAAACCCTCAAATGCACAAAAGGGAATTTTTGAATTTCCCTTTGTATTTATCGACATAAGACCGAAGCTTCTGCATATTATTCCTCTAAAATCATACACACAGCATTCGTTATTTATCAGAAACGGACACTCATAAACAAAATTGATTGAATTTGAATTTAATTTTTCGGCCTGAATTTTTTTTACTTTTTGAGAAATCTGCTCCTGTATTTCAGCCGATAATTTTGAATAACCGAGCATTATAAATCTAAATTCGATTTGTGAAAAAGGATATTTACCATTTTGACAGCATTTGGAACATCCTTTTTTACAAACAATATATTCTGACTGTTCATTAAAAAAGCCTTCGAGTTTTTTATTTAAATAGGCTAAATATAAAAGATAATTATACATTATTATCAATATTTTCCGGCTTCAATTCTGTTAATCAAATCCTGATAAGCTTCATTTTCAGAGTTTTTTGCGTATCTTGCCAAACGCCTGCATGCAATTGTTTTTAAGTACTCGAGTTTTTGAGAATTACCTTGTTTAAGGAAGAACAACATTGCCTGTTTTCTGTTTTCAAACAATTCGTTTTCCGGCATTTTTGCAAGCACATCTCCGAATGTTTGCGGACGCGTCTTTCTGTCCCACTCATAAAACGGTGTTTTAAGAAAACAGAATTTTTCTGCATATGAAAGAATACATGGAGTCCACGAAACATCTTCATACTTCAAAATTCCCAGAGGATGCTCTTTAACCATGGAAGCCTTATAAAGCTTATTCCATATAGCGCAATTGTAATAACCGGGTGTATACATAATCTCAAGATATTTATCAATATCAATCGGAATATCTTCCATAAAAGGCAGGTTACAGTGCAGAGAATGCCCCCCCCCCGTTATTCTGTACAGTGGAGAAATTGCAACATCACAATTATTTTTGGTAATTGAAGCATACAATTTACTTATCATATCAGGACGGATTAAGTCATCATTGTCCATAAAGGCTATGTATTCTCCTTTTGCCGCTTCAATACCTTTGTTTCTCGCATCTGCAACTCCGCCGTTTTCTTTTGTAATTGAAATTACATTAGGGTAGTTTTTATCGTACCAGTCAATAATTTTTTGAGTGTCATCAGTACTCCCGTCATTTACAATAATAATTTCCAAATCAACGAAATCGGAAGCAAGTGCACAGTCAATACTTCTTATAATATAATCCTGTGCGTTATAGGCAGGAATTATAAGCGAGACAAGAGGTTTTTTATATTTTCTGATACTGAGTGAAACCTTCTTTGATTCTGCGATGATTAAACGTCCGTCAGGAGTATTAACAAAAGCTTGAACGTAAAACTTTGAGGTGCCTTTGTAATCATACAAAGGCAAATAATGTCTCAATTTGTCCGTTGTTTCAAAAATAGGTTTGTCAAGATTTTGGGTATATACAAGAAAGCCGTCGGCATCTCCCGTAAATCCCCAGGAAAGGAAATTATTATAATTGTACGATTTATAAATTGAAACACTTTCAAACCTGTTTTCGTTAATTTTTACAACAGGGGAAGAAGTGAGAAAATTTCGGCCTCCTTCTTCTTTTTTAAAAGGTTTGACTTTAAATTCCGTTTCCGTGCGCAATTCGGCATTAATACTTTCAGTATCGGAATTTTTAAAACCGTTAAAGCCTATTTCATCTTCATTGCGGTAAAGCCTGTAAGCGTCGGCACCTTCATATTTGCTGTAAAAAAGTTTAATATTTTTATCATCTTCAAATCTGTATTGAACATCAATTGCTTCAAACTTAAACTTGCGTTTCGAAGATTGATCAATAATCTTACCGTCTTTTACCGCCTGAACAAAGCATTCGTTTTCTCCGTAAGGTACAAGCGAAAATCTTACCGAAGTATCATCGTAAATCCTTGACGCTTCATAAAAAACATCATCTTTTTTAAAAAAAATTTTATAATAATCAGCTTTTGCGTCAGCCCATGAAATTATTATTTTAGTACCTTTAAGTTCAATATTTATATCCATACAACCGTTTTTCTTTTCCAGATTAGTTTTACCATATTATAACAGAAATTCCCTCATTCTCAAAAATGATTTTTTCTGCTATAATATTATTACAAGTTATGGAGGGAAGTGAATTATGAAAAAATTCGTTCTTGTTTTGGCATTACTGGCTTTCAGCACACCCGTATTTTCGGAAGAAATTAATCTGACACCGAAAAACACTTTTTCAGGCTTTAATAATAACGGTGTACGTCCCAAATATCCTCAGCTTAACAAAACACTTTCCGCATCCGATTTAATCGAAGAACAGAATGAAAACGGGATAATGGGTCCCAAATCCGTAAGAGAAATGGGTAATACAACACCTTCAAATGACGGAAGAGCGCCTATGACATACAGCCAGTTTCCGCAGAACTATGACAGTTCAAACAGTATGATGCTTATGCAGGGCGGAATGCAAAATATGTTTATGGGTTATTAATTTGTTCTTAGCGGTGAAAATGTATATGTTACGGGAGCAGGCCGTTTAAAATCATTAAATTTATGAACTGTCATTCCCGGAACTGCAGGTTTCCGCGGTCTTTTTACCGTCATGCCAGAAACATACCCCGGATTACTTCTTGCAGGGCTGTATGTATACACCGGTTGTCGTTCTTCTCTTTTCTGCCTGTGGCAGCTTCCGTTGCATCTTATTGTTCGTCCTCTGCCAACTCTGTAATGAGTGTAATGACGTCTGTAATGTTTTTGATTAACAAGTCTGACAGGGCGGTCTTTTCTTACCGTTCTCGCTGATGCTTCAGGCAAAGGTAATGAACAGAAACAAAACAGAAATATTATAAACAGAACCGCAAATTTTTTCATTAGACCTCCGCCTTTATCTTAACACATAGTTTTGATATATTTAAATTATGATAATTTTCTCTGACAAAATCTTTACAAATCCGATAAATGTAATTTGTGCATTTAACCGTGAAGAGCTTGAAGCTGCCTTTGTTTTAATCGAAGAATTGAAACAAAAATACTTTCTTGCAGGTTACATACGCTATGAAGCTTTCAGTGTTCGGGAATATCATTTACCGCTTTTGTATTTTGAAGTCTTTGAAAATTACAATAAGTATAAACCGCGTGAAGGCAAAAATTTGCCTCTTAACCCTGTTCCGTGTGTAAATTTTTGTGAATATTCAAACGCAATAAAAAAGATTAAAGATGAAATTGCCAGCGGCAATACTTATGAAGTTAATTATACTTATGATTTTGAAGTTCCGTATGAAGGAGATGATTTAGAACTTTTCGAAACCCTGTTAAACAGGCAGAAAACATCATATAATTTCTATTTAAAAAATGAATACGATACAGTGCTTTCATTTTCACCCGAACTGTTTTTTAAAATAAAAGACAATCATATTATAACCAAACCGATGAAGGGAACTGTAAGGCGCGGAAAAAACAGAGAAGAAGATATAAAACTTATTAATTATTTGAAAAACGATGAAAAAAACCGGGCCGAAAATGTTATGATAGTCGACCTTTTAAGAAACGATTTAGGACGTATTGCAAAAACAGGTTCTGTTGAAGTTACAAAACTTTTTGAAATCGAAACACATAAAACACTTCATCAAATGACATCACAAATTGAAGCTGATTTAAAAGATAGTACAACACTTTTTGATATATTTAAAGCAATTTTTCCCTGCGGCTCAATAACAGGGGCGCCAAAAATCAGCACAATGAAAATCATTAATCAGGTTGAGAAAGGAACACGCGATATTTACTGCGGAGCAATCGGAATGATTTCACCTGAGGAAACGATTTTCAGCGTTCCTATAAGAATATTGCAAAAATGCGGAAACGAAAAATTTTTTAAATACCGCGCCGGCGGCGCAATTGTATGGAATTCGGATATTCAGGACGAGTGGGAAGAAACACTTACAAAAACAAAATTTTTAACAGATGATTTCCAAATAATTGAAACAATTAAAATCGAAAACGGAAAATTATTATTTGAAAAAGAACATTTCGAAAGAATGGAAAAAACAGCAAAATATTTCGGATTTAAATTCGCCAAGCCTGAAATTATCCCCGAGCAGGATGGAATTTTGCGTTTACTTTTGCATAAAGACGGAAAAATTACAAAAGAATACAAAACACTTTTGCCGCATACGACTAATAAAATTACGATTTCACCAATAAAAGTCAGAAGCAGTAATGAATTTCTTTATCATAAAACAACTTACCGCCCATGGTTTTATGAAAGTTATAAAAAAATTGCAAATAATGAAATTTACGACGAAATATTTTTTAACGAAAAAGGAGAGCTTACAGAAGGCGCAAGAAGCAATATTATCCTGCAAATTAACGGTAAATTATATACCCCGCCCGTAAAATGCGGACTTTTGAACGGTATTTTTAAACAGTCAATGAGTAACATATCCGAAAAAATTCTTTATAAAACAGATGTTGAACAGGCGGAAAAAATATTTTGCGTTAATTCAGTCCGCGGAATTGTCGAGGTAAAATTATGATTTTGATTGATAATTATGATTCATTTACCTACAACATAGTCCAATATCTTGAGGAACTCGGTACGCAGCCGAAAATTTTTGAAAATGATAAAATTACGGTTGAAGAACTGAAAAAAATTGATTTTAACGGTATAATAATTTCCCCCGGAGCGGGTAATCCTGACACCGCAGGCATATCAATGAATGTTATAAAGGAATTCTACAAAACCAAAAAGATACTGGGAATTTGTCTTGGACACCAGTGTATAGCGCAGTTTTTCAACGGGAAAGTTGCTAAAGCCCCCGAACCTGTTCACGGAAAAACATCCGAAATATATTTTGATGAAAATTGCAAACTTTTTAAAGGGCTTAATCAGGGATTTAAAGCCACAAGATATCATTCTCTTATTGTAAAAGATTTGCCTAAAAGTTTAAAAGTTACGGCAAAAACAAAAGACAATATAATTATGGGAATTCAACACACGGAATTTCCGATTTACGGAGTACAATTTCACCCCGAAGCTATACTAACGGAATACGGTCACGAATTAATCAAGAATTTTATAACTTTATAACCGCGCTGTGACGGTTTGTTGTTGCATTTTCTTTTCTGTATGAAAAGAATAATTCATTATTGCAAACAGTACAATAAGGGCATACATCAATTTCTTTTACGCCTGCTTCCTCAAGCTGTCTTTTATTAATCCCTTTTAAATCAACGTAAATATTACCCTGACGAATTTCCGACAAACCTGAAAATTCTCTGACAGTTTGTGCAAGCTGTCTGTATACATCTTCGCCGACATTGTAACAACAAAAAGATATCGCAGGGCCTATTGCGGCTTTTAAGTTCCCAGGATTTGCCCCGAACTCGTCTTTCATCTTTTGAACGGTTTTGGATGCAATATTACCAGCGGTTCCGCGCCACCCCGCATGAGATACTGCCGCAATTTTATTTACAGAATCATAAATAATCACCGGAGTGCAGTCCGCAAAATTCAAATAAACAGCCTGATTATCATTTGCTAAGATTAAGCCGTCAGTATTAGGATACGAAGAAACACCACATCTCGCAATTTCAACATTTGAAGTATGAGTTTGCGAAGGATGAATTAAATTTTCTTCTTCAATCCCCAAAAATTTACAGATGTCTTTTTTATTTTCCTTTGCAGTTTCTTCAAAATCAGGCTCTTTTGTTTTTATTACACTTTCGCGCGTTGTAAAAAAATGCTGCAGCCCGTTAAGAACGCTGCTTTTTAATATCTTCTTCCCGTTAATCTCTTCAAAATAAAACATAACTATTTTATACCATAAAAAGATTAATTGAATAAAATAAAAAAGTATGTTAAAATTTTTGCGATAAAGGAGAGAGAAATGAAAGAACTTTTAAAAAAATGTTTAGTGGAATTTATAGGAGCATTTTTTCTGGTATTTACTATCGGATGCGCCTTATTCCCAAACGGGCGCGAAGGTTTTCCGCCAATGGCAATAGGTTTCGTTTTAATGGTAATGGTTTATGCGGGCGGTCATATTTCCGGCGGGCATTATAATCCTGCAGTATCTCTTGCGGCCGCTATCAGAGGAGCTATATCCTGGAAAGATTTTATACCGTATATTATCGTCCAATTTATAGGAGGCGCTTTAGGAGCATTATTAGCATCTTACATTGTAGCTATTCCGCCCTATATCGCAGAAACGTCATTCAGCATAACTCCAATGATTATTTGTGAATTCCTGTTTACATTTGCGTTATGTTACACTGTTTTGAATACGGCAGCAGATGATGATACAAGGGGAAACTCTTATTTCGGACTTGCAATAGGTTCAATTGTTATTGTAGGCTTGCTTGCAACATCAGGAACTTGCTACGGAGCATTTAATCCTGCAGTAGCGTTAGGGCTTCTGGCAATGAAAATGACACAAACAAAATTAATATTAATAACATTGTTAACAAACTTTGTCGGAGGTGCAGCAGCGGCAGGAGTTTACAAAATTACTTCAAATGATTAAAAAAAGCACCTTTCAGGTGCTTTTTTTATAACTGCATTCCTTTATTTTCATCCATAAAACACTGGCAGGTAGGACTTAATGTTCCGTCACAGCATTTTGAACGGCCGCCCGAGCATCCGCATACACCCCCATGACGAGAACAGCACCCGCGGCCTGCAATAACGCAATCATAAGATTGAAATGAATTCAAAGTTGTAAAAACTTGTACACCTAAACAAAAAAATGCGATTAAAGAGAAAACAAATAAAAATTTTTTCATATAAATTACTCCTTTGTGATATTATATTAACATGAAAAAGATTTTAGGGATTATTTTAGGTTTATTAATGTTACAAAATGTCTGCCTTGCCCAGACAGGCGTAAGTTTTGTATACATAAACGGTTCAAACAATAACGATGAAAAAATGCGTAACTGGTATATTGAAGGTGTTCAAAAACTTCATCCCGTTATGAAAAAGAAATTTGAAAAAAACAAAGAAATTAAAAAGGTATTCTTAGACAAACCCCATTACAAAATAAACGAAGACCCTGTAATTTTTTTCTGGGGTGACAAAAGCCAAAAAGATTTGGAATTCGTGCAGGGCCAGCTTGATTTGACAAAAGCTTTCAGCCCGACAATTGCTTATAAAGTACGTTCAATGCTTGCATCATATCTTCATGATGCTATCTGGGTTCAGAAACAGCATAATATGCTCCCGATTTTGGATGAGTTAAACGATACGGTTATTAAAGAAGCTCAAAAAGGCAACAAAACAGTATTATACGGATATTCGGCAGGAAGTTTCGTTACTTACGAATATATGTTTAATAATCTGCCTTATCTCAATCCTGAAGAACTGTTTAACGAAATTGACGTAAGTGAAAGTGTCAGGAAATTCGCATCGGAGCACCCACTTGAAAATACCTGTATCTCAGCACTTTCAAAAGCTGAAATAGGCACAGTCTCACAAAGCGGGCACCTTATATTGAAAAAGATTGATGATAATTCACTTGAAGAAAATTATTTGAAATTACGGGAAGCAACAAAAACAGCCTGTGCTCCTGCAGGTTCTTTACAGGGTGTAGTGAATTTTGCAAGCCCTCTGGTGCTTTTTTATTCAGACCTTGCAGACCCTGATTATGAACTGACTTATTATAATAAGTTAATGCTTAAATATATTATCGAAAACGGTTTATTTTTTATTACGGTAAATTACCGCGAAGACCCGCTCGGGTTTCCAAGCACTAAAAATCTTACAATAGATGAAATGGAAAAACTTGCAAATATTGAGATTAAAGATCCGAAGGGATTTGTATACGATAATTCAAGTGTGTGGTCAAAACGTTCGGTTCTTTTTGCACACACTTCATACTGGAGCGCGAAAAGAACTTTTTCAAACGCGGTTGTAAAAGCTTTTACCAACGGTTACAGACTCCAGTATGACAAAGAATTTCAGGAAAAAGTTTTGAAAAATAATAAGAAAAAAGTTAAATTTGAAATGATTTAAAAAGGAGAATAAATGATAGATACAAAAGACGGGGCTCAGTTTGATCCGGGATTTATACAGCACATATCAGCTTTTGAACCTAATATTGAATACGTGTACAATACACTTAACAGTTTTAAAAATTTTAACCAGAAAAAACTGCAATTTAAAATATTTTATCCTAAAATTCAATCATTATTGAAAAATTATTTAGGTTTTTATCTGGGCTGCATTCTATGGGCTGTCTATATCAAAAATCTTGATAACAAACCTCTTTTAAATAATCTTTGCTACGGCGGTGAATATTCGGAAAAAGATACGTTAAGCGAAGTTGAATTTATTGAAGAATACCTTGAGCAATTAAAAAAAGACGTGAAATATTATACGGGGCAGAATTTTTCGATTGATACGGAAAGCTTGAATATTCTTGCGGCATACAGAGAATTTTTGAAAGCAAATAAAGGTTTTGTTGAAACAAAAACAACAAATGACATTAAGCTCCCTCAAAGCTTAAAAACACCGTCCGAAAAAGATTTGGCGGAAATTCTCGAAGGTATTGAAAAAGTTATTGATAACGGGAAATTATACGAACTGTTCCCGCTTGCCCAAAAGGTGCTGTAAATGGATTTAAAAACAAAATTATATCAAATGTTTATACTCGGCACAGAAGGTGACGGGTACATACAAGCTCTTGAAAACGGTCTTGGCGGAATGATTTTTTTTACAAAAGACATTCAATCTAAAGACCATTTTAAAAGTCTGATTTCGGATATCAAATCAAAAGCTATAATTACGCCTTTTCTCTCAATTGATCAGGAAGGCGGAAGAGTAGAACGTACGGAAAACATTCATAACGGCAAAAAATATTTATCCGCAAAATTTGCTTATGCAAAAGGGGAGGATTTTTTACAGACGCAAACCCGGGAGATTGCGGAAGAATTAAAAAGTTACGGACTTAACCTGAATTTTGCTCCCTGCATTGACGTAAACACTAATCCGAATAATCCGATAATCGGCGAACGTGCATTTTCCGATAATGTTGATGATGTTATTAAGGGCGAAAAAATTGTTTCACAAACTTATCGCGAAAACGGGATTATTCCATGCGTAAAACATTTCCCCGGGCACGGAGATGCAAATACCGACAGTCATTTGACACTTCCCGAAATAGATTTGCCGATTGAAGAAATGGAGAGCACGCATATAAAACCGTTTGCGGCTTGTGCAAAAACAATTGAAATGGTTATGGCAGCACATCTTCACTGCACATGTTTCGAACGAGATGTTATTCCGACATCTTTAAGCAAAAACGCAATCTCTTATTTAAGAAATAAATTAGGTTTTAACGGAGTAATTATCTCAGACGATATGATAATGGCGGGTGCTACGCACGTAGCCCTGCAACACAATCTCTGTCAAAACTTAGCAAACCATTGCAAAAGTTTAGTTCGTAAAATTAATGCCTGTGAAATCGGTATTCGTGCAGGCTTGAATATGTTTATTTACAGAAATTCCACACCAGAAACAATTGAAATAATAGAAACTATTGCACAAAAAGCTTTGAACGACAAAGAACTTCAAGAAAAAATCGAATATTCATACGAAAAAATCAGCAAATTAAAAGAAAATTTATTTTAAATATTTCTGTAAAATCAACTTTTTCAAAGCTTTAGAATAAACTGCCTGAGGATCAATTGCCAGAACTTTATCAAGCGTTGCGACAGCCCCTTTATAATCTTCAAGCTTCTTTTGAATAACTGCCTTATAATAAAGAGCATCAACAAATTTCGGATCAAGCTCGATTGCTTTATCAAAATCTTTTATAGCTGATTTTAATTTTGCAGTGTCCGGAGCATCATCGGCAAGAATTACCTGTGCACGGTTAAAATATGCATCTGTCATTTTATGGTTTAGTTCAATCGCCTTTGTGTAATTTTCATAAGCAGGTTCAAGCTCTTTAAGGTTATGAAAAACTATTGCCAGTGAAAAATAAGGCATCGCATTGTCAGGATTTAATGCAATAGCCCTGTTCAGAGAATGCATTGCCTCATCAAACTTTCCTTCGTTTGTTTCTGTTATTCCTTTATCTAAATAAAATTTATAATCGTGTTCAAAACTCATAAAATTACCTCGCAAAATAATTAAACCACATAATGTATAAAACCACAATCACCTTATGTTATAATTCTTTCTATGAATATTCTTTTTATAACAGACTTATATCCTGTAAAAGACTGTGAAAAAACAACACCGAGAACTCTTTTGAATTTTGTGAAAGAGTGGGAAAATTCAGGGCATAACGTTGATGTTATAAAACCTAATTTTATTTTGAATTCTTTTTTACGTGGAAAACCTTTTTATAAAACAGGACAATATGGAAAAGTTTTAAATATAAATTATTGGACACCTTTTTGGTTCAACATAAAAAATAAGATGCCCCCGCTGAAAAAATATGATTTAGTAATTGCTCATATGCCTTCGGGAATTTTGTTTGCGGATAAACTCGGGCTTCCTTTCGTTGCAGGTGTGCACAATTCGGATTTGGAAGTTTTGACAAATCCGTTATATAAATTTCATTTTAGAAAAAGGCTGAAAGCTGTTCTTGATAATGCAAAAGCAATTGCCTGCCGATCTTATGTGATTAAAGATAAGCTCGATAAAATGTTTCCCGAATTTTCCGATAAAACGTTTTCCGCCCCTTCGGGAATTAATAAAAAAATAATCCGTTCTGATTTTCGGCCTCTGAACCGCGGTAAAATCAAGGTTTTAACCTGTGCAAACTTCAAAAAAAGGAAAAATATTGATAAAGTTATCGAAGCCTGTAAAGGGCTTGAAGGTTTTGAGCTGACAGTAATCGGAGACGGTAAAGAAAGAAAAAATTTGGAAAAAATCGATAAAAGTGTAAAATTTACGGGTTATCTTTCACATGAAGAAGTTCTTGCAAAAATGCGCGAAAGTGATGTTTTTATACTTCCGAGTATAGGTGAAACCTTTGGCATGGTATATTTAGAGGCAATGTCACAGGGCTGTATAACTGTCTGCACAAAAGATGACGGGATTACGGGAATTATTAAAGACGGCCAAAACGGTTTTCTTACCCTTCCGATTTCAAATGAAATAAGAAAAATACTCCTTAATATAAAAAACATGGATGATGACAGACTGAAAACATTGCGCTACAATAGTTTACAAACAATCGGAGAGTACTCCTCAGACAGGTGCGCTGATGAATATTTGCAACAAATTTTTAAGATTTTGTAAAGATTTGACATCATGCAAGCATGTTTCTGGTAGTATAATTCTGGGGTTAGTGATAAACACAGAGAGCCGAAATTTTTTGCGAATACCCCGAAAGGAAATAATTTAATGAACAGAATTTTAATTGTACTTTTGACACTTTTATTTAACATCCAGCAGGCAAATGCTTTTAACATTGATGCATTTATGGATAAAAACGTCGCGCCGGTATCAGATGCCATTGCGAAAATAATTTTCCATCCTGTTCATGTTTTTGGTGCGGATGTACCGATTATTATATTCTGGATTTTATTTGCGGGAATATTTTTCACATTTTACCTCAGAGGAATTGCGGTTTGGGGATTTAAACATGCAATTGACCTTGTTTTTAAACCTAAAAAATCAGATGACGGTTCGGGAGAAACTTCTCCTTTTCAGGCTTTAATGACAGCTTTATCCGGAACTATAGGTTTAGGCAGTATTGCAGGCGTTGCTATTGCAATTTCTATGGGCGGCCCGGGAGCTGCATTTTGGATTATCGTAGGTGCGCTTCTCGGTATGTCGTTAAAGTTTGTGGAAGCTGCTCTGGCTGTTAAATACAGAAGATTTAACCTTGACGGCTCTATTTCCGGCGGACCGATGCATTATATGGCACACGGGCTTACAAGAAAAAAATTAAGATGGCTGGGACAGCCTTTGTCCGTAATGTTTGCAATACTTTGTATTTGCGGCGGTATCACGGGCGGTAATATGATACAGATTAATCAGGCTGCAAATCAGTTTGTAAATGTTTGCGGCGGTGAAAACGGATTTTTACATAATTTCCACTGGGTAATCGGTCTTGGAATGGCAATCGTTGTAGGATTAATCGTTATCGGCGGTATTAAAAATATCGTTAAAGTTACTGAAAAAATTGTTCCGCTGAAAATTTTCATATATTTGTTTGCGGCTATGGCAGTTATTGTATGTAACTTTAAATTAATTCCGCATGCGGCATGGGTTATTGTTAAAGAAGCTTTCAAACCCGAATCAATTTACGGTGGTATGTTTGTTGCTATGATTATGGGGTTAAGACGCTCCGTTCAGTCAAACGAAGCAGGAACAGGCTCTGCTCCCATTGTTTATGCAACAGTAAAAACTGATGAACCTTTATCTCAAGGTTTCGTAGCACTATTAGATCCGTTTTTAACAGGATTTATGTGTACTTTAACAGCTTTTGCAATTGTAATTACAGGTGTTTACAAAACTCATGCGGGTCATACTTCAGGTATTGAAATGACATCTGATGCAATTTCATCAGTTATGCCTTTCTTCCCGACACTTCTTGCAGGTATTGTTCTTTTGTATGCTTTATCAACAATCATAAGCTGGGCTTATTACGGGCAAAAATCTTGGAACTTCCTTTTCGGAGAAGGAAAGAAAAGAACTCTTACATTCCAGTTTATCTATTGCGCATTTATCGTAATCGGTTCTGTTTTGAATGTAACTTCGGTAATCAATATTACGGATGCGATGATGATTGCAATGTCTTTGCCTAATATTATTGCAATGTACATACTTGCTCCCGAAGTTAAAAAAGACCTTGCGGAATACTGCAGAGTTCATCAATTAGGCAAATGGATTAACCGCGACTGGTTAAACCCCGCTCCGGCTGTTGTTGAAAATGAAGAAGATGATGAGGTATTATGTCAGATCAACAAATTATCATAACTGTTTCAGGCGTTGATAAAGTAGGTATTGTTGCTAAAGTATCGGCAGTGCTTGCGGAATATGAAGTTAATATTGAGGACATTAAACAAACTTTAATGCAGGGGCATTTTGTAATGTTTATGCTCGGAAATATCGAAAAATCAAAATTTTCATTCAAGGAAATTAAAGAAGCTTTAACTAAAACAGGCGAAGAACTCGGAATGGAAATATGGGTTCAGAGAAAAGAAATTTTTGATAATATGCATAATATATAAAGATATTTCTTTTTTTGCTTTTGAATGCTATAATATTTTCAAGAATAGTTTACGGTGAAGTTTTATGATGAGCCAAACAAAAAAGTTGTCTATAGCATTCTACTGGCACATGCATCAGCCTGTTTATCAATTATCGCCGGAAGGTGACTATTTGATGCCATGGGTAAGACTGCATGCTGTTAAAGATTATCTTGATATGGTTCTTATCCTCGACAAATTCAAAAATATCAGGTTAAATTTTAACATTGTTCCCGTACTTTTAGATGCATTAATTGATTACGGCGAGAACGAAATGCATGACATTCATTCAAGGCTTACCGTTACAGACGTTGAAAGTTTAACCGATGATGATAAAGAATTTATAATAAATAACTTTTTTGATGCAAATTTTCATTCAATGATTTTGCCTAATGAAGAATATAACAGGCTCTATCAAAAATATCAGCTGAACGGAGAAAATGACATAAGCCTGTTTTCGCTGCAGGAATACTCTGATTTAATGGCATTGTTTAATTTGGCGTGGTTTGATCCGATTTATAAAAATAAATATCCCGAATTGAAAAAGCTTATCAAAAAAGGTAAAAATTATACACTTGATGACAGAATTAAAATTATTGACATTCAAAGAGATATTATAAGAAAAATTATACCGACTTACAGAAAGTTTATTGAAAAAGGTAAAATAGAGATTACTACAAGTCCTTACTATCACCCGATTTTACCGATTTTACTGGATATAAAAAGCATAAAAAAATCTCCTGAAAGCGATTTGCCGTCAAACTTAAAAATGGAACTCGATGCAAAAGTTCAAACACAAATGGCACTTGACCGTATGGAACAATTATTCGGCAAACGTCCGAAAGGGATTTGGCCGTCCGAGCACTGCGTTAATTCTAAAGTTATGGAAATGCTTAAAGAACTCGGGGTTAAATGGACTATATCCGATGAGGGTATTTTGTCAAATTCAATTAAGTTTGAGTTTGTGAGGGATTTCAGGGGGTATTTGGAAGATCCTTATCACTTATTAAAGTCTTATGATTACAAAGATGTAAATATAATTTTCAGAGATTCGGTAATACCTAATTTAATCGGATTTGAATATCCGAACCATTCTGCAGAAGCTGCCGCAAATGATTTGTATGACAGAATTAAAGTTGCACAGAGCAAACTGCTTTCATCACCCGATGAACACCATTTATTAACTATTGCCATGGACGGTGAAAACTGTTGGGAAAACTATACGGAAGACGGCTCAACATTTTTGCAGACAATTTATTCTTTGATTGAAAACGACCCGACTTTAGAAACCGTTTTGATAAGTGATTATCTTGAAAAAGATGTTCAAAAACCGCTTAATAAATTAAGTCCGGGTTCATGGATTAACAGAAACTTTAAATTATGGATTGATGAACCGCTCAAAAACCTTGCCTGGACATATTTAAAACAGGTTCGCGACGATTTTTGCGCATTTGTAAAACAAAATCCGCTTCATCCGAATATTGATGCGGCACGTCGTGAACTTTTTATCTGCGAAGGAAGTGACTGGTTCTGGTGGTACGGCGAGCCTAATGATTCGGGGCGTGATAATATATTCGACTATATTTTCAGGGAACATCTGAAAAATATATATCTGTATCTCGGATTAGAAGTTCCTCAATATCTTGATACACCGCTTTTATCAGCAATTTCCAAGCCTTCAAGATATCCCAAAGGCGAGTTCACACCAATCCTTGACGGTAAAGAAAATGATGATGAAAGCTGGCTGAACGCAGGCTGTATTAAAATTCCCGACGGCCCCGTTCTTGACGAGGACAAATTTTATGACAAAATCTGTTTCGGTTACGACAAAGATAATTTATATCTGAGATTTTATATAAATGAATACAACAAACAAACCGCAGCCAACGCAAAACGCGTTAATCAAATGTATATTTACACGAGAAATCAAAATAAAAGACAATCGCTTTCGCCTATAAGAATTATTCAAAAAACAGAGAGTATTCTTCCCATATCTAAAGAAAAATTTCACAACGAAATGCAGGTTTCAATATACGACGGCGAAATTAATCTCGTAAGACTTGTAAAAGCTATTCCGAATAATTTATGGGTAATTACTTCTTCCAAAAATATAACAGCAGTTTATGACAAAGTCGTAGATATAAGTATTCCGTTCGACGACCTTGGCATCGATAAAGGGGACACTCTGGAATTTTTGTTTGTAAACGCAAATTACGGCGTAAAAGATTACTTTGTACCTAATGAAATGCTTTTAACAATTAAACGAGTGTAACAAATTTTTAACAAAACATATTAAAAGACTAAAGTTTTTTTCATGTTTGACGTTAAAAAAAATATCAAAGGGAAATTATATATGGTTGAATTTAACAGTGATATACCGAAAGGGCGTCCGCAATTAGACCCCGACTACTGGTCAAAACTTAATAACAAAGACAATCAAAACCCTAATGCAATTTTTGATGTTAATACAAACTTTGCCCTGAAAGACTTATCTGACATTTCGGTTTTTAAAGGCAAAAAATAAATTTTTAATATTCCTCCTTTTCCTCGATATAAAAAAAGAACCTTTAGTTAAAAAGGTTCTTTTTTTTATCTAAAACTAAATTAATAAAAATGGAAATATAAGGGCTGAAAGAATTCCAATGATACACAGCACAACTGATATTATCAGCAACACTAAAAGTATATTTGCTAATACTTTATTGTAATCTGCAAGAAAATTCCCGTTTGCATCAACAAATTTGTTTAATGCAATTGAAAACAAATCAATAAGCAGCCATATACCAAAACCGCCTCCGGTTAAAAGCTGCAAAATACCAATGCCGATATAACCGGTATAAAATCTATGTATGCCAAAACCCCCTAAAAAAAATGCCAAAAGCAGAGTTGCAGTATAAGACTTGTTACCTGACATGCCTGTTACTTCATTTGCCATATAAATTCCTTTCTTTTTAAAGTACAGATGCATAATATTCTATAATTTATTATTTGAAATCATTTATTAATATGACTTTGCCAATACAAGCTTATTTTCCTGTAGAGCCAAACCCGCCCGCTCCACGCGCGGTTTCGGTTAATTCAACTTCAACTTTAATTTTCGCCTGCTCAACACGCGCGATAATCATCTGTGCAATTCTTTCATCAGGCTGAATTGTGTAAGTTTCATTAGAAAGATTTACAACAGGGACACAAACTTCGCCTCTGTAATCTTCATCAATTGTACCGACACAGTTTATCAAAGTAATACCGTGCTTAATTGATAATCCGGAACGCGGTCTGACCTGTGCTTCATATCCGTGTTCGAGTTCAATTTTCAACCCCGTAGGCACCAGAGCTCTTTCGAGAGGTTTTAAAGTAATAGGCTCAACAATTGCTGCACATAAATCCATGCCTGCAGCACCTTCCGTTTTATACTCGGGAAGGAATTTGTTATGCGGCAGTCGTTCTATTTTTAAAACGGTCATAAATTTCTCCTTATTTAATTATGTATAAAAAAAGGGATTTTATCCCTTTTTTTATACTCTTACAGACTTAATATCATCCCGGACTTTTACAAGAATTTCATCAAGTTTTGAAGCGTCTTTTACACCGCCCTGTGCAAAATTCGGACGTCCGCCGCCGTTTGCACCTGTTGCACGCGCAATTTCTCCGACAATTTTTCCGGCATTAACACCCTTTTTCACAAAACTGTCAGATACCTTCACAGCTACGGTTCTTTCAGATGCAAGAACAATTATGCTTTCGCCGAGTTTCTGCGACATAAACTCAATACCTGCCTTAATTGCATTGCCGTCAAAATTTTCAACTTTTGAAACAAACAATTTTCCGCCGTCAATGTCTTCTGCTTTTGAAAGGAAGGTGGCAAATTTAGCTCTTGCATTTTCTTCTTTTGCCTGAGTTAATTCCTTTTGAAGTTCTTTATTCTCTTCCTGAAGTTTCTCTACACGTTCAATAACTTCTTCGGAATGCACTTTAAACATTTGAGAAAGCTTATCCATTTCTTTAACTTTTGCATTCATATATTCAAAAGCGGATTTGGAAACTACAACCTCAATACGTCTTGTACCGGCAGCAATGGCACCTTCGGAAATGATTTTAAACATTCTCAAATCACGTGTGTTTCTTGCATGAGTTCCCGCACAGAACTCTTTTGAAATACAAGTTTCAGGTGTACCAATAGAAACAACTCTTACAACATCTTCGTATTTCTCACCGAACAGTGCAACAGCCCCTGTAAGCTTTGCCTGTTCAATATCCATTTCCTGAGTTGTAACGTCAAGCCCCTGCGAAATCCATTCATTTACCAGATCTTCAACTTTAAAGATTTCATCAGTTGTCATTGCACGTGAGAATGTGAAGTCAAAACGCATTCTGTTTTCTTCAACCTGAGAACCGGCCTGCTTAACTTCATTACCGAGAACTTTTGTCAAAGCAGCTTGAAGAAGGTGGGCTGATGAATGGTGAAGCCTTATTTCTTCACGTCTTGCAAGGTCTATTACCGCTCTTACGTTTTCGCCGATTATAATCTCGCCGTTAAGCAATTTTGAACGATGTACAAAAAGTTTATTAACTTTAAAAGTTGTTAAAACTTCCGCTTTCAAATTTTCATTTTCAATATAGCCGCTGTCGCCGACCTGACCGCCGCATTCAGCATAGAAAGGAGTTTTATCAAGAACGATATCAATATAACCGTCTCCTTCGATTGCTGCAAGAATTTTTGCACCGCATTCGTTTTCGCTGTAACCGACAAATTCAGTTGAGCCGACTTCATCTTCAACTTTTGCGTATTTGATATCACCTGTTACGCTTATTTTGGCAGCTGCTGCTTTTGCACGATCTTTTTGCTCCTGCATTGCAGATTTGTAGCCTGCTTCATCAACTTTTAATCTGTTTTCTTCGGCTATTTCTTTCGTCAATTCAAACGGAAAGCCGTATGTGTCATACAATTTAAAAGCGCTTTCTCCGTCAATATCTTTCTTTGCGGAGATAAATTCATCTAACATTTTGTATCCTCTGTCAAGAGTTTTTGCAAAACGTTCTTCTTCTTTTTTAATTGTATCAATAATTTTTGCTTTGTTTTTAACCAAATCCGGATATGCATCACCGTAATTTTCCACAACAACGTCAACAAGCTTATACAAGAACGGCAAATCCATTCCTAAAATTTTACCGTGGCGCAAAGCACGTCTTAAAATCATTCTTAAAACATAACTTCTTCCTTCGTTACCCGGAATTACGCCGTCAGAAATCAGAAACGTAACACATCTTGCATGGTCTGTGATAATTCTCAACGAAATATCTGTTTTTTCAGACTTTTTGTAAGGCACGCCGCTCATCTCTGATACCTTATCCATAATCGGTCTTAAAAGGTCAGTTTCAAAAGTGGACGCAACACCCTGACAAACCATTGTAATACGTTCAAGTCCCATACCCGTATCAACGTTTTTACTTTCAAGAGGAGACTGGTTTCCTTCTTCATCCTGATAAAGTTCAGTGAAAACGAGGTTCCAAATTTCAACCCATCTGTCGCATTCACAAGTATCAATTCCGCAATTCGGGTTATCACATTTATACTGTTCACCCAAATCATAATGAATTTCCGAACAAGGACCGCAAGAACCTGATGCTCCGGGAGGCCCCCAGAAATTATCTTTTTTGCCTTTGCGCTTAATACGTTCGGCAGGAACACCTACACTTCTCCAAATTTCGAAAGCTTCGTCATCTGTTTCAAAAATCGTAATCCATAATCTGTCTTTATCAAGCTTTAAAACTTCAGTAACAAATTCCCATGCCCAGGGAATAATCTCTTTTTTATAGTAATCCCCGAATGAGAAATTTCCCAGCATTTCAAAAAAAGTATGGTGTCTTGGAGTTCTTCCTACATTTTCAATATCGCTGTCTTTACCGCCCGCTCTGGCGCATTTTTGGCAGGAAGTTGCTCTTGCAGGATCATACGGAGATTTTACAATTCCCAAAAATATAGGTAAAAACTGTAACATACCCGCAGTTGTCAATAACACTGTCGGGTTATCTGGCACCAGGCTTGAACTTTCAACAACCGTATGCTGATGTTTATTTTTAAAATAGTCTAAGTATAATTTTCTTATTTCATTTCCGGTTAGCATAATCTTTATCCTTCTAATTAAGTTATCTACTATAAATTATATATTAAACAAAAATAATTAGACATCTTGCAATCAAAAATTTTTGTGTTAAGATAAATTTTATGAGGGATTATACAGGTACCCCACGAAACCAAACACTTGTCTAAGCCCTCTGGATCCAAGCCCGAGTAGCTCAGCTGGATAGAGCAACCGCCTTCTAAGCGGTAGGTCATGCGTTCGAATCGCATCTCGGGTAAATATATAATAAAAGCGGGTTTTAGCTCGCTTTTTTAATTTAACGAACTCTCTTGTATTTAAAGTCCAGTTTGATTTATAACGGGCAGATTGATTTTTTCGATAAGTCCATTTTCAAAAAAGGTCGGTAAATTTTTTTAAGGTGGAAATTGTAAAAAATTATACTTGCTATTATTTATAAATAATTATTTTAAAAAGGTAAGCCATATAAATGTCCGCCACTCAAATGCTTAATAACATCTTCGTTAGCATAAGCGGATGCAATTTGTGTTGCTTCTCCTTTTTTATAAAAATTTTTAATTCTATTATAGTTCTTTTTATATGAATTTGAATAAATTTCTTTTAAATATGGAATCTTTTGAATGGCTCTTTTTGCTAATTCTCGGTTAAAAGTTTTATTGTTAACGTTTGCAGTTCTGTAATTTTCATTTATGGCATTTTTTAAATGCTCTCTCTCTTTACTTTTGAATGCTTCCATTTCTATTGTATTAATTTTTTCTTTTTTGCTGGCAATAATTTCTGATTTTTTTAAAATATATTCCTTTAATTGCTGTAATTTTTTTTGTTGTTCCGGTTTGCTAATTTTCTGTCCCGCATCTTCAAATTCTTTTAATAATGTTTCAGAATCTCCTTCCAAAATTCTTTTTTGCATTAGAGAAGTAACTAAGGACAGAACTTTTGCATTATTTTCTTCATTTATACCTTCTTGCATAGAAAAAGATACTATTAAATTAGAAAATTTATTTTTTTCTCGTTCAGGTGTAATACTCCATAAAAAATCGTCATCATTCAATAACGGTTTAATTTTAAAATTAACATTTTCTAATAATCTGTTTGTATTCTCTACAACTTGAGATTTGGCTGAATCTTTTAAGGTAATCATTTCTTTCATTCTTTTTAAAAGGTCTAAATGAGTATCCAGTAATGATTTCGCAACATTTTTTCCACTAAAAGATATTATATCTTTTTGCATATAATTATTTACATTAAAATTATTATTGTTATTATTATTTGTATTATTTTTAGCCGACTTTGCAGAAGCAATATTAATAGGCAGTATTCTCATCTAATATCTCCTTAAACTACTCAGCAATAAAAAATATGTAAAAAAACAAATTTGCTAGACTATTAATATAAATTTACATATAATTTATAGACTGAGTGTTTATTTACATCCCTAATTATCATACTCGCCAACTCTATGGTAAATATATGCAAATTCAATATTTTAAATTAGTAAGCAGTATATTCTTTATATCAAAATAAATAAAAACAGTAAGACAATATAAATAGTTTATTTCAAGCAATATTATTATCACATAAAAAATTTTATATGGGGATAATATATGACTTTTAATAAATTTTTCCAAATATTATGCAGCTGTTTCATAATAATATTTTATTCAAACTTAAATGTATCAGCGGAAGATTTTGATGCTGACAATACTTCAAGCTTTGAAGCTGCTTTATCAAAAGCGAATTCACAGCCTGAACAGCAGCATACAATTAATATAAACGGAGATATCTCGTTAGATTCTTCTATAAGCGAAGCAATCAGCTTGGAATTAAAAGGAAGTAACAGCGAAGATTATTATAATTTTACTTTAAACGGGCATACATTCACATATGAAGGAGCGGACAAAAGTTCAGAAATATCGAATTTGCATATTTTAACAGATATTGACGGAAGCGGAATAGCAGTTAAAAACCAAAACTTAACAATCAATAATACGAATTTTACAGGAAGTTCAACTATTAAAAATGACATAAGTGCAATAACAAATAACGGCGGGGATTTATACATTACCAATTCAGCTTTTACAAAAAATTCAAGCGGGCTGACAGCAGGAGCAATAAACAACACAGGAAACGGGACTTTAAGAATTTCCGATTCACTAATATCAGAAAATTACGGATTTAACGGAGGAGCTTTTTATCAAAACAACGGCGATACAGTTATTACTGATACAAAGATATCAGATAATACCGCAAGCCGTTTCGGAGGAGCAATATATGTAAATGACGGTACGTTAGATATTAAAGATTCTTTACTGAGTAACAATTCAACCGACGCGTACGGCGGAGCAATGTACATAAACGGAGGAACAGTTACAATTGATAATACGAATTTCGAAGAAAACAAAGTTACGGGTAATTCAATAGGCGGGGCTATTTATAACAGCAATAACGGGAATTTAATTATTCAAAACGGTTCATCATTTATAAACAACAGCGTAGAGAAAGGTGCTGCAGGAGCAATCAACAATCTTGGGAAGTTAACGGTAGATAACACGCTTTTTGACGGGAACAGCGCGTTAAATGAAGGCGGAGGTATAGATAATTCAGGAACTTTGACCGTAACGAATTCCACATTCAGCAACAATTCAAGTACTAATTCATACGGAGGAGCAATAGGAGGCGGAGGAGATATAACAATAAGCGGCAGCACATTTGATAATAATTCGGCAAAAGAATACGGCGGGGCAATTTCCATAATGGCAGGAAACGGAGTAATTTCAAATTGCAAATTTACAAACAACTCGGCAGAATCCATATGGGGCGGCGGTGCGATAATAAATTATATGAGTACAATTGACTTAAATAATTCAAATATTTTTGAAAATAATACATCATCCGGACGCGGAGGAGCAATAACCGCAACAACAAGGTCAGTGACAAATATTACAGGTTCTGCAAGTTTTATTAACAACACTGCGGAAGATTTGGGCGGCGCAATATTTGCCCAGGGCACAGTTAATATTAACGCAAATAATCCCGATGCTCCTGTCATTTTTTCAGGTAACAAAGATTCTACGGGAAGCAACGCTTTTCATCTTGATATTTATTATAATGACGATCCGATCAGCATAGGTACAATGAACCTTAATGTTTCAAACGGAGCAAAAATTATTCTCGCTGATAATATTTCAGGTGTTGAAGGTACCAAACTCAATATTAAAGGGACTTCATCATATAATGACAAAGTTTATTTAGGTTCTGCTAATGAGAATTTAAAAAGTGATGTTACGACCGATAACATCAGTCTTGAATTTTACAATGAGCAGTCCGGTTTGCCTAACGGGAAAATAAGTGCAGCAAATACACATTTTAATTTAATGAACGGATTTATAACCGACAGTCAAATGAATTTGGACTTATCCGGCGGAGGAAACTCTTTATCCATTGACGTTGACCCTGCGGCACTAACCTGTGATTACATTGATATGACAGGAGATCCGGCAAATATAACGCAGCTTGTAATCAGAGATATAACAGTTTTAAGCGATCCTATACAATCTGTAACTATTTTTGATATCTTTGACCATGATAAATACGGTACTGATTTAGTACTGTCGCCCGAACTGAAAAATTCCATTGTTTACGGTGCCCTGAAAACATATAAGTGGGCACTCACACCAAAACTTACACTAATAGAATTGGGCGGATTTAATCCTAATATCCAGAGATATCAGGCAGCTACGGCAGCAGCTTTTATGAACCAGATGCTCAGCTATGACTATTCGTTAAACAGGACTGATGAAATATATACAAATTTAAGAGAACAAAAACTCGCATCAAGAAAATTAAACTCTTACGCTTTTGCAGGACCCGGCGGAATGTATATCGACCAGTATTATGAAGACGGCACTGCATTCTGGATGAGACCTTATGTAAATATTGAATCTTTTCATCTGTCAAATGCATATGCTTCAGTAAACAACCAATCTTACGGAGCAATGCTCGGATTCGATTTTCCTATGATTGAAACAAAAAAATATGATTGGAAAATATTTCCAACAGTTTACGCATCATACATAGGTTCATGCCAGCAATATATAGATTCGGAAATGTACCAAAACGGAGGTTACGGCGGTTTTCTTCTGAGCGCGTATAAAGATGACTTTTACGCGGGCTGGACGATTAACGGAGGCGGTCTCGGAGTGGAATCAAAATACGGTTACGGAAAAGACGATTATGCAATAATAACTGCCGGTACAGCATTAAAACTTGCTTATAACTGGAAAATCCGCAGCAGATTTATATTGCAACCGAACTTCACAACCGCATATACATTTTTAAATCCCACAAATCTGGTGAATTTCCAAAGCGTTGATATAAGCCAATCGCAGGTTAACGGATTAACCATCGCACCGTCTTTAAGGCTGACTTACAGAAATGAAGAAGGATATGAGCCATACATTTTCGGCGGATGTGTAATTCCTCTTATGAGCGACGTAAAACTTACCGCTGACGGAAACCATCTTGACAAACTTACACTTAATGCCTGGGCGCAATTCGGTGCAGGCGTGAGAAAACGAATAACCGAAAGAATAACCTGTTTTGCCGAAACGGTTATCAGGACCGGCGGCAGAACAGGCTGGGGATTTATGTTTAACATTCAAATTGCACTTTAGTGCATTATTCCAAAATTTCTTGCAAATCTTGTTCCGCAGTTGTAATCGGTTTTATTTTAAATTTATCGACAAGAATATTCAAAACATTGTCGGAAACAAATGCAGGAAGGCTCGGACCAAGACGTATATTTTCAATACCGAGATATAGTAATGTCAAAAGAATACATACCGCTTTTTGTTCGTACCATGAAAGCACAAGCGAGAGGGGAAGTTCATTTACGGAACAATTAAATGCTTTTGACAATTCAACCGCAACTTTAATCGCACTGTATGCATCGTTGCATTGTCCCATATCAAGAAGACGCGGAATACCTTCGATATCTCCGAGGTTAAGATCATTAAATCTGTATTTGCCGCAAGCGAGTGTTAATACTAAAGTATTTGAAGGTGTTTGTTTTACAAATTCGGTATAATAATTTCTTACCGGTCTTGCGACGTCACAGCCGCCCACTAAAAATATATGCTTTAAAGCTCCTGATTTAACTGCTTCTATAACCTTATCAGCAGCAGACAAAACCGTATTATGCCCGAAACCTACTGTAAGAACATCACCGCCGTTTATCCCTGTCATTTTTTTATCTTCGGGATATCCGCCAAGTTCCAGAGCTTTTTCGATTAGCGGAGTAAAGTCTTTATCATCTCCTATATGCCTGCATTCAGGGTATGCAACTACAGAAGTCGTAAATACTCTGTCTTTGTAGCTTTCTTTAACGGGCATTATACAGTTTGTGGTAAAAAGTATCGGAGCGGGAACATTATCAAATTCTTTCTGCTGATTTTGCCATGCCGTACCGAAATTTCCTTTAAGATGCGAATATTTTTTTAATTCCGGATACGCATGACAAGGAAGCATTTCACCGTGAGTATAAATATTTATACCTTTATCTTTCGTTTGTTCAAGCAAAAGCGCAAGATCATGCAAATCATGTCCCGTAACAATTATAAACGGTCCCTTTTCAATATTTGTTGTAATCTTTGCAGGTTCCGGACTGCCGTAAGTTTCCGTATTGGCTCTGTCAAGAAGCTCCATGCATTTTAAATTTATTTCTCCGGTTTTTAATACCATAGCAAGAAGCTCATCTGTTGAATTCATATTTGAAATTGCCTGAAGTGCTTCATAAAAAAAGTTATCGACTTCATCGTCTTTATAACCCAATATACGCGCATGGTGGGCATAAGCCGCCATTCCTTTAACCCCGAAAAGAATTAATGATTTTAAGCTTCTTATATCTTCATCGCATTCCCAAACTTTTTTGATGTCAAAAACACTATCACAATGAATTTGTGATCTGACTTTATTTATAAATTCTTTTATTGAATTATTGTCGAAATTCACATTAGTAACTGTAATAAAAAGTCCGTTTATTAATAATTCAGTATTTTGTTCGTTTTTTTCGCCGCAATTTGCAAGCTTTATAAGACTGCTTGTCAGTTCATCCTGTAAATTTGCAGTATCCGCTTTTTTCCCGCAAACACCCTGTGCCATAGTGCATCCCTTGCCGCCTGCGGTTTGTTCACATTGAAAACAAAACATTGTCATTTTTTTCTCCTTAACATTAGTTGTTTATTTAATATAAAAATTTACTAAAGTTATTTCATCACCTTTAAGACTATAAAATAACCTTGATAAATTCAGTATAAACTGTTATATTAAAATAATCCGTTGCAAATGCAACAAAATGTTTAAGGAAAATTATGAATATATTTGACGGAATTAATGATGATGAGTTTGAGCTTCTTACAAAATGTTTACAGGCTGTAAAAAAAACTTATAAGAAGGATGAAATTATTTTTGACATCGGAGACGAGATAAAATCGGCGGCATATATTCTTGAAGGAAGCGTTCAGCTTGCAAAAGACGATTATGCAGGAAATAAAATCATAATCAATCATTTATCAAAAGGTGATACTTTTGCGGAAGCAATGGTTTTTGCCGGCGCGGAAGAAAGTGCTGTATGCGCTAAAGCCATTGAAGAAAGTTGCATTTTATTTTTGAATTTTGAAAAAATACTTTCAATTTGTTCAAACAGCTGCCGTTTTCACAAAAAACTTATATCAAATATCATAAAAATAATTTCATTAAAAAATTTAGATTTACGAGAGAGAATAGAGTTACTATCGAAAAAAAATTTGAGAGAAAGAATTTTATGCATGCTTCATAAAGCAAAGTTAAATTCAAAAAGTAATATTTTCAAAATTCCTTATTCACGCGAGCAGATGGCAGAGTTTATAGGAGCAGACAGAAGCGCGCTTTCGCGTGAACTTTCAAGAATGAAAAGAGAAGGACTTATTGATTATCATAAAAATACGTTCAGATTAATTTAAAAGTTGACATCTGCCGTGTTGTTATTGTAGGATTATAAAGGGGTAGAATTTTCTACCGCTTAATAACCGGAGAGAGTATGAATAATACATTTACAGACCAGACCGAAAAAAAGATTAATCCCTGGATAGTAATGATACCTGTCATGTTGTCGGTATTTATGTTTGCGTTGGATGAAACAATTTCAAACGTTGCATTGCCTTATATGGCAGGAAGTTTTTCCATAAGCCACAACGAATCCACCTGGATTATCACAAGTTATCTTGTTTCAAGCGGCGTTGTAATACCTGCAGTTGATTTCTTCTCAAAACTTCTGGGAAGAAAAACTTACTTCCTTATAAGTGTAACAATATTCACAATAGCATCCGTTTTATGCGGACTGTCAACATCAATGCCGATGATACTGCTTGCACGTATACTTCAAGGTATAGGCGGGGGCGGTATAATGCCGATTTCACAGGCTATAATTTTTGAAATTTTCCCGAAAGAACAACGTGCGGGAGCAATGGCAGTTTTCGGGCTGGGGGTTGTAATGGCTCCGATTATGGGGCCTGCTCTCGGTGGATGGCTTACCGAAACATGGTCATGGCCTTTTATCTATTTTATTAATGTACCTTTCGGTATAATTGCGTTTCATTTAATAAAAAAACTTGTATTTGATCCGCCTTATGCAAGAAAACAGAAAAACGTAACAATGGATTATTCAGGATTTTTCTTTTTGTGCGTATGGCTTTTGACCTTGCAAATCGTACTGGATAAAGGTAACGATGCAGACTGGTTTTCCGCGGCTTGGATTTGCAAAACCTTTGCAATTTCAATGATGGCTATGATTGCGTTTTTCACTATTCAGGTAAAAAAGAAAAAGCCTTTAATTGATTTATCAATTCTGAAAGACGGAAATTTCTTCTTCGGCACTATCGTATTAATGGTATTAATGGGCGTAATGATGGCATCTGCGGCAATATTACCTTCCATGCTCCAGCAGTTAATGGGTTATACTTCATTTTTAAGCGGGCTTTCTATGGTGCCGCGAGGCGGAGGATGTCTTTTAGCTACTGTAATTTGCGGAATTCTTACACCGAAAATCGGGACAAAACCGCTTATTGTCGCAGGTCTGATAATACTGGGGATAGGCGGCTTAATGTTCGGCCAGATTAATACAAATATAGCACTTGTTGATATTGCAATGCCAAACTTTGTTTTCGGGCTCGGAATGATTATGGCAATGGTTCCCATGATGAATTTATCATGCAGCACATTAACAAATGATCAGCAGACAAATGCCGCAGGTGTTCAAAACCTTCTGAAAAACACAGGTGCCGCAATCGGAACATCTGTTGCCACAACTATGATTGCAAGATTTTCTCAGGTACATCAAATGATGATGGTTGGACACTTAAATTTTTCAAGTGACACTTATATGCAGAAATTAAATGCTCTAGCTTCAACATTTGCTGCTAATACCGATTGGGCAACGGCATTGCACATGGCTGAAGCTCAAATATACAATCAATTACTGCAGCAGTCAAGTTTATGGGGTTATGTTGAAACTTTCAGGTACTTCGGTCTGGCAGCATTTGTAATAATCCCCTTAGTGCTTATAATCCGCAGAAAAACTGCCTAGGCAGGTATGGGAATTATGTTTTTTCTCCTGTTTAATATTTTTAAAAGGAGGAAAATATATGTTTTACAATGTATTAAAAGCAAAAGATATTATTGACTTGGGCGAAGAAAAATTTAAGCGTGAGGTTTTAATGCAGAATAACGACAGCAGTTTGTCGGTTATAGCATTAAAAAAAGATGAAATCATTGATACTCATACATCAATTTGTGACGCGGCTGTTTATGTGTTAGACGGGGAAATAGAAATGCATTTTGATGCTGAAAAGTTTAAAGTCGATAAAGGTGAAATTTTAATGTTCAAAAAAGACGCACAACACAAAGTAGTTTCGTTAAAAGACAGCAAATTTCTTTTAATCAAAATATAAAATTGGACTAATGAGCTAATTTTAAACAAGCAACACCCATAACAATAAACAATACACCGGCTATTCTCATTAAATTAAGTGCATCTTGAAAAAACAAAACGCCGATAAAAAATGTACAAGAAGCTCCAATACCTGTCCACACAGCATACGCAGTTCCGACAGGTATTTGCTTTTGCGCAAAGTACAGAAACACGCCGCTTAATGTCATAGTAACAATTGCAAATAATATCCACCAAAATTTATTTCCGCTATTTGCTGCCATTTTTAAGCCAAACGGCCAGCCCACCTCAAAAATTGCAGCTATTAACAAATAAATCCAACTCATATATTAATTCTCCTTAATTAAAGTAAATTATAATATATGGCGGCAACGGGAATTGAACCCGTGTCAACAGAATGAGAATCTGCTATCCTAACCTCTAGACGATGCCGCTGCATCCCTGTTTGCAACTATTATACATCAAAAAATTTATTCGCATTGCTTATTTATGCATAAATCTTCGCACAATATAATCGGAATTTCTTCACCTGCTTTTGCATGGTATTTAAGTCCGGGTGTAATTAATCCCGTAATCAAACCGACCGTAGTACCAACAGGAATACCTATAGCATATCCTACACCGAGTTTTGCGGGGTTTGGAATAAATGCAAATCCCGTACCCGCACCTGCGCCGACAATCCCGAGTCCCAGCGTATAACCGAACAATTTTCCCGCAGTATGCCATGGTCCTTCTTTCAAAGATGAATCTTTGGTTAAAGGTTTAGCATTCATCTCAATTGCTGTGCCGTCAGGCAGCACCAGACATTCAAAGTTCAAATACACACGGGCATTTTTATTCGGTATTCTTTGTTTTTCAATACGAATTACAGTGCCCACAACTTTTGAGCAGGCGGGGATTAACAATGTTCCTTCCTGAGTATAAATTGCCTGAGGGACTGAAAAATTAACTCTTTCCCCTGCTTTTGCGCATTCCGACCAGAATTTGCAGTCAAAAGCAACTTTAAAAACATTTCCTCTGCAAATTATGTTTCTTAAATTGGTGACAGTAACATTATTGCTCAAAGCACCTTTTTCACAAAACATGTGTTCTTGAGCCAAAACCTGTTCTTCACACCCGCAATCCTGCGCCTGAACAGATATTCCCGCCAACATTATAAACAGAAAAATAAATATTCTTTTCATAGCAGTCACATAATTTCTCAGGTTATGAATAAATTCTATTGCCTGATTTGCTATTCGAAAGACTTATAAAAAAATATCTCAATGCGGTAATGGCAAACTTTTTATTTTAAATGATTATTAAATTAAAAAGGAGGAGAGTTATGACAGAACCGCATTTAGACAAGATAACCGGAGCTTTTATAGAGGACATTCAATCAAGAAACGGCAAACCCTTATATGAAATAAGCCCTGAAGAAGCAAGAGAATTCCTGTGTAATTTGCAAAAAGAATTTCATACCGAAATTGATGCAAACACAGAGGATATAACTATTTTCAGTACAATTGCCGGTGACATAAGCGTAAGGCTTGTCCGTCCCGAAAAACATACCGATGAGAAACTCCCCGTAATTGTTTACTGCCATGGAGGCGGCTGGGTTATGGGCGACGCCGATGCTTTCGATATGACAATAAGAACAATTGCAGTACATACAAAATCGGTTGTTGCATTTATTAATTACCCGCGCTCACCCGAATTTCAATATCCTGATGCGCTAAACCAAATTTATGCGGCAATAAAATATTTTGCAGAAAACGGAAGCGACCATAACATAGATACAAAACGTATTGCCGTTGCAGGCGACAGCGCCGGCGGGAATATGGCTGCGGCAGCGGCAATTAAAGTAAAAAAAGAAGGCGGTCCGAGATTACGTTTTCAGGCACTTATTTATCCGGTCACCGATGCGGATATGAATACGGAATCTTACAAAGAATTTAAAGACGGACCATGGCTTACAAAAAAAGCAATGGAATACTTCTGGGACTGCTATGTGCCTGAAAAAGACAAACGCAAAGAAATTTATGTATCTCCGCTGAAAGCAGAAATTGAAGACTTAAAAGGTCTGCCTCAAACTTTAATTATTACCGATGAAAATGATGTATTAAGGGATGAAGGCGAAGCTTACGCACGAAAACTTATTGAAGCAGGTGTTGATACGGCTTGCGTAAGAATTAATAACACATTCCATGATTTTCTTCTGCTAAATGCTGTTCGCGAAAGCAAAGCTACAAAAGCGGCTTATAAATTATTATGCAAATTCCTAAAACACGCATTGCATGATTAATATTCAACGGCAACTTTTAAGCAGTTTTCGGATTTTTCTTCAAAAAGTTTGTAAGCATCTTTTATATTGTCAAAAGAAAATCTGTGAGTAATTAAAAAGTCAGTTGTTATTTTACCTTCGGCAATAAGTTTGACAAGTTCTTTACAGTGAACGGCGTCAACACCGCCGGTTTTAAAAATCAAATTCTTCCCGTACATTTCAGGCAGCGGAAGAATTTGATTTTTTTCATACATTGCAACAAGTGCGACAACAGCATTCGGGCGCGCAATTTTATAAGCAAGCTCAAATGTATTTTCCCCGCCTGCTGCCTCAATTACGGCATCTGCACCGTACTTAGTAATCTCTTTAATGCTTTCTTCGCAATTTTCAGGCTCTGAAATAAAATCCGCAAAACCGAGTTTTTGAGCAAGTTCAAGCCTGTTTTTATCAATATCAACGGCAATAACTTTACCTGCTCCGAGAATTTTAGCGCACTGCATTGCACAAAGCCCCACAGGCCCCGCTCCGATAACCGCAATCGTATCACCCTTTGTAATTTCACAAAGCTCTGCGCCCCAATATCCGCTTGAAAGAATATCGCCGACAAACAAAGCGTTTTCATAACTTACATTGTCAGGCAGCTTTGTCAAACCGTTATCCGCATAAGGCACTCTTACATATTCCGCCTGACATCCGTCAATTTTACATCCAAGCTCCCAGCCGCCGTTTATACAATTATTTACAAAACCTTTCTTGCAAAAGCCGCAAACTCCGCAGAAGGTTTCACAATTAACCGAAACTCTGTCGCCTTTTTTAAAATCTTTTACGCCATCGCCCGTTTCAACGACTTCGCCTGCAAATTCATGCCCCAGCACAACCCCGTCTTTTGCAAGCGGCACAAATCCGTGAATTATATGCAGGTCACTTGTACAAATCGATGAAAGAGTAACTTTTATAATGGCATCAGTATTCTTTTCAATAACAGGGACAGTTTTTTCAACCGTTTCAATTTTACCGTTTTTACAAATTAAAGCTTTCATAACAAAGTGAGTTTACCACAAATGAATTAATTTATCAGGCTTTTATGAATTTTATACAGAGTTTGTAAATGCTTTTCGTCAGAACTCTTTAAAAGATTTTTAAATTCGTCTTTAATATAATCCGCATCTTTTAATCCGTCAAAATTAAAAATATCTTTCAATTCGACATTCAAAGCCGCCGCTATTCTTTCAAGAGTTTCAATAGAAGGATAAGACCCTGCAATTTCAAGTTTCGAAATATGTTTAGTATCACGTCCGATGAGTTCTGCCAGTTTCTCCTGCGTCAGTCCTCTGCTCTTACGAATTTGTTTTAACCTTTTTGCCAATAATTGTTTTGTGGTCTGCATAATTATCCTTAGTAAACTAATAGTATAATCTTATTAATTTATAAATAACCGCTTGAAATAATTACTTTTATATGTTAAGTTATCATTACAGTAGCATTTTTATTAAAAAATTATGTATTTAACGGTGATTTATGAGTATCAAAAAGAGAATAAACGATAATATAAAAAATTTAAATCGGGAATGCGAACAATTTAAAAACTCGCCAATAGTAATATTCGGAACCGCATCATGCGGCAATATGGCTTACGAAACATTTAAGTCATCGGGTGAAAAAATCGAAGCATTTATCGATAATAATCAGGAAAAAAATAACGGTATTATTGTCGACAATATTAAATGTTATCTTCCCGAAAAATTCATCTCAGAAGCATCAGAGCCTTTTATATATATAATTGCCGCGGGAACACATTTATACGATATTTTGAAAAAACAGGTTAAAGATTTGCTTGAAAAATACAATAAAAAAGGTGCCGTATTTACTTTCAACGAATACGTAATCTCGCAAAACTTTGACAGAATTAAAAATGTATACAAATATCTTTCAGACAAAAAGTCAAAGCAAATTTACGAACAAATAATTTTAGCAAGGCTTATAAATTGTACGGACGGTTTCAAGGATATTTTTGAGCCTGTGCAGTATTTTTGTCTGCCTGAATTCAGCCAGTCAGGAATGGCAGACGAAATTTTTGCGGACTGCGGAGCTTATGTCGGGGATACTATAGAAAAATATCTTTTTTACTGCGGTTATCTTTTCAAAAAGATTTATGCGTTTGAACCTGTGGAACAGGCTTTTCAGGCATTGAACACAAGAGCTGCAAGATTAAAAAAAGAATGGGGCTTAAAAGACGATCAAATCGAATGTATTAACAAAGGCGTCGGCGATATTGACAAGAAATTATATCTTGCTGAAGGCACTATAGATATCGGCGGCTCACTTATAAAAGAAATTTATTCCGATGGAAACAGTGAGTGCGAAGTATGCTCTATCGACAAAACTATAGACGGAAAAATTGATTTTATCAAAGCAGATATTGAAGGCTATGAATTGAAAATGCTTAAAGGTGCCGAAAAACACATTAAAACATATAAACCTAAAATTGCGGTATGTATTTATCATTCACCGTCTGATTTATTCACAATAGCTGAATATATAAAAAAACTTGTCCCCGAATATAAAATGAAATTAAGACATCACAGTACATGTTTTTACGAGTCTGTACTGTATTGTTACATATAAAAAAAGCTCCGATAACGGAGCTTTTTTCTAATCTGCATTATTAAGCGTAACCATATTGATGATAAGACCAAGGAATGAAAGAACAACCGACCCGAGAAATGCGCTTAAAAAACCGTCAACTTCAACACCCGGAGCCACATAGCCCGCTAACATAAATAACAGAGCATTTATAATCAGCGTAAATAAACCAAGCGTTAAAATATTAATCGGCAGTGTGATGAAAACAATCAGCGGCCTTATAAAAATATTTATAAGCGCGATGATAACAGTCACAAGCATTGCACTCTGGAAGCTGCTTACTTCAATTCCCGGCACCAGCCAGGCCACAAAGATTATTGCTAATGCAAACAGTATCCAACGTAAAAGTAAAACCATAATATTTTCCTTTCTACATAAATATTTTAAATTTTTGCCCCTATCTTTTCATTACCCTTAAGTGTAATATCTTACTTGCTAATACTAAACTTTATATGTATAATAAAACCCGTAAATACAAAGGTTAGAAAAGAGGGTTTTATGAAAGAAAATATCTTAATCGGACTTGCAGTGTTAATACTTGCAACAATGTGGCTTCAAATTGCAAATATGAATACTAAAAACAGATATGATGTTGTTACCGGAAGCAATATGCTTACTATTCTTGTCGATAAAAAGACAGGTGAAACATGGAGAAATTGTATCTGCGGCGAAAAATCCAATGTTCCGGGCTGCTGGGAAAAAATGGTTACCTTAAATCCGGAACCGTTCAACAAACCTGCCGGAGAAGTTAAAGCACTCAAAAAAATGGATGCTCTTATGAAAAAACAGGAAAAATTACAAAAAGAACTTGATAAAACAAAACAGAATAATCAGCAAAAACCGCAGCCGCAAGAGCAGAATGAACCTTTAAGAATTGGCGGTTAATAAAAAAAAGAAGCTTTTAAAAGCTTCTTTTTTTTACTTTTTATCCAAAACTTTAATTAAATGCCATCCGAACTGTGTATAAACAGGATTGGAAACTTCTCCGACAGGTGTATTAAACGCTGCCTTTTCAAACTCTTTAACCATTTGTCCGCGGCCGAAATATCCTAAATCACCGCCGTTTTGACCTGAAGGGCAGAGTGAATATGTTCTGGCATAATATTCAAAGTCCCCGCCGTTATCAATATCTTTTTTAATCTGCTGCGCTTCTGCAGCAGTTTTTACAAGTATGTGTTCCGCATGAACCTGTGAATATTCTTCGGCAGACACAACCCCTGTTAACAAAAATACCATAATAAACAATTTACAAATGTTTTTAATCATAATTACATCCTATCTTTAAGTTTTACATATATCTATTGACCGGCTGAGCTAACCCTGTTACGCCCGCTGTTTTTTGCATTATACAAAGCTTTGTCGGCATCGTCAAACATTTCCTGCGGAGTTTTAAAATCCGTATTTGAACTTACGCCTATACTTACCGTAACTTTAAGGATTTCTCCGCCGAATTTGAAATTATAATTCTCAATTGCCTTACGCAGTCTTTCAAGAGGAATAAGCGCATTTTCACCCGATGTTTCAGTAAGAATAACGGCAAATTCTTCCCCGCCGTATCTGAATACAAAGTCTGTCTGCCTGAAATTGTTCAGCATCAGATAAGCCGCCTCTTTCAAAACATAATCCCCGCAGGAATGCCCGTATGTGTCATTAAACTTTTTGAAAAAATCAATGTCTATTATCGCAAGACTTAATTCGCTGTTGTAACGTTTCGCACGCTTGTATTCCCGTTCAAAATCACTTTCAAACCGGCGGCGGTTATAAAGCCTTGTCAAAGCATCCGTTACAGACATTTGCTTTGTCTGCGTGTACATAAAATTAATCTTTTTTATAACATCCGTCTTGTTATCGTCGGGGATATCAAAACCTTCAATGATATTTTGAATATTTTTCTGAATTTCATCCAAAACATCAGAAGGTATTTCAAAATCTTTATCATTAATATTTATATTTTCCATAACCTTATTTATCATATCAAAAATATTGTCCGTTATCCATTTTTTTGCTAAACTTAATGTAAATTATGAAATTATCTGCAGAAGAATTGCTTAACAAATTTTCAAAAAGCTCATCGCACCCTCTGGAAGTGAGAAGAATTTCCATGATGATTTTTGATGAAGCAAGCGAAAAAATCCGTGAAATGTCTAATAAAGAAAGAAAATATCTGGAAGCGGCAGCATTGCTTCATGATATCGGTTATTATATAGATTCCAAAGGACATAACAAGCACAGCATGAGAATGGTTATAGAAAACGGTATATCAGGTTTTGATGAAAGAGAAGAAAAAATTATAGGCTGCATATGCCGTTACCACAGAGGCGGGCTGCCTGACAAAAATGAACATGAAGTTTACAGCACTCTCGAAAAAAAAGACAGAAAAATTATAAAAAGACTTGCAGGAATTCTAAAAATAGCCGACGGACTTGACAGAGGACATCTTAATCTGATAAAAAAAATTCATTTATCTTACAATGAGGAAAATAATATTACTGAATTTATATTAACCCCGAATACACCTGAATTCAGACCTGATATATCATCTGCAATCAGAAAACGCGACTTGTTCGAAATAGGCTTTAAGTGCCAGAGTGTTTTAAAATTCAGCGAATAACATATTGTAAAAATTTTGTTACAAACCGGATTATTTTGTAACATTTCTTCATGAAAAATACTTTATATATATAAGGGAAAAATATAAAGGAAAAAAGTCATGAGTTTCGATGTAAATGTTTTGAGTACAAAACCGGTTATCAAAGCAGCTGCATCTATGCAAAACGACGGCGGTGCAGGTAACTTAGGTTACATGGCTCAAGGGGAAAAAGAAGAAAAGAAAGAAAAAAAATATCTTGATGAAAGTATTTTTATGAAGAAAGAAAAAGGAGATATTTTCACATTCGACAGAGAACCCGAAATGCCTGAAGAACAATTTTCAATATCTAAGCTTATTGCAGAAATAATCCTCAAAATTAAAAAATTATTTATTAAATAAAAACTTATTTATGTTAAGATTTTAATATGGATAAGAAAAATAAAATTAAAATCGGATTAATCGGGCTCGGAACAGTTGGGTCGGGAGTGTTTAAGACTTTAAAGTCTTTTGATAATGTAGAAGTTAAAAGTATTGCGGTACGCAATATTAACAAAAAAAGAGATATTGAAGGGCTGGATAATTCAATCATTACCGATGATGCTTATAAAATCGTTAATGACCCCGAAATTGATATTGTTGCGGAACTTGTCGGAGGTATAGAACCTGCTTTTGATTTAATAACAACCGCAATCAAAAACGGAAAACATATTGTTACCGCTAATAAAGAATTACTTGCAAAACGCGGCGAGGAACTTTTTACGACAGCTGAAAAATATAACAGGGTAATTTTGTATGAAGCTGCAATTGCAGGAGGAATTCCTATTATTATGCCGATAAAGACAATTCTTGCAGGCAATAAAATTAACCATATTGAAGCTATAGTAAACGGAACAACAAATTACATTTTAACCAAAATGGATGTTCAGGGTGCACAATATTCAGATGTTTTGAAAGAAGCTCAGGAACTCGGGTACGCAGAAGCAGATCCGACAGGTGATGTTGAAGGTTTTGATGCCGCATACAAAATTGCAACACTCGCTTCAATAACTTTTCAAAAACGTATTAAAATCGAAAATGTTTACAGAGAAGGGATTACGCAAATCCGCGCGGAAGATATGAAAGCCGCAAATGATTTAGGATACAAAATTAAACTGATAGCATCAGCACATCTGGACGATAACGGCAGTGCAGATGTAAGAGTTCATCCTATGCTTGTTTCAAAAAAATCTACGCTGGCTCATATTGATTATGTCACAAATGCTGTTTCATTAAGCGGACATCCTGTCGGAAGCATTACACTTTCAGGCCCCGGAGCCGGAGAATTTCCAACCGCAAGCTCTGTTGTAGGCGACATTCTGGCAATAGCAGCTGAACTCGGGAAAACCGAATATATTCTTCCCATGATGAGATGCAGACACGGTGAAGCCGCCAAAATGATTAGTATTGCAGACACAACAAACAAATATTACATTTCTATCAATGCGAAAAACAACAAAGGCGTAATAGGAAAAATCGGTACAATATGCGCCGATAATAATATAAGCCTTGCAAGTATCGTACAACGCTGTGTTTCTGATGACAATACCGCAGATATCACGGTTATTACCGAGCTTGTAAAAGAAAAAGATATGCAAAATGCAATAAAACAAATTGAACAAGACGGAAATAAAGTTCAAAGCCTTATAAGAGTTCAAGTATAAAAAAGGAAAGATAATGTATTATCAAGGATTAATCAACACATTCAGAGAATATTTACCTGTAACGGATAAGACACCTGTTGTAACACTAAACGAAGGCAACACTCCGTTAATTAAAGCTGATAACTTAGCTAAAAAAATCGGAGTAGAAGCCGAGATTTATTTGAAATTTGAAGGATGCAACCCGACAGGAAGTTTCAAAGACCGCGGAATGACAATGGCGGTATCAAAAGCCAAAGAAGCGGGTGCAGGTGCAATTATTTGTGCATCAACAGGCAACACATCCGCATCAGCAGCCGCATACGGGGCAAAAGCAGGAATGAGAACTTTTGTGCTTATTCCTGACGGTTATATTGCACTTGGAAAACTTTCTCAAGCTATGATGTACGGAGCGGAGATTATCGCAATTCAGGGAAATTTTGACGAAGCCCTTGAAATGGTAAGAAAAATTTCCGATAATTATCCGATTACACTTGTTAACTCGGTAAACCCATACAGAATTGAAGGTCAAAAAACAGGTGCTTTTGAAATCTGCAATGCGTTAGGTCAGGCACCGGATTATCATTTTATACCTGTCGGAAACGCCGGTAACATTACAGCTTACTGGAAAGGCTACAAGGAATTTCACAAACTCGGAAAAATCCGTAACCTTCCTAAAATGATGGGATTTGAAGCGGAAGGAGCTGCAGCAATAGTTAAGGGAGAAAGAATTTTACATCCTGAAACACTTGCAACCGCAATTCGTATCGGAAACCCCGCAAGCTGGAAATTTGCGGAAGCGGCACGTGATGAAAGTAACGGCATGATTAATTTTGTAACCGATGAAGAAATTGTAAAAGCTTACAAAATGATAGCATCAACCGAAGGCATACTTGCAGAACCCGCAAGTGCCGCATCAGTTGCAGGTTTGATTAAAGTTAAGGATCAAATAAAAGAAGGAACAAAAATTGTTTGTATATTAACGGGAAACGGTTTAAAAGATCCTGACAATGCTATTAAATATTCAAATTCTGATGTTAAGAAAACATCATCGGATATGACGGAAATTTTAAAAGCTATGAATATTTAAAAAAAAAGAAAAAGACTGCATATTGCAGTCTTTAATTTTTTTTGTTTCCCTTTAACCTTATTTTGTTTCCTTGTATTTAAATTTACGGTATTATACAAAAAAACTTTACAGTACTCTCTCTATTCTATTCTATTCTATTCTATGAGGGATTATAAGCGGGTTTCGGACATATTGAAATACGTATTTACAATTTGTTACATGATAAGTAACAAATCACATTGCATCTTGGCAATACTTAAAAGCTAATTCGTTTAGGATAATTATCAGGTACTTTCCAGCCGTTTATGTAAATAATTGCAGTGCAGTAGTTGCCGTTTCCTTCTTTACATCCATAATATGCATTAGAATATAGAGTTTGTTCATCTCCATCCCACAAATAAAAATAAGCTTCCATTCCTTTATTATACAAATACTTCCAATCTTTATTATTACTAATAGGGTAAAATTGAAAACAAAAAGCACATACTCCAAAGCTTTCATTTTTAGGCAATTTTAAGCATTTTTCTGCATTTTTCGGAAAAAAAACTACTTCTCTGTTCTGGGTAGCCTGATAAGCAAACGCACTCCCGTCAGAAAAGTAATATAATATTCTTTTTTGTCCGTCACCGTCAGTTAACTCTTTCTTTTCTATTACTTTTAAATACGGGGCAAGATATTTTTGAAAAGATAAATCGGAAATATCTGACTTATTTATATATACACCGCCATCATCCGGAGTTTCCTCAATAAAAAAACTCCAATTTTCAACTTCGCCATTTTCATTAACGGAATGCAAAATTGCCTGGTTCATTACAGAATAAAATTTTTTTAATCTGGTTTCAACAACGCTTGCCCTGTAATCAGCAATCAGGTTCGGTAAGGTTAATGCAGCTAGAACGCCGATAATACCAAGTGTTATCAAAACTTCAGCAAGTGTAAAACCAATTTGGCAGTTCAATTTCATACTCATATTAACAGTATGACATGTTTAAATGCCTTTGTCAATATTATAATACTACCTTATAATATTTATAATAATGTTTATTAAGTTCTTTAATACTATATCATTAAAGAATGAACGGAGACGACTTATTAAAAATTTTCGGTTTTAACGTAAAAGTCGAAAGAATGAAAAAAGGCTTAACTCAGGCTCAATTCGCCGAAATATTAAATGTGCATGAAAAGCACATCTGTAAAATTGAGACCGGAAAACAAAATGTCACATTGAAGACGCTTGCAAAGATTGCAGCTGCTTTAGGAGTAAAAGAATCAGTTCTAATAGAAGATTACAAAGGAACTCCATAAGTAGGGCTTGTATTTCCGCATTATATTAATATTTCTTACCGGTTTCTTAAATCTTCCGTTATTATACCGCCTGAACCACGGTCGATTTCACGTTTTACAGGCTTGTCATTTTCATCGAAATAAGTTTTAACTGTTCCGCGTTCTTCTATTTTTTCAATACGCTTGCCTTTTTCATCATAACGGATATAGGTAGTAATTTCTCCCGGAAATTCACTTATTATTTCGGATTTTTTTGTATTATCGTCATAGTATTCTATATCATATTCTTTTTTTCTGGCAAGCTTATTATGTTCATCATAAACTGATTCATATTTATAAATAACGTTGCCTGCTTCATCGTACTGGTTTCCGATTTCGAAGTTTCTGTGACGCGCAAAATCCACAATAAGCCGGTTATTTTTATTATAACTTCTGAAAATCAGAGCCCCGTCAGGACATTTTTCATAAACCGTCAGGCCGAACTCTTCCTGCTTTTCTATAACCTGAGTACCGTCAGGTTTTATATATGAAGGAGCCATAGGATCCTTTTTTTCTTTTTTTTCAAAGGGATTTGCAAAAAAATTTTTAGTCATGGTATTAATTTTATCGGTATAAAATCATTAAACTTTAATTTTCTCATACATTTAGACTAAATCATGCTATAATGCAGGTATGAAGAAATTTATTCTTTTATGTTTAATATTTCCTTGTATGGCTGCAGCATCAAGCGAATTAACAGAGGATTATTTTGATATAGCAGCGAATTATGCCGTTTACGGAAAATATTCCGATGCAATAATTTACCTTGATAAAATTTTACAGCTTGAGCCTTCCTCTGAGGAAGCCGAAAATTTAAAAGATACTCTTTTAAGGGTTAATAATCCGAACTCCAAATCCTACCTGACAACTAAAAATAAAAATATCAGAGAGGCAAAGAATTTTAAAATGCAAGGTAACAATTCAAAAGAAATTTCCGCATTAACTGCTGACGGCAGGGATTTTTGGTCACTTTACACACTTGCGGAATACTATAGAAATTGTGAAGATTATAAAAATGCAATTTATTATTACCAAAAAGCTTCAGAGTTAAAACCGGATTATTCACAAAGCAGTCTCGGAATAGCACTGGCATATTCGGCCGTTGATGATTACACAAATGCGCTGAAATCATTAAACAAATATATTGAACGTAATAAAGAATCCGATATTGCTTATGCATTAAGGGCAGAGGCAAATATGAAATTAAACAGCCTCAATGATGCCGAAAATGATATAAAAAAAGCACTCAGTATTGACAAGAATTTGTCCTACCTGCTTACAGATGCTAAAATTTCATACTTAAAAGGGGAATATCAAACCGCCCGCAGAAAATTTGACGCTCTTTGTGCGAACCTGCAAACAGCGGAAGTTTACAAATACTTAGGTTTATGCGATTATGCACTGAACAGTTATGCATCGGCTCTGCTAAACCTTGATAAAGCAATCATACTCTCTGATGAAGACAAAAATTTACATTCAAAGTATAATGAAATAAAATCAGCGTTGGAAAAGAAATGACAAGAAGGCATAAAAAGAGTATTATAAAAAAGGAAACAATCATGACAAGAATAAAAAACTGGTCAATATCAATATTGCTTGCAGGAGCAATGCTTTTCGGGCTTCAGTGTTACAGCAGTACTTCAAGCTTGAAATTTGCACAGGTAAGCGACGTGCATTACTATACGGGACAGAACAACACTACTTACAAGATGATTGCTGAATCCCCGAAACTTTTAGATGATGCAATTGACCAGATAAATTCAACACCAAACGTTTCTTTTGTAATGTTTACGGGCGACCAGATTGACAAGCCTTTTGAAAAAGAATTAAGCGCATTTCTGCCCCATACCGAAAAGATTAATGTCCCCTGGTATTTTGCATTCGGCAACCACGATACCATGGTCGGAGGATACTTAAATCCTTCAGTCTACATGCAGCTTGTAAACAAATATAATAAAAATTACAAATTTGAAAAGTCATATTACTCGTTTGTGCCGCAGAAGGGGTATAAAGTTATAGTTCTGGACACAATTATCCGCGATAGACTGACGTCAAACGGAAGGATGGGAGATGAACAGTTAAAATGGCTTGATAATGAACTTGCAAATTCAAAAAAAGATACTGTTTTAATCTTTATGCATGTTCCCGTAATCGAACCTTACAACAGTCCTAATCACAGACTTACGGATGCTGACAAAATGGAAGAAATTCTTTCCAAATATAAAAATCCGATTGGTGTATTTCAGGGACATTACCATGGTGCAAAAATTACTCAAAAAGACAACATATTATATGTAAGCTGTCCTGCGCTTGTTTCATACCCGAATGCTTTCAGGATGGTGACTGTTTCAAATTACAGGAACAAAGTTGTTTTTAACATAGAAAATAAAGAAACAAGGTTAACAAATATACAGAAACTTGCTAAAATACTTGTATTCGGGACAACTGTCTATACAGGCGAAGAAAAAGACCAAAATGCAACAATTACAATAAAAAAATAGGAGCGGCACGCTCCACAGCCGCAAAGGCTTTGTACAAACTTTAAAGAAGGAAAAAACAATGAGCGAATTCAAAATAAAATTCAGAGGAGTAAGAGGAAGTTATCCTATAGCTGACAAAGACTTTTTACAATACGGCGGCAACACTTCCTGCGTGGAAGTTAATGTCAACGGACACTTGATAATCCTTGATGCCGGAACAGGGCTGATAAATATAGGGCACGAGCTTATGGGAAAATATATTTCATCGGGAGCAAATGCCGCTGAAAGAACACCTATTAAAGCTACGGTTTTGATTTCGCATATTCATCAAGACCATTTGCAGGGATTTACCTTTTTCAGACCGCTGCATATTCCTTCATCCGTAATAAATGTTTTCGGCAACGTTAACTATAATGAAAGCCTTGCTGACGAAATGTCGGAACTTCTTTTCGGAAAATCTTTTCCTCTGGATTTGGGCGATATTGCCGGAAATTTAAATATTAAAGACTTAAATGAAACAGAAGGAATTGTTCTGCGCCATGGAGAAGCACCGATTATAAAACGCATTGAAACCGAAGATGATGCAAAAGTTGAAGGTGATGATGTGCTTATAACTTGCTACCGTTCATATGCTCATCCTCAGGAAGGTGTTTTAATTTATAAAATTTCTTACCGTGATAAAGTACTTGTGTATGCAACGGACAAAGAAAGCTATCATGGCGGAGATAAGAAATTAATCAACTTCGCACGCGGATGTAATTTATTAATTCATGATGCTCAATATACAACAGAAGATTACATGGATGCATTTTCGCCAAAACAGGGTTACGGGCACTCAACATTCGATATGGCGGTTGATGCAAAAAATCAATCAGGGGCGGAAAAGCTTGTATTTTTCCACTTTGATCCCGGTTATGACGATAATAAATTAAACTGTATTAAAGAACATTATAAACAGGATGATATCTTTTTTGCACAAGAAGGTATGGAACTTTCACTAATTTAGCTAAAATGAAAAAAGGTTTAATAATACTTTTATTATTTTTAAGTTTTGCCGCATCGGGTTACAGAAAACCTGATGTCTATGTAATTGATGCAACAAAAAATGCTTATCTGCATAATAATATGGGGCTTCGTTATATGAACGAGCGTTTGTATTATGCTGCAATTCAGGAATTTAAAATTGCGATAAGCTTAAATCCGAATACTCAGGCAACAGCGGTGTATTACAATAATATAGGAGATGCCTATATGGCAATCGGGTACCCTGATATGGCGCGTCAGCCTTATGAAGATGCGGTTAAACAATACAGCCTTAATTTTCAATATTATCAGGATTTAGCTAAATGCTACAAGGCATTGGGGTTAGTAAATTCAAAAATAAAGGAATACAGCAGAGAAGGCAATGCATTAAATAAGGTAATGCTCGGGCTTCTTTATGCGGAAAGCGGGAATTTAAAGCGCGGGATAATAACTCTTGACGAGTTTACAATGTCAGAACCCGATTTGCTTATAACTCCCGCCGTCAAGCAGCATATAAAAGAATTGGTTAAACAAATTGATGATTTATAATCAGCATCTAAAAACGTATCGGATAGTCATCAGGGATTTCCCAGCCGTTACATTCAATAAGCATTAAGCACAGAGCGGAATGTCCAGTTGAAGACTTACATTGTGACAGTAACAGGCTTCTGTTGTCAGTACAAGATTTAACTCCCCATTTTTCAGCCCAGGGTTTTACATCAACAACCCCTTTAGACAAATCCATAAAAAACGTAAAATATTCTTTACCGCTGATATATTTACTTTTAGTATTTTCTCTTATCAGTACACCGATTTGCAGTAAACCGCTATTTTCATTTATGCCGTTAGGAACATGAATAGTTTCTCCGGTTTTTAATTTTAAACCGCTTGCATATCCGCCGTTCATAGTAAAAGAATCGTTACCGTCAGAAGATGAAACATATACTCTATACCCTGCAAGCTCACTTTCACTTATAAAAGAGCTCCCCGGTAAATACGGTAAAAAATATTTTTTTATTACATCCGCAGATCCGGCGGGTTCCCAATTTTTCGGCTCACCGTAATCAACTTCGGCAAGCTTTACAACGCTGTTTAATACGGATGCAATCCTTTTTAATCTTGTTTCGGCAATATTTTTATTGTGATTTGAAATTAACACAGGCAGTGTCATAGCTGCAACAATGCCGATTATACCTAAAGTTATTAAGACTTCTGCGAGTGTAAAAGCATGTTTGTGATGTACCATATCACTAATATAACATTTTTTTATTATTTTTTCAACTCTGCAAAAGTTAAACGGAGCAGCTGTTAAATTGCCCCCCCCCCCGACTTTTCCGAAAATTAAAGATTTTTTCATAATTACCACTCCCTTTATTCTTATACTTAATTATTTTAACATATTTATTTTAACTTTTCAATTAATTCAATTTCTTCTTCAATTGTCATCTGGGGTTTTATAAGCTTTTGTTTCAGTAATTCATCAAATATTTCCTGATATTTTGGCGACGGCTTTATACCCAGATTTTGCAGGTCTTTGCCCGTAACTGATATTTTTATATTGCGTAAATCGTCTAAATAATGCCTTGCACCTGCTTCATCTTTCAAAATTCCATAAAGCAAAATACTTTCAATACGAACATTTTCAAATGATTTATAAATTTCAAAATCACTATTCAAAATTTTATCAGGAACATCGTCAAGAATTTTTTGCTCAATTTTTGTAAGAGGAAGACGTGACAAATCACCAAGCACGCCAGCATAAATTAGCCACACATGCTCCGGTTTGTAATCATTAACCAGCTTTTCAATATTAGTTTCAGGCAATTGAACATCATTTTCAGTTACAAGTTTATAAATTTTTTCATTAATAAATTTTTCAAATGCAATTTGAGAATTAAGGTTAAATGTTTCAACAAGCTCTTTTTTAACCCTTTTATAACTCATATCGTAATTTATATTTGATAAATAGTTTTCCTGCAATCTGCGTGTATGCTCATCGAGTTCAAAGCCGAAGCGGACAGAAAATTTTAAGCCCCTAATAATTCTTGTCGGGTCATCAATAAAGCTTTCATCATGCAGCACCCGCAGTTTTTTATTCTTCAAATCCTCAAGCCCGCCTGTATAATCGACAATTTCGCCTGCAGCAACGGATTTTGCAAGCGCATTAATCGTAAAATCGCGGCGCATAACGTCTTCCCTTAAAGAACATCCTATTTTCTCCACAACAGGCAAATGCCCTTTGCGCGGATAGCTTTCCGAACGGGTTGAAGCAAAATCAACCTCACGCCCGCCGACATTGACCCTTACAGTGCCGAAATCAGGATTTTTCTGAATAACTTCGCCGAAACGCGGACAATATTCAATCGCGTTTCCTTCATACGTTATGTCAATGTCAAAAGACTGACGCCCAAGAAGTTCATCGCGGACAACACCCCCGATATAAAACAATTTGTTCGAAGTATCATTTATATTGATGATTTCCATTACAGCTATTTTAGCGTAAAATAATAGAAAATGGAACAGGAGTAACAACACATGCTACAGGAAGCTTCACGCGCTATAAATTCGGCATTTAATAACAGTTTTATAAAAAAATTAAGCCAGTATCTTCACGACTGCGTAAGAGAAGAAGTTAAAAGCTCTACATTCAGAAACCTTAAAGGAGATAAAGACAACAAATGGATTTTCCTTAAAGGCGAAGAACAGCTTTTCTCAACAGGTGCCGAATACGTATCTCTTGACGGAAGCGACCCGAAATTGACAGAACTTATGATTCAGAGCGATTTGGGGCAGAAAGATAAATACCTGATTTACGGCTATCTTTTCCTTGTCGGCAAAAGTTCGAAATCAAAAAAACAAAATGAATTTTTAACCCCGCTGTTATATATGCCCTGCAAGCTTGAAAGAAACGGCGTAAATATAAACTGTCTCCCGCTTGATGAAGTTTTATCACTGAATACAGGCGCGCTTGCGGCTTTAATGCGTAAAAACGATGATGAAGATGAAGTTGATTTATTGCTTGAAGGAATTCTTGATGTAGTACCTGACCTGCCTATAACGCAGGAAAAACTTGATATTTTCCTTACAACCCTCAAATCGCTTGTTCCCGAAATAGAAATTTCAAACAACAGCGACGATTATAAAGAGGACGATAATGTTTCCAAGTCAAAGGATTTTTACAAAGAAAAAATAGACGGCGAAAACCTCGAAGAAATCATAGAAGAAGAAACCGAACAGGAAAAACAAAAAGTAAAGCTTGAAAAAGTTGCCGTAACTTATCAGAGTGCAATTATTTTGACCAAACGCCCCTCTGTTACGGCAGGAGTTTTGCATGAGCTTACACAAATCGCAGAAAAACCATCAGGAGTTTACAGAGAAACAGCATTAAGCATCATAAATGAAGAATATGCACAAAGCAAAGAAAAATCAGTTCCTTTAAAGGATATGAATAAAATTACGGATTTCTACCCGATAACCCCGCTTTCTTTAAGCGACAGCCAGTTACAGGTAATAAAAAACATTGATAACAGCAAATTTGTAGCTGTTCAAGGCCCCCCGGGTACAGGGAAATCTCAGACAATCGTAAACCTTGTTGCACACCTTGTGGCAAACGGCAAAACCGTTCTTGTGGCATCGCGTATGGACAAAGCAGTTGATGTTGTTGCAGAACGATTAAACGACCTCGGCGCAAGCCACATGGCACTTCGCGCAGGCCGTTTAAATTATCAAAGACAATTAAGTGAAGAATTAAATAATCTGCTTTCCCAAAACAGCGATTTAGATGAAAATGTAGAAGATATTCTTCTTGTTGACACGAAAGACATGAAGGACCATCTTGACATGCTTAAAAACATGGAAGTTAAGTCAGAAACCATAATTAAGCTTGAAAAAGACTGGCACGACAAGTTATTGGAAGTTGAAGAACAGGAAAAACTTCTAGGCAAAAAAGAATTCATCAAAAAAAGTCTGAAAAAAGGTGAAATTGATATTGTTGCGGGAATTATAAAAGTTCTTGAACACAATATGGAAAAAGCAGGCTTTATCTCAAAAATTGCAAACTTCACAAGCCTCGGACAATTGAAAAAAATTCTTAATCTGAAAGATTTTGATGTAAATTATGAAAACTTAGGTAAATTAAAACAAGAACTTGATTTTGCCAATATGGAATGGGCTTTAAGAAAAATAGAAGCCGATATTCAAAAAACAGGCAACCTTCACATGCTCTCCGAGCAAATAAGAACAATGAAACGCAAGCAAAAAACACTTGCGACAAATATTCTGAAAAACAAACGCCGCGAAGCTTTAAAAGAACTTCTCCGTGACGAAAATAAACGCAGAAGATTGAAAGTTCATGCAAAATCGCTTGTTACAAACAGAAAACGTCTTCAAAACAATATTCTTGAAGAAGAAGATTTTAAACCCCTTCTGGAAGCTTTCCCGTGCTGGTGCGTAACAACTTATGCAGTATCGGATTCACTTCCTCTTAAACCCGGAATGTTTGATGTGGCAATCATTGATGAAGCATCACAATGTGATATTGCAAGCTGTTTTCCTATACTTTTCCGCGCAAAACGCGCCGTAATCGTCGGCGATGACAAACAATTACCACACCTTTCATTCTTAGAAAAAGCAAAAGAACAATCATTCTTAAGTCAATATGGAATTCCTGACAAATACCAGCTTATGTGGCGTTTCAGAACAAATTCAATGTTTGATTTAGCCGACTACTATTCTATGAATTCCGTTATGCTTGATGAACATTTCAGAAGCCTTCCGCCTGTTATTAACTTCTCAAACCATGAATTCTATAATGACAGAATTCGCGTTATGAGAAAAGATAAATCAGATGAAAAAGTTCTGGAACTTGTAGAAGTCCTTGACGGAAAAGTAGATTTTGACGCTACAAGAAATCTGCCCGAAATCGAAGCATTGGTTAAAAGGTTACATGAAATAATCATAGAAGATGAACGCAAGAACCCTGATACCCCTGTTACAGTCGGTATAATTTCACCGTTCAGAGCACAGGTTGAACAATTGAAAGTTTCTGTTTCAAAAGTCCTGTCAGACTATATGATTAAAAAACACCAGATAGAAATCGGTACCGCTCACACATTTCAGGGTGATGAACGCGATATTATGCTGATTTCATGGGCTTTTGCCGATAACAGCTATATGCAAAGTTTAACATTCTTGCAAAAACCAAACCTGTTTAATGTAGCAATAACCCGCGGCAGAAATAAAGTAATTAACTTTATATCACGTAATCCGCGTGAACTCCCCGAAGGTCATTTCAGAAATTACATATCCTATATGCAAAACTATCAAGACCGCAAAAAAGCAATGCTTTCAGGCGATATAGACGAAAATATTTACAAAAACCCGCTTGAACGAGAAATCGCCGATAAAATAAGGGAATTAGACCACAAAGTTATAGCTGGAGCTGATATTGCAGGTCTAAGTGCAGATTTACTTGTTGATGATAAATTTGTAATTGAAATTGATGGATTAGATGACAAAATTAAATCACATATTTCTAATATGAAAAAACAGGCAATAATTGAACGTTCAGGCTATAAAGTAAAACGTATAACATTTAGAGAATGGCACTATTCACCAAAAGCATGCCTTGACAGAGTATTAATTGAAGAATAAAAAAATTACCATGGATAATCCGGCATAATTTCCCACCCATCTGCCATGATTTTTCCGCCGCAGCTGCGTGAATACTCTGTAGACTTTTTAATATTGGCTGCTGTACAAAGATTTTTGCTTCCAAATCCTGATATTACACCATTATTTATATTTATTATAAACTGAAATACATCTTTTCCGATTACATTAGGCTTTTTAGGACCATTCAAGTCTATTGATAACAGTTGAAGGCGTTGTCTGTTATCTTCCGTAGAATTTAAATTATACGGTCTTAAATATGCATAAGTTCCGTCACCGTAAATAAAACCGGGCACATTTGCAAATTGTCCGTAATATACATAATTACTTTTATTAGATAAACTCGCATAACCTGTAATATCATAACCGCATTCATTCATAGTAGTACACACTTTAATTATCTTTAAATACGGTTTCCAATATGTTTCAAAATACTTTAAATTATCTTCATAAGAACTCGAAGGCTCAGTAACTGCCCAACTCGAGGCATCACCAAATTCATATTGCGCTTGAACCAGTGCCTGTGCAAAAGTTGAATATGCCTTCTTTAATTGAGCCGATGTTTGCTTTTTCTGATAATTGGTAATAACTGCGGGCATAGTTAAAGCAGCCACAACACCTATAATACCTAGTGTTATCAAAACTTCCGCTAAAGTAAATGCTTTATTCATAATATTGCTCCTTACAATTTGTCGCTTATAGCGACAGTCACTGTCAGTAACATAGCATAAAATATAAATATGTGCAATGACTTTAAAAAAGAACTCGGTGTTAACATAAGGAAAATAAGATTAAATAAAGGTTTTACACAAGAAACACTTTCACTTGAATCTACCGTTTCACGCTCGCATATTGCCATGATCGAAGCCGGGAAAAGAGATATAACTATTAGTGCACTATATAAAATATCCAGAGCTTTAGGAACAGATTTGAAAGAAATTTTTTCATTCGATAACATCAATAAATTCAAGTTTGATATTGAAAAATTTTATCAATAGCTCTTTAAAAGGATTTACAGAATATAAATATTTGCTTATAATGCATTTATGTTTAAACGAATTTTGTTGGTTATCATAACATTTGGCGCAATGATACAAAACGTATGCGCGGGAGATTTGCACTTTAACGGCTTTATAGCTGATGAAGCTCAGGTAATATCGGCAAATAACGAAGCATCATTAAATGCGCTTTTATATGATCTTCAGAAAAAAACAAAAGCGGATATTGCTGTTGTAACTTTAGCTGCACTTGACGGACAGCCTATAGAAGACGCAGCACTTAACATCGGCCGAAAATATAAAATCGGAGATAAAAAGCTTAATAGCGGTGCTGTAGTGCTTGTTGTTCCAAATGACAGACAAGCAAGAATTGAAATAGGATACGGACTTGAAGGAGCAATAACCGATGCACATGCAGGAAGAATTTTAGACGATTACATGATACCTTATTTCAGACAGAATAACTACGAAAAGGGTATTATTGACGGAACAACCGTACTTGCAGTTGATATTGCAGATTACTACGGCGTAAAAATTTCCGCATCAAAACCAATTCCGCCAACAAATGACGAAGGTTCAGGTCTTGCTGTTTTACTATTTCTGATAATATGGCTTTCCATATATTTCTCAATCACCAAAAACGGCGGGGGCGGAGGCGGTTTCTATTTTGGCGGCGGCTCTTTCGGCGGCGGTGGCGGAAGTTTCGGAGGTTTTGGCGGCGGCGGCGGTTTCGGCGGAGGCGGAGCTTCACGCGGATGGTAAAAAATTGTACACAATTATAAAGGAGATATCATGAAAAACACAGGTTTAATTATTTTAGGAGTTCTAATCCTTGCAATTATAGCGATTGCAGGGTTTTTCATCGGGACTTACAACAAATTGCAGGTTATGGACGAAAATGTTACGGCAAACTGGGCACAGGTTGAAAACCAGCTTAAAAGAAGAAACGATTTAATCCCGAACCTTGTAAATACAGTAAAAGGTTACGCAAAACATGAAAACGAAATTTTCACAAATATTGCAAACGCCCGCGCAAAACTGTCAGGTGCTATGAACTCCAATGACGTTAAAGCGGTACAGCAGAGTACAAACGAATTAAACAGCGCACTGTCAAGACTTCTTGTAGTTGTTGAAAATTACCCTAATCTTAAAGCCGATAAAGCATTTACAGGTCTGCAAGACGAACTTGCCGGAACTGAAAACAGGCTTGCAGTTGCAAGAAGAGATTACAATGAAAGCGTTAAAACAATAAATGCCCTTATAAGAACATTCCCGACATCTCTTGTAGCCGCTATGTCAGGGGTTAAGTCCAGAGATTATTTCGAAATAACCGATCAGGAAAAACAAACTCCAAAAGTTGAATTTTAAAACCAATAAAAAAGCCCTCAATATGAGGGCTTTTTTATAAAATGATAAAAGTTATTCAGCTTCTTTGATAACAACAGAAGCATTTTGGCCGCCAAATCCGAATGAATTTGACAATGCTACATGAATGTCTGCTTTTCTTGCTTTATGAGGTACATAATCAAGGTTTCCGACTTTTTCATCCTGATTATCAAGGTTAATAGTCGGAGGAACAATACCTTCATTAATAGCCTTAACACAAGCTATACATTCAACAGCACCGGTAGCGCCCAATAAGTGTCCGTGCATTGATTTTGTTGAACTTACAAGAAGTTTTTTATTTTCATCTTTGCTTCCGAACAATCCTTCAATAGCTTTAGATTCAGCAATATCGCCCAAACCTGTGCTTGTTCCGTGAGCATTGATATAATCAACATCCTGAGGTTTCAAACCTGCATCTTCAAGAGCAAATCTCATTGAATTTGTAGCACCTTTTCCTTCCGGATCGGGGGCAACAACATCATATGCATCCGCAGTCTGACCATATCCGACAACTTCCGCATAAATTTTAGCTCCGCGTTTTTTAGCATGTTCGTATTCTTCCAAAATAAGAACACCGGCACCTTCAGACATAACAAAACCGTCTCTTTCAACATCCCAGGGACGAGAAGCTTTAGTAGGTTCATCATTACGTTTGGATAATGTTCTTGCGCTTGAGAAAGCACCTATACCAACGTCGCAAATTGTAGCTTCCGCACCGCCCGTAACCATAATATCGGCATCACCGTATTGAATTGCACGGAATGCGTCACCTACGGAGTGAGTACCTGTTGCACAGGCAGAAACAACAACTTTATTAATACCTTTGAAACCATATTTCATAGAAATACGACCGGATGCCATATTTACAATCATCATAGGAATTGTAAACGGAGAACATTTGTTAGGCCCTTTTTCAAGAATTCTGATATGGTTTTCTTCGAAAGTTCTGAAACCGCCGGCTGCAGAACTGACTATAACACCGATTTTATAAGGGTCAACATCTTTGACTTCTTCTAATTTAGCGTCTTTAATCGCTTCATCAGCAGCTATAACGGCAAACTGAATATATCTGTCCATTTTTTTAGCTTCTTTAGGATCAAGATATTCATCAGGGTTAAAATTTTTGCATTCACCCGATATTTTTACAACGTGCTTATCAATATCAATAAGCTCTGATGTACTAATTCCGCTTTTTCCTTCAACAAGACTATTCCAAAATTTCTCAACACCGACACCGAATGGTGTAACCGCTCCAAGTCCTGTGATAACTACTCTTCTTTTTGTCATCTCTTTACCTTTTAATTTATTCTGATAAATATACGAGGGGAAAATGAATATTCAATTTTCACCCTCGCAACTTTTTATAAACAGTGGCTACACGCACATCACTTATTTGTGAGAGTCGATGTAGTTAACTGCATCTTGAACAGTTTGAATTTTTTCAGCTTCTTCATCAGGAATTTCGCAGCCGAATTCTTCTTCAAAAGCCATAACTAATTCAACAGTATCTAAAGAGTCAGCACCTAAGTCAGCTGTGAAGCTAGCTTCCGGAGTAACTAAAGCTTCATCAACGCTTAATTGATCTACTACAACTTTTTTAACTTTTTCGAATGTACTCATTTCTAATTTCCTCATAATTTAAATTGTATACTATACTATTTGTTCTCTAATATTATACTTAGAGCAAGATTTTTTTGCAAGGAATTTACAATCCTGCATACATATTGTTAAAAATCTTAACTTTTACTAAATTATTAAAGCGCCTGCTACTTCGATAGCCTGACCTGAAACGTAATCAGCATCAAGTGCAAGATATTTTACTGTTTTTGCAATATCTTCGGGAGTTCCCAATCTCTTCATCGGGATAGCTTTCAAGTATTCTTCGATATTAGGAAGATTTGCAGTCATGGCTGTTTGGATAAATCCGGGGCATACAGCGTTAACTCTGATATTTCTTGAGCCGAATTCTTTTGCAAGAGTTTTAGTCAAGCCGATTAAACCAGCTTTAGAAGCTGAATAGTTTGCCTGACCGGGGTTTCCGTGTAAGCCTACAACACTTGACATGTTAATAATTGATCCCTGACGTGCTTTCATCATGTGTTTGATAACGGCATGAGTTACACAGTAAGCACTTGTCAGGTTAATTTTAATAACTCTTTCCCATTGTTCCATATCCATTCTGATGAACAGACCGTCTTTTGTAATACCTGCATTGTTAAGCAGAACATCAATTTTACCGTGTTCAGCAATCATTTTATCAACATTTGTCTGAACTTCTTCATCATTTGAAACGTCAAATCTGTAGAAATAAGCATTTACTCCGCAAGCTTTGATTTCATCTAAAGCCGGCTGTGCTTTTTCAGCTTCACAAATATCATTAATAATGATATCACATCCTGCTTTTGCAAGTTCCAGTGCGCAAGCCAAACCGATACCGCGGGAACCGCCTGTTACCAATGCAATTTTTCTTTCAGTCATTAATTTTCTCCTTATAATTGTCAGGTTAACCCCGACCTACATCTCTTCTCTATAAAATATTATCCCTACAGATGTGATTATAGCATAAATATAGCTATAATCACAGTTTATGACTTTTTATTACATACTTTGTAACATTAAAATTCGATATTGTCTGAATATTTCTTGTAATTTAATTTATTGTTCACGAAAATGGACTTTAAACATCCGAAATTACTATCATTAGGCTCCAATTTTTTGTCTTGAACTATTATTTGATGCACATCAGCTCCATATTGATTAGGACCTTTAAATTCTCCGTTTACATCAATAATAACTGTCGCACATCTGGTTTCAGTAACGGTATAAGTTTCACCGGTATAAAAACCGTTCTCGTCTTTTTTATTTGCAGTATATGTATACGGAGTGCAATTATCCCGTATATCACGTAAATAGATAGAACTGCCGTCAACATTATTAATTCTCGGGAAACCGAAATCTTCTAAAGATATTCCTCCTGTACCGTTATTCACAGGAGTTGCAGTCCTCACCTTATATTCGTTCCCGCAGCCTTTATTTTTTGCCGTACAAACCTGTGAACCATTATAAAATTTTGCTATATTTTGTGCAATTTGGGCGGCACTTTCTCCGGTAGCAAATATATCAGCATAATTAGTACATTCATTTTCGGCTTCCATTCTTTTAATTACATTTAAAAAGTTTGTATAACTTTTCTTTGCCTGACTAATTAATACCATGTCTTTGAAGTGTTGAACTAATGCAGGCATTGTCAGAGCCGAAACTACTCCGATCACTCCGAGTGTCACGAGAACCTCTGCTAATGTAAATGCTTTTTTGCACATAATATTCCTCTTTCATTCGTAAAACAATTAATTTTATATAATTTATAATTATAATACGCATGATTTTAGATTATTTTCATTCGTTTGTCAATATGTTTTAAAGAAAAATAGAGTATTATCCTATTAATATAGGAGATTAAACATGGACTCATGCAGAAAAATGCTCGGCAAAAGAATTAAAGAGCTGAGAAAAAGCAAAAATCTGACACAGGAAAAACTTTCCGAATTAGTTGGATTTGAGCCGAACCATATTACCAAAATTGAAGCCGGTAAACATTTTCCCCAGCCGGAAAAACTTGAAATACTGGCAAAAATATTCGATGTGCAGGTCAAAGATTTGTTCGACTATGAACATAAAATCTCAAAACAAACACTAAAACAGAAAATTATCGAATGGCTTGATGATGCACAGTCTGCAGAGATAGAATATGTTTACAAAATGATAAACAGTTTAAAGGAATTAAAAAGAGAAATACGGCGGGATTAACCCGCCGTAAACCTTTTTATACTAATGCCATTTCTTCTTTTAAAGAAATAATTGCTGCATCCAATGATGCTTTATCAAATATATTAAAGACTTTTGCATCGGGAACAATTTTTTTATTCAAACCTGCCAGTACCTTACCGGGTCCGATTTCAACAAAAATTTCAACACCGTCGGCAGCCATTTTTTGAATTGTCTGCGTCCAGTGAACGGATGAATATATTTGTTTAGGCATTTTAGACCTAAAGTCACTGCTTTCTGTCGTTGCAGATGCATCTGCATTTGTAATTACAGGAACTTGAGCATTGTTCAATTCCAATTCAGACACAAAATTTGCAAATTCATGCCCTGCATCTTCCATAAATTTAGAGTGAAAAGCACCAGATACAGGAAGGGGAACAACACGTCTTGCACCTTTAGCCATAAGAAGTTCGCCCGCCTTAGCCACAGCAGCTTCATCACCTGTGATTACAACCTGAGCAGGTGAATTATAATTTGCAACATCAACATAACCTGTTTTTGATGCTTCTTCCAATGCCTCTTTCAAAGCTTCGTCAGAGGCATTAAGAACTGCAGACATAGCCCCGCCATGAGTCTGCCCCATAAGATCCGCTCTTTTTTGAATAGCCTTCAATGCAGTTTCCAAGTCCATTACGCCTGCACAATACATTGCACAATATTCTCCTAGAGAATGGCCTGCTGTATAATCGGGTTTAATGTCACATTGAGACTTTAAAGCTTCCAGAGCCGCAATTGACATTGTTACAATGCAAGGCTGGGTGTTAACAGTTTGTTTTAATGCATCTTCAGGCCCTTCAAAACATAACGTTGTAACACTTTTCCCCAGCACTTTATCAGCAGTATCAAAAACTGATTTTGCACTTTCAAAATTATCATACAAATCTTTTCCCATGCCTACAGCCTGAGAGCCTTGTCCCGGAAAAAGAAAAGCAACCTTTTTAGACATAATTTACTCCTTACTTAACTTTTCAGCCTGTTTAACAAATACATCGTCATTTAACAGTCCGATTTTTTCTTTGCAAAATTCACATAAAGGTTTTAAAGGCTTGTAACCGTAAAAAGTTTCAGTTTTAACCTTTTTTACCTGTTTTATAAAGTCAGGATTTCCGTAATGGAGTACAAAAATTCCAGATTTTTCAGCGCATCCGATTTTAATACTCACTAGCAAATTCCCTCTCTAAGTCTTACAATTGCGCCGCCCCAGGTCATACCTGCACCAAAGCCGCAAAGAACTGCTGTTGTTCCGAGTTTTACATTGCCTTTTTCAACGCTTTCCGCCAGTGCGATAGGAATAGAAGCTGCTGATGTGTTGCCGTAATATTTAATATTAGTAACAACTTTGTCATCAGAATAGCCTAATCTTTCCTGAACAGCCTGAATAATTCTGATATTCGCCTGATGCGGAATTAAATAATCAATATCTTCAGGTTTTAAGCCTGCATTTGAAATAAGATTTTCAACATAATGAGGAAGAACTTTAGCTACAAATGTATAAACACCGCGTCCGTTCATTCTTATACCTTTCGGTTTTTCTTCATACTGTTCAACCAGCGGGCAATTTTTACCGTCAAATGAAAGCTCAATTAAATTCCCATAGTTTCCGTCAGCTTTAATATCAACAGCAATAACATCGTCAATTCCGTCCTCTGCCTGAGTTACAACCATTGCACCCGCTCCGTCGCCGAAAAGAATTGAGGTAGCTCTGTCTTCCCAGTTTACAAGACGGGAATTGTTATCGGTTGCAACTATCAAAATATTTTTGTACATTCCGGAAGAAATATATGCTTTTGCAATGCTTAACCCGTATATTAATCCCGAGCATGCCGCAGTAATATCAAAAGCAGGAATTTGAGCTTTAATACCAAGTCTTTGATGAATATGACACGCAATTGCAGGATATAAATCAGGCGGTGCCGAAGATGCCGCAACAATTAAGTCGATGTCGTCAGGGTTCATTTTTGCTTTTTCCAAAGCTTTTTGAGCAGCTTCAAAGCCTAAATCTATGGCGTTTTGCTCACCTGAAACAACACGTCTTTCTTTAATTCCGGTACGTGTATAAATCCATTCGTCAGATGTTTCGTATAATTTGGTTAAATCATCGTTAGTTATAACCGTTTCGGGTAAACTGTATCCGACACCCGCAATTCTTAACGGAATTAATTTATCTGTCATATATTTTATTCCTCATAAAACTTAGCTATTTTTTCGTTCACACCAGTTTCTACAGCGTGTTTTGCAACTCTGACGGCATTTTTAATTGCATACGCTTTGCTTCTGCCGTGAGAAATAACGGTAATGCCTTTAACACCCAAAAGCAATGCACCGCCGAATTCTTCGTAATTAATCTTTGTATAAATTCTTTTCATAAACGGTTTTGCAAGAAGTCCGATAATTTTACCGGCCAAATCAGCTTTAAATTCCTGCTTCAACATTCTGAAAAGCATCTGTGATGTTCCTTCGGTAACTTTCAAAGCTACGTTGCCGACAAAGCCGTCACATACAACAACATCGCACACGCTTAAGAAAATTTCTTTACCTTCAATGTTGCCGACAAAGTTTAATTTTTCCTGATGCTGTTCAAGAATTTTATATGTAGCCTGTGCGAGCTCATTACCTTTGCCTGCTTCTTCTCCGATATTCAAAACACCGATACGCGGATGTTCAATACCGAGAACGTTTTTAGAGAATGTTGCACCCATAATTGCAAACTGGTATAACATTTCGGGCGTACAATTGCTGTTAGCTCCGCCGTCTATAACAACAATAGGTTTTTTAATGGTCGGAAGCGTAACCGCAATAGCAGGTCTGTCAATTCCGGGAATTCTGCCTAAACCGAATAAGCTTGAAGCCATTGCAGCTCCAGTAGAACCTGCCGCAACAACGGCATCGGAGCTTCCTTGAGCAACAGCGTCAACTGCCAGAACAATAGATGACTTTTTCTTTTTACGAATAGCTTGTCCGGGGGCTTCACCCATTTCAATAACTTCCGATGCGTGGGTAATTTTTATATCAAGTTTGGACGTATCAATTTTAACACGATACTTAGCGGCTCCGCCTTTGCCGTAATCGGTCATAAAACCTTCATGGGAAATCTTATCGAGTTCCTGTTCAATTCTGTCTTGTTTTCCGACTAACTCAATTGCGACCCCGTATTCTTTAGCTGCCCATACAGCTCCTGCAACTATCTCATGCGGAGCATGGTCACCACCCATTGCGTCTATTGCTATTCTCGTCATCTTATCCCTCTCAAAGTCTTATATTTAAATTTAACGGTTAAAAGGCGGGGACTGAAAAATTTTTCAGCCGCCCGGCTTTTATAGAGTTATTTTTCTTCTGTTTCGGAAGTTTCTTCTACGGGAGCTTCTTCTTTTGCTTCTTCAACAACTGCTTCCGCTTTAACTTCTTCTACTTTTGTTTCTTCAGCTTTTTCAGCCTTCTTAGTTGATTTTTTAGCGGGTTTCTTTTCTTCTTTAACCGCTGTTTCTTCAACTCTGTCTTTAATGCTTACGGGTTTGCCTTTGTAAGTTCCGCAAGCTGTGCATACTGTGTGCGTTAATACTGTTTCACCGCAGTTAGGGCACTTTGTAGTTTCCGGTTTTGTAGCTTTCCAGTTGCTTCTTCTGTGTCCTTGTGCTGAGTGTCCTGTTCTTTTCTTAGGTACTGCCATTTTCTTTTTTCCTTTTTTATTTTCTTATACTACTTATATTTCTTTTTTACCTTCGATTTTAATGTTTTTGAACACATCTAATCTCGGGTCGGACAAATTTTCTTCTTTTAGAAATTTATCCCCATTACAATTTATACCACAAACTTTCTTATTTGGTAAATTTAATATTACAGATTGATACAATAAGTCATAAATATCAATTTCATCTGCGCCTTCAAGGTCAGTTACAAACTGTCCGTCTTTGAGCTCGAACTCTTGCCCGTAATCCTCTAAGAGAGCATTTTTTGCAAACATTTCGTCGAGACTGAAATCAAGTTTGTATTCAAACTCTTTCAGGCACAAATCGCATTCAAGTTTAATAATTCCTTTAACATTTCCGGTTACTTCAATAAATTCACCGAGAGATTTTATTTCCAGATCGGAAGTTACGGGGGTAACACAATCCACGCCCTTGATATAATCTTCGAAATGAAAATCAAGAGTTTTAGACGGTGAATTTTCCAGTTCATCTATCGAAATTTTGTAATTCATGTTATCCTACGTACTGTTCTTCCTGAATAGCGAGAGCCGCAATCTGATTTGATATAAAGCAGACTTTTTTCAAAGGTCCTAAAGTTTCTTTTTCGATTAAGACGGCAGCTGCGCTTTTGACTGCCTGCTGTAATTCGGCATAGAGTTCTTCGGGCTTTTCAACATACAACACCAGAGGTGCTGTTGATCCTTTTAAGAATACAAGTACCGAAATTCTTTTTTTAATATTTTGAGCATTAAATTGTTGTGCCATTTTGCACTCCTTTTCTTAATTATACAGGTATAATGAATTATAAAATAAAAGCAGGTGCATTGTCAATTTTTAAACAAAAAGACAGGACTTATAACAAATCCTGTCTTTTTATATTTGTAAATAAAACTATTTCATAAGTTTCATGGTTTTTTCGATAATTTCATTTAAGCTTTCTGCTTTCAATGAAGCACCGCCGATTAAAGCACCGTCGATATCTGATTTAGACATTTGTTCTTCAATTGTGGAAGGTTTAACGGAACCGCCGTAAAGAATTCTGATAGAATCAGCAGCTTCTGCTCCAGCTACTTCTTTAACAACTCCTCTAATCATAGCGATAACTCTGTTAGCTTCATCAGCGTCGCAAGTTTTACCGGTACCGATAGCCCAGATAGGTTCGTAAGCGATTACTGATTTTGCAACATCAGCGGGAGAAATTCCTTCCAATGCAGCTTTAATTTGTCCTGCAATCCAGCTGTCTGTAACACCTGCTTCTCTTTGTTCAAGAGTTTCGCCGCAGCAGATAATGGGAATTAAGCCTTCAGCTAAAATAGCTTTTGCTTTTTTGTTAATCATTTCATCTGTTTCCGAGAAATACTGTCTTCTTTCGGAGTGACCGATAATTACGTAATCACATCCTGCATCTTTCAACATTTCAACAGAAATTTCACCTGTATATGCGCCAGATTTTTCCCAGTGGCAGTTTTGACCCGCAATAGAAATTTTGTTTCCGCCGCATCCGCAATCACATCTGACAGCTTCTACTGCTGCAATTGATGTAAATACAGGAGCAATGACAACTGTAGGCAATTCAACCGCTGTATAATCTTTTACAAAATTTTTAACCCCTTCAAAAACTTCTTTAGCTTCTGAACGCAATAAATTCATTTTCCAGTTTCCTGCAATAATAGGTTTTCTAGACATAATATTCTCTCCTTTTCCTTTAATTAATTATTATTATATGAGGAAAATATTTTATTGCAACGAGTTAGACTTGAAATTTATAAAAACATAGGTTATAATAAAAAAGAAGGGCGAGAGGATTGCGCTCCTCTCTTTAAAAGCCCCGTTATTTGAGTTTAAGCGTTAGTATTATCAGAAAGATAAGCACTAACGCTTTTTCAGTTACACTGAATTCCACTCTATCACCCCCTTTCCTCTATCGGTTTAACAAATTTGAAGTTTGCGCCGCAGAGGTAAGTTAATGATATCAGGGCTTACCCGCTTTTTATCTTATATTTTTACAAGAAAAAAGTCAATATTATTAAAATTATAGTATTATATTCACAACAAAAAAAGGGTATCAACCCTTTTTTTTAATTTATCACCTGACGCAGCGGACATTGTTCCCATTGGACTTAGAGTTCCTGTTGCGGTTGCCATTGTTGAAATTCTGGTTCCAGCCCAACTCTGCGGAAGCCTCAGAGGCAGACCAATAGTTGCCTGACGCTGAACAGCGGATTAACAATCATTTATATCGAATCTTTCAATAAAAATGACTTCTGCACATATGCAAAACTTTGGTTGCTATATTTAACAACCACCGCTGACGAGATAAATTTGAGCACACCCTGTTACACCTTGGCATAAGCAGGCTCCGGCTCAGTTTCAAAGGATGATTTCAACCACCCTTGAGCTTGTTTGGCAATCGAATATGTTTTTTCGATTAAGCAGCAATACTTTGGCTGTGGAATTATTTTCAGATCAAAAGACATCCGCAAAAATAAATCCAAAAATTGAACTTCATTTAAAATTTCATAAATAAAATCTTTCTTATCTTTACTGCTGTTTGCTTTATAAATCAAAACAAGCAGTTCAATAACATGATTTTGAATTTTTTCGCCTAACGAAAATTTAAAATCCCGCGGAAAATCTTTTGTAGTATTCATTAATTCTACAAGCAAATCATATGCCGTTTTGTAAATAGGCAGGTGTTGGTATTGTGCCATATTAATCTCCTATAATCCTTGATTTGTAAAGTTTCATGTAGTATTTATTGCCTAAAACTTGTGTTATATAAGGTTTTATGGTATAATAAATGTTGTAAATAATTGTTATTAGGTAATTTAAGGAGGTTTTACCGCGCAAAAATATTCGCGTTAAATAACTAAATAATTAAATAACTTATCTCCTGACGCAGCGGACATAGTACCCACTGGACTTAGAGGACCTGCCGCGGTCGCCATTGTGGAAATACTGGCTCCAGCCCAACTCTGCGGAAGCCTCAGAGGCAGACCAATAGGTGCCTGACGTAATTCCAAGAAGATTGGAGTTAAAGTACATTGCAAGGAGTTCATCTCGATTGGGGAGAGTATATTCAGGGTCGAGTTTTGCACAGCTTGCTCCTGCGTTATAAAAATTTGCAGATGATGCATTCTTTTTGTGGACATCCGGAGCCACGGCTTGAGTTCGGATATCAGGATATAATACAGTTACAAAACCTATGTCTTTACCAACCTCATTGGGCTGTGCAAGCCCGTTCATATCATAAATTGCATTTACACATACTCTGTCCTGTCCCCAATGGTTAGCATCTTTATCATCACTGAGACATGACGGGTTGTAAAACAAATTTACAGAATATCCGTTTGCCATGACAAAACCATAACTCGTTGATGACGGATCCGTAACATTACCGCTTGATATACCCGATGCCAATTCTTTAACTGTTTTAGGCATCGTAATCTTTGTTTCGGCTAATGATAAAATTTTATTGCTTTCCGTTTCAATTCCGCAATCTCTTAAATTATTATTATCGCAAGTTTTAGCTATTTGCAGCTGTTTTTTTAAATAGTTCTCGACAAAATCCTGCGCATTCGAAGCGTCTCTTATACTTCCTTTTACAGTTATTAACCTTACAGCTTCCCCGATTGTTGCAAGAGCTTTTTTGCGTGCAACTGCATATTCCTTCTCTTTGGTTTCATTAATTAAAGTCGGTAAAATCATTGCCGCAACAACTCCTATTATACCGATTGTCAACAACACTTCAGCAAGAGTAAAAGCTTTCTTAATTTTAAAATTCTTTCTTTCCATAAATTGCTCCTTTTTCTTTTTGATTACATATTAGCCATATGGATAAATTATACTACTTATTAGATAATATTGTCAAGTAATTATTACCTAACAGCTCATTAAATTTTATTACAATATTAAGGATAATAATTACTCAGGTGGAGTATGTATCAAATCAAGAACCTCTTAGGAGCAAAAATAAAATCATTACGCAATGAAAAAGGAATTACACAGGAATATTTCGCGGAACAAATCGGAATCAGCCCCAGAAGTGTAAGCTTCATCGAAAACGGAAAAAATTACCCTGCTCCTGAAACTCTTGCAGCAATTTGTCAAATACTTAACGTTGAACCTTATAAATTATTTTTGTTCCCCATTGAAAAAACTCCGGGTGAAATTAAACGTATTTTAATAAATAAAATTAATGAAGATGATGATTTTGCCCTGTATTTATATGACTGTGCAAGACAACTTTTAACTTAGTAAACTCATCGTCACATATAACAAACAGGTTTATACATCGTAAACAGATTTCTTTTCTTAAAATATAACCGTTCGTGTTTCTAAGCATCCCAAGGTAACTGTTAATTGTTGAAGTAAATTTTTCAAGCTCTTCTTCATAAAACCACTGCTCATTTAACTTTTGTCCGCTGATTATTTTAAAAATTCTCTTTATTGTTTTTTGCCTGAGACTTGTTCTGTATGGTTTTACGACAAAACCGACAAAGTCTATACCTTTATCAACTTTATTAATTAATTTTTTATGCTGATGAAGTTCAAGATTAAGCCTTTCTTTAAGAAAAACGGTTAAATCTTTATGTATTTTATTTAAATATTGCGGATTTTTATGCATAATCACAAAATCATCAACATATCTGCAATAATATTTACACTTAAGATGATGTTTTATATATTGGTCCAGAATATTCAAATATACATTACTAAAAAACTGGCTTGTCAGATTGCCTATCGGTAAACCTTTATCTGATGGAGTGTACCAGAGACTTTTATATTTTGGAAGACAGTTAAATTTATATGACGGAGACTTTATGCAGACATCTGTTTTCGGGTTGTGAAAAATTACCTGCCTGATAAGCTCCAACATCCATTCTTCATCCACAAACTTTTGAATTTCCGCATATAAAATATTTTTATCAATACTCACAAAAAAATTTTTTAAATCTGCTTTCAAAAAGTAAGCTGTTTCAGTATAATTATTTGTTATCGATGCGGCATATGCTTTAACCGACTTAACCGCGTTTGTGGTTCCTCTGGCGGGAATACAGCTGTATGTGTCTTTAATAAACCTTTTATAAAATCTGTCTTTAATCTCATTATAAATCAGATGGTGGACAATTCTGTCTCTAAAGTCCGCAGCCCAGACCTCTCTTGGTTTTGGGTAAAGCACAATGAAACATATACTCTGCCCTATTTTATACTCCCCGCTTGCAAGATCTTCATACAGCTTCAAAAGATTTTGCTCAAGATTATACTCAAACATCAATGCATTAACGGTATTTCTCTTATGCTTCCTGCAATCAAGATAAGCTTGAAAAAGCTTTTCAAAAGTTAATCCCATATGATATTATAGAAATCCTGAAAATTATTATTCAATTAGACGAAAAGGTATTTTCATGATAAAATAAACTTATGTTTACAGGGATTGTGGAAGAAACAGGATTTATAAAAAGCTTTGACGGCAAAAAACTCGTCGTTGAATGTTCAAAAGTTCTTGAAGGAACACAGATCGGCGACAGCATTGCAATTGACGGCTGCTGCCAGACAGTTGTCTCAATCGGCACAAACACGTTTCAGGCAGATGTAAGTTCTGAAACTTTAAAAATTACAAAAGGATTTAAAACAGGCGAATGCGTTAACCTTGAACGCGCCTTAACACCTCAAAGCCGTATGGGCGGACATATTGTTCAGGGACACGTTGACGGAACCGCAAAATACTTAGGAGATATGACTTTTGCAGTTCCCAAAGAACTTGATAAATACATTGTTTATAAAGGTTCAATTACCGTAAACGGCGTAAGTTTAACCGTTTCTAAAAATCAAAATAATACCTTCAGCGTCGCAATTATCCCTCACACGCTTGAAAATACAAACCTCAAATTTCTTAAAACAGGCGGTCTTGTGAATATCGAAACTGATATTTTGGGGCGGTATGTTGAAAAATTTTTATCAACGAAAAATAATAATATTACAGAAGATTTTTTAAAGGAAAACGGGTTTTAATATGGGAAATTTTAAATTTGATTCAATTGAAGATGCATTGGAAGATTTTAAAAACGGTAAAATGATTATCGTTGCCGATGATGAGGACAGGGAAAACGAAGGAGATTTAATCTGCTCCGGTCAAATGGTTACACCCGAAATTATAAAATTTATGGCAGAAAATGCAAAAGGGTTAATCTGCCTTGCTGTATCTAATGAAATCGCTGAAAAAATGCAGCTTCACCAGATGGTAGAACAAAATACGGAAAGTATGAGAACAGCCTTTACGGTAAGCATTGATGCTCATGAAAAATACGGTGTAACAACAGGAATTTCGGCATTTGACAGGGCAAAAACAATTGAAGTCTGCCTTGCTCCGGACGCTCAGCCTTCCGACCTTCGCCGCCCCGGACATTTGTTCCCCTGTGTGGCACGAAAAGGCGGAGTGCTTACACGTACAGGACATACGGAAGCTGTTGTCGACCTTGCAAAACTCTGCGGGCATATTCCCGCAGGCGCAATGTGCGAAATCATGGGTAAAGACGGACATATGGCAAAGCGCGATGAACTTTACGAATTTGCACAAAAACACGGGATTAAATTTATCTCTGTTGCAGAATTAATCGCTTACCGTCTTAAATCGGAAAAAATCGTAACGCGTGAAGCAGAAGCTCATCTTCCGACCCAATTCGGAGAATTCGAAATTTACGGATATGTTAATCACGTTACGGGGCAGGAAAGTGTTGCACTCGTTAAAAATGACGGGTCCGATAAAATTCCTCTTATCCGCGTTCACAGCGAATGCCTTACGGGAGATATTTTCCACAGCCTTAAATGCGATTGCAATTATCAGCTCCACAGCGCGCTTGAAATGATTAATGAATACGGAAAAGGTGCTTTAATTTATATGAAAGGCCATGAAGGACGCGGAATTGGAATAATTAACAAAATTAAAGCCTACAAACTGCAGGAATGCGGTCAGGATACCGTTGAAGCAAATCTTTCGCTCGGATTTAAGGAAGATTTAAGAGATTACGGCATGGGCGCGCAGATTATACTTGATTTAGGCTTTAACAACTTTAATCTCATCACAAATAATCCGAAAAAAATCGTCGGTTTGAACGGTTACGGATTAACTGTGCATGATATAGTTAAAATACCGCCGTATATTAACAAGTACAATAAAAAATATATGGAAACAAAAAAAGATAAAATGCACCATTTGCTGTAAGTAAGGAATTAAGAAATGAACGGTGATACAATTAACTTTGAAGCAAGATTATTAACTCCGAATGATTACAAAGGTTTTGTAACCATTTACAACGACTTTCGAAACAGAGCAATTGACGAATATATGTTTGAACTTGAACCGTTAGGTTTTGAGGATTTTGCCGATGCTGTCGAGAAAAAATTAATAGAATGTCTTGTCTTGTTTGAAAATACAATTCCGGTTGCATTTCTTGTCTACACTACGGCAATCTCGGAAGCCATAGAATTAAATATAATCCACTCTTTTAAAATGGAAAATACTGCTGAACGTGCAATGTATTTGATTAAAAAATTCCTTGAACTTACAAAATCGGAAAGATTTGATAAAGTAGTCTGCTACCCTATGCTGGGTGAACAAAAACATCTTATCGGAGATATAGCGCGCTACGGTTTTAAATTCGTAGGAATTGCTGTTTTAAGATTTATGATGGCAGGAACAAATTCAAGAGAAATCCTGAAAATTACGCAGCTTTCGGAACTCGATAAAGATTATAAACTTGTTGACTGGCAGTCTAAGTATTTTGAAGATGCAGTGGAAGTTGTTCAGGAAGGTTTTGAAACCAGCGCGGATGCACTGTTTGACCCCAGATTTAAAACAATGGAAGGTACAAGAGATATTATTGCCAAAATTGTTGATAATATTTATGCGGAATTTCTTCCCGAGGCAACAACAGTAATGCTTTACAATAATATTCCCGTGGGTTTTTGCTTCATGAACCTTACGGGCGGAAGAATTGCCAATATCCCGATTGTTGCTATAAGAAAAGAACATCAGGGTAAAGGACTTTCAAAACACATGCTAAAAAAATCAGTTGAAAAACTTATACAATGGGCTGATAACGGTGAAAAGCCCATTACGGAAGTCAATACAACAACCGAAACAAACAATTTTCAAGCATTAAAAATGTACAGGCATCTCGGGTTTAAGGAAGATTATAATTATCCTCAATCCTATCTCCCGATAAAACATTAATTAATATAAGAAAAGGAAAAAGGTACCGAATTCACGGTACCTTACTTCTAACTCCACATTTTATAATACTATAGAGCAATTGAGTTAGAAGAAAAATTTTACAGGCTGTATCTGTTTTACACGGCACATCGAATTGTAATTGCCGGTACATTCACTTGCCTTTGTATAGGATGTTCCGTTTTTGCAATAAGGGGTTGCATCGCCCACGTAACCCGAGATACAAGCACCTTCTTTAAACGGAACACTCTTAGCAAGCCATTTTGTCGCACGCTTCCCGCCGGAGTAATTCTCGTTCTCCACGCTGACTTGCAAATGACGAGAACTGTCACCACCGCTTTGATTTAAATTAGATGTATCGTAGGCGGGAATGATTTTACCGGATAAAGTTATGTAGAAGGGATAAACATCACTCCATAATTGAGAATCACCTTTGGCGCCGTCGATATCTACATAAACAGTATAACCGTAAGAGTTGGTATTAGGTACGCCGTCATAAGAACCGCCTTGAGTATTATTTGCTAACATAGAGATGGCACTTGCATCGCTATGCATATTATAAATGCGCAAACCGTTACGGAGAGTGATATCAGGTGTTTTGGTTGAAAAGTCGGTTGTGCCATTACTGATTACACTGCCGCTGCATACACCGCTGCCGCTCATGATATTAGCGTGACGTTCAAATAATTTACAGAAATTTTTACCCTTACGAGGTAAAGTACGGGGGGATGGAATACATTTACATTGATCATCACTCCATTCATAAGTCTCGTCGCTGCAAGTACGGTTAAAGCCTGTAATATCACTGATTATTCCTGTTTCACTGTCACAAGTTTTTCCGCAGCCCGGGTCAGAAGGACATTGACTGATACAGTTACAACTTGAATTTAAATGCTGGCCGGAAGGGCAAGTTTTTACAGAGCCTGTTAAACTGCAGGTGTTTTCATCCCATGCCTGCCCGCACGGTATTTGCGCAGGTTTATTATTACAAGACGGGCATTCCGAATAACTTCCTTTTTTAGAACCGTCCCAACAGGTTACGGAAGGCGGACAAGCAGATTGGCTTACTGCATAACTGCCATCCCAACAGGTGACCTTTGAAGGACATTTTGACGCATTAACAGCATAACTTCCGTCCCAGCATTCTATTTTGGGAGGGCAATCAGCTGTTGTATCGGCTTTTGAGCCATCCCAGCAAGTAACCTGTGGATTTTTCTCACATTTGCAGGTACTTTCATTCATTGTATAACCGAATTGGCAGGCAAGTTGATAACCTTTAAGCTTACAATTCTGTGCATCCCAGGTTTGTCCGCAGGGTATTTTTGCGGGTTTATTAGTACAAGCAGGACATTTTGACAGACTTGTAGCGTAACTCCCGTCCCAGCATTCTACTTTGGAAGGGCAATCAGCTGCTGTATCGGCTTTTGAGCCATCCCAGCAAGTAACCTGTGAATTTTTCTCACATTTGCATGTTATAGGATTTAATGTTCCTAGCAAACAAGCTACTGCACCGCAAGAACCTCCGACAGGCCCTCCAATATCTACTTTTTGAGGTTCACATTTACAGGTTCTAGCGTTCCAAACAGTACCTTTCGGACAAGTAGCAAAAGATTCCGTTCCGCCATCCCAGCCCGTACCCTGACTGCAGGAATCTACCGGATCTACAGGCGTAGTGACAGTATTATATGCGAATACAGGCTGAAAGAAGTATGCAAGCAATCCTTTGTTTTTTAAATCAGGTTTATGTGCCTGTTTGTAATCATCATCTTTAGGATCCCAATCCGCAAGCATTTCTGTTGAGATAGAACGTAATGTTGAATAGGCAGAATAATATGTGTAAGATACAACGTTATCAAGTTTGGCTCTGGTAATACCGATTGTAACAGCAACAATTACCGCAATAATAAGCATCACGATAATAATTTCTGCCAATGTATAGGCTAAAACAATGGATTTAGGAGCTTTTAGGCTGCCCCCCCCCCGCGAAACACGCGATTAATCAACTTTTTCATAAACTGCTCCTTGGTTATAAAGTATCCTTTTATATTTTAGCACATTATTGAATTTATTTCAACTGGACAAGTATTTAAAAATCGTTATAATAAAATTTATGGCGGATTTGAATTTAGGTCATTTAATTTCAAAATTTGTAAACTATCAGGCACTTAATGCACAAAAGCAGGCACCTGCAAATAAGCCTGTTCAAACATCATTCACACCTGCACCCAAGCAGCCGGCGGGAACGTCACAAAATTCCATGCCTTCAGCACAGTTTGCGAATATGGGAAGTGCAGATCAGTCAGTATATGTTAAAGATATGATGAACCTGCCTAAAAATCTTAATGAACTTTTGTATATTTTGCAAAAGAATATAACTCTTGCACAATTTAACCAGCGTTTTGCAAATCAGATTGCCATGCAGAGAAATTCTCTTTCACAGACGCAGGCGCAAATTCTTGCACAGCTTCAGGGGCTGTCGCTCACTGAAGCTCAAAATATGCTTCTTACAGGCAATAAAGCAGTATTAAGCCAGCTTCAAAATTCTATAAAAAATTTGGCAATATCTTCAAACGGACTTATTAACCTATCCGAAATAGCAGCTATGATACACGCTAACGGTAAAGATGCAATTGCAAAACTTATAACGACAATGGCAAATTCCGCAAAACTCGGAATTGCGGATTTAACACAGCTTAAAGAAACGGCTAAGCTTATAAATGCGAGTATTGCCGCTGCATCTCAAAATGATTCGGCGCAAACAATGAAACTTCTTATGCTTTTATATCTTCCGTGGCTTCCTCTGCAGGAAGGTGTAGGTTTTGATTTGGACATAGAAACCGGAGAAAACAGTGACGGTTCTGACAGCATTCTCATAATAACAATAACAACTTTAAACTACGGAAATGTGATTGCAACTTTAATTCTCGAAAGCTCCAATTCCGTTCATGTAAACATAGAATGTGTAAAAGAATTTCCTAAAGATGAACTATTGCTGAGGATTGAAGGAGATGAAAAACACTATTCAATGGAATCGGTTGTTTCATTTGAAACAAGCTCTCAAACAACAGTTAATGAAAAACAGGAAAAGCCGCAGGCAAAAATTAACATGAGCAATACCAATGAAATTAACCCGTATTTGCTGTTAATGTCACACACAATAATAAGACATGTTATAGAAATTGACAAAAACACCTCAAAAGGTGTAGTATCTCATGTAGATTAAAAAGGTAAATAAAAAAAAGGGGAAAAAATGAAGTTCTTACATGCAATGATTAGAGTAAAAAATATTGATGAAGCAATGAAGTTTTACACAGAACTTTTAGATTTAAACAGAACAGGTGAAGTTAAGCTTGATGACAGCACTTTATATTACCTGAGCGACGAAGACGGCCAGACACAGCTTGAATTAACTTACAACAATGAAACTCCCGCAGAAGGGTATCAAAACGGAAATGCATTCGGACATTTTGCTTTTGAAACAAATTCAATGGAAGAATTCACCGAAAAAATGAATAAGTTCGGTTATAAATATATTTATGAACCCTTTTTCATGCCTGAAGTAAATATGTATATTGCATTCTTAAAAGATCCTGACGGAAATGAAATTGAAATTATGTCAAAAAAATAAAAAACAGGGATTAATTCCCTGTTTTTTTGAAGCTTCCGTTTAAATCATATTTTTGTGCGGAAAGTTTATTATTACTGATAACATCGTTAATAGTACCTGTACTTTGTATATAGCTGTACGGTGTAATGTAAATTAAATATGCATCCGCACCATACTGGTTAGGACCTTTCAGACCGTTTACATCAAAAAATACATGCCCGCAATCAGTTTCCGGAACCAAATGTTCTCCTGTCTTATTGCCTGATGAATCCAGAATATAATTTCCGTCAGCATCCGTATCCCATGCAGTAAAATAGTCTTGACAGCTCCCTGAATATTGGGATTGATGTACGCCGATTATCGAACCGTCAGCAAGAACAGCCCGTGAAAAATAAGAAAGCGTCTCGGGCTGTCTATAATTCCCGTAACCGTCGTTAGTCGCTTTGGCATACTTTACTTTATAGTCCCTTAAACAATTGGTATCATTTGCTTTACATCTTTGTACAACATTCATATTTGCAAAAATAATATCGGCCGTAGCATCCGAAGTGTTGGATGAAATAAATATTTCTCCGTTATTTTCAACCTCTGCCTCTGCTTTAGCCGCTGAAACAGCATTTAACACAATTGATAAAGATCTTTTAGCCTGTGCTATCAATACCTTTTCTTTATAAGCTCCAATTAAGGAAGGCATAGTCAATGCAGCTACAACACCTATAATCCCGAGTGTAATTAAAACTTCAGCAAGTGTAAATGCACTAAAGGAGCTTAAATTTGCCCCCCCCCCGACATTGCGGATGTCTGCTTTAATTGATTTCTTAACATAAATTTGCTCCTCATAAATTATACATTTTACATTTTAACATATTCAGCCCAGTAATTCAAGACTTGACAGCTTTTCTCTGATTTCATTCATAAGATTAACATCATCAGTCTGCCTTGCATAGTTTTGTGCTTTTGTCAGAAGACCTTTTGCCTTTGAAACATTGCTGTGTTCAACCATAATATCAGCCGCTTTTGAGTAATTCTGCGCGACTTTTAACGGAGCCTCGGCATCCGCATAGTGTTTTACGGCTTTTGAATAAAATTTTAAAGCCTGTTGAGGTTCGCCGAATTTTTCGTAAGCATTACCCCGGCTTGAAGATACAAAACCTTTTATCCTTGAGTTATCTGTCTGCGAAGCTAAATCGTCTGCCACTGAATAATAATTCATCGCTTCATCTTCATACATATCAGTAAATATGTTTCCCATTTTTGTTAAAGATGTTGACTGGGCAGCAAGGTTTTCAGCTTCACCCGCGTAGGAGATTGAGTTGAAATAATGATCAAGCGCAGGTTCAATCTGATTTACGTCATCGTAAATTTGCGCCATTGAATAGTGCGCTTTTGTTTTAACGTTGTTGTCCGTTGTATTTTGAAGAGATTTATTATAACTGGTTAAGGCCTGTGTATAATAATCATAGTCATCATAAATTCTGCCGACTTCGTAATAAATTTTTGATTTGGTTTCGGTATCACCTACTTCATCGGCTCTTTGCAAAGCTTTTTGGAAAGTTTCCAGTGCTTTTTCGGGTTTGTTCGCATAAGCAAGTTTTTTGGACTGAATGAATAAAGATTTAAGCTCTTTATCCTGCGGAATAAGAGAAATAACTTTAGCATTTGTTTCAATTTCCTGTTGAACAGGTTCTGTTACGGTTTCCTGGACTGCAGTTTTGTTATCCGTTTTTTCTTCCCGCTGAGTACTTCCTTCGGGAAATTTCACCAAAAATTGAGGGTTTATTTCATTTTCGTTGTATTTAAAGTCAATCTGCTGCAGGAATAATGCATCTACCCAGTTTTCAACAACTTTTGAATCCTTGTTTAGGGTTTGAGAAATATAAGTATCAAGTATTGACGATGCATTTTTTAAGTTTGATTTAACAAGTTTTGTGTTGGGGTTATCTTTTTGAACCTGCGCTTCTATCAAAGATAAATACCCGTTGACTTCTTCTTTCAAATCATCAGGGGTTCCGATAGCGGCGGCAGTATTTCTGAAATCTTTAAGAATTTGCGCAATATTAATAACGGTGCTTCTGCCGGAAAGTGTTTTTGTAGGGGTAATTTCCTGCGTTTGGGCAGCAGTCTGCGGTGCTGGATGTAAATTTCTTGCCTGCGCCTGACTTTGAATTTGTGAGCGCATCTGACGCCAGTCAACCTGTTCGCCGTTATTCTGCTGTTGATAAGCGGGAGTATAAGACGGTTTCTTCTGCTCAACATATTGAAGACCTTTGCTTCTTGCATTCTGATTTGTCTGTTCTTCGCGCTGAGCTCCGTAAGACGCGTTCTTTTCTTCATCTTGTTTCTTTTTAACAAGATTTCTTGCGTCTTTATTCAAATAAGGTCGTTGAAATACACCGTTTAACACAAATCTACCCTCTGGTACATATAAATATATACCAAAACCTGCATTCCTTGCTCATACTTTCGTATGAAATCTACAGGTTTTATTTAAGGTTTTTTACCGTAAAGTCAAAACATGATATCATGTTTGTATGAAGAAATTTTTTCTAAAAACTGAGGATAGTATAAATATCGCTGTGAATCACATAAAAAATAATCGTAAAGAAGTGATTATACTTGTTCATGGCTGGTTTATGACAAAAGACAGCAGGGCTTTTTCAGATCTTGCTAAAGATTTTTCAAAATATTTTGATGTAATTTCTTTTGACTGCAGAGGGCATGGAAAAAGTTCGGGATTTTACACTTTTACAAGTAAAGAGACGATTGATTTAAAAACAGTTGTTGATTTTGCTAAAAAAGATTATGAAAAAATTTATTTAATCGGATTTTCGCTCGGCGGCGCACTCGTATTAATCCACAGCGCACTTAACAAAGATGTTGATAAAGTTATAGCAGTTTCCGCGCCTTCTGATTTTAACAAAATCGAAAATCAGATGTGGAAAAAAGAAGCGTGGCTTCCGACATTAAAAAAATTTGAACCCGAACGGTGGTTTTCAATCCGCCCTTCTTTAATTATGCGGGAAAAGATTAAGCCCGTTGAAATTATAAAAAATCTTGAAGCACCAACGCTTTTCATTGCCGGAAAAAAAGACCCGACAGTCTGCCCGTGGCACACTGAAAAACTTTATAACGAAGCCTTATGCACTAAAAAATTTGAGTTATTTGACAGTATTCACGCGGAAGATTTGTATCTTGACGAGCCCGAAAAATTTGTTAAAATCTGTGTTAACTGGCTTCAATCACCATCTCGCAATTTGAACAATCAAATTTCAGAGGATATTTCTTTCCCTTTTCATCAATGAGAAAAAGTTTTTTAGGAGATTTACACATATTAAATGCGAACTTTAAACAATGTTTTGTGCGCATTAATTCCGCAGGGAAAGCCCCGTTCTCGGCTGACATTTCGCAAACCTTGCAGCCGCTGTTTTCGTAAAAACATTTTGCTTCACTGTTATGAATATTTGCCTTATAGTCCAATTTTTCCTTCGGGAATTTCACATATTTCAGCGGTTTTTGCAATTCTCTTTTGTAATTTTTTAAACGCTCGTTCATTAAATCGGAAAGGATTTTACGGCGGACTTCATTAATCTGTGAAACAGGCATAAACGGAAGTTCGCCAGTTACATCAGCATCTAAAACATAAAAATCGCTTTCGCCTGTTTTTTTAAGCTGATTTATAAAGTTTTCCCTCATTTTTTCGGGATTTTTCGGAATTTCACCTTCGGGCAAATTTACATTTACAGAGTTTCCGTCCTCATCTTCGGCATATAAAAAACCGTCAGAATACTTAAATCTAGCACCTATTCTGCGTTTGATTTTAGAATTTTCAAGCTGTTTTTCAAATTTACTGTCAAAATTTCTGTAAACCTCAACACCGACGGCAATACCGTCCATTTTATTTGGATAAATTCTTCTTCCTTCAACGTTATTCACAAGACACCCCTGCCCGTTGAAATAAAGCCCGTCCTGTTTTGAAACATCCGCGTTTAGTTCAAAGTAGTCTTTTCCTGCTTTAGTAATTTTTCCGAGTTTCTCACCGAGAGATTTCGGGCTTTCAAAATTAAAACATTTTTTACGGCCGTCTAAAAAGTAGCCGGTAAATCCACGGTTAAAACTTTTTCTTACATCAGGCTCAAAATCTGAAAAAACTTTTCCTGATGAAGTTTTTCGGGCAAATTTGTCAATTTCACGCCTGTAACATAAAACAACATTTTTCACATAATTTTCATCTTTAAGCCGTCCTTCAATCTTAAATGATTTAACTCCCGCATCTGTTAAATCTTTCAAATAACGGGAAGCGTTAAAATCCTTCATGCTCAAAAGATATTTGTCTTTTGCGATAATACTGCCGTTTTCGTCAACAAGGGTATATTTTTTACGGCAGGCCTGCGCGCATTCTCCTCTGTTTGCCGAACGTCCGCCGATATAGTGGCTGAAATAACACTGCCCGCTGTAAGATACACACAATGCACCGTGAATAAAAGTTTCAATTTCAGCTTTTGAATTTTTGCATATTTCTTTAATTTGTTCTAAAGATAATTCGCGCGCCAGAATAACCCGTGAAATTCCCATATTATCAAAAAACTTTACTTTTTCAAGAGTTCGGTTATCGCACTGCGTGCTTGCATGAAGCGCAATCGGAGGCAATTTACCGTCAAGAGCAAGCTTAAATATTCCCATGTCCTGAACAATTATTGCATCAACTCCGATGTCATAAAGTTTTTGAATTAACTCTGCTGCTTGAAGAAGTTCTTCATCAGTCAAAATCGTATTTATCGTTACGTGGACTTTAACATAAAATTTATGAGCATAATCCACGATTTCTTTTATATCTTCCAAAGAATTTCCTACCCTTTTTCGTGCGCCGAAATTTGATGCGCCGATGTAGATTGCATCGCATCCCGAATTTATCGCAGCTATTGCCGTATTTTTGTCTTTTGCGGGGGCAAGAAGTTCAACTTTTTTCATAAAATTTATTATAATACAAACCAAAAATTTTTCTTGTAGTATAATCATGAAAGTGACCCGTTCGGAAAGAGAAAAATATGATATACCCTGTAACTTTCAGTGCAAATACGCAGAATAATTACAATACAAAGAAAGACCAAAACAGCATGGAAGGTCTTAAAGTCCGTCCTATGCCGAAAATCAGCCCCGTTAAATCGGGTTTGAATACAACTGCGGCCTGGTTCGGCTTTGGTGTTGTGCTGGACAGGGTTGTCAGCTTTGCGGGAAAGTTTCTCAAAACAAAACCGCTTACAACCTCTGTGATTGCCAACGGTGTAATTGCGGCAGGCGCGGGAACATATACTTATATAAAAGCAAAATCAAACAAATAGTAAAAAGCCCTTGTTTAAAACAAGGGCTTTTATATTTCTATAAAGGTTTAACAGAATTTCTGTAAATTTCTTTGACGACCTCTCTGCCGTTTCCTGACGGTGCAATGTCCAAAAGCCCCGCAAGAGAAGGTGTTGTATAAACCAGATCCGTAAGTTTTTCAACATCGGCTTCCGTAAAGCCTTCATCTTCGAGTTTTTCTTTAACATCAACAGAGAACAGCCAATCCTGAACAAGTTTTGCGGCTTTATCCGCTTCCGAAGCTTCACCTTTAAGCCCCGGAGCAATCGGTGCAAGAATATCAGCCAATACATGCGGTTTATCTTTATAAATTGTTTTAACAACCGCAGGCAGTAATATTGCAAGCCCCAAACCATGCGACAATTCGGGTTTAACTGCGCTTAGCGGATGTTCAAGTGCGTGTGTATAGTGTAATAAACCGTTATCAAAGCTTACGCCGCCCATCATCGCCGCATAAGCAAGGAAGTAACGCGCCTGAAGGTCATCAGGATTTGCAATTGCTTTCGGAAGATATTCGGCAACCAGTTCAATAACCTGTTTTGCAAGAGAAATTGAATAAGGTGAAGCAACAGCAGAAGTTGCAGCTTCAACAACATGGTTAACCGCATCAATTGAAACATATCTTGTTTGTTTCGGCGACAATTTAGTCATTAATTGCGGGTCATCGATTGCAAACATAGGATAAATACAATCATAAGCGATTGCGGGTTTAAAGTTCTTTTCAAGGTTAGTTACAACCGCAAATCTGTTTGTTTCCGTACCTGTTCCGTGTGTTAAGTTAATGGACACAATCGGAGCGGCTTTTTCAGGTGTAAATGTGAAATCATAAATATCTTCCGCAGTTTTTTCGGGATATTCAAGCAGAATTGCAACCGATTTCCCTGCATCTGTCGGAGAGCCTCCGCCTATGGCGATAACAGCTTTTGCACCGAAATCTTTTGCAAGTTTTGCCGCATCATTAACATGATGTGTTGTCGGGTTGGGAGTAACTTCAGCGTAATTTACATAACCTATACCGTTATCTTTTAGTGCTTTTTCAACGTAATCCCATGCGCCTGTAGCTTTGTAAGCGTTTCTTCCCGACATTACGATAACTTTATCAATACCTTTTTCTTTTAAAACTTTAGCAATGTCATCAATTTTCCTGATAGCACCGACACCAAAATAAACCGTAGTTCTTGTGCGGATTTCTTTGATCTCGTTAATGTTAATATCCTTTTCCCACATAATAAACTCTCCTTTCTTATATCTGCATGGATATTATAGAGAAGGGAAAAGATAATTGCAATACTGTAATTATATCAAACCGTTTTCATCAATAAAATTAATCATCCATTTTTCAATTTTCAATGTAGGTGTAGTTTGATTTTTAATGCACGCTTTTTTAAATAAATCCCATAATTCTTCATTAATCATTATACTTGTCTTTTTAGTTTTATTACGTGTCAAATCAATTATTTTATCCGTCTTATTACCCATATAACCCTCTTTTAAATAAATTCGCATAATATATTGGTATTTTCAACCGTAACTTGACAGGTAATAATTACCATGATATTTTATGGTATAAAATACGGTATAATAAAGGAGCTGGCAATATGGGTAAGGGTTTTACGTTAGCTGAAACTTTGGTTACAATCGGGATTATAGGAGTTGTTGCTGCTTTGACTATGCCAAGTTTGATTGTAAAACATAAAGAAAAAGAAACTTGTGCCAGGCTAAAAAAAGCTTATTCAACAATTTCACAGGCATTTATTTACGCAGTTCAGGAAAAAGGCACTCCCGATGAATGGGGAATGCTTGAAAAATATAATCCCGAAACACATATTATCATGGCAAATAACTTTAAGCCTTATATGAATGTAATTCAAGATTGCACAGGTCAGGACATAACTTTTGTCAACAAAAACTGTTTTGCTAAAAATGACTATCATGTTACAGCCCCGAATACTTCAACAGCATTTGTAATAAATGACGGAATAAGTTTGTCTTTCAGAAATTGGGAAGAATCCTGCAATCAAACAATGGGCAGCATAAAGAATGTATGCGGCTCAATTGTTGTAGATATAAACGGCTTAAAAAAGCCTAATCAATTGGGATATGATATCTTTTATTTCTATATGACCAAAGAAAAAATTGTACCTGTCGGAACAAAAGATGATCGTCTAAGTTTCAAATCAAGTTGTGACAGACATAACTCCAGCCCCATACCAAACTTTGACGGAAAGTTTATAGGCTGCGCCGCATGGGTTATATATAATGAAAATATGGACTACCTGCACTGTGATGATTTGGACTGGGGAGTAAAAAATAAATGCAAATAACTATATAACTTTTTCAAAATATTTAATTGTTTTCATTAACCCGTCGCGTACATGGACAGCCGGTTCATAACCGAGCTTTTCTTTTGCCAGAGTTAAGTCGGGACGCCGCTGTGAAGGGTCGTCAGACGGTAAAGGTTTAAAAATTATTTTTGAAGTTGAATTTGAAAGCTCTATAATCATTTTTGCAAGATCCAAAATCGTATATTCTCCGTCATTACCGACATTTACAGGTCCCATGAAGTTTTCCGTATTCATAAGCGAAATCATTCCGCGAACCAAATCATCCACGTAACAGAAAGAACGCGTCTGCCGGCCGTCGCCGTAAATCGTTATATCTTCATTTTTTAAAGCCTGTATTATAAAGTTTGATACAACACGGCCGTCATTCTGTGCCATACGAGGGCCGTATGTGTTAAATATTCTTATAATCCTTATATCAACGTTATGCTGTCTGTGATAATCCATCATTAAGGCTTCCGCTACCCGTTTGCCTTCGTCATAGCAGCTTCTCAAGCCGATAGGGTTAACATTGCCCCAGTAATCCTCTTTCTGCGGATGAACCGTCGGATCCCCGTAGACTTCACTTGTTGAAGCCTGTAAAATTCTTGCTTTTGTTTCATCTGCCAGATCAAGCATATTCGTAACACCGAGGACATTCGTTTTTATAGTTTTAATTGCGTTAAACTGATAATGAATAGGGCTTGCGGGGCAGGCAAGATTATAAATTTGATCAACTTCCAAAATAATCGGCTCAATTATATCATGTCTTATAAGCTCAAACTCTCTGTTATCCATAAGATGCTCAATATTTTTTCTTGAACCCGTAAAAAAGTTATCAAGACATATTATGTGATTTCCTTCCTGAAGAAGTTTTTCACATAAATGTGAGCCTATAAAACCTGCACCGCCTGTAATTAAAATATTTTTCATGAAATTCCTCGTAAATTTATTTTAACACAAAAAAGGAAAACTCCCGCAATTAAGCGGGAGAAGGAATGAAAGTTAAGTAAACCTGGCGGTTTAATCCGCCATTGGGATTATCGTGATATTTACACGTTAATGGCTTACTTATTTTTCAGTATGAAATTTATTTTATTTTTGCTTCAAGTTTTTCAATGCGGACTTTCAGCTCCTGATTTTCTTTTTCAAGTGTTGTTATTCGTCTGTCAAGCTCTTTTATTGCATTTACCGCTGCATAGAACATATCTTCAAAACGGATTGTTAAAAATCCGTCTTTGCCTTTTTTAACTGCATCGGGAAAGACTTTTTGCAAATCCTGTGCGATTACACCGACATGAAGTGTTTTAGTTTTGTCTTTTTTAAAGGTATAATTAAAAACCTTAAGTTCGCGAATTTTATCTAAACCGGATGTAAATTCCTTGCCGACATATTTTAAACGCAAGTCTGAAAAACCTGCACCCCCGTTGGAAAAATACGCGTCAAAACCATGACCGCTTTCGATGCTGTAGCGTAATGAAGCGTTTTGTTCATCTTCTTTTGATCTTTCCAAAACTCTGTAACCTGTTACATAATTGCCGTATCTGTCAACTATCCAGGATGAAATCAATCCTTTTACTATTAAATTGCCGTTTATAACAACAGTTGAATCACTTGCACTAAACTGATTGCCATCGTGAGCATATACACGATTACCGGTATTATGAACTTCCAAGACAGCCGCACCGCCGTTGAATTTTGACTGGCCGCCGATAAAGACACGTTCATAATCGTCACGAGCCCAGCTTGAACCGCTTTTGGGACCCGAATTAGCCCCTATACAAGTTTTGTTAGTACCTGTAGCGTATTGGCAAGCATTATAACCTAAAGCAGTATTATAATTATTAACGGCCTTAGCATTATTTCCGATAGCAACAGCACTATGACCGCTTGCATCGGCAGAATACCCTAAGGCTGCTGAATAATTTCCGCCATTTACTTTACTGTTTTGTCCAATAGCAACACTTTGACTGCCTTGCGCTTTTGCCTGATCACCTATTGCGATAGATGCATGCTCCGTTGCTCTTGAAAATTCTCCTATAGATATTGCATAATTCGCACTGGCACCAGATTGACTACCCAGGGCTACAGACGCATAAGAAGAAGATTCTGCGCTTGGTCCAACTGCAACTGAACGATAAGCTGTTGCTTCTGACCAACTGCCCAAAGATAAAGATCCATCTCCGGAGGAAATTGAACTGGTACCCATGGCAATTGCGTCTTCATCAGAAGATGTTGCTTTTTCGCCTATTGATATAGAACTATCTGCAATGGCAGTTGCATTACCTATGGCTATTGCTTTTGCATTTAAAGTAGAAGAATTTGCCCCAACAGCCACAGAACCGGTACCGTTTGCATAAGAAGAAAAACCTACAGCGGTACTGTTAGTAAAAGTTGTTAAGGTTTGATTTTTATAATTTGAATTTGCACCTATTGCTACATTACCGTCACCATTACCGTACCATAAAGCGTTTGTTCCTAAGGCGACATTGTTTTGACCGCTGCCTTCAGACATGGCGTCACCGCCGATTATAGTATTGCTGCCGCCGGTGCCCGATTGATAAGCATTGCTACCGATAGCTACATTATAATGACCGCCAGTATTGGATATCAATGCACCGGCACCGATAGCAATGTTACTGCTGCCGCTGGTCACTTGAGTTAAATTATTGGGACCTATACTGATATTATTACTGCCATCAGTTAAGTGGTCCAAACTACCATTACCTAAGACTAAGTTGGTATCCACAAACTGTAAACGACCCAAGGTAGTATTGTCACGTTTAAATGACAAATGAACGGGCAATGAACTGCTAGAGTTTAAAATTAAACGCGCTGCATCGTCCGTTTCCAGTTTATTGGGTTGGCCGATCATTGCTATCTGGCTTTCACCGGGACCAAAATAGGCATCAGATAAATTCTCAGGTGAATAACGCCAAGGAGACGAACTGTCTGCCTTGCTACGTGTTGTCATGACAGGGGCCATAGCAGCCAAAATTATGCTCATGATGAGCATGACGACCATCATTTCTGCTAACGTAAAGCCCGAAAAACCTTTAAAGGAGCGGCTTAAACTGCCCCCCCCCCGGCACTACGTGCGTAGACACCACAACACAAGCTGGAGTCAACTTGAGATAACTCGGCATCTGTTTTACTTAATAACTTTCTCATTACTTCCACTCCTTTTTTCTCATTATTTACGATGTTTTTTGTTTTTTAAAGGAAGTAAGAAGTCACATAAAAACTCCCTGATAAATTCAGGGAGTTTTTATAAATTATATTAATTATTTTTCATCCAGAGCTGCAACACCGGGCAATACTTTTCCTTCAATAAATTCAAGAGAAGCACCGCCGCCTGTTGAAACGTGAGTGAAATCTTCAGCTTTAAAATATTTTTTAGCAGCTGAAACAGAGTCACCGCCGCCGATTACGGAAACAGCACCGTTTTTGGTTGCGTCAACAATTGCCTGCAATACCGCTTTTGTACCTTCTGCAAATTTCGGATTTTCGAATGCACCTACAGGGCCGTTCATCAAAATTGTTTTTGAATTTTTGATTACTTCCGCAAAAGCTTTTTGGCTGTCCGGACCTGCGTCAACGCCTTCAAATCCGTCAGGAATTTCGTTAATAGGAACGATTTTATTAGTTCCGTTTCCTGAGAAATCATCTGCGGCAAGAACATCTGTTGCCATAACAAGTTTTACACCCTTATCAGCAGCTTTCTTTTCAATAGCTTTTGCAACTTCCATTTGATCATCTTCACAAATAGAGTTACCGATTTTACCGCCGTTAGCTTTTACGAATGTGTAAGCCATACCGCCGCCGATAATTAAGTTATCAACTTTGTCGATTAAGTTTTCCAAAACACCGATTTTAGAAGAAACTTTAGCTCCGCCAACTACTGCGGTGAAAGGTCTTTCAGGATTATCAAGAGCTTGAGACAAACATCTGATTTCTTTTTCCATTAACAAACCTGCAACAGCGGGTTTCAAAATATGAGCAACTTTTGCTGTTGATGTGTGTTTTCTGTGAGCTGCACCGAATGCATCGTTTACATAGAAATCACCTAATTTAGCAAGTTCTTCCGCAAAAGTCATATCATCGTCTTTTGCTTCTTCTGCTTTGTAGTAACGGATGTTTTCCAACAATGCAACCTGACCGTCTTTTAAAGCTTCCAATTCTTTATCTGCGCCTTCGCCGACCGGAGATTTAACAAACAAAACATCTTCACCCAAAACTTTTGACATATATTTAGCAACAGGTTCAAGAGTAAATTCAGGTTTCCATTCACCTTTCGGTCTGCCTAAGTGAGCCATTAAAATAATTTTAGCTCCCTTTTCCTGCAAAGCTCTTACAGTCGGCACAATTGCCTGAATTCTCGTGTCATCCGTTACATTGTGATTTTCGTCAAGAGGTACGTTAACGTCAACTCTTACAAGAGCGCGTTTACCTTTTACGTCGCCTAAATCGTTAATTGATTTTTTCATAATATATTCTCCTTATTTAAAAATAGAAAAATTTCGCACAATTATCATACAAAAAACATGAAATTAATCCAAGTAACCAATTAAAAATTTTATAATTCATTTTATCTTATGACTAAAAGAAAGGATTTACAGATGAAGAAAAAAATATTAGCTGCACTTGTTGTAACAGGTGCCTTTGTTGCAGGTTATTCGATTAACAGCATTGCTGTTTCAAATACCAATCCTGAATTCAGGGTTGCTGTAGTTGACATTCAAAAAATTGTCTCAAGTTCCTCGGAAATTAGAGCGTTAAAACTCGATCAGGATAAGCAGGTGAAAAATATGCAGGCTACAATCGAAAAAGCACGGGCAGAAATCGCGAAAGAAAAAGATCCCGCAAAAGTATCCGCATTAGAAGAAAAATACCGCAACGAAATTAACAAACAAAAACTCGCACTTGACACATCATATAACAATAAGTTAACCGCAATTGACAATAAAATTAAAACTGCCGTCGTTGAAAAAGCCCGTTCAATGAATTATAATATGGTACTGCCGAAAAACACAGTACTTTTCGGCGGTGATGATATTACCGAGCAGGTTTCAACAATAATTAAATAACTTATTTCATAAAAATATTTATCATAATCGGACTTGAACCTTTATCATGTGTATCGCGCCAAATCTGATTAGTAATTTGTTTTTGCTGAATATTCCTGCTGTACTGGTCATTAACAAAAAGCTGACGCTTTCTCAATGTTTCATAGCAAGTGCTGCTTAAATCACTTTGAAGAGCATCGCATTCCGCAAGGCCCAATTCAAAATCTTTTCTTCTTTCCGCCCAATAATTATATATGGCTTGAGTAGACTTTGTTCCCTCAGGCCAAAACCATTTAATTTCTTTATACTCGGCTTTTTCAAGCCCCTTAGGACAAAAGTCTTTCCATACCGGACGGGATGCCGCAGCAGCAGCTAATAAAGGCAGGCTTTCCGCATTTGCATACTGAAAAACAAAAATTAAGGCCGATATTAAAAAAATAAGTTTGCTAAATCCCTCTCTCATATTTATATATTATAAATTATGTAATAAATTTTTGCAATCTCTCAACAATTATATATGCTATAATAGTAGTGATGAATGAGAATTTAAAACAAACATTAAAACTGCTTCCGTCGCTTCCGGGATGTTATATTTATTATAACAAAGAGGGAGAAGTTATCTATGTCGGGAAAGCAAAAATTCTCAAACGCCGTGTACTAAGCTACTTTAACAGGAAACATGACAGCGTTAAGGTTAATGTTCTTGTTTCACAAATTGAACGGCTTGAATACATTATTACGAATACGGAAGTCGAAGCTCTAATCTTAGAAAGTCATTTAATCAAAAAATACAAACCGAGATATAATGTATTGCTTAAAGATGATAAAAAATATCCGTACTTTTTGATTACAGACGAAGATTTTCCGCGGATTACCATTGTCCGCAAAAAAAACATGAACCCCGAAAAAGGAAGATATTACGGTCCCTACACTGATGTAAGAGCCATGCATGCAACTCTGGATTTTCTAAAAAAAATATTCCCGCTCAAGCAGTGCAAATCACCAAAATTTAAAGACAGACCATGCCTGTATTATCACATAGGAAGATGCATGGCACCATGCCAAAACATGGTTACATCAGAAGAATACAAAGCCATAGTAAAACAGGCGGAACTGTTTTTGTCGGGCAAGCAGTCGGAATTAATGAAGCAATTAAAAGAACAGATGCAGAAATACTCGGAAAGCCTTCAGTTTGAAAAAGCCGCAAAGCTTCGCGACAGCTATAACGACCTTGCAAAAACTCTTGAAAAACAAAAAGTGGTTTATGAAAATACAAAGCTTAATGAAGATGTTATTTCTCTTATGGCAGATGACGGAATTTTTGCCATCGTAATTCTTATGATAAGAGAAGGCAGACTTATTGACAAAAAAGACTTTGTTTATGAGGTTGAAGAAGATGACAGAACGGAATTTTTCGCAACATTCTTCAAAGAATACTACAGTACATTAAAACTTGAATATCCCGATAAAATTGTATCAAACGAACTTGAAGCAATCGGTGAAAAAGCCCTGTATGAAGAATGGCTTGAAATACTTGCACAGAAAAAAGTAAAAATAAGTTATGGTAAGTCCGCACAGGGTAAAGAGCTGCAAATGCTTGCGGACAAAAATGCCAGAGTTGTTCTTGATAACGCAAAGATTGCCAAAATGTCCAAAATCAGGGATGATTTTAATGAAATAGGTTCATATCTTGCAGAAAAATTACAGCTTAAAAATTTTCCCTACAGAATGGAATGTTACGATATTTCGCATATTCAAGGTACAAATACGGTTGCCTCGATGGTTACATTCATAAACGGCGTCCCGAAAAAATCCGAATACAGAAAATTTAAAGTAAAAATGACAGAAGGCAAACCCGATGATTTTCTGTCAATGAAAGAGGTTTTAACCCGCAGATTATCCCATCTCGGGGAAGAGAAATGGGCTAAACCGGATTTGATGATAATCGACGGGGGCAAAGGCCAGCTTTCAAGCGTTATGGAAATAATTGAGGGTCTGGGCGTAACAGGAATTGATGTTGTAAGTTTGGCAAAAAAACATGAAGAAGTATTTCTTCCGAAACAATCAAAACCCGTTATTCTCCCGAGAAATTCCAGTGCCCTTTTCTTATTCCAAAGAATAAGGGACGAAGCACACAGGTTTGCAATAACATATCACAGAAAGCTGCGCTCAAAGTCAATGATTGAAAAGAAAAAATAATTATTTTTCTTTCTTTTCTTTACCTCCGCTTTTCAATACAACTTTCCAGGTTTCCTGCAATGAAGTAAGAGTTCCTGACTTATTAAACCATCTCAGCACGTAACGTTCATCAGGTCCTAAGCCTCCGTTTAGCTTCTGCCCTGTCTTAATATCAAACTCCGCATCAGACATTGACAGATCAACTATAACATGCGGGCTGTTATTTCTGTTAGGCTCCATAATCAATTTTAAATTATTATATCTTTCAGCCCTGAGATTGCCCTGATTGTGGGCATCGGACTGAAGTTCTATAATCATAGCCTTAAGCTCTCCTGCGAGCTCGTTGAGTGACTTTGCCATATCTGTTTTTCCTTAATCTTGCTTCAAAAGCCCTTAATTTATGCCTTACCCCAGAACCTGTGACTGATTCGGCGGCTTCTTTAAGTTCGGCTTTTGTAATTTCCATATTTTCTTCGGTTTTCTTCTCATTTTGAACCTGCTGATTGAGAAGCTCATTTGACTTTGTAAGATAAACCCAGTGTTTTTTCAATTCGCCGTTAATATTAGGACGACCTGCCCACATAGTTACAAATCTCTCGTCAGAACCCATGCTGCCGTCAATTTTTTCAATGGGCTCAATTTGATAACAAACGGCAGAAATGTTTACGGATACCCAGAAGTGAGGAACGGATGTTTTCTTCGGATCCATATATACTTTTAAGTTATTATATTTTTGCTCAATTTTACCGTGTGTATTATAGGAGTCAGTTTGTACATTGATAAGGTATTCTCTCAAACTGTTCTCAAAAACACGTATTGACTCAGCCATCAAAACTCCAATATTAAATTGTAACTTTCAACTTTCATTCTTAATTATTCAAACTGTGGACAGGTGCCGGAATTCTTCCGCCTCTGCGGACAAAACCTGCTGATGATAAAGAATTTACACGCATTATAGGAGCTTTTCCCAACAATCCGCCATATATAACTTCATCTCCTATATTCTTTCCCGAAACAGGAATAATTCTAACAGCAGTTGTCTTTTTGTTAATCATTCCTATAGCCATTTCGTCCGCAATAATCCCTGCAATTGTTTCTACAGGAGTATCTCCGGGAATTGCAATCATATCGAGACCTACAGAACAAACCGATGTCATAGCTTCAAGCTTGTCAAATGTCAGATAACCTTTAGATGCAGCATCAATCATTCCCGCATCTTCGGAAACGGGAATAAAAGCTCCCGAAAGTCCGCCTACATGCGAGCTTGCCATTATACCGCCTTTTTTAACGGCATCATTAAGCATCGCAAGAGCTGCGGTTGTTCCATGAGCACCTGCATGCTCAAGCCCCATTGCCTGAAAAATTCCCGCAACACTGTCACCGACGGCAGGAGTAGGAGCAAGCGACAAATCTATTACCCCGAAAGGTATATTTAATTTTTCAGCAAGTTTTCTTCCTACAAGTTCTCCGGTTGTCGTTATTTTATAGGCAATCTCTTTAATCTTATTTGCCAGTTCACTCAAATCTGCAGTTTTACCTAAAGTTTCCACGGCTGCCCTTACAACTCCCGGGCCTGACACTCCGACATTTAACGCACATTCGGGCTCGCCTATGCCGCAAAATGCACCTGCCATAAACGGATTATCTCCGGGGGTGTTACAAAATACTACAAGTTTGGCGGCACCTATTCCGTCGGCATCTTTTGTTAATTCTGCGGATTTCTTTATAATTTCAGCCATTTTTAAAACGGCATCCATATTAATTCCCGCTTTTGATGACGCAACGTTTATTGATGAGCAAAGCCTTTCGGTTTGAGCAAGAGCTTCGGGAATACTTTCTATTAAAAGTTTATCTCCCTTTGTCATGCCTTTTTCCACAAGAGCCGAATAACCGCCGATAAAATTAACGCCTGCATCTTTAGCGGCTTTATCAAGCGTCTTTGCGATTTTTACGTAATCAGGATTTTTGCATGCCTCTCCTACCAGAGAAATGGGAGTTACGGATATTCTCTTATTAACAATAGGTATTGAATAATCATTTTCGAATTCATCTGCGTATTCCACAAGATTTTTTGCATAACTTGTAATCTTATTATAAATATTTTCACAAACAACATTTACGTCACTGTCCATACAGTCACGCAGGCTAATTGCCATAGTAACCGTGCGGATATCAAGGTTATAAAGTTTTATCATGTTTATTGTTTCTAATATCAAATCCTGATTTATCATAAATGCTGCGCTCCATGGAATAGTATTTCGGTTACGTCAAGTTTTTTAACTTTCAAACGCATTTCTACACGTCTGCTTTTATTATAGTCCTCTTTCCCGTTAACAAGTATAGGTTCGGAGTAGCTTTTCCCCTCTACTACAAGCATCTTTTTCAATTTATCGTTATATTTTTTGTCAAAATTAGTTTTAAACATATAATCCGCTACGGAATTTGCACGCTGCAGGCTTAATTCCATATTCTTCATATATTGTTCATCGGGATTTTTTATACCTGCATAGGACTGGCTGTCGGTATGTCCCTGAATAATAATATTTTCTATTTCATCAACAAGTTCTTTTTTGGAAAAAATAGTATTAATATAAATAGGAACAAGCTTATTAAGATATGCTTTGCCCTTAGGTGAAAGATTATAACTGCTTAATTCAAAAAGTTCCAAATCCGAAATTTTGATATCTCCCGTCATCGGATCAACCTGAGCTTCTATATTTGCTTTTTTAAGGTTTTCAATCAACTCTTTGTTAACTTCAATCTGCTGTTTTTTCTGCTCAAGGGTTTGTTGTGTAAAGCCTGTCATTGCAAGTACGAACAAAGTCATGAAAATAATTGCCAGACCTAAAAGCAAGTCAGCCATGGTTGTCCAGAAGATATTATTATCGCCTTCCGACTGATTTGATTTCCGCATCATTATTGCCATGGAGAAGCGCCCCCCCCCCGATTAGAATAAGTCGTCGACATCGTCTGATTTACCCCCGTGTTTAGCAACTTCTTTCATACTCTTATTCATTTGATTTATGCCGAAAATAAGATTTTCAAGATACGGAACAAGATTACTTGCAATACCCGAATTCAAAGCAACTTTAAATTGCTGCGGCATAGCCGTAATCAAATTTGATATAGAATTATTTTGAATTTTTGTTTCTTTCAGAAGTTCAAGCAGGAACTTTTCGGAAGATATATTGTCAAATAACTTGCCCATTAAATCTTCACACATTGAAAGAGGTTTTTTACACAATGCCTGAAATACAAGTCTCTCAAAAATCAAAAATAACAATGAAGAACCTACCGCAATAACTGATACCAGAGCGGCAACCTGCATGCTTGACATCAAACCTGCAACGGAAGCAATTGTTTTTTCCTGAGATGAAAAGTCAATTTTCCCGAAAGCTATTGCAATGTTCAAGAATGTAAACAGAGGTCCGAAACCGGTTAATACGGTAGGTACCGTTTGTAAAAATTTGTTGTTAAATTTAGAAGTAATAAGCGTTTCTTCGTTAAAGAAGTACAAAGGGTCAACAGTAGTTTGAATATTTTGTACGGTAGAAGAAACTTCTTTATAAGTCAAATCGTTATTTCTTCCTTTAAGAGCAACAGATTCGGAAAATACGAGAGTATTTTTAAACTCAAGCCATGAACTTGATACATAAGGATTTAAAGACATCCACTCATCTATTTCTTTAAAGCGGAAATTCAAATCTGTCTTTTTGAAATTTGAAATAAATGCCAGAAAAATTTTTAAATTTTTACCGACATAAATATAATTTTTCATACAGTAAATAATAGAAAATAGAAAAGTAAACAATACAATCAGGATAGGAATATCCGTAAATATGTGCATTAAATTCATAAGTTCTCCGTTTCTTAACAGGATTATAGCATAATATAACCGATAGGGCAATAAGGAAAACTCCCGCAATTAAGCGGGAGAAGGAATGAAAGTAAGCCTGGCGGCTTAACCCGCCATTTGGATTACCGTGATGTTTACACGATAATGGCTTGCTTAGTTTTCAATATAAAATTTTAGCTTCAAGTTTTTCTATACGAGCTTCTAGTTCATTTATACGTGTTTCTTGCGCTTGGTATTTTAAATCCAGTTCTTTGATTGCATTTATCATTGCATAGAACATGTCTTCCATGCGAATTGTCAGGAAACCGTCAGCTCCTTTTTTTACTGCTTCCGGAAATACTTTTTCCAAATCCTGAGCGATTACACCGACATGAGACGTTTTATGTTTATCCTGTTTAAAAGTATAATTATAAACTTTTAATAATCGAATTTTATCTAAGCCGGAGCTACTTTCTTTGCCGACATATTTCAGACGGCGATCAGAAAGAAAAGGATTACCGTAATCAACTGTATCGGGAGTTCTAAACCAACCGCTTTGTTTAACGGTTTGAGCATCATCACCTTCCGTCATTTCCAGAAAAGAGTACCAGTAAGCACCTCCGGTACGAAGTCTTGCATAAATACTTGAACGGCTTTCAGTTGCCAGAGCAACATTGCCGCGTACTATCAAATTACCGGGGATATAAACATTGGAATTTGTTGTACCGAGGTATATAAAATCTGAGTTGTCTGAAGCTTTGCTATCTCCTGATGAGGGACCTGAATTAGCCCCTATACAAACTTTATTACTGCCGGTTACGCTGCTGCAGGCTTTTGTACCTATTGCTATATTATTTTCACCTTTTGCTTTCGAATAACGCCCTAATGCAATTGAACCTTCCCCGGAGGCAGATGACAGAGCTCCTATTGCTATGGAATAATCTTCTTCTGCCCTTGAACCGGAAAGCATAGCAAGGCTAGTGCTTCCTATACTGTGTGAATTTACACCGATGGCAATACTAGAGCTTCCTTCAGCAGATGCAGTACTTGTCATTGAAGAATTTTCAGGCGGTGCAGATATTACTATCCCGCGTCTGCCACTTGCTATAGCATCACCAATTGCTAATGAATAATCCCCCTCCGCACGAGCAGCACCCAAAGATAGTGTTGAATTAACAGCTAAAGAACCGGGTGCTCTGGCATAAGAAGTACCTATTGCTACTGAATATTCTTTTTCAGCATCAGCAAGGCTGCCTATCGCAATACTCCTATCTGCAAGAGCTTGTGCTGCGTAGCCTATACTTATAGAAGCTTCACCGGCGGCCTCGACCTCTGAACCCAGAGCTATTGAATTATCACCGCTTGCATAAGACGAAAAACCTATTGCGGTTGTGTTCGTAAAATTGGTTAAGATCTTATCTCTATAATTCGAATTAGCTCCGATGGCTACATTACCGTCACCGTTACCGTACCATAAAGAATTGGTGCCAACGGCAACGTTATTTGTTCCGCTGCCTTCAGACATGGCATCGCCGCCGACTATAGTATTGCTCCCCCCTGTACCTAACTCATAAGCATTCTTCCCGATAGCAACATTCCAGGTACTGTTTGCTTTGGTTAAGGCATCATCTCCAACGGCGACATTGTTATTACCATCGATATTTGCGGT
>CALUVV010000003.1 GCA_944324305.1 Candidatus Gastranaerophilales bacterium
TTACAATTCATTGTGCCGTGTCAATCAGATACAGCCCGTTAAATTTTTCTTCTAACTCAAATTGCTCTATAGTATCACAATAAATGAGTTAGAATACGGTGTCGAAGTATTTCGACACCTTTTCCTTTTTGTTGTAATATTTTCATATGATTAACTTTGACTCTTTAACGCTTAAACTCTGGCTTGAACAAAACGGAGAATTTTTAAAAGGAGCCAGAATTCAAAAAATTCAGCAGCCTACAAGACGCGACTTTGTTTTTTCAATAAGAAATAAAGGTGTCACAAAAAAGCTTTATATAAATATTAATCCTCAATATTATCATGTCTGTTTTATGGATAAAGATAATGAAGAAAAAAGATTAATTGAAATTCCGCAAAAGCCGCCTATGTTTTGTATGCTTTTAAGAAAATATCTTGAAAACGCTTTGATTTCCAAGGTTGAACAGCCGCCATACGAGAGAATTCTGGAGTTTTATATTGAAACATATAATGAATTATCGGAAAAAATATATTTGTGTCTTGCAATTGAATTAATGGGAAAATATTCAAATGTAATTTTATACAATTACGATACAAATATTATTCTGGGCTGTGCGCATAACGTGGGAGCGGAAAAAAGCAGAGAACGCGAAATGGCAGGCGGGCTGCCTTATGTCTACCCTTCAGGACGGCCGCAAGAGTGGTATGCGCTGGAAAATTCGTTTGCCCATAAAAATGACGGCAATATTAATTCAATAATAGATAACTTATATGCTGATTGCATATATAAAGATAAATTTACAAGACTTAAAGAAACATATAAACAAATTGTAAACTCTAAGCTTAAAAAGGATAAAAATTCATTAAAAAAGATGGAATACAAGCTTGAAAAAGAGTTTAACTCCGATAGATACAGGCTTTACGGTGATTTGATAATGGCTAATCTTTATAGTTCATCTGATTATTCCAAGTCTGTAAATGTATATGACTATGAAAACGATAAAGATATAACCATTGAACTTGATGAAACACAAACATTAAAAGAGAATGCCAACAGATTTTATAAACTTTATAATAAAGGTAAAAATACCGTCGCAAAACTCACAGAACTGACTACTGAATTAAAAGTGCAGACAGAATATTATGAACAGATTTTATATTCTTTGGAAATTGCTTCTTCAATATCCGATTTAATGCAAATAAAATCAGAAATTTTGCCCGAAAAAGAGAAAAAGGAATTGAAAAAGTCTGCTTTTGAACCGTTAGAACTTACTTTAAACGGCTGTAAAGTTTTTGTAGGAAGAAATAACAGGCAAAATGATTATATTGTTTCAAAACTTTCAAAGGATGAGGATTACTGGTTTCACGCAAAAGATTGCGCAGGCTCTCATGTTCTTTTAAAATGTGAAAATCCCGATGATGCATTACTTTTGAAATGTGCCGAACTTGCAAAACAATATTCGAAAGGTTCGGCTTCTTCTAAGGTAGGTGTAATTTATACTAAAAGAAAATATCTTAAAAAGCCTCCCGCTGCTAATTTGGGATATGTAACTTATAAAAACGAACGGGAAATTATTCTTTGATGTTGGAAGAAAATCAAAACATAGCTGATAATGTTGATATGGCACGTAAAAATGTTATAGCTCTGGTTGATTGTGATTCTTTTTTTGTATCCTGCGAACAGGTTGTTAATCCCGAACTCAAAGGAAAACCTGTTTGTGTTATGTCCGGCCGCGGACAGTGCGTTATTTCACGCTCAAAAGAAGCCAAAAAACTCGGCATAAGAATGGGGATGCCGTATTTTCAGATTGAAGGACAAATGAAAAAAGCTGTTTTCATTAATGCAAACCATGATTTATATTGCAAGATTTCAGACAAAGTTATGGATGTTCTCAAGTCTTTCAGCCCAAAAGTCGAAGTTTATTCAATTGATGAGGCTTTTGTAGATTTAACCGGATTGGAAAGATTATATAAAAAAAATTATCTTGAAATTGCTCAAATGATAAGACAGGAAGTAAGAGAAAAAGTTGATATTCCTGTTTCTATCGGACTAAGCTCGTCTAAATCTCTTGCCAAACTCGCTTCGGATAAAGCTAAAAAGATTGAAGAAGGAGTTTTTCTCATCGGCTCAAGAAAAATCATGCCCGTACTGGAAAAAACAAGTATAGATGAGATTTGGGGTATCGGCAAAAACTTATCTGCCATGTTTCGTAAAAACGGAATTTTAACCGCTTATGAACTTGTTTCACAGGATGACCTGTGGCTCAACAAGCAAATCGGTATAAGAGGACTTGAGATGAAACATGAACTTCTCGGCGAAATGGTTTCACCTGTTTCGGATGAAGTTAAGCTGCCAAAATCAATTCAGAAAACAAGTGCTCTTGCAAAATTTACATCAGATAAAAATTATTTGAAGAATTCATTGAATTATCATATTCACAGAGCCTGTGTCAAACTACGCAGGATTAACGCAAAATGCAAAGGCATAAGTATATTTTTAAGAACAAAAGACTTTAAGGTATTCTGTGAAAAGAAAGTGTTAAATGCGGGAACGGATTTTGAACTCGAAATTTCTGATATTGTGTTTGAGCTTCTGGACAAAATGTATAACCCCAATATCCTTTACAGAAGTACAGGTGTAATTCTTGATACTTTTGTATTTAATAATGAAGCACAGATGTCTTTGTTTTCAGATATAAGCGCAGATGAGAGAAAAGAGAAATTGTCTAGGTGTTTTGATAGACTTGAAGAAAAGTTTGGAAAGGATATTATACAAACAGGTTTTATAAAAAAAGATGTGTAATACTTGTATTCTCCGTAACATATTGTTATAATTTATATAACGGAAAGGAGAGAATTTATGAAAAATCTATTTAGCTTTGAAGCTCGGGGGGGGGGCGTTTCTTAGCTCCTAAACCTGCTTTTACTTTAGCTGAGGTGTTAGTAACTTTAGGAATTATCGGTGTTGTTGCATCCCTGACCCTACCTTCTTTAATCACAAAATATCAAGACAAAGTGCTTATTTCTGCCACGAAAAAAACATATTCAGTTATTCAAAATGCACTTTTAGCCGCACAGAATGAAGGCGGTACAATAGGGGATAATACATATTTATTTGATACAAATCAAACGCATGTTGAATTGGCTCATAAATGTTTAAAATACTTTAATGCCGCAAAACTATGTGAAAACAGAAATTCAGCGGATTGTTCAAAGTATTTTGATATAACTTATAAATATGCCGTAAAAACAATATCAAACGGAGGCACTATAGGCCAAAAAACAGATTATCCGCGAATTTTACTTGCTGACGGAAGTGTTCTGGCTGTAAAGCAGCAGCCATCTTGTTCAAATAAATGGGAGACTTGTGAACAAGATGAGAACGGGTATTGCAAGAAAGATGAAAATGGCAATGATATAATGATACAAGGTGGTGATGATGCTTGCGGTTATATATATTTTGATGTTAACGGTATTAAAGGTCCTAATCAATACGGACGTGATGCTTATGTTCTAAAAATCAGAACCGATAATATTACGGGTATATATTATAATCCGACAGGTTCACAAAGTTTAAAAAACATATTATCTGGAAAAGATGAACTTATATATGAAAAATATAATTTGGGTGAAAGCGTAAATTAAAAAAGGTCCGATAATACCGGACCTTTTTAAAGTTTTACTCGATAATCCAGCCGTTTGTTAAATCAACTCTGATTGGTTTTAAAAGTTTTATATAAACTGTTTCTTCCGGATTAACATTAAGTTTTTCACCTTTTAAAGTTGCTCTGACTATTTTCATAAACCAGTTTCTGTCTTTTGTTATCTCGCCGACAGCGGCAAAAGATACGGTTTGATCATTATTTGTAGTAATTAACGAGTTATCAAGTACTAAGACCCCGTTTCTTACAAACCATTTTCCGCTTCTTACATCCAAAAGCTGTCCTTTGAGATTTGAGCCTTTGTAAATGAGAATAAATTTATCTTTAGTTACATAATTTTTCGGAGCTGATGCCGTATATATTTCTCCGGGGTGTGAACTTTGCGAGCTTATATAACTGCTTAATTTTACGGGAACAACTGCTCCTGCAGGAATTGTTCCTATACTGCCCTGTACAAATGCATTTTCTACAATAAAACCGTCTCCTGTTTTCTTTCTCATGGCTTCTGCAAGTTTAGCATTCGGATTAAGCTTTGCCTGCTCTGTCATTTCATACAGAATAGCGGCAACTTCAGCTCTTGTTGCAGGTCTCTCGGCTTCTATTTCAGCTTTATTTTTAGAAGGAACAGTAACAAGCATATTTAAAATTTCCGCTTTTCCCGCAGGTATAATGAACCATTCGGGAACTTTTTCAACATCTGCATATTTTTTGCTTAAAACTTCTTTTGCTTTAAATTTACTAATTTGCTCAGTCGTTAATGCATTAACCGCTACAGCTACGGATTCTGCCCTTGTGACCGTATCATCGGGGCTGAAAGGCTCACCTTCGGGCGGGCATGAAATTAAGTCAAAGTACAATGCTTTTTGAATAGCATCATAAGCCCAGAAAGAAGCTTCTATATCCGTAAACTTTACAGGCTGAGCCACGGTAGTGTGTTCCTGCCCCAAAGCTTTAATTGCCATTGATGCAAATTCTGCACGAGATACATTATCATCAGGTTTGAACGTTCCGTCAGGGTAACCGACAATAACGCCTTTTTCCGTTAAATTTTCAATCTGTTTTGCAGCCCAGTAATCTGCTGAAACATCCGGATACGCAATTGCCGGGATTGTTATAACCAGAGAAACCAGTGCAGATAAAACCAACTTGAATAAATTTTTCATATTCAACTCTCCTTATAAATATACTTTCTTATCTTACACATAAATACTTATTGCTGCAATAACTTAATAAAGTTATGTAACTTATTTATACCCGGCTGTATAATATAAGTCTTTTATTAAAGACAATAATATGATTTTATGAAAATTTGTAAAAACTTATTTATAATTGCTTTTCTTTTTATTATAGGTTCATATTCTTACGCAAATGATATTCAGGTTGATAACTTTGATGAATTAATGAATTCTAATCCTGTTGACGGGGATGTAATCGAGTTTACAGGGGATTTAGATTCTAGTGAATCTATAGGGCGAAGATTTTTCGATATAGATATAACTTTTGAAGGACATAATCATTATTTGGATGGCAGTGATGCTTATGGCGGTTTTATATTAAGCCAGGACAGTGATTTTAACGAGGTTGATATAAGAAATTGCAAGGGGCAGGAATATCAGGGATCTGATTTTGCGGGAGCAATTTTTAATTTTGACGGTAATATGAAAATAGATAATTCAGTTTTTTCACATAATTTTGCGGATGCCGGAGGTATTAACTTTGCAATAGGCGGTGCTGTGTATAATTTAAACGATGGAAATATAAACATTTCATCCACGATTTTTAGAAATAATTTTTCAATCGGTGCTTCCGCGTCTGGTGGTGCAGTGGCTAACGGTTTTTCTGCTTCGGATAATCCGGATATGTTTCTTGATAATGTTGTGTTTGAAAACAACTATGCGCAAGGTACCGTGACTTCTCAAGGCGGTGCTTTGTATAACAAAGGGGCAATTACTATAAACAATGCATTATTTAAAGATAATTATACCGTATCAGGAGATAACGCTTTATCATTTTTTGTACGGCGGTGCAATAGATAATGCGGGAAATATGACTATAAACAACAGCATACTTTCCGGGAATTATTCTAACGGGACTACGGATCAGGCTGTTGCGTTAGGCGGTGCTATATATAACAGCAAGACATTAACAATAAATAACAGTGTTATAAGAGGAAATACAATTCATTCCGATTATTACGCGGACGGCGGTGCAATTTATAATGCAGAAAATGCCGAAGCTACAGTCCGCAATTCACTTATAGAAAGTAATACCGTTTCATCGAAAGTTCAATACAGTGCGGGCGGCGCTATATATAATGCGGGAAGATTTATTATTGAAGGCGTAACTCTGCGTGACAACCATGATAAAGACGGAGAGCTTAACGATATATTTAATACAAGTACGGGAACATTAGTATTTTCATCCGGCGCTGTTACAAATATTGAAAGCGGCATCAGAGGAGAAGGGAATATTATTAAACAAGACAGCGGGATATTAAACTTAGGCGGTAAAAACGATGATTATACGGGAAATTTTAATTTTGAAGGCGGTACGGTAAACCTTCTTGCAGACAGTACTTATTTTAATGCTGCCAATACAAGTTTTTCAAACGGTATTAATTTCAATATGCAAAACGCTCAAATTAATAACATAAATTTTGGGAATTTAAATCTTACAGGCAGCGCTAATATTTATCCGGATGTTAATTTTAACAACAATACGATGGACAGGATTAATGCAAATTCTATTTCCGGCGGCGGCAGTCTTTTTGTACCTGATCTTGCCATTCAGGGTACTCCTGAAGCTCCGTTTATATCAATACCGTTTGCGGATAGTGTTTTAAAAGATTATGTACAATATGTATCTTCAACTATTCATACTCCTATTTACAATTACAGCTCAAGCTATGATTCGGGGGACGGTAATTTTAATTTTGTAAGAGAAGGTTTTAACCCTTCAATTTTTGCACCTGCAGTTGCCGCACAACTGGCAGGGTATGCTGCTCAAATAGAAACTTATAAAAATGTCTTTTCAAACCTTGATATGGTAATGATTGCTCCTCCTGACGCTCCTGCAAACAGTATGTCTTTACTGAATAAGACCGCCAGCGCGTCGGGGCAGTTTGTTTTTTCACCGCTGTCGTTCCCCGAGCAGAGAAACGGTATATGGTTTAAGCCTTACACTATTTTTGAAAAAGTGCCTTTAAAACATGGTCCGGATGTCTCAAATGTCAGCTACGGAACTTTAGTCGGAGGCGAAAGCGGTTTAAGAGAGCTCAAAAGGGGCTGGTATAATCTTTATGGGGCTTATGCCGCATATAACGGATCTCATCAGGCATTTAACGGAAACAGTATATATAACAACGGCGGTTTAATAGGTGCGGATACTGCTTTTTATAAAGGAAAGTTTTTCAGCTTATGGACTGCTAATGTCGGGGCAAATTCCGCAGAGGCTTCAACAGGCTTCGGAAGGGATAATTTTGCAATGCTAAATACGGGTATTGCCGAAAAAACAGGTTATAATTTTGAAACTTTTGAAAGAAGATTAATTATTCAGCCCAGTCTTTTAATGTCTTATACCTTTATAAACACTTTTGACTTTACAAATGCCGCTAATGTGCACATGAATGCCGACCCGCTTCATGCAATTCATATTGAACCGCAGATAAAATTAATAGGTAATTTCAAAAATTATTTACAGCCGTATTTAAGTGTTTCGATGATTTGGAATATAATTGACGATACAAAATTTCAGGCTAATGATGTCTATCTTCCGGACTTGTCAATAAAACCGTATGTACAATACGGTGTCGGTGTTCAAAAACGATGGGGTGAAAGATTAACGGGATTTCTCGAAGCAATGATAAGAAACGGAGGAAGAAACGGTATTGCTTTACAATTCGGTTTACGTTTCAGCATATAACGGCAATTTTTTATATTTATATGTTTTATAAGTTTATGTTATTATTGCACTGTTAATAAGGAGTGTGAATATGCCTGTAGACTTTAATTCTCATATTTATTTTGTTAATAATAACAGACCGTTTTTGCAAAATTTAGTTAATTCAGCCTATATTGTTAACCAACCGCTAAAAGATACTTTTATAAAATCTGTGCAAAATGACGCCGTAAAAGTTGAAAAAAAGCCTTTCGGCAAAATTGAAAAAACAAATCAAACAGCAGAACTTTATACAATTACGAACAAAAACGGCGCAAGTGTAAGCCTGTCGTCTTTCGGTGCAGCAATAACGTCAATAAAAGTTCCCGATAAAAACGGGAAATTGACAGATGTTACACAAGGATATAACTCGGTAACTCCATATGAAAAATCCCCCGTAGGCCATGCCGGAGGTACAATCGGCCCCTGTGCGAATAAGATTAATAAAGGAACTTTCAAACTAGGAGAAAAAGAATATAAATTAGACTGCAACAAAGATAACGGCCAAACGCATTCACATGGCGGAAAAGAGGGACTTGACGTTAAAAATTGGGATGCGCAGGTTTTAAAAGACGGCGTAAAATTTACATATACCAAAAAAGATATGGAAGGCGGCTACCCTGCTAACGTAAAAATGGCTGTTACATATAAGCTGGATAATAACAATAACTTAACCGTAAACTATGAAGCGGAAACCGATGATGATACAATTTTAAATCTGACTAATCATTCTTATTTCAATCTTGACGGTGCGGAAAATGCGCAGGAAAATTCCGTAATGGAACATTCGGTTCAATTGCCAAATTCGTCAAAATATACTCCTGTTAATGAATTAGCAATCCCTACAGGAGAAATAAAATCTGTCGAAAATACAGATTTTGATTTCAGAACGCCTAAAAAGCTTTCTGAAATGAATAAAAACGGTTATGACCAGAATTATGTAATAGATAACTATGACGGAAAAACATTAATAGAAGCCGCAAGAGTTAAATCTGATAAATCGGGAATAGTTCTGAATGTTTTAACAGATTTACCTGGTTTTCAGTTTTATACCGCTAATAACTTGGGTAAATCGGAACAACCTTTAGGAAAAGACGGAAAACGATATGAAAAACATTCGGCATTCTGTGTAGAACCTCAATTTTTTCCTGATGCAATAAATACTTTTGATGAAAAACCTGTTCTTAAAAAAGGTGAAAAATATAACAGAACCATAATTTATTCATTTAAAACAGAAAAATAAAAAAGACAGATAAAAATCTGTCTTTTTTAACTGGGCAAGGGTGGATTCGAACCACCGTAGTCTCGCGACGGCAGATTTACAGTCTGCTCCCTTTAGCCACTCGGGCACCTACCCATATTCTTTTTTCAAAAATGCCTTTGACGGGATTTGAACCCGTGGCCTCTCCCTTACCAAGGGAGTGCGCTACCCCTGCGCCACAAAGGCAGAATGCCACAAGGGCTTTTTATGTAAAAATGCCGACTATAGGAATCGAACCTACAACCTACGGTTTACAAAACCGTTGCTCTACCATTGAGCCAAGTCGGCAAGTCACATGAACTATTCTATTAAGAAAATATTTAAATGTCAAGACTTTCTTTTAATAATTTGATGTATAATTATCTGGTAAAAATCTTTTATAGAAAGGCTGATAATGTATGTTTAAATATTTTGTTCCGATTATGCTTTTAACTGTTTCTAATGTATTTATGACATTTGCCTGGTACGGTCATTTGAAGCATAAATCCGCAGCGTTATGGGCTGTTATACTTATAAGCTGGGGAATTGCTTTTTTTGAATACTGTTTTCAGGTGCCCGCAAACAGAATTGGAAGCTCGGTATATTCAGCTGCTCAATTAAAAACTATTCAGGAAATTATAACACTTGTTGTTTTTAGTGTGTTTTCCGTTCTGTATTTAAAAGAAGAATTTCGCTGGAATTATCTTATAGGCTTTATTCTTATTGTTTTTGCCGCTTTCTTTATATTTAAAAAGTGGTAATTTATTTGGAATAAATTGTTATAACGTATGGAGATTCCTCTTTTGTTTCTATAAACTTCAGATTATAACTGCAGATTTCTTTTATATCCGTAAGCGATTTAATCGTCAGCAAATCGTTTAAGGATGCAGCCTGATACTGTTCGGGATTTTCAACAAGATGTTTAAATTTTTCTTTGTCAAAATCGTTAAAATTTGCGGTTGTTGTTATTATGAATTTCTGACCGGGCTGCATGTTTGTTATTATATAATTCATTAACAACAATGTGTTGTACGGTGTATTATTTTGATAAAAATACGGCTGCAATATTTCCTTCCTTTTCTCTATGGAAAGTGAATTAAATTGTTTTTCATTTGCTGCCATAACCTCTGATTTATAGGCGAAATCCTTTAGAATACTTATAACATTTACCTTTTTGTCTAAATATTTATCAAGTATTTCTTTTCTGTTCCAAACAAGAACGAAATCCGAATTATGAAGTTCTGATTGATTTATAAGGTTCGCAAGAGGGCGGAAGCCGTCGCGGGGAATTTTATATGCGGCGTAAGGAGAAAATAAAAGATAAACCAGATTTAATACAATAAATATTGACGGAATAATTACATTCAGCCTTTTTGCGCTTGAAATAAGAGAAAATCCGTAAGCCGTAACTATTAAAAAAGCAGGCATGGATATTGCCGCATATCTCGGAAGTATTTTAAAATTAGTGAATTTAAATGCAATAATTTCCGCAATAAAAAATACTGCAGCAGGAGCAATAACTGCATAGGAAAATTTATCTTTTCTTAACGCTGTGTAAATTCCGAAAAATGCCGCTGCAACAGGCAGTATTATAAAAATTAATTTTGATAATGAAAATGTTGTAAAGAATAAATGCATATAATGCGGCGGGTTATTAGCAAGACTTTCGAGAACAGGAGTAAACATGTCCTGAATTACAATAAATAAGCTTGACCAGTCGCAATAATAGCCGTTAATCTGGTTTGTGTATTTTGCCGAATTAATAAATAAAAATAAACATACAGGAACACATAATATTATGAGTGTGAATATTGCATTCCTGAGATGCTTGAGCGGCTGTTTTTGTAAGCATAGATATACCAAAACGGTAAATATTAATGCAATAACATATATAAAAGCAATTGTATAAGTGTGTATTAACGCAAAGCATGTCAGAACAAGTGCAGCATAATTCCATCTGTTTTCCGGATTATTTTTTATTTTCACGGTAAAGAGCACAGTTAAGGAGGCCAGCAAGATTAAAAGAGAATACATTCGCACTTCTTGTGAATAATATATAAAGAAACTGTTAATTGCAAATAATGAAGCGCATAAAATACCTGTTCGGGGGGGGGGCAACTCTTTGCCGGTATAAAATCCAACTATAATTGTTAACAGCCCGCAAAAAGCTGAAAAAGCCCTCAGCGATAAATCCGATAAACTGAATATTTTAGCCCACCAGTGCAAAAACAGCTGATACAAGGGCATGTGTACATCTGTTTTAAGAGTATAATAAAGGGTAGACAAAGCATTTGGCTGGCTTGCCTGTTTAAAAGAAACCAGTTCGTCATAAGACAATCCTCCTGCTTTATCAAGAAAAAGCAATCTGAAAATTAATCCTGCTATAAATATAACCGCAATTAACCAAATACTTTTATTTTTCATCACATCTCCCTCATTAAAAAGCGGAAGACGGGACTCGAACCCGCGACGTCAACCTTGGGAAGGTTGCATTCTACCGCTGAATTACTTCCGCATATAAATTTTTTACAAAATAAAAACCAGCCTCAGGGGCTGGTTTTTATGGAGCGGGAGACGAGGCTCGAACTCGCGACATCCTCCTTGGCAAGGAGGCATTCTACCACTGAATTACCCCCGCATCGGGTACTTTTTTATTATTACATGAACAATTTTTTTTTGCAAGCTTTTTTTTTTGCATTATTGAAATATTTTTGTTAATTTATACAGGAGCTTTTTAACTATATTATGAGGTTGTTTAGTTGGTTTGGGGGGTAAATAAATTTGTGCAGTCGGAAAGCAGTCAATTTTAAATTTCCACTCTTTTATATTTTGTACTTGGCTTTCAATTAACGATAAAATATACGAAATCTCTGATTTCCCGTTTACAACAATTTCTTTTATATGTTCTGTTACGCCATTTATTTGCTTAGCATGACGATATCTGGTGGATAACCTGAAGATTTTGTCATCATATTGTATATAATGTGTCATATTATTATTCCCGCAATTATATATTTTTTATAAGACTGTTTATTAATAAATATAATTTTTGCATTAGAATTAGACAAAACCGGTTTTAACATACAAGTTTTTCTTCTGTTTCTTTTAGATTTGTGTCCATCGAACGAACTTCTATATCAAGTCTTTCAGAAAATTGTTTTTTAAGGCTGTTTACAAGTTCATTCGAGCTTTCCACCCAGAACATTGAAGCTGTGAGAACCTTAACATCGCCATCAAAATCTTTAAGCTTAAATGTTACGGGGTCTGAACCTGAATGCTGGCAGAGCATGTTTTTCAGGAGTACAATTTCTTCAAATTTAAAATCATCCAAAAGTGATATTGTAAAAATATTTGAGTTATCGACGGTTTTAACCGTTTCAACAATCAGTGAAGGCGGTTCATCATCGCTTCTTCTGTTAACTTTTCCGGATATAATTACCCTCTGTTCGTTCTGCAGGTAATCACCGTATTCCTGAATTTTTCCGTTAAAAGCAATTACTTCGATTTTTCCCGATAAGTCCTCGACAGTTATAAATCTAATAAATTTTGTCGGATCTTTTTTTGTCGGAATTTGTTTAACTCCCGTAATAAGCCCGCAGATTGTAACGATTTTGTCATTCGGCTGTTCAGGAATTTCAGTTATTTTATGCGTCATAAGGAACGGCAATTTATCTCTTATGGTTGAAAGCGGGTGGCTTGTTACATAAAAGCCGAGGAATTCTTTTTCAAAATTTTGCAAAGTTCTGGCATCATACTCTTCATCAGAACCTGAAAGCTGGAATTTTGCATCTTCAATTGCAGAGGTGTCGCCGAGCATGTCAAATAAGCTGCCCTGTCCTGATTCTTTTGCTTTGGATTCTTTTGATGCGGTTGCAGTAATGTATTCAATGTTATCCATAAGCTGCTTGCGGCTTTTTTCAATTGAAGCAAATGCTCCTGCTTTTATTAAACCTTCAAGAGTTTTTTTATTTGAACATTTTGTATCAAGACGTTTAATATAATCATAAATTGACTTATAATCCCCGTTTGCTTCGCGTTCTTTAATAATTTCTTCAATAACACCTTCCCCAACCTGCTTAATCGATGCAAGTCCGAAGCGGATATTTTTTCCGTCGGGAGCATATTCAAGGTAAGATTTGTTGATATCTGGCGGTAAAACTTTAATTCCGTATTTCAATGCTTCCTCAATATAAGCCTGTGTTTTATCCTGATCTCCGGCGACACTGGAAAGCAAAGCTGATAAATATTCAACGGGATAGTGGCATTTGAGATAAGCTGTCTGGTAGGCAACAAATGCATAAGCTGATGAATGCGCACGGTTAAAGCAATATTGCGCGAAGTTTTCGATTTTTTCAAATAAATCTTCGGCTTCTTCTTTTTTCATGCCGTATTTTGCGGAACCTTCTACGAGTTTACCTTTTTGCGCAGCCATGGCAACAGGGTCTTTGTGCCCCATCATACGGCGAACCTGATCGGCTTGTCCGAGTGAATAATCAGCCATAATTTGGAAGATTTGCATGATTTGTTCCTGATAAACCATTGTTCCGTATGTATCTTTAAGGATTGGTTCTAATCTCGGGTGTGCATAAGTAATTGCCTGACGTCCATGTTTTCTTTCAACGAAGTCGTCGACCATGCCGGAACCTAAAGGACCGGGTCTGAAAAGAGCAACAAGAGCACCTAAATCTTCAAATACGTCAGGTTTTAACTTTTTAACCAAACTTGTCATACCAGAGGATTCTAACTGGAATACTCCTACTGTTTCTCCTCGAACAAGCATGTCATAAGTCGGTTTATCATCTAGCGGAATATGGTTAATATCGACATCTATACCCTGACACATTTTTACGAGCTTGCAGGTTTTGTGTATCATTGTAAGGTTGCGAAGCCCCAGAAAATCCATTTTAAGAAGCTTCATTTTTTCAAGAATTTCTCTGTGATACTGGGTTATGATAATACCGTCTTTTGAAGGCTGTACGGGCACAATCTGGTCAAGAGGTTTATATGAAATAATAACACCTGCCGCATGCATGCCGATACCGCATTTCATACCTTCCACACATTTTGCCGTATCAATTACACGCTTAATCTCCGGGTCGGTGTCATAAAGGTTTTTGAGTTCCGAGCCTTCAATCATTGAACCTTCAATTGTGTCTTCAATTAATGAAGCAGTCCTGTTACTTTTTGCATATTCCATACCGAATACTCTTGCCACACTTTTAAAAGCGTTTCTTGCGGCAAGCGTATTAAATGTAATAATCTGGCAAACCTTATCTTCTCCGTACTTCTTTACGACGTAGTCAATAACTTCTCCGCGCTTTTCAATACAAAAGTCCGTATCAATATCGGGCATACTGAAACGTTCGGGGTTAAGGAACCTTTCAAACAACAGGTGGTGGCGTATAGGATCTAAGTCTGTAATATCAAGAGCGTATGCAACAACAGAACCGGCAGCCGAACCTCTTCCGGGACCTACGGGAATATCATGTGTTTTCGCATAGTGGATAAAGTCCCAAGTTATCAGGAAGTATGCTGAAAATCCCATTTTTTCAATGATACCGAGTTCGTACTTTACACGTTCTTTAAGCTCGGGCGTGATTTCTTCTTCACTGTACTTTCTTTTTAACCCCTGCATTACGAGTTCTTCAAGGTAAGAATCCGTTGTGTGGTTCGGCGGAACTGGAAAATCGGGTAAAGGAGCTTCCCACTTGATAGTAACGTGGCATTGCTCTGCAATGTCTACCGTATTTTTAATACACTGGTCGAAAGTTTCCGAATCCAGCCATTTAAATGCGTCGCGCATTTCCGAAACGGTTTTTACATAGAACTCGTTATTCGGGAAGTGGAAGCGGTTTTCTTCGTCTTTCATCGACTGTGTTTGCATGCAAAGCAATGTATCATGCCAATCTGCGTCTTCCTTTCTCAGATAGTGAGAGTCGTTGGTAATAATCATTTTAATATCGAGCTCTTTAGCTATTTTAATTAAGTCAGGGTTGGTTCTTTTTTGTTCTTCCAGCCCGTGGTCTTGAAGTTCGATATAGTAATCATCTCCGAATAAATCTTTATATTTTTTTGCAACTGCTTTTGCTTCTTCGTAATCACCTTTAAGCAGGTTTTGAAGAACTTCACCGCCAAGACACGCCGAACAGCATATTACTCCTTCGTGGTGTTCCTTAAGAAGTTCAAAATTAATACGGGGTTTCATATAAAAACCTTTGCAAGCCGCGTCAGAAGCCAGCTTTACAAGGTTCATGTAGCCTGTATTGTTTTTTGCTAAAAGTATAAGGTGATATCTGGGATTGTTATTCGGATCGCGTTCTGTGATATCACCGTTATGAACGTAAAACTCACAGCCTATAATAGGCTTAATCCCTGCTTCTTTTGCTTCCAAATATAAGTCAAGTGCACCGTACATTACACCGTGGTCGGTAATTGCAACGGCAGGCATGTTATTTTCTTTTGCAAAATTGCAAAGATCTTTTAATTTTATGGCACCGTCCAGCAGCGAAAATTCACTGTGCAGGTGTAAAGGTACAAATTGAGTGTTACTATCCATAATTAAAATTTTAGCACAGTTAATAAATAAATAAATTGATTGTTAAAGAATGTTATTTTATGTTTCATCATAATTTTCGAGCGTTCTGTTAATTCTCTCAATCATTTCTTCTTTCAAAAATTTGGGTGAAGATATTTCGCATTCGGTTCCGTATCTCATAAGACGTTTTATAAGCAGATTTAAATCCTCATTTTTGTTTACTATAATGTGGCATCCGTCAGCTTCAATTTTATCAAGCCTTTCCCAATCTCTTAATTTATAATTTCTGGCAAGTCTGTTTTTTATTCTGTAAACAACAGTTGTCGGAATTGATTGTGATGAAGTTGAAATAGGAAGCTGTTTAACTGATTTTATGTTTTCAATGGGAATTTCATAAACTCTGCTTCCGTTATTTCCCAACACTTTAAGACATATTTTACGTTTTTGATAAATCTGTTCAATAGGAGAGCAAAGAAGGTTTATTTCTTCTCCTTTGTCGTTTGTAAAAATAATTTCTAATTTTAATTTATCCTGACAGTATTTTTCGCACTGCTTAACCTGCTCAACCATCTCTGAATGGTAAAATGACAGATGAAGATTTTTTGTATTGTCAGCAATTTGCTCAAGGCTCTGCGCTGCTTCGTCATATCTCACTTCAAGGTCATGAATAAAATGTTCACAGTTCGTTTTATTTTTACCTGCAGGAAGTATACTGCACGCTTCTTTTAACAGGCCGATACTTTTCATGTCATTCAAGTCGAGTTTTATCTTATATAAAGAACTGAACATGTGATATTTATTATTAATCTTTTTAACCTTAATACCAAATATTCTCATTGCATTGAGATATTTATTTAAGGTTACATGGGTATTTGAAGTCCCGTCATATTCACCGTTTGAGAAGTGGTCTATAACTTTTTTAAACTCAACTTCTCCTTCATAAAGCATTTTAATGAATTCAAACAGTTTAACACAGGAATCATTGTATTTTTCTGTTAATTTTTTAGCCACAATAATACCCCGCTTTCATATCTTTTAGAAGTTTAATAAAATCATTTTTAAAGCTTTCCGGCTCTAACACTTTGCATGCCGGACCGTATTCAAGAAGCTTTTGTTTTGCGAGAAAATCATTTGAAGTTTTCATTTCAATGACGGCATAATTATTATGTTTCTCAATAATTTTTTCGTTATCATCCAAATTGAGTTTGTCAGGACTTCCGTCAAGTGTATATGTAATTCTGAATTCTTTTAATTCCTCGGGTATTGTTTTTTCGATTTTAATTTCATTAATTTTCTTTATTCTGCTTACAAGAAAACTTCCGTACTGCATGTATTCAAAACCTGTACCGTAAAGATAAATTTTACCGTTTGATGCATCAACTTTATCTGCAATCAATTCAATACTTTTTTCACCCGAGTTCGGAGAATTATATTGTATTACAATTTGCTCTTTTCTGTCACAACAGTCAAGTAAATCTTCAAGCAGTTTTTTATCAATATCTCTGAGCATTGAAATTTTTCTGATATCTGCAATGAAGTCATCATTTTTTATATAAGAACCTATTTTCTCAAAAAAACGTTCCATAGATAAAAGTTCTTTGACATCCATATTTTTTACAATGCTTTTATAAATCTTAATTACGCTTTGAATTTGTTCATCAGAGAGCTTCAGTTCAAACGGGTGGGCTGTTATAACATATCTTGAAATTTTGTCATCGCCTCTAAATCTCTTAACTTCGCATCCAATGCGCCTCAAAGAGTTAATATAAACTCTTAATGTATCAATTGAAATTTTTTCTCTTAAATACGGATGATTAAAAAAGTATTCGCAAATTTCTTCATAAGATTTAGGACCTTCTGTTAAAAGCGAAAACAAAAGAAGTGCTTTATAACCTGTGAACGACATTAAATTATATGTAACTTTTTGATTTTTAATAAATTCTTTCATTATGCTCTCCCCGTATTATTTTACTATAAAATTCATGGCATGTACACAGGCATGGTATTTAACGCTGATTATAAATTGTCAATTAAAATATCTTTTATTTTTACCTAATTTCATTAAGTTTTCTTCATTAAGATTTAAGAACTTGAATTTTTCCTTGATACTTCTAGGGGCATGGTCAATTGTAAATTTTATTTTATTTTTCTTTACTTGTCAAACATTTAACTTAGATTTACATTTAAAAACGTGGAGGGGGCGCGAGACTGAAATCAGTTTAAAGTAAGAGCGGCTGCCGGATAGTTAAAAATCGGAATATTGAAAAAGTGAGGTGATGGCAAAAGTCCGATAGTTGGAGAAGATAAGGAAGAAATGGACAGGAAGATTTTAGAAGTGCAAAAAGATTAGGGATATTTTTTTTATTATTATTTGGGGATTTATAAAAAAGAATTAAAATGGGATGAGGAGATAGTTGTAAAAATTTCAAAGCTTGCGATTTTGCAAGCTTTTTTATATTATATAAATTATGGAAGAATTGCAGACAAAACTGGTTATCGGGTTAATGTCAGGTACATCATGCGACAGTATTGACGCAGGATTGTGCGAAGTTCATCCTGACATGTCGGTTAAGTTGATTTCAGGAATTAATTATAAATATCCGGAGCATATAAGAGCCAAAATTTTTCAGCTTTTTTCAGGAAATGTGTCTGTTAAAGATGTCTGCCAGATGAATTTTGCAATAGGGCACTGTTTTGCGGAAGCATGTAAAGTTTTGATTTCGGAACACGGAAAACCTGATTTTATCGCAAGCCACGGCCAGACAATTTTTCATTTTCCTATAGATGAAATATTAGACAAAATTTCTTTAAAAAGCACTTTACAAATCGGTGAAAGTTCTGTAATTGCACAAGAGACAGGCTGTTTAACAATATCCAATTTCCGTGAAGCTGATATTGCGGCAGGCGGAGAAGGGGCGCCTTTAGTCTGTTTTGCGGACGAAAAATGGTTTAAGCCGTTGAAGAAAAATCTTCTCATTCAAAATATCGGCGGCATTTCTAATGTAACGGTTATTTCGCAGGATTTTCCGACTTTCGGGTTTGACACGGGACTTGGTAACATAATGATTGATTATTGTGTTAATAAATATTTTAACAAACCGTATGACAAAGACGGTAAAATTGCGGATTCGGGAAAGGTCTGTGAAAGCTGGCTTGAATGTCTGATGCAGGATGAGTATTATTTTAAAGTTCCGCCTAAAACTACGGGAAGAGAATATTTTTCTGCTGAATATATTGAAAATGCTCTTCGTTTCGGACCTAAAAATCCTGAAGATATTATTGCAACGGCAACAGCTCTTACCGCAAAAACTATTACATCCGCTTATGAAAGATTTATTTATCCGGATATTAATGTTAAAGAGGTTATTGTTGGCGGCGGCGGAGCTTACAATCTGACTTTGATGAAGTATTTACGTCATTATCTTCCGAAGCATATTGATTTGAAAACTCATGAAGCTTACGGAATTTCTAATAACTTTAAAGAGGTTATGGCATTTGCCCTTCTCGGATACTGCACCTACTATAATATCCCGAATAATCTTCCCTCGTGTACGGGAGCTTCAAAAAGGGTTATATTAGGTAAGGTGGCTAATTGAAATTTTCAATCCTTTTAGTATGCTTGTTTTATTAATATTTGTAAATAAGTTTAGAAATATTATCAAATTTTATATTTACAAGTATTATGTATGTAGTAACTAAAAGGAGAATTCATAATGATTGACAAAACAGCATTTACCTCTAACAAAACTTTGGCCCAACAATATTTGGAAAGAAAAGCCGCTAAAATTGAAGCTAATTTAAATGAAACTATTAAAGAAACAGGCAGAATGATGATAAGAAAAAATCAAGAGGCTGCTCGTAAAGGTGCTTATATTTCCGAAGGTTCATATTTCGGCAAAGTTCCTGTAACCCCGCGTAACATTGGACACAATAAAACTATGGAATCTATTGGTGTTACAAAAACAAATACAGGTGTATTAGAACAAGCTGCAACGAAAGAAAATATTATTCCGGAAAACAGCATTAATTATCTTGCATAAGATATTTTTTTATAGCATAAGGAATGTACCTGATTGTATCGGAAGCCAAAACTCCGTAAGCAGTCAGGTCATTTTTTGCCAGATCTCCCGCAAGTCCGTGCAGATATACTCCCAGTACGGCTGCATCAAAGGTATTCATATGCTGTGCAAGAAGCCCTGCGATTATTCCCGCAAGCACGTCGCCGCTTCCGGCTTTTGCAAGTGCGCTGTTTCCCGTGTTGTTGCGGTACACTGTACCGTATTGAGAAGCTGTAAGCGTTTTATGGGATTTTAGTACGGTAATACAATTATATTTTTTGCTGATTTTCTCTGCGCATTCTTCCATGTTTCTTAATACATCATCTAAAGAGCAATGTAAAAGCCTTGAGGCTTCTTTGGGATGAGGAGTAAGAATTACGTTTTCAGGTAACTTTATTTCATTTTGAGAAAGAATATTTAAACCGTCCGCATCTATAACCGTAGGTATTTTCCCGGCAAGCTCCAGAGTATCTGTAAAAATTCTCACTGCATTTGCGGTTGTTGAAAGCCCGCAGCCGATTAATAAAACAGTAGAACTTTTTATAATTTCAGGTATTTTGTCTGTCGGAGCAAGAACGATTTCGGGTGACAGGCAGGCGGCTGCTTTTAAGGCATTTTCATGACTTGCAAGTTCAACATACCCGGCACCTGTTCTCAGTGCGGCAACAGACGATAAGCAGGCGGCTCCTGTCATATATTCGGAGCCTGATACATTTAAAATTTTTCCGAAAGTTCCTTTGTTTGAATTTTCTTCTCTTACGGGAAGTTTTGGAAGATTATAAACCATTCTGTCTGATAGCCTCATATGTGACAATCGCAACGGAATTTGAAAGATTTAAGCTTCTCTGTCCTTCTCTCATAGGAATTGTTAAAGCATTTTTGTCTTTGACATAAATATCGGGAAGCCCTCGTGTTTCAGGTCCGAATACTATAAAATCTCCGTCTTTGAATTTTATATTTGTATAAAGTCTTTTTGTTTTGGTTGTCAGATAATAAAAGTTAGCATCTTTATGTGCTTCAAGCAATTCATCCATTGTATCAATTTTATGCAGGTCTACACTGTCCCAGTAGTCTAACCCTGCGCGTTTAGTATACTTGCTTGAAAGCGAAAAACCGAGTTTCCCTACAAGATAAAGACTTGCTCCCGTACAGGCGCAAAGTCTTGCAATATTTCCTGTATTTTGCGGAATTTCGGGTTCATATAAAACAATGTTTAGTTTCATCATAAAAAAATTATACCTGTCCAGTATTTATTGTCAACATCAAAAAAAATCTTTTATATCAATCTCGAAGTAAGCAGCCAGATTATATAAAGTCTCGACGGTAGGAAGATTTTTGCCTCTTTCGATACAAGATATATGTTCTCTTGACATATTAGAGTATTCTGCAAGTTTTTCTTGCGACAAACCTTTTTCCAAACGTAAATTCTTAAGCTTTTTGCCTATATCGTTTCTGAGCTTCCTTATACCCATATATTTATTGTTTCACGTAATATTTATATATTCTGTAATATTGATATTACAAAAAGTTAATAAAAGGCTTGATATACATGGATTTCAAGCCTATAATATTATATATAAAGGAGGATTTATGAAAAAAATAAACCATCGGGCTTTTACATTAGCTGAGGTATTGATTACATTAGGGATTATTGGAATAGTTGCGGCTATGACGCTTCCTGCTTTAATTTCAGATCATAAGGCTAAGGTAATAGCAAATAAGTTAAAAAAAGTACAAAGCACTTTTGCTCAAGCTTTGCTTATGGCTGAAAATGAATATGGTCCGCTGGATAGCTGGGGAGTAGTAAAAGATACCAAAGAAAGTGCCGAAATACTTGGAAAAGAATAACACCTTACTTAAAACTTATTGATAATTGCGGAATACAAGCTTGTGAAAGCTATACAGGCGAATGGCATTTCCTTAAAGGTAATCAGGACCCGGATATTGCTTCCTTCCACAAAGATAACTTCTACAAACTAAGATTGGCAGATGGCTCTGAAGTATTCATTCGTCCGGATAATGATCATTTTGGGTTATTTATCGACATTAACGGTAAAAAAACACCTAATATAATGGGTAAAGATATTTTTAGACTTGTTGGATACACTAATGGAAAGGTTATACCAACGGAAGTCGGGGAAGATCCGAAAACACAGGGGTGGCCTTATTGTAATCCGACAACAGGAGAAGGATGGGCTTGTGCGGCATGGATTATGTACAAAGAGAATATGGATTATCTGAAATGTGCGGATAAATTAGAATGGAGTGGAAAAACAAAATGCAATTAATTAAAAAGCCTCTTTAGTTAGAGGCTTTTTTAATTAGTTATCAAATAACTTTCCGCTTTCAGCCACAACAGGTATTGCTCTCACTACACAGAAAATAATCGCTGTCCAGGCAAATACCATTGTAATTGTATGAAGTACGGGAGTTCCCTTCCAGAGCTCCATTCCCGGAGTATTCACGGCAATCAAAAGAAGGAATGCAAGAACTTTTGCAACGGCATAACTTATTCTCATAAATCTTGAGGCACAAATAAATTTACCCCATGATGTCGATTGCATCGATTTTTCTCCGAAAGCTGTCATGCCTTTTGATAATGCTACACTTCTTATTCCGTCAGTGGTAAATGCTCTTGCCACACATACAAGCGGAAATAAAATATTTATCCATCCCATTACGGCAAATACCGTCCAGTATGATACTTCCACAATTCTGTCCCCGAGAATATCAAGTACAGAGCCCCATTCGGAAGATTGATTGAGTTTTCTTGCAAGATAGCCGTCAAGTCCATCCATTGCAAACGCAATTATTGTAAGGACAAAAGCAATTAAATATGCCCAGGTGGTTTGTTCATATAATAGTGCAATTGCCGCGTATGCAACAAAAATTCTTGCTATTGAAACAATATTGGCAATGTTATTTTTTATATTCATTTTAGTGTCTCTCCAATATATTATTTTTTAGTTCTTGATAATGCGAAATTAACTTCGTCAAGTTTTTTAACTTTGTCTCCCAGCATAATTTTTTCGGCTTCTTCGAGTATCTGCGTAACCATAAATCCGTTATCGCCGTCCGAACGGGCTTTTTTACCTGTTGCACAACAGCTTATAAAGTGCTGGCATTCGAGTTTTAGAGGTTCAATTTCCAAATAATCAAGTTTAATATTTTGCGTATTATCTTTTACGAAGTTGTCAAAGATTACAAGTTTATTTTCAGCAACAGTATCGTCTAAGATTGCAGTTGCCTTTGTTCCTCTTACAAGAAGCTGAACGTGTTTTCTCGGAGTAATCCAGCTGTCTGAAATATGTCCGACAACTCCGTCTTCAAACTGAATTCCGATATGTGTTATATCCATAATTTCGTTTTGTTCGGAAGAGCAGCCCACTGCGGATATAACATGCAGAGGTTCTTTTCCTGTAACGTAGCTTATCATGGAAACATCATGGGGTGCCAGATCCCACATTACGCTTCTGTCATTTTTAAAGTAATTAACATTCATTCTGTCGCTCTGGGCGTAAACAATTTTACCTAAAGCTCCTTCTTCAATAAGCATTTTTAAACGGTTAACGGCAGGATGGTATAAAAGTAAATGACCTACCATTAAAACCAGGCCTTTTTCATGAGCCAGCTGCGATAAGTCTCTGGCTTCTTCGGCAACAGTTGAAATAGGTTTTTCAACATAAACATTTTTCCCTGCTTCAAGCATGGCTTTTACCATTTTATAATGCGTATGGCTTGGTGTAACAACGCATACACCCGTAATTTCTTTGTTATTTATAATTTCATGAAAATCTTTAGTAACTTTTACACCCGGATATTGTTCGGTTACTTTTTTTAAGTTTTCTTCATCAATATCACAAACAGTGTCAAGCACATTTAAATTATAGAAATTGCGGACAATGTTTCTTCCCCACACACCGCAGCCGATTACTGCAACTTTCTGTTCACTCATATTAATTCCCTAATATTCTCTCTGTTATACATTTATATCATACTCTGCAAAGATTTTTTTGCAAATTTTTAACCAAAATTTTTACAAACTACTGTTGTTGTTGGGCATTTTTTGCATTTACTCTTAATTGATGCATTTCTTCACATCTTGCAAAGAAAAGTTCTCTGTCCGCTTCAGGAAAATATCTTGAAAGTTTTTCGAGTAAAGGTTGTGGAAATGCAGAGTATTGCGCCATTTGATCCAAAACATTATCATCCATCGGATAAAGGCTTCTAAAGTTTTTATAATATATTGCTTTGCTTTCTTCCTCAGAGCGCTGAGGATTTTGAAGCGGTTTTGTACCAAGCTTGTATGTGACATAGTTTCCGTCAAAATATACCGGTTTATATCCTTTCATAATTATTCGCATTATGAAGTCAAAATCTGACATTGTTTTGAATTTTTCATCAAAGTAATTTTCTTTTTCAATCATTGATTTTTTGAAAAACATTGCCTGTCTTGCACACGGCATAACCTGAAACGCGTTGTGCATTGCAGGTGCAAAAAGGAATACAAAACCGTCGGGGTGTCTGCAGTATGCCGGAGCAAATGAAAAGTCTGCGTTATTGGCTTCCAGCACATTAACAATATCGTAAATTGAAGTTATATCGTGAATAAAATCATCACAGCTTAAAAAGGCTACATATTTCCCTTTTGCACGCATAACCCCTTTGTTATATGCATTAAATTTTCCGGTATCACGTTCGGAATAAAACTTAAAAAATCCTAAATTTTTATAGTTTTTAAGCATTTCTATAGTACCGTCGTTTGATGCATTATCTATTACCAGATGCTCAATGTTCGGGTAGGTCTGCAAATCAAGCAAAGATATCAGTAAATTAAAATCGTCTGCCAAATTATTTTCAAGCAGATTATATGTCGGAGTTATTATAGTAACAAAAGGTTCCATACTTCTTAATCCTTTCCGTTAATAATATAGCATATTTCTGCCTTATTTACGAATTGTTACGAGATGTAAATTCTATGTCAAAAAATCCACAAAAAACTCTATTATGAGTTTAAATGTATACGAATAGTGTTTATTAAGAGTATAGGAGGTTATTATGAGTCAGTATGGTCAGTATACGTCTGTTTCGCCTGCCGAAGTCGGTTTAATGACAGGTATGATTGGTGCGGGTATCGGTTACACCCTTGCTCCGAGAAAGTATAATCTCGAACAGCTTTTAACTCAAAAAGCTGATGTTTTTGAAAAATCCGTTCCGGAAAGATATTTAAGCAAGGCAACGGATGCGCAAAAAGCTGCTCATAATTCAATTGTTGAAGCCAGAAAAACTATACTTGAAGCCGTTAAGACAAATACGGCAGAAGCAAAGCTTGCAGAACTTGTGAGAACTCCAAAGCTTGAAAATGCTTATAAATCAATTAAAAGTTTCCTGCCAAAAGCAAGAGTTCAAACTGCCATAGTTTTAGGCGTTATAGGCGGTGTTATAGGTGCTTTGTCCAAAATAATTTTCTTCGGAGAAAAAACAGCTTAATAAGAGGTATAAATATCTCTTAAAATGTATTCTTCCAGAGATTTTTTATCATTCGGTCTGCTCTTAGGGTCATTAATCATAATATCGAATGCGTATGTTTTGCCGTTTCTTGATGTTATGTAGCCTGCAATTGCGCTTACATCGGACAATGTTCCTGTTTTTGCTCTTAAATTATCTTTAAAATAAAGCATTCTTGTTTTAAGCGTTCCTTCTCCTGCTGTAGGAAGATTATTTTTTAATATTTCATTTTCAGCTTGCTTTACAAGGTAATCGGTCATAAAATCCGCGGTTATTATATTATTTTTTGAAACGCCGCTGCCGTCTACTATTTTTATGTCATCAGAATTAATTCCGAGTTTTTCAAAATATGCTTTAAGCATTTGCTGCGAGTGTTCAAGCGAGCCGGTATTATTTACGAATTTTGCTCCCGCAAGCTTAAACACGGTTTCTGCAACATAATTATTACTGTCTTTAAGAATTGCTTTTACTGCATTATCTATCGGGTGTTTTACTTCTGACGCAATATAAACGCCTGATGACGGAGTTTTTTTCTGTACAAATTTTCCGTAGTAATCCATTTTAGCGGAACGAATAGCATCTTCAAGCCTTAGAATAAAATATCTTTTCGGGTTGTTGACGGGAATTTTTTCCGTCGTCTGCTTGTTAACTGTACCTGATACGGTTAATATATGAGGCGAAATACTGTTATTTCTGTTTAACTCAATATTTGTTTCTTTACCTGTGGTTACAAGGTTCATGAATGTTACGGGATAAAATTTTGTTGTATAAATTTGTGCGGGAGCTCCTGATGTTGTGGGTGAAATTACAACGCTTATTATGTTTTTATCTATGTTGTATGAGCTGAATTTCGGCATTAAAGGGTTTAAATCATCATCCCATTGCCAGCCTTCACCCCATTCCGTTGTGTCAAAAATATAATCATCAATATATATATTTTTTGGCGAAAGAATTTTTTTCTCTTTTACGGCTTTTTCCATTAAACTGTTTAATCCTGCAGATGTCAAAAACGGATCTGCCCCGAGTTTTAAATACAATTCGTTATTTGTATTTTTGTATAATTTTGTTGTAAACTCGTAGTCTTTTCCTAGCGTGTCAAGAGAGGCTCCAAGCGTAATTAATTTTAACGTGGAAGCAGGCATTGACGGCTGTTTGTCATTCAATTTATAAACTGTTTTTCCTGTTTGGGTGTCTTTTACCGATACTGATACAGCTCCTTTGTTAATACCTGATTTAGAAATTGTTCTGTCAATTGCGGCAGAATATGCTTTTGTTTGCACTGTAAACAAAATGAGTAAGGCAATTAAAATATTAAACAGTTTTTTCATACGCTTTTTACCTCGTAAGTTTTTCTTATATCATTCATACAGGTACATTTTTCCCTGAATTCATACATCGGAGTGAAGTCTAATACCGCACTCATAGCTCCTTCTTTCTGGTCTGTAATTTCAGATAAGGTTTCTCCTTTGTAATCAATAATTCGTGAGTGACCTATATTCCATTCTCCGTTTTCAATGTAACCTGATTGTGTTAATGCAGCCATAAATGTCTGGTTTTCAACTGCTCTGCATCTTGTCATGCATTCCCATGGAACAGGTTTTTTAAGACCCCAGGCAGCACAGTTGATAAATAAATCCGCTCCTGCAATTCTGTATGCCCTGTAAATTTCGGGAAATCTTATATCATAGCAGATAGTTAAGCCTGTTTTAATACCTTCAATATTGACAATTACAGGAGATTTTCCCGTTTCTACGAATTTACCTTCATCGCATCCGTAATATGAAAACAAATGATTTTTCGAATAAGCTGCGATAAGTTCCCCGTTTCTGTTTAAAACAGGGCAGGTATTATAATAATGCTCTCCGTCTTTTGTTATAAAACTTCCGCCAACAACCCAGCTTTTGTATTTTTTTGCAATCTGCGAAAGAAAGTCAATTGTTTTGCTGTCGTTAATATCTTCTGCACTGTCTCTGAAATGCTTTGGGGACCACCCGACAGTCCAAACCTCTGGCAGAACTATAATATCAGTACCTGCTTTTATATCTCGTTCGGCAAGTTCCAGAACCTTCTCGAAATTTGCCTGCTTATCCCCAATCTTTGAACACATCTGAATAGCAGATATGCTTAATTTTTTTTCTTGTTCCATAATTTCTGTTTTTTTGCCTCTTCATATATTTTCGGAGCTTTTGCTTCCAAATCAAGAAGCTGAGTTCTTATGTTTTCTTTTGCGGATGAGAGTTCCTCATCTGAAGCATCTTGTTTTACATATACAGGAGTTCCGTACAGATTTAAGATTTTACAATCCCCGAAAGGTGTTTTCATTTTATCCCAGGAAGGCAGACTGATAAATGTTTTTTGCGGAGAATACCAGTGTGCGGGGATAATTGGAGCTCCTGACATTTGAGCAAGTTTAATTGCCCCGTTTTTAACCTTATGCAAAGGCCCGCTCGGACCGTCTACCATTATTCCGACACATTCGCCTTCTTTTAATCTTGAAAGCATCTGCATTGTAGATTCAACCGCTCCTTTTTTGCCGGATGAACCTCTTACAACTTTAAATCCCCATTTCTCAACGGCTCTGGCAACAACTTCTCCGTCAATGGAGTTACTTACCAGAATACTTGTATGTGCTTTATCCTCAAGCCCGTGGACTAAAAACTGGTTGGCATGCCACATTGCGTAAATACAAGGTTTAATGTTCGGGTTATTGTACTCATGGATGTGTGTAAAAATTTCTTGAAGCCTCATTAATCTGTAGGCGGTATTTGCCAGAAAATCAATATTCCCATCATTAATTAATCTTACCATGCCTCGATTATATCATAATCAGGTTGAAAAGTTGAGTGAAAATTGATATAATAATTACGTGAACAAGAAAGAAGGAGTAATTATGAAGAAATTATTTAATTTTGCTACGCGGGGGGGGGGCGTACTTTAAGCTCCAATAAAGGTTTTACCCTCGCCGAGGTCCTGGTAACTTTAGGCATAATCGGCGTGGTTTCTGCGATGACCGTGCCTTCTTTGATGCAAAATCACCAGCGTAAAACTTATGTAACACAGCTTCATAAGTTTTATAACGAACTTTCTCAAGCTTTGTTACAATATCAGACCGATAGAAACGCTTTAAATTTAAAAGAAGCCGGATTAAACAGTCAGGAAGCTTTGGATGCCTTTTTTAAGGAATATTTTAAGGTTATAAATGATTGCGGTAATACCCAGACACCATGTCTTGCTCCCGCAAGTGAATACAAAAATATTGCAGGCAGGGCAATCGGTACGGGATGCAACGCATATATTACAATTGCTGACGGAAATTCATTCGGGTATTCATATTCAGGCGGGACTGTGTTATTTAATCTGTATCTCGATACGAACGGGCAAAAAGGTCCTAATATTGCTGGGAGAGATATTTTTGCCGTTTATGTTTATAATAACGGATTAATTGATGATAGCGGCGGAGCAAACGGTGCGCCGTTAACCAAAGAGGAAAGGGAAGCTTCTTTTAATTCTCATTGTATTCAGTCGACAGGTACAACTTGGTACGGCTGTTTCGGTAAGATTTTAAATGATAATTGGGAAATGAATTATTAATTTTTAAAGCAAGGAATATCAAAAATGCTCCTGTCTATTTCATCAAAGTTTTTTATGATTTGTGAAACGGCAGGAATATTTTTATATAAATCTTCACTTTCCATTGATGCTATTGCTACAATTTTTCCGATACCTGCTGCTCTTGCTGATTCTATTCCTGAAACGGCATCTTCGACAACTATACATTCTTCAGGTTTTAAGCCTATTTTTTCTGCAGCTCTGATATAAATATCGGGAGCGGGTTTTCCGCGTAATGTTCCGTCGGCGTATACGATTTTTTCTATATCAAACCATTTTGCAAGCTTGAATTCTTCAATATAAAAATCAACGTTATCTTTTTCGGACATTGTAGCGATTGTATGCGGAATATTATTTTCTTTCAAATAATCCAAAAAGGTTTCTGCTCCGGGGGCCAGTACAGTATTTTCGTAATCTTTTCTGCACATTTCTCTATATACGGCTTCTTTTTCTTTGCCGAATTTTTCAACCATTTCAGCTGATGGTCTTTTGCCTGTAAGGTAGGCAATAATATCTTCGTTTGTCCTTCCAAACATATATTCGCGCATTTCGTCGTCCGTAAATGCATGTTCCCTAAGCCGTTTTGAAAATTCGCGCCAGGCTTCAAGATGTTTTTCAGAGTCAAAAAACAGTGTTCCGTTAAAATCAAAAATTATTCCTTTGTACATGATGCCTCTACATTTGTTCTTGTATTAATTTATTATAGTATTCCAAATACTGTTTTGCCTGTTTTTCTTTTTTTAACTGCTTATATACATAAGCAAGATTATAGTGAAAATCAGGTACGGTATTTTTTAAGTCCGTTGCTGTTAAAAGTTCGAATTTAGCTTTACCGTATTTGCCGAGTTTTATATAGGCACATCCGAGATTATAGTGTGCATAAGGATATTCCGGTTTTAATTTAATAACTTTTTTATATTGTTCGACTGCCATATTAGGACGGCCGTCCTGAAGATATATATTACCTAAGTTATAATAGGCTTTGTAATATTTGTCATCAACCTGTATTGCTCTGTTATACATAAAAACCGCTTCATCGATTTTCCCCTGATCCTGAAGAATGTTTCCTAAAAGAAGCCAGTTTTGGGCTGTTCTTTCATTCTCGGGAATACTTAAAAACAAATTAAATGCGCTTTTTATATCATTTTCCGCATAAAAAATATTGGCTTGATTTGTTATATTTTGGTACTGCTCTGATTGTACAAATTTTGGGGTTTCTTTTGTTTTCGGCAAAGAAAGCGCAAATGTACAATTAGTACTTAGCAAAAATATTAAAAACAGGTATAAAAATCTTCTCATAAAAGGATTATAAAATAAATTAAAAAAAATATCCACAAAAATTTGACTTAATTTTTAAATATTCCATAATGTCATTGATGTCTCTTTTACTGATTTAATGCCCGCATCTTAACTCCTTGGTGCGGGTGTTCTTTTTATTGCAAACATTGTAAAAACATGGTAAAATAATGTGTATAAAGAAAGGAGCAATTATGAAAATTTTTGAAGCAGAACAGGCACATGCGTTTTGTAAATTTTGCGGCGCTTGTGTTGAAGTGTCTACGCACGTAGTACTCGGGGGGGGGGCAATTCTGTAGCTCCTGCTCATAGTTTTGAAGATTTATTCAAAATCTTTGTGCCGTGTCAAGCGGCACGCCCGGCATTTACCCTTGCGGAAGTTCTTGTAACATTAGGCATCCTTGGCGTGGTTGCAGCTGTTACTATGCCTGTACTTATAGGAGGTACAAAGCCGAAAGAACTTGAAACTCAATTTAAAGAAGCATATTCACTTCTTTCTCAGGCTGTTGTTCAGGTTGTTGATGAAAAGGGGATAGGATTAAGAAAACTGTATGCAGCATATAACGGTTCTTCATATCCCAATGCGTCGGAAATACAAAATGCAATATACTCAAAAATGAAAGTTACGGGAGATTGTACATATAAGACTGCGGTTAAAAATTATTCAAAAACCAGTGATAATCCCTACGTTGATTTAGGCACGGTAAAACCTGATAAGCTTCTGGCAAACGGTATGTGCTTGAATGTTACCGTTAACGGCGGAAGTATTAATCTTACAGTTGATATAAACGGGGCGGGAAAACGTCCTAATGCTCTTGGACATGATATATTTTATTTTTATATAGATGACAATGATACTTTGCAGCCTAAAAAAATGAGTAAATTGCTGACTGACGATGAAGTTGAAGATTTGAAAGGACAAGATTATAGTGGAGTTGAGAATATTTCTTCCCAGAGTGGTCTGCCGTGTTCGGCAAAATCAAAACAACGCGGAAATGGGCTGGGATGTGCCTATTATGCTTTAGTTAATCAAAATCCGGATGATAATTCCGTAACGTTTTGGGATAATTTGCCTAAATAAAATAAAAGAGGTTGAATTTATTTCAACCTCTACACACACTTTACACACTATATAATTTTTTATTTTGATGCTGTTGCAAGTGCTACGCCGACGCCTGCAATACCGCCTGCCAGTGCTGCCCAGAACGGTTTATTTTTAGCACCTGCGCAGAATGCTTTAAGCAGATATTTTGTTGAAATTGCCGCAGCTCCGCCAAATACCGCACCGCCTGCTATATTACCTGCGATTTTCTTAGCTCTTTCGCTTCTGCCTACAGGTTGTCCTGTTAATTCGGAAACGTTTTCTTCCGCAGTCTTTTTATCAGCCAAACCGAGAGTTACTGTTTGCAAGAAGCCCTGAGTGAATGAACCTCTGCCGTATTTTCTTATGTCATCTGTTATTGAACAGCCGTATTGTTGTGCATAAAGAGTAGATGCTCTGTTTGCTATTTCTTGCGGACTTGCGTTACCATACATACTTCTTACGCTTTGTACAAAGTTCTGGTAAGCTTCCTGAATTTGTTGCTGTTCATTGCGCATAATCTTTTCGTGAAGGTAGGTTGCCTGTTTGGCAATTCCTTCTTGAGGCGAATTCAATCTGAGGTCGGCATTACGCATTTTTTGCTGGCGTCTTACCTGACTATCAATCATGAAGTCCTGATATCTTTCATAATTTTTGTAGTAGTCTTCGTAATTATATCCGCCGCCGTACATTGGCATTGCAGGATACATTCCGTAACCTCCGCCGAAGATACTTCCGTTCATACTCATCATAGGGTTTGCCATTCCAAGCGGGGAGTATAAATCCATACCTGTTAAATCGTTTAATGCTACCTGGTTATTGTATATATTCGGAAATAATCCGTACATACTTGCAGCCATATCAAAGCCTGCCATAACCTAACCTCCAAATTGAATTTTTCTAACCTACCTTACTTATATAAAAACTTTTTGCTTTGTGAAATTGCTTTTTTCATATTTTTTATGTTACAATTTCGTAACAATAGTGTATTGCATAAATAATTAAATATATGTAATATGGTCATATAATGAGGTATAGCAGTTGAAAAAGTTTTTTTCGGGATTGTTTACATTACTAATAATCGGAGCTGTAGGTGCTCTTGTTTATCTTCATCCTGCTTTTTTCAACAGACAGCTTGATAAAGTCCGCGGGATGTACTATGTGCATAAGGGCGACAAGGCTTTAAAGAAAATGAAACTTCAAAAAGCCATAAATTATTACAATGCGGCACTGCGCTTGTATCCGGAACATTACGGAGCATGGTATAATCTCGGAAATATTTACGTTGTTTATGAAGATTACTATTCTGCAGTTGACGCGTATGAAAAGGCTTTTGAATACAACCCGAAAATGATTATTGCAAGAATGAATTACGGAATTGTTTCCGCTGAAAAGTTAGGAGATTTTGACGGCGCAATTAATCAATATGATGAAATAATTAAAACAAAAAGGCATCTTCTCTCTATCCCGTTTGTTTACAGTAACAGAAAAAGCTATAAGACAAATAAAGGATTGGCTTATTACAATAAAGGTGTTGCTTTTAAGAAAAAATCGGTTTATATAGAAGATGAGTGGGAATTCAGACGGCAATATCTTTTGAAAGCTCTTGATGCCTACAAAGAAGCCTGTAAAATTTTGAAAAAAGATTACGATGCACGCTATAATCTTGCTTTGACTTATCATCTTCTAGGTGATTATAAAGAGGCAGGTTTAACTTATTGCAAAGCTATAGAACTTAATCCTATGAATTACGAAGCTCATTATAATCTTGCAATTTTATTGAGACACTTGAAATATTACAAAGAATCTCTTGACGAACTTGAAAAGGCAACAACTTTAATAACAAACAGCGGAGGAAATAATGCTTCGTCAAGGCAGCGTTATGTATTTGATGTTATGAATGACGTTACAAGAACAATTTTAGCGAATTCAAACAGCGATTTAATTGATAAGCTTTCTGATGAACCCACGAAAAATTCATACGTAACTTATGTCAACGGTAAAATTGTATTGACGGAAGAACTTGATAATGCCATTATTAAAAATTTGAAAATCTGCTCCGCAAAAAAAATATTTCTTGAAGATATGGAAGATGAAAACAGTGAATTTGATGATGTCCGCTATAACGTTCATGTGCCGGGTGTAGAATAATTACCCCTTTACAGCACCTTCGTTTTCACCTGATATGAAATATCTTTGCATTGCAAGAAAGAATATTAAAATAGGTATAGTTGAAAGAATTGAACCCGCCGCAATAAATCTCCAGTTTGAACTGAACATTCCCTGCAAATTATTGACGCCGACAGGCAGTGTGTACATTGCTTCTTTTGTCAAAACAATGCTCGGCCATAAAAATTCGCCCCATGAGCCGATAAATGTAAATATTGCCAGAACCGCAAGAGATGGTTTAACCATAGGTAAAAGAACTTTCCAGAATACCTGAAAAACATTGCACCCGTCAACGATTGCTGCTTCTTCCATTTCTTTGGGAATTCCCAGAAATGCCTGACGCATAAGAAAAATTCCGAATGCACTCACGGCAAAAGGCATTATTAAACCGATAAATCCTGCAAAATTACTTACACTGTCAACCAGATGCAATTTTAATGTTATCAGATAAACAGGAAGCATAATAGCCTGAAAAGGTATCATAATAGTTGCTAAAATTGCAAAAAAGGTTATTTTTTTACCTTTAAATTCCATTCTTGCAAGAGGGTATCCCGCCATTGCAGAAAGAATAAGATTAAGCAACACCGTTCCTCCCGCAACAATCATACTGTTTATGAAATAACCTATAAAATCGACTTTATCCCAAACTCCTGTATAGTTTGCCCATGTAAAATCAGAAGGGATTATCTGCGGCGGATATGCAAAAATGTTCTCGCTGTTTCCTTTCAGAGAGGTTGATATCAGCCAGATAAAAGGAAATATTGAAAGCAGGGAAACAAAAATTAAAACCGCGTGTATGGAAAATTTTTCTATAAGCCTTCTCATAATTGATACTTATTCCTTTCGAAACATAATATATTAATTAAAGAAAATCCCATTACAATAATAAGTAAAACAACAGCCATTGCCGATGCAAAGCCTAAGTCAAGATTTTCAAAAGCTCTTTCGTAAATATAATAAACAATGGTTTTGCTGGAATTTAAAGGGCCGCCTTTTGTCATTACATAAATTTCCGCGAAAACTTTCATTGCGGAAATAGCACTTATTGTAGTAACAAGCGCTATGGTCGGCATAATATGCGGTACCGTAACCGTAAGATGCTTTGTCAAAAAATTTGCACCGTCAATGTCGCAGGCTTCGTAAAGTTCTTTCGGAACACTCATTAATGCCGCCAGATAAATTATCATATAATATCCTATACCCTTCCAGATTGTAACTATAATAACCGAGTATAAGGCAAATTTCGGGTCGGTCAGCCAGCCTACAGGTTCAATCCCTAATCTTGTGACAAGATAATTTAAAATTCCCTGATCTGCGTAAAGCCATTTAAAAGCAATTGCCGCTACTACTATCGAAACAATTACGGGGAGATAAATTAGTATTTTATATAAAGTTACGCCCTTAATTTTTTGATTTATCAATATTGCAAGAAACAGAGGAAATACGGCCAAAATCGGAACTGCAACAAAAAGGTAAACAAATGTATTCCATAAAACTTTATAAAAAACAGGATTACGGAAAAGGTTAATATAATTTTCTAAACCAATAAACGCTGGCTCATATATATTATGAGAATAATCCATAAAACTTAAAAGAAAAGTTTGAAAAAACGGTATAAAAAAGAATATAACCAGAACAATTGCCGCCGGCAGCAGGAACAAATAAGGTGCATATTTTCCGTAATATTTAAACATAGATTAATTATGGCATTATTTCAAAACAGGGTCAAGAGTTGAAATATTCTTTAAAATATGATAAAGTAATAAATGAAAGGAGCAATTTATTATGAAAAAGTTAAGAGTTTTATCACGCGTAATCTCGGGGGGGGGGCGTTTTTAGAGCTTTTCCTTTCAAAAGAATTTTTTCAACAATGGTCTAATCTGTTAATATTATTTTTTGTCAACTGTATTGATAAATGTGAATTAATATGTCATAATGGGAATATAATAAATAAGCGGGAGACTATTGTTATGAAAAAATTGTTAGCTTTTACATTAGCGGAAGTTTTGGTTACGCTCGGAATAATCGGTGTAGTATCTGCTATGACCGTACCTTCATTAATGCAGAACCATCAGCGTAAAACTTACGTAACTCAATTGCATCAGGTTTATAATTTATTTCAGCAGGCTTTTTTGCAATATACAAATGATAAAAATGCTTTAAATCTTCATGAAGCAGGTTTAATTTCTTCTGCTGAAGTAAGTAATTTTATGAACTCCTATTTTAAAATTGTTCAGTCTTGTACTGATTTTACCGAATGTTTTTATGACGGAAGCTATAAAAATATGAGCGGTACGGATCTTACTAACGCCAGTTATTGGCCGGGAGCTTCAGCAGCACCTTGTTTTGTTCTTGCAAACGGTGCTTCCGTATGTGTTGAAAATTCCAAATATCATACAACATACGGGCACATAACAATTGATATTAACGGTAAAAAAGGTCCTAATATTGCAGGACGTGACCTGTTCTTTGTTACATATTACAGTGACGGTTCAATCGACGAAGACGGAATACCGCCGGAATGCAGAACATCGGGTACCGGATGCGGTTCAGGTAAAACCAATCCTAAAGATGTTAGAGCTGCTGTTGGTGCAACCTGTTCTTCCCGAGGCGATGCTAAAGGCTGCTTCGGATTACTTTTAAATAATAATTGGGAAATGGATTACTAACCTTTACACCTGATTAACCATATGTCGCTTACAACATTTTCTAAAACTCGTTTGCTTACCGAACCGGTTAAAAAGCGATCGAGTTTTGATTTGTTGCGTGAACCCAGTACTATTAAATCTATATCGTTTATCCGTGCATAATCTATTATTTTTTGTGCAGGTATTCCTGTAAGTATAGATGTTTCATTTACTTTTATATTATGTCTGCCAAGCATGCTCCTGATATCTTCAATTGCCTTTGCGGCATATATTTGCTGCTGGCGCTGAATATCAAGAAGCCAGTTTGTATCAAGTGTTCCGTCAAGAAAAAGAAAATTAGGATCTTCATTAACCATGCATATATGGATTTCTTTATCTTCCAAATTCATTTCAGGTATAATACTGTTTATTATTTCCAGTGAACAGCCGGTGCCGTCTGTTGTCAGAAGGAGTTTTTTCTTGTTATTTTCCTCTTTTGCAATATAGTCTGATATTTTACTGCTGTTTATAATCTCCTGTGATACAGAACCTAACCATTTTTGCAGACCCTTTTTACCGTGTGAACCCATCAGTATTAAATCGTAATGTTTTTGTTCCGATTGCTCAAGTATGCTTTCAATTGCCGCACCGCAGCTTTTTATACGCTCTTTCGGATGCATCCCGAGGTTTTTAATTTCTTCCTCAGCATAATCAAGTATGGTGTCGGCTGTATTTGCACATGAATATGTAAAATTTTCTTCTTCGATACTTATTTCATCAGGAAGAAAACTCCAGTCAATTACGCAAATCGTATCAATTTCAGCATTTTTAACCCATCCTGATATATTCTTTAAAGCATTAAAGCTGATTTTTGAACCGTCTGTACAAAATAATACTTTCATATCTTATCTCCTTTTTTGAAATTAATATAAATTATGTTAAGGAAAATTACATTGTCTGGTATTCTATATTTTTTTCTGTTATTATGTTTTTAGGGAAATGTTTTTATAGGAAAATTGTTATAGTCATGGTGCCAAATCAAAAACTTCAATCAAAGGTTAATTTAAGGGATTATAAAGATTTAATTGAGACAATTGCAAAGGTGGAATACCAGAAATTTTCTACCTCGCACTTAATAGAATTACCTGAACTTATTAACATCGGAAACCATACTTTATATATTCTTTTTAAAAATCATTCCCCTGAAAATTACAATAATACTTATCTTTCAACCGCAATCAAATGGGCTATAAGAAACGAAGTACGCAGACGTTATAAATGGTATTCGCTGAAAAATAAAAAACAGCAGCTTGAAGATGAAAACGGGAATCTCAGAGAAGAAGTTTATAAAACAATTCTTTCAATTGATGAGATGCAGGATGCGGAAGTTCCGACACAGATTAAGGCCGAAGACAAGACCCCCGAAGAATGTATTGAACTTTCAGAGTTGAAAAATGAAATTTTAGAATCAATGAAAAAACTTCCCCAGCGTGAAAGAGAATTGATTGAATATAAATTTTTTAAAGAAAAGAAATTAAGAGAAATCGCAGAAGAATTTAATATTTCACAATCGAGAATTTCACGTATTATTCAATCGGGTTTAGATAAAATTAAAAGGGATTTAAAAAGACAGGGGATTATTTAGTGAAAACTATTTTTGAAAAAAGCAGCGGAGTTTCAGGGATAACTTTAACAGATGAAAAAGAAGATTTAAGTTTCCTTGACGATAATTTATTAAGACATTCTGAAATCGGACTGCCGCGGGTCAGTGAGTTAGAGGCCTTAAGGCATTATAAAGAACTTTCAGACAGAAATTTTTGTATTGAAAAAGGGTTTTATCCTTTAGGCTCCTGTACTATGAAATATAATCCTAAAGTCAATGAACTTCTTGCTTCTCTTGACGGTTTTGCAAGTCTTCATCCTCTTGCCGATGATGATGATTGTCAGGGAGCTTTAGAATTAATGTACAAGCTTCAGGAAGCTTTGAAAAAAGTAACGGGGATGGATGCTGTTACTTTACAGCCTGCCGCAGGTGCTCATGGCGAGCTTACTGGCATGATGATAATAAAGAAATATTTCGAGGTTAAAGGCGATAACCGTAAAAAAGTTATTATCCCTGATTCTGCGCATGGTACAAACCCCGCAAGCGCGCATCTTTGCGGATTTGATATTGTACCCGTTAAATCTGACGAAAAAGGACAGGTTGATATTGATGAATTAAAAAATCTTATTGACGGCGATGTTGCCGCAATTATGATGACTAATCCCAATACGCTTGGAATATATGAAGAAAATGTTCTTGAAATTTCCAAATTAATGCATCATAACGGTTCATTATTATATTATGACGGGGCTAACTTTAATGCTGTTATGGGCTACACAAATCCTAAATTAATGGGATTTGACGTTGTTCATTTAAATCTGCATAAAACATTTTCCACTCCTCATGGCGGAGGCGGCCCAGGCGCAGGTCCCGTTGGAGTTGTTGAGGAATTAAAAGAGTTTTTACCTTCTCCTGTTATTGATTTTGACGGAGAAAAATATTTCAGAAATTATAATATTAAAAATTCTATCGGAAGCGTTAAAGGTTTTTACGGAAACTTCGGTGTACTGGTAAAAGCATACGCATATATTCTTATGATGGGCGATAACCTTAAAGAAGCCAGCGAAAATGCCGTTCTTAATGCAAATTATCTTAAAGAAAAATTAAAAGGTGCTTATTTGCTTCCTTATGACCAGCCCTGTATGCATGAATTTGTTCTGTCAGGCGAAAAACAAAAACATGAAAACGGTGTGTCAACTCTTAATATTGCAAAAGCACTTATGGACGAAAACACCCACCCGCCGACGGTTTATTTCCCGCTTATTGTACATGAAGCGATTATGATTGAGCCGACCGAGACAGAGACTAAAGAAGTTCTTGATAACTTTGTTGATGTGATGTTAAAAATTGCTGAGGAAGCAAAAACAAATCCCGAAAAATTAATTTCGGCACCTCACACAACACCTGTAAAACGTCTTGATGAAACCCTTGCGGCACGTCATCCGGATTTAAATTTTAAACAATAGAAATAAAGAGATATTAACCATGAGTAAAGAAAATAAAAAATTAAAAGTAGCATTTCCCCACATGGGAACAGTATATATAGCCTGGGCGGCCGCCCTTAAAAAAATAGGGGTTGAACCTTTTATTCCGCCCTACACAAGTAAAAAAACTTTGTCACTGGGGACTAAGCATTCTCCCGAAGCAATCTGTCTGCCTTATAAACTTATTCTTGGTAATTTTATTGAAGCAATTGAAGGCGGCACAGATTATGTTGCGATGATTTCATCTCCCGGATGCTGCCGTCTCGGGGAATACGGAAATTGTATTCATAATGCGCTGACAGACCTCGGGTATAAGGCAAAGTATATTGAGCTTACCTTGTATGACGGGCTTAAGGGAATGTATGATTTTCTTAAAAAAATAAGCGGTAAAAACGACCCGATTTTGTTTGCAAGAGCTATTAATATTGCTATCAGAAAAATGTTTGTGCTTGATGATTTGGAAAATGCATTATCATACTATAGAGCACGTGAAATACATTTTGGGGATGCCGAAAAAAATTACAACAAAGCCTTAAAGTATATTAAAGATGCGGATAATACAAGAAAGCTCAATAAAGCTAAAAAAATGGCCTTTGAAGAAATGAAAAAAACTGAAATTGATGCTTCAAAAGAAGTTTTGCATGTTGATCTGACAGGTGAAATTTATCTTGTATGCGACCAGTTTTCAAACCAGAATATAACCAGAGAACTCGGGAAAATGGGAGTTCAAACCCGCAGAAGTCTTACCATCAGCAGCTTTTTAAAAGATGCGATTATTCCTAAGGTATTCAGAAAAGGTGAAACTCACCTTCAAAGAGCTTACAGACTTGCAAAACCATACTTAATGCGTGATATCGGAGGAGATTCTCTTGAATGTGTTTCGGATGTGGCTTATGCTGACGAGCGCGGTATTGACGGTATAATTCATATCAGCCCGTTTACCTGTATGCCTGAAATTATGTCGCAAAATATTTTCCCTGCTATGAGAGAAAATTGCGATATTCCTATCCTGCCGTTAATTATGGATGAGCAGACCGGTAAGGCAGGATACCTGACAAGATTGGAAGCTTTTGTTGACCTTATGAGAAGAAGAAAAAGAAAATTGTCACAAGCTTCTGCCGCTGAAAAAACGGTTGAACTTACTAAGTAAACAGGTTATTTAATTTATTTAACTTTGAGGTCATTATTAAGTATGCGCGAATTATTTAAAGAAGCCACAAGAATTACAAATTATAATATTATATTAACAATACCTTTAATTTTGTTCGTAAAAATTTTAGACTTATATTCTTTGTATTCTAAATACACCGTGGATTCGGCTCCAAAATTTATACTTGCTTCAATAACCGTATTATTTATGTTCGGTGTGTTTTGTGCCGGCTGGTTTTATATGGTTGAGCAGGCAGTTAAACTTTCCAAAAAAGTTTTTATTCTTGATGCGGACAGGGCAAAAGCTACTTTAAATTTATTTAAAACTATTCCCGAAGGAATAGGTAAATTCTTTTTATCGTTTGTTGGGGTATACGTAATTTTTTTCATAATTCAAATAATCGCGACACCGGTAGTTTATCTTATGGGCGTAAAAATTATAGGCGGTCTTGATGCAGCATCAATGCAGCACTTACAGGAAATGACAATTGATCCTGCGATTGCAACAAATCAGGGTATGGCAGCTTTTATCGACAGTCTTACACCTGAACAGATTGTGTTTTTCGGAAAATGGAGCCTGCTTTTTATGTCAGTTACATCCGTAATTATGTATTTACTGATGTTGTGGATTCCGGAAATTATTTATATGACGCCTAATCCTTTAGCTGCTTTATGGCGTTCGCTTGTTAAATTGTTTAAAGATTTTTTTACAACGGTAAGGCTTTTCCTTGCTTTGTGGTTTATGGGATTTGCGCTGCTGTTTATTAACACTTTCGCAGCATTTAATCCTTTTGCTTATATAATTATGAGTATTATTCTTTTCTATTTTTCAGTGTATTTCGTAATTCTTATTTTCTTATATTATGACAGAAAGTATGTTGAGTTGGAAACTGTGAAAGATGAGAGAGAGCAAGAATAAAGTTATTGCTGTTGTAGGTGCAACCGCAAGCGGGAAAACAAGGTATGCCGTTGAACTTGCTAAAGAAATTAACGGTGAAATTATCTCGGCTGATTCAAGGCTTGTTTACAGGGGCATGAATATTGGTACTGCAAAACCGACTGTCGAAGAAATGCAGGGTATTCCTCACTACATGATTGATATTGCGGAGCCTGAATTTAATTATTCGGCGGGATTGTATGCCAAACAGGCAAAAGCTCATATTTATGATATTTTATCTAAAGGAAAAATTCCTGTTATTGCAGGCGGGACAGGGCTTTATTTTCGCATATTGCTTGAAAATTATGATTTGCCTGATGCTGAACCCGATTATAATTTAAGAAAAGAATTATCTGAACTTTCGTATGACGAACTCTTTTCAATGTTGTCCGAGTTGGATTTGGAAGCAGCTAATTCCGTTGAAAAAAATGACAGGAAAAAATTAATACGTTATATTGAAATTGTTAAACAAGCCGGTTCTCCATTAAGCAAGGCCAGAGGATTAAAAGAATGTGAATTTGATGTTGAATGGATAGGACTGAACTTTCCGCGCGAAGAACTTTATGACAGAATAAACAAACGTGTTGACTTAATGATTGAACTGGGGTTGGTAGAGGAAACAAAATATCTTCTTAAAAAACACGGCAGAATTCCTAATATAACTGATACCATCGGGTATAAGGAGATTATAGCGCATCTTGACGGAATATTAACTCTTGACGAAGCAAAAGACAAGCTTAAACAAAATACCAGAAATTACGCCAAACGCCAGTTAACCTGGTTCCGGAAAAATGAGAACATTAAATGGAATTGTTATCCTGAAAAAATGAAAAAATAGGTATTACCATATCAGCTATTTATTATTTTTATGCTTTTATGTAAAACATAATTGAGGGTGTGACATGAATAAATTTTTCAAATATACGTTTATTTTACTTGTAATCTTTTATGTTTTATTTCTGGTATTTCCTTTTTTTATAACTGATACAGACTTTATTACCCGGCGAATTAAAGACAGTACGGAATATAAATTAAATTTTGAAGATACTGTTATATTAACCTCTCCCAAACTAACTGCGGGACTAGGGGTTAAGCATCTGGAAGCGGCGCTGCCGACAGGTGAAACATTTCTTACCGCAGATAATGTCAGGATTAAAGCGGCTGTTTTACCGTTAATTTTCAGAAAAATCGAAATAGATATGGTTAGTGCGGAAAACCTTAATCTTAATCTAAAGGTTAAAAAGGACGGTACCTTTTTAATTAAAGATTATATGTTTCCTGCTCATGCTGATAATTTCAAATTCTCAAAAAATATGCCTGATATTTATGTAAATAATTACAATATTTCTTTTATTAGTATTCCGTCTGATAAAACTTTTTCTCTTTACGGTAATAATCTTTCTATCAGCAGCTTTATTCAGGACAAAAAAGTTAAAATTTCAGCAGACGGTAAACTTATGTCAGGTAAACTTAATGCAATTATAAATACCGACACTAAAATCGTAAAATCAAAAAAAGGGCTGAAATTAGACGGATATACTAATATCTCTGATTTTTCCGTTGTCGTTAACGGGAAACAGCTTCCCGCGAGTAATTTGGATTTAAACTTCAAACGAAATAATATAGCTTTTTACGGTAAACTTTATTCTTCCGAGGATGAAGTTACCGAGTTATTAGGCAGTTTTTCCGACGGCATTTATCCTAAAGCAGATTTAAATTGCAAATCGAATTTACGATTGAAATCTGCGGCGGAGATTATTAAAAGTATTGCAGAAATGCTTGATTACGATAAATTTGGCGATTTAAAAGCTTCAGGTGTTGTAGATGCCGATTTCAGCATTAAAACAAATTTTGATGAAATTGAATCTTCAGGTTATTTAAAAATTAAGTCTGCTTCAGTTAGTTACGATTTATTTAATATTGACGCAAATAATATAAATGCAGATGTTGATTTATCCAACAGTATGATTGATATAAGAAAAGCTCAGGTAACCATCGCAGGGCATACTTACCGTTTTGGCCGCGATGCATTTTGCTGCAGGCAGATGTAATTGAAAAATTTTTTTGTATAGTTTAGAATAAACTTATAGAAAGAAAGGAGCAATTATGAACAAATTATTTAATTTTGCCACGCGGGGGGGGGGCGCACTTTAGGCTCAGCTCCTGCGTTTACTTTAGCTGAGGTTTTGGTAACTTTAGGAATTATCGGGGTTGTTGCGGCTTTAACTCTTCCTGTACTTATTAATCAGACGCAAAATAAAGAAATTCAAACACAATTTAAAAAACTTTATTCTGAGTTAAATCAAGCTTCACGGTTGTTTATGAATGATTTTGGTGTTTCTGTAACAGAATATTGTCGGGATAAAGGAACTTCTTCATTTGTAAGAACTTTATTACCAAAATATTTAAAAGGGCTTAAATTGTATGATGATACTACTTCAGGTTCACAAGATGAAGAAGGCAATGCTAAAAGTTCGGCATATCAAATGTATACTTTAGGCGGCGCAAAGTTGAGACTTGGGCCTTGCGATGATTTCGGTTATATGACTGATATTGCAGGCAGAATTTATTCATTTGAGTATAACGGCATTACGGATGAACAGCAAGGTCCTGTTGTGTGTATTGATGTTAACGGACATAAGAGACCTAATAAATTCGGGTATGATATTTTTATATTCAGGTTTGTCGAAAACGGGCTTGTTCTTCCTATGGGACAGGAATATAAAGCAGGCGAAAGCAGTTATGGATTTGCACGTGACGGCAGCTCAAATAATTTTTTCTCCAAGAATGAGTGCAAAGTTTCGTCAGATCTTACTAATCAGCTGACCTGTGCAAAATATGCATTAGCCGATGTACATCCCTTTGAGAAAGGTAAAAATTACTGGCAGGATTTTCTGGGCAAAAACCGTTAATCTCCTAAAGGACACAAGCTAAAATCATCAGTAAGATTGTACCAATCTGCATTGCGGTTGCCATGTTCTGGGAAAACTTGTTTGAATCGTATCTGCTTGCGCTCTTTGCTGCTTTGTAAGCGCTTGAGATACGGTTCAAACGTGCCTCCTGCGGGTCTGAATTAAATGTTGTGCCGAACATTGTGGATTCAAGGCGTGATAATCTGTTTTCCGTACTGTCACCGTTAAATGACTTTTTAAATATTGATTTTTCAACAGATGCCAGATTTACTTTTACAGGTTTGCTGTTTCTTGCATTATAAGCATCGTAATCGAATTCAGGCGGTTGATATTCATCAAGTTTATAGTTTTTATCGAGCGGAATTGCTCCTTCATCGTAGTAATCATTTGAAGATTGAGCAATACTATTGTCCATAAACGAGTCCGGTTTTAACTTTGCCTGTAATCTTTCAACGCGTGTAGAAAAAGCTTCGCTGTCATAAGTTTGACCGAGTGATTTCTTTTCGAGATTTGCAAGACGGCTGTTTAAATCCTGATTTTTAAATTCTTTTTTAAATACCTGTCTTTCAAGTTCGTTAATGGAAGGATAATCAACATTTGCACCTGCAGGCGGCATTTTTTCTTCTGCAATTGTGTCTTTGTAGCTGTCTTGTTCTTCTGCAAAAGTATCTTCTTTCGGTGCTATTTCCTGTCCTATCTGTTCCGCTGACATGTCTTTATTTAAGCTTGCAATCCTTTCCGAAACAGATTTATTATTCTTACTTTGACCGTACACGCTTTCTTCTATTCGTGAAAGCCTTGATTCGTCATCTGCGGTTGTATATGTAAAACCGTACAAAGAATTTTCCAGTTTATCAAGTAATGCTGAATATTGGCTTGACGCATAACAGCAATTTATACTGAGTAAGATACTTATAATTACAATAACTTTTTTCATAACCATAAACTCCTTACAGACAGAATAATGGTGAACGTGGTATAAAGCTATTCTACAAAGTCAGTATTTAAAAAAGCCGATAAATAAATAAAAAATCGTAGTACCTGAGTGCTACGATTTTTTTATAATAAGTAAAAAGTATTAACTATAAGATTAATGCCTCAATTTTTTTAACGCTTCAAGTTCATCCTGAAACGGTGAAATATTTGTTAATTTTTCAATTATTCCGGGCATTTTTTCACATACGTAATCAATTTCCTGCTCGGTTGTATATTTGCTCAATGAGAAACGTATACTTCCATGAATTGCAGTGAACGGAACATTCATTGCTCTCAAAACATGAGAAGGCTCAAGTGAGCCTGACGTACATGCACTTCCCGAGCTTGCGCAAATTCCTAAGTCGCTTAGATGAAGAAGAATTAATTCTCCTTCAATATATTCAAAACCTATATTTGTAGTATTAGGAACCCTGTTGACAATTCCTGTATTTAATCTTGCATTAAATACGTTTTTGACAATATTTTTTTCAAGCTTATCACGCAGTCTTTTAACTTCCGTTGCTTCATATTTCAGATGGTCTGTTGCCAGTTCTGCAGCTTTCCCAATTCCGACGATATACGGAACATTTTCGGTCCCCGCACGTTTCCCGCGTTCCTGATGACCGCCGATAATTAACGGCGTTATAAGCGTTTTTGAATTTACATAAAGAGCTCCGACACCCTTCGGCGCGTGGAATTTATGACCCGATATTCCCACCAGATCAGCACCGATTGCCTGAACGTCAATAGGAATTTTTCCTGAAACCTGAACAGCATCAACAAAGAATTTTGTTTCTTTATTTTTTGATTTAATTATTTCCGAAATTTTTTCAATCGGGAAAATAACGCCGGTTTCATTATTTGCGTACATTATTGAAACGAGTGCGGTATCATCATTTACGGCTTCTTCAAGCTGTGCAAGATCAAGTTCTCCGTTTGAATTTACGCCGATATAGTCAACTTTATAACCTTCTTTTTCAAGTGCCTGATATAAATTCAATACGCAGGGATGTTCAACCTTTGTTGTTATAATATGTCTTTTATTTTTATTCATATTTAACACGCCGCGGATTGCCATGTTTGCACTTTCAGAACCGCAGGATGTAAAAATTATTTCTTTTTCATCTTTTGCGTTGAAGAAATCTTTCATAATTCCGCGTGCTTCTTTAACCGCATGATTTGCACGTTTGGCAAAATCATATACGCTTGAAGGGTTTGCATATTCTTCCTGAAGATACGGAAGCATTGCTTCAAGTACTTGAGGGTCAACCTTTGTGGTTGCGTTATTATCTAAATATATTAAACTCATTTTTCTATACCTCTATAACTTCAATATTTTTATCAACGGTATCTCGTAAAGTTGTTTCTACAAATGCTTTAAGTGTCAGATGCGAATTTTTGCAGCCTGAACATTTCCCGCGTAGTTTTACCATAACTTTGTTCCCGTCAATATCAACAAGGGTTATATCGCCACCGTCTTTTCTTAACTCGGGTGATATTTGATTTTCTATTATGTTATTTATTTTGAGAATTTTTTGTGCGGGGCTTAAAGTTGATTCAGCTTTTTCATTTTCTTCTTTCTTGTAGTAAGTATCAATGATATCTTGAATTAACCCTTTGCATTTTCCGCAGGCTCCCCCTGCTTTAGTGTAATTTGTAATTTCTTCAACGGTTTTTAAACCGTTCATTTTAATTGCGTCCCATATAACGTTTTCTGTTATTCCGAAACAGGTGCAGACAATTTTTTCTCTTTTTTGAGCTGCTGCTTCTTCGTTTCTGATATCGTCAAGGTCAGTGAAGTCATCGTAATTTTTCAAAGCGTCTTCCAGTGCTTCATAACCCATAACTGAGCAGTGCATTTTCTCTGGCGGCAGGCCGCCGAGCTGGTCGGCAATATCTTTGTTTGTAATTTTTTTTACTTCATCAACTGTTTTGCCGATAATCATTTCCGTTAAGATGCTAGAGCTTGCGACTGCCGAACCGCAGCCGAAAGTTTGAAATTTAGCATCTGTAACTATTCCGTTATTAATTTTTAAATATATTTTTAAAGAGTCTCCGCATGCAAGCGAACCTGCTTCGCCGATTGCATCCGCATTATCAATTTTTCCCACATTTCTGGGGTTTCTGTAATGATCTATAACTTTATCCGAATAATCCCACATAATCTTTTTCCTTATTTATCTTATACATATTTATATTTTATCTCAAAAACATTTGCGGGAATATATACTTAATATAAAATTAATTATTCTTGATTGATAAGTTTTGACAATGTGTTTTTTATAAATGTTTCCATTTCTTGCAGAATTTTATCGGATTTTTCACATACTTTACGAAAACATCTGTTATATTCTCTTCTGTAATAGACAATATTTTTACCGTCATCATTTACTTGCAATACTTTCTTAATACCTTGTTTGTTTTTTGTATATTCAACTACTCCTAAAAGGTTGTCATCTGACGAATATAATCTTAAATTTTTGAAATTTCGGGGGGGGGGCAGCTAAAAGCTTGATTTCCAGCCATTTCCCGGATGCCTTTATCCAGTAATTCATTAGCGGACTTGCTTAAGATTGAGCGTTTGGCGTAGTAATATCCTGTAAAATTTGTGTAATCTGTTTTGCTTCCTGACAACATACATTTTCCTTTCTTTTTTTATTTTTATCATAATGATTGTAATAATTTATTTTTGCTATCTAATTAATAAATTTTTACATTTGTCCATATGGTATTGTTGCTTTCCTGTCTGAATGCGATGACGGAAAATTCTTTATCAAAGGTAAATCTAATTCCTCAAAAATGTAATCAATATTTTCGCAGCCTAAAAAGTCGCCGATTGCTATTGCTTTTGTGTTTTTGCGGATTTTTTCAATATTAAATAATTGTGTAACCATTTTATCTATTTTGTAAGGCGGTTCGTTCAAATCTTCTAAAAACAGCGTAAATTCAAAATCAGGTATAAAATCCTGCCCGCAAAGAGATACAAGTGTTGCAAGATTACCGCCCCAGAAAGTACCCTCGTAATCAAATTTGCCCCCGCAAACGGTTTCGAAAAATTTGCTTACGGTATATTCGTTTAAATTTTCCTGACCAAAATCGCTTAATATCATGGGACCTGAATAAGTAACTAGCCCTGCACGTTTTAAAAACATTGCATTAAGCGCGGTAATATCGGAATAGCCGCAAAAAATTTTAGGATTTTTGCGGATTAAATCATAATCAATTTTATTAATAAGCCTAATTGCTCCGTATCCGCCGCGTAAACAAATTATTGCATTTACTGATTTGTCTGCAAACATTTTATGGAGAGCATGAAGTCTTTCTTTATCCGAACCCGCCAGATATCTCTCTTTTGAGTAAACATTATCGGATAATTTAACTTTATAACCTCTGTTTTCAAAAAAAGTTATTGCACGTTTGAGGTTTGTGTCATCTTCCATTGCCCCTGAAGGTGCAAGTATACCTATCGTATCCCCTTCTTTTAATAATGGCGGTTTAATAATCTTCATTTTTTATCCACATTTGTTATAACTCTGCTATAATATTACCATGAATGAAAAATACATACCTTTATACAGAAAATACCGCCCGCAGAAATTAGAAGAAGTTGTCGGGCAGGAACACATTAAGAAAGCTTTAAGAAATGCAATTGAGCTTAATAAAATTTCTCATGCATATCTTTTTACAGGCCCGAGAGGAACGGGAAAAACTTCAACGGCTAGAATTTTTGCTAAGTCTTTAAACTGTAAAGAAGGCCCGACTGTTTCTCCTTGCGGTGTTTGCGAAAACTGCGTTGATATTACAAATTCAACTCCGATGGATGTAATTGAAATTGATGCCGCAAGCAACAGAAAAGTCGAAGATGCCCAGAATATTCTGGAAAAAGTTATGTATGCGCCTGTTAACAGCAGATACAAAATTTACATAATCGACGAAGTTCACATGCTTTCAACTACTGCTTTCAATGCTCTTTTGAAAACATTGGAAGAACCTCCGAAAAATGTTATATTTATTCTTGCAACAACAGAAGTTCATAAAGTTCTGGATACGATTAAGAGCCGCTGCCAGCGTTTTGATTTTAAACGCATTACAACGGAAGATATTGTTAAACATCTTCGTTATATTTCAGATAACGAAAAAATTAATATAACAGATGATGCACTGTTTACTATTGCTAAAAATTCGGCCGGCGGAATGCGTGACAGTATTGCGCTGCTTGACCAATTAAGCGTTCTTGACGGCGAAGAAGCTATTTCAACGGACGACATAAATAATCTTCTGGGGCGTTTATCTTTTGATACGCTTAATTCTCTTGCTGATAAAATTGTAAATTCCAGACCGCAGGAAGCTATTGAGGACTTAGAGAATATTTATAATTCAGGAAACGAACCTGTTCAAATTTTGACAAACCTGATGGATTATTTAAAAAATCTTCTTATTGTAAAAAATTGCAGAAAAGAAATTGTTTTTGAATTAACACAGGCAAATGATGCACAGGTGCAAGCATTAACTTCACAAGCTGAGAACATTGAAACTCATCAAATTGTATTTTTAATTGATAAATGTTCGGATTATATAAAAGAGCTTAAATTGACTAATAATCCGCGTTTGTGGCTGGAAGTCGCAATAATTGACCTTGCGAATTTAACGGAAAACACATCTCTTGTAGAGCTTCAAAACAGGATTGCAAGACTTGAGGGAGGTTCAGTTGAGCCTGTTAAGGTTTCAGCCTATAAAACAGCTCCCGCCCCCGTAATGAAACCTGAAATGCAAAGACCGGAACAGCCAAAAACGGAAGTTGCAAAAGAAAAAGAACAGCCTGCAAAAGCTGTTGAACCTCAGGAGATACCACAACCGCAGGAATTTGCACCAATGCCGAAATCTAAACCCGTTGCAGGCAATGATATTTCTGTATTGTGGGGACAGCTTTTGGAGCAGGTTAATAGTGCTCCGACACGTGCTCTTTTGAAACAGTGGGCTAATCCTGTAAAAATTTCGCCTGAAGAAACAATTCTTACTATGAAAAATGAAATTTTTCTTAATCAGGTACAGAGCGGCTCTAAAAAACAGGCAGTTGTTGATGCGGTTAATGCATTGTTCGGTCAATCGGATTCAAATGTTACCGTAAGGCTTCCGCATGCCGATGATGTTCAGATTAAGCCTGCTGCAGCTGCTCCGGCAGAAGTCCCGAAGCAGACAGCACAGCCAAAGCCGTCACCTGTCATGAAACCTGTACAGATGGAACCCGAGGTATCTGATGAAGAAGTTCAGGAAATAAAAGAAGAAATCAAGCCTCTTAAATCTGATAGTGCCGCTAAAATTGAGGCTTCGTTGCATTCGGATAACGTAAATATGGTAATGGAACTTTTTGACGGAAAAGTTATTGAGTAATTCTTGTTGTTTTAAATTTGAAAGCTTCCAAGCTTTCGGAAAAATAATCTTTTGGCAAACCTGCTTTGAGTTTTAGTTGTTCAAGAAACTCTTTTCTGTCAGGCAGCTGTTCCCACACATCAGGCAGAAATACCGACTGGTAATTTCCGTCACGTATTATAAGACCGTCAACTGCGGGTGTTAATTCTTCAAGTAATTCACGTTCATTTTCAAACTCCAACCTTACGGGTTTTGATAAAAGAGAAACGCTTATACTTATCTTATTGTATTCGTTTAAGGTCAGTGCAGGAAATCTCGGGTCGGAAAATGCTGCCGCGTGGGCATTTTTTATTAAATCTTGTATAAGTGGTCTGTGTGCAATGATTGAACCTATACAGCCGCGAAGAATTCCGTCAAGCTCAAGGGTTACAAAAGACGCTCCGTATTCTTCAAAGACACATTCATAATTGTTTAAGTCAGCGTGGCCGAGCTGCAAGCCTGATAAAATACTATCCTTACAAATTTTTTTCACAAAATCGGAATAATATTTTTTTATATAATTATTTTTTTCTCCCTCGTATAAAAACCAGCTTCCGTAGCCGACAACGCGCGAGCTGTCCCCTGTTGTCGCCGCCGAGTTTGTAAGACCTGCTCTTATAAGGGAAAAGTTTTTCTTCTTTGCAAATTCTACAAGTCCGCAAATCCCTACTGCACCGCAAGCCTGTTCCTGCTCAAAATTACTCATGTTATTTTCTTCAATTAACCTTGCAGTGTAATTGTCAATTTTGTAAGCTTCTTTTTCAGGATAAAAGTGGCTTAAATCGCTTGATATAACAAAAACATTATCTTCATTTTCATAAAAATGTTCAATTGTTTCTGCCAGATTCTTGAAATTTTCACAGCCGTATAAAACGGGAATGATTTTTGCATCGGGTAAAAATGTTTTGATTAACGGAAGCTGAACTTCTATTGAATGTTCTTTCTCAAATACAAAATTTCCGACATTACAATCGCAAAATTTTGCAATTTCTTTTGTGAGCTCTTTATTTACTTCAATATCGCCAAGCGGTGTTACAAATGCATCGTAGTCACACACTGTACAGCCGAAAATCCTCTCATAATGAGCGGGTGCGAATATAAAAACATTTTTTGCATCTTTTTTAAGCTGCTGAATTCCTTTTGCTGCAAGTTTCCCCGAATAAATATAGCCCGCATGCGGTATTATTACTGCACGTGAATAGTATTTGGGCTCTTTTATTCTGAAGCTTTCAATTATTTGCTCTAGCTCATGTTTTTCTGCAGGATAAAAAGTTCCTGCTGCTCTCCCTGTTTTTTTCATAAATTAATTATACAACTTTTTTATTATTTTGAAATAGGATAGTAAGTTAATAAAATATCAGGTTCAAAAATATCTGTTTGTGTAATTTTAAAATTAAAACTGTCGTTAATGTTGTCGATTTGTCTGAAATCAAAGCAGGATAAAGAACTGTTATCGCCTGTAATCTTCGGGGCGATAAAATGATAAATTTTATCTGTGTATTTTAAAATTTCTCCGTTAAGATGTCCGCCGCTTTCAACCAGAATGCTTTTTATACCGAGTTCATAAGCTTTTTTTAAAATATATTCCAAATCAAGTTTTTCATTTTTAACGGGTGTTTTTATAAAGTTTATTCCGCCTTCAAACATATCAAGTGTTTCATTGAACAAATAAATTTCTCCGTTTTTATATACGGGTGCTTCAAGATTTGTTTTAAGTTTTCTGTCCAGTATAATTTTTTTTCGGTGCATCATTGTCGGATTATCGGCAATAATTGTTGAAGATGTAGTCATAATCGCATCATAGCGGTTTCTTATTTTTTTTACTTCTTCTCTGGCTTTTTCAGAGGTAATCCATTTGGAAGAACCGTTATGTGCTGCAATTTTACCGTCAAGAGTTGCCGCTGTTTTTATTGCAACAAAAACTTCTTTTTTTGTCATATTCTTGATAAATACTTCATTTAGAGCTTTGCATTCTTTTTCAAGAACATTTTCAATAACTTCAATTCCCGCATCTTTAAGTTTTTTAATTCCGTTTCCCGCTACAATCGGGTTTACGTCACGCATTCCGATAACAACTCTTTTCAACCCGCGTTCTATAATTAAATCTGCACAGGGCGGAGTTTTACCGAAATGCGAACAGGGTTCGAGATTTACGATTAAAGTGCCGCCTTTTTCTTCCCCGTTATGAATCTTTAAAAGGGCATCTCTTTCAGCGTGACTTTCTCCGTATTTTTGATGATAGCCGTTTGAAATTTCATTCCCGTCTTTATCAAGAACAACGCAGCCGACTAAAGGATTAGGAGATGTCAAACCTTCTCCTTTTTTTGCAAGTTCTATGCATTTTTGCATTAATAAGTTATATTGCATAATTGCATTCTACTATAAAATTTGCTATATTAAAATGAAAAGAAGGAGTATTTATTATGGATTTAAAATATATCGGACACAGTGCTTTTGAAATTAAGTTAAAAGAGAATTCAATTATGGTTGACCCGTTTGTGAGTGTTAACCCCAAATATGACTGGCATAGTGCAAATATTACGGATATATTTTTAACCCACGCCCATGGCGACCACTTAGGACAGGCTATTGAAATTGCTAAAGAAAAAGATGCCACTATTACCGCAATTGTTGAACTTGCCCAGTACTGCAAAGAGCAGGGATGCAAGGTTAAATCGGTAAATTTCGGCGGCTGGCTTAATTATGATTGGGGAAGAGTTGTATTTGTTCCTGCATTCCATACAAGCTCGCTTCCTGACGGCAGATATGCGGGAGAACCTGCAGGAATTATATTTGATGTTGAAAATGTTCGTATTTACCATGCGGGCGATACTGCTTTAACTTCAGAAATGAAAACAATTAAAGAACTTTACAGACCGAATATTGCACTTCTTCCAATAGGCGGACATTATACAATGGATCCCGAACACGCAGCCGTTGCTGCTGACTGGCTCGGTGCACAAACCGTAATTCCTATGCATTACAATACTTTCCCTGAAATCCAGGCGGATTTGGAAAAATTCATGAAACTTATTCACATGAATAATTCAAACTGTGTAATTTTAAATCCTGAAAACATTAATTAGCCCGCTTCCCTATTGCAGCAGAATATTGTTGATGTAAACTTAAATCGAAGTGGAGATTAAAAATGGATATTTTATTTATTATAGACAGAATTGAACTCAAATATTTTGAGTTTAATAATCTTGTTACAAATTTTTGGTTAATCAGAGAGCTTTTATTTGAAAATAAAAACGTATGGATTACGACGATTGATAATTTAAGTCTTATAAGCGGTATTCCTTATACTCACTGTTATGAAGCTTATGAAAAAAATGGCAATATATTTTACGATAAAACATTAAAAGAAAAAAAGATTAACGATTTTTCTCTGGTAATGTTCAGGCCCGATCCACCTGTTGATTTGGATTATATTAACGCAACTTATATATTTGATTTTGTAGATAGAAATAAAACTTTGATTTTAAATGACCCGAAAGCAATCAGGGATTTTAACGAGAAAATGCATACAGTAAAATTTCTTGATTTAATGCCTGAAAATATTGTTACTTCTTCAAAATCCGATATAATTAATTTCCTGAAAAAGCATGAAGAAATTGTTCTTAAACCTTTAAACGGCTGTTTCGGCTCGGGCGTTATGACTTTAAAAAAAGGTGATAAAAATACGGCTGTAATTATTAATACAATGACCAAAAATCAAACACAGCTCATTATGGTTCAAAAATATATTCCAAAAGCAAGATTTGGCGATAAGCGTGTTATGTTTCTGGGTGATGAGGTTCTGGACGTTTGTATTCAAAAACTTCCGTCAAATGATGACTTTAAATTTAACGAGCATTGCGACAGCAACATAGTTAAAGCTGAACTTACCGAAAGTGAAAAGGAAAACTTTGCTCCTGTTGCAAAAGAATTGAATAAAGCAGGTTTGCCTCTTGTCGGTCTTGATGTTATTGACGGAAAAATTATTGAAATAAATGTTACAAGTCCCTGCTATTTTATAAAAGAAGTAAACGGACATTTTAACTGTCAACTGGAAAAGAAAATTACACAATTTATTTTATCGAAACTTTATGCAAAAGTGTCTTAAATATGTGTAATCCCGCCGAAATCAATAAGTTTTAAAAGCGGATTGCCATTTTTGTCAGTTGTGATTATGTAGTTGTCAGGATTACATTGAAGGTCGTAATCTTTCAGTCCGTATTTTTCAAACATATTTGAAAAATAATTGTATATAATTCTGTCTTCGGGATAAGAATAAAACTTATCTTCATATTCATATCCCGTTTTGACTTTATATTTTTTGATTTCTTCGTAAGTAAAGCCGTACTTTTTATATAAGTCATTTACAAGAGATTTTTCACTGTCGTAATATTCTTTTATCTCAATAGGTGACTTATATTCTTTCAGCGGTTTCACATATTCGCTGACCATATATCCGTTTTTGGTATCGCCCCAGTGAGTATGCATAATATGCCTGTCTTTAATCCTGTTGTTTATATTAAGTGCACGTGCAAGTTCTACGAATTTTCCGTTGCTCTCTGTATGCATCTTATATAATCTCGGACTTTTATGGCTTAAATCTTTAAATTCTTTAATGAAGAAACTGTCAATGTTATTGCCTGCTAAAATGTATCCGTTTGCAGTATATACAGAACCTGATGTATCGATTTTTACAATATTATAACTCTGGTCCGGAGCCAGTATTTTATGTTTGCGTAATACTGTATTAATATTTTCCGCTGCATTTTCGATATTTGTTTTTGCAAGTTCTATGGTTTTTGCAAATTGGCTGTAAATTTCTTTTATTACTTCGTGTTTTTTAGTTCTGTCGATTTTTCTAATCCAGTTTATAGGGAGCTGCCCTGCAATACCTTTCTTTTGAGGATGTTTATTGAATATTTCTGCAACGTCGGCTTCACAATGATAGTAGCTGCGTGATAATTTCCTTGTAATGCCGCTTGTGAATGCCGGTTTATAGTTTCTGTTTTCAGTTGAAATGTTTAGCATATTGCTTATAAAAACACGTGATAATTTTTTTTGCTTATAAATAATAAGGCGGAAATAAATATTTATTTCCGCAAAAAAGGTTTCATAGTATAGTTTTTTTTTATTCCCAAGATTTTTCACTATTACAATACACAGCAAAAAAATAATTTGCTGTTTTAAAGTGTAAAATTTACAATTGTAAACATTTTAGTTTACTCTTGAGAAAACTTCAGTATTAACATCGTCGAAAGTGTTTGTATTAAAGTATGCACAGGATGCAACCATAGCCGCATTATCGGTGCAGTACTTCATCGGCGGTGCAAAAACTTTATAACCTTTATTTTCCAGATTAAATATTTTCTTTCTGATTTCTGAATTAGCCGCAACTCCGCCCGCTATTACAACCTGATTATAGCCGCTTTCTTCCAATGCTTTTTTCAGTTTATGCAGAAGTGTTGATGACACTGTTTCCTGAAAACTCGCGCAAATATCTTTTTCGGGGAGTTCTTGACCGTCAAAAGATTTTACAAGCCGTAAAACTGCTGTTTTTAAACCGCTGAAACTGAAATTAAATCCGTCAACTCTGGCTTCAGGCAGTTTGAAAGCGTAAGGATTTCCTTCCTGAGCCAGTTTATCCAATCTCGGGCCGCCGGGGTAGGGAAGCCCTATAAGCCTTGCAACTTTATCATAAGCTTCTCCGACTGCATCATCAACTGTTTCCCCGAGAATTGACTGTTCGGAATAAGATTTTACGTCAATAATTTGTGTGTGTCCTCCGCTTACCAGAAGTGCCATAAACGGCGGTTTTAATTCCGTATCAAGATAATTCCCGCATAAATGTGCGTTTAAGTGATTAACCCCGATGAATGGTTTATCATAGGTTAACGCAAGTGTTTTTGCCGCATTTAAACCTACAAGCAGACAGCCGACAAGCCCTGGGCCTACGGTCCCCGCAAAAGCCGTTATATCTTCGGGATTAATCCCTGCATTTTCCTTCGCCTGCTTAAATGCTTCGTCTATTACAATATTTATGGAATCAAGATGTTCTCTGGCTGCAATTTCAGGTATTACGCCTCCGAATTGTGCGTGCGTTTTAATCTGTGAAGCTACAACGTTTGCTATAACTTCCCTGCCGTTTTTTACAATTGCACAGGCTGTTTCGTCACAGCTCGATTCAATTGCCATTATATAATTGTCGTATCCGCTGTCGGGTCCTATTGTTACAGGTGTCTTAGAGAACAATTTATTTTTTATATTTTTCATAGTAATATTATAATACAAAAAGGAAATAAAGATGAAATTTATTGATAAATCAAAGATAAGAGTAGTATCAGGACGCGGCGGCAACGGAATGGTTGCGTGGCGCAGAGAAAAATATGTTGATAAAGGCGGTCCCGCAGGCGGAGACGGCGGCAGAGGCGGTGACGTTTATCTTGTTGCCGATGAAAATATGTCTACACTGATGGATTTCAAGCATAAGTCCGTTTTTAAAGCGGAAGCAGGCGAAAACGGCGGAATTAAGAATATGCACGGCCGCTGTGCGAGAGACTTATTTATAAAAGTTCCTGTAGGAACGGTTGTTAAAGATATTAAAACAGGTAATATTATTGCGGATTTAACCGAACATGAACAAAAAGTTCTTGTTGCAAAAGGCGGTAGAGGCGGCAGAGGGAATGCACGTTTTGCAACAGCTCAAAAAAGAGCTCCGCAATTTTGCGAACCCGGGGAACCGTCTATTGAAAGAGAATTGTTTCTTGAATTAAAACTTATCGCGGATGTAGGTTTGCTCGGAATGCCAAATGCGGGAAAATCAACTCTTATAAGCAGAATAAGTTCCGCTAAACCTAAGATTGCGGATTATCCTTTTACGACTTTAATTCCGAATTTGGGGGTCGTAAGAAAACGTTCGGGCGACGGTTATGTCGTAGCCGATATCCCCGGACTTATTGAAGGAGCTTCGGAAGGTGTCGGGCTCGGTCATGACTTTTTGCGCCATGTGGAAAGATGCCGTTTTCTTGTGCATTTGATTGATGCAACAGAAGAAAACCCGTTAGATAATTATAAAAAAATTAATCTTGAATTGGAAAAACATTCACAGCATCTTGCAGAGCTTTATCAGATTATTGCGTTAAATAAGATTGATGCTATTGATGAAGAAAAGAAAAAACAACTTTTGGAACAATTTAAAGAAGTATCGTCGGACGTCTTTGAGATTTCGGCCGTAACAGGTGAAAATCTCGATAAATTACTTGATTTTATGGGGGAAAAGGTCGATGAAATTCCCAAACCCGAAACAGAAATTGTTGTAGAAGAAGACTTAGGTGCATACAATAATGATGACAGTTCTTTCGAAATATTTAAAGTCGCAAAAGACACATTTATTATTGAAGGCGGTAAAATAGAAAGAATTGCGGGTGTTACCGATGAAAGAAATTCTGAACAGGTAATTCGCTTCCAGAATATTATGAAAGGTATGGGAGTATTTGACGAACTTGCCAAAAAAGGAATTAAAGACGGTGATACGGTCATCATCGGACATCTTGAATTTGTATTTTATTCAGATGAAATTTTCGGGTAGCAAAAAAAGTTTTGTTCGGTTTTTATAATAGCATGCGAATTTCACCTTTACGTAATATATCATTTAAAAATAATAATGATGTTAAACCAACAGAGCCTTCGGATAATAAAAAAGGTTTAAGCAATTCTGCGAAATTAGCTTTAGGTATCGGAGGAGGTATGGCTCTCGGAGCTGCGACATACTTTATTTTCAGAGGTAAACCTCAGGTTAAGCCTGAAATTGCTAAACCGATTGATAAAATTCCTGAACAGATTAATCAGACACTGTCAAAATTCAAGTCTGATATTGAAAATTTAAGTTCAAAAACGGTTGTAAAGCTTAAAAACGGCGGAACAAAAGTTCAATATTCAACCCCGCTGAAGGAAGATGCGGATACTTTACGTGATATTTTAATTTTTGATAAATCAGGAAATTTAGAAAAAAGAATTGTTTCTAAATTTGATGCGGAAACGAAAGAAACCGTTCACAGAATATTCAAAGGTGATGCCTCACAGATTATTGATAAACCTGACGAGATAGACAGAGAATTTCTTGTTAAAGAAATTACAATTGGAAACTTTAAGCCTTTCTTGGCAGACAGACTTGAACGCAATACCGTAATAAAACATGCGGATAATACAGTTACTAAGTATCAGGATTTCTATCGTAAAAGTAAACTTTATGAAAGATATGTTTATAATAATTATGACGGAGAGTTGAGAGATACTGATAAAGTTGTTCGTTATAATTTTGCTTATGATAATGGGAATTTGACATCTGTTGCAAGACAGGATATTTATAAAGACGGACATCAGCACGGTGTATATTCCGACAAAGGTTTTGATCCTTTTCCGATTTATATAAAGAAAAACGGAGAGAAAGATTTTCAGGTGTTAAAAGATATTTATACTTTTGAACCTTTATGCCGATTTGATAGTAAATTTAACCCTGATAATTTATAATATATGCTTGCTTTTTACTTCCCGCTAATGTAAAATACGGTTTATAGGGGAGACATTATGAAGTGTTATAAAGCAAAATGGATATTAACATCTGCGGATAAAGTTCTTGAAGATATGGCCATAGTTGTTGATGAAGGCAAAATCATCGACATAATTCCTAATGCCGATGTCAATTTTGATGAGAAAAATATAAAGGATTTAGGTAATGCCGTTATTACTCCAGGCTTTATAGATTTGCTTACACAGTTTCAATATACTGATGTCGGGGTCGCAAAACCTCAGAGCTTAAAAAATAAGATTAAAAAGCTTTTTAAACTTTTCTCTTTAAAATACAACTTTGCAGGTGTAAGCAAGGACAGCTATTCAAGGAAATGGGCGGAAATCTTAACAGATTATTTTACATTGGACAGAGTTGAAAAAATTGCATCTTTTAAGCACGGTGTTACCGAAGCTATAAAATCAGGAACAACATGTATTGCGCAGGTTTCCAAAGAATTTAAATATTTTGAAATTATTAATAAACTGCCTGTAAAGAATTATCTTTTCTTTGAGGTTTTTGCAGATACCAAAAATAAAAGTAAAAAGAATTTTAAGACTGTCCGCGCCGTTGTGGAAGAACTTATATTCCATAAGGGGGAAAATACGCATATCGGAATTATGCTTAATTCTATGTCAGGTGTGCATAAAAAATTATGGGCTTTGTTTTCCAAATATTGCCGTAAGCATAATATGCTTATGATGACAAGATTTGCTGAATCGCAGGATGAAATTGACTGGCTTGAACACGGGTTTTCCGATATTGATATACTGCATAAATTTATGGGAATGAGAAAAATCAGCCCTTATGATAAAGAGCTTACACCGGTTAAATATTTGGAAAATCTAAAAGTTCTTACCAAAAAAGTACTTGCGGCAAATGCAAATTATGATTTTGATGAGCTTGATAAACTTTCCGAAACAGGTGTGAAATATATTTACCAGCCTTTATACAGTGAAGAAATCTGTAATAAAAAGCTTGATTTTGAAACGGTATTAAAGCATTTTGAAGGTAATTTCGGTTTTTCAACTCAAAGTTTTGCTAAAGAAAAGAGTTTTAGTCTGCTTGCACTGGCACGAAACGCAAATTCTCAAAAACTTATAAGTACGGTTGATTTAATCAAATATCTTACTATATATCCTGCTAAGATTTTGCGTTTGGATAATTCAACGGGTTCTATTGAAATCGGTAAGGATGCTGATTTTAACGTATTTAAACTTTTTGACGGCGAAGACTATAATGCGATACTAAAACAGGATTTTCCTTTTGCGGTTTATTCAAAGGGCAGAAAACTTGTTAAAGACGGCGAATTGAGGTTCAGCTTATGACAGTTATAAATGAAAAATTTACCGTTAATACTCAAGGCTTTACCGATATAATTGACATAACACAGAAAGTAAAACATGCGGTTTACAGCCATTCGCTGCAATCTGCTGTTGTGCATGTATATGTTGCAGGCAGTACTGTTTCGATTACAAATATTGAATTTGAACCGGGGCTTCTTGTGGACTTGCCCGAAGCGTTAGATAAGTTTGCACCTTCGGATGGTGATTATCATCATGATGAAACCTGGCATGACGGTAACGGATATGCCCATGTAAGAGCTTCAATTATCGGAAACAGTACCATGGTGCCTTTAATTGACGGAGCATTGCAGCTCGGACAATGGCAGCAAATAGTATTAATTGATTTTGATAATAAAGCAAGGACAAGAACTGTTTATATTCAAATAGTATATTAGTTTAAATGAAAGGAGCGATTATGAAAAAAGTATTGAATTCCGGAATCCGGGGGGGGGGCATTCTGTAAGCCTTAGTCAGCCGGGAGCTGATGCGTCTAAGCGTCAAAATGGCTTTACTCTTGCCGAAGTATTAATTACGCTTGGCATTATAGGAATTATCTCTGCATTGACTATTCCTAATATTATTGCAAATTTTAGAGCTCAGCAGTTAAGGACTGCTTTTTTGAAGGGCTATTCCGTTATTACTCAGGCTTTTGAAATGTATCATAAAGATACGGATTGTTCGAGTACTGACTGTATTGCATCCGGTTTATTTTATCAGGAAATCAAACCGTATTTTAAAATTTTAAAGTTATGTGAACACACTAAAGATTTGAAATCAGATGACTGTATGCCAAAAAGTACAACTGATATGAAATATCAAAATTTTAATAAGACTTCTCGCGGTATTCAATCTTCAATGTTTGATGACGGACAATTTATCACAACTGACGGTATGCTGATAACTTTTGAGCAGCAGGCTTCCGGACGTAAATCTATTTTTATAGGTTTGGATGTGAACGGGAGAAGAAAGGCTCCTAATGTTTTAGGACAGGATTTTTTTCTTTTTCAGCTCGTAAATAAATCAGGCAGGGGATTTATATTACCTGTCGGAGCTGACGGAACTGATTATTCAACGAAAACATTTTGCTCTTTGACTTCAACATCAAGGGAAAACGGTTATGGCTGTGCTGCCAAAGCTCTTTATGAGCCTGATTTCTTTAAAAATCTTAAATGAAATATGCTCTTGTATTTAGTTTATGTTCCTGATAAAATTTTTTTAAATGTGGAAATATAAATAGAGGACTATAATTATGACACAGAGAGTATTATTATGTATTATGGACGGTTGGGGAATAAGCAAAAATCACCCCGAATATGATGCAACAAAACTTGCACATCCTGTTCATGTTGATAAATTGGAAAAGGAATATCCGACAATTTCAATTCACGCTGACGGTGAATATGTCGGTTTGCCTGAAGGACAAATGGGCAACAGCGAAGTCGGACACTTAAATTTAGGTGCAGGACGTGTTGTTTATCAGGATTTGTCAAGAATTAACAGAGCTATTAAAGACGGCTCTTTCTTTAAAAATGAACGTTTCTTAAAGGCTGTTAATCACGCAAAAGAGAATAATTCCGCTTTACATATTTTCGGACTTGTCTCGACAGGCGGTGTTCATTCTTCTTTAGCCCACCTTTTAGCTTTGATTAAAATGGCTGCAGATAACGGGCTTACAAAAGTATATGTTCATGCGTTTTTAGACGGACGCGACACGCCGCCGCAAAGTGCTTGCAATTATATCCAACCGGTGGAAGACGAGTTGAAAAAATATAATCTTCCTCCTGTAGCAACAATAATCGGCCGTTACTATATTATGGACCGCGACAACAGATGGGACAGAGTTGAAAAAGGTTATAATGCACTTCTTTTCGGAGAAGGCGAGCACGCTGCTTCGGCTTGCGAAGGTGTTAAGGCTTCTTATGAAAGAGGAGATAACGATGAATTTGTTCTCCCGACTGTTATAGGCGGAGAAGAATCAAGAATTCATGATAACGATGCGGTTATTTTCTTTAACTACAGACCGGACAGAGCAAGAGAAATTTCTAAAGCTTTAAATTTTGCCGACTTTGACGGCTTTGAAAGAAAGAAAGTTCTTAAAAACCTTTGTTATATAACTATGACAAGCTACAATGAAGATTTTACATTCCCTGTAGCATTCCCGAAAGAGCACCTTGTAAATATTCTGGGTGATGTTCTTGAAGCTAACGGCGTAAAACAGTTCAGAACAGCAGAGACAGAAAAATATGCACACGTCACATTTTTCTTTAACGGCGGCATTGACGAACCTCAGCCTCACGAAACAAGAGTACTTGTTCCGTCACCTAAGGTTCCGACATACGATATGCAGCCTGAAATGAGTGCTCCTGAAGTTTGCGAAAATGTATTGAAAGCTATTGAAAATCCCGAATACGGATTTATTCTCGTAAACTTTGCCAACCCTGATATGGTCGGTCATACAGGTGTTGTTGAAGCGGCAACTAAAGCTTGCCATGTTGTAGATGAGTGTGTGGGCAAAATTGCCGAAGCTTGTAAAAAACATGGAGTTATCATGCTTCTTACTGCTGACCACGGCAACTCTGAAGTTATGGTTAACCCTGAAACTGGTAAACCGCAGACAGCACATACAACGAACAAAGTTCCTTTTGTTCTTATCAACGCACCAAAAGATTTGCAGTTAAAAGAAGACGGAGCTTTATGCAACATTGCTCCTACCGTGCTTCAGTTAATGGGTATTGCTAAACCCGCCGAGATGGATTGCGGGTCTTTAATTAAATAAAAATGACTTATAAGATGCCGTATTTATTGCGGCATCTTTTTACAAATAAAAGAGATTAGGATGATTATGGCTGACAATAAAGTTTTAGATATCGATTTTTCATTTAAAAAGAATAACGTTGATGAACTGTTTTTTAATTTATCCGAAAACCCCGACGGATTTAAAAATAAGGATTTCCGTTATACTTTAAGCTTGATTTATCAGACCGTCGAAGACGAGTTTGCGGGTGTATTTTTAAGCCCTAATCCGCCTACAAGAAATACTGATTTTTATCTTGTAAATACTAATGATAAGCTGTCGTTTTTTGTTACTCCGACAAATAATTTTCAATATTACCTGAAATCTAAAGGTTCATTATTCCGCTTTAAATCAGAAGTTATGGATGATAAAGTCGGATACGCCATGAGTCTTGACCTTGTCATGGATTACTTCGGCGGTTTTGGGAATATTGTTGATTTGGAAGCTCTTACGCCGACTTTTATTTATTTAAACAAGCTGACTTATTTTGTTATGAAGCTTATTGAAAAGCTGTATTTTATTCCGACAATAAAAAAACACGGTTCAATGTTCAGAATTGTTTATGAACCTATTATTAACTCTCAGCAGCTTGCAAGAATTATTAATCAGTTTGAAGAAAATATTCCTGAGGATTTGTTCATAAAAGGTGAAAAACCTAAGAATTTTATCAATGATTTTATATATAATTATTTAAACTATGTAATTTATAAATTTTTGGGAATTAAGGCTTATAAGTTCAAAGATGTTAAGTCAGGCACTTATATGATAAAAGATTTAGAGCAGCGTTCTGTAATGAAAGGACATGATATTGCCGAAAGTTTTGCTCAATGGTTCGATGAACTTTATCTCGGAAAATATGATGTTATTCCGTTCTTTAAGATTACCAAACTCGAAAATGAAGAACTGTTCCGCCTGAAAGTTCATATTAAAAACAGAAAAACAGATGAAGATGTATTAATCGATAGGCTTTATACCGATGAAGAAGTTTTCGGTGCAAATTCGTCTGACATTGCAAGAATTGTTGAAAAACAGCTTAACTACGCAATTCGGTATATGCCTGAGTTGGAAGATTTATTTGAAGATGAAGAAAAACTTGCACTTGATCTGGATTTAAATCAAGTTTATAAGATTATTACTCAAACAGCTTACTATCTTCAAAAAGCGCAAATCGAAGTTGTGCTTCCAGATGAGCTTACAAATATTGTTGTTCCACGCGCATCTATTAATGCTAAAGTTAAAACGTCGCGTTCAAAAGAACTTGCCGACATCTTTAACAACAACTCTTCTTCAAAGATTTCTCTTGATGATATTTTGGATTTCTCATATGAAATTGCATTAGGAAATGAAAAACTCTCAATTGAGGAATTTAATAAACTTGTTGAAGGCCAGAACGGATTAATTAAGTATAAAAACAAATACGTTCTTGTTGATAAAGAAGATACAAGAAAACTTTTTGAACAAATTGCAAAAGCAAATTTTAAATCAATGTCAAGAATGGAACTTATACATGCTTCTATGTCAGGGCAGCTCGACCAGTATGATTTTGACTATGATGAAGCGTTTGCTAAGGTTATTCAGGACTTTAACAAACCGGTTGAAGTTACTCCGCCGGAAAATTTAAAAGGAGAATTAAGGCCTTACCAGCAGACAGGTTTGAAATGGCTCTGGACAAATATTTCCAAAGGCTTCGGGGCTTGTATGGCTGATGATATGGGGCTTGGTAAAACTATTCAGGTTATAAGCTTAATTCTTAAAATGAAAGAAGAAAATAAGCTTGATAAACCTGTTCTCGTAATTTGTCCTACAACTTTAATGGGAAACTGGATGAAAGAGCTTCAAATGTTTGCTCCTTCTCTTGATGCGGTAATTTATCATGGTGCGGAGCGTCAGCTTGATTTGAAACATGATGTTATTTTAACAACTTATGCAATCATGAGGATTGACGTTGAAGAACTAAAGAAAAATACATGGGGTATGATAATTGTTGATGAAGCTCAAAATATCAAAAACCCTGATACCGCACAAACTCTTGCCGTTAAAATGCTGAAATCCGATGTTAAAATTGCGATGACAGGTACTCCTGTAGAAAACAGGCTTACCGAGTTGTGGTCAATTTTTGATTTTATTAATCAGGGATACCTTGGCACTCTTAGAGAATTCCAGAAGAGTTATGCAATCCCTATTGAAAGATTTAAGGAAAATTCGCGTGCCGCAAAACTGAAAATGTCTGTATCTCCGTTTGTTTTAAGACGCTTGAAAACAGACAAACACGTAATTACCGACTTACCTGAAAAAATGGTTATCAACGATTACTGCTATCTGTCTAAACCTCAGGCAGTTCTGTATGAAAAAACATTAAATGAAATGATGGAAAAAATTTCGGGCTTTACCGGTATTAACAGACGCGGTAATATTTTCAAACTTATTACAGCCCTTAAACAAATTTGTAACCATCCTTACCAGTTCCTTAAAGGCGGTGAAATGAGCAAAGAGTTATCAGGGAAAATGGATAAATGTATTTCAACAGTCCAAAGCATACTTGATAACAACGAAAAAACTCTTATTTTCACGCAATACAAAGAAATGGGAGATATATTATGCAAGGTAATTGCAGACGAATGTAACTCCGAGCCTTTGTTCTTTCATGGCTCATTAACTGTTCCGCAGCGTGAAGATTTAATACATCGTTTTCAAAATGACGATGATGCAAAAGTTATGGTGCTTTCGCTAAAGGCAGGCGGTACAGGTCTTAACCTTACAAGTGCAACAAACGTAATTCATTATGATTTATGGTGGAACCCTGCTGTTGAAGATCAAGCTACTGACAGAACTTACCGTATAGGTCAGGATAAGAACGTAATGGTTCACAGAATGATTACGCTCGGAACATTTGAAGAAAAGATTGATGAAATGCTTAAGTCTAAAAAAGAACTTGCAGACTTAGCGGTTTACGAAGGAGAAAAGATTATTACCGAACTTTCGGACGAAGAAATTTATCAAATCTTTACTCTGTCTGCTTAGCAGGCTTGAAATTATTTTTATTTAGTTTATAATATACATATATTGTACAAAATGTCCATAAAGGTGGTGAAAATATAAATGGCAGAAGTTAAAGTAGGCGAAAACGAATCAATTGAAAGCGCATTACGCCGTTTCAAAAAAAAGATTCAAAAAGCCGGTATTCTTTCAGAAGTTAAAAAACGCGAAAGATATGAAAAACCGAGCGTAAAAAGAAAACGCAAATCTGAAGCAGCCAGAAAAAGAAAAGTTTAATTCAGATAAAAAAAGAGGTCATATATGACCTCTTTTTTTATTGAAATCTTCTTTATAATATGGTATAATCTATTAGTGGAAGAAAGGAGCAATAATGAAAAACGTATTTGATTTCGAAATTCGGGGGGGGGGCGCACTTTAGGCTCAGCTCCTGCGTTTACGCTTGCTGAAGTTTTGGTTACTTTAGGTATTATTGGCGTGGTATCAGCAATGACAGTACCGTCTTTGATGCAGAACCATCAAAGAAAGACTTATGTAACACAGTTACATAAAGTTTATAATGAAGTTCAACAGGCATCTTTGCAGTGTATGACGGATAAGAATGCAATAAATTTAAGAGAAGCCGGTTTAACAAGCCGTTCTGCCATGTTGGAATTTTTGAATAAATATTTTAAAGTAGTGCAGCAATGTGAAGAAGGAGACGTCAGAACCCCTTGTTTTGCTTCTTCGTATAAATCTATTGATGGAACAGATATTGGTGATGTGGGTAGTTGGGGTTCTGCTGCTTGTATTACCTTGGCTAGCGGAGCAGCCATAATGATTGATCATCCTTCACTCTACTCATCTACAGTTGGTAACGTGAAATCGTATTGGGGAAATATGCTAATAGATATAAATGGTTCTAAAGGACCAAATATTGCAGGACGTGATTTATTTCAGGTTGTTTTTTATGATGACGGCTCTATTGATATTGAAGGAGTAACTCCGGCTTGTAGAAGTCAGGGAATTTGCAATGGCAGCTCTCCGAAGGATATTCGAAATAATTTGTATAACTCCAATTGTAAACAAACTACCGCTTCTGCCGGTGCTATAGGCTGTTTTGGCAAAATTCTAAATGATAACTGGGAAATGACATATTAAAAAAGGCTCATTAAGAGCCTTTTTTATAAATCTTGAAAAATTTTCAATACTTTTTTATAATATAAATGTTGAAAAATTGAAAGGAGCGATTATGAAAAAAGCATTGAATTCCGGAATTCGGGGGGGGGGCGTACTCTAAGCTCGGCTCCTGCGTTTACACTTGCTGAGGTTCTTATAACTTTAGGGATTATAGGGATTGTTGCAGCCTTAATTATGCCCGGAGTTATAGGTAATTATAAAAAACAACAGTCATTGCAGCAATTAAAAAAAGCTTATTCCGTTTTATCTCAGGCTTTCAATCATGCTGTTTCAGAATACGGCGACTCGACGGAATGGGATACGGTTACTCCCGATATTGCATTTTCTTATTTTGACACTTATTGGAAACCATATTTACAGGCACCTGTAAGATGTTACTATTATGATGAATGCGGTTATGACAGATTAACTCCGTTTTTTAAATCAAACAGGCGCATGGATGATTATCAGATTAATCCGAATGCAGGCACGGCAAACTCCCGCGTAATGCTGCATTTAAATGACGGAACATTTGTAATGATTATTACGAGTTCAGGATATGGTCAGGATGACAGACGAATTCTGGTAGATTTAAACGGCTCTAAATTCCCAAACCGTTTCGGTAATGATGTTTTCTTTTTTCTTAGGGTAAGCGGTAAAGGTATTGTACCTTACGGATATGATAAATCTACAGACGTCATAAACAAAGATTGCTCAAAGACGGGAAACGGTTATATGTGTGCGGCAAGATTAATGCAGGCGGGCTGGAATATGGATTTGGACTATCCGTTTTAACAGAAAAAAGGCTCAATTATGAGCCTTTTTTTGTTTCTATATAATTTGTGTTCGGTATAAATGAACTTTCACCGTTAATTTCAATTTTGTTAATAATACTTGCTCTCTTTTTACGGAAAAGCATATCTACAAAAGCTTCCAAACGGGTAATAAATCCTGCTTCACCTGTTTGTTCGTCAACAGTCAGATTTAAAAGCGGTTTATTAAAGCGCTTGGCCTGTCTTGTAATCCTTTCAATCATTAAAGAATCAGGACCGCAGCCGAATGCCGTAAGAGTAATAATACCGTCAATCTTTATGTCTTTTAAATAATGTCCGGCAGCTCCTGTCATTTCGCGTTCATTTGCCCAGTACATTTCCTGTCCCAGAGCCTTTATGCCGTCATCCATCTGCTCGTTAGAAAGCTGTAATGATGAATAAACTTTTACATCCATTTTTTCAAGTTTATCAAATATTTTCATTGAAGTTCGTTCGTCAAAGATATTATATCCGTGCGAGATTAGAGCTATAGAGATAGGGAATTCTTTGGTTTGGCTTTCAATGAAAACTTTACCCTGCAGAGCATAATTCATTGCTTTTTTGTAGCTCATACCGGATTTTGACATTATATGAAAATTATTGTAAGTTCTCCATCCTGCTTTTGCCGCTTTTTTAATCTTTTCTTCATCCGTAATTCCGAACGGAGCAGCCGTTTCTTTTAAGAAATCGTATAATCCTTGATTTTTTTCTGATTTATCAAGTGTTGCTTCAATCATTGTAAAATCTTTTTTTACAACGTTTCTTACCAAATCTGGCAATCCGCGGATTTTTGAACAGTTATAAATTTTCGGCGCAATCGATTGAATGGAAGGAACAAATATTTTATCAATTCCTTTGTCAATCAGATTAAGCACATGGCCTATGTAAACTTTTATCGGCAGGCAGGTTTCAGTTACAACAAGAGCTGACCCGCTTGTCATTGTTTGTTTTGTCGTTACGTCTGAAAGTACAATCTTAATCCCAAGATCCGTAAAAAATCCGTAATAAAACGGATAATTATGATAAAAAGACATTCCTCTGGGGATGCCTATTGTCATTTCGCTGTTTTGAATTTTTTCCACGAGATAAATCCCCTTTTTGCTACTTATATAATACTTCAAAATTAAAATTTTTGCTATCATTGTAAATTTATTTATAGTAATATTTATTTACAAGGAGTTATAATGCCGCATTTTTTTATAAGTTCTAAAGATGTAAATAATAATAAGATAACTGTTTCGGACAGGGATAATTTTAACCATATCGCAAAATCTTTGCGGACTAAAAAAGGTGAAAAACTGCTTTTTATTGACGAAAATCAAATTCAATATGAAACTGTTGTTGAAGAAATAACAAATAAGGAAATAACGGTTAATGTTGAAAATAGTTATAAGTCTTTTAGAAGGCTTGATTTTAGATTATATCTTGCGCAAAGTCCGCTCAGGAGTGACGCACAGTCAAGCATTATTGAAAAAGCAGCCGAACTCGGTGCAGATGGTGTTTATCCTGTTTATACCGATAATTGCGCTCTTGCTGCAGCTGTTATTGAAAAGAAAATTCCCAAATGGCAGAGAATTATGCTTGAAGCTTCTAAGCAGTGCGAAAGAGCTTATGTCCCGTCGTGTTACGGGTTGACTAATCTGGAAAATATTATAAAATTGAAAAATGACGGCTTTAGAATTATTGCTTTCTGCGAAAGACATGCAAAACTGTCTCTGCATGAATACTGCAAAGAAAATCCAATTATTAAGGGTGAAAATGTTATTGTTATTATAGGACCCGAGGGCGGTTTTTCTCAGAGAGAATTTAAGCTGTTCGAGGATAATGAAATTGCAATGCTTACACTCGGAGAGCTCATTTTGAAAGCAGATACCGCTGTTACCGTAGCTTTAGGAAACGTAATTTATGAATTCGAAAATTATAGAAAAAATTAAATCAGATGAAATTTTGTCAAAGATTACGGATAAATTTGATAATGAAATTTATCTTGTAGGCGGCACCGTACGGGATTACTATATGGGCTTGGAAAGCACAGACAGAGATATTATTGTAATGGACGAGGATGCACGTGATTTCGCATTGAAACTTGCTGAACTTTTTGATGCTTCATTTGTTCCGCTCGATGAGGTAAATAAAATTTACAGATTAGTTCTTCCTGATAAAGTGAACTATATTGATGTAACAAATCCTGTTGGTGATTCTATTGAAAAGGATTTGATGAGACGTGATTTAACCATAAACGCAATTGCGGTTAACATCAGAACCGGCGAACTTATTGATATATCGGGCGGTGTTACAGATATCCGCAACAAATGTATTAATTACGTTAATGAACTTAATTTTGTTGATGACCCTTTAAGACTGTTAAGAGTATACAGATTTCAGGCACTATACGGATTTCAGCTTGCACCCGAAACTATTAGTGCCGTTTGTAAATATTCCGATTTAATTCATAAACCTGCTGCCGAGCGGATTAATTATGAAATTTTAAAGCTTTTTAGCGGCGAATATGCTCATCTTGCGCTTGAAAATATGAATAAAACATGGATTTTGGAAGAAATATTTCCGTTTGTAAAAGAATTAAAACAGGTTCCGCCAAATTCTCATCACCATTTGGATTTATTCCATCATTCCGTTGAAACGGTTAAGCAGTTGCAAAATTTATATAACGAAGCTCCCGATGAAGTAAAAGAACATCTTAACAGGGCTGATTTCGGCGGTTTTTCCCGTCTTGCGCACTTAAAGCTTGCAGCATTCATGCATGATATAGGAAAATTTTCGACCTGGACTATTGAGGAAGGCAAGCATAGATTTATTAAACATGATGATGTCGGTGCTAAAATGTCACTGAAAATTTTGAAAGATTTACATTTTTCAAATAAACAAATTGACTACATTTCATCAATGATTAAATATCATATATATCCGTCGCATGTAATGACGTCGCCGCAGATTACCGAAAAAATTATGATGCGCTACGTTCGTAAAATGGATATAAATTCTATTGACGTTATTTTGCTTGCGCAGGCTGACAGACTTTCTGCAAGGGGCCCCGAAATTACGGACGAAATTGTTGAAAGAAACATTACCTCTTTAAATATGCTTTTGAAATTTTATCTTGAGACGCGCGAAACATTAAAACCATTGCCAAAACTTTTGAACGGCAATGATGTAATGAAAATTTTAAATATTAAACCTTCAAGAAGGCTCGGTGAAATTATGGAAGCTTTGCATGAAGCTCAAATTTCAGGTGATGTTGTTACTCGCGAGCATGCTGTTGATTTTGTTAAAAAGCTTGTTTAATATATACTTTGGCAATACTTATTTAAATTATTAAGCGTATTTGTTACAATTATTTACAAAAATTTTTATTAAAATTTTTAAGAAATTTGCATTAAATGATTATTTTTTTTAGAGATTTTTTCAAATTTTTTAAAAAAATTATTTAAAAATTATCTATTTTTAATAAAAAATGCAAAAAACCTTCTTAATATCTCCTTTACAATTCCTGTTAATAACGCAATTTTTTTTTTGCCCGGCTTTTAATATGAATGTGTCATTGGTATAATAGGTGTGAAGTTTTAAACCAGACTATAGTATGATAGAAAAAGTTAATTTAACCAGTGTAAATAAAAATAATACCCCGCAAGGGAACAGTATTGCAAAAAATACTGCAAATCCGTCATTCAAAGGCGGGTTGGCTGATGGTGCAATATGGCTTGTTCAGCAGTGCGAAAAACAGCCTATGGTAAATGTTTCTGTTTTAGACCTGTCAACAGCCATTGTTCCGCGTACAATTATTGAAACTAAAGAATCTAACGGGTATGCAGGATTTGAAGCTTTCAGGCGCGAATCTTCGGGGCTGATTGTTAACTGTATAATCCCGAGTTTTATTGTTATGGGAATTGCTTCTTTATTACAGCGTCCTTTAATGGGTTCTGATTTTAAAAAGGCTAATTTGATTAATACCTGGGCTAATGAAGATGCTATCAATAAAATAGAAAAATATTACAATAAAGCTTCGGGTGCTGACGGAAAAGAAAAAATATATAATACATTCAGAGATCAGCTCGGAGATCTTATCGGTATAGACGGAAAAGAAACTAAAGATTTTGCAGATATTTTAAAAATCCCCAGAGGTTCCGACGGTAAATTTATCGGTAAAATCGGAAACGAAAAAATTCACAATGCGGTCACTGAATTTGTAAATCTTACCCAATCAGATAAATATAATTCCAAAGCGTTTAAAAAAGCTTACAAAGATATTGTTAGTGAAACATTAATTGCCGAAAATATTAAATTCAAAGGTGATAAAGGATTTTTCTCCAATAACCTGGAATCTCTCTGCGAAGATACCGTTAAAATGCTTAGAGGAGTTGTTAAAGAAAATATTACCGAAACAGACAAACTCGCGAAATTCTTTAATAAATCCAAAAAACTTGTTAACTGGAAAAGTATCGGCGGCCTTGGCGTTATTATTCCGCTTGCTTTGTCAATGCAGTCAATAAACAGATGGATTACATACAAACAGTCCGGCAGAAAAGGCGCTCCGATTTATAAGGATTTCGGAAAAGATTCAGAACATAAAGAATTATCCCCTAAAGATAAAAAAGAACTGCTTGCTCAAAAATTTATCTCTATCGGTTCTATGATAGGTGTATGCGGGCTTTCAATGTTTATGGACAGACCTGTCTGGAAAAATATATTCCAGTTTAAAGGAATTTTCCCGACTATGGATCAGGCCAGAATAATTTCTACTGCTACTTTTGCAAGCAGAATGGGTGTTTCCGAAGATAAAAACGAATTAAGAGAAGCAACAGTACGTGATATTGCAACATTCTCAAGTTTTTATTTTCTGGGTGACTACGTAGCTAAAGGTATTGCTACATTTTTAGAACATAAAAATAAGGACAAAGGTGTTCATCTGATTAACAGATTAAAAGAGGCTCCGGGCAAAGATGCAAATGTATTTAAAAAATTCTGGCACTGGGCTAAACATACTTCACTTAAATCTTCAGATGAATTAAAAACAATTGAAGATAAACGCCTGAGAACAATATGCCAAATAGGCAACATAGCATTCTCACTGTTATCTTTAGGCGTATTTATACCGATTTACACAAGGTCGAAAACAAATAAAAAGCATGCAGAAGAACTTGCGAAATTAAATGCAGAAAAAAATACGAATTCTGCCTCAAACGCGGCGGCAGCGTCAGCCTCGGGCTCGACAGATGCCGCGGGAATATCGTCGCCGGACGAATTCTCGAAAGCCTTAATCAAGGACAACACAGCGTTTAAGTCATTTTTTAATTCGTAAGGAGAAAATAAGATATGAATATTCAACCGATAATACCCCAAATAAAACAAAATTTAGAAAACAAAAACAATAACGTAAAATTTACAGGTGCATTTGATGCCGTAACAATGGGTTTGCGATTTTTAGATACAAATCAGGCCTGGGGCGCAAATGCGGTTGACCTTGCTTCAATGGTAATCCCGAGAACTACCGTTGATTTAATTAACAGAGGACCTGCAGCAGGTATGGAAACAGGACGCAGAGAAGCTTCCGGTACAATAAACCATTCTCTCGTAGGCGTATACGGAACCGTTGCAGGCTTGGCTCTTGCTTCTGCTTTAAACAGTAAGTACGGAATAAAAGCTCATAAATTGTTCGTTGATGATGAAACTCTTGATATATTAGGAAAAGCTTGGGATAAACAAGTTAAAAGCGGCAATGCTGCTCCTTTGAATGATTATTTAAAAGATGTATTTAAAGGTGCGGAAACCAGAGTTGGAGATGATTGGATTAGAATTCCTGATGATAAACTTAATTCTGTTGTAGAAAAATTTTCAGAAGTTTTGAATTCAAAAGATGCTCCTGTTACTATATCTAAAGATTTGAAAGCATATGCTCAGTCTGTTATTACACATGCTACCGGTTCTGAAAATACATTCAGACTTGCCGAAAATCAAAAAACAACTTCTGTATCAAACCTGTTAGACAGTATTTATAGTGTATCCAGAATATTTGTAAATAATAATAAAAATGTAGCTGACGCATTTGCTTCTGATTTAAAAAATAATAAATTTATTGCTGATTTAAAACATATGAACCTTAGACGTTCACTGCTTGGTTTAGGTATCGCATCTGCTGTTGGCATGTCAATTCAGCCTTTAAATATTTATTTGACAAAGAAGAAAACAGGCAGTGACGGTTTTGTCGGTGTTGAAGGCAGGCAGAAAGATAATTCTGCAGGATTTAAAGCTATGAAAGCTGCAGCAGCAGCTATTTTCGGAGGCGGTATCCTCGCAACTATCGGAATGAGCGACGGTTTTTCCGGACTGTTAAAGAAAATTCAGTTCAGAGGACTTGTTCCTACTTTAGATCAATTTAAATTTATTTACGGCGTAACAATTATGTCAAGATTTTTGGTTGCACGTGATAAAGACGAACTCAGAGAATCTGTTGTTAAAGATGTTCTCGGTTTCTTTAACTGGCTTGTACTAGGTAACTTCGTTGCTAAAATGACCGCAAATGCAATGGATCAGAACCTTTTAAATTATAGTGAGAAAGAACACGGCAAAGGTTTCTTTAATAAAATTATAAAAGCTCCTCTTGTATCACGCGATGAAGTCTTACATAGAGGCTTGCATGCAGCAGGTATTGATTCTGTTGAAAACGGTAAAGCATTACCGTTTAAGCAGTTGTTGAAAAAATTATCATCAAAGCAGGTCAGTGAAGCAATAAGAAAAGAAACAAAAGGCAAATTGCGTGCATTAAGCATTGCTCAGGTTGCAGGTTATTTATATTCAGGTCTTATTCTCGGTGTCGGAATTCCTAAACTGAATATTTACATGACTAATAAATCCGAAGAGAAAAGAAAAGCCCGCCTGGCTGCTGAAAAAGCAAAACAGCAACCTGATGCAAACGAGCAGTATCAGGCAATGATGAAGCCTGATAACTTAGCATTTTTGAGCAGTCAAATGTAGAATATTTACAGGCGTCTGGGATAATCTTTAGGAAATTCCCATTGATTTTCCTGTAGAAGCATAGTACATGATTGGCCGCTGCTTTTGCAATTGTTACGTATTTCTTCCCGTGTAGGATATGGAGTTCCTGTTGTTACACAGTAATACGGTCTTACTTGGTTACTGTCAACATTACAGGTCCCGCTTTTCCTGCATAAAATAAACGCAAAAATATCTCTGCCAAGCTCATTAGGTTTTTTTTCTCCGTTAATGTCATAATAAATATCATAGCAAACACCTATTTTAATACTCATTTGAGAGCCGTCAACAAACCTCAGTGTTGCCATATTCAGGCCGAGAAGCTCGCGTTTTTCTATTTCAAAACTTTTTATATAAGGTTTGATGTACGTATTTAAAAATTCAAATGCAGCATCTGAATTATTCATTTCACCAATTGTCCAATCTTCTCTCATTCCAAAATCATTTTCAGCACTAATAAGAGCTTGATTAATTACTGAAACAAACTTTTTTATTCTGGCACTGGCTTCTTGTTTTTTTGTATTTGCAACAAGAGCGGGCATAGTTAAAGATGCTACAACTCCAATAACTCCTAAGGTAATAAGAACTTCAGCGAGAGTAAACCCCTTAAATCCCTTGCGTTTAGCTATTTTTTCGGGGGGGGGGCAATTTCTAAAGCTTTTATATCAATCATTTTGCCTCCTTTTCATGTCTATTATTTAATATTGCAGCTATTTTGTCAAGTCTAACCGAGTTGTGCATTTGCTCCTGATACAACTTCGATAATTTCCTGAGTAATGGCAAACTGTCTTGTTTTATTGTACTCTACAGACAATTCATTAATCATTTTTTCGGCATTACTTGTTGCGGCAGACATTGCCGTCATTCTGCTTGCAAGTTCGCTTGCTTGCGCTTCAAGTAAAGACTGATACAGAATATTTGTCATATACATCGGAACAATTTTTTGTAATATATTATGCATATCAGGCATAAATTCCATAAGAGGTTCCAAGATGTTATCATGAAGCCTTTCATAGTCATCATTAACCCCTTTTAGCGGTAATATTGTCCAATTTTCGACAAAGTAGCTCATCATATTTTTAAATCTGGTTGTAATAACTTCTATTTTATCAATTTTATGAGTAACAAAGTAATCAGCAATATCTTCAATAATAAGCTTTGCACCTTCTGCTGAAGGATTATTGGCAACACCTAAATACGTTTTTGCTATTTCACAGTTAAGTTCTTTGCATTTCCGTTTTAGAGTAGAAATCCCCTTTTGTCCGACCACAAAAAGAATGGTTTCTATGCCCTGCTCTTTGTAATCTTTAATTGTCTGGAGCGTTTTTCTTACAACGTTTGCGTTATAAGCACCCGCAAGCCCCTTGTTGGAAGTAATTACCAGAAGCCCTACGGTTTTGGTATCTCTTACCTGCAAAAGTTCAGGGTAATTATCTATAGGGGACTTTATTTTTAGACTTTGCGCACTGTAAGTCCCGACTGACATTAACAGCTTCTTAAACATTGCGGTTAATTCATTCGTAAACGGACGTGACATTTTAACGGTATTCTCGGCCTTTTTTACTTTTGCCGCAGCAACCATTTTCATTGCACGCGTAATTTTTTGTGTGCTCTTAACGCTTTGTATTCTGTTTTTTATATCTTTAAGGTTAGCCATCTTTTACACCTTTATTAAAACGTTTTTTTGAACTTTGTTAAAGCTTCTTTAAGTTCTTCTTTGTCGGCATCTTCAAGTTTTGCGCCTTCGTTAAGCTTGGAAACTAGTTCCTGCATATTAGTATTCAGGTAAGCAAACCATTCTTTTTTGAATTTGCCGATTTCAGTATTCGGAATATCATCAAGTATTCCTTCGTTTGCCGCAAACAGGATTGTAACCTGCTCTGCAACGCTTAAAGGGTTATATTGAGGCTGTTTAAGAACTTCGGTAAGTTTTTCGCCTCTCAACAGCTGGTTTTTTGTTGCCTGATCCAAATCAGAAGCAAATTGTGCAAATGCTTCAAGTTCTCTGAATTGAGCAAGGTCAAGTCTTAATTTACCTGCAACCTGTTTAATTGCTTTAGTTTGAGCGGCACCGCCCACACGTGATACTGAAATCCCCGCGTTAATAGCAGGTCTTACACCCGAGTTAAACAGATTTGATTCCAAGAATATCTGACCGTCTGTAATTGAAATTACGTTGGTCGGAATGTATGCCGATACGTCGCCTGCTTGAGTTTCGATAATCGGTAAAGCCGTAATACTTCCGCCGCCGAGTTCATCATTTAATTTTACCGCACGTTCCAGAAGTCTTGAGTGAAGATAGAATACATCACCGGGGTATGCTTCACGTCCCGGCGGTCTTTTAAGAAGCAAACTCATTGCGCGGTAAGCCTGAGCGTGTTTTGACAGGTCATCGTATATGATTAAAACATCTTTGCCCTGTTCCATAAATTCTTCTCCGATTGCAACACCTGCAAACGGGGCGATATATTGAAGCGGAGCTGGTTCATTTGCCGTAGCGGAAACGATAATTGAATATTCCATTGCTCCATGTTCTTCCAGAGTTTTTGCAATTTGTGCAACGGTTGATGCTTTTTGTCCGATTGCAACATAAATACAAATTACATTCTGGCCTTTCTGGTTAATGATTGTGTCTATGGCAATGGCTGTTTTACCTGTCTGTCTGTCGCCTATGATTAACTCACGCTGACCTCTGCCGATAGGGGTAAGTGCGTCAATCGCTGTTAAACCTGTCTGTAAAGGCTGGTGAACTGATTTTCTTGCAACAATACCGGGAGCAACTCTTTCAATCGGACGGGTATTTGATGCGTCTATTTCGCCTTTGCCGTCAATAGGTTTACCTGTAGGATCAACAATTCTGCCGATAAGACCGTCACCTACGGGAACAGATGCAATTCTGCCTGTTGTTTTTACGGTCATTCCTTCCTTAATCTGCGTGTATTCTCCTAAGATTACAACGCCCACATTATCTTCGTCAAGGTTCATCGTAATCCCGAGAGTATTTTTACCGTCTTCAAATGTTACAAGCTCATTTGACATTACGTTTCTCAGTCCGTAAATTCTTGCAATGCCGTCACCGACTTCAATTACGGTACCTGTGTTTGATACTTCGGATTGAATGTCGTAATTTTCGATTTTGCTTTTAATTATAGAACTGATTTCATCAGGTTTAATAAGTGCCATAATTTCCCCTTTATATTATATTTTTACTTAAATTTTCCAGTTTATTTTTCAGACTGTTATCGATGACATCGTCATCGATTTTAATAACCAGTCCTCCTATAATTTCATTGTCCGTAGCCAAGTTTACAATAACATTTTTCTGAAGCTTATTTTGGAGTTTTTCGATAAGTCTCTGCTTTCTGTCGTCTGTAATTTCAACGGCCGATATAACTTCAACACGCTTAATATTGCTGATATTATCAACTTCGTTACTGTATGCACTGATAATCTGGTTTAATTCGTTAAATCTTTTTTTATCAATCAGGATTTTTAAGAAATTAATAATTTTATCGCTGATTTGATTAGAAAACACGCTGTCTATAATTTCATTTTTAGAGTTAATTGAAATTGCGGGATTTTCCATAACTTTTACAAGCTCATCGGAAGATGCAGTAATCTCCTTTATCGTATTCAGGTCATTCAATATTGCGTCGTAGCTCATTACTCCGTCTTTACCGACTTGAACCAGTGAGTCTGCGTAATTTTTTGCTGATGTTGAAATTTGTTTGTCCGTATTGTTTTTCATAAGGTTATACCCTGTCTATGTTATCGATGCTTTCGTCAATAAACTTGTTGTGCAGTTCCGGATTGTTGGCGAGTGTGTTTTTGATGTGTTGCTTAGCAAGTTCTATTGATGCTTTTAAAGTTTTTTCGGTTATTTTTGCGGACAAAGTTTTTTCTTCCGCATTAATAACTCTTGAAATATTTTTTTCTATTAATTTAACCTGTTCATCGGTATTTGCAGATATTTGTCCGGCAATCCCTTCCCCTCTCAGAGAAGCTTCGTCAAGTCTTTGCTTAATTTCTTCTTCGATATTTTCTATTGATTTTTGCGCATCGTAAAGTTTGTTTTTTGCATTTTCACGTTCCGCTTTTGCGTTGTTAATCGTGTTTATGATATCCTGCTTTATTTTTTCAACAAGAGCGGACACATTTAACTTTTTAAATAAGATTGCAAAAATCAATAATAATACTGCAAAGTTAAATGTATTTGATTTGACTATGATATTCCAAAAGTTTGCCAGTTCGTTCATATTAATTCATTATCCTGTTTACAATTTCATTGTCGGTATTTTCAATTCTTGTTTCCATACCGAGTACTTTGGAAGATATGACTTCTGCCAGATCTTTAACTCTTGATTTAAGCCCTTCCGTTGTTTCAAGTGCTTCATCATGCAGATGTGACTTGGCAGAAGCTATTTCTTCACGGGATTTTTGTTTTGCTTTTGCCGCAGCGGCTTTGGAATTCTCGTTCGCTTCATTAATTTTATCCGCAACAAGTTTTTTTGAATCGGCTGCTGATTTATTTAATCTGTTTTCTCTGTCTTTAAGAATTGCGTCAGCTTTTGTGCTTGAGTTAAGCGCATCAGCTTTAGCGTCATCAATAAATTTCTGACGTTCAGCCATAACTTTTTCAAGCGGTTTGTAAAATATTTTATTCATAATCAATGTAAATAAAATAAAACTTATTGCCGAAACTAAAAATGTAGCGTTAAATTCCATTATTTTTCTCCGATTATTTGCCTAACAGCATAAATGCGATAACGAATGCATACAATGCACAAGCTTCTGATAAAGCTGCACCCAGCAGGAAGAAACCGAATGCTTTCCCTGCAACTTCAGGCTGTCTTGAAACCGCATCCATTAAACCTTTTGTTGCAAAACCGATACCAAGTCCTGCACCGACTGCACCGAAACCGATTGCAATACCTGCACCTAAGTGCGCCATTTGTGAAACTGTAGCTGTGTCTACCATTTTTTCTCTCCTTTATTTAATACTTTTTATCAAAGTAACTAATGTTCTTCTTTGGTTGCCGAACCGATATAAGCTATGGTCAGCATCATAAATACAGTTGCCTGAATAAATGCAACAAGTATTTCGAATAACATAATCGGAAGCGGCAGAAAATATGCCAGTCCTCCTAATGCTATCGAAACGAGAATTTCTCCCGCAAAAATATTTGCAAAAAGTCGGATTGCAAGGCTTAAAGGTCTTGTGAACATTTCAAGAATTTCAACAAGAGCCATGACAATTCCCGTAAAACTTAATTCATGTAAAAAGAATTTCGGACCCTTAGCACGAATTCCCATAAATACATAATATATTAATACAATAACCGCCATTGCAGCCGTTAAATTAATATCATTTGTAGGAGAGGCAAGTTCGCCGCCGTTTTTCAGGTGAATAATTCTTAAAGGAAGCTGCCCCATCAGATTTGCGGTTACGATAAATAAGAATAATGAAGCTACAAGCGGAACATGTTTTCTGTTCTCATTTTCAATCATAGTATCAAGAGTTCCGTAGAAAAACTTCATGATACTTTCTGATATTGCCTGAAGTCTTCCGGGTTCAAGCGATAAATGCCTTGTTGCAAGCAGCGCAAAAATTATTACAACCGCCATTGCAAACCACATTGTGAAAATGGTATCAAGGTTTAATGATACAGCATGACCCGCAATATTTAACGTGTAAATCCAATGTTCCATGTTTTAACTTCTCTCCCTTGTGAACTTATTTTAACTCCGTAAAAAAAAAATCGCAAATTTTTTTTGTTTGTTCTAATATAAGTATATAAATTTATATGTTAAGGGAGAAAATGAATATCATATCACTTGGTGAGGTGAACTCTACCAATTTATATGCCAAACAGAATTTGGAAGGTCTTGAAGATAAGACTGTAATTTCTGCTTCTGTTCAGACTTCGGGACGCGGACGCTTTAACAGAACATGGGTTGATCTGGGTGAGGGAAATCTTTTCATGACTATAGTTCTTAAGCCTTCCGATACTTTTAAAGATGTTTATGCTAATCTTACACAGTATTTATCTGTTATTTTGTGTAAGGTGATAAAAGAATACGGACTTGTGCCTTCTATTAAATGGCCTAATGATGTTCTTATCGGCGGAAAAAAAATATCGGGCATTCTTTCAGAAACGGTCATGCAAGGAAATTCTTTTAAAGGACTTGTTCTTGGGATAGGAGTTAATCTTAACGCAAAGTCCGAAGACTTATCGCTTGTTAAAGATAAAGAAGTTACTGCTTTAAATATAGAACTCGGTCGGGATTATATAGATAAAAACTTGTTTATGGAAAGACTTTTGAATGAATTTTTTGCTCACTATGATGAATTTTTAAATAATGGTTTTTCTTATATAAGAGATGATTATATTAATGCATGTAATTTTTTAGGAAAAAACATTTCGGTACAGGTATTTAACGAGAAAAAATCAGGTACTGCAGAATATGTAAATAATAACGGAGAGCTTGTTTTAAAACAAGATGACAGAGAGTTTGTATTAACAATGGGAGATATACTATGAGTGAAAATTTAATGATAGGCCTGGTGCTTATGGTTATTGGCATGGGATTTGTAATGCTGTTTTTATGCATTATGATTGCAGCCATGTTCGGAATGTCAGCTGTTGTTCGCTATTTGAACAAGATATTCCCTGAAAAAATAGAAGTCGTTGAGAAGAAAAAATCTGCATCCAAATCGGCAGCAAAAGATGATGAAGCTGTTGCCGTTGCACTTGCAGCTATTATGTCTAAGAGATAGTAAGTTAATAATTTATAATTTAGGAAGGATAAAGTTATGGCAAAAAAACTTATTAAAGTTATGGATACCTCATTCAGAGACGGTTTCCAATCAGTTTACGGAGCAAGAGTATTTGTTGATGATTTTCTGCCTGCTTTACAGGCTGCTGTAAATGCAGGTATTAAACATTTTGAAGTTGCAGGCGGTGCTAGATTTCAGTCGCCGATTTTTTATTGCAACGAAAATGCTTTTGAAACAATGGACAAAATCAGAGAGGCTGTCGGACCTGAAATTAATTTACAAAGCCTGGCAAGAGGTGTTAACGTTGTAGGTTTAGATTCACAGCCGCGAGATATAATCAATTTACACGCAAAAATGTTTAAAAAACACGGCGTTACAACGGTCAGAAACTTTGACGCATTAAATGATGTTAATAACCTTATTTATTCAGGGCAGTGTATTAAGGATAACGGGTTAAAACATGAAGTCACTATTACGATGATGGAACTGCCTATAGGTTGTACAGGTGCTCATGATGTTGAATTCTATGAAAGAGTTTTAAGAAATATTCTTGATGCGGGTATTCCGTTTGACAGTCTTGCATTCAAGGATGCATCAGGAACTTCTGCTCCGAGAAAGGTTTACGAAACTATTAAACGCACCAGAGAAATTCTCGGTGCTGATGCTCATATCAGATTCCATTCGCATGAAACCGCAGGAACAGGCTTAGCTGCTTATCTTGCTGCTCTTGACGGTGGTGCCGACGGAATTGATTTATCTATGAAACCTGTTTCGGGCGGAACAGCTCAGCCTGATATCGTTTCTATGTGGCATGCTTTAAAAGGTACAGAATATGATTTAGGACTTGATGTTGAAAAAATTCTTGAAACAGAAGAAATTTTCAAAGAATGTATGAAAGATTATTTCTTACCGCCTGAAGCTTTATCGGTAAATCCTATGATTATACAATCACCGCTGCCCGGCGGAGCGTTAACAGCTAATACGCAAATGCTCAGAGATAATAACTTAATGGATAAATATCCCGAAGTTGTTGCAGCTATGAAGGAAGTTGTTGAAAAAGGCGGTTTCGGTACTTCCGTTACTCCTGTTTCACAATTCTACTTCCAGCAGGCCTTCAATAACGTTATGTTCGGCCCCTGGAAAAAAATTGCGGAAGGTTACGGAAAAATGGTTCTCGGATATTTCGGCAAAACTCCTTGTGAACCTGACGCAGATGTCATTAAAATCGCAGCCGAGCAGTTGAACTTACAGCCGACAACAGAAAAAGTCGTCGATATTAACGACAGAGATCCGAATAAAGGCATTCCTGCAGCTAAGAAAAGACTTGAAGATGCAGGGCTTCCCGTTAACGATGAAAATATCTTTATTTCGGCAGCCTGCAAAGAAAAAGGTATTCTGTTCCTTGAAGGCAAAGCCACAATCGGTGTCAGAAAGTGCGAACCTGGTGATAAAGAGCCTAAAATCGACGAAGCAAATAATGCTTACACTGTTACGGTTAACGGTAAGAAATATGCTGTTGCTCTTGAAGGCAGAAAAGCAACTGTTAACGGAAAACTTTATGACTTTGACGTTAAAGCGGGTATTGAGGCAAAGGCTGTTACCGGCGACGCAACTCCTGTTAAGGCCGCACTTCCCGGTACTGTATTAAAAGTTCTTGTATCGGCAGGCGACGGCATTGCGGAAGGCGATGTTATCGCGGTTGTTGAAGCAATGAAAATGGAAACTGAAATCAAATCTCCGATGTCAGGAACTGTTAAGGAAGTAGAAATTGAAGTCGGTGATAAAGTTAAAACAGGCGATGTGCTTGTTACTATAGGTTAATTATCATATAGAAGGGTAAAAAAATGAATATAGCAGACAGTTTATATAAATTATGGCAATCAACGGGCATCGCAAATTTCATACAGCCTGTTGACCCTAATATCACAAACGGTTTTGAACAATTTCTTCATCAATACGGTTCACCCATAATGATTTTGGTATGTTTGTTCCTTTTGTGGTTAGGTATTAAAAAGCAGTTTGAACCTTTACTTCTGGTTCCGATTGCATTCGGCGGTTTGTTGTCAAATATCCCCGTTGCGGGAATTGCAGGACCGCATGGTTTTTTGGGAATTATCTATGAATTTGGTATTCATCAGGGGTTATTTCCGTTAATTATTTTTATGGGTGTAGGTGCAATGACCGATTTTGGACCATTGATTGCAAACCCTAAAACGGCTCTTTTAGGGGGTGCCGCTCAATTCGGTATTTTTGGCGCATTGCTTCTTGCATTGTGTGTATTCGGTTTTACACTCCCGCAGTCAGGTGCAATCGGTATTATAGGCGGTGCTGACGGTCCTACTTCTATTTACGTAACTTCGAAACTTGCTCCCGAATTACTCGGTGCAATTGCGGTTGCGGCTTATTCTTATATGGCGCTTGTTCCTGTTATCCAGCCGCCTATTATGAAACTTTTGACAACCGAGGAAGAACGTAAAATAGAAATGACACAGTTAAGAGAAGTTTCAAAACGTGAAAAAATCGTATTCCCGCTTGTGGTTTTAGGACTTTGTATAATCCTTTTACCCGATGCTTGCCCTCTTATCGGTGCTTTGACTTTCGGAAACCTTTGTAAGGAATGCGGTGTTGTCGAAAGGTTATCAGATACAATGCAGAATGCCTTAATTAACATTGTTACAATTTTCTTAGGGCTTTCTGTAGGTTCAAAATTATCATCAGACCAGTTCTTGACATTACAAACCTTATTTATTTTAATTCTTGGTATTTTAGCCTTCTCATTTGCAACTGCAGGCGGTGTAATCTTTGCTAAGGTAATGAACTTGTTCTCCAAAAATAAAGTTAATCCGCTTATCGGTTCTGCGGGTGTTTCGGCTGTGCCTATGGCAGCGCGTGTATCCAATAAAGTAGGTTTGGAAGCTAACCCGCAAAACTACCTGCTTATGCACGCAATGGGGCCTAACGTTGCAGGTGTAATCGGCTCTGCGGTCGCCGCAGGTATCCTGCTTGCACTTTGTAACTAAAATTGTTATAATAAAAGAGCCGGTTAGCAAATTACCGGTTCTTTTTTATATACAAAGAAAGGGGTATGTTTAATGGATAAAGTTGCTTTGCTTGGTTCGGCAGACGGAAGGATAGTTGAGGCTCTCGTTAAATATTTTGAAGGCAAAGACGTTACTTTTGTTTGTTTGTCTGATATTGAACACTCCGATTTCTTGAAAAAGGCGGAAGAATTAGGTATTGAGTTTAAATATCTTCCGCATGAGAAAAACTTTGAATATTTCTCATCTCATGATTTTTCGCTTATTGCTCTTTGTGATTACAGACAGCATGTTCAGGATGATGTATTAAAAACAGGAAAATTTATAAGTATTCATGCATCGCTGCTTCCGTCTTTCAAGGGACCTGATGCAATGCACAGGGCTTTCAACTCAGGTGTGAAAGTATCCGGTGTGACCGTACATTGGGTTACGGAAGATGTGGACGGCGGAAAAATCATTGCGCAGTATCCTGTTTTAATCGGTAATCTTACTCACTTTGATGAATATGAAGCTGAAATTTATTCCGTTGAAAATATGCTCTATCCTGTGGTTATCGATAAATTACTAAAAGATGAGGTCTTTGATTTTTCTGATCTAATGAATTCGGGCGGCTGCGGAAATTCTTGCGGAGGCTGCGGCGGCTGTGCTAAATAAGTATGGATTGTTTTGTATTCTTGATGTATAATTAGTTGCAGAAAAAGGGGTTTTAACATGTCAATAGATGATGCATTAGTAATGATTTTAGCAGGCGGCGAGGGCAAAAGATTGTATCCGTTAACAAAGGATAGGGCGAAACCTGCTGTACCTTTCGGCGGAAGATACAGAATTATTGATTTTGTTCTTAATAACTTTATTAACTCGGGATTTTTCAAAATTAAAGTTTTAACACAGTACAAGTCTGATTCTTTAAATAAGCATATTACCCGTGGCTGGGCGTTATCACCGTTTTTAAATCAGTATGTGGATTTAGCACCAGCACAGATGAGAACGGGTTCTGACTGGTACCGCGGTACTGCTGATGCTATTTACCAGAATGTTTTTCATATTACTGATGAAGCCCCTGATTATGTGTGTATATTCGGCGGTGATCATATCTATAAAATGGATGTATCACAAATGTTGGATTTTCATAAAGAAAAAGGTGCTGATTTATCTATTTCGGCCATACCTATTCCTATTTCAGAAGCTCATGAATTCGGTATTATTGAAGTTGATGATGATTGGAAATTAATAAATTTTGTCGAAAAACCGCAGTATACGCCTAAATCTATTCCCGGTAATCCTGATATGTGTCTTGCATCAATGGGAAATTACATCTTTAATAAAGAAATTTTGTTAGATGCACTTAACAGAGATGAGGAAATTCAGGATTCAAGTCATGACTTCGGGAAAAACGTAATTCCAATGCTTTTAAAGGATAACAAAAAGATTTATATATATAATTTTAATAACAATTCATTCCCCGGGATGAGTGATACGGAACGCGGTTACTGGCGGGATGTCGGCAGCATTGATGCTTACTGGCAGGCAAATATGGATTTGCTTGCTTATGATCCGGAGCTTAATTTATATTCTCAGGATTGGCCGTTAAGAACATTTAATTATAACTATCCTCCGGCCAAGTTTATTTGGGAAGAAGGCGAGCGTGTCGGTATGGCAACAAACTCGATGGTTTCCGAAGGCTGTATTGTTTCCGGGGCGGGATTGTCAAGATGCGTTCTGTCGCCAAAAGTTAAGGTTAACAGTTATTCTCAAATTTCCGAAAGTATATTAATGGAAAATGTGGAAATCGGCCGCCATTCAAAGATTAAGCGCGCAATTATCGATAAAAATGTTGTGGTTCCTCCGCATTCTCGAATAGGTTTTAACAGAGAAGATGATATTAAGCGGGGATTTCATGTTTCCCCGAACGGTGTAACTGTTGTGCCTAAAGGGGCTAAACTTTAACTTTGAATTATATTCTTTACAAAACCTGCTGTCTGTTATATACTAAACAGGCTTGATGAAGATTGTAAATATTTATTAAAATCCCCTGTTGTTACGGCAATTTTAAAGCTTTACAGTCTTTATTGCCATGGGTATTGTGTTATGACAGCTGTAAATTTAAATATCGTAAAGAATATGTATAATCGTTTGCCTTCAATGCAAGTAAGCAAAGACAAGGTAATTGATAAGGTTGCATATATCGGTAAAAAGTGGTCTTCACCGCATCAGAGAGCCATTCTGGGGGTTACTGCTCTTGTAATGCAGCCGTATATCGACTGGAAAAATAAAAGTGTTGATGAAAAAACCAGAAAAGTTGCAGTGGCCAGAACCGTTGCAAAGATTATTGCAGGTACCTTAACAGGGGTTGCGTTAAGAGCAGGTTTCATAAAAGGTATTGCGGCAATGTCTAAAACTGCTGCAGAAATTCCCGCTAACGCAAAACCTTTTACTAAAAAACTAAAACAGTGCCTTACTCCGAAAAATTTAGATCCGTCTAATAAAGATGCTCTTGCACAGTATCGTAATGCTATGGGGACGATACTTTCTCTCGGAGCAATGATTTTTACAAATTTTCTTATTGATGCTCCGCTTACTAAGTTTTTAACAAATCAGTTTATAAAAATTCAAGAGAAAGGAGAGAATAAATAATGTTTTCTCCTTCAAAAATGTGGAACGGTTTTAAATCTTATATATATAAAAACTATGGTGAAAATCCGGGTTCTATGCTTGTTCATACAGGCGTTCTCGGCTGGATTTTGTCATCAATGGCTCAGGTCTATGCCGTAGTATTTAATAATAAAATATCTAAAGAGCAAAAAGTTTTTCTTATTCCGCAGGAAATCGCGGATGCTGCTGTAAATATTCTTTCTTTTTACACTCTTACCAGCGGTGTAAAATATATTGGTTCAAAGTTAACCAAAACAGCAAAGTTAAGAACTTCCGATATTACTGATTTACTGAAAAAGGGCGGTCATATTCTTGAAAAGGGGCAAAAGCGTGTTGAAAATAAAGTTTATGCCGGTGACTGGAACTTCGATATAACAAAACTGGATAATTATAACTCGGAAATTGCCGATAAATTTAAACCTTTCAGGAATGGTGCTGAAGTTATTACGGGGCTTATCGGATCTGTTATTTCCAGTAACCTTGTTACTCCCATAGCCAGAAATAAATATGCTGCGATTAAACAAAAGCAGGCATTATCAAATATGAATAAACCATCTGAAAAAGACAACGTTAATAATGTTAACTATGACAGCAGAATGTCTATGGAAAGATATCAAAATTTAGCTGCTTCAAAATACTCTTCGGGTTCCTTAAAAATATAAAAACCTTATCAGTACTGCAACTATGCAGGTTATCATTATAAAAAATGCGGCTGTCAATTTATAAAACGGATCCAGTCTTTTTTCATCGGTATTTTCATGCTGCAGCTGGCATATTATGCTTCTTGAGTAATCATTTTTAAAATCATTTTTTGTTTTTTCAAAAGATGAGTGAAGAAGTTTTTTAAATGTGTAAATATTTTCCAAATCTTGTCTTGCCAGAGGATTTGATATTGCTATTTTTTTTATTTTTATGCTTTCAAAATTATTCAGTTCATTATCCACATAAGCGGAAAGGTTAGCTTTAAAGTCTTCATATTGTTTTGTTGCATATGGATTTTCAATTTCCTCATTTTGAATATCCATAAATTTATTCAGCATATTTTTCATTTGAATATATTTTTCCATACAGGCAGGGCAGCTTTCCAGGTGCTGTCTGACATATTCCGATAGTTTTGCGCTTAATTTATCTTCTGCATAGAAACTTAATAAGGCACTTACCTGATCACAGGTTAACTGGTTTTTCATTAATCATTCTCCTTTTTAAATGTATGCTTTTAAATCTTCCTGAAGTTTTCCTCTTGCCCGCGCTATTCTGGATTTAACCGTTCCGATGCTTGAGTGTGTGGCTTTAGCTATTTCTTCATAGCTTAAACCCTGAAGTTCGCGAAGAATAATCGCTATCCTGAATTGTTCGGGAAGTTCCAGTATTGCATTTTTAATTATTTTTTCAAGCTCGGATGAAATACATTTTTCATGAGGTTTGCATTTTTTATCAAGAAGCTGAAATTTTATGGGCACGGAATCTTCCGTATCATCATCCAAAGAAACTGTCTCGGCTTTTCTCTGATTTTTTCTCAATTCATCGTAGAATAAGTTGGTTACTATCTGATTTAACCAGCTTTTAAAAAGTTTTGGATTTTTAAGGTTATGTATGTTCTTTGCAACACGAAGCAGAGCTTCCTGAGTTAAATCAGAAACGTTTTCTTTTTTTGAGCTCAGGTATGAAAACGCTGCGAATACATTTTTTTGTTCGCGCCTGATAAGCTCCTCTAGAGCCTTGAAGTCATTTTGCTGTGAAAGGACGACAAGTTCTTCCAACGGCATTTTCTTGTATTGCAATTTATTGCCTGACATAAACTTCTCCTTACATCTATAGTAAGGAATTTTTGACAGGAAATGCTCATTCCTTGTTACATAACCAACAGATTATATTTTTTTATTAATGATTATAATCAATCTGCGCAAATATAGCCTCTTAAGGCAGTATGTGCGGCAACATACGGTGATGCAAGATAAATAAAGCCATTTACATTACCCATTCTTCCTTGGAAGTTTCTGTTTTGGGTTGCAAGGCAGACTTCTCCGTCGGCAAGAGTTCCTGCATGAACTCCCACACAAGGACCGCATCCGGGAGGCAGAATTGCTGCATTTGCTTCTACAAACGTATTTATTAAACCTTCTTCAAGTGCTTTTAAATATACATCTTTTGATGCGGGGCAAATTAACATTCTGACATCAGGATGAACTGTTTTACCCTTTAATATTTTTGCAACTGTTCTTAGATCTTCTATTCGTCCGTTAGTGCAGGTGCCTACAAATACCTGATTAACTTTTACATCTTTTAATTCTTCAACCGGTTTTATATTATCGACTGTATGTGGGCAGGAAACAGTGTGTCTGATTTCTGCCGCATTAATTTTTATTACTCTTTCATAAACTGCATCTTCATCAGGTTTCAAACATCTGTATTTATCTTCCCGTCCGCGGGATTTTAAAAATTCCTTTGTTTTTTCGTCCGCTACAAATAAACCTGCTTTGGCACCTGCTTCAACGGCCATATTTGCAAGAGTAAATCTTTCTGACATTGACATATTTTCAATTGTATCCCCGCAAAATTCCAAAGCTTTGTACGTTGCGCCGTCAGCACCTATCAAACCTATAAGATGAAGCATCAAATCTTTAGAACAAATTCCTTCTTTAAATTTTCCGTTTACTTCAATTTTGAATGCTGCGGGAACTTTTAACCATGTTTTACCGAGCGCCATTGCAACAGCTATGTCTGTTGAGCCCATACCTGTTGCGAAAGCTCCTAAAGCTCCTGATGTGCAGGTATGTGAATCTGCTCCTACAAGAATTTCGCACGGGTTAACAAATGTTTCTACCAATCTCTGGTGGCAGACGCCTGCTCCGACATCAGAAAGCACTGCGCCGTAATCTTTTGAAAAATCTCTTAGAACAGTATGTGTATTTGATAATTCTTTTCTGGGACTTGGTGATGCGTGGTCTATAAAAAGAATAGTTCTTTCAGGGTTATTAAGCTTTTCTTTCCCTAGTTTTTTAAATTCCTGAACCGTTAAGGGACCTGTACCGTCCTGAACAGCGCATACATCAACTTTTGCAATAACAAGTTCGCCTGCTCTTACCTGTTTCCCTGCATGTTCCGAAATAATTTTTTCTGCTAAAGTTTGTCCCATAACCACACTCCTTTTTCTCTATATTAGCACAAAAAAAAACGACTATATAAGCCGTCAGGGAAAAAAGTAAAAGGAAACAAAAATAAAAATTTTTTATAACTTAGCCGAATGTTTTGAAAGTGGATTCCGTGTTCTTTTCAATAACTTTTTGAACCGCATCCATTTCAGTAGAAATTGCATCTTGTTCGGTATCCAGTTGTTTTAATCTTAATTCTAAGTTTTTATCCTGTGCTTGAGTAATTTCAATTTTGGCATTAATTTCTTGAATAGATTGATCATATTGATACTTATCGTATTCATACTGGTTCATAGCATCGTCATAAGCAGCCTGATCGGTAACAGTATTAGTTGTGACAGCATAAGTAACTTCATCGGCTTTTCCGGGGTTAAGTGTAATGTTAATAATTCTTCCTGTCGCATCCTGTTCAAGTCTGGCTGTAACGCCTTTCACTTCTTCTGTTTTTTGAGAAGAACCGACAGTGTACGCCGGGATATTGCTTTGAGAAGAACCTGTATCTGAATAAATAGCAGAATCCAAAACATCTTTTTTGTAGAAGTACGGACTCCAGGTCCCTGTAGTAGTGTTTTGAACATATCTAACCATCCAGTCACCATTACCGTACTGGTTATTTAACATTTGTATATAGTTGTTTTCTTCTTTTAATAAATTCTTTAATTGGTCATCCGAAAGAGTTTTTAAGTATTCGTCATTTCCTCTTAATGTATTTAATTCTTCTTCTGTCATCGCATCAATATCATCATCATCTCTTGTAGTCATTTGTCTGAGTTCTTTTGCCCCAACGTTGTAAGTGTAGTTTCCTTCTTGTCCTTTTCTGGTAACAATGGAAGAACCTGCCGCAACAACCGCAAAATCATCAGTCCAGGAAGAATTGTAGCTGATTAAATAAGTACCGTCCGGTTGAGCAATCATAGAAGAGATCGAATTGCTCAAAGAACCGTCTTCGAAAGTGTAAACAGTTTTCGTGTAATCTGAAACAGAAGGCGGAACCGGCACAGACATCCCTAACAAACTGTTATAGTAGTTAGCAGATTGGTTAGACAAAGTTGTTCTTTGCTGGTTAATCTGTTGTCCTTCATATTCAACATTTGTCTTTCTGGCTGTCAGTCCTAAGAACCGAGCCTGAGATGCTGCCATACCCATGACGTGTTCCCTTTCAATTTGTTTCCTTATATCTATTTATACGGTCGGGGGGGGGGCAAAACTTTAAGCTTTTATCCTGATTTGTAACAAAAATTAACAAAAAGAAGGGAAAACCGCGTCAAATCTTAAATTATTCTGTGAGGTTTTGTCAGCAGATGAGCTTCTACACGTTCTTTAATTGCTCCTTGCGGTTCATAGTAAGGAGAAACAGTCATAATCTTTGCGGCTATATCCGGATAATAATATATAAATCTCAGTTCACTTGATGTAAGCGGCTTTTGTGTATGAACGTTTGCATAACGGGCAAGTTCAAGAATATTTCTGGCTTCATGCTCATCCTTAAATTCAAGTTCGAGGTTATCATAAACGTTTCTGAAACCTTTTATACCGCCGTATTCGCCTGTTGTTATCATTCTGCCTGTTTCGATTATTTCGGGCTCGCCTCTGCCTAATTCTTCAAAGTCATATAATTCATAATTTCTTCTGTCTTTTAGCGCACCATCCGCATGTATACCGGATTCATGCGCAAAGGCGTTATCTCCGACAGCAGGCTGGTTTATAGGAATTGGAACACCGAAAGCGTATGATGTATATTTGGCGAGTTTCCAGGCTTTACTTAAATCAATATTGGGGTCAATATTATATTTATTCTTAAAACCTGCGGATTTTAGGATTGCAAGCAGACATGATACAAGGTCGGCATTTCCTGCCCGTTCTCCCATTCCGTTAATTGCCGTATTGATGTATGCATCTACACCTGCATCAATTGCGGCACGAGCTCCCATAACAGAGCATGCTGCAGCCATTCCAAGGTCATTATGAAAATGCATTTCTAACGGCATTTCCGTTTCTCTGGCAATTTTATAAATTCTTTCATAAGTTGTCTGCGGGTCTTCATATCCTAATGTATCGCAGTATCTGAAACGTCTTGCGCCGCATCTCTTTGCTTCTTTGGCATATCTTATAAGAAAATCCAAATCACTTCTTGATGCATCTTCAGCATTAATTCCTATATCTTCCGCCCCCAGTGAAACAGCACATTCTACAGCTTCACAGGTCATATTTATAATATCCTGCGGAGTTTTCTTTCCTAAATATTTGCCGTTAATCATTTGTTCCGAGGTTGATTGCGAAAGATTAATATTTTTTAATTTCGGTACATTTTTAAATGACAGTTCCACATCACCCGCAATTCCACGCATCCAGCCTGAAAGCTTTGTTTTTGATATTACACCGAGTTCAACGAGTTCGAGGTTTCCGTTAAGATAATTTATTTCGTGTTTTGTAGTCGGAAAGCCAAATTCAGACTGTGTTATTCCCATATCGTCAAGCATGAGATTTATAATTGTTTTTTGAAGCTTTGCCAGCCCTAAACGCGAAGTTTGCACTCCATCCCTGTTTGTTACGTCAACGAAATAAATTTTGTTTTCTCTCATTTTAACCCCTCAAAAATCTGGTACACATATATGTTTTTATTTATAAATAACTTGCATTTTTAAATTAAATTATTTACAATGTTTAGTATGGAACCTTTTATAAGTTCTGTCAAGCGTCTTTATAAAAATATTATATTATGAATAATACTAAACAACTGGAAAAAAAGATTAATAAAGAATATAAAACAGGTAATGTTAAAAATGCCATTGAACTTTGTCAGATAGGCTTGCAGGATGACCCGACAAATGCGGATTTGCATATTCGTTTGGGGGATTTATATCTTGCTTGGCACCTGGATATTTATAATTCCTGCCAGTATATTGACGAGGCAATAACCGAATACCAGAGGGCTCTGGAAACATATATCGATTCTGCCGAAATTTATTTTAAAATAGGGCAGGCTCATTATTTCAAAGGCGATTTGGATAAAGCCGTGAATTACCTTGATACGGCAATTTCTAAAAATCCTAAGCTGGGTAAAGCTTATTACCTTTTGGCTGAAACGTATACTAAAAAAGCCAGATTTCTGGATGCCTCAATGAATGCAAAAATGGCTGTTAAAACCATGCCGTTTGCAAATTCTTGCGCTCACTTTTTATTATCAAATCTGTATAATGTTTCTTCTGCAAGAAGTTTTAAAAACTTTTTATTGTCAAAATTTGAATTTTTACTTTCAATTCTGACCCTTCCTTTTGATAAAATCGCTATTAACAATGTGGCAAGAACGTTATCTTATGCTAAGTTTATTCCGATACTTTTTAAAGGAGCATTTCAGGTTCAGACAAATAAATTGAATGATGCACTCGAAACTTACTCTGAAGCTGTAGAGAAAGCCCCCGGCTTTGTTCCGCTGTATTGTCTGTTAGGAGATATTTACAGATCGCTCGGACAGTTCGAAGATGCCGTTACCGAATACAAAATGGCAATATGGCTTGATACTTTAAATATTCCTGCATACAGACATTTATGTCAGGCTTATGAAGAACAGGGTGATTATGACAGTGCCGTAGAAATTTATGAAAAATTAATTCAAATTATGCCTAACATGCCTGATGTGCATTCAAATTTGGCTAATATACTTTATGTCAAGGGTGATATTGACGGCGCAATTTCTCATTTTCAAACGGCCGTAACACTTAATCCTAAAAAACAGTGGACGAGTATTATTAATCAGACTTTGGGCTTTGTATACCAGGAATCAAAGCAGGATTTAAATGCTGCGATAAGCTCTTACCAGAGTGCTTATCTGTTAACACCGAAAGATATTGATATATATGTAAATCTCGGTAGTGCATTTTATGATAAAGAAGATATTGAAAATGCTTTGCAGGTATATAGAAACGCACTCGATCTGGATCCGGAAAATGCAAAAATTCACTGTAATTTAGGCTTTTTATACTGGGGTAAAGGGGATATTGACGAGGCTTTAAAAGAGTATGAACTTGCAATTAAGTATGATAAAAATTATGACATTGCATATAATAATATGGGTGTAATTTATCTTGATGATTTGGGGCGTGTAAAACAGGCAATAGATTTATTTAAAAAATCTGTCGAGTGTAACCCGAATTATGCACTGGCTCATTTTAATTTAGCACGCGCAATATCAATTACAGGTGATAAAATCGAAGCGGCAAAACTTTATCAAATAGCTCAGGATATTAATAAAATTACTAATGAAATAGATCCCCAGGATATCTTAGATAAAATTAATGCGTTATTTAACTGATTTCACAGGCTCCAGTTCCTCTGCCTGTGCGTCGGTCGGTATCTGTTCTCGAGATACACCCATTAAACTCCTCTAAACAATATTCACTGCTTCTTCGTACATTTTTATCGGAAGCACAAGCCCGAAAGTTGCCCCTTTTCCTATTTCTGATTGTACAAATACTTTACCGCCATGATATTTTTCTATTGTCTGCTTAACCAAATGCAGCCCCAGCCCTGTCCCTTTTATTGTGTGAATATTGTTTTCAACTCTGTAAAATCTGTCAAAAATCTTTTTCTGGTGTTCGGGGGCAATGCCGCATCCCTGGTCGGAAACAGTGATTAGAGTATTATCTCCGTCTTTTTTCAGTTCGACTTTAATTTTTCCGTTATCGGGAGAATACTTTATTGCATTTGATAAAAGGTTGGTTAAAGCTCTTTCTATACCGGCGTAATTAAACATAAATTCAGGAATATCCGCTTCTTTATTTACCGATATTGTAAGATTATGTTCTTTTGTCAATGCCTGAACCTGATTTACACAGGTATCTACAACTTCATAAATGCTGTTAAGCGATTTTTCCATTTGTGCATTTGCTTCCATTCTTGAAAAATCCAGAATGTCATTAACCATTCCGTTAAGCCTTATAATTTCCTGATTAATAGTGCCGATAAATTCTTTTTGTGTTTCATAGTCAAATTCACTGCCGTAATTATAGAGTGTATCAATATAACTTCTCAACACTGTTACGGGTGTTCTCAGTTCATGAGAAACATTTGAAATAAATGTTGAACGCATCGCATCCATTTCGGCTTCTTTTGTCATATCGATAAGTACTAATATGTAGCCGACATAATCTTTATTTCTTGTTGTGAACATTGGTGAGATTATTGATTTTATAACCCGCTTATCAACTTGAATATTGAATTCGAGAGGCTTATTTTCCATAACTTCAATCGGAGTATCTTTAAATTCTTCTATTTTGTCTTTAAAGCAATAATTTCCTTCCGTATCAACATATTGTTGTATTTTTGTATTAAGCATCTGGTTTTCATCAAGCTCCAGAAGCTTATGCGCATGGTTATTAACAAGTACTACATTATCATTGTTATCACATACAACAACACCGTTGGCAATACTCATTAAAACTGCTTCAAGTTTATTTTTTTCGAGTGTAAGCTGTTCAATATTTTGTTCTTCATACAGGTGGAGCCTGTTAGACATGTTGTTAAATGCGTTAAAAAGTTCTTTAACTTCCGAACTTACATCTTTATCACGAATTGTGTAGCCGAATTCTCCTGTCGAAATTTTTTGAACACCTTTTTGCAGAATTCTTAATTCTCTTGTTATGAGATAAGTATTTATAAGTATTACAAATGCAAATACGACCCATGCAACCGTGAAAACAAAAAGCAGCGACGCTCTTGTTGTTGAAGAAATTTGATTTATAATGTTACCCGATAGTCCGACCGTAACCGAACCGGCACCAGCTCCGTTTTCGTCAATCATGGGCGAGCTTACTATTATATTCGAAGTTTTGGGTTTAATTGCAGAACCGCCGCTTGATTTATAAATTAATTTTCCGTTTGCGTCTCGAAACTCAATAAAAACAATATCGCTATGCGATTCGACAATAGTATCGGCATGAGATTTCAGTGTTTCGTAAGAAGTTCCCGCAAGCTCAGCACATTCTATGGCAAGAGCCTTTGAAACTATCTGCCCGAAATTTTGATACCCTTCATTTAAGTTTTTTTGTATATTAAAAATTGCAAAAACAGCAATTGCTACAATTAGAACGGTACTTAATAAAAGCCCTGATATAATCAGCCTGTTTTGCGTTGTTAGGCTCACCTGTTTACTCATACTGAAAATTATACCACTTTTAAAATTTGCAGGCAAGGTTTTTAAGTGACAATAAAAAATTATGATGTATAATAATTTTAAAAATAGGAGATAAAACAATGTTAAATTCATTAAATAATTCTGTCGGGGGGGGGGCGCTCTCAGCTTAAATAAGGCTTTTACGCCTGATAATAAGCAAGACATTTTATCTCCGAAATATTATGTTATAAATATTCCTTTCCATACTTCAGGATTATTTTGTATATGTGTTTATGTTGTATTGCATTCTGTATATGCAATTAAGCAGGGGTATATTCCGATTGTTGATTTAAAGCATAATAATACCCAATATTTTAAAGACGGCCGTATTTATAAAGACAATGTCTGGGAGTATTTTTTTGAACAGCCTTGCGGGGTTTCACTTTCTGCATTAAAAACATCTGAAAATATTACGGTGTCGCGCGATAAAAAAGATTTTGACGATATTTTCAATGCCCTTCGCGATATAAAAAAATTCAGAACTTTATATAAAGATTATTTAGATATAATAAAATTAAATCCGGAAACAAAGAAATATGCAGAAGATAATTACAGAAAAATAGTAGGTGATGAAAAGGAAGTTTTAGGAATTGTATGCCGCGGATCTGATTATGTAAAGCTAAAACTCTACGGGCATAATATTCAGCCTGACCCGAAAGATGTTTTAAAGAAGGCTGAGGAATTATTTAAGAAATTTAATTATAAAAAGATTTGGCTTGCAACCGAAGATGCAAATATTTATAAAATGTTTAAGGATAAATTTGGAGATATCTTGTTAGAAAATAAGCAATATATGTTTTCTGATACTGACGATAAGTTTATAGCGGATATTAAAGTTGCACGCCCGAACCACGCATATACCCTTGCCATGGAATATCTTGCTTCAATATATATAATATCTAAATGCAAATATATAATCGGCGGAGTTGTAACCGCTACCTTAGGAGCCTGGTTTTTATCGGAAGGCTTTAAAGACCAGCATTATGTATACTTATGGGATTTAGGGCGATACGGTATTACAGAACGCGTAGCCTGCAAAAATATTTTTGAAAAAATGCTCTCTGTAAGAAATGAATATTTCGAAGATAAAAAATATAAAGTTATTACAATTCTTGGCAAAGATTTTAAATCTCCAATTCGTAAGAGAGTAAAAAATTATATAAAAAGTGCATACACTAATCTTCCGTAATATTTGCAAGATTAAATTGTATAACTTTAGATAAATCTTCAAGCTTCATTTCTGCCTGATAGCCTATTTTCCCTGCACTAAATATTATTGTGTCAAAATTTTCGGCTGTTTTGTCAATAGTTGTTGTAAAAAATTTTTTCATGCCTATCGGAGAACATCCGCCGTGTACGTAACCCGTTAATGGCAGAAGTTCTTTTGATTTAAGCATTTCGACAGATTTTTCACCTACGCTTTTTGCGGCTTTTTTTAAGTCAAGCTCTTTGGCAACAGGAAGCATAAATACATAGTACTTTTTTGATTTGCCTGTAGTTACAAGAGTTTTAAATACTTTATCTGGATTTTGATTTAAAACGGCAGCGACTTCCATTCCGCTGACAGCATCTGTATCCGCATAGCAGTAATGGTTATATTTTATTTTGAGCTTGTCAAGCTCGCGCATTACATTTGTTTTATGTTCCATATTAACCGCGTGCACATATGGTTCTTGCGGCATGAACACCTGATGCCGATGCCTGTATTAAACCTCTTGTTACACCTGCACCGTCACCGATTGCAAACAGATTTTTTACACCTTCGGTTTCAAGTTCATTTGTTAATTTTACTCTTGCAGAGTAGAATTTAACTTCAATACCATAAAGTAGTGTATATCTTGAGGCTGTTCCCGGACAAATTTTGTCAAGGGCTTGAAGCATTTCTATGATGCTTGTCATTTGTCTGTAAGGAATTACAAGACTTAAATCTCCCGGTGTTGCACATGTTAAAGTCGGTTTTATTATGCTTGATTTAATCCTTTCCGGAGTTGATCTTCTTCCGTCAAGTAAATCTCCGAAACGCTGTACAAGAATACCGCCCCCGAGCATATTTGCAAGTCTGGCAATGTGCTGCCCGTATTGAATAGGTTCTTTAAACGGTTCTGTGAATTTTTCACTTACCAATAATGCAAAGTTTGTATTATTGGTTGTTTTTTCCGCATAACTGTGGCCGTTTACGGTTGAAATTCCGTTGTAATTTTCCTGAACAACTTCGCCGTTCGGGTTCATGCAGAAGGTTCTGACTTCGTCGCCGAATGTCGGAGAATTATATATAAGTTTTGATTCATATAATTTATCTGTTAACGGTTCAAACACAGGTGCGGGAAGTTCAACTCTTACACCGACATCAACGGCATTATTAACCATACCTATTTTGTGTTCGGCAAATTCATGTGTAAGCCAGTCTGCACCTTCTCTGCCCGGTGCTACAATTGTGTACTCGGCATTGATTGTATCGCCGTTATCGAGTTTAATCCCTTTAACCTGCTCACATTCAACTATTAAAGATTGAGCGGATACGTTATTTAATATTGTAATCCTTTCGTCAAGGTAATCCTGCATGCTTTTTAAAACATCAAGGCTTCTTTCCGTTCCCAGATGTCTTACAGGAGAGTGAACGAGTTTTAATTCGGCAAGGACAGCTTGTCTTTCAAGCTCTTGAAATATTTTCATGTCTGTCCCGAAAACTTCTTCGGTTGCACCGAAATCAAGATATAATTTATCGGAATAGCTGATTAAATCTTCAACTTTTTTTCTGTCCATATAATCAACAAGGTGGCCGCCTACATCCGGTGTAAGGGTAAGTTTTCCGTCTGAAAAAGCTCCTGCACCGCCCCATCCGCATAGAAGCCCGCATTTTTTACATGTAGGACATTTTTCATAGCCTTCGCGAAGCAAACATTTTCTTTTTTCTATTTTTTGACCTTTTTCTATTAATACAACTTTCCAATCAGGTTTTAATTTAGTTATTTCCAAAGCCGCGAAAATACCTGCAGGGCCTGCTCCGATAATAGCTACATTATACATTTCATATCTCCATATCTTTAATTTACCAAACCAATTAACTATATATTAAACACAACCTTTTTTAAAGCGTTTGTGAAGAATTTGTTAAGCTTCCGCTTTAGAGAAAGTTATGTTATCAAGAAACATTTTAAAGTTACTTTGCGCATATTTGCCGTTGCTCGACATATGTATATTTAATTCAACGGGGTTACCGTTTTTTATTTTAGTCAGCGGATCAAATGTTTCACGCAGGCGAAGTTTTGTCGAACGGATAAAATTCGCAATTGTAAAACCGTAATTTCTTTTTGCAACTTGCAAATCAAAGCTGTTAGCAATTTTTCTTGCCTTACATGCCTGCTGCTCCTGACCGACTGCTTTTCCCAATTCTTTTAATTTTTTCGCCTGTTCTCCCGTAAACAAATAACTGTGCGTATTATCCGCTATGCACCTGAAATAATCAGAAGGCTGCATATTTTTCCGGTTGTTAATTTTAGGGTATCCGTTATAACCGCATTCAAGCCTGTAATCCGGGTCAAATTTTGCAAATTCTCTTATTATGCCGATTTTTTTAGCGTCATTTTTGGCCGGTCCTGCAAGTGCTGCGGATAGTTGGCGGCAGGCTGCCCTTATATTTTTTTGATTAAATGTTTCCATCCCGTCAACGAATACGCGTACGGGAACAACGCTTGTAAAACAAGGATTTTGGCTTGAATTTTTATTTAATGCAGAAATCATAGCATAGTAAAACAGCTGAAAATAATTTTTTGCTATTTATCCTCATTATATTTCAGAAGCGTTCCTTTAAATGATTTTTTATTAGTTAATTTTGCATGCTTTATGTTTGTTATAAGCTCTTTTACTTCATCGCTGTTATAAAGTTCTTTTGCTTCGCGTGCAAATTCTAAGGCAGTATTATAATCGCCTTTATTCATATTCATAACGGCAAGGTTGTAAGATACCATATATTTTTCATTATCTGATTTGGCAAGTTCATAAGCTTTTTGCATAGCTTTTAGTGCCTCTTTGTTTTTATTAAGTTCGGCGTATGCAATCCCCATGTCAATGTAGCCGCCTGCAATATCAGGTGCGTTTTTTATATAATTCTGCGCTTCTTTTAATTTTCTGGTAGATATTTCTGCTGACGTTCCGAGAATTATAGGTGCATAAATTAATCCTTTTTTATTTAATTCATTTAAAGGCGTATTTGTAATTGTGGGTAAAAGCTTATAGAGTAATCTTATTGTGTTTATATCTTTAGAGGAAAGATACTGGAAAGAGCTTCTGTAAGGCGCATAAAAGCTGTTGTCGTCGTCAGCAGTCATGTACATTAAATCTTCGGTACTGTAACTGTGCCCCATTATGCCGAGAGCGTGTCCGATTTCGTGCAGTATTGTGTTATAAAGTTCTTTATCTGAAAAGTAATTTCCGAAAGGATCATTTGTGTATAAAACAATAGTCATATCATAAAGTGTCGGGCCCTTATAATTAGGTGTTGTAAATCCCACAACATATCTGCAGGTTTGTCCGCTGCACATATCTTCCGGGGGGGGGGCGATCCTCACCAGAATATCTGCGGTTTCTATGGAATTAGTCATTTTAAACGTTATAAAACCTGTTGCAGCCTGCCATTGGCTGAATGCTCTTATAATTTCCGTTTTGTAATAAGACGGAAGGTTTTTATTATCACTTGCATCGATAATTGCAACTTTTAAGGGGAATTTATTCTTATCCCATCGTATAATTCCTTTATCAAGAGGAACCTGTTCTATATAATTATCACCGATATATGAGATTATATTATTTCTGAATTCAGTAATTCTTCTTTCGGCTATTTGTTGGGCACTGTCTTGCTGCGAACCGGATGCAATTTCAAAAAGTTCTTTTTGCACGGTAGTGGTAAGCGACAGATGCATTAATGTTTTTACGTAATAATATCTGTAATCTTTGTTATGCTGATTAAAAAAATAGGCATTTTTTAAATTTTGGCGCGCTTTTACATAATCGTGCTTCTTGTAATAATTATGCCCCTGCCAATAGTAATATGAAGGCATAAGTTTAAATACAATACCGAAAACTATTGCAAATGAACAAATAAGTATAGTTAATATTCTGTCGCTATTGTTTTCCTGAGCCATTATCTTTTATCCCTTTATCAATTTCTAAAATTTTTGCAAGGGAACGCGTGTCGCCTTTTAATTTAAAATATTCCGCAAATTTTGGTGTTGTTTTAAGATTAAAGCTTCTGCCGTTTTTGTCGCGTGTTTTTGCAACAAGCCCTTTGTCAACAAGTTCTTTTATATGATCGTATGCGGAAGATCCGCGAAGTTCGATTAAAGCTGTCTGCCTGAGAGGTTCTTTCAATGCTATAACGGATAAAGTTCTTAATGTAGCAGGTTTTAAATCCACGGGACAAAGTAACTCGACTAAATCCATGTAATCTTCTTTAACCTGCAATATATAGCCGTTCTCGTCGTCAATCTCTAATGCTCCGTCCCGAGCAGAGTAATCCATTATAAGCTCTAAAATTGCTTCTTCAATTGTTTCGGTTTCTTCATCAAGTATTGTGGCTATTTCATCCAATGAAACAGCGCGTGCTGTTATAAATAAAACAGCTTCAATTCTGGATTTCAACTGTTCCATTTTCATTTTCTCCACCCTTTACAACATACAGATCAGAATAAAATTCGTCCTGCATTAACTCATAGTCCGTTTCTGCAGTAAGGAACAATAAAGCTATATAGGCGCTTATTTTATCCATACCCAGCAAGGTAAGTTCATTTAATTCAATCTTATCGTTTTTTTCAAAGATTTGTCCGAGGTTTTCTTTTAATGTCAAAACACATGTTTCGATATATTCTTCATGGGCAAGATTAACAATATCATCTGGGGTTAATCTTGAATATGACTGGACACGTCTTTTGGCGCGTTCATGAGCACTTTTTAACGACTGTTTTTGCTCAAGTTTTTCATAGAATTCCAACTGTCTTATCAAGTCTTTCAAAGTTACAACACGGTTATGATTTAATCTAACGCTTGTACGTCTTTGAAGAACTTCATCAATAGAAATTACATTATTTGTCGGCACATAATCATCTTCGCCGTAATCAACAATAAAGCCGTCATCATCATATTGAACATCGGGTTCCTGTGTATCAAACTGCATTATGTCAATGCCTTCAAGAACATTGGATTTAAGCTTCAAAAGTACGGCGGCAAACAAAAATGTTCTTCCCGTTACTCTTAAATTCCGGGATTTCATCTGCACCATGTGCGCAAGATATTTATCCGTAACATCGACAATATCAATGTTCCAGGGGTCGATTTTACCTGCTTTTGCCATATCGACAAGAATTCCTATGCCTTCGCTTTTGGGCTTGCCGTCTTTTGATAAGCCTAAATCAGGTAAATCTAAATTATAATTTAATGCTGCCTCTGTACTCATATCCTGATTATTCGTCCCTTAGTTTTATACCCGTAACTTTAGTAATCCCCTTTTCTTTCTGGGTAACTCCTAAAGTCCTGTTAGCTGATTCTATCATAGGTTTTCTGTGACTAACTACTATAAATTGCGTATCTTTTGATTGGTTCTGCACCATTTGGGCGATACGTTCAACGTTCATTGTGTCCAAGCTGGCGTCAACTTCATCAAATGCGTAGAATGGTGACGGCATATAACGTTGAATTGCAAATACAAATGCAAGTGCTGTTAATGATTTTTCACCGCCCGACATACTTTCCAGTCTTTGAAGTTTTTTATCACGCGGCTGGGCTTCTATTGTCATACCGCCTGAGAGCGGGTCGTCGGGGCATTCCAGTTTAAGTTCGCCTTCACCCTCTGATAATTGGTGGAATACTTCTTTAAAGTTTTCGTTTATGTGGTTGTAAGTTTTCATAAACGTATCTTTTTTAAGCTGCTCATATCCCTGCATTCTTTCGAGAATTTCTTTGCGTTCTTTAGAAAGTGTTTCAATCTGCTGTTTTAATTCACTCTGGCGCGCAAGTACTTCTTCGTAAGCCGCTAATGCTCTCATATTTACATCGCCTAACTCTGCCATACGTTTTTCAAGACGCTGTATTTTTGATGTTATTTCATCGATGGAAATTTCAACGGGTTCAAGTTTATTAACATCTTCGCCCGCGTCTTCAAGGTCTTTTTTAGCGGTTTCAAGCTGGGGTTCAAGCTCGCGTCTGCGTGCTTTAAAAGATTCAATCTGTTCAGCAATTCTTTCAATGTCTGCAACTCTTATATGCTTTTGCTTTTCCAGTTCTATTAAGTCCGCATTGATTTCATCGCGTTCTTTAAGAAGTTTTCCGAGCTTTTCTTCAATCTGAACAATTTGTTCGTGAAGTTCTTCCATTTTTTTATTTAATTCAACAATATCGTTTTTGTAACGTGTTTTATCTTCTTCAAGTTTAACGTTATTGTGCTCGATGCTTGTAATTTCTTCTTCTTTGGTTTCGATTAAATTCTCGTGGAATGCTATCTGTCGGTTAAGCTCGTTTTTGTCGCTGTCGGCAGTCATAAGTTTAGCTTGAAGTCTTTTAATTTCCGATTCAACGCCTTCTGTTTTTTCTTTAAGGTCTTTTAAATCTTTGTCATTAATAAGTTTTTCAACTTCTTCAATTTCTTCCTGACAGATTGCCATGTCATCATAAATTTTGACATTCTGTTCTTCGAGTTTATCTAATTTTTTGTTTAATTCCGCAATTTTAGGCCCGGTCTGAGCAATGAAATCAGCTTTTTCTTTCAAAATATTTTCGCTGTTCTCATAATTTCTGTTCATATTGTCGAGCTCAACTTTAGATTTTGAAAACTCGCTCATTGAGTCGGAATATTTTGTTCTGACATCTTCAAGTTTGGCTTCCAGAGATGATTTTTTATTTTCTAAAGAGCCTAATTTTTGCTCCATTTCTTTAAGACGTTCTTTAAACTTGTTAAGTTCATCATCATCATTCTGGCTGAAGCTTAAACCTGTTCTTAATCTTGTTCCGCCTGTCATCGAACCTGATTTTTCCAGAAGGTCGCCCTGTAAAGTTACCATTCTGTATTTCCCGATAAGCTTTTTGGCACATTCAATATCTTCAACAACAATAGTGTCGCCTACGGCATAGAAAAACGCATCTATATATTCATCGTCAAAATCCACAAGGTTAATTGCAAAATCAATTACGCCTTTGTCTTTCGGAAGCTGCAAGCGCGAAGGAGCTTTTTTAATCTTATTCAGCGGAATAAATGTTGCTCTCCCCGCATTTGAAGATTTCAAAAGTTCAATAGCAACAGATGCGACATGTTCATCATCTACAACAACGTGAGCCATTCTTCCGCCGAATGCAACTTCCATGGCAACCGCATATTCCTTATCAACCTTTCCCAGCTGTGCAAGAGGTGCATGAACTCCTCTTAATTTTGCGTTCATAATTGTATCGATTGCACGTCCGAAGTTTGCATCTTCTGCCGCCTGCTTTTTAGCTTCCATTGCTGAAATTTTTCTGTATGCCATTTGAATGTTATAGTTCAAATCGTTAATTTCGTTTTTTGTGGTATCGAGGTCATGGAGCGTGTTTTGCTGGATAATCTTAAAATCACCCATCTCTTTTTGTAGCTGTTCCACAAGAGTTTTTTTCAAATCCTGGTTTGAAGCAAAATTCGATTTCATCTCGTTTAATTCTTCAAGTTTTGCTTTTGCTTCTTCCAAATCTCTTTGAAGATTTTTCAATTCGCTTTCTAATGGAAGTTTGGTCTGAATAAGTTTTGTTTCCTCGTCTTTTAAATCCTCAAGCTGTTTTCTGAGACGGTTTCTTTTTTCAATATGCTGGTCAGCAGTAGCATTAAGACCTGTCATATCTTCAAGAATTTTCTTTAATTCAGCTTCGCGTCCGGCAATATTTGTTCTGATGAGTGCAATTTCATCATCTTTAAGCTGAATTTTAAGCTTAAAATCTTCTATTTTCTTTTTAAAGCCTTCAATACCGTTTTTTGCATTTTCAATTGAGCGCAGGCCGTCATGAATTTGTTTATCTGCATAATTTGACGCATTATTTTTACGGTCAATTTCACCTTTAATTGCTTCTTCCTGCTTTTTTAATTCAATTTGCTGCGCTTCGCCTTTTTCCTTAACGAGTTCCGAAATTTCCTGATATTTTTGCTTAATCAATGTCAGTCTTTCGTCAAGGTCTTTATTTTTAACTTCTTCTTCTTTTTTCTTTTTGGTGAATTCTAAAATATTTTCATGGGCTTTTTCAAGATTTCTTTTAATATCAAAGAAGCGGACTTTATTAATCTGACTTTCAAGCCCCTGTTTTTCTTCTCTTAATTTCTGGTATTTTAAAGCAACTTCGCGTTCTTCTTTGAGCTGCTCAAGCCTGTTATCAACTTCGTTTAAAATAACAGTAGAGCGTTCAACACGCTGTTCAACTGTTTCAAGCTCATTTGTTGCCTGTTCTATTCGTCTGTCAAAATCCGCAATCCCTGCAATTTCGTCAATAATCTTGCGGCGGTTTTTGGGGGAGCAGTTTGTAATCCCCATAACATCGCCCTGCATCATTACATTATAGCTGTTGGGGGTTACGTTATATTTTTCAAGAATTGCATGGACATTCGTAAGAGTTGTTACACTGTCGTTTATGTAATATGTACTAGCATAACCCTGCGAAGTCTTGCGGATTTTTCTTCCGATGCTTAAATCTTCGCCGTTTTCGGTTTCTCCGAACGTAACTTTTACAAATGCTTCGTTTCTTTTTGTGTAGGTAGAAATAAAATGCGATAAGTTTTCCGCACGCAGTTCGCTTGCGTTTGCAAGCCCGAGCGCAAAAAGAACACTGTCAATGATATTGCTTTTACCCGAGCCGTTAGGACCCGAAACCGTAGTAAACCCCTTTAATAAAGGGATTTCGGATTTGTTGGCAAATGATTTAAAATTATCTATTTCCAGTTGTTTTATATACATAAATTTCTACCAAGTCTTATTATCTATTGAACAACAACTTTTTCAGCATGTCAAAAGATTAAATAAATCTTTACGTTTGCCAATTGCCGTAATTAATGCTATTATTTGCTTATGTTAGATTTTAAGTTGGAGAACGACAAAGAAAGAGCTTATTTTGAACAGGATTTTTCCGATGTAAACGAGCTTTTACACAGAATAAGAGCTTCTCTTATTGACGGAAATCCGCTTAGTATAAACGGTTTGGATTTGCCGCTTAACTACGACAGGGCAGAAACGCTTGTTTATATTACTCTTTTTCAAGCAGGTCAAAAGTTTATTCGTTACGGGAGTAAAAGAGCTGATTTAGAAACAACGATTAACCGTAATATAGAAGTGCTTCGTAAAAATAAAAGGTTCTCTGACTTTTCCGTTACTGACGAAAATTCTTGCAGGATTATGATTGAATGGGTGATTGACCGAAAGAAAGTTTCACCGAAAAATTTAAATTCCGAAAGGTTCGATAATGCAAGATTTGAAATAGGTATTAACGGGCTGGAACTTAGAAAAGACGGTATATCTTATTACTATATGCCGACTGATGCGGTTACATTAAGTCATATGGGGCTGCGTGCCGTTTTGCAGACACTTGTAAAAAAAACTCCTATCGGAAAACTTACAAACAGTATTTCTGAAAGATTAAATATTCTTGCAGCTTCTAATGATTATGAATATTATCTTTTCAGGAGCCGTGCTTTTGTTTCTTATAAAAATGATTGTATTCCCTTATATCGCGGAAACGTCAGATATAAGGAATTCAGCTATGATGTTTTATTAAATCAGGTTATTAAATCCGTAGACTGGATTCTTGAAAATATGTATGATGACGGCAGATTTTTATATTATTACGACTGCTGCGATGATACTTATAAAGACCACGAACATCCGACCCGCCCGCTAAATAACCTTTATTATAATGATTTACGGCATTGCGGCGGAGTTATAGCTCTTATAAGAGCTTATGAATTAACCTCGGATGAAAAATACATTAAAGCCGCTAAAAAAGCTCTTGATTGGAGCGTTTCTATCTCAAAAGAGCACGATACAAAATGGGGTAAGGCTTATTATGCTTTTTATAACAGGAAAGCAAAACTCGGCGGCACAGGTGTTCTTCTTGTCGCAATGATGCAATATAGAAATTTTACGGGTGATAAGTCTTACGATGAATATATAAAAGGTTATACACGTCATATTTTAAGCAGAGTTTATGATAACGGCGAGATTTTAGGTTATTATATTCATCCTCAGTATAATAACGGTGAACCTCTGATTAATATGAGCGATGCCGAGCGGAAAGAAACATTTTCTTTCTATTATCCGGGTGAAGCTCTTTTAGGGCTTGCTTTGTTTGCAAATAATTTTTATGATGACGAAAACCTTGTTAAAGATGTCAGAAGAATTTCTAAAAAAGCTCTTGATTGGATTGTTGATGAAAGACCGCATATCTATGCGGATTTATTTACCGCACTTCCTTCTGATGCATGGTTAATGCAGGCAATTGAGGAGTGGGCAAAGGATAAAAATTTTCAGAAAGATAATTATATAAATTTTGTATTTACCGATGCGGCAACAATGGTTGAAAAAACTTATAAGAGAAATAATTCACCTTATATTGATTATGAAGGCGGATATTATTATAACTACGGTGATCATTATTTTCCTGACGGTGCGCGGTCCGAAGGCCTTGTTGCAGCATATTACCTTGCAAAATTTCTGGGCAGAGAAAAGTTAGCCGATAAACTTCTTAATGCTTGTAAAAATGCCGCAATGTGCCAATTTCATTTATTTAATGATGAAATAAATAATTATTCTCATAAAAATCCTTTGAGGTCTGCAAATTCAATCCGCTTTAAGGCAACGCGCCAGTGGGTTAGAGTTGACTCAATTCAGCACGTTTCCTGCTTTTTTGCAAGATTATACAAAGCTGAAAAATAAAAAAGACTAACAAGTCAGTTAGTCTAAGGGAAAAAAGTAAAAGGAAACAAAAATAAAAATTTTTTATAACTTAGCCGAATGTTTTGAAAGTGGATTCCGTGTTCTTTTCAATAACTTTTTGAACCGCATCCATTTCAGTAGAAATTGCATCTTGTTCGGTATCCAGTTGTTTTAATCTTAATTCTAAGTTTTTATCCTGTGCTTGAGTAATTTCAATTTTGGCATTAATTTCTTGAATAGATTGATCATATTGATACTTATCGTATTCATACTGGTTCATAGCATCGTCATAAGCAGCCTGATCGGTAACAGTATTAGTTGTGACAGCATAAGTAACTTCATCGGCTTTTCCGGGGTTAAGTGTAATGTTAATAATTCTTCCTGTCGCATCCTGTTCAAGTCTGGCTGTAACGCCTTTCACTTCTTCTGTTTTTTGAGAAGAACCGACAGTGTACGCCGGGATATTGCTTTGAGAAGAACCTGTATCTGAATAAATAGCAGAATCCAAAACATCTTTTTTGTAGAAGTACGGACTCCAGGTCCCTGTAGTAGTGTTTTGAACATATCTAACCATCCAGTCACCATTACCGTACTGGTTATTTAACATTTGTATATAGTTGTTTTCTTCTTTTAATAAATTCTTTAATTGGTCATCCGAAAGAGTTTTTAAGTATTCGTCATTTCCTCTTAATGTATTTAATTCTTCTTCTGTCATCGCATCAATATCATCATCATCTCTTGTAGTCATTTGTCTGAGTTCTTTTGCCCCAACGTTGTAAGTGTAGTTTCCTTCTTGTCCTTTTCTGGTAACAATGGAAGAACCTGCCGCAACAACCGCAAAATCATCAGTCCAGGAAGAATTGTAGCTGATTAAATAAGTACCGTCCGGTTGAGCAATCATAGAAGAGATCGAATTGCTCAAAGAACCGTCTTCGAAAGTGTAAACAGTTTTCGTGTAATCTGAAACAGAAGGCGGAACCGGCACAGACATCCCTAACAAACTGTTATAGTAGTTAGCAGATTGGTTAGACAAAGTTGTTCTTTGCTGGTTAATCTGTTGTCCTTCATATTCAACATTTGTCTTTCTGGCTGTCAGTCCTAAGAACCGAGCCTGAGATGCTGCCATACCCATGACGTGTTCCCTTTCAATTTGTTTCCTTATATCTATTTATACGGTCGGTTTTCTATTTTTCTTTAATATTTGTTATATATTTTGTAATATTTCTTTACATAAAAAAAGACTTCCTGTTTAAGGAAGTCTTTTTAATCTTATAGTTATCAAATATTATTTGATATTTGAGAATGTCCAGGCATCAAATGTCGGAGTTTCTGAAATTTTCATTTCTTTCTTTTCTTCACCTGAGCAGGAATCATTATGAGCAATAGGCTTATACAATCTGTTGTAGTACTCAATTACCATACGGTCTGAATTGAAGTATGCTTCAGAAGTTCTGATAGCCTGTCTCATTAAACGAGCCCATTCTGCTTTGTTTTCATAGTAAGTCGGAATGATTTCGTTTTCAATTGTATTCATAATGCTTTCATGATCTTTCCAGTGACGTTCTTCCCAAGGCATTTCATCGTCTAAGCCCGGATATTCAACAGTGTATCCGTTAATACCGTTAAATGTACCTTCAACAGTCCATCCGTCATAGATAGATAAGTGTAAAGCACCGTTGGCATTAGCGGACATTCCTGAAGTTCCGGAAGCTTCGAACGGTCTTAGAGGCGTATTTAACCAGATATCGGAACCGCGTTTCAATTTACCTGATAATTCAAGTTCATAGCCGGGTAATACAACAACGTTTTTCAAGCTGTGCGAACGGTTAAGAAGTTTGTTAAACATTTCTTTACCCATAACATCATCCGGATGGAATTTACCTGCAAAGATAATTTGGATTTTATTTGCATCTAAAAGTTTGTTAATTCTGTCTTTATCCATTAAGATTAACCAGGCACGTTTGTAATCTGCAAATCTTCTTGCCCAGGTGATAGTTAATACATCAGGATCAAATCTTTTGCCTGCAACGTTAGCTACGTATTCAAACAGTTCCGCTTTCATTTCACGTTTAACAGCCAATAATTTTTCCGGCGTATCAGCTTCTTTAATTCTGTGATCTTGCCAGTAATGCAAGTTAACAGCGTTAGTGATTGCTCTGATAGGACATCTGCCTTCAACCCACTCCCACATTTTATTAGCAACTAAGCCGTGTAATTGAGATACGGCATTAGCAATTCTTGACATTCTCAACGCTGCAACTGTAAGAGAGAAGTTTTCACCGCCCAATTGAACAGCAGTTTCTCTTGAACATCCCGCAAAGAAGCCGCCTTCCATAAGTGTGTCAACCCAGTGAACTTCATTACCTGCAGCAACAGGAGTGTGAGTTGTGAATACGGTTTTCTTTTTAACTTCTTCAAGATTTCCGTTGTATTGTCTCAATAATTCAAATGCGGCAGGAAGAGCGTGTCCTTCGTTCATGTGAATTACATCAAAATTGTAACCTACCTGTTGAAGAATTCTTACGCCTGCGATACCAAGAACTGTTTCCTGAGCAATTCTTATTTTTTCATTACCGTCGTAAAGTTTGTGTGAAATGCTCTTAGCCCAGTCACTGTTGCCATCGATATCTGTTGTTAACAGATAAACCGGACAAGCACCGAATAATTCCGGTTCAACATAATAAGCTTTTACTTTAACTTTTTCTCCGAAAATTTCTACTTCTGTAGAAACGTTTAAATCTTTTAAGAAGTCATAATATTTTCTGATATAGGCGACTTCAACCTGACCATCTTGTGCAATTCGTTGATCGTAATAACCGTATGACCATAGCATAGTTACACCTACCATAGGCATTTGCAGATAACCTGCAGAAAGCATGTGAGAACCTGCTAAAAATCCTAAACCGCCCGAATAAGTTTTTAATGACTGATCCATTGCGATTTCCATTGAGAAATATGCTACATTTGGTAATGACATATTAACCTTCCTCTTCTTATACTACGTAAACTATTTACCCAAATCTCGGGGTACCACAACAGCATAACACAAAAATTTCACTTTCAAATCCGTTTACAAAAAAAAATTCTACTAATCCTTGAGAATTAGTTATAAGTAGCTATTTTACTCTTAAAAAAACTTAATATTTGTTATTTTTATAACAAAAAATTGAATTTTGAGCTTTAATATTTATATGAGGATTTTACCTGTTACGGAATTAAGAGTTCAAAAAAGAAGCAATAATTCAAATTCGCATGTAAAAATGAATTATTCACCTTCAATGACTGCTTTGAATAAAAAGATAAGCAGCGGTAATGTATACAGGAAAATATTGAATTATTTTAAGTTTCGCTCAATTCCTTCTGAAATTAATCGGGGAGCTCAGGAACGATGTACCGGCTTAAGAAAGCCGATTTCAATGAAAAATGTTAAAGCGGCTTTACATACTTATGTAGAAAATGAAAATTTTAATAAGAAAATACTCGTAAATAATGCTGACGGTTCTTACGAACTTTTTTACCGAAAATTTGACCCTGTTACGCACGAAACGAGAATTAATTCGGATACTTATGACTTAAAAGGAAAACTTCATCATACTACGGTTTATGATAAAAACGGCTTGAAGTTAAGCCAATATTTTGTGAAGATTAATAATCCTAAAGATCCCGTTTCCATCAGAAGGAAAGATTTTAATGTAGCGGGAAAAATTGTTCATGAAGAAATCAGTTATAAAAATGGTGAAATCACTTATATAGATTATGATTATCTGCGGGAAATACAGCAATTTGAAACTGTAAAAACTGACGGAACACGAGAAATTATTACCGGTTCGAAGTACTCCTCGGCAAAACGGCTTATTGGTCCCGACGGGAAAATAATTTCTGATAATATATTAAATTTTTAGTTATTAAATACTTTGTCCAGAATTTTTGCAAGAGCTATTTTAACATGAGCATAATTTAATCCGCCCTGCATATAGGCGGCATATGGAGCCCGCATCGGTCCGTCTGCTGATAGTTCAATTGTTGAACCTTCTATAAATGTTCCACCGGCCATTATTACAGCATCTTCGTATCCCGGTATATGTTCCGGAATTGGTGTTACATAGCCGTTTACGGGGGATAAAGCTTGAATTGTTCTGCAAAAATGTTTAAGGGGTTCGGGCGAGCCAAAAGTTATATTCTGAATTATATCTGTACGCTTTTCATAATATTTAGGTTCGGAGCTGTAGCCTATATCATCAAATATTTTTGCTGCCAGAACTGCTCCTTTCACTGCATCGCACACTACCGAAGGAGCCATAAATAAGCCCTGGAAAATTAATCTGTGCTGATTAAACATTGCACCGCCTTCAGAACCTATACCTGGTGCTGTTAAGCGATTTGCGCATTTATCTACATATTTTGCTTTTCCTGCAATGTAACCGCCTGCTTCTACAATTCCGCCGCCGGGATTTTTAATTAGAGAGCCGGCTATTAAGTCCGCTCCCGCTTCTAGAGGTTCGCGTGTGTCGACAAATTCTCCGTAACAATTGTCGACAAAACATATACAATTCGGATTATTTTTCTTAACTGTTTTGCAAATTTTTTCAATTGTATCAAGCGATAACGATTTTCTGGTGGAATAGCCTTTTGAACGCTGGATTAAAACCATTTTTACCGTTTCGTCAATCATTGTGTCAAGCTTTTCGAAATCAATATCAACTCCGTTTTTTAGCGGAACTTCGTCATACTTAACACCATGGCCGATAAGGGAATCCTCTTTAGATGCATCATCTCCTGCAGTTCCTATAACTTCCAGCATTGTGTCATAAGGAGTACCGGCAGCAGATATAAGTTTATCTCCGTATTTTAGATTGCCAAACAGGCAGCAGGCAAGCGTATGGGTTCCGGAAGCAAAATGTATTCTGACAAGCGCTTTTTCAGCTTTAAAAACATCCGCAAATACTTTATCCAGCACTTCGCGTCCCAAATCATCATGCCCGTAACCCGAGACGGTATAAAAATGTTCGGGAGCAACTTTGTTTTCAATAAAAGCATTTAAAACTTTTTCCTGATTAAAATCTCTGATATCTTCTATTTGTTCAAATTCTTTTGCAAGGCTTTTTTCGGCTTGTTTAATTATCTCTTTGCTATTCATAATATGTTTATAATATTGCAAGAAAAAATAATCGTCAACAGGATATGCCCTTCTGTAAGGAGAAAAGATTTTAACTGTGTGAATATTATATAATTGTTATGAATAAAATTTTAATTATATTTTTAATGCTTTGTTTAACAATACCTGTTTTTGCATCGGGCTACAGCGTTCACAGGCCTGACAAGCTGCCTGTTGATGAAATCTCTGAGGATGAAAGAATATTATTTATTCTGGATTATTCTAACAGCATGTCGGAATATCTTGAGGGCAGACGCAAAGTTGATTTAATGGTAGACACAATGAAGTCGATTTTGCCTAACTTAAATCCTAATATATCTGTCGGTCTGCGTGTTTACGGTCACAGAATGGGGCTAACTCCGTTTGAAGCCTGCAGAGCGTCAACTCTTGTTTCACCTGTTGCGGCTGCAAACGGTATTAATGTCAGAAATTCTCTGCTTGATATAAAACCCAGAGGAATGACACCTATAACATATTCGTTAAAACAGGCTGTAAAAAATGATTTTCTTGGGTTCACAGGCAAAAAGCATATAATTCTTCTGACAGACGGTGGTGAAAATTGCGATGAAAGCCCTTGTTCTTATGTGCTTGAATTAATTAAAGTAAGAAAAGATGTTACTATTGATGTAATTGCGTTCAACATTGATGATGAAGATGATTTAGATCAGCTTGAATGTACCTCACTTGTAACAAGCGGGAAATTTTATAATGCCAAAACCGCGGCACAGCTTGCAAGAAGTTTAAACAGCAGTGTAAATACATATAAGAAAGTTGAAGCAAAGATTATCGCAAATCCTTAATTATTTACAGCCTGCGTCGTCGCTGTCAATTTTTCCGTCAAAGTTGTTGTCAATTCCGTCTGAGCACGAACCTATCGAGTATTTTCCCTCAGCTCTTACTCCTTGTTTTAAATATTTGTCGGGAATTTTCTTCCACAAATATTCAAAAAATCCTTTATAATATCTTGCAAGTCTTGCATCTTCAATAATAACAACATTTTCATCGTTTTTATTTTCGCCGCTTTTAGAGAAATTCATGGAGCCCGCAATTATATATTTATCATCTATGATTATGCTTTTAGAATGCATTTTACCCGCATAATTCTCGATTTTTACAGGAATTCCCGCCGTTCTAAGCATTTTAACCTTACTTCTTGAGGCGTAAGTATTGGTTGCATCAATAATAAGTTTTACGTCAACTCCACGCTTTTTTGCATTAATCAAAGAGTATGCAAGTTCATCATGAGTAACTATAAATGCGGGAATATAAATGTAACTTTTTGCCTTATCCGTAAGAGGTATAATATTATTGGTAATAATTTTGTCTTTTGGGGAGAATAAAGGTGTTAATTTCGTCCTGCCGAGTAAGACGGTTTTATGATTAACATTTGATTTAAGTGTGTGGAATTTTCCTTGCAGCATCTGGTTAAATTCTTCTTCATAAATTTTTGCCGTTTCTCCAGAGTTAATAAATATTACGCAATCTGAATTAAAACCGGAAAAACCTGTTCGTGCAAAGTTCATAGAGCCTGTTATTACTTTTGAACTATCGAAAATCATAAATTTATTATGCATTAATATTCTTGGTGTATCTGTTGATTTTTCATCTGCTAAATTAATAATTGATGCCGTATCATTGTAATAAGGATTTGAACTTGTATCATAAACAAGTCTTATTTTTACCCCTCTTGATTTTGCCTTAATTATAGCATCCGTAATTTCAGGGATATTGTCCCACCCGTAAAGTGCTATATCTATTCTGTTTTTGCTGTTATTAATTTGTGTAAGTATTTCTTTACAGGCAAGCGATGAGCATTTATTATCGGGTTTAAGTTTTGTTGTCAGGTCTGATAAATACAGTTTAATACTTCCGTTTGATATGGCCAGCGGATAGCGGGAAATTATTTCTGTATTAATTTTTTTTGAATTTTTTTGTGTTTTTGTAATATGACAAAATTTACACGGTTTTGCATCTTCAGGAATTTGTTTTGCCGGGATTATTATTGCATCATGAGCTATCAGACCGTATTTACAATTTAGTTTGTGATATTTATTACTTTTGTGATTTAAGATTACAAGTTTGTATTTTTCGGCTTTTTGTAGCTGTTTTTTATATTTTTCATAATTAAGCGGTACACCGTTATGAAATCCTAATCCTGAATTTATAAGTATTTCCCTGTATGACTGTCCGTCTGTAATTAAATCCGCAAACCTGCAATCCTGATTATATTTTCCCGTAAATTTAAGTTTTACTCTTTTTTCGGAAAGAATATTATCTGCAAAACTGTCAGTTAAGTAGCCTAACTTTAAAGCGTTTTCATCTGAGATTTTAAGTTCTTCCGCTAAGTTTGTTTGATTTATGTTTAAGTTAGCCGTAAACGTTTCAATATCGGGTATACAAACAGTTTCTATTTTATTCCCGTTTAAATCTATCTCAATAACTGTAGGTGTAATAATATTTAATACTGCTTTATCTGATTTTCTTATAATTTCAAAGCTTGCAAATGCAGCAAATAATCCTATAATTATAAATATTGAAATAATCTTATTGAAGCGCATATTCTTTTTTATAATTTGTTATTTCAAAGCCAAGCCTTGTTATTTTGTCTTTTAAAGCTTTATTTTGAGTAATTAAAAATTCCGTATAATGCTGATTTTTATTGGAAGTTGCATAATGGCAAGGATGTATTAACGCTTCTGCAACACAATCATCTTCAAGTGCTTTTAAACCGTACTCAACAGTCATATCGTCCATAAGTCCGGTGTATCCTACCCCGATTAAGTAATCATTTGTTTTTAAACCGTTTTCTGCAGCAACTTTTTTATTTGCAGCCGTAAAGTGATTTAAAAGCAATATTTTAAGAATATTCGGAGGATATTTTAAATTGCAGTGTTTTTTTAAACCCGGAACAAAATACATTTCTTCATGTTGCGTCCTGATATACGGAATATTATATTCTTTAGCTAATTTTGCGGCAATTTTAAAAATGTTTGGAATTGCATGCGTATGTACATGGGAATCAATATGATCGACTTTTGTATAATTCATAACAGTCTCAATTTGTGTTCTGAATTCAAATTCCACTTGATTGAGGAAACTTTCATCGTTTGACCTCAACAAAATTTTAAGAAATCCGTTGTTGAATTTTCCGCGTTTATTGGTAAGCAAAGGTGCTTTGGTAAGCGAGCGCCCTTCAATTATGTTGAGATGAATTCCTATTCCGAGGTTCGGACACTCCGGAATAATTTCATTTACTGCGGCATTAAAAGCTTTACCGTTTGCACAAAGGCTTGCACTTGTCAAAAAACCGTTGTGGTATCCGTCCAGTACAGCCCTGTTAAAGGCTTTTGACATCCCGAAATCATCTGCATTCAAAATAAATTTTTTGCTAACCATATATTAATAAATCCTTGCTTTAATGATAAATATATTATAGTATAAAGTTGTGCTTTTTGGCAAATTGTAAGAGAGGAATTATGAATAAACCAACCTTAGCGGTTATAGTACCATGCTTTAACGAGGAATTATGTGTAAAAACTACTGTTGAGACACTTCTTTCACTTTTGGACAATTTGATTAAAAATGGAAAAATACGGAAAGACAGTTATTTGTATCTTGTTGATGACGGTTCAAAAGACAGAACCTGGGAAATTATAGAAACACTCCATAACAAGGACAAAAGGGTTAAAGCTGCCAGATTTATAAGAAATTTCGGAAACCAGAAAGCTTTAATTGCGGGATTAGAGGGTGCGAGAGACTTAGGCTGCGATTGTGCCGTTTCAATTGATGCTGATTTGCAGCAGGATGAGAATGCCATAGAATTATTTATTGATGAATTTATGAAAGGTGCTGATATTGTTTCCGGTATAAGAAATGACAGGAAAACTGATACTTTTTTTAAAAAGATTACTGCAATGATGTTTTACAAGACAATGAATATTCTGGGAGCAAAAATTCCGCCTAATCATTCTGATTACAGATTGGTTAGCAGAAAAGTGCTTGATATTATGCAGCTTTATCCTGAAAAATATTTATTTTTAAGAGGATTTTTCAACGAAGTAGGCCTAAAAAATTCATTTGTACACTTTGATGTAAAACCCAGAATGGCTGGAGAATCAAAATTTAACTTTGTTTCATTAATGGTTCTTGCATTAAACGGTATAACTTCATACAGTGTCGTTCCGTTAAGGTTTGTTGCAGTGCTGGGATTTTTTATGGCACTTTTCGGTTTTTTGGTTGGCGTTGAAACTGTCATTGAAAAAATATTCTGGCATAATTCCCCTAACGGTTGGGCAACTACTATTATTTTATTGTGTGTTTTCGGCGGAATTCAATTATTTTGTTTAGGATTAATTGGAGAATATGTAGGACAGGTATACAGGGAAGTCAAAGCCAGACCCAGATATGTAAAAGATATAGAATTAAAATAAATTAAATTATAGAAAGGAGTAGTTTATGAAAAAATGTTTTAGTCGCCGCAGTTGCGGGGGGGGGGCGTTTTAAAGCTTCTTACCTTGTTTTTAAAGGGTTGTAAAAATAATGAAATCTGTTATAATAGTGATGTAATACATTACAAATATAACGGAGTTTCAAAAATGCAAAGAGCGTTTACATTAGCGGAAGTTTTGGTTACACTTGGGATTATCGGGGTTGTTGCGGCTCTTACTATGCCTTCTCTGGTCGGTAATTATCAGAAAAAAGTTAATATTGCAGGATTAAAAAAAGCTCATTCCGTTCTTAGTCAAGCCTGCATGAATATAGTCAGGGAAAGAGGTATTGATACATTCGCAATGTGTTCTGTTAATGATTCCCAATGTTTGGGAGATATGTTCAAGTCGGAATTAAAATTATTATCGGGAACGCTATGGACGCCGAACAGCGGCATTGCCGAAGGGTGCTGGGAAGATAAAGAGATTACAAATCCTCAGGAAGTTCATTATTGTACTGTTACTGCTGACGGAATTGTTTATGATTTTGATATGGAATGGCCCAGGACGGAAAATAAGGTTAACGGATATATACTTGTTGATATTAACGGTCTTAAAAAGCCGAATAAGTTCGGACGTGACAGATATGCATTCTCGATTATTAACAATACAGACATAACTGTTTATAAATCCTCAGCTGTCGTTAATGATGATGTAATTCCGCCTTGTAACAACGGCAACGGTACGGTTGATGAAAATCTGGGATGTGCATATAAATATTTATATACTGAGTAAAAAATATAGGAGAATTATTTCTCCTATATTTTTTAGTAGTTCATTTCCCAGTTGTCGTTCAGAATTTTCCCGAAGCAGCCCAGTCCAAGTGCATTTGTTTGACAGTTTGAATTATAATATGTTTCTCTGATTTCTTTAAGCGAACCTCCCTCGCAGGCACCTTTAGTCTTACATCCCGGTGTTGCCCCCAGAACATCTATAGAGCCGTCATCATAAAACTCGACAAAAAACATATCTCTTCCTCCGATATTAGGTCCTTGAAGCCCGTTAATATCAATCAGCATATGGCCGTAATAAGATGTTACATTGTTAACGGTCTTTGAATAAGTACCAGGATTGTCAATTAAAATGGATGCTCCGCTTGAAAGAGTTACAGAAGAACTTGCGGACCAGTTCGCATTACTGGTTGAGGTTGCAGCCCCGTTCAAATTTCTGTAACTTTCAGCAAAACAAGGAGATTTTATGTAGGTTTCACAATCATTAACTACTTTAAAATAGCCGTGTAAAAATTCTTTCATCTTAACTGCATTAGTCAGCCCTGCTTCTCTAAGATTTACCGCATTTTTATCGGTCATATAGCGTAAAGATGCCTGCTGGACTTCATTATATACTTTATGCAGCTGAGTAACGTATGTTTTTCTTTGATGGTTCTGCATCAAAGACGGTACTGTCATAGCAGACACTACGCCTATAATCCCTAAAGTAACCAAAACCTCAGCTAAAGTAAATCCCTTAAAACCTTTGCCCCTAGCTACCCTTGCGGGGGGGGGGCAACTCTTAAAGCTTTCGTATCAATCATATTGCCTCCTTTTTTTTAATTATTTATTATTGAGGAGATTTTGTCAATAGTTTATATAAAAAAATAAAAAACCGTGCCACTGTCTATCGAATTCGTTAAATAAAATCTTTAAATATACTGTCTCTTTTTAATGACACGACACCCGCAAGGATTGCCTTAGTGCTGCTATGTTTCCATCCTGACACGGTTCGGCAGCTTACGCCGCCATGCCCTTAAACGTCAACGGCAGTATATTTATCAAAGTTACTTACCGAACCCTCACAACAGGCTCTGCACCCCGCATTAACTTCGGGTCAAGGGATTGCAATTCCCCGTGGAGCACGGCTTAAATTCATTATAACACAAATTTTTTGTTATGGTAAACAATTAAAATAACTTTTTCCGGGGCTGTTCGGGCATTCATCTCTTAATGCATAATAAGCACAGCCTATACCGTTTGCCTTTTGATTTGACGTAAGGCTGCAAGGATTGCCTTTACGTTCTTTCTGGTACTCATATTCATAGTCACCGTTTTCTATGTCTTCATCACTTAAATTTTCCGGTTTATAGAATGTAAGAAAATCTTTCTTAGGGTCAAGTATAAACAAAAATATATCATGTCCGAATTGATTTGGTCTTTTATTCCCGTTTGTGTCGATGCCTATATACAATTGCCCTTCATCAACGTGCATGTTAAAGAAAGAGCCGTCAGGCATAACTTGTGCAAGAAATACTGCTTCTGCCGGGCCGGCAAGTGCATTATATGTTACAGTTTGTTTGCCGTTATATGTTTTAATCTTTTCATTTGATCTGTCTATATCGTATATTGTACCTGTATTACTTCCCTGATCTCTCCTGCTGACTATTTTTATAAAGTTTTTTTCGAATGCATTATAGCAGGCTGTTATATTGGAGTATGAGCTATTTTTGCTGTCATAGTCAGTACAGTATTGTGTAAAATCTTCTATACCTGTTTCTGTTTTAGTAAATAATATTGCTTGAGATATAACAGACACAGATTTTTTGAACTGTGCCGCTAAAGCCTGCTTTCTGTAATTAGCGAGCAAAGCGGGCATTGTCAGTGCTGCAACAATTCCGATAATTCCGAGAGTAATTAGAACCTCAGCGAGTGTAAAAGCTTTAAACTTATTTCCCATAGTTTCTCCTATTATAATTGTGTTTCCATATGGAAATGGATAATAAAATTATATGGATATAATTCAATTATGTCAAGCTGGAGTATTAATGTCAGATAACAATTTTACAAAAGAATATTTGACTGCATTCGGTAAAAGCCTTAAAAATATAAGGATTCATTCTGCACAAAAAAGTTTGAGGCTTTTTGCCTATGAAGCCGATATCCCCTGTGCGACTTTAAGCCGTCTTGAAAACGGTTCAAGAATTGCCAATATTATTACATTAAAAAAATTTGCTGCTGCTCTTAATTGGTCTGTTTCTTCGCTTTTATCTGAAATAGAAAAAGATATTCCCGATAATATAAAAAATTCGGAATTATAAAATTTACTCTTTTAAAATATCACGAATTAACCACTTGCGTAATTGTTTTAAATAACATTTAAGTATATTTTAGACAATGAAAGGAGATACGTATGATTGAACGGCTCGATCTTTACAGATGCGAAATCTGTGGAAATCTTGTTGAAGTCATTCTCGCAGGCGGCGGAGAATTGGTTTGCTGCGGGCAGCCCATGCATAAATTAGACGGCAAAAATGAAGAAGAAGCTATGTTAGAAAAGCATATTCCCGTATTCGTCAAACGAGAAGACGGCGGTGATGAAGTCCGAGTTGGCGAAGTGTTGCATCCGATGAATGATGACCATTATATTATGTTTATCGAAACAATTTCCGAAGATAAAAACCATGTACAATTACAATATTTACATCCCGGCGAAGAACCCAAAATGCTCTTACAGCAGAAGTTAGGAAAAACTCTTGCAAGAGAATTTTGTAATTTGCACGGCTTGTGGGAGGGCGAAAGTGATTAACGAGAAGGTTCAAGATGTTCTTAACGCACAAATTAACAAAGAATTTTATTCGGCTTATTTATATCTTGCTATGTCTGCTTTTTTTGACGAGATTGGTCTGTATGGTTTTTCGAATTGGACCAAAGTACAGGCAAGAGAGGAAGTCGATCACGGAATGATTTTATTTGATTATATAATCGAACGTGACGGTATTGTTAATCTTACTCAAATTGATGCTCCTGACAGAGCTTTCGAAAATCCGTTACAGGTATTTGAGAAAATTTACGAACATGAAAAATATGTTACCGAAAGCATTAATTGTGTAGCTTCTATGAGTGAAGATGAATGCGATTTGGCAACACGGCATTTTATAAACTGGTATATTTCCGAACAGGTTGAAGAAGAAGCTAATGCTTTGGATGTAATTAAAAAACTTAAAATGTTCGGTGATGAATGTACATCTTTATATCATCTTGATAAAGAGATGGGTGAAAGACAATATAAAGCCCATTCTTACAAAATATAAAAAAGAGGGAAATTAATTTCCCTCTTTTTTTTAATAATTCATTTCCCAATTATTGTTCAAAAGTTTTCCGAAACATTGGTTATCTGTAAATGTTGCTGTAGCTTCACAAGCTTTACCTGCTGCGTTTCTGATTGCTTCAAGAGATTCTCCGTCACAAACCCCTTTAGTTCTGCAGGCAGGGCTTGCATTAACCGTGTCAAGAACTCCGTCATCCCAGTTTATCATTAAAAACGCATCACGTCCTAATATATTCGGTCCCTTGCTTCCGTTAATATCAATAAATGATATTCCCCAGCCGGCAGAATACCCGCCGTACGAATAAGTTCTGTCGCTGACGGTATCGATACATATTTCAGCGCCGCTTGCTATTATTGCACACGCGCCGTTATTCCAATATAAGTTTGTATTATTGTTAATCGTTGTTCCGTTTATATTTTTATAATCTATACTTGTACAATGCTTATGCTCAGGGCAGGCCTGTACAACTTTAAAATGTCTGCTTATGAATTCATCAATTTTATTTGTATCGGTAAGTCCTGCTTCCCTTAAATTAATTGCGTTTTTCTCTGTCATTTCCTGCATAAATGCCTGCTGAATTTCATTGTATGTTTTATGCAGCTGGGTAACATAAGTTTTTCTTTGATGGTTTTGTATCAAAGACGGCACAGTCATAGCAGACACTACACCTATAATCCCTAAAGTAACCAAAACCTCAGCTAAAGTAAATCCCCTAAAACCTTTGCCCCGAGCTACCCTTGCGGGGGGGGGGCAATTCTTAAAGCTTTCGTATCAATCATTTTTGCCTCCTTTTTTTTAATTATTTATTATTGAGGAGATTTTGTCAATATGTAATGAATTATTTCGAATTTGTAAACAATTTGTCTGTATAACAAAAATAGCTTATTATATAAGTATGAATAACGGTAAAATTGTAGTAGTTGATGATGAAAAAATGGTTACCTCAGCTTTTAAAACATTGTTTAAAGTTGAGGGATATTCTGATATACATTTATTTAACAGCCCTAAAGATGCGGTTGATTTTTTAAGACAAAATACTCCCGATTTGATAATCTCGGATTTTATTATGCCTGAGATGAACGGTTTGCAGTTTCTAACGGAAGCCAAAAAACTTCATCCCGAAGTCAGTATGATACTTTTAACGGGATATGCCGATAAAGAAAACGCCATTAAGGCAATTAATGAGATAGGTTTATACAAATATATCGAAAAACCATGGGATAATGATGATTTGATGATGAATATCCGAAACGGTATTGAAAGAAGCCATCTTCTCGAAAATTTGAGAAATAAGATTAATGAGCTTGAACAAGCTAAATTAAAACTTCAGGAATATTCGACTAATTTGGAAAAAATTGTTGCTGAGCGTACGGCTGATCTTTCTGAAGCAAATAAAAAATTATCCGGAATAATCAATTATTGTGCGGACGGTATAATAATTGTCGACGGCGAAGGACATATCGAACAGGTTAACCCTGCCTGTGAGAACATGGCAGGTCTTTCTGATGCTGCTCTTTGTAAAAAGAAATTTCAGGAAATTGCGTATTCCAATGTTAAAGAATTTAATTCTTCAAAAAATAATAAATCAGGTGAAATTTTCGGGTTAGGCGAAGAAAATTCGGAAATTCTTCTGAGAGATTATTTTATCGTTAATTCATTAAGCGGAATTCATACACCGGTAGAAATAAGCTTTGCAGCTATATCGGGAGACGAAAATAAATTTGATAAGTTTGTAGGTGTTATTAGAGATGTCAGCGTTCAAAAAGAAACGGAACGTCTGAGAGATGATTTTATAGCAACTCTTACCCATGATATGAGAACACCTTTGCTTGCCGCTATTCAAACTTTAAAATTTTTCCTCGAAGGAGCTATTGGAGAGCTTGACGAAAAGCAAAAAGTTCTTTTATCTACAATGCTTCAGAGTAACGAGGATTTGCTCGGCCTTGTTAATGCACTGCTTGAAGTATACAGATTTGAAAGCGGAAAGTTAACACTTTGCAAAACTGCTTTTCCTGTTAAAGATCTGGTTGAACAGTGTTATTCCGAATTGAAACCTCTTGCGGCTAAAAAAAATCTTAAGTTTGAAGTTATCTTTGAACTTCCGGACAACCTTCATATTACGGCTGACAGAGCTGAAATTAAACGTGTAATTACAAATCTTTGCGGGAATGCTTTAAACTATACCAATAAAGGCGGGGAAATCAGCGTTCTTGCAAAGGCTCAAAACGGTGATTTTATATTTTCGGTAACAGACAACGGAAACGGTATTCCGCAGGCTGATATTCCGAACTTATTTAAGAGATTTTCTCAAGGCACGGCGAGAAAACGTTCTACGGGAACAGGGCTCGGACTGTATCTCTCCAGACAAATTATAGAAGCCCATAACGGCAAAATTTGGGTTGACAGTAAAGTTGATAAAGGCAGTGAATTTTCATTCCTGTTAACTGATGTGGTTACGGATGCTAAAGTTAAAGAAAGACAGGTTTCTAATGGCTAAAAATATCAGAGTTCTTATAGTTGAAGACCATGATATGGCCCGTATGGGGCTCTCGGTTATACTCGGCAATAATCCCAATATTGAAATTGCGGGGATGTGCGCTGACGGTCAGGAAGGTGTTGATAATGCTTTGGAAATCATGCCTGACGTCGTTGTTATGGATATAGGATTGCCTACTATTGACGGTATTGAAGCTACAAAGAGAATTAAAGCCTCAAATCCCGATATCAAGGTTTTAATGTATACTTCCCGCGAAAGTGAAGATGATATTTTTGATTCTTTTCAGGCAGGTGCTGACGGTTATATTACAAAAGGGGCAACTTCCGAGCAGACTGTATCAGCCGTAATTGCTGTTTCTGAAGGTGCAGGATGGCTCGATCCCGCAATTGCAAAGGTTGTTTTAACAAATATAAGGCGCGGTTCCGCAGTTACCGAAAAACGGGGAGAAATAAACTATAAACTCGGTAAAAATCTTTACGGGCTTACTGAACGCGAAATGGAAGTTCTTGCCTTGATTGTTGATGGTTTAACTAATCCGCAGATTGCTGAAAAACTTGTTATAACTATTTCTACAACTAAAACACATGTTCACAGTATTTTGCAGAAGCTTTATGTAAATACCCGTTCAAAAGCTATTTCCATGGCTATGAAAGAGGGTTTGGTATAATATGATTTATGCGCTTCTCGGAATTGCCGCGGCTTTTTGTGCTTATATCCAGTGGGGAGACGAAATACCTGTTCCTCATATAGATAAGGATATGACTAAAAAAGAGGCTAAATACATTCATAATGTTAATAAGAGAGAAGAAAAGGAAAAATTTAAACGTGCCAAACTGGAAAGAAACCCTTCAGGTTACATGACCGTTGAGGAATATGAACTCCTTTCAGCTCCCAAAGACAGAATGACAGAGGAAATTGATATTCCTAAAGTGCCGACGCCTGCTGATATGATTTATGTTCCTCAGCCTGCTTATAAAATTGTCAGATACAATAATCCCCCCGGCAGTCCTGAAATTACTCTTACCAAAACATTTTATGAAAAACGCCAGCAGAATGCTCAGGGGATTGTTTCACCGGACTTTACAAAATTAGTTTATCCAGCTGTTTACTACTATCCTAACAGCGGGTCAACAGCTTGTGATTTGTTTGTCATTAATCTTGAAGAAGCAAAATCAAACATGGATAAAATTTTAACTGCAAACACTATTCATAAACTTTCGGATCCGATTTTATCAACTGATAAGGCAAATGATAACTATTATACTTTCAGAACTTTAACCCCTGTTGATTTTTCGGCTGACGGTGCCAAACTTCTTGTTAAAGAAAAAATCGGTAACACAAAAGACGGTATATGGCAGACAACTCCTATTGTTTATGATTTTTCTACAGGCGTTTCGTACAGGCTTATTGAAGTAAGAGATGCCGTAGCTTATTACTGGAAAGAAAATAAAGGGCTTGATCTTGAAGATAAAAGATGGGATATTTATCCGCTTGGATTTGCGGCAGATAACCCTGATTGGGTTATTGTAAACGCCGTTGCATATACTGGCAGCACCCCTGTTAACCTCGGTACCTGGACCGTAAGTTCGAAAGGGGAGCAATCACGACTTGTGACTTTTACTAATTCGGAAGTCCAAATAAGCATGAATGGTTACAAGCTTGTAAAAGACGGCGTTGTTTCCCCTTCAATTACTGAAAAAGAGGGAAAACAGCTCAAGCGTATTGAAAAAGAAAAAGCTAAACAAAAGAAAAAAGAAGATAAAGCGGAAGTTAAAGCTCTTGAGCAGTCTTATAAAGCTAAAATTAAAGAGATGAATGCTGAATTTAAAGAAGCTCAGAAAGACTACAATTTACGCCGCAGGATACAGGGCTCCACATCCGGCGATGAAATCTTAATTAAGTATAAGGAAGTCAAAGCCGAACAAGAAGCTAAAAAACAACAGCAGCTCGAAAAACAGAAAGCTAAAGAATTAAAGCGTCTGGAAAAACAGCGTAAAAAGGAAGAAAAGCAAAAAGCAAAACAATCTGCTAATGAGGCAAATTGATATTCTCTAGCAGTGCAAGCTTTTCACGATGCGTAAGCTTTTTAATTCTTGCTTCTTCCTTCATAGCTTCTGATTTAGAACCAAATTCTTTTTGGTATACTATTTTAATAGGTTTGTTTGCACGTGTATATTTGGCTCCTTTACCTTCCAGATGTGCCTGAAAACGTTTTTCTACATCATCGGTGTAGCCGCAGTATAAAGTATTCTTTTCAGTTAAAATGATATATGTGTAATATTTTTTCTGCATATATATTCAGTTTATAAATAAAAAAGACGGTTTTTGTAACCGTCAATCAATGTATTTCTTTTTTCTTTATTTTCAAAATTCTATATTAGCAGACAGAAGTAAATCCTCCTGAAGATGCTCCGCAAGAGCCGCCGGAAAAACCGCACGATGCGCCGGAGAATGAACCGCCGTCAGAAAAACTTCCGCTTGAAGTTAATGTTGAAACTGCATTAGAAAAACTGCTTAAAAATCCTCCCGTATATGCTACTGTTTCTCCTGAATCTGTATATTGAGAGTAATCAACCGCAAACGGATTGCTTGTTGAAAACACATCATAAACTTTTGTTTCGAAAAGACTATGAAACCGATTCATTGCTAATGAACCTGCTGTTTCAATTGATTCTGCAGGTTTGCTGCTTCTGATATTATTAGTTCTTGCTTCAGATGATTTAGATGCTATGTTATTCATTATCTGCTCCTATTAATATCTCGTGTCTTACATTTATATAAAAAAATATTTTTTTATCGGATTTCGGCATGTGTTTCTTTTGTTACAATACTTAATAAAAGATATCAATCTAATGGTTTATATACTTAAAACCCCTGATTGATGCGAATTTCCGTAATATAAAGTATTGTGTATGTGTAAAGGATTAAATAGGATATGTTGAAAAAGATTTTACTTACATTAATTATATTTACGGGACTTGCAGCTTTTGCGGGAGAGAATTACCTCAATTCCGTTGTTATAGAGAATAATGACGGAGAAACATCCGTTATATTACGTTCGGATGAAGTTGCAAAAGTAAAAAGAGAAGTTGAAGCCCCTGATAAAGTAATACTTACTTTAAAAGGGATTTCACAATCACCGGATATTAATACTCTTTATAAAAATGCTTCAAATGTAAGCGGTTTGATAATACAAAATGACGGGAATAATGACCTTAAAGTTTATATAGAAGCCCCCGGTATTTCTAAGGCTGATATTGTTTTTGATACACCTAACTCGGCTCCTGTCACTGTAAGCGATGCATCAGGAGAAGAAAGGATTGTATGGAGCATTATTTCAATAGCTATATTGCTGCTCGTAATGCGTTCTGCGAAAAATATCAGTCCTAAACCTGCCAAAAAGGATATTAACGAAATTATTAAAGAACGCGAAAAAGCTTTATACCGCAATTTCCAAAAAGAAGTTGCAGCTATGCCGAGCATGGGATATAAATTAAAAAGCTATAAAAAGCATGTTCTAAAAGGTGAAACTTTAAGACATTATTCGCAAGTATAAAAAATCCGCTTTTAATAAGCGGATTTTTTTAATATTTACTAATTATCTCTTCTATTTTTTTAGATGATGTTCCGTCGCCATATGGATTTTGCGCCTTTAATCTTGTTTCTTCACGGGTTTTAGACAGAACTTCTTCACTGTGTGAAACAATTTTATCATAATCTGCACCGACCAGAATTGAAACACCTGCATCAATACCTTCCTGACGTTCTGTTTCATAACGCATTACAAGTGTCGGGCAGCCGAATGACGGTGCTTCTTCCTGAATTCCCCCCGAATCCGTAAGGATTAATTTGGCATTCTTCATCAGGTAGACCAGATAAGGGTAATCCAGCGGTTTCAATAATTTTACGTTAGAATAACCTCTTAACCGTGAATGAATTTTATCTTTTACGTTGGGGTTCGGGTGAACAGGAATAACAAAGGTGTGGTCTTTATATTCTTTTACCAGATGTTCTATTGCATCCAGAATTCTGTCAATCCTTTCACCATGGTTTTCACGTCTGTGGGCTGTTATTAAAACTAATTTGTCATCAACTTTTATACCTGCATTGTCAAAATATAATCTTGCACTGTCCAATGTTCTGTCAGACAGGCAAAATAAGGCATCAATAACAGTATTTCCTACTACGAAAATTTTATCATCCGATATATTTTCTTTTAATAATGCCTGTCTGTTTTTTTCAGTCGGCGCAAAATTGAGAGCCGCAACACGTGATGTCATCTGGCGCATAACTTCTTCGGGAAACGGTTCGTAAATATCATAAGAGCGCAAACCCGCTTCAACATGATACACGGGTATTTTTCTGTAAAAACTTGCAAGTGCACCGCAAAGCACGGTCATTGTATCACCTTGTACAATTGTTGCATCAATATTATTTTCATTAAATACTTTATCAAGAGCATTAAGAATACGTGTTTGAACTTCTGAAAGAGATTGATTAGGTTTCATGCAATCCAAATTTAAATCCGCTTCCAGACCGAAATATGCAAGTGTTTGATTTGAAAGTTCTTTTTGCTGTTCAGTATTGCAAATAATAACGTTATATTTATCAGGATGTTTTTTTAACTCCAAAATTACGGGAGCAAGCTTAATAACCTCAGGGCGTGTGCCAAATACAAATAATATATTTTTCATACAATAAAGTTTAATATAAAAAACATTCTTATGCAATTGTGTAATATGATTTATTGGCTTGTAAGGCAATTTATATTTAAAATGATGGTTTATAATATGAAAAAAAGGAGAAAGTTATGTTAGATTTGTATATTTTGGAAACCTGCCCTTATTCCGTAAAAGTTATGGAATATTTTGACAAACACGGAATTAAGTACAACAAAAAGGATATCACTGATCCTGAAAACTTAAATATGCTTATGAAAATAGGCGGGCAAAGACAGGTTCCGTTTCTTGATGACAAGGAAAACAATATTTCCATGTACGAATCTGATGACATTATTGATTACGTAAGAAATAAGGGTTAATATGTTTTATAATTCAACAAACGGTTTTGAATATAATGATTGTATCTCACGAGGAGCCTGCTCGATATCTCCGAATATATCATCAATGCAGGAAGTTATGTTTATTCTCCTGCGCCAGATTGCATATTATCTTATTAAATTAAAAGAATTTGATATATGCAAAGAAGATGTTATTTTTGACGTAATCTCAGAAATAGCCTTAATTGATGCTGCAAAAGATCTTTCGGAAGCTCAAATTTTGGATGCTTTTTCAAAACAATACATTAATCTTGTGAAATGCAGAAAAGAATATTTAAAAACCTGTAAAGAAAAAGGCGTACAGTGCGATGATTTAAAAAATCTTATGAAGTTTTCACCAAAGACAAGCCTTTCAGGTATTTTAAAAAGAGGTGACAGAGAATTTATTCATAAGTATAAAAAATTTAATTTTGATAAAAAATATTCCGCGGAAATTCTGTCAGGCGTTATTAAAAGTGTATGTGTTAATCTGATAAGTTTATATGAACTTAATCAAAAATGTGATGAGGCTTCGGATGAGGTTTTAAAAGCCTTAAATCTTTTTAACGCTCACAGAGTTCAGTCCGAAAAAATCAAAAGCGCTACAGAAACTCTTGCCAGGTATGATGTTGAGCTGCTGTATTTAATTAATGCTTCACAGACGCAAAAATACGGAAACATAGAAAAAACAGAGGTATCTCTTTCGACAAGGCCGAACAAAGCTGTTATGGTATCAGGCTCAAATCTCGAAGATTTACGCAGGGTATTGGAAGCTGCGGAAGGTAAGGATATAGATGTTTATACAAACGGAAACCTTATTGTAGCACATGCTTTTCCGTATTTTAAAAATTCAAAAAATTTAATAGGTCATTTCGGAACAGGCACCTTTAATACTATTTTAGATTTCGCAACCTTCCCGGGTGCAATCCTTCTGACTAAGAATGAAGCCCAGAATATAGAATATCTTTACCGCGGCAGGCTATTTACGACCGATGATATTGCCCCTAAAGGTGTTGTTAAACTTGATAATGATGATTTTACTCCTCTCATGGAATCTGCAAGACAGGCTAAAGGATTTGCTAAAGGACAGGAAAGAAATTCTGTTGCCGTGGGATATGATGAGAACAAATTTGAAGAGGCAATTGATAATATTATTAATTCAAATCCCGATAAAATATTTATTATCGGACATTCAGCTTTATCTATGAATCAAAAAGATTACTTCAAAAAATTCTTTTCTATCATGCCGAAAAACAGCAGAGCAATATCATTTTCGTATAACCCTGAAATGGATAATGTGCTGGCTGTAAACCTCGGAAATGATTATGCGCTTATATACAGCGCCCTGCATAAAATCTTAAATAAAATACCGATAACATCTGATAAATTAGCCTTTTTCCTGACGAAGTGCGATGTTAATTCGTTGTCTAATATAATAAATCTTAAAAATAAAGGGGCAAAAAATATTTTTCTTTCCGACTGCCCTCCTACAGTTATCAATCCGGCTGTTTTAAGAGCATTTAATAAACTTTTCGGAATTCACGCAATCACAAATCCAAAGGACGATTTAGAGCTTCTTGATAAACTTAAATAATAAAAAAAGAACCCCGTTTTGATATCGGAGTTCTTTTTTTTGTTTTTGAAAAACAAATTAATATCTGTAATGAGCAAAAGCCTTGTTAGCTTCAGCCATTTTATGAGTATCTTCACGTTTTTTGCAAGCTGCACCAGAACCGTTAGAAGCATCAATCAATTCGTTTGTTAATTTGTCAATGAATGATTTACCGCCGCGTTTCTTAGCTGCTTCAATAAGCCATGAAGAAGCAAGTGCAAAACCTCTGTCTGCTTTAACTTCAATAGGCACCTGATAAGTTGAACCGCCGATACGTCTTGCTTTAACTTCGAGTAGCGGAGTTGCGTTTGTCATAGCCTTTTGGAAGATTTCAAGAGCTTTTTCTCCTGTTCTTTCTTCTATTTTCAATAAAGTTGCATAGAAGATTTTTTCAGCAAGAGATTTTTTACCGCGTCTCATAATTCTGTTAATAAATTTAGAAATATCAACGCTGTTATATACCGGATCTGCTAAAGGTATTCTTTTAGCGGGTTTAGAACGTCTGGACATTATTTCTTACCTCCTTTAGCATTTTTCTTGGCACCGTATTTAGATCTGCTTTGAGCGCGGTTAGCAACACCTGCAGTATCGAGAGTACCTCTTACGATGTGATATCTTACACCGGGAAGGTCTTTAACCCTTCCGCCTCTGATAAGAACAACACTGTGTTCCTGAAGGTTGTGGCCGATACCCGGAATATATGAAGTAACTTCAAATCCGTTAGTTAATCTTACCCTTGCAACTTTTCTTAAAGCCGAGTTAGGTTTTTTAGGGGTTGTAGTGTAAACCCTTGTACATACTCCGCGTCTTTGAGGACAATCCATCAATGCGGGAGATTTTGTTTTGTCAATTAGCTTTTTACGTTCTCTGCGAACAAGCTGGTTAATTGTAGGCATTTTTTTCTCCTTTATTTAGTAACTGCATCGGCAAAATCATATCCTGAAACCCTTACGCATTCCGGTTATGACGGGACTGCCGGAAGGCCAAGCCTGCCCCTACGTCCTATTTTTGCCTCACTCACCGAACATTCAGCACGAAAATTTCGGCTAATAGTGTAATTTTATTAAACTACACGCATAAAAACTTGTCAATAAATCTTGCAAATATGTTAATAATGCTATATAATTGACCTATGAAGAAAGAGATTAAAAATAAACTATTTGAAGCCGGAAGTTTTTTGGTTTGTATTGTAATACTATTGGCTGCTGCCTATTTTACGGGATTTATAAAAGGTTTTTCAGCTGCTGATTTTCAGGAAGCTTATAATAAAGCTGCTTATAATTTAACAAAATCAGCTTCGAAAAACAGCGGAAAAAGTAACTTGTTTAATACAAATTCGTCACGCGGCAGACGAATTTCAGGTTATAAAGGCTATCATACGATGTTAATTCCGGAGGCTGTGCTTCGCGGCGTTGCATCTTCCGGTGCATGGAAACAAATTTTTTATTCAAATAAAAAAGTCGTATTTTATACATACAATAACTTGCAAAGTGATTTTCATTATTCGGTAAAAAATTATCTGAGCACCAAGACCAAAGCGCAGCGTTACGAGCTTTACGCCTATACGGAAAATGAATTTAACGGTATGCGTACAGGTGACATTGGCCCTTCAAAAATTTGTGACAGCTTTGAAGAATGTAATGCCGTAAGGCAAAAAGCCGCTGATTATACATCTCTTGCCGAATTTTTAAAATATTGCGGCAGGACACTGTGCATTATTAACCCGTCTGAATCCCAATACATCAGATTAAAGAGCAAAAATTCGGGACAAGCTGTTAAAATGATTAATGATATGGTTAACTGGTAATTAATCGGTTAGTTTAAAGTCGCCGTTTTTCTTAATATGTTCGACCAACCCGCCGTCTTGCAGCAGCTTAATCATAACAGGCGGCAGCGGTTCAATTTGAACGATTGTGCCGTTTGTAAGATTTTTCAATATTCCTTTTTCTATATCGAGTTCCAGTTCATCACCCGCATCAATTGAATCCGTATCACATTCAATTGCAAGCAAACCTATATTTATTGCATTTCTGTAAAAAATTCGAGCAAAAGACTTTGCTATAACTGCCCCCACACCTGCTATTTTAATAATTTGCGGAGCATGTTCGCGCGATGAGCCGAGGCCGAAATTTGAACCTGCGACTACAAAATCCCCTTTTTTCATAGAAGCCGCAAAATTCGGATCTGCGTCTTCAAGTACGTGCTTTGCAAATTCAGAGAGGTTTGAACGAAGATGAAATAATCTTCCCGGTGCAATGTGGTCTGTTGAAATGTTATCCCCGAATTTAAAAGCTTTTCCGCGCATAATAATCTCCTTTTTCTTGATTATACAACAAAATAATGTTATAATAAAGTAAAAAGGAAAAAATATGTATTTTGACAGAAAATGTAAAATAACTTTTATATGCAACGGTGCGACAATATACAGTGAAGATGACAGATTTACCGATTCTGAAGTTTATCCCCCTCTTAATGATGCGGGGCAGGAAGAGATAGAGCGTATATGCGAATTTTTGAAAAAGCGCGGAATTAAAAATGATAAAATTTTTACATCACCTGCTTTACGCTCAAAACAATCCGCAGCAATGATTGCAAAATTATTTAAACAAGACTATGAAGTCGTTGAAGAACTGCACCCGAGAAAATGCGGAAGTTTTAACGGTTTGACATATGAACAGGTATATGAAAAAACGCCTGATGCCATGGAAAAATTAATAAATTGTCCTGAAATTGCGGTTCCTGAAGATGCAGAGAGCGTAACTGATTTTATAAACAGAGTGAATATATCACTCAACAAAATAATTGATGAAAATCTCGGCAGCAGAATTATTATTGTTACTCATAAAGATATAATAAAAGCGGCAATTATCTCAGCTTTGAATATACCTCACAGTTCGCTGCACAGAATATATATTAAGTCGGGAAGCGCAACACAGATCAGTTATTATGAAAAATGGTCAAGTCTTGTTTATTCTGACTATACTCCTGTTGCATAATAAGCCTCTGATTTTCTTTTATTAAAAAGTCTTTACCAGGAGTGATTTTTATAAAATCCCAAGGAAGCATTTTATCAAAAGAGTAATTTTCTGTTGCAAAGCTTTCTGCATTTATATTGAGTTTTTTCGCGGCAGCTTTAAATGCTCCCAGTTTGCCTCCGTTTTTGTATACATCCAGAACAAAGTCGTTTAAAGAGGCATCTCCGCGTGATAGGACAGCCTGCCAGTAATCCCATTTGATACTTGATACATGAGCAGTTATTCCCAGTTTGTGTAACTCCTTTTTTAGAAAATAGCTTTTCTCTTCAAGCGATTTTGTATTCTCCCGTCCGCACCATTGGAACGGAGTGTTTGGCTTCGGGACAAAACTTGAAAATCCGAAAGATATATCAAAACCTTTATTTTCTTTTTTTAATCTTTCGGCAAGTTTGCTAATTTCCATTAAATCGTCCTGTGTTTCTGTAGGCAGACCTATCATTCCGTAGAATTTAAGCCCTTTTAATCCGTTAGCATGCGCAATTTTTACTGCATTAAAAATCTGTTCTTCGGTCAAATTTTTATTAATAACACGTCTAAGTCTGTCACTTCCAGCTTCAATTGCAAGTGTGGAATTTTTTTGCCCTGCCGCAACAAGCGTTTTTACGACATCAGGAGTAATTGCGTCAACCCTTAACGAAGATACGCTCATTTCAATATTTTGACCGTTTTGAATTTTTTCGTAAATATATTTGCAAATATCGTGAAAATGCGGATGAGCACTTATTTGAGCCCCTAAAAGCGCTATTTTATCAGTATTGCTTAAACCTAAATCAATTGTTTTTATTAATTCATCATAAGGCACACATCTTAACGGCAGATTAAGATAAGAAGCAAGGCAGAACCCGCAGCGGTTTGCGCAGCCTCTCGAAACTTCAAGAATAAATGTTTCTTTGAAAAAAGAATTTTCACTTAATATAGGAGTATAAATGCATTCGGTAAGTTTTTTAGTAAGCTTTTGCACCTGTTTTGGATATACAGGCACATAAACCCCCTCAACTTCTGAGAGCATTTTTAATATTTCTGTTTTACTTTTATCCTGATTATTTTTACAAATTTCAATAACTTGTAAATTTACATCTTCGCCATCGCCGATAATAAAGAAATCAAAAAATTCTTTATAAGGTTCAGGGTTGGCCGAAACCACGGGACCGCCTGCAAAAACCAAAGGCATTCCGTATCTTTCGGCAGCTTTCAATGGCAGACGGTATTTTTCAAGCATTGAAAAAATCGTTAAAAAGTCCATATCAAATGAAAAAGAAAAACCGAAAACTTTAACATCAGCTATATTGTATTTTGTGGTTTCCGTATCCGAACATACTCGTTCAATGTTTATACCTTGAATTTCATCAATAGTTTTAAACATCCATAAATAACCCAATGACGACATAGAAAACGAATAAATCCCCGGAAAAGCCATCCACATAACAAAATCGGAGTTTTTATCGGTTATTCTGCTGTATAAATATTTTTCAGACTTATTCATCGATTTCCTTAGCCTTTAAATTAATGGGGGCCAAATATAATTCGTCAATAAGCACGCATATTGTTGCCGCTATAGCCGGAGATAATATAACACCCCAGAAGCCTAAAAATTGCTCTGCCAAAAACAGTGCAAGAAATATCATAAGCGGATGCAATTCCATTAACTTTCCGAATAAAACAGGTCTTACAACGTAATTTGATACCTGTTGAACAAGTAAAAATCCGACAATAATAAGAATAATCTTCAAAAGCCCTGCAGGATAAGCAACAAGAATTATGATGCCGAGTGCTATTGTCGGTCCCAAAATCGGAACAATATCAAGTATACCTGTTATTAAACCGAGAAGTGTTGCGTATTCAACTCCAAGCACAACAAGTACAACAGCCATCATAACACCTACTGCCGCCATTGACAGAATTTGCGCCCTTACATAACCGCCGACTTTATTACTTATATTGGTAAGAATTTCATCTGCTTTATCTTTTAAATCAGGGGGGAAAAATTGTAAAAATTTCTTTTTCAAATAAGCTTTATCAACAAGAATATAGTAAACAATCATCGTTAATGCAACCGATACCATTAAGAGCTGGAACAGACTTACCGTAAAACTCCATGATTGATTTACCAATCCTTGCGCAAATGATGAAGAATTACCTAATATTGTTTCCGGGTCAAGCATTTCAGGTATTTTATGCCCGTAAAATTCTGCATGAAGAAGAAAATTTGTTACATCAGTAATTTTTTCGGGTAAAGTAATAAGAAAAGTTTTTATTTCCTTATATGCTACAAATACAATCGGAATAAAAAGCGCAATGATACCCAGTACAGAACTTAATATAACAAGCGATGAGGCTGCCGTACGATTTTTCAGTTTAATCATTAATTTGGTAACATACGGATTTAAAGCACAGGCAATAACGTATGCGCCGAAAAACAGCATTAATATTCCTACAATTTTAGGTAATATCAAAAGCAGTACAATAACCAATCCCGTAAAAATTAAATTTTTACTTGTCCAAAAACGTTTGTTAATCATAAGTTCTCCTTCAAAAGCATTTTATCAGGAAAAATTAAATTATGCAATTTATAAGGTCGGGTAAAATTATTGTAACGAAATGTTAACAAAAGTATCTATTATAGCAATTTGAAATAGAATATATACTTTATATATTTACGAGGACTAAACACAAAGGATATAGACATGGGTTTTCTATCAGGCGCATATGGTAAATTAATGGCCGGAAAACTTGTCAGACAAATACAATACGAGCTGACAGGTGTCCAGAGCCGTTTGCGCCGTGTTACCAGAGAAGCTGGTGACATGGAAAAAATGTTTAATGCCCAAGAACGTAATATGAGAGCCCAAATGCAAAATCAAATGCAGTATTCTATGTATGGTATGTCTTCTGGTATGCCTTTATTAGCCCAAGTTGGTATTAAAGATACAACTATGCAGGCTTGGCAGCAGGCGCAATATCAGGCCTATATACAGAATTCACAGGCCATACAGCAGCAATTTATGATGGCACAAAATGTATGGCAAGACCAGTTTGAAATGCAGCGCGAAGCAATGTTGCAGCCTCTTAAAGATTTGGAAGAAGATTTGCAGGTACAAAAAGATAATCTGGAATCAAGGCTGAAACTTGCAACACAAGATTACGAAGCGAAGAAGAAAGAAGAACAAGACGGTGCAAAAAATATGGCACCGGATTACACCGGACAAGGCGGTTAATAAATATAAGAGGTTCCCCGAAAAGGGAACCTCTTTTTAATATCTTTTATTCGTGAGAAATGATTTGTGCCCCTGAATTTTCAACGGGTAAAGTCATAATATTTACTTTGACATTCATATCTTCCCACGTATCTTTTATAATTGATTTTATTCTATCGAGATTATTTTTTTGCGAGATAACAATAATCGCAGGCCCCGCACCGCTTAAAACACATCCCAGTACATTATCTTCATGTTTAAGATTTTCGATAATTTTATCAAGCCCCGGAACAAGTTTCATTCTGTAAGGCTGGTGAAGTCTGTCCTGAAGCGCAAATTTCATTAATTCGGCATCTTTTGTATTAACAGCCTGAATGAACATTCCCAGACGTTTTGCATTAAACACGGCATCTTCCATCGGAACTTCTTTAGGAAGAACCGAACGTGATATTTCCGTAGATAATTCATAATCGGGAATACAAACCGTAATATTCCATTCTTCAGGCCAGTCAAGCTTTCTGTATAGAATACTTCCGTCATCTTCCTGGGACGTAAGCACAAGTCCTCCGACAATAGCAGGAGTTACATTATCAGGATGTCCCTCAACCTCCGTAGCTATTGATAGAAGCGCAACTTCATCCGCAGGATGTCCTAAAAGTTCATTAGCCGCAAGCAAGCCGCCGACAATAACCGATGCACTGCTTCCCAGCCCCCTTGCAATAGGAATTTGAGATTGAACCGTAATTTTCAATTCACTCGGAGTTTGCCCTATGGAATTATATAAAAGTTCAACAGCCTTATAAATTATGCTGTTTTCATCCATAGGAATATGTTCCATTAATAGTTCATCTGACGTTTCATTATCGTTAATTACATTAATTTCAATTCCGGTGCCCGGTAAAACGGTTTCTTCTATAGTAATGGTATTATATATTGGCAAAGCCATCCCCAGACAGTCAAAGCCCGGTCCTAAATTCGCCGTTGTAGCCGGCACTTTTACGCTAATTTTCATAATTCCCTCACTAGGACAGTAATCGTCCCTGTATAACTTTTTTATAAAAATATTATAACAAAAACATTAAAATTTGCCAATAATAAGAATATAACCTATAATCAGCATATGTACGAACTATTTCCTTATTTCACAAATGACGGTTCTGTCGGGTTGTTTTCACCTGACGCAGACGATATTTACCATTCAACATACGGTGCGTTGACGGAAGCATACGAAAAATTTATTCTGCCGTCAAACTTAAAATATTTTTTAGAAAAAAATAATGAAATAAAAATTTTAGATATTTGTTACGGCATCGGTTATAATTCAAAAAGTTTATTAAATTATGTACTTGATTTTATCTATAACGATGCGAGAGGTTCAAATAATAATAATAAATATAACGAAAAGCTATATACCAATAACAAAAAGTTTAAAATTTATATTCATGCTGTAGACAACGATAAAAATTTAGCATACTTATCTCCGTTTTTTATTTCTGATAAAAAAAATATAAAAAATAATAACTTGTCATTTCATCAAGATAAAATTCAAAAAATGCTTTCACAAAAAATTACGCAAAAGTATAAATTAAGAAAAGAAGTCAATATTTTATTGCTGGAAAAGCTCGCAGATAAAATTGACAGCGAAGTAATTAACATTTTAAATAATAAAAAATATCGTCAGTACTTTGACAAATATATGCTCGGTTTATTCGAGTTTTATAAGGCTTCATGGTATAAAGATAACCCTTTAATGTGTTTAAAAGCCTTCTTACATAATATACATTATAGGCATATATCTTCGGGGTATAAAAAAGCCATTAAATGCCTTAATTTATTGGATTTTAATTTTGACCTGAATATTGATGATGCAAGACGAGCCGTAAAACGTGATGATAAAATATATGATTATATCTTTTTGGATGCATTTACGCCTGTTAAATGCCCATGTTTATGGACCGTTGATTTTTTTAAGGAGTTATATAAGCATTTAAGCGATAATGGAATGATATTAACTTATTCTAATTCTGCACTTGTCAGAAATGCATTTATAAACGCAGGTTTTTATGCAGGAAAAATATTTTCGGAAAGTGCGAATAAATTTACAGGCACTGTTGCTGTAAAAAATAAAAACCTTATAAAATATGAACTCTCAGAATACGATTTAGGGCTTATGAAAACAAAAGCAGGTATATTTTATCGCGATGAAAATTTAACCCTTGATAATGAGGCAATAATCGCCTTGCATGAAAAAGAGGTGAAAAATTCTGACTTAATTTCGAGTTCTAAATTCATTAAAATGAATAAATTAAAAAAGTAATTTATTATAGGTATATATCTATTAGTTACATTAATAATTTAATCTTGAATATTTTTTTCTGTTTTTCTTAATTCAATTTCATATCCTAGAAGTTTTGCGAAAAATTCGGCATCATCAAAACGGAGAGTTCCGAGACGCATTTTATGAGAAAGTCCGTCAAGAGTGTATTTTTTACTGCTGTTTTCAGTAGCAAGCTTGGCAAGTTCTTTGAGTGTAATACACTCTTTGGCAAGTAAAATTTTAACAAATTCACGTCCTGACATACATACCTCTTGTTAAATTTTACTAATTATTGATTATATTGACAATTTTTAGAATATATATTAGGATAATAGAATATATTATCAATAATTAGATTATATATACTATTATTGTTTATTATTTCTTTACAGGAAGGAATTATTATGAAAAAAGCATTCACGCTTGGAGAAGTTTTAATTACTTTAGGCATAATCGGCGTAGTTGCGGCATTAACAATACCGGCATTGATTTCAAATCATAATAAAAAGGTGGTTGCTGCAAGATTAAGCAAAGCATATAATACTATTTCAAATGCCATAAGGCTTTCGGAAAATGATAACGGTATGATGTCTGACTGGCCGACAGGTGCTAATATGAACGTAGATTCATTTTGGAACACCTATTTAAAACCTTATTTCTCCGGAGCAAGAATTTGTGATAACTGCAGAGCCTGCGGATACCCGAGTAACTGTACAGATCCGCTTACTTTCGGCACAAAATGGGCAGGAATAGGACAATGGGCTCTAGAAACCAACTCTTCAAGACTTTTGTTTCAATTTAGTGACGGTACAGTTATCTTTTTTCCCAGAAATACAATTAATGAGGCGGGTGAAGCAGCATACGTTTCATATTTATTTATAGATATTAACGGCGCACAAAAACCAAATGAAGCCGGAAGAGATGTTTTTTGTTTTGTCAGAGATTACGAAAAAGGCAGAATTAGTGCCCCGCAAGGTGACTGCAAGGCATCCGTCCTATACTGCACTTATGAAATTATGTCAAACGGCTGGCAAATCCCGAAAGATTATCCTTACAGATTGTAATATTATTTAATTATTTGCATTGATAATATCAACATTTGTATAATATTAATTATGAATAAGTATGATGTTATTGTTGTCGGCGGAGGAACTGCAGGATGCGCTGCCGCTTACAACGCGGGAATTCTCGGATTAAAAACTTTATTAATTGAAAAAAGTATTCATTTAGGCGGAACAATTACTTCCGCACTTGTGGTGCCTGCAATGAAATCAGGTGAACATCAGATAAATACGGATTTTTACAAAGCCTTAATAGAAGAATTACACTCAATAGGCGGTCAGGCGACTTATCAAGGCAACCCCGGATGGTTTAATCCTGAGCTTACAAAAATAGCTTTGGATACATTAATGGCAAAAGCTAATGTGGAAGTCTTTTTTGATACGCATATAAGGGATGTAATTCTTGAGAATAATAAGATTAAGTCTATTGTAATATCTAAAGAAATGTTATCAGTATATAACGAGAAGATAGAAAAACAAAATAAAGAATTATCAGTATCTATCGAAGCGAAATACGTAATTGATGCAACAGGAAATTGTGAAATCGGAAAACTTTGCGGCTGCGAATTTTTAGAAGAAAAACATGAAAATCAGCCCGTAAGTTTAAGATTTATGATGGGCGGTGTTGATGTTCCGCACTTTGCTGTCTGGTTAAAGAATTATGATACAGACAGAAATGTTACTACTGTAGAAGATGTTAACGGTTTTATACACCTTTCAACGGCTTATACGTGGGATAAGGATAAAAAATGGGCACTGGCGCCGTTATTTGAAGATGCGGTGAAAAAAGGAATACTTAAAGACCATGACCGTAATTATTTTCAAATATTTACGGTAGCCGGAATGCCCTCTACAATAGCTTTTAACTGCCCGAGAATAATAGATTACACCGAAACTCTTGAAGTTTCCAATATGTCTAAAGCATTACAGCTTGCAAGAAAAAATATATTCAGGCTTGCTAATTTCTGCAGAATTTATTTTCCGGGCTTTGAAAACGCCTATATATCCAATATTGCGGATATGCTGGGGGTTAGAGTTTCAAGACGGATAAAGGGCAGGTATGTTTATACGATTAATGATGTAAAATCCGGAAAAACATTTGCTCACCCTGTTGTTGTGTCAAACTATCCCGTTGATGTTCATTCGGAAAAGAAAGATGCATCTACGCTTGAGGTTGTTAAAGATTACACTCTGCCGCTTGAAAGCCTGATGTCAGCTGATATTGACAATTTGTTTGCTGCCGGAAGATGTATTTCGGCGGACTTTATGGCTCAAGGAGCCTTAAGAGTTCAAGCAAGCTGTTTTTCAATGGGTGAAGGTGCAGCAAAATATATTGCTAGTCTTTTTGCTTAACCTTGCTCATAAGAATTTGCGCGGCATTCAGCAAAGGATCTATTGTCGGCGAAAACGGCGGAGCGTAAGTAAAATCGTTATTGTAGAATTCTTCAACAGTCATTCCCGCAAGCAAGGCAGCTGCAAGTGAGTTAATCCTTTTATCAGCATCACCCGCACCAACAGCCTGAGCTCCGAGAATTTTTCCTGTTTCATAATCTGCTGTCAATTTTAAAGTAATGTTATTAACATTAGGCATATAACCTACTTTATCATTCTTTGTAACAGTAACCGATACAGGCTTATATCCCAATGCAGCCGCACGTTTTTCCGTTAATCCCGTCATAGACATAGTCAAGTTTAAACATCGCGTTACGGCTGATCCCAGAACTCCTATAAATCTGTCATCGCCACCGCATGCGTTAATTGCTGCCGTTCTGCCCTCTTTATTGGCATTTGAACCCAAAGGCATCCAAATTTTTGTATCGCTTACTACAAGATGTTCTTCAACACAATCACCGCAGGCGTATATATCGGTAATATTAGTTTCCATTTTTTCATTTACTTTAATTGCACCTGTCAAACCTATATCTATCCCTGCATCTTTTGCAATATCAACATTAGGAGTTACACCTGCGCATAAAACTACAAAATCTGTGCTAAATTCTTTTCCCGTTCCTGTTCTGACAGTATGCACGCCATTCATGTCACCCGAAAACTCGGTTACAAGTTCAGATGTTAATATCTGAAATCTTCCGTCATTTATCGAATTTAACTGTTCTTCTATAAGTCTTGACATATCTTCATCAAAAATTGTCATTACGTATGGTGCATATTCTACAATCGTCACTTTTAGGTTCTGTTTTACAAGGGCTTCCAGAATTTCCATACCTATATAGCCAGCACCTACAATGGTTGCATGTTTTGATTTTAATGCCTTTTCCTTAATGGCGATGCCGTCCTCTATCTTACGCAATGTGAATATATTGGGTAAGTTTACGTTTTTAATTTTCGGAATAATAGGACGCGCGCCAATTGCAATTATTAATTTATCATAATCAACAAGATACGCACGCTGGGTATTTAAGTCCTGTATTAAGACCTGTTTAGCCTCTGGGATAATCTTCATGGCCCTGCTTTTAAGATGTATATGAACATTTTTCTTTTCAAAATCCTCGGGAGAGCGCACCAAAAGTAATCGGTAATCTTCAAAATTTCCCTCTATATAATAAGGCAATCCGCAAGCCGAATAAGAAATATGCGTATCATCCGTATATAAATCTATATTTGCATCAGGCAATAACCTTCTTGCCTTTGCCGCAGCTTTTGCACCCGCTGCAACACCGCCTAAAATTACAATTTTCATAAGCTTAATATAATACTATATTAAAACTTTTACATCGCACTGTTAGTTTAATCCTGATGTATTTAAAATTACACCTTTCATAAATTCGCAATATGCATCTATATCTGCCTGTGTTTTTTCAGCCTTTTCAACAAGATTAGTAATTTCAACAACAATTTTTTCTTTTTTCAAATCGTCAAACATGACACACACTCCGTAATAAAATAAATAACAATTTATACATCGGCATTATCAGCTAAAAACTTTAGTTTATTTAACAACATTGTTACATATTTTAAAAATTTAACAAAAAATTTATTTATACGTTTTATAAATATCAAAAAGGAGTTTTTATGGAAATCGGAAACAGCCCCTGCAAAACTGCATTCTGCGGAGTTATAAAGAATTCGACCTGGTCAAGAGTAAAAAAATACGCGATTGAAAACGGTAAAAAGGAAGAATTAAAAGCATTTGAAGATTTTTGTAATAAACATAAAAATTGTGATTTTGCTATTTCAGGGAGACACGTTAAACGCCCTTGCGAGGGAAATCATATTGTTGTAAAAGTAAATTCCCCTGATAACACCAAAAAAAGGGGATATGAATTATTCTATATGGGAACAAGAGATATAACCGAGAATGTTTACAATATAATGAAAAAGATCTTTGACCCCACATCAGAACTTTATCAAAAAACTTTCCGCTAATCAGCTTCGTTATAAACAAGTTTTTTTCTCAAATTCCATTGAATAAGGGTTAAAACAAGTATTATACTAAATAAGACATAAGCAATTGCCGAAGCCTTACCGACATTGAAATATTCAAAAGCATTCTTGTAAATTGCGTAAACAAGAACGTTTGTACTGTCTAAAGGACCGCCCTGCGTCATTAAATATATTAAATCAAATATTTGGAATGAGCTTATTGCCGTAATTATTACAACAAAAAATATTGACGGTGACAGCAATGGTACAGTAACATATTTAAATGTCTGAAACGGTGTTGCACCATCAATTTTTGCCGCCTCAAACATACTCTGTGATATTCCGGATAAGGAAGATAAAAATATTATCATATTATATCCGATTAATTTCCACACAGAAACAATAATAAGAGCCGTCATTGCATAATGAGTATCGTAAAGCCAATTTATATGAATATTTAATATATGGTTTAAAAGTCCGATGTTCGGATCAAAAATCCACTCCCAAACAACGCCGATAACTATCATCGGTGTAATAAAAGGCAAAAAATACGCTGTTTTATAGAATTCCGCTCCTCTTATTTTAGAATTCAATATGCAGGCCAGCACTAAAGGAATTATTACCCCGAATACGGAAGTGCTCACTGCGAAAACAATGGTGTTCCATAATATTTTATAGAACAAAGGTTCGGAAAAAATTTCTTTGTAGTTTGCCAGCCCGGCAAACTCAATCGGGTTTAACAAATCCCATTTTGCAAAACTTAAGCCGAAAGAACAGATTACGGGGATTATAATAAATATTAAAGTCCCGATTAAAGCTGGAAAAATAAATACCCAGCCGGCAAACCGTTCGTTATTTGATAAGTTATTAAGAAATTTTTTCATGTTATAATTATACAATAATTGATAAGGGGAGAACTTAATATGAAAAAATATGAACACGCATTCGGAAAAAATGATATAAGAGGCATTTACGGTGAAGATATAACAGAGGATTTGTTTTATAATATAGGCCGCGGTTTTGTGGATTGGCTGAAAAAGCAATCAGGTAAAAAAGAAAATGAAATGTGGATTACAATAACACGCGATGCAAGACTGCATTCTCCCGCATTGGAAAAAGCATTAACGGAAGGTATAACTTCTACGGGCGCTAATGTTATACATCTCGGTCTTGCCCCGACACCAATCGGCTACTATTCCGAAGTTGCAGGAATTCCCGGTTATGACATAATTGCAGCTGCAATTATTACCGCAAGTCATAACCCGAAAGAGTATAACGGTTTAAAAATGACTTTTAATAAAAGAACTTTAACAGAAGCTCAAATTGCAGAAGTCAGAGATTGTACCTTTAGAGAGTTTGAATTTGCAAAAGAACCTTCAATTCCGCACGGAAAAGTTGAAGAATATAACATTATTCCAGATTACATAAAAGATATGGAAAACCGCTTCGGGAAAATCGGCGAAGGTGTAAAAGTCGTTGTTGACAGCGCGAATGCAACAGGCGGAGTTGTAGGTCCGGAGTTATACAAAAAACTTGGCTGTGATGTTATTGAATTATTTTCGGAGCCAGACGGAAATTTTCCTAATCACCACCCGAACCCGAGCGTAGAAAAGACATTGGATACTCTCAAAGAAGTTGTAATTGAAAATAAAGCAGATATAGGAATAGCCTATGACGGTGACAGCGACAGAATAGGCATAGTCGATCAGGACGGAAAATTCTTAACAGGGGACAAATTGCTTTTAATTTATGCTATGGATTTAATTGAAGACTGCAAAAAAACAAACACATGCCCCACTGTTGTAAGCGAAGTAAAATGCTCTCAAGTTCTTTATGATCAGATTAACAAACTCGGCGGCAATGCTGTTATGTGCAAAACCGGCCACGGCTATATTAAAGACAAAATGAAAGAAACAAATGCGCTTCTTGCAGGAGAAATGAGCGGTCATACTTTCTTTAAAGATAAATATTACGGATTTGATGATGCCATTTATGCAGGATGCAGAATTATTGAAATTATTTCAAAACATAAAAAAACTAATCCAGGCTTCAAAATATCAGACATGCTGAAACCTTTTGATGAGGTTTGTTCGTCGCCCGAAGTACGTTTTCCCTGCCCGAACGAGCGTAAAAAAGAAACTCTTGAAAAATTCAAACAATGCGTTGAAAACAACAGAAATATGTTTGGTTCCGAAATTAAAGAAATAATAACGCTTGACGGAATGAGAATTGTATTCGATGGCGGTTTTGCGTTAATAAGACAAAGTAATACCGAACCTGTTTTCACATTAAGATTTGAAGCGAAAAACAAAGAAGAATGTGAAAAATTCAAATCCTGTATGATAAATACTTTAGAAGATATTTTAAAGTAAAAAAATTAAGAAATTAAACAAAAAGATTACAAAGCACTTGCATTGTAATCTTTTTTTTGTTATTATATATCCTGTCAGAAAAGTTACTCGCGAATATTTTACCATAGGCTTTAAACAGCTTTAATTTTGGTGTATTCGCTATATATTTATAAAAACTACTAATTAAAATGAAAGGTAAAATCAATGGATTTAGAAAACAAAGAAGAAATGACAGTTGAAGAAGCTTCTGCTCAAACAGTAGAAGAAAAAGCCGAAGCTCCTGCAGAAGATGCTGCTGAAGAAAGATCTGCACGCGGTCAAAGACGCGGACGCGGCAAAAAACAAAAAATTGAAACAACTGAAGAAAAACCTCAATCAGAATGGGTTGAACGTGTTGTTCAAATCAGCCGTGTAACTAAAGTTGTTAAAGGCGGTAAAAAATTAAGCTTCCGTGCTATTGTTATCGTTGGTAACAAAAAAGGCCAGGTTGGCGTTGGATGTGCTAAAGCTGCCGAAGTTATTATCGCTATCCAAAAAGCTATTGCTGACGGAAGAAAAAATCTTATCAACGTACCTATCTTTAAAACAACTATTCCTCACCCGATTACGGGACGTTCAGGTGCAGGTGCCGTTATGCTTAAACCGGCTTCTCAAGGTACAGGTATTATCGCAGGCGGTGCGGTTCGTTTAGTTCTTGAACTTGCAGGTATTGAAAACATTCTTGCAAAATCTTTAGGTTCTAAAGCTCCTCTTAATGCTGCAAACGCAACTTTAGAAGCTTTAAAAGCACTTACTCCGTTCAGCGAAGTTGCTGCAAAACGCGGTTTAACAATGGCTGAATTGTTGAACTAGTGCCGCGCAAGTAGCCGTATCAGGTTATTGTTTTAATCTGATATAATTTAGTAATATAAGTAAAAAGGAATTAATAAAATGGCAAAAACAGAATTAAAACAAATAAAAATCAAACTTGTAAAAAGCTTAATAGGAGCTTCAGAAGCTCAGCGCAGAGTTGTTGCAGGTTTAGGTTTGAAAAAACAAAATCAGGTTGTGGAACACTACAACAGTGCAACTATTTTAGGTATGGTAAATAAAGTACCTCACTTAGTACAAATCGTTGACTAGACTGATTGATTGCGCATAGCCTTCGGGCAACAGTGAAAGCGAGCAATCATACAAGAAAATAAAGGAATTAATAAAATGACAATTACATTAGAAGATTTAAGACCTGCAGAAGGTGCTACACATAAAATTAAAAGAGTAGGCAGAGGCCGTTCATCAGGCAGAGGTAAAACATCTTGCCGCGGTCATAACGGTGAAGGACAACGTTCGGGAAACTCATCTAAAAGAGGTTTTGAAGGCGGACAGATGCCGGGTTACAGACAAATGCCGAAATTAAAAGGCTTTAAACTTATTAACCAGCTTAAATATGCTGAAATTAACGTAGGCAGAATTGCACAATACGGTATGAAAGAAGTTTCTCTTGAAATATTAAAAGAAGCAGGCAGAGTTCATCCGTCTTGCGTTGGTTTAAGAGTTTTGGGCAGCGGCGAATTAAAAGACGCTGTTACCGTAAAAGCTTGTTATGTAACACCATCAGCTAAAGAAAAAATTGAAAAAGCAGGCGGAAAGGTTGAGTTAGTATAATGGCACAAGGAATGAAAATGCCGACAACTGATGACTTAATGTCAATGTGGCAGGCTTCGGGATTGAAAGAAAAAATAATTTTCACTTTCCTTATGATTGCCGCATTCAGATTCGGGGTACAGATGCCTTTGTTTGGTATCAATAACCAAATATTTGCAAATATTGCACAGGGAAACAATATCATCGGATTTTTGGATTTGTTTTCAGGCGGTGCTTTAGGTAAAGTATCAATATTTGCATTGGGTATCGGGCCTTACATCACGTCATCAATTATTATTCAGCTTGTTTCTGTTGTAATTCCTTCTCTGGAAAAACTGCAGAAAGAAGAAGGTGAAGCAGGAAGAAGAAAACTGTCACAGTATACGCGTATTTTTACTGTTGTATTGGCTGTATTTCAGTCGTTAATCTTCATGCTTTATCTGCACCACTTACCAGGAGCGGTTTTACCTAACGTTAATCCGATAATGTTCTTTATAAGCTCAATTGTTGTATTAACTGCGGGTTCTGTTCTTGTTATGTGGATTTCAGAGCTTATCACCGAAAAAGGTATCGGTAACGGAGGTTCGTTAATAATCTTTATCGGTATCCTGTCAGGTATTCCGATTTATGCTTCAAGAACAGCACAAATTGTTGCAAATAATTCTATGATGCAATTGGGTCTTGCGGTATTACTTCTTATTTTCTTTGCGGCAATGATTTTCATTGTAATAATGCAGGAAGCTGTGAGAAAAGTTATTATCGTAAACCCTAAAAGACAGGTCGGAAATAAAGTGTATGGCGGCATGAATTCGTTTATTCCGTTTAAACTTAATCCGGGCGGTGTTATGCCTATTATCTTTGCTATTGCAATTTTGCTTTTCCCTTCAACTATATTAAGTTTAGTGGGACAGGCCAACTTCAAAAGCGAGGCTGTTAAAAATATAGTTATTCACTTAAATCAGGTTTTAAGCCCTGACGGTGTAACATACTATGTTTTATATTTCCTGCTGATTGTAGCATTAACATTCTTCTATGCGTCAATCATGCCGAATATGCAGCCTAAAGATATTGCAGACAACTTAAAGAAATACGGTTCATCAATTCCGGGTGTAAAACCTGGCAGACCTACTGCTGAAGCTCTTGATAAAATATTAACAAAAACAACGTTTATCGGAGCTATGGGACTTGGTATTATTGCACTTGTTCCGTCACTTGCAAGTTATGTAACAAACATTAAGACTTTGCAGGGTATCGGAGCAACTTCATTAATAATCATGGTAGGTGTTGCGCTCGACTTGATTAATCAGGTAAGAACACACCTGCTGGCGAGAAATTATGAATCGTTCTTAAAAGAATAAAAAAGTGACCGCTCAGGCGGTCATTTTTTTGCAAAAAAAAGCTCCCCTTATATATTGAGGAGCAAATACTGAGCAATCAGAAGAGTTGAGGATTTACATACTCATAATATAATTTTTTCTTTAAGATAACATTGGAAGAAATGATTAAAGATTATTTTTTTTGTAATTATTAAGGATAATTAATAATATAGTTAAATTGGACAAAATAAAAAAAATATCATATAATAAAACTTAAAATGAGGTTATTATGAGAGAACTAATTGAAAAAGACAGAAAAATTACAATTGTACCGTCAGATTTTAAATGTGCAAACAAAGGGACAATAGTTGATGTTGAACCCAGATTTTTTACAATTGAACTGGAATATGAGCCTGACGGCATAATGCGGCATAACTACTGCGAGTTCTATACGCAGACTAATCATGGAACTTTATATTTTGACTCTTATCCTGAAACAATTGAAGGGAAAAGAATTAAAATTGCTAATCCTGCAAAACACAGATTTTTGCAAAGACGTCAGTATACCCGTATAAAGTTTGTTCATGAACTTGATTTAAGCGCAGATAATATTACTCACAAAATTACTACACTGGACATCTCTGCCGGCGGTATGAAAATCAGAACAGAAGATAATATTAATATTGAAGGAAACTACAGAATAATTTTGCCTTTATCTGAAGAGCAAAGCGTTGAATGTATGTTCAGCCCGATAAGGATTGAAAAGAATGAAAACGGCGGTTATACGATTTCCGGAAGATTTGAATACCACAACAACAAAGATAAAATGACATTAACGCAATACTGTACAAAAAGAAGTATTGAAATCCAGAACAAATAGGGAGCATAGCCGCTCCACCCGCCACTCCGGATTTGCATAAACTTGTACAGTCTAAACTAAAGAAGGGGCGCAGCCGCTCAATGAGCTTAATAAATTTACTCAGAAAAAATAACAGAAAATTTTTGTTCACGACACCTTCTCATGGACAAAAATTTTTTATATTTAATAAGTTTAGACAATTTTATAAATATGATATTTCCGAAACCGATACGCATGATCCGCAAAAAGCCCTTTCAGAAGCGCAAGAACACGCGAAAAAAATTTATAAGACAAAGTATACTTATTTTTTAACAAACGGCTCCACAAGCGGGGTAATTGCTTCTGTTTTAACTTGTACTCATAAAGGTGATAAAGTCCTGATTTGGAGACATGCCCATCCGTCGCATGAAAATGCGGTTAAATTAGCAGGATGTGAAGCTGTTTACTATGATTTGCCTGTTATTGAAAATTGGGGTATACCTGATAAAACTACTCCAGATTTAATAGACATGAAAGGCATAAAAGCCGTAATTGTAACTTCGCCTACTTATGAGGGGATTGTGTCGGATATAAAATCTTTGAAAAAAGTATGTGAAAAAAATAATGTTTATCTTATAGTTGACGAAGCACACGGAGCGCTTTATCCTTTTTCGGATAAGTTACCGCAAAGTGCAGTAAATATTGCGGATTTTACCGTTCAGTCGTTGCACAAAACCGCAGGAGGGCTTAATCCCACAGCTTTATTGCATGTTAATTGCGATTTAGATGCGGAAGCTTCGCTTTCCATGATTAATACAACCTCGCCATCCTACCCGCTGCTGGCAAGCATTGAGGCTGATATTAATTATCTTAATTCCGCCAAAGGAAGAAAAAAACTGGATATTCTTATTTCATCACTGGAAAATATGAAAAATAAAGTTAAAAACGTTGAATTCGGCGGAGATGATATAACTAAACTGCTTATAAAAAAAGAAGGCATGTCCGGTTATGAATTATCACGGGAACTGTTTGAAAAATATAATATTGAAGATGAAAAAACAAACGAAATATCAACAATGCTGCTATGCGGCATAGGCACATCAGAAAAAAAATTAGAGCATCTAAAAAAAGCACTTTTAAAATTGTAACATATTTGTAACATTATATAGCATTTTATTAAAGAAATTACGTAATTAATCCGATATACCATAGTGAAAGTTACTAAGGAAAATTGAAAGGTAAACGTCGACTATGGGAATGGCGGCAGGACAAGCAAGATTATTATCAATAACATCTCGTATGTCTGATAACGAGCTTAGAGCCCAGATTATCAACAATAACAAGATGCGTCTTGCTACACAGAGCTCACGCGTAAGTGAAGCTTATACTGCTGCTTTAAATGATGCTCAAATGATGTTTACCAATTACGATGCGGATAATAACTCAACTTATCAACAATTAACATTCAACGCATTAACATCATTTAACCCTTACAACAACCAATATGCAATATCAAATGCGTCAGGTCAGGTTCTTGTGTCTGAAACCGATGCTACAAACTTTGCAGCTGCAAACGGCGACTTAAACACATTCCTGGGTTATTACGGTTTGGAATACACAACAACGTATTTCGATAACCTTAATGAATACGCTAATGCAGACGGAACAATTCCGTATGCAACAGGTGCACAAGATGAGAACGGAAATATGATAACCGCCAGCTCCGGTATGACTGCAGAACAGTTGCAGGCTTATTATGAAGGTATTGAGGGTAGTAAGCTACATCCGGGTTACGAAACCACAATAGCAGGAGTTGACTATTATAATTATACTACAGCTGTGACAGAGTTTGATGAAGCCTACACTGCCTGGTGCGCATCTATAGCTTCAAACATGGAAAATTATTTAAGTACATTAAATCCCGGTACAGGTACCTTAAATGATATTGAAAGTTCCATTAGTGGTGCAAGCGATACCGCAGCCATGACAACAGTCTTAACTAATTTAGAAAATTATATTAATAACGGATATAAAAATCTTTGCACAAGCTCAACTACCTCAAACAATTATATAACACAAATGCTTGAACAAATTTCTGCCGCTAAAAGCGGAGAAACAGTCTACCAAAATGGTGACGGTTCTTCTGCATTAGTATTCAGCGGGGATTCTTCTAACGGAACATTGACGTTCGGAGCTTCTTCAAACGGAACAATTGCCGAAGACGATAAAATCTGGACAATAACTAAAAGCACTGATTCCTCAGGTTCGGTAAGCTGGTCTTTATCAGCTTATGATGAAGCAAGCGATAGTTATACGGTAATACCTTCAGCAACAGTAAATGCAAGCGGAAGTACAATAAGCATATCATACCCTTATACGGATGCTGACGGACAACAGCAGACAATTACTTATTCAGGTATTCCAAATGCATTTAACGGTGCAAGTACAAGCAGCTATACAATTACAGAACAACAACCGCTTGATTTGACTACCATGCAAGATACAGCAAAGGAAATTATCAGCAGTTTAAAAAATTCTATTTATAATATCTGGGATCCCACAAGAAATGAATTTAAAAGTGCGACTGGTGATACATCAATATATGACGCTTACGTAGGTAAGGGAGCTGAGTTATCGAAGCTGCTATTTGACGGCAGAGATGTTGGAGAAAGCAATTACCCTAACTTGCTTGATACATCCTGGGTATTAGGGCAAATGACAGCCCAGCAGCAGGAAGACTTCCAGCCTATTCTCGATGTATTAACTCTCGACAGCATCATGAATACATACGGTGAACCCAAATATGCCTGGATTGATAAAAGCGAAGTTACCGATTCTTATAACGAAAACGGCGATGCTAAAGCACAATGGTATACAAACCTGTTTAACCGTATGCAAAACGGCGGATATCAGGTATTACAGGACGGCCTCGCTTCCAGCACCGAATGGATACAATTCGCTTTTGAAAGCGGTTTGGTAACCCTTGAACAAGTTGATACGGAAAATAACTGGAATACAATAATGTATTCAAACTGCAGCGATATTACGGAACAAACTAATAATGCCGCAATTACAATAGCTGAAGCAGAATATAACGCCGCAATGAATAAAATAGAAAATAAAGACAAAATGTACGATTTAGAGTTAAAAAATATAGATACGGAACATAACTCACTTCAAACAGAATACGACTCAATAAAAACAGCAATTGATAAAAATATTGAAAGAACCTTCAAAATATACAGTTAAGTTAACTATACTACACATCAAGCAGGAATAAAATCCTGCTTTTTTTATTTTATCTTTATATCATATAAAGATTATGTAAGGAAATCTGAACTCTGCTATTTTTTAGTTTATAATCATAATATAGATTAGATAAATGGAGATAATTATAATGGAAACAGTTAATGAAATTCTTTCAAAATTAGAAAATGCAGACAACACTACAAAAAATGAATTAGAAAATGAATTAGTTAACATAGGCACATCAGTTTTACCTCAATTAGTAGACGAATTGCAAGTTGTAAGAGGTATTAAAAGAGGTGTTGTAGCTATGACATTGATTAGAATTGGCGACGCTTCCGTTAAATATCTGAAAAAAGCAGCTGAATGCAACAAAGATTTTGAATGGGTAGCAGAATATTTAATTCGTGAAATTAAAGGGTCTGCAGCTGCTTAAATTATATTAAAAAGTTATAACAGAAAAAACGATCGTGCATGCGGTCGTTTTTTTTATGCTAAAATTATATTTATGGGGAAAAAGGGATTAATTTTTTATATTACACTGTTTTTGCTGATACTGGCATTCTCGACTGCAGCAACCCATTTTGATTATGACCTGTGGGCAAGATTAATTGCAGGCATGGGCGTTATAGACGGAGGTCATGTTCTTAAAAGTGATTTTCTGTCTTACACTCCGGTGCATACCTGGTGGGATCATGAATGGGGATCCGGTGTAATATTTTATTTTTTCCTTAAGTTTTTCGGCCCGTACAGCCTTATAATACTGCAAGCCGTACTTATGTTCGGAATATTTTTTACTGCTTCACGTATTATTAAGCTAAGAACCGAAAAATGTCCTTATAACATATTATTTTATTTTTTTACACTGATGGCTGTTATGGCAAACTTAAACAGTCCAATTCGATGTCATATGTTCAGCTTTCTGCTTTTTACAATATTTATATATATTTTAGAAAAAGTATGCAGAGGAAACAGCAGACTGCTTTTTATAATTCCGTTTTTAATTATATTCTGGAACAATGTTCACGGCGGTGTCGTGTCGGGGCTGGGGCTCATTGCAATGTACGCCGTTGGAGAGTTCTTAAATAAAAAATCTTATCTAAAATATATACTAACATTTGTTATTTCTTGTTTAGCACTTTTGATTAATCCCTGGGGGTATGAATACATAAAATTCCTTTTGATGGCAAATTCGATGCAAAGACCTTATATCGTTGAATGGTGGGGGTTGTTTTCCAAATTTTATATGTTTAAACAAATTGAGTTCAAGCTCTTTATGTTTGCAATAATTCTAATTGAAGGCATAAGTGTTTATAAAAATATTAAAATAAATTCTTTAAAAGCATGGTATGAAAAAGCTGATAAAGTTAAATATATTATTTTATTAACAACACTCTATCTTGCGGTAAGCCATGTCAAATTACTTCCGTTCTTTGCAATATCGTCATTATGCTTTGCTTACGAAGACTTTTATGAATTGGTTAAAAAACTTAACTTCCCGCAATGGAAGGATAAAGCCGTATACATTTTAATCCTTGGCGTGTCTTTATTCACATTTGCGGCTAAGGATTTTTCTGTGCCCGTCGGTATGGACAAGTACCCTGTAAAAGAAGTTGAATTTATACGCATAAATAACTTAAAAGGTAATATATTATCAAATTTCGGATACGGAAGCTACATTTCATATAAGCTATACCCGAACAATTTGATATTTATGGACGGAAGATACGAAGAAGTATATTATGATTATATGGTTCCGCTGTTAAAAGAATTTTTTATGGTTTATCCTAACTGGAAAAAGGCACCTGAATTCTTTCCGCCGGATATAATGATAATTGAAAAGCAGTATCCTGTATTTGCGGCATTAAAGGCTTCAAAAGAATGGAAGATTGTTTATGAAGGTAAATATTTCGGTGTATTTTTACCGTCTGAAGATGCCGATAAGAAATTTAAACAGCCCGCAGATGATTTAAATTATTATAAAAATACACTATTTACTACAGGTATAAATTTTAAATCGTAGTATAATTAAAATATGAATAACAGTTTTAAATATACATGTTTGTTCGGCGGCGGAGCAATCCGCGGGGTTTCATATATAGGAGCAATAAAAGCTCTTGAGGAACTGGGAATAAATCCGTCTACTCTTGCAGGCTCATCTGTAGGTTCTATTATTGCCGCAATGCTTGCTGTGGGTTACAATGCACAAGAACTTAAAGAAATTTTTCTTAAAGTTAATTTTGAATTATTTAAAGATATATCAATAGGACTGGGACCTATATTTGCCCTGAGTAAAGGAGAAGTTTTTCTTGAGTGGGTCAGAGAATTAATAGAATCCAAGTTTTACGGCGATAAATATAAAAAAGGTGCCAACAGGGCAGTAACATTTAAGGATATAGAAAAAAATCTTGTAATTATTACGACTAATCTTTCAAATTTTGAATGCAAGGAATTTTCAAGATTTGAAACACCTGATTATGAAATTGCCTCAGCAGTCAGAATATCTTGCTGTATGCCGGGACTTATGAAACCTATCGAATATAACAAAACACTGCTGGTTGACGGAGATTTACAAAAAAGCTGGCCGATGTGGAAGCTTTCAAAAAATCTTCTTCTTAATGATGAAAGAATATTGGAATTCAGGCTTGAAGGTTATTACGATACAAATGATATATCGGGAATTGATTATGCAAATGCCGTTTACAGCTGCATGACAGCAATGTCTACATCATTTATCACAAATATATACGCAGAGAAAGATAAATTTGATTATATAGTTCTTAACACAGGCGATATTGTAGTGGTAGATTTTAATATTGCCGAAAATAAAAGACTTGAACTTATACAGTCGGGCTACAAGCAAACAATGTGTTATTTTAACAGCATGCTTCCCAAAAAGAAAGCTAAAATTAAAAATAACTATGAAATAATTCTTTCACATATGGTTAAAATTCAAAAATATATCAATGCAAAAAAAGTTATTAAAGCTAAAATACAACTGGGAGAATTGTTTACCGATCTTTGCGACTTAAGCGATATTATTGATTTAGCTGATTATAACGATATAAAAGCATTTAAAAATATGTTTTTGAAAAGCATAATTTATCCTCCCTTGTTCGGCAAAATATCATTAGAAAATGAAAACTTAATAAAAGCCGAATTAACCCGTATTAACAATAATTTAAGTTCGAAAGCGGATGAATTCGAGAATTATCTTGAGTTATATCCTTTGAAATAAAATTGTTGACAATAAATTATATTTGGGTTACTATAACAATGCTGAAATTAAGCAATAACAATTAAATAAGCCCTGGTGGCGGAATCGGTAGACGCGTCGGACTTAAAATCCGGTTGGAGTTAAATCCAGTGCCAGTTCAAGTCTGGCCCAGGGCAGTTTTTAAAAGAACCTTTAAATAGGTTCTTTTTTGTTAAGAAATATTAAAAACCTGCAAAATACCCGTCCTGCAAGGGAATATAAGAATTAGAAATAACCCGAAGGCAATTTTTTAAATTATATATACTTATTATATATATAATATATTAACGGAGAGTATAATGACCAAACTGAGTATCATGCAAAGATTAAGTCAAAGTTTAACCCAAATCGGTAAAGGTTTAACCGGAACCGCAATGACAGGTATTGCCTTAAAAAGCATGACCGGCTGCTGCAGCCAAAGTATATTTCCTATGGGACGCGCCGGCTATAGCTGCGGAGTTCGCATGGGATACGGTATAGGTGTCACACCGCAGATGATGGCTGATCCTATGGGATTTTCATGGCTTCCTAACCCTGCATGCGGGTATGCGCAAAATAATGCATACGGAAATATGCTTGCTTACCAGTATGGTTTAAATCTTGCAGCTCAATCTAATGCTCAAATTGCATCAAATATGGCATCATTGCAGCAACAACAGCAATTACAAAAAACAAACACAAAATATGCAGGTGATTTAGATAAAGATCAGGAAACCAAAACGGGTAAAGCATTTGATAATGCAACCGATAAAATGGCTGAAAATAAAGACAGCAGGTTTAATATTTTAGATAAATACACTAATCCCAAAGACGAAAAGAAATGCGCAGATGAGTACAGAGCTGCTGTAAGTAATGTTGCTAAGTCTTATGCGGCAGAAATTGATAATACCTCGGGAAATAAAGACAGAAAAGTTACAGTTGAAGAATTCGTTAAACACGAAATGTCAAAATTAGATAAAGATGCTTCAGATGAAAATAAAGCAGCTGCAAAAGCCATGGCTCAAACCGCATTTGATAAAATAGACATTAACGGCGACGGATATGCAGACTGGAAAGAACTTGCAGCAACAGTGGCAACTTTTGATACTGATAATGAAACAAATGATAAACCATTAGATGCAACAATAACTTCAGATGAATATAAAAAATGGTCAGCCTTGATGTCACAACAGGGAACCAACGAATTTGATACGACAATCAGAAAAACTTACACACAATTATTCGGCGATAAAGAATAATTTATCAAATTCAGACCAGTCAAAATTTTTACTCTTTGCAAATCTCAGTAAATCATCTTTGCTGAGATTTTGCATTTTTTCATAAATTTCCTCGAGATTTTCATGTGCATCCATGGAAATAAGAGGAATACCGGCTTCATTAGCGAGCTTTTCAACTTTAACATCATAATTAACAGCGCAAGTCTTTATTCCGCATTTCAGAGCGGTTAAAACAGCATGAAAACGCATTGCGATTAAATATTCTAATTTGGAAATTCTGTTAATAATATCATCGCTGACAATTTCCGTTTTTATATCAGGGTTAAACGTGCGCAGAATATTTTCAAACCTTTTACATAATTCAAAATCCTGTGAGTGCTGCAAAGAATAAATTTCAATTTTTTTATCATTGAATTTTGTAATTATCAACAAAGCCAGTTTATGTAAAAGATTATAATTCATGGTTTTGAATTCTCTGAGCTGAACACCGACAGTATCCTGTTTAGTTTCGGATTTAATATCAAGAGAGTATATAGGGTCGCACACAAGATTAACATCAATGTTCCAATTTTTTAAAAGATTTAAACTGTTTTCATCTCTTACAGTAACCAGAGAACAATGTTTCAGAAGGTTTTTAACTATAAATTGTGCAGCCCTGGACTTTAAAGGCCCGATACCCTGCGCAAATATTATAACTCTTTTATTAAACAAAAGTCCCAGAGCAATAACCAAAGAATAATAAACAAGGCTTTTAAAACTTGTTACATCCTGCAGTAAGCTTCCGCCGCCTGAAATTAAAACATCAGTTTCTCTGATAGTTTTTATCACATTTTTTAAATCAAAACGTTTAACAGAGTTAACAGAGTAAGTTTTCGAAGTATATTCCGTGTCACTCGAAAAAACCGTAATGTCAATATTTTCATGTTCTTTAAGATGATTAACGAGTACAGATAAAATCGCCTCATCTCCGAAATTTTTAAAACCGTAATAACCTGATATTGCGACTTTAACCATTATTTCCCCTGTAAATCGTATACACCTCATCTTTATAAGGAATTGATTTAATTGCACCTATTCCTTTTGCCTGCAGTCCAGCGGTAATTGAAGCAAATTTTGTGGCTTCAAAAGGAGTAAACCCGTGGTTAAAGGCATGCAAAAAGCCGCCGTTAAAGGTATCTCCCGAACATGTCGTATCAACATAATCACATGTATAAAAATCCGTAAAAACAATATTACCGTTATAGCCCGTGTAATAACCTTTTCTGTCGCTGCTTTTTAAAACAACAGTCTGAATACCCATATCCCACAGTTTCTTAATAATATTTTCCGGTGAGTCAATTTCAAGAATATTTATTGAATCATGCTTTGTATTTAAAAACATAATATCCACGTTATTGCTTACTCTTGAAAAAGCTTCTTTAGCGTCATCAGGTGTCGTTAAAATCGAGTGATAATTCGGATCGTAAGCTGTTAATATTCCGTTATCTTTTGCCAGCTTATAAGCATACTCAACCGCTTCCGCAGCAGAAGCCGAAAGAGATTGAGTAACACCCGAAGCGTATATTACATCGGTACATTTAATATAATCTTCGTTGATATCGTCAATTGATAACTTAGAAGGTGCAATTTTTTTTCTGTAATAAACAACCTCTTTTTCATCAAGTGAAGGTCTTGCAATTATATACAAACCGTTCGGTTCATTTGTTAATTTAACCTGAGAAATATCAAGTCCTTCGTTTTCCCAGCTTTCCAGCAAATAATCCTTAAACGGGTCATTTCCGATGCGTGTTATAAATCCCACTTTTGAGCCCATACGAAGTGCAGAAACTGCCGTCGCTAAGGCATCACCACCGTAGTATTTATATAAGCACCCTGATGCGGACATTTTGGCATTAGTGGACAATTCTATTAAACTTTCACCTATAGCAACTATATCTAACTTATTGTCCATATTTAATCCTTTAGTTCACTGATAACACGTTTGGCTCTTGCGGTAATCTCAGAAAGCGAATATCCGTCATAAAGGTCTCTTCCAACTCCTACGACGGAAGCTCCCGCATTTATATATGAACGGATTTCATCAATTTTAACATTACCCAGAGGCATAACATTCAAGAAAGGCATAGGCCTTAATAAATCTTCAATATACATTGCTCCGCCCATTGCTGTTATAGGATAAATTTTAATAAGCGGAATACGAGCTTTCCAGGCATTATAAGCTTCATTTGCAGTAGAAGTGCCTGCTATATAAGGAATTTGTTTATCTTTTGATATTTTTACCAGATTCATGGAAAAAATCGGAGAAGAAAGGATTTTTGCACCCGATAATATAGCTGCTTCCGCCTGCATTGAAGTAATAATCCCGCCCGCGCAAACAAATGCGTATTTGGAAATTTCCTCAACGGCTTTGTAAATCGAAGGATTTTCAACATTAATTTCCAAAACCTTAATTCCTGCATCAATTAAAGCCTTTGCCCTGTCAATCATTGTTTGGGCATTGCTGCACCGCAATATCGGAAAGATTTTCTCCTCTGAGAGAACATTAATTAAATTTTCTTTCATAAACTATCCTTTTTTCGAAATTTATTATATCATAAAATAAAGGGATAAGGGATATGAAAATTTTTAAGGGAAAAACTTTTTTCATAAGATCAATATTATTACATATATTTTTGGTGATAGTAATAGCTTTTGTTTCAATAAACTTTTGGGAAAATCCTGTTTATGATGCAATAATTAACTCATCTTCCGCCACCGTAGAAGGTTCAAAAGATATATCATTAATAGTAATTGACAACAAGTCGCTTGACAGCTACAGATGGCCGTGGGCAAGGTCTCTGTACGGAGAAATTTTTGAATATTTAAATAAATACACCAACGCAAAAGTCGTCATATTCGATTCCGTACTCAGCAGCCTTGATAGAGAAAGACCTGCATCTTCAGACAATTTTTTCTTCGATACTGTAAAAAAATCAAATAATTTTATCGGCGGCTACATGGCTCAAAGTTCAGCTTATGAAAATCAAACAGCAGGAAATGAGTATGACAGAGCTTTTAATAAAAAATTCTCTATAGATATATCGGATAAAAGAACAAAGAATAATTCAAGATTAAGTGCATATAACAGCTTAACAATGTTTCCGCAGGCATATTTTGATGCCCAGAAATATGCCGGTTCGGTAAATCTCGGTTTAAACCCGATTGACGGGGTTCTAAGGGAAGCTACCGATTTAATAAGTTATAATGACAATTATTACCCCTCACTTGCACTGAGAGCATATCTTCTTGCAAACAATACCGATAAAATCACTCTTACAAATAAACATATAATTGTTGACAAAACAGGTTTGAAAATTCCTGCATTCAAGAAGAACGGTGATATAAAGCATAATATAAAATTTTATAAATTAATGCCGAGTTCAGAGTTCTCGCATAAAAATTACTCGGCAATTGATATTATTAACTCCGATAGACTTCTGAACAACGGTAAAAAGCCTATAATAAACCCTTCCGAATTTAACAATAAAATTGTTTTAGTCGGTGCAAATGCTCTCGGGGTCGAAGATGTTCTCGAAACTTCCATTTCATTAAACCATCCCGGGGTAGATATTCAAGCCACAATTCTTAATAACTTTTTAGATAACGAATATCTGGTAAAATTTACAAATTGGCAGAATATAGCAATAATCATATTATTAAGCATACTCACTTTTGTAATAATAAGATTTCTGTCATTTATTCCGTCATTAATTACACTAATAGGTGTTGCTGCAATTTACTTTGTATTCTGTATAATCTGCTTTAAAAATAATCTTGTACCCTATGTTATTACACCTCTCGCCGTGCAGCTCAGCACAATGATTTTCGGATATTCGTACAGATTTATTCTGGAAGGACGCAATAAAGAAAAAATTAAAAATGCAATGGGTAAATATCTTTCACAGGATATTATGAAAAATGTCGTGCAGAATATTGATGATATCAGGCTGGGCGGGAAAAAAGCCAACGTAACTGTTTTATTTGCGGATATAAGAGGCTTCACCAGCATGAGTGAAAAAATGACCGCAGAGGAAGTTTCAGTTATTCTGAACGAATACTTTTCCGAGATTGAACCTATTATTACAAAATACAACGGTGTAATCAATAAATTTATAGGTGACGCTGTTATGGCAATATTCGGGGAACCCATTCAGGACATAAATCACCCCCAAAATGCCGTAAAATGTGCTTGTGAAATGCTAAAAAAGGTTGACCAGCTTCAGGACAAATGGCTTTTTGAAGGCAAACCGAAAATTGAAATCGGTATAGGAATTAACACGGGCGAAGCCTTTGTCGGCAATATCGGTTCCGAAAAACGTCTGGAATACACAGTAATTGGCGATATGGTAAATCTTGCAAGCCGTATTGAAAGTTATAATAAAGTCTATAAAACCAACATGCTTATCAGCAGCTCAACATATTCATGTGTAAGCGATATTGTAGATGTTATAAAAATTGCAGATGTAACAATTCGCGGTAAAGCTAAAAAAATGGATATTTACGAGGTTTTAAGACTTAGTTAAATATTGACAAACAGTAAAACATGGTAAATAATGGAAATATCTAAAAAGGAGGCAATATGATTGATATGAAAGCATTTAGAGTTGCCCCCCCCCCGACAAGATAAGGGAGGACAAGGGGTTTAGAGGATTTACTCTTGCAGAAGTTTTAGTAACCCTTGGAATAATCGGAGTTGTGTCTGCCATGACTGTGCCGTCTTTGATGCAAAATCACCAAAGAAAAACTTATGTTACCCAGCTGCATAAAACATATAATGAAATTCAACAGGCATTTATGCAGGAAATGACAGAGAAAAACGCAATTAATTTAAGGGAAGCGGGACTTACCGATACGGAAGCAATAGACGAATTCATAAGCAGGCATTTTAAAGTTGTACAGGCCTGCCCTGATCATAAGCATTGTACAAGTATAGATTATAAAAATATAAACGGAACAACGATTAACAATAATACAAACTTATATTGGAATAACGGCGCGTGTGCAATAATAGCAAGCGGCGCTGAAATATGTATCGATACCGTCAGCGACAGAACTTATTCGTACGGCGGGTATTCTGCCGGCTGGGGAATATCATTTATTGATATTAACGGAAGCAAGGGACCGAATATATTAGGACGTGATGCGTTTTTGATGATAAACTGGGATGACGGAGTTCTTGATACGGTTAATGCAAGCCCTGCATGCAGAACTAAAGGGGTTTGTGACGGAGAATCTCTTGAAGCAATCAGAAACGCAGCAGGTAAAGCTTGTGAAGCAACCGCAACATTTACAGATAACCAATGTTTCGGAAAGCTTTTGAACAACAATTGGGAAATGAATTACTAATAAATTTAAAAGGGGCAATTCAAATTTTGTCCCTTTTTATTTTTATATTGACAAAACGGCAAACATGATAAATAATAAAAATATCAAGAAGGAGGCAATATGATTGATATGAAAGCATTTAGAGTTGCCCCCCCCCCGACAAGATAAGGGAGGACAAGGGGTTTAGAGGATTTACTCTTGCAGAAGTTTTAGTAACCCTTGGAATAATCGGAGTTGTGTCTGCCATGACTGTGCCGTCTTTGATGCAAAATCATCAAAGAAAAACTTACGTTACTCAGCTGCATAAGGTTTACAATGAATTACAACAGGCATTTATGCAGGTAATAACTGAAAACAATGCCATTGATTTACGTGAAGCAGGATTAGGAACTCAAACAAATATTAAATCTTTTCTGCAAAATCATTTTAAAGTCGTACAAATTGGAGAATTAGATTTGAGCGAAGTCCCTTGGGGAAACGTAAATTACAAAAATATTAACGGTACAAATTATGATTACACAGGCACGTGGAGCTGTGGAGCTTGTGCAACAATAGCAAGTGGGGCTCAAATATGTATAGATAATGTTAATTGCTATACTTATTCTTATGGAGGCTATTCTTCAAATTACGGATACATTTTTGTCGACGTAAACGGAAAAAAAGGGCCGAATATAATCGGCAGAGACACATTTTTTATGACTTATTGGAATGACGGCGTGATTGATTTGCCAAAAGTTTCTCCGGCATGCAGAACACAGGGAATTTGCGATGGAAGCTCTATAAAGGATATAAGAGAAAGCGGAACTGCATGCGAAGCCTCAACAATCTATACACATCAGCAATGTTTCGGAAAATTATTAAATAATAACTGGGAAATGACATATTAACTTCTGATGTGATAAAATTATTCTATGATTGATAACATAGAACAACTTAAAAAAGCTATTGAAATTGAAATTCAATATAAATATATTGATATTCACGGAAAAACACAGGCTTTTTCAAGTTTTATCAAAAACGAAGCAAAAAAATATTATAAACTTTCAAAGAAAAATCCCAAATGGGCAGTGCTTGTTGAAACATTCGAGCACTACCCTTTTGCGGGGATTAATGAAAGACGCAAAAGTATTGACACGCTTATAAGAGTTTTGAAATCGGAAACAAAACCTGAGGAGCATCCCGGAAAAAACATTTCAGGAAAACTAAAACCCGCTAAAGATACGGATGTAATGTATATGAAGGGGGTTGGCCCGAAAATTGCTTATAAATTAAATAAACTCGGAATTTATACTGCACAGGATTTAATAATGTATTTTCCGAAAAAACATATTGATTATTCATCAAGAACGCTTATTAAACACTTAAAAGAAGGTGAAAATACTACGGTTTTCGGATATATTAAATCCGTTTCGGCTTTCAACACAAAAAACAAACTTTCCGTTGTAAAAGTTGCGGTTGCTGATGAAAGCGGAAGAATTGATTTAAGCTTTTTTCAGGCAAAGTCTAATCGTTTTATGCTTGAAAGGGTTAAAGCGCAATTTCCGGTTAATGCCGGAATTATGATATCAGGTACCGTGAAAAGAAGCAGTTATGACGGTAAATTAACTTTTGATAAACCAAATTACTCAATAATGACAGGAGAATTTCTTGAGGATAAAAATAATAATCTTAATCTCGCAAGAATTGTTCCTATCTATACCGTATGTGAAGATTTAAGCATAAAAGTTTTAAGACGTGCAATTTTTAACGCCGTCAGCATGTACAAAAACGAAATTGAAAATGTAATCCCTGACTTTATCAGAGAAAAATACGGAGTACTTGATAAAAAAATTGCGGTTGAACAAATTCATTTCCCTGAAAGTATTGAGTTACTTGAGCAAGCAAGATTTTCGCTTATTTTCGAAGAATTGTTTTTAATTCAGTTAAAACTGGTTCGTTTGAGAGAACAGAACGCTAACAGTCACTCTGCTCTGGCATTGAAAATCAAGGAACACGGACTTGTCAGAAACTTTATAGACAGCCTGCCTTTTGAGCTTACGGAAGGACAAAAAAAAGCAGTAAATGAAATTCTGAATGACCTTAATTCAGATATTCCGATGGCAAGACTACTTCAAGGTGACGTAGGCAGCGGGAAAACAGTAGTTGCAACCATAATGCTTCTTGCCGGAGTAGAAAACGGCTATCAGGGAGCATTAATGGCACCGACTGAAATTCTTGCACAACAGCACTATAATAATTTACAGCAATGGCTGACACCTATGGGAATTAGCGTAGGGCTATTCCTCGGAAGTCAGGGGAAAAAAGTCAGAGAGAAATTCAGAACAGATTTGAGAAACGGCCAGATGAACATTGCTGTCGGAACGCATGCACTTATACAGGAAGATGTTGATTTTAATAATTTAGGTGCAATTGTTGTGGATGAACAGCACAGGTTTGGAGTAAAACAGCGAAACGTATTAAAGAAAAAATCGCAAAATCCGCAAATGCTTACAATGACCGCAACGCCAATTCCGAGAACTCTGGCTTTAACGGTTCACGGAGATCTTGATTTAACAGTAATTGATGAACTTCCTAAAGGAAGAAAACCTATTAAAACATCACTTGTTACATCTCACAGAGGCGTATATGATTTAATTAAACAGGAAATTGAGGCAGGGCGTCAGGCTTATGTTGTTTACCCGTTGATTGAAGAAAGTGAAACATTATCTGCAAAAGCCGCAACTATTGAGGCTGAACGTTTACAAAATGAAGTATTTCCGCAATTCAAAATCGGCCTTTTGCACGGTAAACTGAAAAATGACGAAAAAGAACAGGTCATGTCTGATTTTAAAGATAAAAAATATGATATTTTAGTTTCTACAACAGTTGTTGAAGTTGGTGTAGACGTGCCGAATGCCACGGTCATGCTGATAGAAAATGCGGAACGCTTCGGACTTTCACAACTTCACCAGCTCAGGGGGCGTGTAGGCAGAAATGACTTACAATCCTACTGCATTTTACACACTTCAACAAAATCACAGGAAACAAAAGAACGATTAAACATAATGACACAAACCAATGACGGATTTGTTATTGCGGAAAAAGACTTACAGCTTCGCGGGCCCGGTGAATTTCTCGGGACAAGGCAGAGCGGTCTGCCTGATTTAATAATATCAGACATAGTAAGGGATGCAAAAATTCTTGAAATGGCGCGAAACGAAGCTATCAATTTTGTTAAAACTAATAAAATTGAAAATTATCCGCTTTTAAAAGAAGTTACTTCATTGCAATTATTCAGCAGCCTGGATATATAATTGTTAACAAATATAAAGTTCAAAATTTAAATATAGGCAATTATTTATCCGATATATACTTTATATATTTAGAGTATAAAAATCGGAGCAGTTTTATGGAAACATTCTACAGGTTTCTAGGCGGGCCTCGAACTTTTTGGGGCGGCGGCAGCAGGACAATAATTAATAATAATTTTATCGGCGGCATGCCAATGATGCGCCCGATGTGCAGGCCTATGCCGATGATGCCGATGTTCGGCAATCATTGCTGCGGCGGGAATTCAAACGGGCTTAAATGGATGCTCGGATTTGGTCTTGCAAGTTCACTGGCAGGCGGTATATTAGGAATGTTCGGAAATAATCAATCCAGTATTAACGACACTTACAATTCAGGGTATAACGGATATTATCCTAATAATAACTACAATGACTATAATTACGGCGGAGGCTCAAATCAATATATAAATGATCTTACTGCAAAAGTAGAGAAGCTTGAAGATCAGCTGGCAGACTGCCAAAAACAGATTGATGATTTATCTGAGGCAAAGTGTAATTGCGGGAATAGAGAAATTACAGCTGACACAAATCCTACAGACGAAGAATTAATTAATGCACAAAAAGCAGAAAAATCAGAAGCTTCAGATTCAAAAACACCTGCTCAAGTGCAAAATAATACAATAGAAAATAAGAACATAGAAAAAACTGAAGCACCAAAAGAGCAGGAACAGCCTAAAACACTTGATGATATACTAAAAAACACGGGCTTTGATAAACTTGATGATACGGCAAAAAATTATGTAAAAAGCCGTATATCTCAGGTATACATAGATGACAACGGCAATGTAAAATACGATATTAAAGCCGTAGTCCATGACGGCGATAATTTGAATGCCATTATTAACCGCTTCTACACAGAAGAAGAAAAAAGTAATCTTGAAGTTGCAAAAGCAAAATTACATACACAAGGCTCTGAAAGCAGGCTAATAGTTAACCCGCTTTCCGGAGATACTATAGTCGCAAACGGAGTTTCCGAATACGGTCTGAAAGCATTAATGCAGGATGCGCAGAACGGAATTACAAAACAAGGAGAAATAACAAAAACCAATAAAAGAATTTCAGACTTGAAAACCGCATTCGTTAACGGTGAAAAGAAATTATCAAAAGCTTACGTTCTGCAAAATAAACTTATGAGCGAAGCACAATATGATAAAATAATCAGTGAAAAATACTCATAGTAAAAGTAAGTAAGGTACAAAAGACTTCCGATTTAAACGGAAGTCTTTTGTTATTATCAGGCCTTTTCAGGGAATATAAATAAAACAGGGATAGTTATTTAAACTCTATTTTAAAAGTTGTCTTTAATTATTTGTAAAGAAATGTAACAGTGAAATATTAAAAAAGGCAATTATTTAAAAAGTATATACTTTATATATATACAGAGAGTATAAAAATATGGAGAACTAGCCATGGGTATGTACAGTATTACCGGATGGTCAGGCGGCGGACGACGCCCGCTAACTTACAACTTAAAAGCAGGACAATTCAGAGGCATGGGAAGAGTAAACGTCTATCCGAGCAAAACAACTATTGTAAACAATAATTTTATCGGCGGCGGTTACGGCATGTACAATAACTATGAATGCTGTAATAACAGTACTCCCAAATGGATGAATTGGATGATGGGTATCGGCATCGGCAGTACATTACTTGGCGGAATTCTCGGAATGTTCGGTATCGGCGGTAATAACGGCAGTGAACAGATAGAAGGCGCCGGCGGTAAAGAACCGGAAAAAACAAATGACAATACATATAAAAGCTTACAAGATCAAATAAAAGCACAACAGGAACAAATAGATAAGCTGGAAAAGCAACTTGCAACAAGAAAAGCTCCAGCTCCTAAAAAAACAGAAGATACTCCGGCTCCAGCAGCGGAAGAGCAGAAACCTGCCGAACCCGAAACACCCAAAGCAGACTACTCTTACATAGCAAACGGCAGAAAAATGGTTTGTACAGATGCAAGCAAGAGAACAGACAATATATCAGGCACTTTATCAAATGTACAAACTGATGCCAACGGTGTACCGCAAAGCTTTACGTTAACAGATGACCAAAGCGGAAACAGATATCAATATCAGGTAAAAGTCGCTGATGACGGGACTGTAACTTATGAATGTATAAGCAAAAACGGTCAGCCGACTATCGGTGCCCCGACATATTCTTTAAAAGACGGCAAATTAGTTAATGAAAACGGCCAAAACGGTTATGGTCAGGGAATTCGCACACAGAGTGCCCCCCCCCCGACAAACGCATCTTCAAATAATACAACCAAAATTGAAACAACCGCAGACGGGCAATCAGTCAGCGATACAGAAACATTTATGACACCTTATAAACACTCTGACGGTAAATATTACTCAAAACCGGAACAGGATAACGGATTATTTAACACACCCTGGAGCAGTTACGCAGCATCAAATAACACTCAAACGAAAAATGCAAATTCTGTAAAAACATCGCTGGAAAACTGTGAAGCATTCAAAAAAGCAGGCGGTAAAGATGTAAAAATAACTCAAAACAGCGACGGAACATTCACTGCAACATTCAAAATTCAGGGCGGTGAAAGAACTCTCAGCGGCGCAGCATTAGATAAATTTATTGAAGGATAAAAAAACTCCCTTCGGGGAGTTTTTTCTTATGAGTAAATTATTCTTTACATAAAATTGGCATTTTAATAAAAAAAATGTATAATAAATGTGTAGAAAGAAAGAGGGGTTATATGGAAGATTTAAAAGTTGCCATAGGGTCTGATCATGGCGGGTTTCATTATAAAGAAGCCATTATTGAATATTTAAAAGCAAGAAATATAGATTACATTGATGTAGGAACATATACACGCGAGTCATGCGATTACCCGATAATTGCTAAACATGTTGCAGAAAAAGTAATATCAGGCGAGGCAAACAGAGGCATACTTGTGTGCGGTACAGGGATAGGAATGTCAATTGCAGCTAACAAAATCAGAGGGATAAGAGCTGCTTTATGCGGCGATACTTATTCGGCCAGAGTTTCCAGAGCACATAACAATGCAAATGTACTTTGCCTCGGAGAAAGAGTTATAGGAGAACACCTTGCACTTGATATCGTCGATGTGTGGCTCAAAGCAGGTTTTGAAGCCGGCAGACACAAACGCAGAGTTGACATGATAGAGTAAAAGTTTTCATGGTATAATCTAAAAAAAGGACAATACTATGACAAACGAACTTGATACAAAAACACTCGCATGTGTTATTGCAAGAGCACTTGATGAAAAACTCGGTAAAGATATTACTATATTAAATATAAGCAATGTTTCTTCACTTGCAGATTACTTTGTAATAGTAACAGGAGACTCTACTCCGCAGGTAAAAGCGCTTATGAATAATACGAAAGAACGTATCAAAGAGTTGTTCTCACGTTCTCCCGTAAGAATGGAAAATGATGCCAGAAACCGCTGGAATTTACTTGATTACGGAGATGTGGTAGTTCATATTCTGCATAAAGAAGAACGGCAGACATATGCAATTGAAAAATTCTGGAGTAACGCATTCAGCATACCGGAAGATGAATGGAAAAAACTTTCGGAAAATTATAAAGAATTTTAATAACGTAATCGGCTTCACATATATGTGGAGTCTTTTCTTTATGTTACATTTCTAAATAGTATTGCAAAATCTTAAAAATAGTGTAAAATAAAGTTGTTATGAATAGAGAAGAGATAGATAAAAAAATTAATGAATTAGTCTTAGCTATGGCTAAAGACCCGCAAAATATTGAGAATTACCACAGATTATCGGAACTTTATCTTCAAATTGAAGATTATGACAAAGTTATGTCTGTTTTAGACAGTCTTCTGGCTATACAGCCTGATGATGTACAGGCTTTAGTCGGAATGGGTACAATGTGGTTTTACGAAAAAGATTTCAGAAAATCATTGTCTTACTACAACAGAGCATTAACTGTTAACCCGAAAAATTATTTAATTTACTATAATATGGGTAATGTTTTTGCAGAATGGAAAAACTTCCCGAAAGCATTGTTCTATTACAACAGAGCTATTGATTTGAATTCTACAAATCCCGAGATTTATAATGCGATTGCGCTTTTATATCAGGATAATGAAGATTATGTTGAGTCAAAAGCTTATTATGAAAAAGCATTGTCGCTTGATCCCGAAAATATTACGGCTCTTGTTGATATGGGTAATGTTTGCTTTAAACTTTTCGATTATGAAACAGCTCTGGAACTATACAAAAAAGTATTTGTTCTTAATCCTGATAACAAAATAGTTGCAATTTGTATCGGCAACACCTTAACTTTAATGAAGGAAAGAGAAAAAGCTTACAATTACTTTGAAAAAGCACTTCAAATGGAAGGTGATAACTACAAAGCGTATATATGCTACGCAATTTCTTTATCCGAATTCGGCGAATATGACATGGCTGTTGAGATGTATAAAAAAGCAGAAAAAATTCAGCCCAAAGAAATTGATGCACAGATACTTCTTGCAAACCTTTATACAAACTTCAACCATCTCGATTTAGCAATGGACTTGTATAAGGAAGCTTTAAGAATTAAGCCTAACAGTGCTAAAACATATATGCTGCTTGGTAATGCGCATTATCTTAAAGGAGAAATTGAACAATCAATTGCATCTTATCGTGCATCTATTAATATTTCTCCGGAAAATGACGAGTACAGGCTTGTATATACACAGGTACTTGACGAGTATATTAATAAAAAACGAAAGGGAGAACCTGTTTAAAAATGCGTGAAGATACCCCGTATATGATTGAAAGGATAATTGCAGCATTAACGTATCTTACAATGGGTATGGTCGGTTTTATATGGTTAATTGCGGGGTTATTCACAAAAGCAAGATTGAAGCCTTTTTTGCAATATCATATATTCCAATCAATCTTTATCGCACTGGGTTTTACTGTCTTATCAATATTCATAGGCTGGCTGTCAAATCTCTTGAGTTTTATTCCAATTATCAACAGACTTGTAGCGCAAATAACTTTTCTGTTAAATATGCCCTTATTTTTTGATTATTCATTGCTGCAGACTTTAATTTATACTGTATTGATTTATCTGGCAGTAACGGCATTTATGGGCAAATACAGCTATATACTGTGGGTTTCGGATATTATTGACCAGAATATAAGCAGATAAAAAAACTGCGCCCGAAAGCGCAGGTATGTGGCATTTATGAAAAGATTATGAATTATGATTTTTCTGTTTTAGATAAAATAATAGCGTTTGATAGCGGAATACCTCCTGTCATGTGAGGTTTGTTTACAACTCTGCCGTTTACATACATTACTGTTGAACCGCCTCCGTCAAGATTTATTGCTCCGACACATCCGATTGATTGCATGAAATTTGCAAGCTCCATTAAAGTCATTCCTATTGAGCTGCCTTCACGGCCGTCAACAGCTACAAGAATAAAGTTATTATCTGCAGTATAGCCGATAGCACTTCTCGGATTACGCCCGCCGATTGCACCGAGTTTCTGAGCAGTCATGTCAACGTAAACTTCGCCGTTTTTTACAAGGTACGGGCCGCCGCTTATTATATGTTTTACCCCTTTCCATTCGGGATTTGTTTTTACAACCAGTTCTGCGTCTTTTTTATCAAGAAGATCATATAATATACTTTTCGGGCCTGATATTACATAGCCGTTTTCGGGTATTTCGACAGAATTTGCCGATGCCTTTGTAATCTTATCGTCCGTAACCTGCAAGCCTACACCGTATTTAGGAGCAGACGGGGCATATTTACCCCATTCGGGAGTATACACAAGTACATGAGTTGAAAGCATTCTCGGCTGATTTATATTATCAACTTTAATTGTTTTTTTGCTTCCTTTAATAGAAGCATCAAGCTGAATTCTTGCAACATCAAACCCATTATCAAAAATTCCCATAGCTACCCTGTCGTAAATGGGACCTGTGTACATTTTTTTATCAATCATTAAAGTTCCGAGAGGAACGCCTGTTTGAGGCTTAAAATATGTACCGTTTAATGCTACTACTGCATTATTATTTTTTGCGATTGTTGTTATTGTCCTTCTGCTTTTAAGTGTTGAATTTGATGAAAGTGCGGGAGTTAAATCCAAATCTTCGGCCAATTTCATATCTGCTTCTACAACATTTATTCTTACAGGCCTTCCGCTATAGTATTTTGTAAGTTTAATATGCTTTACCCCGCCTGTTACATCCGAAATAATTGCTTTAGGATATTTTTGCCGGATCATAGTATCAAAATTCTTTTGCCTTGTCCCGGGAGAAATCTCATTCAGAATTTTTTGTTTTAATTGACCTGTATCAAAGTCAGGGGCTGTTACCTGTGCAACTTTCGTATTACTTGCATGAATAGGCATCAGCACCTGACACAAAATTATAACCCCGATTATAGATATATTAACAGCAACTTCTGTTAATTTTCTCAGCTCATAGTTTTCAGCATTATAAATCAACGTATCCATAACGTCACCTCAAATTTTTAAAGTAACCGGATACCTTTTTGATTTAAGAGTGGGGTGGGGAATAACACTCATCGGAAACCTGAATTGTCATTTTTATAAACCATCTTATCAGGGACTTCCTACTACTATTGTAACATATTTTAACAAATACTTCAATCCCTCTGACTGCAAGGATTTTACAAAACTAAATATAGTATAATTAACACTAAACCACAAAAAAGACGGTTATAAAAACCGTCTTAAAAAAATCATTATATATCACATAAATAAGTTTGCACAAACTTTTTAGCTTCATTTACAGGCATCTCTTCGTCGAGTGAAGCTACCTCTACCGGTTTTCCGGCAGATCTTTTAATATTAAAGTTAACATATGACTTATTACCAAATATGCCATTGGTTAGAGTTAATTTAGCTTCTTTGCCGAACTTAGTTTCCTGCAAAAATATATTAACTTTATCAGTTTTAGCCATATAAGTGCCAAGCTGGTCACCTCTACGATTTTGTGCAAGCTTTCCGAATGCTTTTGTTACAAGCTTCTCAACTGTATTTTCTTTTGAAGAGAAGCTTACAGTATCAGCCTGCACCTCTTTGTTTAATGGCATATAAGCATTTTTCTGCATACGACAATTTGGTGTAGAAACAGACGGGTTAAAATTAATTTTTGAAATCATTTTTCTTTCCTTCTGATTAAATGTATATTACACACTTATTAAAACGCAAAATTTGTTTCATGTCAAACATTGCAGTTATTTGAAGCATGGATAATCATCAGGAATTTGCCAGCCATTTAATTGAATTATTTTAGCCCCGTTAGAACAAGAATTATAAAGTCCTTCTTTTGTTCCGTCCCAATTTACATCAATATAAGGTTCTACACCCAAATTTTTGAAGTATTCATTTCTTTTACCACTTGCACCGGCGGGATAAAATGCAAACATAAATTTATCTTTACCTGTTTTTAGTTGAGCCAATTCTGCTTTTGATCCCTTAGGAAAAAAGTATATATCTTGCCCGTAGTATGTAAAATAAGCAGCAGAACCATCTGCAAAATAAACGTATAATATTCCGTCTTTATTTTCGATTTTTGTATATTTAATATAATTTTTCAGATATTCATTAAAAAATTTTACTGTACAGGAATAATTATCTTTATCTCCAGCAGAACAAAATGCTGAAGGACGCCAATCAACTCTCATAATATTTTTATCTTGTTCAGAAAGTAATATGGCTTGATTTATTGTAGAATAAAATTTTTTAAGTCGTGTTGTAATTATTTTTTTGTTGTGGTTTTGGATAAGAGTCGGCAAAGTTAATGCAGAAACAACACCTATAATTCCTAAAGTTACAAGAACTTCGGCAAGGGTAAACGCAGGAGCTGAGCCTAGAGTACGCCCCCCCCCCGAGCACTACGTGCGTAGCCATCACAACACAAGCTTTGTGTGACTTGCAAAATTTTGGAAACTGTTTGCTTTAAATCTTTTCTCATTAATTGCTCCTTTCTTTTTTATACTAATCAATATCAACAGGTTCACGCTGAATTTTATCTATAGCCTCACGAGCCGTAAACACAAGTGCTTCAGGCACATTTTCAATTGTGGTAAACTGTCTTAAAACATCTACAACACGCTTAAATGAACGAACAATGTCACCTTCGCCAATGTCAATTTGTTCCGTAATAGTTTCCCATTCGGCTCCTTCAACCCACAACTCAATAAGTGAACTGAAATACGGATTTATATACATTGGTGCTTCCACAGAATATCTGCCCTGAACTTTTTCAAGCTTACGTCTGATGTTTCTGATAAGGTTAAGCGTTTTACGAACAGGTTCGGATATAGGAAGATACGGAATATCAATTCTTAAATCTTCTGTCGTAATTGCACAAACAACAGCAGCAAGCTGTGCAGGTGTTAAGTTCTCCAAAACATGAGAGAAAATTATTTCAGCAATAAACAATTCATTTTCTGAACGTATTTGTGAAGTAGTTATACCCTGCAAAGTCGGATAGTCATCTCTCAAGTAATTCATATCAATAAGAACGCTTCTGTGTGCTAAAAACTTATTCCAGAATATATCACGCTGCTTTTCAATTTCCTTATCAAGTTTATGCAGACGTACAGAAAAACGCTCAAGTACTTCAACATTTTTCGAATGTTTTTTATAAAGTTTGCAGGTGTCGCATTTAAAACCATGCATTTTTTCAAGCATAGCTTTTGTTTCTTTTCCGAATTTTACAGCTTCCTGCGATAAAGGCCTGTTTTTTGAACGCTCTTGTTTACAGATTTTTTTATAGGTTTGTCTGTTTTGAACGTATATATGTCTTAATTTATCATATTCATGCAGTTTGTCATCGCAAAGTTTATAAGGACAAATAAACTCACGCGACTTTATCTCATTTTCAATCTGTTCCTGCGCTTTTAAAAGCGGCTGCAATCTTGAGCCTGAAGAGAAGTATCCGAAACTTTTTAAAATCAGTTCTTTTGCTTCTTCTAAACTGAAGCGCTGTAAAAGGTTCAATACCATTGAGTAACTTGGAGAAAAGCGGCTTTCCAGAGGATTTGCATCACTCAATACAAGTTCTGCGACTTCTTCGGGAGTTTGAAACTGGGTGCCGACAATCGTAACATATCCGACTTCATCCATTCCCCTGCGTCCCGCACGCCCCGACATTTGTAAAAACTCGCTTGCCGTAAGCATTCTGTGACCGCTGTCCGTACGCTTGCTTGTCGAACTTATTACAGTAGAACGTGCAGGCATGTTTATCCCTGCTGCAAGTGTTTCTGTCGCAAATACGACTTTAATAAGTCCTTTTTGAAATAGTTTTTCGACAAGGTTTTTCCACGCCGGCAATAGTCCTGCATGATGAGATGCAACCCCGCAAAGCAGATATTCTATATGCTTATTATTATAAAGATGCGGATTTTCAGCGATATATTCATCAATAAATTGCTGAATTTGCGCTCTTTCACCTTTTGTTATTAAATCCAGAGATGCGCATTTTTCCATTTGTTCATCGCATTTTCTGCGAGAAAAAGTAAAATATATTGCAGGAAGCATATCATTATTCTGCAAATTACGGATAACTTCCTTTACATAAGATTTTTTGTTTTGAAGTTTTCTGCCGAACACCCTTTTTTCGGGTTTAATTTTCTTATTAAGCCGGCCGCTTGGAGTTAAAAGCGGAAGAAGCTTTGTCGGCTGTGAACTGTCAAAATAATAAAACCTTAACGGAACAGGTCTAAAGTCAGTATCAACAAGTTCGGTCTTTGAGTGAACGGTATTAATCCAGTCCGTAAGTTCCTGTGCATTTGCAACTGTTGCAGAGAGCGCAATTATTTGAACATTTGTCGGGCAGTAAATAATACTTTCTTCCCAGACTGTACCGCGCTGCTCATCATTCATATAATGAACTTCATCAAGTACAACATACTTAACTTCTTTCATATTATCGGTAACAGAACCGAAATTTGTACCGTAAAGCATATTACGAAAGACTTCTGTTGTCATAACAACAATTTGGGCATTACGGTTAATCGAAGTATCACCCGTCAAAAGTCCGACCTTTTCCTGCCCGTACCGCTCGCCAAAGTCATAATATTTTTGATTGGAAAGAGCTTTCAAAGGAGTTGTATAAAAAATTCGTTTTCCTTCCTGTAAGGCTCTATGAATTGCATGCTGTGCAATAACAGTTTTACCTGCACCTGTAGGAGCACAAACTACCACGCTTTTGCCGTCATCTATAAATTTACAGGCATCTTTTTGAAAATCGTCTAATTCAAACGGGAATTCGTACATCTTTACTCCAAACAAGCTAATCTCGTTTATATTATATCATAATTTTCAAAACTTTACCATGGATAATCTTTAGAGATTTTCCAGCCGTCATACTGGATTAATCCTGAACAGAAATCGCCAGAGTAATCGCCTGCATTTTTACTACAGCATTCTCTGCAGGTGCCGAGCAACGTATTACGATTTTTATTATACTTAACCTCACTAATTCCTGACATATTGATTGCATTATTACCATTGACATCAAGCTTGAATGTAAATATATCTCTTCCAGCCCTGTTAGGTTTTTGATCACCGTTAATATCTACAAAAATCCGTACAAGCATCCATTCTTTAGAATTATTGTCCACCATAAAAGATACAATAGTTCCGTCGTTTAAATAAACTACATAATAAAAGCTGTCATCCCATGGCCAATCTTTACCGTTTAATCTATATCTTTTTACATCAGTCTGCAGCTTGCAGCTTAGACCGCAATCAATGCTTACGTTAAGATATTTGATTATATAATTCTGCAAAAAAGCGGGAATTACATTTTCATATCCGTCACTTACCGAGCCAATATTATCCATGCCCCAGGTGTTCATATCTCCGTTTTCGTACTGAGAAGTTACAAAAGCATTACTGATAACCGAAAAAGATTTCTTTAAGCGGTCTACCGTAACCTGTTTTTGATAGTTTGCAATTAAAACAGGCATTGTCATTGCGGCAACAATACCTATAATCCCTAATGTTATAAGTACTTCAGCCAAAGTAAAAGCATATTTTTTCATAATAATATTACTCCTTAAAATCAGACACTAGTGTCAGTCATTTTTATGTATTACATATCATATATTATATATAAAAATCATAGAAAAACGCAATTTGTAAACTTATAATAATTAAATGAATAAAAAAGAACTACTTCTTAAATTAGGGAGCAAAGTTCGTTATGAACGCGTAAAAAAGAATTTGTCCCAAGAAGAACTTGCAGAACTCGCAAACTTAAATATGCGTTCAATCAGCATGATTGAACGCGGAGTTACTGATGTAAAATTTACTACGCTTACAAAAATTGCAGAAGCGTTACAGGTTGATACAACCGTTTTAATTGATTTTAAACTTTAAGAAATTTTATATTTTATCAAAGCCTGTATATTTTCTTAAGATTTCAGGAATAATAATTGTACCGTCTTCCTGCTGATAATTTTCAACGATTGCCGCAAAAGTCCGTCCGACAGCAAGACCTGAGCCGTTAATTGTATGGACAAATTGAGTTTTGCCAGTTGCTTTGTCGCGGTATCTTATATTAGCACGTCTTGCCTGATAATCGCCGTAATTAGAACAGCTTGAAATTTCTTTATAGGTGCCGTAAGAAGGCATCCAAACTTCCAAATCCCAGCATTTATTTGCGGAAAAACCGATGTCGCCTGTTGATAAAGCTTCACGGCGGTAAGGAAGTTCTAGTAATTGCAGCATCTTTTCAGCATCTTCGGTTAATTTTTCGTGTTCTTCTTTACTTGATTGAGGAGTACAAAGTTTTACGAGTTCAACTTTATTAAACTGATGAACTCTTATAAGCCCTCTAGTGTCTTTGCCCGCAGAACCTGATTCCCGTCTGAAACATGGCGTATAAGCCGTCATATATTTAGGCAAATCATCTTCAGAAAGAATTTCATTTGCATATATATTTGTAACAGGAACTTCTGCAGTCGGAATTAGGTATAAATCTTCATCAACGCATTTATACATATCTTCTTTAAACTTAGGAAGCTGTCCTGTACCTGTCATTGTTGCCGCATTTGCCATAAAAGGCGGTAATACTTCTTCATATCCTTGCTGAGAAGTATGGTAATCAAGGAAAAAGTTAATAATTGCACGCTCTAATCTTGCACCTTTACCTCTGTAAAGAATAAATCTGCTTTGAGAAAGTTTTACCCCTCGTTCAAAGTCTACAAGCCCTTTTTCTTCACATATATCCCAGTGAGCTTTGAATTCAAAATCAAATTTTCTTGGTTCGCCCCATTTGTAAACTTCAATATTATCATCTTCCGACAAGCCTATCGGGGTAGTTTCATCGGGAATATTAGGAATATGAAGCAAAATATTTTTTTGTTTATTGTCTAATTCGTTTTGTTTTTCTTCCAATGCTTTAATATCATCACCGAGCTTGCGAACTTCTTCCTGAATTGCGTCGGTATTTTCACCGTTTTTTTTCATCAAACCGATTTTCTGAGAATCAGCTTTTCTTTTTGCACGAAGCTCATCTGCCTGTGTCTGAACTTTTCTTCTTTCAACATCAATTTCCAAAACTTCATCGATTGACAAATCAGGGTTTCTTCTTTTCAAAAGTTCATTAATCTTTTCCGGACACTCTCTTATTAATTTAATATCAAGCATTTTTACCACCTTTACAGTTTCAATGTATTTGTGAAATTATTTTAATTTAAATATAAGTTATAATCAAGAAAAAAATTATCCTGTCATATTTGTTAAGAATTGTGGATTTTCTTGACAGGTAGTGTATAATGATAATAAGGGGATTGTGTTAATATGATGTTTAAAAAGTTAGCTCAGAAACTTAATTTAGAGAAAAAAAAGCATCAGGGTGCGGCTATTAATCCGCTTGAAGTTGATTTTGAAGGACGAAAAAGCGTTTTTTTGGACAAATTAACCAGAACAGCGGTTAACATGTACGAACGAAAATGCGATATTAAAAATTTCTCTAAGCTGGTGCTCTCTGACCCTGAAAATGATTCTCATAATAAAATTATGGATGAACTTTTCAGCAGCGGGGTAATTGATGCGAGTGATGATGAAAAACTTTTGGAATTATCCGACAACACGCGCTTTCTTAAAGACCTCGGGCTTATTGATTAATTTGTTTTGAAGGATGGAAGTAATGGTAAAAAGAAATATATTTGGTGCCGTTATTTTTGGATTTATTTTGTTTGCAGCATCATTTCTTTTACTGTTTATTAATGAATTTAATTACGTAAATAAGATTAAAATAGCAGACTTTGCCGAAAAAAATGCAATTACGATATCATCTGATACTCTGTCGCCTTCAAATGAAAATAAACTTGTTCATGTGACTGGTGAAGCATACTCGCAGCAAACCTTATCCGATTCGATAATAAGCATTCCTAAAGCAATTGCATTTTTCAGGGATGTTGAAATGTTCCAGTGGGAAGAAGTAAAAAAACATAAAGATAAAAATAAAATAGAATATACTTACAGAAAAACATGGAGCAGACACCTGATAAATTCGGATAATTTTGAAAGTACAGCCTATAAAAATCCCCCTGAAATGCGCTGCGAAAATAAAGAATTATATGCTGATAACGTCGGTTTCGGTAAGTTTTATCTTTCAAAAAGCATAATAAGCACAATTAATTCAATAACGAAAATAACACAGCTGCCCTATAACAATAAATTTAAGACATATAACGGTTTTTACTTTACCGGAAATAACTATGATGACCCTGCAATAGGAGATCAGAAACTTTTCTATTCTTATATACCTTCAGGAATAAAACTTTCAATTATAGCCAAACAGTCGGGAAACCGTCTGGAAAATATGGACAGCAGATACGGAAATTTTGTAATAGTTTCAGGAGGAACAAAAAGCCTTACAAAAATGATTAAAGAATACAGGGAAAATAATTCCGCAAACACTTGGATACTGAGAGGTATCGGAGTTTTGCTTATGTTTATAGGTTTAAGTTTTTTAATTCAACCGATAGTTAACATTGGCGGAAGTATACCTGTATTAGGGGCTCTGAGTAAAATGGCCGCATTTATTTCAACTGTCATAATCACAATAGCATTAAGCACAATAACAATTTCCGCTGGCTGGCTGTTTTTCCGCCCGGAAATAGCCTTGGTGCTTATAGTTTTATCAGTTATGACTATTTTCAGTTTAAGAAAAAAGAAAAAGGTTATAATTCCCGAATAACCGCTTCCGTAAATTCCGAAGTCGCTGCTTTTCCGCCCAAATCTGCGGTGCAAATTCCGCTATCAAGCGTTTTAAAGAGAGCTTTTTCTATTTTCTCCGCATAAGTATTTTCTCCGATATACCTGAGCATTTCTATTGCAGAAAGTAATAAAGCCGTCGGATTTGCTTTATTTTGCCCTTTAATATCCGGAGCAGAACCGTGAACAGGTTCAAACACTGCGTAATTCAACCCTATATTTGCTCCTTGAGCAACACCTAAACCGCCTATCAGGCCTGCACAAAGATCCGAAACAATATCGCCGTATAAATTCGGAAGAACAAGAATATCAAATTGCGAAGGATTTTGGACAAGCTGCATACACAGGTTATCAACAAGGATTTCACGTTTATTAATCTGAGGGTAATTTTCAGCTATTTTCCTGAAACAGTCAAGAAACAATCCGTCCGACAGTTTCATAATATTAGCTTTAGTTACAACACAGACTTCTTTTCTGTTATTTTTAACGGCATAATCAAACGCAAATTTGCAAATTCTTTCTGATGCCTTCCTTGTAATAACTTTTATACTTTCTGCAGTATCATTATCAACCTGACGCTCAATACCCGCATATAAATCTTCGGTATTTTCCCTCACTACGACAACATCTACGTTATCAAATTTTGTTTTAACGTTCGGTAAATTCTTGCAGGGGCGTAAGTTTGCATACAAATCAAGTTCTTTACGCAGCTGAACATTGACAGAGCGAAACCCTTTGCCTATAGGAGTGGTTACGGGAGCTTTCAGTGCAACTCCGTTTTCTTTTACGGAATTTAAAACTCTTTCGGGAAGAGGGGTACCCTCTTTTAAAATGACATCTGCTCCTGCGGTTTGTACATCCCAATCAATTTTCAAACCCGATGCATCGATAATTTTAACAACAGCATCAGAAATTTCAGGGCCTATGCCGTCCCCGTTAATCAAAGTTATTCTTTTCATTACTCCTCACAATATGTAAATTTCGCTCAAACTTTTCAAAAAATCCGCAATTTGTAACAGTTAAGCTATTTTCAAGATATACAACACCCAGCCCCAAAGCTGTAAGTAACGGGCAGGAAATGCCTTCCGCATAATTTTTACAGTTAATACACTGGTCGCAATCTTCAATATAAACTCTGCCGTCATCGCAATACATACGTAAATTATACAACTTACTTTTATGTTTGTAAATAAATCATTATTTATCAGCTTCGGGAGGGCCTGCAGGGTCAATTTTTTCTTTCCAGGCTTTTATAATACGGTTTTCTATAGTTTCAACGTCTTCAGGAGAATACTTATCATAATTTCTCGGCATATGAATATAGCTCCATGCAGCTCTTATATGTTCTTCCGTATCAATCGGATATTTATTATTTACAGAATCTGCGAATTTAACATCGCCATATTCGTGCAAACCTCTGTTTTTATATACATCATCCCGTTTTTCCATATCAAGATTATTCTATGTATCAGGTTATTTTAAATCGGTAATCTTAACATATCTTAATATACTATCTTAAGTTAGGCAATTTATTAATTAAAAAATTTTTTATGTAATTAAGGTAGGTTATAATAATAGGTAGGTTAGAAATGAGTATCGGCTCTATTGCGTCCACAGGGTGGAGATACATTCAACGCGCAGGAAAACTGTATCCCGATTTTGTATTGGGAACGGGAAACGAAGCATTTACACAAGCGATGCGCAGTACTATTAAAAATAGAGGTAAAAATGGTCAGACATATTTACAGTCAGTCTGGTCGGGAATAAAAGACGGTACTGCAGCGGCTGAAAAGCATAACGGTATACTTGAAAAACGCCATGGAGGTTTTTGGAAAAATACTTGGGCATCATTAAGATCTTTTCCGAAAAAAGTTGCTCAGGGCTGGCGTGTAGGCGGAAAACTTGCAGATAAAGCAGGACAAACAGGCTTATCAAAACTATGGTCGCAATTTAAAGGCTCCTTAAGCGGTATCGGAAAAAGAATGCCTTTGTTATTTTCACTAATGGTTGTATTACCTGAAATTCCAAATCTCTTTTCAGCATTTAAAGATAAAGGTTTAGCAGGCGGAACTTTAGAAATAGGCAAAACGGCATTAAGATTAGGGGCAGGAATGACTGCAGCTGCTATAGGTCAGGCATTAATCCCGATACCTATTGTCGGCGGCATCGTAGGTTATATGGCCGGTGATTGGCTGATGAGTAAATTTACCGGAAAAAGCCACTCCGAAAAGAAAGCCGAAGCTGAACAGGCACAACAAGAACAGTTAGCACAACAGCAAGCGATGATGCAGCAATACGGAATGAACCCCTTCGGGACTCAAATATCGCCGTCAGGAATGAATATTCCTCAACAGCAGCTTAATATTCCAAGCCCGACAATAAGCCCGCAAGAGTTAATGGCTATGCAGCGGATGCTTTACAACAGCGGAGTAGGAAACCCTTATGATCAAGACTTTATGGCTATGGCATCAGGAATAAATAAACTTAATTTTCAATGTTAATTAAAAGCCGGAGATTTAATTAATCGCCGGCTTTTAATATATTGTTACAAAAAGTCAATTTTTGAACAAAAAAATTTTTATATATAATACGGGGAAATAATTTAAAGGGGAAAACGGATTTATGCCAGGTCCGATAAATAACGATTACTATAAATTAGCGAGTTACGCCGCAGGTGCACAGTTAAACCACAACCCTTTCGGAGTTGAGGCTCTTAACTCACAATTAATCTTTGCAGGCGCGACAACAGCACTTCCCCTTGCATGGCAGACAGGGAAAGCGGCTCTTTGGGATGCTCCCAAATGGGTCTGGAAAAATTTCGGGAATTATACATCAGCCTGGCATGAACTTCAGACAAAAAATCAAGCAGCAAAAGATGCAATAAAATATCTTAAAGGTGATAACATATTTCAAACAATAAATAACAGAAGCAATTATAATTCTTTGCTTGAACTTGAAAAGAAAACAATAGCAAGACCGACTTACGCAGAAATGAGTGCAACAACCAGACCAAGTGCAAGAGCTAAGTTGTTCAATAAATCAGTAAAAGCAACATATTATGATGAAGCAAGAAAACTAATAGAAGAAGCGAAAGCAAAAAAATTAACAGGTAAAGAACTTAGAGAACATCTTAAAAAAGTAGATGAAGCAATTGCAAAAGCGGATTTAGAAGTTCATAAAGCCGTAAAATCGGGTCTAATAAAACCCGCAACAAAAATGGGAAAAGCCTGGGCAGGCGTAAAAAAATATACAGGTTATGAAGCTTTAGACGGAGCCTTGAAAAAAGGGGCAGCAAGTTCAAATAAAGCGGTAAGAACAATTGCAAAAGGAGCGAAAGGCGGAGGTATTGCAACTGCTGCAATAGGTCTTGCAATTGAAACGCCTGAAATTATAGAAACATATAAAAAATGCGGTGCCGGAAAAGGTACAAAGCAGCTCGCAAAAACAACGGCAGTTGTAGCGGCAGAAGGTGTCGGTTACGCCGTAGGTGCCAAAGTCGGAGCAATTGCCGGAGCGAAATTGGGAGCAACGATAGGTACATGTATCGGCGGTCCTATAGGAACAGCAGTTGGCGGAGCTGTCGGCGCACTTGTCGGTGTCGGGACAGGTATATTATGCAGCTGGCTTGCAGGCAAAGGCGTAAAATCCTTAATGGGTAAATCAGAGCTTCAAAAACACAACGAAGCCCAAGCAGAAAAACTTGCCAAAAATGCAAAAAACTCAAAAGAAGGAAAAGAAAAATTACTGTCAGAAGTCGAGAAAAAAGCAGCAGAAAGCGGCGGCTGCACCGATGAAGAAGTAATAGCGGCATATGAAAAATTAACAGCTGCCAAAGAAAATTCAATCTCTCATTCGAGTGATAATAAAACTTATGCGGCAACAAATACATCAAATTACTCGGATGTCCTGAATGCCTTAAGTATGCTGGCGGAAGGAAATATCTTTACATCACCGAATAACATGATGTATCAGCCATTTATGCCCTCTATATCAAATATCTTCGGTATGAATATGTTTAATATGTATTACCCTTATTATCCTCAAAGTTTGGGAATTGTTGCATAAAAAAATACCGTTTAAGTAAAAACGGTATTTTTTTTATTTTAATAATTCATTTCCCAGTTGTCATTCAAAATCTTTCCAAAGCATCCGCGCCAACTAGCACTTGAAGATATACACGAAGAATTATATATACCCTCTCTTTGTTCCTTAGTTAATGGAGCAGGATTAACATCATCCCCATCATCGATAAGTCCATTATTATATAATTTTAAAGCAAACATATCACGGCCGGCAATATTGGGCCCCTTTTGACCGTTTATATCAACATCAATTTTTGCGATATAGGCAGCATTACCAGTGTTATAACTGTAACCTAATGAAGCACCACTTGCGAGTGTTACATAAGCAGCCAAATATGTTCCTTCAGCAGCAACACCGCTTATTTTTTTGTATTCAGAATTCGGAGCAAAACATGGAGTACTATCAGCTCCGCAATCCTGTACAATCTTAAATGACGTTTTTATAAAATTATCAAGGCCCGCCTGTGAGTTAATACCTGCTTCTTTTAAATTTACAGCGTTATTATCTGTTTGAAATCTCATAGCAGCCTGCGACAACTCATTATAAACTTTATGAAGCTGCGTGACATAAGTTTTCTTTTGATGGTTTTGCATTAAAGAAGGCACGGTCATAGCAGATACCACGCCGATAATACCTAAAGTTACCAAAACTTCAGCAAGTGTAAACGCAGGAGCTGAGCCTAAAGTACGCCCCCCCCCCGACTGCTGCGCAGGTAGACACCACAACACAATAATTGTGGTATTTCTAGCACTCTGGCAGCTGTTTGATTGAAATGTTTAATCATTATTGCTCCTTTCATTATTAAAATTATTATATCACTAAAAAGACCGTTTTTCAATAAACGGTCTTTTTGTTGTTTTAAAGTGATTGAACGTTAAAATCTCTTTCCGACTTACTTGAAGTACATTCTAATACGTTTCTGATAAAACGTTCAATTGTCGATTCCATAGAAGATATTTCTTCTTTAAGGGCTTTGTAACTCTCCTCCCTTACATCTCTAAGGGCGTTTTCAAAAATTTCATCATGATACATGACACATCTCCTTGTTTAATTACCTTTGTAGACTTTCGCCGGTAATTTGCAGGTTACCTTTCAAAGGCTACTTCACATATTCCCATAACGGAACATTTTGGAACATTCTTTAAGAATATTTATAATATTGTTACAAAATTTATTATTCCTACAAAATAAAATAAGTTTAATGTATGATATTAAAATGTATACAGGGGAAGTAGAATGGCAACTGATTTTCTAACAAGTTATGATTATTATTCAAGCAGACGTGATATGGAAGTCATATCAAACATTGTTGAGTCTTTAAAGAAAATATTGGAAGAAGATAAACTGCAAACTCAGCCTTTATTTTTAAAAACGTCTGAAAATCTTATTTTGAATATTGCAAGAAAAGTAGTTCAGGAAAAAAAGAAAACTTTTCTTATAGGGATTACGGGTGAAAGCGCATCGGGAAAAACCGTGTTTGTTGATAATACGATTAAAGCCTGTGTTAAAGAAAAAAAAGAAGGTATATATACGGTTATCCGCTGTGATGATTACTATAAAGACACTTCCGAAGAACTTAAACAAGCCGGAAGCTATGAAGCTTTATTTAAAACAGGTTTCAGCTTTGACACCCCTGATGTTATTGATTTGGAATTAATGAAGAAACATCTAATGAAATTAAAGTCAGGTAAAGAAATAACTTCGCCCAGATACGATTTCGTAACCTGTGTGTCTGATCCGGACGGAGACGTTAAAAAACCTGCAAAAGTTGTTCTTACAGAAGGTTTATATGTTCTGAACGAAGGTGTCAGAGATATTATGGACGTAAAAGTTTATGTCTATACGCCTCTTGAGGTTATCAAAGAAAGATGGTATAAGCGCGCAGCACTCAGAGGGAAAACAGGCAAAGCGGCTGATTTGCAATTTCAGGACGTAAACAGAACCGCGCAGCAGTATATCAGACCCGCTTACCAGATATCAGATGCCGTCATTAACGGTATGGTTTCACAGGAATATATTCAGGAAATAACCGATAAAATATTTAATACTTTAAAAAATATTGTCGAATACTAAAAAAGAGCCCTATAGAAAAGGGCTCTTTTTTCTTTAGTACTTATTCATGCAAGGGCATTTAGGCTGTACAGGCTGAATATATATTCTTTCACATGTCGGGCAGGCAGGTTCTGCAAATGCTTTTCTGCAGGTCGGGCAAGGTTTTATTTTAACCTTGGTGCATTCATCACATTTAACCTTTTTTACCTTGCATTTATTGCAATTTTTAAAGCCTGTAAAGGGATTAAGACTGAAATTAGTTTTGTTTTCTCCGATACCTATATAAGGCAGAGGATTAAGGTAAGAAAGATAAGGTAAAGGATTTAAAGACTGAACACCTTCCCAGGCTGCAAATGCGCCCTGTGTCGATAAAGTAAGAGCACCGATAAGTGCTAAAGAAATACATAAGTTTTTCATAAAATACTCCCATAAAAAATTTCTAATATATGCAAAATTTAATTCACATAACCATTTTAAACTCTATGTGAATTTTTACTATATCCGACTGAGCAATAGTGCTTATTCTTTTGAACTAGGAGAAAATAATAAAAAAAGGACTGGCAAAATTACCAATCCTTTTAATTTCTTACTGATATTCTGATTACTTAGAAACAACTGCATCATCAAGCAGGATTACATAAATATTTTCACCTGCTTTAGCATGATATTTAAGCCCCGGAGTAACCAAACCGGTAATTAAGCCTACAGCAGCACCCACAGGAGCACCTATAGCAATACCGGTACCGATTTTTGTAGGATCAGGAATAAACGCAAATCCGACACCTGCACCGATACCTACAGCACTTCCGCCTGCCGTGCAGAGTAACAACTTACCTGCAGTCATCCACGGTCCTTCTTTTAAAGAGTAATCTTTAGAGAAAGGTTTTGCATTGAATGCGAGTTCTTTGCCGTTAGGTAAAATAATTTTGCATAATTGCGGATATACTCTTGCGTTTTTGTTAAATTTCTTTTGATGTTTAATGTTGTTAATTTTAGCAATAAACTTAGTTCCTGCAGGAATTACCAGTGAGCCTTCTTCCGTGCAGATATCTTCTTTAGCAACGAAAGTTACAATATCTCCAGCTTTGTGATCTTCAGATTTAAATTTATCTTCAAAAGCTACAACAAGAACGTTTCCTTGTTCCACAACACTTTGAATATTATTGATTTTTACCTGATTGTTAGGAGCTTTTCTTGTAACATCAAGATGTTCAATTCTTGTAGTTCCGATATATTCCTGTTTAACCAAATCCAATTTAGCTTTAAGTCTTGCTAAAAGAACCGCAGCTTCCGCTCTTGATAAATTATCGTTAGGTCTCAATTCTCTTGAATCGGGATAATTCACATAAATACCGTAATTAATGGTTTTTGCATAAACATTTTTAGCCCATGCGGGAATTGCTGATGCATCTTTGAATTGGTTTAGAATAGATTTATCAGCATTCATATCTTTTGTAATATGGCTGATAACTGATTGAGCTTCGGATCTCAAAACAATTCTGTTCGGCTGGAATGTACCGTCAGGATAACCATAAACCAACCCTAACTGTTGTGAACGTAAAATATTGTCATAGTTAGGGTTAGCAGCTGTAACATCTGAAAATTTATTTGTAATATTTACATTTAAATTTTCGTTAGATAAAACTTTTAAAAGAGCATTAACAAATTCAACTCTTGTCATACTTCCTTCAGGGTTAAAACGATTACCCGAAAGAGACATAATACTGTTGTCAACAACAATATTAATTTCTTTACTTGCCCAATAATTTGAACCTACATCCGCAATAGATGCAGCCAAAACAGGCACGGCATTTAATGCCAGCAAGCACAGAGCCATAAGCCCGGATACAAATTTCTTCATTTTCTTACTTCCTCATATTTACTAGTAAACCTTTTTCGTGTAAGATTATAACGTACATTTTAATTTTTGTAAACATGTAAGTTATTATTTTAATTATTTACCCAATATAGAAAGGAAAATTATGGATAATTACACTATGACGAAAATTGTTGCAACACTTGGACCTGCAACATCTACGAAAGAAAAAATCAGAGAGCTTTTTAAAGCAGGCGTAACCATGTTCAGATTAAATTCTTCGCATGGCGATGTCGAAATGCACAAAACAAATTTGTCTTATATCAGAGAAATCGAACAGGAAGAAAAAAAGTTAATCCCGGTATTATTAGACCTTCAAGGGCCGAAAATCAGAATAGGTAATTTACCGGAATCAATCGAAATTCACAAAGGCGATATTTTGAAATTCCGCCACCAGCCTGAAGTTACCGGTGATATTCTTCCAGTTGACTACAAAGGGATGGCAGATGACGTTACTCCCGGTGAAAAAATAATGATAGATGACGGTAAAATTCAGCTTGAAGTAAAAAAAGTTGAAGACAGAGTTATATTTGCCGAAGTATTAACGGACGGCCTGCTAAAACAAAGAAAGGGTATCAATATCCCGGGTTCTCAAGGCAGTCTTGATGTTTTAACCGAAAGAGATATTAAATTCGTTGAATTTGCAGCACATAATGACATTGACTATTTGGGCTTATCTTTTGTAAGGGAAGCTTCTGACGTAGTTAAGTTAAGAGAATTATTGGAAAGCCATGGAAACACAACAGCCAGAATTATTTCTAAAATCGAAAAACCTCAGGCTGTAGAAAATATCGATGCAATTATCGAAGTTTCTGACGGTATTATGGTTGCCAGAGGAGATTTGGGAATTGAAATTTCAAACGAAAAAGTACCTATTGTTCAGAAAACAGTTATCAGAAAAGCTAATGCAAAAAGAAAAGTTGTTATTGTTGCAACACAAATGCTTGACAGTATGATTGAAAATCCTATTCCGACACGTGCGGAAACTTCTGACGTTGCAAACGCAATTTTAGACGGAACAGACGCGATTATGTTATCAGGCGAAACAGCAGCAGGTGCATATCCTGTAGAAGCCGTTTCAATGATGAAAAAAATTGCCGACAATGTTGAAGAATCTCCGTTTATGAGAAAAAATAAATTTCCTCGCAGAATGATTGAAGAAGAAAAAGATTCGCAGGCAATGGCAATCGGTATGTCAATTGCTGATATGACAAGAAAAATGAATATTAAAGCCGTAATTGCTTTAACAGGAAGCGGATTTACCGCCTCTATGCTTGCAGAAGGGAAATTAAGCGTTCCCATCTTTGCTTGCTGCCCGAACAGAAATATATGCAGAGATATTAAATTATACAGAGGCGTTTATCCTATTCCGTTAAACTTCAATGCATCTATTGATAAGAAATCTTTACTTGAAATGGATAAATTCTTAATTGAAAGATTAAGTCTTGAAAAAGGCGATTATGTGGTAGTAACAGGTTCAGTACCGGAACTTCTGGTTGGTGGCACAAACTTTATTAAAATCCATAAAATCGGCTTGTTAAGCGAATAAATATTAAAAAGCCCCGTTATTTACGGGGCTTTTTTTAGTAATTCATTTCCCAGTTATCATTAAGAAGTTTTCCAAAGCAGCCATAGCCTGTCTTACCTTGCAAACAATTACGGTTGAATAATTCTTCTCTTTGATCTTTAGATAATGGCGGTTGTAATGCGTTACTAACTTCTATTTCATCTATAGTCCCATCAGCATAAATGCCGACATTAAAAAAGTCACGTCCCTGAATATTAGGACCTTTTTGTCCGTTAGTATCAATCAAAAGATTTATTACAGATTGGTAACTGGAACCGCCTTTTCCCGAGTAGTAATATCCCGGTCTTATAGAGGCACCGCTTGCCAGTACATACGCAGTTTTATTTACTTCATATCCTGACACAACAGTACCGTTAATTGATTTGTATGAAGAGGCAAAACAAGGAGTTATCTTATTTTCACAAGTTTGGACAACTTTAAAATTAGAAGTTATAAACTCATTTGCTTTTGCTTGAGAATTTATGCCTGCTTCCATCAAATTTAAAGCATTTTTTTCAGTCATATACTGTACGGCAGCCTGCTGTATTTCATTATAAACTTTATGAAGCTGCGTGACATAAGTCTTCTTTTGATGGTTTTGCATTAAAGAAGGCACGGTCATAGCAGATACCACGCCGATAATACCTAAAGTTACCAAAACTTCAGCAAGTGTAAACGCAGGAGCTGAGCCTAGAGTACGCCCCCCCCCCGACTGCTGCGCAGGTAGACACAACAACACAATAATTGTGATATTTCTAGCACTCTGGCAGCTGTTTGATTGAAATGTTTAATCATTATTGCTCCTTTCATTATTAACTCGACATATATAATTATAACATATGCTTATAAAAGTTACAATAAAAAAAACGCCCCTTTCAGGGGCAAAAATTTTGTTTTAGGAAGGTAGGAATAGGAATTATAGTCTCTCTCTTATTTAAATACTCTGTCTCTTAATATCTCTCGTGTTATTTAATGCTTATATATATAAAGCATATACTTAATATCTAATTTCAAAGATTACCCGATTTGTTACAAAAATTAATACTTGATTTTATTTATCTTGTGTTTTATACTAATAAATGTAGGAGACACAGGATATAGGAGTTAGGAATGTTAGTTTCTTCCATTGCCCGCTTCAATGCAGTTAACACTATGAATAATGCTTCTTTTGCATCAATGCAGGCTTCTAACGGTCTTAATAAACATGCGTTCGGCGGTGAGCATGATTTAAGTATGCTAAATAAAATGGACAATAGAATGAGCTTAGATTTAGTATCTAACAAACTCCTTTATAATGTTGCTTATCTTCAGGAAAAAATGGCTGCAAAACATCAAAAATTAAATGTTTTGGCTTAATTGTTTTCTTTAAATAATTCTTTGATAAGCACCGAGCAAACTGCAGGAATTACCGACACAAAAAGCAGTACATTTGTTATGCCGAATTTTTCAGCTATAAATCCGAGAAGCGACATTGCGATTGCAACAATCCCCCAGGAAAAACCGTTTATAAAACCTGAAATAATACTTTTATATTCAGGCAAAACATTCTGCGCCATAACCATAGTTACAGGTGTTGCCATCATTGTTATAAAGCCCATGAAAACAAATATGACAAGTGATATAGTCGGATGCGAAGAACAGGTAAGAATAAATAAGAACATTAAAGGCAAAGTTGAAATCATGGATATATAAAATACATTTGCCGCTCCTATACGCTTTTCAACATTACTGCTGATGAGAGAGCCTATTCCACCTGCAAATATAAACATGAATAATGCCATACCTATATAAAAAGGTTTATATCCCATATTCTTCCAGAGGAAAGGAAGAAGAATAAAACAGGCAGACATAATCATAGTTTTAAGCATTGCTATAACATTTAAAATATTCAGTTTTCTGTTTGTTAAAATTCTTTTAAAAGCTGTTTTAAAATCAATTTTAGATATAACAGGCTCAGATAATGATAATTTAGGTACAAAAGCAAACATTAAAAGAGCCCAGAGAATTCCCAAAAATGTCATTAACGGCATTCTCGGCATTCCTAAAAATTGTGTTATTGCAGAAGAAATTATAGGACCGAAAGAGTAACCCAAAGTTCCCATTGCAACAAACACAGCCATTGCTTTTCCGGTATTTTCCTTATCAGCAAATTTTGACACAAAACCTAACGCCTGCGGATGAAAAAGGCTTGAACCGATACTTCCGAAAATTATAAATAAAACAAGAATAAACGGATTATGAGCCAGAGCCGAAAGCGGAATAAAAATTGAAGATAAAATTAAACCCCAGAAAATAAATGAACGATTAACAATATTATCCGCGAAATAACCGAATAAAGGCTGCAAAAGTGATGAAAAAATATGCGACACGGTAAGAATTATTGTCGCAATTGCCATTGAAATTCCGATTTTTGCGGCAATAAAAGGCATAATCGGATTTAGAACGCCGGTATAAATATCATTTATAAAGTGTCCTCCGCAAAGCCAGACTATTGCTTTTCTATTTTGGGGTAATTTATTTTTCATAATTTAATTTAATGACAAATAATCGAAAAAATCAATGCTGATTGGAATTATCCTTATAAGCAATAATTATCATGAATATTGAAGCAGCAAATATTATCCCCAGCGACATAACCTGAGCCACAGGAAAGCCCTGAATATTAAGAACACTGTCAACACGAAAATGCTCAACAAAAATTCTTGCAAAAGAATACATAATCAGATATAGGCAGGCAAGCATGCCCGGATATTTGGAAAGCCTTTTAAACAAAAATAAAAGAACTATAAATATTATCAGGTCCAGAATACTTTCATATAAAAAAGTCGGATGAAAATATTCAAAATTAATATATTGGGGCGGTCTGTGAGAAATCGGAATGAAAAGCTTCCATGGCAAATTTGTGGGCGTGCCGAAAGCTTCCGAATTAAAAAAATTTCCCCACCTGCCTATGCTCTGCCCGAGAGCAGTACCGCACAAAAAAACATCAATAAGCTTCAAAAAAGACATTTTATAAATCTTTGAGAAAGCAAATAAAGTTAATATTCCTATGATTATCATTCCGTGAATTGATAACCCGCCCTGACGCACATAGAATATTTCAAAAGGGTGCACAGTATAATACGAATAGTTAACAAGGCAATAATATAACCTTGCACCGATAATTCCTATTATAATTATGTATGGAGAAAAATCTATTATACACGAAGCCTTATCATTACCATAAAACTTCTTATACAGAAAATAAGCCGAATAAACACCTACAAGAATTGCAAACGCTAAAATAATCCCGTAAAAATAAACAGGAAAACCGAATATATTAAATGCAACTTCCGCAGGTGATTGAAACATTTTTACTTCACTGTATTTTTTGCAAGAAGCATCTGAAGCTCTTTTATCTTATCCTGTACATAAGTTCTGTCATCAACGCTTCCGCCTTTATCAAGATAAATTTGATAGTCGGAAACAGCATTATTTAAAAGCGTCGTAAGCATTTTAGATGCATTATCCGAAAGTTTAGCTTCTTGACTGTTTTCTTCATCAGATACTTCGCGTTTTTCTATTGTATCGTCGTCATTAACTTTTACATTGCCCGATATAATATCTTTTGCAAGATTTTCTTCACAAACCGCAAGAGAATAATAAGCATCGGGGAAATCAGGATTTAATTTTATAGCATCATTATAAGTTTTAATAGCATTTGCATAATCTTCGGCTTTAGTGTAAGCAACAGCAAGATTATATTGGGTTTCAAATACGCTTCCGTCTAAATCAACACTTGATTTTAAACGTTCTATAGCAGAAACATAGTCTCCTTTGTCCATAAAATCCTTTGCTTTATTGTTAAGCTCCTGAACAGCAAAGTTATTAATACATGCCGTAGATATTACAGAAATAAACAAGATACTAGCTAGTAAAAATGCTTTTTTCATGCTATAATCATCCTCATAAAATTATTTGTAATTTTAATTATAAAATAAATGTTTATTTTTAGGCAAATTTTATGAATAAAAGTTACAAATCGGAAAATGTGAGGTTTTTATATGTCAGAAGATAAAGTTATAAAATTAGGGGCTAAAAGAGAAAAGGCAGCGGAACGCGAACATAAAGAAGATAATCTTGTTTATTGCAGTTTTTGCGGCAGACCGAATACTCAGGTATTGAAAATGGTGCAGGGGCCGGGTGTAAATATATGCTCCGAATGTGCCATGATTGCAGTACAATATTTAATTTTAAACGACAGAATGCCGTCTGCGGAAGCGCAGCAAATATTAGATGCTTTTTGGGGGAAAGCACGTTAATGTCTGATATATTTGAACTTAACCCGTTTGAAATAAAAGCAGAAATCGCAAGCCTTCTTCAAAAACTTGAAGGAGTAAAGGATTTTGAAAACTACGAAATTCATTACAGGACTCTGGACGCGCAAAGCGATAAGAGCGTTATTATAAAACTTTTGTTTAAAGAAATTAATAATATAAATGTAAATCAGGAGCTTATAAAATTTCTTATTTTACGTTACTGCCCTTCTGATGAGCTTATCGAAAAGTTGTGGAATATTATAAAAAACAATATGGCTTCCAATCAGGCAAAGATTTTTGCACTTGACCTGTTGAGAGATATTGACACTAACTGGTCTTACGAAGAATGCGATAAATACATTGATAATCCTGAAGAACTTGTTGAAGCCGATACTAAAAAAATTCTTGATAATGCAATAATTAACCCGGAAGTTCAAATAGATTTTCTGGACTTCTTAAGCTCGCTTCCCGAGAATGACAAAGTTATTCTTTTAAAATCACTCGGGGAAGATTATTCAAAAGATGAACTTGCAAACATGCTTGTTCCGGTGTTTCTGTCAATGCCTGATACTGATGCGGGGAAAACCGCTCTTGATATTTTAGGCGGCTCAAAATCACAGCTTGCATATCATGCGCTTAATTCTGCAATTGATACGATTAACGAAAGTCTTCTTCCCGCTGTTAAGAAAAATTTATCAATATTAAAACTATCAGGTATCAGAGAGGATAATTCCGCAGAGTTTTACAAAAATATTTTAAAAAATTCAAAGCCGTATAAATTTTGTATAACCTACCCCGACGGTCATGGAAATCAAGCAGTTATTGTGTCAAGAATAAATAAACAGGGAAAAATTCAATTTGTAGCAATTGTAATTGATGATTACAAGGGTGTTAGAGACTGCTTCGGCTTTAACGAAATTTCAAAATTTGAATGTAATACAATTATAGAAAGGTTTTATCGCGGGCAAAGAGCTCTTGATTTACAGCCCGGAGTATTAAAATCAATACTCATTGAAGCAGAAAAACTCTCAAAACATAAAATTCCTTATGAATATTTATGTTGGAAAAATCTGCTTGCTGATATAGAACCACAGCAGTTAAAATTAGATTACAAAATAAAAAAGCTTACCCTTGATGAATTTGAAGACATTCTAAAATATGATTTTACTGATTACTGGTTCTTAAACGAAAACTACAGCGATGAATTTGAAGATTTTATAAAAATTCTCAATGATACAGAGCCGCAGGATTATGAAAAAATTATTGATGAAAATCTCGAAAAAGTTTTTTATAAAGAAGAATATCAGGTCTGGTCACAGAGAATATTACACACTTCTTTACTAAAGCACCTCGCAGGCGAAGAAAAAGCTGCAGAAAATTTATATTCCTTGTATAATGATAAGGAGTTGAAAAGGGAATTTTTCAAAAATATAATCAGAAAAAGTATTTACGAATATTATTTTGCACGGCAAAATAAAGAAAAAGTTCAGGCAATTGAGAATATGTGGGTGAAATAATGTATAAAGTAATGTCGCTTGATATAGGCACAAAAAGAATAGGCATCGCACTCAGCGATTATCTTTTAATGCTTGCAAACGGCCATTCGTATATTCAAAGACAGCCCGAAGATAAAGCAATTGAAGAAATTCTCAAAATTGCAAAAGAAAATAACGTAAAAAAAATAGTAATAGGCGTTCCGTATAACATGGACGGAACTCAAGGAACACAAGCACAGGATTGTAAAGATTTTGCATCAAAAATTCACGGCTTTGAAATAATTTATGAGGACGAAAGACTAACTTCTGATGCGGCCGAAGAGAATTTGCGTGTAAAAAAAATAGACTTTAGAAAAGACAAAGGACTGGTTGATATTGAAAGTGCTTGTATTATACTGGAACAGTACCTCAGCAGAAAGTAAAAACCAGAAAGGAAATAGAAAAATGGCAGATGAAGATCAAATAATTGAAACGATTGATGAGAACGGCAACGTAATTAAATTTGAACTTTTCGACATAGTTGAAGTTGATGAACAGGAATACGCATTACTTTTACCCGTAGAAGAGGAAGAAGGCGATGAAGTTGTTCTTATGAAATTAACAAAAGACGGAGAAGAATACCTCTTTGAAACTATCGATGATGATGAAGAATTCGAAAAGGTAGCTGCTTACGTCGAAAGCATGGAAGATGAAGACGAAGACGAGGAATAAATTTTGTTTGAGAAATTTACGGAAAAGGCAATAAATGTTGTAAGCTCATCACAGAATACGGCAAAAGAGATGGGATTGAAAAAAGTCAGTCCCGAAATACTTTTACTGGCACTCTTTGATGAGGCAAAAGGCATTTCTTTAAAGATTTTTAAATCTTACGATATTACGCGTGAAAAACTTGCTGATGAAATAAAAAAATATATCAATATTAATCTTTCTCAGCCTGTTCAGCTTCAAACGCTGCCTTTTGATGATGAGTATAAAGAAATATTAAAAAAATCGCTTGATTTAGCAAACAAATCTGGCAATCCCACAATTCTTTACGAACATTTATTCCTTTCCGCAATTTCCGACAAAAAGTCAAATAACGTCAAAATACTGGAAGATTTGGGGTTTGATATTTACAAATCCAAAAATCTTCTGGAAAAACTCGTACAGAAGAAAATAAAACGCCTTTATCACCCTGAAATAGACGAAAACAGGGAAGTAAAAGAGGATAAAGCCGAAGAAACGGACAATATATTTGACAGTGAGGAATCCGCAAAAGTATTTGAACGCGCTGTTTCAAAGCTTTCAACTTCAAATTACGAAATACTCGGAACCGAGCAGATATTATCATCAATTCTTGAGGATAAAAATTCCGAATTAACCCAAATACTTGCGCAATACGGCGTAACAGGCGAAAATTTTGATGAAAAATTGAAGAATATTCAATCCAGACAAGCCGAATACGAAGGCAGACAAATTATTTTTACGCCGAACGCATTCAAAACAATGAATATGGCACTTCAAACAGCAAAGGAGCTTGGCTCTTCCGTTGTTTTACCCGAGCATATCGTTTTGGGACTTTTAAAGACCAAACGCGGAATTGCTTATGACATATTGAAAGAATTAAAAATACCCGACGACGATTTGGCTCACAGCATAATTAAGCCGATTGAAAAACAAATGCCCGAAACACTTACGATATTAAGACTTGCCAAGGAAGAAGCAAGACGACTCGGGCGCAACATTGTAGGAACAGAGATGTTTCTTCTGGGAATAATCGGAGAAGCAACCGGAATTGGCGGACAGGTGCTTTCGGAACTGGAAATTAATATTAAGGATGCAAGAACCGTTGTAGAAAACATGATCGGTTTCGGAAACGAATATTATGACAGAGAAATAGTTTTTACGGAGCGTGCAAAACGTGTTCTTGAAACTGCATGGGAGCTTGCAAAAAAAGACCATAAACAGAAAATAGAATCAGCGCACATGCTTCTTGCCCTTACAACCGAACCTGATTCTCTTGCAATGAAAGCTCTTGAGCAATTAGGCGTTGATGCGGTTGAAATTAAAGAAGGAGTTAAGAAATTCCAAGAGGCTTAATTGATAAGGGATAACGTAAAAAATTTCATTGAAAAATACAATTTGTCAGGAAGATTTATTCTGGCTTTTTCAGGCGGTTATGATTCAATGTGCCTTTTGGATGTTCTTTATAAACTCAAAACAGATGTCGTAGCGGTACATCTTAACCATAATTGGCGCGGAAAAGAAAGCATGGATGAAGCCGAAAACTGTGAAAATTTCGCAAAATCCCGCGGAATTTTGTATTATTCCGAAACTTTGCCCGATGATGTGCAAAAAACCGAAACAGCAGCCAGAGAAGCAAGATACGACTTTTTTAAAAGATGCGCGGAAAAATTTAATTCTCAAGTTGTTTTTACGGCGCACAATTTCGATGACAATGCCGAAACGGTTTTGTACAGAATTATAAGAGGAACCGGAACAGCAGGTTTGCAGGGGATTGCAGAGAAAAGAGAGATTTTTTACAGACCGCTTCTGCATACAAAAAGAGAAGATATAGAAAAATACTGCGCCGATAACGGTTTAACGCCGAACAAAGACAGTTCAAACGATAATATAAAATACAAAAGGAATTTTATAAGACATAAAGTTATTCCGCTTCTGAAAGAAATTAATCCTAACGTGTCAGAAGCATTAAATTCGCTTTCTGATCTGGCAAAGGAAGATTATAACCTGATATCCTCTTACCTGCCATCAGAGCTCACTCAGGCATCTGCAAACGAACAAAAAAGAATTATATATAACATACTTACCGAACACAATATTGATTATGACAGGGAAAAAATAGAAAATATTCAAACATTTGTGGACGCAAATAAAACATCCAAATCAGGCAAAACAATTTCTCTGACAGATAATTTATGGCTTTTTGTGAGCGACAGGAAAACAGAAGTTATTACAAAAACACATAAAAATAACGATGAAATTCCTGTAAAAAATTGCGGGGAATATATTTTCGGCGATTATACATTCTCAATAACCCCATGTACTGAAAGCGTCTGCAAATTTCCCGATGATAAAAAATTTAAAGCATATATTACGGTCAGTGATGTTGATTTCACCCTGCGCCACAGAAAAGACGGTGATATAATTCATCCGCTCGGAAGCAAAGGAACGCAAAAATTAAAAAAATATCTTAATGAAAAGAAAATCCCGCAGCATGAAAAAGACAAACTTGTCTTTTTATGTAAAGGTAATGAAATTATCTGGGCGGCAGGACTGGGGATTAACGAAAAAGTCAAGGTTGCCCGAAAACCGACACACATGCTAATATTAAAAAAGAGGTAGGTTATGAATATAGAAAAATTAAAAATACTGTTTACCGAAGAACAAATTCAAAACAGAATTAAAGAACTTGCGGATGAAATGAATGAGTTCTACGGGAATGAAGAAGTTTATGCAATTTGCGTTCTGAAAGGCGCCGTTATGTTTGCGGTTGACCTTGTAAAACATTTAAATATGCCGTTAAAAATGGAATTTATAAGGCTTTCAAGCTATAACGGCGGTACAAGCACATCGGGAAAGGTTAATGCGGTAGATATTTCGCTACCCGATTTGAACGGAAAAAATGTTTTAATAATAGAAGATATTGTTGACACGGGGCTTACCGCAAAATTTCTTCTGGATTTTTTAAACTGCAATTTTCACACAAAATCAACAAAGTTCTGCTCGCTTCTTGATAAAAAAATTACACGCACTGCTGATGTTGATGCGGATTATTACGGGTTCGAAGTTGATGATAAATTTTTGATAGGTTACGGACTTGATTACGACGGCTATTACAGGAACTTAAGATATATAGGTTATGTCGGAAAAGATGATTTGTAATGATTATGAAAAATCAATTGAATTAATAAATGAATTCTTTAATATTCAGTCGTCTGAAAACTTCGGAGAAGACATTTTCAAGGTATTAAAGAAAATAATTCCTTTTAAATCAGGTTATATCTTCTTCACAAATCCTGACAGGCTTGAATACTCTTATAACGCGCAAACTTCCGATATTAACGAAATAAATGAAACGCATCTGGCAGAAGATTTAAAACTGAAAAATACTGTTTTCGGTAAAATTATTATCAGCGGCAGCAGGTTTTCATCAAGCGATAAAAAGATTTTTAAAGCCTGTTCGTCAATTATTGCCAATATCACAAAAGATGCCGAGATATCAAAAATCATAAAAATGCAGGTTAATGCGCTGCAGGAAGGGTATTTACAGGTTCAGCGCAGTAACAAAAAGATAAAACAGGCGGAAAAAATTAAAACGGAATTTATTTCTCATGTTTCTCATGAACTGCGCACACCGCTTAATTCAATCTTAGGCTTTTCAGATTTGCTTGAAAACGAATGCGTCGGAACACTAAATCAAAAGCAGAAAGAATATGTTAATGACATAAAAACAGCAGGACTGAATTTACTTGAAATGATTAACGAAATACTTGATATGTCAAAAATTGAAGCAGGAGCAATTACTCTGAATTTAAGAAGCTTCGAAGCGGAGCAGGCTGTTAACGAAGTATTAAATATTTTAAATCCGCTTTTAATTAAGAAAAATATTACTCTTGAAACAGAAGTGCAAAATCTTATACTAAAAGCAGATTATCAAAAATTTCAGCAGATACTTTTTAATCTGTTGAGTAACGCAATTAAATATACACCGGAAAAGGGGCAAATTACAATAAAAATATCAGAAGAAAAGGATTATGCAATAATCTCCGTTAAAGACAACGGAACAGGAATAGACAAGAAAAACCATAAAAAAATATTTAAAAAATTCGAGCAAATAGGCCGTTGTAAAGCTAATTCAACAGGTTTGGGGCTTTCCATAACAAATGAGTTTGTAAAACTGCATAAAGGTAAAATAGTCTTAAAAAGCGAAATCGGCAAAGGTTCGGAATTCATAATCAAGCTTCCCGTTTAAGACTCAGGGTTGTTTTTTATTTAAAGATATGTTATAATAAATCTTGTTAGGAATGATTGAGAGGAGTTTGGAGATATGGCATCTATAAAAGACGCTTTTGATGAGTCCCTGCAGGACAACAACGCATTTATAAAGTATATTTTATTTGCAATCCCCGTTTATTATTGCGTACACTTATATGCTAATGCCGAAAAAGGAGATTTAACAGGTTTCTGGTGGATGTTCGGTGTAACATATTTGCTGCTTTTCGGTTTTTTAATAAAATGTACCGCCAATGTAAGAAACGGAAAAGACCATGTATTGCCTTCTTTTAATATTTTTGCGCTGTTCTGGGCAGGTATTAAAGGAACAATTGCACTCGGGCCTTCCATTGCAATTAACTGCTGGCTTGCATCCTGGCTGACCGGACTTATTGCAAACTATATTCCGGAGCCTAATACTTTAGTAATTTTTCAGGTAATTATCTGGGGATTATTCGGTTCAATAATACTTACCGGATATTTATGTTATGCTAAAAGTTTTAAAATCGCCGATGCTTATAACTTTAAAGTAATTTCAGAATCCTGCTGTGATATTCTGGTTGCGGTCTTATTTATGATACCGCAGGTACTGCTTGCAGATGCACTGATAATAGCCCCTGTAACTTATGTTATATGGGTATTCTTCGGAATTCCGCATCCTGTAGCAATATTCTATTGGAGTATGGTTTTGATATTTAACCTTGCAATGTGCGGACATTATCTTGCTCAGGTTGATTACGAAGCCATCGCGGCAAAAGATAATACAGAGAATTAACAAAAAAAGCCTCTTAAGTTAAGAGGCTTTTTTAATTAAGCATTTCGCGTAATTTTTTCAGTTTATCTCTTATTTCCGCAGCTCTTTCAAAGTCAAGAATTTTTGCCGCCTTATGCATATCTTTTTCCAATTTGTCAATAAGTTTAGGCAGGTCTTTTTTATCAATCCCCATATCAACCATTTCTTCAGCAACAATATCTTCAAGATCTCTGTAACTTGCAACAAGAGAAAGTAAATTATTTTCAATCGGTTTTTTGATTGTCTGGGGAATAATTCCGTATTTTTTGTTGTATTCAAGCTGGATTTTACGGCGGCGTTCTGTTTCCGAAATAGCTTTTTCCATGGATTCGGTCATTCTGTCGGCATACATAATAACTTCACCGCATGCATTACGCGCTGCACGCCCAATTGTTTGGATTAAACTCGTTTCGGAGCGCAGGAACCCTTCTTTGTCAGCGTCCATAATAGCAACAAGTGATACTTCGGGAATATCAAGTCCTTCTCTCAAAAGGTTAACACCTATCAAAACATCAAATTCACCCAGACGTAAATCTCTTAAAATCTCAACACGTTCAAGCGACTGGATTTCGCTGTGAAGGTAACGCACCCTGATGCCTTCCTGAATAAAATAATCCGTCAAATCTTCCGCCATACGCTTTGTAAGCGTCGTAATCAGAACACGTTCGTTTTTCTCTGCACGTTTATTTATTTCATTTTTCAAATCTTCAATTTGCGACTCTATCGGACGAACAGAGATTTTCGGGTCAACAAGTCCTGTCGGGCGAATAATTTGCTCAACAAGCTGTGAAGATGTTTTTCTTTCAAATTCTCCTGGAGTTGCCGAGATATAGATTTTTTGGTGAACTTTTTTGAAAAATTCCTCATTTTTTAAAGGTCTGTTATCTCTTGCGCAGGGAAGCCTGAACCCGTACTCTATTAATGTGTTCTTTCTTGAAGAATCACCATGATACATTCCTTTCAGCTGCGGGAGCGTAACATGCGATTCATCGATTACCGTAAGGAAATCTCCTCTGAAATAATCAAGAAGCGTTGCAGGGGCCGAACCCGGAGGGCGGCGTTCTATTATTCTTGAATAATTCTCAATCCCCGAACAATACCCCATTTCCTTAATCATTTCAATATCATACTTAACACGCTGCTCAAGCCTTTGAGCTTCTACAAGTTTATTTTCGTTATGAAGTTCTACAAGTCTGTGCTGAAGTTCTTCTTTGATTAAACCAATTGTCTCGTCAACATTTTCATCATAAGAAAGGTAATGAACCGCAGGATAAATTACGACTTTTTCGGGAGTTTCAAGAATTTCGCCCGTAACGTTATCAATTCTGACGATTTTTTCAATCTCATCGCCAAAGAAATAAATTCTGGTGATTATTTTTTCATAAGCGGGCATAATCTCGACGATATCACCCCTTGCTCTAAATGTAGACCGTTCCAGAACCAGATCATTTCGGGTGTATTGAACGCTGACAAGGTGTTTCAGCAAATCATCTCTTGCGACTTCATCTCCGACATTAAGTTCCACAGACCCCCTGAAATAATTTTCGGGAAGCCCTAAACCGTAAATACAGCTAACAGAAGCAACTATAATAACATCGTTTCTCTCGTATAAACATCTTGTTGCATTATGTCTCAATCTGTCAATTTCTTCGTTTATGGAAGCTGATTTTTCGATAAATGTATCAGTTCGCGGAATATACGCCTCAGGCTGGTAGTAATCGTAGTAACTTATAAAATATTCAACGGCATTATCGGGGAAAAGCTCCTTAAATTCGTTATAAAGCTGTGCGGCAAGAGTTTTGTTATGAGCAATAATGAGCGTGGGCTTTTGAACCCGTTCAATTACATTTGCAATGGTAAACGTTTTTCCCGAGCCGGTAATCCCGAGAAGCGTCTGTGCATCATCTCCGCTTACAATACCGTCAACAAGTTTATCAATAGCGTTCGGCTGGTCGCCCGCAGGTTTATATTTTGATGAAATTTTAAACTTTCTTTCCATAATAAAATTATACCCGAATTAAAAATACTAGCAAAAAAATTTTTTTACAAGGTTATAATATAATCAGAATATTCTAACAAGGACCCCTAAATTGATAAACCGGATATCATCAGCTGATACAAACAAAAACAATATTCATGAAAAGTACAAGGATCCGTTAAGCAGAAAGCTCCCTGTCTTAATGTCATACTCAAGTGAAATCGGTACTGCGATTTCGGAAATTGCGCCTAAACTCGGAGCATCGCTTTTTGCTCCTACTTTTATGTATCTCGGGGCAGACATTTATGACAAATATAAAAACGACAAAGACAGCTACAATCCGAGCGGGAAAAGAGCTCTTAAGCGCGCAATTTATCAGGGATTAACATCAATTGTTGCACTTCCTGCGGTTATTATTGCAGGTCAATGTGTAGTATCCCCGCTAGGTAAACTTGGGAAATCAGGTATAAGCGGCAACGCAAAAGATGCCGTTTATAAACATATAAAAGACGTTATTGATCAGGCTCACGGAAGTGCACTTGAAAACTCTGAGGACTTTAAAAGAATAATTACCGAGACTTTGGAAAATAAAATAAAAGTCAGAAATAATGAAAAGAAAACAATTAACTTTTTCAAAAGATTTTACAATAAATATTTTACTGAAAGATACGACTTACTAAGTTCAGACAAAGATAAAATTATAAAATTTGCACAGGAAAATGCCTTAAATACATTTGAGATAAAAGATGCTTTAAAAAGCGGTGATGTTAAGAAAATCCCCTCAAAAGTTTATAAAAAATACAACAAAATTCTTCCGATAATGAAAGAAATGTATAAAGAAGGCGATTATGCTTATCAGGCAACACGAAACGCATTAAAAGAATATCAAAATTCTCTCATATTTAAAAATAAAATATTAAAGACAATAGGCGGTCTCGGAACATTGCTGCTCCTTGCAACACCAATTAATACATTTGTAGATAAACAGCTTATGAAAAAATATATAGGCCCTGGAATTGACCAAATATCACATGGTTTTGTAAATGAATCCAGAATGAAAACAATCTTTAACGATATGAAAGAAAAACTTACTAATCCTGATGATAAAAGCGCGAAGACATCGAACCTGATTCAGAAAGTAAAGACTCCGCCCGAATTGAAGTCAAAGGCTGCGGAATCTCGGTGATATATTCTCCGTCAACCAGTGTAGCAACAGCTTTAACTGACAATGCCGCAGTTCTGGCGGGAGTAAGTTCAACAATTGAGGTAACTTTTCTTGTTCCGTCATTCATCTTATTAATTTGAACGATATAATCGTAATTTGTAAACACCATAGTTTTAGCATACTTTTCAGAGATTTTTTCAAGCACTGTAAATCCCGAAATAAGTTTTGCAATTGCTGCATCAACACAAGATGCACGTAGAGTTATAATGCTTCCGTTTACCCCGGCAATCTCGGGCACGGATGAGTTTACATCTGCTAAGATAAATTCAGGCGACATTTTCAATATATTTGAAATAAGTGCGGAATAATCCTTTGAATGTCTGTCAACAGTAAATTTCATTAATGTATCGCCTGCTGAATTTATACAGGCGGCTTCTTCAATCAAAGCGCAGCGTCTGTTTAATAAAGAAGTATTGATTAAAGTATCTAAAAGTGTCGTCTTGCCTGAATTAATATCGCCTGAAATTACAATATTTTTTCCCGCATCTGTGACAGAGACAAGAAAATCAAAAATTTCTTTTGTCATAAGGCCATTTTTCAAAATATTTTCCATATCAGGGACAAAACTTTTCCTTAATGAAATGTTAACTCCGCATTGAGATAAACAAGGCATTATAACAGTTATAAACAAGTCTTTTATCCGATAGTTACATATATTACCCTGTTTATCGGCTCTGCTTCCCGACATAGCATATATATTATTCAGTATAAAGCCGATTTGTTTTTCGTTGAGTTTCATTTCGGTATTTAAAACTTTTCCGTTTATTTCTATGTGAACGCTGCTTGTTCCGTTTACAAAAACAGCATCGACATTATCTCTGACCAGAAGGTAATCAAGAGGGCCAAAACCCATTACGGAAGCAAATAATTTTTCAATTAAGGTATCTTTTTCAGTATCGCTCAGATTTATATTTTCAGCTGAAAGTTTATTTTCAACAAAACTTTTTATAAGCACCTTTTGACGCTCGGAAGTATATTCAAACCATACGGGAATAGAATCGATTTTTTCCGTTAATGCATTTTTGAATTCGTTTTCAATATCAACGTTTTTCGGTTCGTCTTCCTGCGGAAGTTCCTGAGGTTCGGCAGGCTTCCCAGCGAGTTTGGAAAAAACGAACTTTTTAGGCTGTTCACTAGCGGTTTCTTCTTTTTCAATCTTTTTAAATCTGCTGCTTAATTTACTGCTTTGTAACACTTTTATACCTTTCCAAGCTTTTTAGTAAGTTTTTGGCGATAAACGCTGTCAGAAACCATTAATGCCAAATTCTTATAACTCAATGCAACATTAGAATCAGGATTAATGTCTGAAACGGGTACGCCTTTATTTATTGCAGACATCATTGTGAAATAATTGTTAGGTATTTTCCAATACAGTTTTTTACCAAGAACTTCTTCAACATCTTCCGCTTTAATTTCATCATTTTCCATATAACGGTTTATAAGCACCTGTACTTTATCTTCTTCAAAACCCAGTTTTTCAAATAATTCCAGACATCTCTGACAGTTTCGGATTGCAGGAAGATTAACTATGGTCACGAGAAATACCAGGTCAGAATTTTCAAGAGCTGTCATGGCTTTGTTGTCAAATCCGCCTGACGTGTCAACAACAACATAGGAAAAAGTATCCCGCAAAATATTAAAAAGTTTTGTAATTTCTTTTGAAGAAATATCGTCAACCTGTTTAAAATAAGGAGGATCGGCCAGAACATACAAGCTGGAATCCCTGTATTTTTCCAGTGTGGAAAGAAGGAAATCTTCGTTAATCTTATCAAGATTTTGAAGCATATAGGAAATATTAAAAGACGGTTTCAAGTCTAAAAACGTAGTGACATCGCCGAGTTGAAAATTTAAGTCAATAAGAGCTACATTTTCTTTTGTAATTTTAGAAAGCTCAAGTGCAAGGTTGGAAGCAATTGAGGTTTTTCCGACACCTCCCTTATTTGAATAAACCGTAATAACACGGCATTTTGATTTTTTAGGTCTAGCATCGGTTAACTCATTATAAATTTTATCTAAAACTTCAAAAAACTCATCTTTTATAAGAGGAAGCGACAGAAAATCCGAAGCTCCTATTCGCATAGCTCTTATGACAAGATCAACAGCCGGCCTGTCAGACAATGCAATAACTCTGCACTCCTTAAACTCTGATGTAATTTTCGAAACAAAATTTAACGCCTGCTCCTGATAATCAGATATATCAACTATTACAAGGACTTTTGAAAGTTCCTTTATTCCGTTATATGCTTTTGAAAAATCAGAAGTTTCCGCAAGAAAAGAAAAACTTTCGCAATCCTGGATATATCTTTTCAAAAGTTCAGCCGTATGAACCTGTTCGGTAATTACAATTGTAGGAATACTTTGTTTCATACAGGTATTGTAGCATATTTAAGGCAAAGAGGCAATAATTGATTATCCCTCTTTGCCCCGAAAAAATTAATAGTTCATCTCCCAGCCGTTATTCAGCAATAAGCCGAAACACCCTTTGGCGGCAGTTCCAGAAGTACAAGCTGATGCACGAGAATCCCTTACGTCTTCTGCTGAAGTTTTACCCGAGCCGCACTTCCCGTCTGTTTTACATTGCGGCGGAACACCGTCTTCATCCATTGATCCGTCAGTGTAATAAGTTATCACAAATAAATCTCTGCCAGCGATATTAGGTCCCTTCTTAGCATTAATATCTATAGTTATATGTCCGTATGGAACGCTGACATCACCGTAAGTTGCGGAGTGAAATTTCGAATGCTCCATACAAACAGCTGCACCGTTTGCGAGGACATTACAAACGTCGCTGCTAACCCATAATGAAGATTGTGCCAATTCTGTACCGCTCTGGTTTTTATAAGAAGCAGCAAAACAGTCCGTAAATTCCGAACAAGAAGACGCAAGTTTAAAATACTTATTAAAAAATTCAATAACGGCTTCTCTGCTGTTCAAGCCGGCTTCTTGTAAATTAATTGCATTTTTATCTGTTGTATACTCTAAAAACGCTTGTGATAAAAGGTTATAAACCTGATGCAACTGAGTTACATAAGTTTTACGCTGGTGATTTTGCATCAAGGAAGGCACGGTCATCGCAGATACTACGCCAATAATGCCTAAAGTTACCAAAACCTCAGCAAGTGTAAACGCAGGAGCTGAGCCTAGAGTACGCCCCCCCCCCGTGTGGCAAAACTAAATAATTTTTTCATAATTACTCCTTTCATACTCAATATAAAAGCCCTATACAGATGTGATTTTGTTGCCTGCGTGGTCTCGCAGGTGGGTGAACGCCTCGGATTATCCGTTTCCCGCTGGCGATATAAAATCGGCGGGTATACTTCACATCCTGTCAGAGTCAATTCTCCCTTTTAAAATAAATGTAGGAACAAAATGAGCACCTGTACAGAGCTAATGCTATTATAACATATTTTTTATGCAAACACAATATACCCCGTCAGGGTTATTTTGAATACCTGTTAGCTCCGACATAAAATCCGACATACATTGACAGCAGAACAAGCATTACCGTATTTACGATTATCATCCCTAAGGCTTCGGGTAACAAATAGTTCGCAATAAGAGTAAACAAGCCCAAAATCAATGCAGTAAGGGTATATTTAAAAGTACTTTTGCGCCTTGGCGGAACTTTAATATTATGGCACAGCTTGCTTGAATATTCATCAATATTAGAAAGGTTTAAGGCTCTTTCATAAGCTGATGCTGTAATTTGACCGTTATCAAGAAGTTTTTTACAAGCTTTTTCAAATGCTTTTTTAACATGTACTTCAACCAGAGCAAGCATCTGTTCTTGAGTTAATTTACTGAATTCGGATTCTTTACCCATTTCAAATGCCACATATGCAAGTTTTTGAAGTATACTTTCATGATACATTGCAGGAATATCTGAGCGAAGCAAATCAATATACTTGTGGAAAGTCCACTCGGAAATTATCTGCGTTAAAGTTTTTGCAGTTTCGGAACTTTCAATAGTTTCATCCTGCGAAAATGCTTCCCCTGCAATATAGGTAAAGTTATAAATTCTGTCCAAAAATTCTTTTTTATGCTCAAGAGCAATATCTTCGGGAATACTTTTCTCCGCCTGTTTAGTTAAATCTTTGGCAAAACTTTTATAATCAAATGCTGCTACCATAAAACCCTCCGAAAAGAATTATAGCATGCCGATTTAAATAGGGCAAATATTTTAATTCATTTTAAGAGTTTGCAAAGCCTGCTGCTCCGCGAGATCAGCTCTGCGCATAGCTTCATCTGCTGCGGTTAAATCTTCTGCCTGTTTGATTTGAACGCCGACAGGAGAAGGTATATATGTTCTTACGGGTTCCTGAGAAGCTGCAGGTTTATTTTCGGAAGTTTGCGAGGTTGTTGTAGTCGTAGTTGTTGTAGTTGTTCCGTTTTTATATTTATTCAACAGATTTGAGGGGCTGTTTTGACCTGCCTGTTGAGAAGTTGTCGTAGTGGTTTGAGTTGTTGTCTGCCGCTGCGGAGTTTGAACTTGCTGCAGCTGCGGCGGTAATTGCGGCTGCTGTTGAATAGGTGTTTGAGTTTTTTCAGGTTCTTTACCTTCATCAAGTAAAGAATTTTTTGGTTTTCCGAACAGCAGATGCGAACCCTTTACGGCAATTTTAGATAAGAACGGCAAAATCATAAACATACCTAAAATAATTCTCATCGGGTAACCTGCCATTTGTTTCATTCCGAATTTCGGATGTCTGAACAGGTCTTTAATCTTTTCACCAATACCATTTCTCGTAACTGCTTTGTTATCATACGGTCTTATTTGTTCCAGACCGACGGAAACTATGCGCCCGATACGTTTGAATAATTTTGTAATCGGATTTTTAACACCTGCATTTAACTCAGTTTTTAATGCATCTTTACTTGCTTTCCATGCGGCTTTATCTTTGAAACCCGCCGCCATGGCTTTGTCATTATGAATTTTTAAATGCTGTCTGTAAGCTTCAACCTGTTGTTTAGTCATCCCTGCGTATTGCAAACCGCCGACTTTATGCATTAATTGAATTGCAAAAGGCATTGCAACGAAGAACGCTATCATTTCGGTGAAACGTTCCGCAAATGTTTTAACTTTTTCACCCGCTCCGTCAGCCTTAGCGGTTTTATAAAGAACATCAGCCAAATATGCAGCCTGCATTAAGGCTACAAATTTTCCGCCGGCAACCCTGTTTGTAGCACCTTCAAGAACAAGGTTATTATATTTTGCAAGGAATTTACCAAACATTGATTTTGGAATTTTCTTATCAAGTCCTGTTTTCTTTAGAACGCTGTCCAGTTCCTTATTTTCAGCAAGATTGACATTACCCAGCGAACCTGCAAGTTTGTTTGCAGTTTCCGAAGCATAGACCTCACGTCCGAAAAGCCAAGTTTTAATTCTTCCCCATTTACTGTGATTTGTTCCCCAAATCCTTGTAAACATCTTGCGGTTAGCATCATGGCAAGCCTCGAGCACTCTCGGCATACGTTTATGAATATCCTTTTGAACGGCTTCCATTTCTGCAAAGTCTTTATAGCCCCATTCAAAGGCTTTCATATCTTTAAGTTTTAATATTTTAGCTTCTTCACCGAGAACTTTAAAATCACTTATTTCTTTTGCAATTTGAGCAGGAGTTCTTTTTAATCTTGAATTCTGCAAAATAGTTTCAAGTTCCGCACGCTGCATAATTTCGGCTCTTGCTTGCGGAGTTGATGCTTTATTTAATAAATCTTTCCATTTCTTTATATCTGATTTTGATGCACCGTAGCAATCCAAATCTTCAACATATTTAAGAGGTTTTACAAACTGTTCGCCATGTTGAGGATAATCAAACAATTGCATACCGACCATACCGTCAGCCTGGCCGATTACCATAGGAAGTTCAGGTTTTGAAGGCGTGTATGCCATTGCTCTTGTAATTCTAAACCTGTCAACAAAATTTTTCTTTAAGAAGCCTTTAAAGTTTTTAAAGCCGTTATTTACAGATTTCGCAAAAGATGATTTACCAAATCTGCTGTTTTTAACATATCCTGTAACATCATCCCCGAATTGACCTGCTTTATGATGAACAGTATCGGTAAAATCACCTCTGGACTTATTTGCGTAATAATCCATTCCTTTAGAGATAGCAAACCATGTCGGAACAGTTAATGCGGCAGTATAAAGCATTCCTTTCGGATCTTCTGTTGTTTCGCCTATTCTGTTTGCAACATAACTGTCCTGAACATTTTCTTTTAAAAGTTCGGGATTAACAGCCTGCATTGCAACCTGAGGCTGCCCCGCCTGCTGTGGTGAAACTGCCTTAAACTGAGGCACTTGCTGCTTATTATAAATATTATTGTCGAGCATAGTTTTTCCTGTTTTCCCCTATATAATTATAAAAACATAATCTTAGGAATTATTGCCATTTAACATAATATGTTACGAAATGTAACAAGTTTAGTCTTTTTTGAAATTCGCAATTTTGTATATACTTTATATATACATAAGAGATAAATAAGAAGATTGAGAGGCAGATAATGGCAGTTGCAAATTTGAAAAAAATTGATGATAAACTTAAAAACATTTATGAAAATCAAGTTACAATCAATAATAATCAGCCTTTTGAAGATAAATCCGAAATACTTTTTGCCCAGATGAATTTCATCGCAATGGCAAACAAACAAGCTTTACATTTAATCTAAACTAATAAAAATCATCTGCAGGATACTGAAATAATTGTCAAAGATGATAAAAAAAATTTAACTCCAATTAATTTTTCCCCTACAAATTTTTTACCGGCAGAACTTCGGTTCTGCTTTTTATTGTGCTAAAATCAGTTTATGAAACTTTGTATTTTCTCGGGAACGTTTAATCCTATACACAGAGCGCATCTTAAAATGGCAGAATTTGTTTTGGATAATTACGGATTTGATAAAATTATCTTTATTCCCGCATATAAACCGCCCCATAAAGATTACGACACAGGTATGTGTATTCATCGTTTTAATATGGTAAGACTTGCAATTGAATATAATCCGCATTTTGAGATTTCAGACATAGAATATCAACATGAAGGGAAATCATATTCTTATTTGACTGCTCTACAACTCAAAAAACAGTATTGTACGGAAGGTAAGATAAATTTCATCATAGGAACGGACGCTTTTGAAAAAATAGAAAGCTGGTATGAAGCTGAAAAATTTAAAGATCTTGTTGATTTTATTGTATTTGTAAGAGAAAATAAAACTGTCAATTTTGACGATTTGAAAGAGAAAGGGTATAGTTTCAAAATTGCCCGAATGCCTTTTATTGATATCTCATCAACAGAGCTGAGAGAGAGAATTAAAGAGGGGAAATCAATTAGTAATCTTGTGACAAAAGAAGTAGAGGAATATATATATAAAAATGGATTATACAGAAATACTGAAATGGCTTAAAGACAATCTTAACGAAGAAAGATATATTCACACACTCGGAACAGCCGAATGTGCAAGAGAACTTGCTGAAAAATACAGACTTGATAGCGAAAAAGCTTACCTTGCAGGGCTTTTGCATGACTGCGCAAAGTGTTTTTCAAATGATAAACTTCTTGATATTATTCACAAACATTTACAGGTTGAAGAATGCGAAATGCTTAATTACAAAACTTTACATGCACCGGTAAGTGCATACATCGCAGAGAAGGAATTTAATATCACAGACAGAGAAATATTATCGGCAATAAGATGGCACACACTCGGGAAGCTTGAGATGAGCGAATTTGAAAAAATCGTCTTTCTCGCTGATAAAATAGAACCTAATACAAGAGATAAAGAATATTCATCTGAAATAAGAAAGCTTTTAGATGAAGAAAAAGGATTGGATAAAGCACTGCTTCAATGTTACAAAGAAACAATAAAAAGCCTTGTCAAAAGAGATTTAAAAATTTGCATTTTGACGATAGAAATTTACAATAAGTTCCAAGATATATTACAAAATTAGCATTTTCATGATAAAATATTTTTCAAGGTGAGGAAGTTCATATGAAGGTATTGGAAATTAAGAACAATTTAGTAAAAATAGCTTACGATGTAAAAGACAACCTGTCTCTTTCAAGCTTTGTCATAATAGAAGATGTAAACACACCTTACGTTGCTCAGGTTGTAAACGTTAAAGCTGACGTAACCGCTAATTATGCTATTGTTAAACTGCTTTTTACTTTCAATGAAGAAGGTATTCTGAAAAATTATAACGGTACAATTCCTTCACTAAAAGCATCAGTTACCGTGCTTCCTTCCAACGAACTTCTTGATATTATTCCGATAGAGCAGCCGATTATTATGGGGCAGCTTGCACAGCAGAATGTTCAGCTTAAAGTCGATAAAACCATTTTTGACAATAACCTGCTTGTATGCTCAAATAATCTTGAAAATACTTCTGTTCTTTTAAACAATATTATTAAGCAGCTTAAAGAAAAAATCGTAATTTTTGATACAGACGGTCAATTTGATTGGGAAGATAAAATTGTTTTCGGCAAAGACTTCAGACTGCCGCTTAATTATGACACCATAAATTTTATATATGATAATGAGCTGGATGATGTCGACGCCACAAGTAAAGCTATAATTCAAGATATATTTATCGAAGTTCAGGAATACACTAAAACTCTGCCGGAAGGCTATCTGCCGTTTGAAACATTCCTTAACGTTGTAGATCAGCAGTACAGAGAAACACAAATAACACAGCTTATTTTATTAAAAAATAAATTACTGAAATACAGAGATTTGAATGTATTTGCTGAAACGTTGAAAGATGTGTTGAGCTTAAGCATCGCAATTGATAAATCAGATATTGCAGTAATAGATATTTCGGACATGACACCCGAGCTGCAGAAGCTTATCCTGTCTTATACTTATGATGTAATGAACTCATCCAGTTCTGATATTTACTCATTTGTAAAAACTGATAATTCAAATTCCGATAAAAAGCTGCTTAAAAAATTCCTCGCAAGAAGTAATGTCTACACTACAATAATATGCTCGCATGCTTATAAATACTTATCGGAAATAAAAGAAGCGGCTCAAAATTTGATACTTTTTGCGCCTTTGACATTACAACACGACTTTGCAAGTTATAATACATATCTGAATAAATTAAATCAGGATGAATTTATAATTTACGGTGCACACACACAGAACATACCTTTAATAGTTGAACTTGACGATATTACAATTCCGGAAGAAGAACAACCGGAAGAACAAGAAGAAGAAAAAACGGAGACTGAAATACCCGTTCAAGAAAAAGCGGAAACAACACCTGCTGCGGAAACTGAAATAGAGGTTGAACAGCCTGTGCAGCAGCCTTCAATGCCGGAAATAGAATATCCTGACATTACGATAGACGAAATACCTGCACAAACAGAAGATGTTACGTCTGATGATACCGTTCTTGTTTCCGTTGATGAAAATATTCAAATAGTAAATGAAATTCCTCCTGTACAAAACATTCTTGAAGATGAGGTTATAGAAGAAACTGCAGCGGAAGAACCCGAAAACACGGACCTTAGTCCAACAGAAAACGCAGCGGATGATGCCCCCCAAATAACACTTGAAGAACCTGAAATTGACTATTCTGTTGAAGATATTGACATTGAAGAAAATTTTGGTGAACCCCAAATTATAGAAAATAATGATGAGTTAGTTGAACAGGTAGCAAAAGATGTTGATAAAGTTTTGTATGAAAAACTCCCCGAAGAAGAACTGTTAATAGATGAACAGGATATTTTAGGCGCAGATGAGCTGACTGAAGATGATTTAAATCTTATCGACGACCTCACAACAAACGATGAGCAAATGACGGCTTCACAAGAACTTCCGAGTTTTGAAGAAGAAGAGCCTGTTCCTGTTGTCCCGATTTATCCGGCAGATGATATTGAACAAAAAGATAACCGGGTTTTAGAACCGGGCGACAGAGTTTCAACTCCTAAATACGGAGAAGGAGTTGTTGAAAAAATGATTAAATACGGAAATAAAATGCTGTGTTCAATTGAATTCCCGAATATTGGCAGACGATTACTCGACCCTGCAATGAGCGAAATAACAAAATTATCTTAAAAGAGAAGCTCCTTTTAAATAAACGAATTCTGGTTTAAAATTTTCACCGCAATTAACTACAATCAGTACGCGCAGGCATTTCTCAAGAGAAGCAGGAACATCAAGCTCATGAAAACACATCATTGCCGTTTCCGTCCATCCCATATCAAGCCGTGCAAATTTAGCAGGAAAAGCGGCATTTAAGTCATTTGTAAGAGTAAATATTACATGAGAAATCATTGCGGTATCAATATTATTTTCGGTAATCATAGCGTTTAGCAGCTCTATAGTAGCCTCTTTTATTGCTTCAGCAGAGTTCTCATTAACGGTAATTGCACCTCTTATACCTTTTGTAATCATTTTTTGATACCGTTAGCCCAATCTCTTGCAAACATTTCGCCTTTACCTTCAGGCTTAACTTTTACAAGTAAAATACAATCCTTCCCGCATCCGACTTCAATGCCTTCTTTAGAAAATCTTACAAATTCTCCGCAGGCTCCGCTGCCTTTGACAACACGCGTTTCGAGTACTTTAATAATTTTATCGTTATGTATAAAGTAAGCAGACGGGAATTTGTAAATACCGCGGACTAAATTATGTATCTCCCGTGCGGGTCTGGACCAATCGATAAGAGTTTCTTCTTTAGTTAATTTATTGGCTGTACAAACTCCGTTTTCACACTGTTTTTGAGGAGTTATTGTTTTATCAATTAATCCCGTAAGAGTTTTTTCAATCAGTTCAGGCGATTTTTCGCTTATTTCTTCAAATAAATCAACGCAAGTCATATTATCAGGAATTTGAATAACTTCTCTTAAGCAGACATCACCGCAGTCAAGTCCCAATTCCGTAATCATGGTGCAAATACCCGTTTCTTTATCCCCGTTAATTATTGCGCGCTGGATAGGGTTTGCGCCGCGATATTTCGGAAGAAGCGAAGCGTGAAGGTTTATGGTTTCATACTTTGGAATATCGAGAACTTCCTGTGATAAAATTTGTCCGAAAGCAAAAGTTACAAAGAAATCAGGTTTTAAATTTTTTAATTCTTCCTGAATATCAGGTTCTTTCCTGATAGACTTAGGTTGAAAAACAGGAAGCCCCTTTTCAAGCGCAAATTGTTTTATCGGTGACATAGTAAGCTTATGTCCCCGTCCTGCAGGTTTATCGGGCTGCGTAACAACTGCCAGAACATTAATTTTATCAGAATTATATAAATATTTCAGAGATTTCAATGCTATTGCGGGAGTTCCGAAAAAAACAATATTAATCATTTTTACTTTCCAATTCCTTATCCAATTCGGGTTCTTCAATAAGTTTTTCGGCATCAACCGGCGGAAGGTTATGTTTTGAAAGTATATTGTCAGTTTCAAACCTGTTTACACAGTGATCAATAAACAAAATACCGTCAAGATGATCATTTTCATGCTGAATTGCACGGGCAAGCAGACATCCGTCTTTAGCTTCCATTACAAAAGGTCTGCCATGTCTGTCCAAAGCCTTAACCATAACGTTTTTGTAACGTTTGACATCCGTGTAAGCTTCGGGAAAACTTATACAGCCTTCCTGAGCAATTATTGCACCTGATTTTTTAATAATTTTCGGATTGATAAAAACCAGAGGATTAAGCGGTTCATCGTTTTTAGACACGTCAATTACGAAAACCCTGTAATTAACACCTATTTGAGGCGCAGCCATACCGACGCCGTTTTTTGCATACATTGTATCAAGCAAATCCTGAACAAGTTCCTGAATTTTTCTTGAAACCTTATGAACTTCCTTGGAAGGTTCTCTTAAACTCTTTTCTCCGTATTGTAAAACTCTTTTTACAGACATATTTATACCCTTTACATAAATCTTCTTACAGTATTATACTATAAAAAAGTTATCTTACATCTAAAAATTTATGAACCTGCGGAATAAGGCGTACGTTATCGTAATTATTCAGGAATTTGTCTAAAATCACAGCTGCAAACCCCGAAGATACTTTCATCTTCATACCTTCCATTTCAGGCTGTAAAACAAGTTCAATTCCGTACTTTTTACCTAATGCGCAACAATCTTTAATTTCATCATCCGTAATTTTGTCATTAAAAACGATTTTCGCAAAAGTTTCAATACCTTTACAGTTTTCAAAAAATTTATCATGAAACTTGTAAGCATTTTTAATGCCCGTTGCACTTTCAAGCTTAATATCAGCTGAAACAATATCTATAAAAGTTTTAACTTCCGAAAATTTATCGGCAAGAGTTGCATTTGTTTCCAAATAAACTTTTTTGCTTACACGCGGCAGCAGTTCTTTTAAAAACTCTGATGCAAGCAGCGGTTCGCCGCCGGTTAAAGACACGGAATGCACGGTTTTATAAGAATTAATTCTATCTGCAAGCCCGCAAGGGTCAAACTCTTCGTAATCACTTTCCGATGAAAATTCCGTATCGCAATAGCTGCACTTTAAATTACAGTTACAAAATCTGACAAATAATTGTTTGTACCCTACGTACGGGCCCTCACCCTGAACGGATTCGAAAATCTCTTTTATTTTTACTTTATTCATTTAACAAATTCTCTCTGATATTTTGCGTTGATAATTTTTTAAGCTTTTCATAAAGCCTGATTTCATCATCCGACAAAGAACAAGGAATTTCAATATGCACAATGACAATCATGTCGCCCGATTTATTGTTTTGTTTCAAACCTTGTCCCGTAAGGCGGAATTTCTGCCCCGAATGTGTTTTCGGAGGAATTTTTAATTTCAAACCTGCATCAAATGCAGGCACGGAAATACTGCCGCCTAATACGGCTTCAAAAGGAGTTATAGGCACATTATAAATAATATTATTACCCTCAAAGGCCATTCTGTTATTAGGTTCTATCTTAATTTTCAAATATAAATCACCGTTTTTGCCGCCGTTAAGCCCGCTGCCGCCCTCATGTGAAATTCTTAACTTTGTACCGTTCCTGACATTTTTCGGAATTTTAACGGTTATTTTTTTATGTTCGGCTTTTTCTCCGCTTCCGTTGCAAACATGGCATAAGGAACCGTTAATAAATTTTCGGCCTTTACAATTCGGGCAGGCTGACGAATGCATTACGTTTATAACACGCTCAGCTCCGTTTACGGCCTCTTTTATTGTAATAGAAATATCTTCATACAAATCTTCTCCGCGTTTGGGTGCATTCTTTTCTTTTTTGGGCTTCGGTTTGGAAAACTCCTCAAAAATATCGTTTATTTTTTTTGAGAATTCTTCTTTCGACATTTTCGGTTCAGTGTGATGTTGGCCGAAAGTCTGTTTTTTATATTCGTTGCCGGCTTTTTCAGAAGATGTATGCTGTTTTTCCTGTTTCTGAGCACTCTTAAAAAAGCCGTTAACTGTATCATACTGCATTCTTTTTTTTGCATCGGATAACGTTTCGTATGCCTCTGTTATGTCCTTAAACCTTGCAGTACCGTAAGGATTTACGTCAGGATGATATTTGCGCGCCAATTTTCTGTATGCCGATTTAATCTCAGCATCCGAACTGTCAGGTGTAACTCCAAGAATAGAATAATAGTTCTTCATATATTTATATATAATGAAGTTCTAAAAATTTTCAACCTGCCTGCAAATATCAGTACGGTATTTTTTTCCTTCGAAATCAACAGCTTCTATATCTTCGTAAAGATGTTTCCTTGCCGCCGCAAGAGTTTTTGCCGTTTTTGTAAGTACGAAGTTTTTACCCTTAATTGTTTCATATTCAAGGTATTCATTTTTTCTTATCCCGAAATGAGAAATATCAGCTTCCACAAATTCCAAACCTTTTATAACTCTGCCTTCAAGACGTGATGAAATAACACAGGAAACCGAAGCATTTTCGGAGACTTCTATTTTATCATAATCATCGGCAAAAGAACCTATTGCACAAGCTTCAAAAAGCGTAAGAAGATTTTCATCAACAAGGTTTAACACAGCTTCTGCATCATGGTCTGACAGGAACGGTTTAAAATCCAGAGTAACCAATTTCCCGTCATCAGTAAAAACACAGTCAACACCAAGAATTCCAAGATAAGGAGTTTCTTTTTTCTGTAATGCATCAAGCACTCTGGCAACAACATTATTCATTAACGCATTTTCTGTTTCTGCGGATATTTTGTAATCAGGTGTAAATGCTCCGACACCTGCTGTCAAAACTCCGCCGTCACCGTTTTCCATAAACTTATAATTGGCAACCGATGCAATAGGCAATGCGCTGTATCCGTCAGTAACCACATAGAATGTAAATTCATGACCGAAAACATAATCTTCAAGAACAACTTTATTTTCATTTTTGCAAAACAAATCTTCAACAAATGTCTTTGAAGAAATAAAAGTTGTACATACCAGCCTGTCAGCCGAATTTGAATTTTCATCCGTTCTGATAACCTGCGGCATAACAGCGTTTTTAAGATAATCAAGTGCAAGCGGCAGTTTATCAAAAATAGCAAATCTCGGTGTCGGTATTCTTAATTTATACAAAAATTTTTTACCTGCGGATCTGCTTACGGCAAACACGGAAGCAGCCTGCGACGGCGCAAAGATTAACTGTTCATTAGCCTGAAATAAACCGGCAATATCATTCTTAACCGCAATTTCGGAAGACGCAACGGTAAGATCAATACCGTTTTCAAGTACAAATTCTAAAAGTTCCTGAACATTTTCTTCTCTTATATCCACACATTGTGCAATCTCTGCAATCGAAGAATTTCCCGGAGCTGCAAAAATTTCACAATCATAATTCTTAAACTTTTTTATCAAAGCATATTCTTTTGCCGAATTGCCAACTATTAATACTTTTTTCCTTTTATTCATAAACGTATTATATAACAAAAACTTCTAAACCAAATATACGATTTTATTAAGAAAGTTTAAGATTTATTAAATCATTATGCTATAATTATGACAAACATAAAAATATAATTAATTTCATAAAAGAAGTGAGGTTAAAGTAAGTATGGCAGGTATTGTAAATTTATTATCACAAATGTTTGTCCCGCAGACAACTCAAGTTGCCGTTCCGGTAAGAAATTCTTCTAACCCTTACAGCAATAATCCGTTTGTTAACTATAACGGAAACAGCTTAAATAATTATGCAAAAAATTCACCTGTCAGAGGCGGTTATTTTGCAGGATATTACAACGGCAAGCAAAATATCGTCGGACAGCGTCTGTTTATAGAGGTTTAAGGCCTTTACAATTGACATTCGCGCCGAAAAGGGTTATAATGGAATAGACATAGGAAAGCAGATAGGGTATATGAGAGATAAAAATTTTTCGGGATTTTCACTGTCGGAAGTATTGGTAGCAATGGCTATTATAGGTATTATTGCAGCTGTAACAGTGCCTAATGTGGTAGCAAGTTATCAAAGGCAGACAATGCTGACATTATTACAAAAAACTTATCTCGAATTAGGTCAAAATTTAACTGTTCTAAGCACGGAAGCTTATAATAAAACTTTTTATCAATCTCTGCTAAGTTTGCAGGGACGCTCAGTTGCCAATACAGCAGGGAAATTCTTTCTCGGAGATGATGATGAAAAAGGTTATTACAGTGTAATTAATGATTGCGGCACAACTGCACAACCGTGTTTTGCTGCTTCATATGCTAACATAAACGGGAATTCCAACCAGGCATTTTCCTGTAATGACGGTTACAGTGTTACTATAAAAAGCGGGACTGCAATGTGCATAGTTCCTGCTGACGGCGGAAACCCCGCAAAAGTTCATGTAGATGTAAACGGTGTTGAAGGGCCTAATATAGGCGGAAGAGATATGTTTACTTTCTACATTTATGATGATTACAGTATCGATGAAAAAGACGTAGGTCCTGATAAAATTAAAGATAATACGGCAGAGGCCGCAAGAAATACTTTATTTACCTCTTCCTGCTTATCGTCAACAACAGGAGAAGGATGCTTCGGTAAAATTCTCAACGATAACTGGAAAATGAATTATTAAAACTGGAAAGGGATTATATGAATAAAAAGTTTGCATTTTCACTATCGGAAGTTCTGGTAACCATGACTATAATCGGCGTAATTTCAGCCTTGACGGTACCGACGCTTGTAAACAGTTATCAAAGAAAGGCTTATAGCGTTCAATTAAGAAAAACAGTTAATGATATTGTAAATGCCGTTGACATGCTAATTACCGAAGAAGGTAAATCTAAATTCTCTGCAACTACGGAATATGCCAATCTGGATACATTTGTTACAAACCGCCTTAAAACGATTAAAACATGTTCCAGTACAGAGACAGGAGACTGCTTTGCGAGTACCAGCTACGGGACAATCAGCGGCGGCAATAGTGCAGCATTCGCCTGCGCCGGAAACTCATATGTTCTTGCAAGTTCTGCAGCAATATGTCTTACTAAAGACGGCACGGCAGTAAAAGTAAATGTTGATATAAACGGGAATGAAGGTCCTAATATAGGCGGAAGAGATATGTATGAATTTTATATAACCGGCGAAGGAGAAGCCGCGGATTGTGCTTCCGGAAATTGTGAGGATCCTTCAACAGCGACTTGCACATCTTCTGCCTTAGGCACTGATTGTTATGGTGTTCTCACCGAAGCTAACTGGCAAATGAATTATTAATAAATTATAGCCATTTGGCTATAAATTGCCGAAATACTTAATAATTCTTTATGAAGAATTCATTGTTATACTTTTTTGTACTACTATAAGTAAAGAGAGTATATGATGATTGAAGATAAAAATTTAGTAATAGGCTGCGGTCTTTCCGGGTCGGTAATAGCACGGCTGCTTGCAGAAAAAGGCGAAAAAGTACTTATTATTGATAAAAAAAGTCATATTGCCGGAAATATATATGATTACAAAGATGAAAACGGTATTTGTATTCATAAATACGGTTCGCATATTTTTCACACAAACAGTGAAAAAGTTTGGGATTTTATTAAAAGATTTACTGATTTGAATACATACATGCATAAAGTTATTGCCGTAATAGACGGTATAGAAACAACTATTCCGTTTAATATAAATACACTTTATGATGTTTTCCCTGAAAGCCTTGCAAGACGCCTTGAACAAAAACTTTTGAGTAAATTTGATTATAACTCTAAAGTACCTATACTTGAATTCCAAAAACAGGATGATGAGGATTTAAAATTTCTTGCTCAATATGTATATGAAAAAGTATTTTTGCATTACACAACAAAACAATGGGGTAAAATCCCAAAAGAAGTTGACGGAGCCGTAACTGCAAGAGTACCGGTATATATAAGCCAAGATAACAGATATTTTCAAGACAAATATCAAGGCATTCCGTTAAACGGCTACACTAAAATGGTTGAAAATATTCTTAATCATCCGAATATTGAAGTAAAATTAAATACCGCTTATGATAAAAGTTATTCCAAATTTAAGCGCATCTTCTGTACGGGCTCTATAGACGAATTCTTTGACTATAAATACGGCCAGCTGCCATACAGAAGCGTAAACTTCAAATTTGAAACGCATAATTGTGAATTTTACCAGTCAAATGCCGTAGTAAATTATCCCTGTAACTATGATTTTACGAGAATTCACGAATATAAATATTATCTTAACGATAAATCCGATAAAACAGTTATTGCCAAAGAGTATTCGGAATTCTTTGAAAAAGATAAAAATGAAAGATATTACCCTATAGTCAATAATGACAATCTGGCACTATATGAAAAATACAAAAAGGAAATCCCCGATAACGTATTTTTCCTGGGAAGGCTCGGAGATTATAAGTACTATGACATGGATAAAGCTGTTGAAAGAGCTATAGATTTATTTGAGGAGATTAACAAATAATGGCAAAAGTAAGTGTAATAGTTCCTGTTTATAATGTTGAAAAATATTTAAAAGATTGCATAGAAAGTATCAGAACACAATCGCTTGAGGATTTGGAAATTATATGCGTAAATGATGGCTCTACAGATTCTTCACTTGAAATATTAAATGATTTTGCAGGGCAGGATAGTCGAATTATTGTTATTAATAAAGCAAATTCAGGCTACGGACACACTATGAATATGGGACTTAACGCTGCAACGGGTGAATATATAGGAATAATTGAATCAGATGACTTTGCCTGCAAAAATATGTTTGAAGATTTATATAAACTTGCAAAAGATAATGATGCGGATATTGCCAAGGGAGATTGGTTTAATTATTGGTCTAAAAATAAATTTGCCCGAAAAAATAACAGGATATCATCTGCAAAAGCTTTTCAGTTAACAAATTCAAAAAAAGATAAAAGTCTTTTACGAATAAATCCCTCAGTTTGGAGTGCAGTTTATAAACGCGAATTCTTAAATAAATATAATATAAGATTTTTGGAAACTCCAGGAGCAAGTTATCAGGATTTGGCTTTTTCATTTAAAGTATTTGCACTGGCAGAACGTGTTATTTTAACGGATAAAGCCTATTTATATTACAGGCAGGACAATATGAATTCATCGGTTAAAAGTAAAACAAAAGTCTATTGTGTATGCGATGAATACGATGAAATAGACAGATTTTTAGATGAATATCCCGATTTGAAATTCGAATTTAAAGTTCAGGAAGAAATTAACCGCTATAACGGTTATGTAAGTTCCGTACTCAGAATTGACGACTGTGTCAAACCGGAATTTATAAAAGTTTTCTCTGAACATTTCAAACAGGAGTATGCCAGTGGTCTGCTCGGTAATGAATTTTTCAAAAAAATTAACAGAAAAGAATTTATGACTTTAATCAATAAACCTGAAAAATATATCAAAGTTTTAAAGTCAATAGAAAGAAAAAGAAAATTTAACCAGTTAAGAAAAAACATCCTGTCAATTCATTTCAGAAACGGAAAACTCAACCTTACGGTATTCGGAAAAGAGGTTATATAATGCCAAAAATATCTGTTGTGATACCCGTATACAATGTTGAGGAATATTTATCCGAATGTCTGGACAGTGTTATAAATCAAACATTCAAAGATATTGAAATTATTTGCGTAAACGACGGCTCTACAGATAATTCTTTAAATATTTTACATTCATACGCAAAAAAAGATTTAAGAATAAAAATCATAAATCAAGCTAATCAGGGTTTATCTGCCGCAAGAAATACAGGTATCCAAAATGCCTGCGGTGAATATATTTCGTTTATTGACAGCGATGATTTTATAAATATAAATTTATATGAAACACTGACAAAGTATCTTCCTGCTGATATGATTTGTTTTAATGCAGAAGCTTTTGGCGATAATTTTATACCGGAAAAACTGCAAAAAAATCTTAAATGTAAAAAAGGCGGATTGCAGAAAGTTTCAGATAAATTAATATTTAAAACAAATGTGCACGTATGGAATAAACTGTTTAAAACAGAAATTATAAAACATAATAATATAAAATTTCCTGAAGGATTATATTTTGAAGATTTTGTATTTTTGTGGGATTATATGCTGAAAATTAAAGCTGCATATTATCTTGCGGACAACAACAGCTATTACTACTACAGACAGCGTTCCGCATCCATAATGAATAACTGCGGCAGCAGGTCAATTGACCATCTTTATGTATGGCACAATCTTTATGAACGTTTAAAAGCCCAAGGGGTTCTAAAACATCATAAACATTCAATAATAAAGCTATTTGAAATGTATTTTAAACTGGCATACAGATTGTCTGATAACAATAATCGAAATTTAATAACAGAAACAGCAAAGAAGTATGCGGAAGAAATAAATTATAAAGATTTTGAATGCTTACAAACCAGTATTATAAATAATAGTTCTAAGGAAAATTTATGGCAGAAGGTCTTTTCTTTGAAAAATAAAGAACAATTCGGCTTACAGCATAAAATAATAACAATTTTAGGGATAAAGTTTGCTTATGCTCCTGCTGCGAAAAAAATTAAATTCCCGGATAACTGCCAAAATATAGTTGTAAATAACTTGAAAGAACTAACCTATAAATATAAACGCATCGCTGTATTCGCAAGTTTTAGTCCAAACGGCAGAATTTCAGAGCGTGTAATATATTATCTAAAAGGTTTGAAACAAATATGTGACGGCATAATTTTTGTTGCCGATAGTCCCGTTATTACGGACGAAGTCGATAAAATAAGAGATTTGGTGATATTTGCACAATTTAAACGCCACAATGAGTATGATTTCGGCTCATATAAATACGGAGTTCAATTCGCACATAATAATAACCTTCTTAACAATATTGAAGAATTAATTTTGTGCAATGACAGCTGTTACGGTCCTGTTTATCCGTTTAGTAACGTATTTTCCGAAATGAAAAATAAAGAATGTGATTTTTGGGGATTAAGCTCAGATATTATTGAAAAAGAACATGTTCAGTCATTCTTCTATGTATTTAAGCGGAACATTTTTTCTAACCCGAAATTTTTAGAGTTTGTAAATAACATTAAACATCAGAGAAATGTCGCAGGTATTATTAAAAAATATGAGGCAGGCTTTACACATTACCTTACTAAACTCGGTTATAAATTTTGTACTTATATTCCTCTCGAAATTGAAGAAAATTCGTATGACAGAAGTATTAATAAGTCGACAAGTTTTCCTTGCACACTTATAAAGAAATATAAATATCCGTTAATTAAAGTTAAAATTTTTGATAAAAATACAGTACTTTTAGAACAGTCCGCGCAAAAAGCTCTGGATTATTTAGAAGATATAAACCCGGAGCTTTATGCTATTATTTGTAAAGAATTAAATCTATAATTTTATTTTGCTTTAAGAGCTACTTTTAAACCTGCAACTCTTATTACTTTATGATTATCTTCTCTGGAAATTGAAAATAATCGTTTCTTCAGCGAAACTTTCTTTTTAACCTTACAGCAACATTTCTTATTAATATTAAAATCATCTGTAATTGGAGCTTCTTTTATTAATCTGGCATATTCAGCTTTAACATCTTGAGAATATTTAATATACTGCTCATCACTTGCTTCATCATCAGTTGGAAGATATGGAGTAATTCCCGGCGTATTTTTCAAGCATATACCACATTTTCGCGGCAAATTTGTAACTGTCAGGATGTATTTTAAAGTCATCGCCACACACGTACTCGGACGCTATATAAACATGAGGCGGTTTTATTGCGGCCATAGCCATTACAAAGCCCCAAAGATCATCATCCGTCATATTTTCAGGAAGTACAATATATTTTACAAAAACATTATTTGTACCTGTTTTTACGTATCTGATAATATTGCTTAACACCCTTGTATATGCATCAGCTGCATGAATTTTTTTGTAGGTAGAAGCAGTACCGGCATCCACAGAAGTTTCATAGAAAATCTTATTTTCAGCCAGATATTTTTCAACCAGCGGACTATAATTTGTAGAATTTGAGAAAATGCAAACAGTTCCCATATATTTAACCATATATTCAAGATTTTTTTCAAAATCCTTATCCAGAGTAGGTTCTCCACCATTATACTGAATCCAGGGAGCAGGTTTTATTTTGTCTCTTTCTCTGAACTTTTCGTAAACATCAATGATATTATATGTCGCAGGGTGATACTGTCCTCCTGCTGTTTCTTTTAAATAACAATAACTGCATCTCAAATTACAGCTGTAGCTCGGTGCAATATTGAAAGAAGATTCTATTTTACAGCCACCCAGATAATCAAAATTAACATCTTTATATTTCTTTTCCTGCAAACATGCACAGGTTTTACAAGAAGCCGTATCCATATCATTTAAACCGTTAAGGGCTTCAAAAAGCTGTCTTCTCCTATTTACTATTAATTCATGTGAAAATTCGGGAGAATTAATTTCATCAGATGTTACAATAATAGGAGACATTACGGGCAGTTTATAACAACAACCCATACCCTCAGGGTGCAGACGGCAGCCCGCTTCTATTGCGTCACAACTCTTTACTATATCATCCGGTTTAAATTCATGCATTTTTATATCTCCTTATTAAGTTTATTCTTATTTTTATTTTCTTTAGTATTACTATATAAATTCTTTCAGAACTAATATCAATTCTTAGTATATTTTTTAAAATATATATCATTATCAGCATAGTAAAAATTAAATTTTGTTTTATGCTAAAGGCACAGAACAAATCAAATATATTATTTAAATCTAATCCGTTATGTGTCAGAAAAAGTGACATTGCTTTATTAAAAGAAAAACCCAGCATAAAATTTTCACAACAACTATACCTGAGTTTTTTGTCCTTAAGCATTCTGAAGGAATTGGCAAATCCGCAGAATAAATGGAAGTTTCTTTGTCTGAAATGTAATTCTTCATTTGCACCCCTTGCATATTGCTTATTATCCTTTTCAAGTGTAAATGACTGTTTTACAATAACATTTTCGGGTACGAAAATCTTTTTTCCCTGGTTTACAATTTCACAAACCAGAGCCATATGAGGGAATAACGTATATGCATTTATGTACATTTTCTGCATTACCGAAGAAGTAATATTTTCAGTATTATAAATTGCAGCCGGTAAAAAAGAAAACTCATTAATCAACACAGGCAAAGAAATTTTTTTATAATCTGTAAGGCGTTCCGCCATGATAATCGCATTTTCATTTGAGTTAAGAGCATTGTCAATCTCATCCCAATGTGTCCAATCATAATCATCATCATCGCATAAAACCCAGAGCCATTTTTTTGAAGCAAGTTCAAACGGTTTTATAATATTTCCTGATAAACCGAGGTTTCTGTTATTTGAAATATAAACAAGATTTGAAAATCGTTCGGCATATTCCGTACATAATTCTCTGGTACCGTCATTCGAAGCATTATCAATAACTTTAATATCAAGCTCTCTGACAGGGCTTGCCATATCAAATATTTGTTCAAAAGTTCTTTTTAACTTCTCTCTCCTGTTATATGTAATTATGAATATTTCTAAATCTTGCCTGCTGCCCATATGCCCTTCAACAAATATTATACAAGTTAGAATATCATAATTATGAATAAAATACAATATACAATAACATTTTTATTAATTATTCAGAGAAATATAATAACAAGAGGAGCTGTTATGGATGATAAAAAGGTGAAAATCCTCTTAGGCAAGAGGATTAAGCAACTAAGGCAAAGTTTCAACTTCACACAATTTGTCTTAGGAGAAAAAATAGATATCAACCAACGGCAAGTTGCACAAATTGAAAGCGGGAACTCATTTCCGTCACTTTCTACATTAGTTAAATTAGCTAAAGTATATAATTGCGAAATAAAAGATTTGTTTAACTATAACCATCTTGAAGAAGAAAAAACAATTAAAGAAAACATTAAAAATATAATATCAAATCTTGATAAAAAAGACACACAGCTTTTATATGCGATAGCAAAAGTTATCAGAGAGAAATAATGCAGTTTAAAACAATTCTCATTACAGGTACAACAGGTTATCTGGGGACAAAATTAAGCAAACAATTTTTAGATAAGGGGTATAATATTATTGCACTTTGCCTTAACCGCCGCGAAAAATTCCTTTACTCTGATAATGACAAAGTCAAAACTTATTATTTAGACACAGATAATATACAAGATATTTTTGAAGTAAACATTATAGATATAATAATTCATACTGCAACATTATACGGCAGAAATAATGAACATCTTACAGAAATGGTCAGGGCTAATATTGAATTTCCATGCAGTGTGTTGGAACTTGCAGAATTATACAACGTAAAACTGTTTATAAATACAGATACAATACTTGCAAAAAATATTAATGCCTACTCAATGACTAAAAGTCATTTTGCAGATTGGTTATCGCTATATGCAAATAAATTAAAATGTGTGAACTTAAAGCTTGATCATTTTTACGGTCCTAACGATAATCCTGTAAAATTTGTTGCATGGATTATAGAAAATCTAAAAAATAATGTAGAAAAAATTGATTTAACAGAAGGCTCACAAACCAGAGATTTTATATATATTGATGATGTTTTAACTGCATATAGCTGCATTATTGATAATTTTGAAAAACTTTCAAATGACAAAATTAATTGTTTTGAGGTAGGCACAAATACAAGAACCAAAATCAGAGACATAGTTATTATGCTGAAAGAACTCATGCACAACACAAAAACCGTTCTTAATTTTGGAGCAATACCATACAGGAAAAATGAAGTATTAAGCTACGAGGTTAATACAACAGGTTTACGCCTGTTAGGGTGGAAACCTGTTGTTCCCGTACGGGAAGGTTTGAAAAAAATTATAGAAATAGA
>CALUVV010000004.1 GCA_944324305.1 Candidatus Gastranaerophilales bacterium
TTAGAAATATTTGCAGGCAGAGTTTTTATCCCGTTAATTAATCCGTTACGCAAATTTTTATCAAGCTGTGCAATATTCCCGATAAAACCACCGCTTGTTGCAGAATTTAGTCCTAAAAATTGCATAAGTTTTTGAGAGTTTTGAACTAAAACAGGAGTTAAATCTCTGGCATACTTGAGGAATGTTCCATACATTCCGACAAACTTTCCAATGATGATTGTTGCAGTGCCAAGCGTTGTAAGCAAAATTCCTAAGCCGATTGTGCCTATAATTGCACCAAACAAGCCTTTTTGAAGTAATGGATTGTTGTTTATTTTAGTTAGTAATTCATTAATTTTTTGTATAGGTTCGTGCAGATGCGGAAATACAAGCTCTTTCATATTAATTTTTAAGAGTTTGAACTGCTCGTTTGTGGTTTCCATCATGTGTTCAAAATCGGAATCAACAACACCCTCGGCACTTAATGCAGAGGCTTTTATCCTTTTGTATTCATCAAGATTCTGCATCATAGGTTTTATGAAATTCAAAACCTGTTTATCCTGAAAGACTTCGGATACTTTGAATATATCTCCTCCAGATAGTTGGCTCATAAGTTCTATGACTTCAAGAATCGGATCTCGTCCAGCTACTGCTGCATCCAACAAAACTCGCTTAAGGTCAACATTAAAGGTCTCTTTGAAATTTTTTACAGACAGTGGTGCAGTAACTTTTTGAATAAAGTTTTCTAAGTTATTTGCTGCCTCAGATGCCTCGCCGGCACCTTTCATTGCAACCTGTAGAGCAGCACCTAAAGATGCAACGGCAGGGGTTCCCTTCATTCCAAGCATTGATGCACCTGCTGTTAATGATGGAAATGCGGATGCCATATCTTTTAATTCAAAACGTCCTTCTTTACCGGACATTGCAAGAATATCCATTGCTTTGCCAAGTTCTGAAACAGGAACTTTTAAGTTATCTGTAACTGAAAATGCTGTTCGTGAAATATCTTCAATTACAGCTTGTTCACCGGTTGCAGTTCTGCCGATAACATTCATATAATCAAGTGCTTTTGTGGGATCAATACCTGATGCAACAAGTACATTCAAACCTTCTGCAATTTCAGGCCGCATTTGGTTTGTATAACGAGATATTGATGCAAGCCGTTTATCCATATCTTCTAATTGTTTTGCGGATAACTGTCCGACATTGCCGAGCTCTCTTAAACGGTGTTCCATCTGAAAAGCTTCAGGAATTGCCTCTGTAATTCCAAGTTTATATGCAAGTCCGCCCCCTGCAAGAGTCAATGCTCCCCCGACTTTTGTCATATTCTGCCCGAGTTTGTCTAACATATCTGAGGTGTTTTTGATTTCTCGCTGAAGTTTGTCAAACTCATCATTGGATTTGTTTACAGCATCACGAATTACCCTCGACATTTTATCGAAAGCGACTAAAGTTAATGAAACTTTCATCATTGTATCGAGCATTGTTCCTCAAAGTCCTCGTTACGTTTATTCGTGTATTTTATTGACTGATTGCACCAGTAGGCTAAAGTCGGGATTGGCATTTCAGATATTTCCGAATACTGCCAGCCGGTGGTTTTGCATAAATGGATTATGCTTTGGCTGTCGGGGAGGTAAGAGCAGATGTCAGAGCGGTTACTATCTCCGTTTTTTCTTCCGGTTTCTCCGGAATCTCTTTCGCCTTCCCCGCTGATAACTTCCCCGAAATTTCACCTTGAAGAGATAAAACGTCTTCTAAATCCATTTCAAGGATATCCTCATAGACAAGTTTTTGTCCGTCAATTTCAACAAGTTCGGCTATAAGGGCGTAGGGAATTTCATCTGAAGTTTTTGCCTTGATTTGAGCCTGCAATAAATCTTTGCCTTTGCCCTTTTCAATGATTGCAATTTTTCCGGATGGTAATGTTAATTCTTTTGGCATAGTGTTTTCCTTTCTATAAAGTTGACAGAAAAAAGATTATGTATAAAATGTTTAATATGAGTACAATTAAAAAATTGACATTAAAAGAAATTATATGTGATGAGACTGGAATAAGTTTATTGCAGCACCCATTTTCAATTCATACAATTGCAAACTATGGTTCTAAAGAACATGGTTTAAATGCAGTATGTTTGGTTGCCGAAGCATTATCTCAAACTACATATGCAAATCCACCTCGTAGAATGAGATTATTTGAGTAGTAAAATTATTAAAGATTCATTTATTCCTGACCCCGTTCAAAAAGTGTTCAAAAACGGCTGTATTAAATTTTTGGGTTCGGGGTGGTATAAATTATCGTCTGAGTAAATTTAAACGGCTTAAAATCGATTCTAAAAATTTTGAGTCATCTTTAATGTTTCATATCTTCTCCTTGTTTCGATTTCTACAGGTGAATACGGTACATAGCAGGCGATTAGAGCAAGTGCCAAAGCCCAGAACCTGTCAGCGTGTCCGTTGACTTCGGCGGTATCTGCATCAAAGCGGATATTTCCTGCTTTTGTTGCAACTCTTCTGATTGAGTGTAAATCCTCACGAATATCGTGGTCTGTGGGAATAAACACCGACTTATCTTCAAAATTGGTTCTTAAATTAAATGCCATCTCCTCTTTTGATTTATTCGTAAACATTACAGCCTCGACTCTGTATTTCCCGAAATCTCTCTGAGCCGTTTCTGCTAACTGCATTCCGATGCCGGTTGAGTCAATACAGCATCTGCGGAGTTTCGGGTGTCTCAGAATTTCTGAAATAATTTCGTACTGGATATGGAACGGTGTTTTTTCTAAGACTTTAACTTTTCTTGTGTATTTTGAATTTTCAAATCGTTCCAAGCACCAGATAACGGTTAAATCTTTTCTTCTGCCGATATCTATACCGACATACAAATCGCTTTTTATCTCATCAAGGGATTTTAAAACATCCGGCATCTCGCAAGTCGAAATCAAATCGTAAGGAAGAAACGCACACGCTTCGTCAATCGCAACACAGCAATATTCTTGTAACCACGTGTAATCGTCAAAGCAGTTTTTTCGTTCTTCATTAAGCCACTCCTCACGTTCCGCTTGTGTTGTCGGTCTGCCGTAGATTTTATCAATCAAGCCTTCATCTACTGCAAGCTGAATCGGGGTTTTGTGATGAGCCCAGTTTAATTTTCCTTTTTCAACTTGATCCAAAAATCTGTAATAAAGACAGCTTTGACCGTTATGAGTTGAAAGAATCCTTAGCGGATATCCCCAAGTAATACAAGGTCGTGCCGCTTTCCAAAGTTCAGCAGGATTGTTGTGAAATGCAAATTCATCAAGTACAACTTTTCCGCCTTTGGAACGAAATCCTTTAGGGTTTGAAGATAAAGCGTGAATTTTTGTACCGTTTGAAAAAGCTATAACATAGGCTTTGACATCTTTTTCTTTATCCAAGACCTGTTCGCCCAAGTCTTTTGCAGCGACATTAAACAAATTCGCCCATATTTTGCAATAGTCAATGTACTCACGAGCGGCGGATTCATCGGCTGATGAAAACCATACCGCAGGAACTGTGCGTTTGACACAATCTCTTACGTCCTCATAGCTTTGAACGTAGGTTGCACCAATTCTTCGGGATTTCTCCCATATTTTTACTTTTGAATTATCGTTCAGCCATCTTAATTGATATGGCAGAAAAAACGGGGGTTTATTCTTGGTTGGCATCTGGTTGTTTTATTCCGAGAATTTCTTCTTCAATCTGAGAAATAAGTTCAGGGGTCAAACCTTTCGGCTTTGCAGGTTTATCTTTCTTAGAAATTATGTCCTCATAGTCTTTGACTTTAGTGAACATCGGGATAATTTTGTTAAAGGCATAAAGTCTGCCGGTATCAACTTTCTCACCGGATTCAAAATCTTCCTTGATACTTTTTAAAAGTTTTCGTGCAAATTCATACATTTCCTCATGAAACGCCTGTTTGGATTTTAGATAATCTCTGCGTTTTTTGTCCCAATCTTCCTGTTCCTTCCAAGCAAGAACAGTTTTTCTGTTTATATGTAATTTCGTGGCGATTTCATTTACAGTACAATATTCGTACATAAAAAGACGTTCAGCTTCATTGGCTAGATATTGTTTTTTATTATTCAAGCTCAGACTCCAAATTTTTAATCTTCTCATTAAGAACCTGCATCTCTTTTGAAATATCTTTGAGTCTTTTTACAGAAACAAATACTTTATCCATATCAAGATTTTTAATATCTTCGTATGGATTTAAAAGAGCACGAATTAATATAATAAGTCCTGAAGCTTCCGTATCTAAAGTGCGGAAGCTTTTTTTTGCCTCGGCAAGCATTCCTTTCATTTGTAGTCTTTCAGGATTCATGAAATCTCCTTTTTTAAAATCGGACACCAGAGATTGTTATCCATTTTACTTTCAATTCTTGAAAGAAGTGCTGCATGATACTGATTTGTTTCTAACAAATCTTTTAATATTTCAAAATTATCCTTAATGATAAGTTCAAATGCTTTTACTTGTGACTGATGGTATATATACCAAATTAAAAAAATTAGTGCAGGGAAACCGACACTTTCTAACATCGGGTAAATTTGAGTAATAAAATCCATAAGACTCCTTGCGGATTTTGGCAAGTGCGCCGTGTCACTTTGTGACCCAGCACGTCCTTGTGAACAATACGGTTTAAACGAAAGATTTTGTAAAAAATCTGTAGTGAAATTTAGTATTGTGAACAGCCAATAATCCAAGATTAAATACTGTACGATAAAACGAAAGAAAAGGACTGATGTCCTTTTTTAATTCATATATATTGCAGTCTAAACTCTTTCAATCTTAATTTTCAAAAGATTTATACAAATTTTTATTCATTGAACTGTGCAAAGTAAAAAATTCTGTACAATAGCCTTTGAAATCCACACTAGACAACGGTTATAGTATGAGTACACAAATTAATTAAAGGACACTAAAGAAAGAAAGTATAATTATGGAGTTATTAATTTAATGAAATTGTTTGAAGTTTTTAAAGCCGGAACTTACCCGCAGGGAAAGTTTACAAAAAAAGAAATCGCACAGATTGCAAAAAACTATGATCCGCAATTTTGTGAAGCCCCGATTACAATCGACCATCAGCAATCAGGACCCGCCTACGGCTGGGTTGATACCGTAAAAGCTGACGGAGATAAACTCAAAGTGAGTTTTAAAGAAGTGCCGGAAGAATTTGAAAAAGACGTCAATGACGGCAAATACAAAAAAGTTTCTGTTGAATTATACAGAAATCTTGAAGGCAAAGGTGCATACCTTAAAGCCGTTTCATTCCTTGGTGCTGCAATTCCTCAGGTTAAAGGTTTAGAACCTATCAAATTTATGGAATCAGAAGCTGATACTTTTGAATTCAATGCTGAAGATGAGCCGGAACAATTTTCACAACAAGAAATTGAAGATTTAAAAAATCAGGTTGCAGACCTTGAAAATCAGCTTACAACATTCAAGGAATCAAACAAAAAACTTGAAACAATCAAATCCTTAAAAGAAAAAATTTCTGCCTTATCCGATGAAGTTGCAACTTTTAAAGAAAAAGCTCAGGGTAAGGAAGAAATCGAAAAAGAATTGAATGACATTAAAACTTCTTTGAAGAAAAAAGAATTTGAAGAGTTCATCGACAAACAAATTGAAAAGGGAACGTTAGTCCCTGCAAACAAAAATATTGTCTTATCTGTTCTTCAAGAGTTAGATAATGTCAAAAAATTCGGCGAGGATTCAACAGTCGTTCTCGACTTCAAATCTTTTATTGAGTCCCTGCCGAATCAAATAAAATACGGTGAGTTTGCTACTAAAGAAAAGCAAACAGACCAAACAAATGAAGATGTGGAAAAATTTGCAAATGCAGATGAGGAAAGCCTTGAGGTATTCAAAGAGGCTAAGGCTCTTGCGGCAAAAGAAAACATCTCATTTAAAGATGCACTGCTCAAATTAAATAAGTAATACCCCGAAACATTGATATAAAAGGAGTTTAAATGGGAAGACTTGAAGAATTACGCATAAATGCGTATCTCTCAGAGGTCGCTCGTGGTTACAGTAATAATGCCTTTGTGGCTCAGCATCTGTTCCCTGAAATTACTTCTGAGAAAGAAAAAATTGACATTTTTGAATTCAACAAGGAAGCGTTCAATCTTTACGATACCGAACGTGCTATCAGGGCGAATTCAAATGTTATCTCGCCGCAAGGATTCAAAAAACATACAACTACCCTCGCTGAACACGATTTGTCATATCCGATTGATTATCGTGAAGAGCAAGAAGCAGAAAAAGTCAAATTACAACTTCACGCAACTAATGTTGTAACGGAAGGTTTGAAGCTGAAACTTGAAAAACAGTGTGCTGATTTGGCTCAAGATGCTAACAAATATCCTACCGGCAACAAAATTTTATTGTCCGGCACATCTTGTTTTACCGATGAAAATTCTGATCCGCTGGGTGTAATCGATGATGCCAAAGATGCGGTTTCATCTAAAATTGCTCAAGACCCGAACACTATGATTATAGGGCAAGCAGCTTGGAAAACCCTCAAAAAACACCCTCAGCTTAAAGGTTTAATTTCCGACAATCTCAATAAATTAGTAACAATTAATTTATTAAAAGAAATTTTTGAGATTGAAAACATTTTCATCGGAAAATCAATCTTTGCAGATAAAGACGGAAATTTTGTCAGAATTTGGCAGGACAACATTGTCCTTGCTTACGTCCCGAATCTTGGTAATTCAAGAACGGAATACGACCCCTCTTACGGATACACTGTCCGCAAAAAAGATGCCCTGCAAGTTGATGAATATCAAAAAGAGGGCAACAAAGTTAAGTATATCAGGGCTACCGATATTTATACACCGTTTTTAGTCGGTGCTGAAGCCGGATACTTAATTTCAGGGGTAAATGACCCGAATTACGACCCTAAAAAAGATAATGGAGGTACGAATGACACTACTGAAGTACAAAGTTAAGCATACCTCAATTATGCACAACGGCACAGTGTATAAAGAAGGTTCAACCATTGAACTTGATGACACTCAAGCAAAACGTCTTGAAGATTTTGTGGAACTTCTGCCGAATCAGTCAGCCCCTGCAAAATCTAAAGCACAAACTCAGACTTCTAAAACTGCATCAACAGGGAACAAGAAGTCTGAAAATAAAACCTCTGCTAAAAATCATACAAAAGCAGAAACAAAAACCGAAACTGAGTCTGAAACCATAACTGTTGAAGAAGAATCAAAAGAAGATGAAAAAGGAGGTTCTGATGACAACAAATAAAACTTACAAACCTCTGTTAATTGATTCTGCACTTGCTGCTGCGGATTTGGAACAGCACAGATTTATCGGATTTGACGGCAATTATTGTGCCGCAGGTGCTAAAGCTCTTGGTGTTTCAGATGTTTCAACAGCTAAAGGTGAATATGCACCTGTTTCGGTTTTAGGAATTCTGCTTGTTGAAGCAGCAGGCACAATCGCAGTTGGAGATGCCGTTGCATCTGATGCAGAAGGAAAAGCAGTTAAGGTTGCCGATTCAGCTATAGCAAACGGCTATGCTCTTGATGCCGGAACCGCAGGTCAGGAAATCAAAATTATACGAGGAGTATAGCGGAATCTCGGCAGAGTGCGAAGCGGAGCGGAGACACGTTTAACGCCGAGATTCCAAGACACAAAGATTTTGGAGAATTACTCAATGACAGATTATTGCACGATCGAAGATATTGAAACACATACCTCTACCCCTACTCTTATCCAGCTCACTTCTGATGATGGGCAAGAAGCTGTCGATCGTGTCGTTGCCCAAGAGGCTATCCTTTATTCTTCTACGCTCATCGATGGGTATCTTCGTGGCAGATACACTCTACCCTTAGATGCCCATTTCCCTTTACTCAGAATTCTTGCCATTGATTTAAGCATCCACCGTCTGTATTCAAGACGCATGAGAGATGAAATGCCGGAAGTTATTGAAAACAATTACAAAAACGCAATCTCAACTCTCAAAGATATCCAAAAAGGTGTTATATCCCTGCAAAGCGAAAACGATTCCCTTGAAACAGCAGGATTTAATGTTGAAGAATACAAAACAAATAAGTCAATAATTGACAGGCTTTTTAGTAAGGATCGAATGCTTGAATATTAGAGAGATTGAAAATTCAATAATCGAAAAATTAAAAACAACGTTCCCTGAAGTTCTTGTTCAAGGTTTTCCCGATAAGCCTGCTGAATTCATTTTATTGCACCCTGTTGGAGCTTTACTTGTACATTATCAAGGAAGTAATTATTCTTCAACAGATGCACTCGGATTTATCTCTCAGGAAAATAAAAAAGAATTTTCAATTACTGTTGTAACACGAAACCTCAGAAAAAACGAGGGAGCGTACGAATATATTGACAAAATTAAAGCAGTTCTTACAGGGTTTGCACCTGACGGCTGTTCAAAATTAAGTCCAACAAAAGATTTTTTCATCTCCGAAAAAGCCGGCATCTGGCAATACGGAGTTAATTTCACACTAACCACAACAAACATACAAGATTTAGAAATTTAATTTACCCCACTAATTTACCCCCAAGGAGTTTATATATATGCCTGCAAGTTTTCTTCATGGTGTTGAAACCATAGAAATTACTAAGGGTGCAAGAACAATTACGACCGTAAAAACTGCTATTGTCGGAATTGTCGGAACTGCACCGATTGAAGATGTTGAAGACGAGTACAAAACAATTAATACCCCGACTTTGATTATGAATGAGCTCGAGGCAGTAAGGTATTTCGGCAATCATAAAGCCGGATTTACTATACCTCAAGCACTGCAAGCAATTTTCGATCAGGGTGCCGGTATTGCGATTGTTATTAACGTCTATGACCCTGAAAAGCACGAAGATGTTTCAGATGTTACTGTCGGCGAAATCAACGGAAGTGTTGATGCACTTACCGGAAAACGCACCGGAATGAAAGCCTTTGAAGATTGTTATTCTTTATTCGGCTATTATCCTAAAACTATTATTGCACCTGTATTTTGTGAGGAAACGGCTGTTGTAACCGAGATGAATACTATCTGCAATAAAATTCGTGCGATGGGTATAGTGGACGCTCCTGTTGGTGCTTCAGTTCAAGAAGTTATTTCAGGTCGTGGGCCTGAAGGTACAATCAATTTCAATACTTCATCCGAACGCATAATCCTTTGTTATCCGCATTTAAAGGTATATGATGCGACTTCTGATTCCATAAAATTACAGCCGTATTCACAAAGGTTAGCCGGTGTAATTGCGGCAAAAGATGTTGAGAAAGGTTATCACTGGTCGCCTTCAAATACTGAAATTCAAGGAATTGTCGGAGTTGAACGGCAATTAACTTCAATGATTAATGACCCGACATCTGAAGTTAACGCTTTGAATGAATGCGGTGTTGTAACTGTTTTCAATTCTTACGGCTCAGGTTTCAGAACGTGGGGCAACAGGTCTGCTGCTTATCCGAGTTCTACAAATCCGACCAACTTTATAAACGTCAGAAGAACCGCAGATATTATTCACGAATCGGTTGAATATTCAATGCTCCAGTTTATGGACTACCCGATTGATAACGGCTTAATTGATTCAATCTGTGAAACTGTAAACCAGTTTATTAGAACCTTAATCGGTCGTGGTGCATTGATTGACGGTAAATGTACATTCAATCAGGATAAAAACCCTGCAACGGAAATTGCAAACGGACATTTAACGTTTGACATCGAATTTATGCCTCCGACTCCGGCTGAAAGAATTACGTTTGAATCGTTCATCAATATTGAACTGTTGAAATCTCTGGGCGGTTCATAATGTACGCAATCGTTAATGACAGAGGAGTTTTAGAGGTTCACACCGATTGTGCGGACATTTGCTTTAACTGCAAAAATATCTACAAATGTCCCTTAATCCAAGCCATCAGCAAGGAGTATGTCATTATGCACTATTCGGACGTGGAGATTAGGGATTGCGGTCTTTTCAAAAAATCTTAGGGAGTTTATATGTCTAAAATCGAAATAAACAAATTAACCAATGCCAATGTTTATATGAACGGCATCAACCTGCTCGGACGTGCTGAAGAAGTTCAGCTTCCGCAGATTAAACATAAAATGGCAGAGCATAAGGCTCTCGGTATGGTTGGTTCTGCTGAATTTTTTGCCGGGATCGACAAACTTGAATGCAAAATTAAGTGGAATGCACTTTATCCGAGTGTTATGGCTATATGTTCTAATCCGTTTTTAGCAACAATGATACAGGTTAGAGCAAACCTTGAAACCTACAACGGAACGGGAAGAATTAAGGAAGTTCCTGCTACTGCTTTTTTAATCGGAACTTTTAAAGAATTTCCGCTCGGTAACATTAATCGTTGACGGAGTCGAGATTTTTGAAATAGATGTTCTTGAAAACATCTACAAGGTCGGAATGGTCGATATGCTCGCCACATTCAAAAAGAATACGGGGGCTTAGGGGTAAATATTATGGAAGAAAGTATTCTGAAAAAATCAAGCTCCAAACATTCTTTGTCAGAAGAAATTGCGACCCGAAAAAGAGCATTAAATTTTTATTCTCTGGCAAACATTCTCCCCGACCCTGATATTGTTCTCAGAAAACAGGGCAAGGATATTAGGATTTATAAGGAATTGCTTTGTGATCCGCACGTTTTTGCCTGCACTCAATCAAGAAAAGCAGGTGTTTTATCTCTTGATTGGGAAATCAATCGAGGTTTGGATAAAGACAAAAACGCTGAGGCGATTGAAGAATTACTTAAAAAACTGGATATTCATAAATTAATAAATGATATTCTTGAAGCAACACAGTTTGGTTATCAGCCTTTAGAGATTATCTGGAAGAGAACCAAATCAGGACACGTTCTGCCTGAAAAAATTATTGCAAAACCGCCGGAATGGTTTTGTTTTGATGATGATAATAATTTAAAATTCAGAACTAAAGAAAATTACTACGGCGAAATTGTCCCTGATAAAAAGTTCCTGCTTGCTCAGAATAATCCATCTTATAACAATCCTTACGGCGAGAGAACATTATCTCGTGTCTTTTGGTCTGTAACATTCAAAAAAGGCGGACTCAAGTTTTGGGTAGTATTTACTGAAAAATACGGAATGCCTCATTTGATAGGCAAACACCCACGAGGGGCATCAAGAGAAGAAACCACGACTCTCGCCGATATGCTTGAGGATATGGTTCAAGATGCAATCGCTGTTATTCCTGATGATTCGTCTGTTGAAATTCAAGAGGCAAATAAATCTTCATCTGCCGAAATTTATGAAAAACTCATCGACAAGATGAATTCTGAAATATCAAAAGCAATCTTAGGACAAACTCTTACGACTGAAATCGGTTCAACAGGAAGTTATGCGGCTGCAAATACGCATATGGCTGTTCGTCAGGATATTATTGATTCTGATAAAAAACTCGTTGAAAGTGTTATAAACCAACTTATTCGTTGGATTTATGAAATTAATTTTTCTAATGAAGAAGTCCCGATATTTCAATTATATGCACCTGAAGATGTAGATTTGACTCTTGCTCAAAGAGATAAAATTCTCTCCGATACCGGAGTTAAATTCACGAAAGAATATTTTATTAAAGCTTACGGTCTTGAAGATGAGGATTTTGATATCAGGGAAGATGTTATCCCTGCAACAAATTCTCAGTTTAAGGAATTCAAGGAAAGCGAGCCGTCCGTTCCCGGACAAGACCAGATAGAAAATCTGCTTGAGTTTATTTCAACAAAGAAATTAAATGAACAGGCTCGACAGATGATTTCGCCTTTAATTTCATTGCTTGAGGATTGTGATGACTTCGATGAGGCTTATGAACTTTTAACGGATAAAAACCTGCATTCAAAGAAGTTCGAGCAATCACTTCAAAAAGCACTGTTCCTGTGTGAACTGCAAGGGAGGTCAGATGGACTTGAATAAAATCCATACAGGTCACGCACTGGAAATCTTAAAAACATTTCCTGACTCTTCCATAAATATGTGTATTACTTCTCCGCCTTACTGGGGATTGCGTGATTACAAAACTGATTCTGTTAAATGGCAGGATGGTTGGCTTGGAGAACTCGGTACAGAACCTGATTTTGATGCCTACATTAATCATCTCTGTGACATTTTTGATGAAGTAAAACGTGTTTTAAAAGATGACGGCACCTGTTGGGTAAATATTGGTGATACTTATGGCGGCTGTTCTTTAAATTCCTCCTATGGTGTTAAAGCAAAAGGAGAGACATCTTTTTTAAAGAGTGTTGAACATTTGCAAAAAGTTGCCCATACTCGTGGGAAATATTCAAAAAGTTTACTTCTTATCCCGTTCCGTTTTGCTATTGAAATGTCAAACAGAGGTTGGACTGTCCGCAATGTAATCATCTGGCAAAAGCCTAATGCAACTCCATCAAGTGCAAAGGACAGATTTACAGTTGATTTTGAATACCTGTTTTTCTTTTCCAAAAATAAAAAATATTACTTTGAAAGACAATTAGAGCCTATCAAACAGTCAACTTATGACCGCTGCAAAAGCGGATGTGGAATTAATAAAGGTGCTAATTATCAGGGTTTAAATAAAACAAATTTTGAACGTCTGCAAAAACGAATGCTCAGTGGTGAAATATCAGGCAGAAATACACGAACAGTTTGGAGTATTGCCACTCACGCATATCATGGAGCACACTTTGCGGTTTTTCCTCCGGCACTTTTAGAAATACCAATCAAAGCCGGCTGCCCTGAAGATGGAATTGTATTAGATCCGTTTATAGGCAGCGGAACGACTGCTGTTGTTGCAAACAGATTAAACCGTAAATGGATTGGTATTGAACTCAATCCGGAATATACAAAACTCGCCGAAACGAGAATTTTACAAAACAAATAGGAAGATTATGTCTAAAATTACCCCCGAAGAAGCTGCTTTGAAAAGGAACTTCCTTAAACAGCGGCAGAGCTTACCCTTACATTTGAAAATTGAACTATCGAAGAATAGAATTAAACAATTCTACGAACACTTTGATGGTAAAGTATATGTCTCATTCTCCGGCGGAAAAGATTCTACCGTTCTTTTACATCTGGTTCGAAGTCTTTATCCTGATATCCCTGCTGTTTTTATAGACACAGGATTGGAATATCCGGAAGTCCGTAATTTTGTAAAAACTCTTGATAACACAATAATCCTAAGACCTGATCTTCCATTCCACAAGGTCATTGAGGAATACGGATATCCTGTAATAAGTAAAGAAGTTGCGAAATTTATTGAAGATAACCGCAGGAATCCAAATGGTTATACCACTAAGAAATTTGATCCAAACAGTGATTATGTCAAAAAATATGGTTCTCGTTATTGTCTTGCAAAATGGAATTTTTTACGTGACAGTGACATTAAAATTTCTGCTCAGTGTTGCGATGTTATGAAAAAGAAACCTGCAAAAAAGTTCGAGAAAGAAACTGGCTTGCATCCGATTATTGCAACAATGGCAGCAGAGAGTAATCTAAGAAAAAACGAATACCTTAGAAAAGGTTGTAATTCTTTTGATGTTAAACGTCCTGCATCTACTCCGCTCGGTTTCTGGACAGAACAGGATATTTTAAAATATTTGGTTGAATTTGATGTTCCATATTGTTCTGTGTACGGAGAAATTAAACAGGATAAATCCGGAAAATATTATACAACCAAAGCCAAACGCACAGGCTGTATGTTCTGTATGTTTGGAGTTCAAAGTGAAAAGTCTCCGAACCGCTTTGAATTAATGAAAGAATCTCATCCCAAACAATATGACTATTGCATCAATCAACTTGGATGCGGCAAAGTCCTTGATTTTATAGGAGTGAAGTATTAATGGCTGTCGAACTTAAAGGCTTATTTAAACTTGCTCCGGCTGCGGCAATAAAATATTTCAGGCGAAAAGGTCAAACTTTAACTTGGGATTGGTACGAACTCTGGCAAGATGCTCATAAAAAGACTTTCACAGTCGCTAAAGTTATGCGTGAGGATATTCTAAAAGATATTCGCTCTGCTTTGGATAAAGCCCTGTCTGAGGGAAAAACATTCAAAGAGTTTCAAAAAGAACTTAAACCAACCCTGCAAAAGAAGGGTTGGTGGGGAGAACAGATTATTGTTGATACTCAAGGCAACGCAGAAAAAGTTCAGCTTGGTTCAATGTACCGATTAAAAACCATCTATGCCGTTAATATGCAGACTTCATATATGACAGGACGGTATAAAACTCAGATGGATAATGTGGACAATAGACCGTATTGGGAATACGTTGCTGTCCTTGATAACAGAACCAGACCCGAACACGCACAACTGCATGGATTAATTTACAGATATGATGATCCGTTCTGGGCAAGTTTTTACCCACCGAACGGTTGGAGATGCCGTTGCAGAGTTAACGCTCTTTCAGGTTATAACCTCAAAAAGAAAGATGCAAAGCCGGGTAATTCCACAGGTACTTTGTCTCAAGAGATGAGATTGGTTTCTAAAAAATCGGGTGAGTATAAGCCCGTTACTGTTTATACAGACCCTCTTACAGGTAAAAAGATTGCACCTGATGTCGGGTGGAGTCATAACCCTGCAAGTGGTTTGAATGATATTTGAACACCAATTAAACAATAATTAAAGGAGTTTTGAATGACAGTTGATAAAAAAAGTTTATTAAACTGGGTTGGCGGAAAAAGATTGCTCCGCAAACGTATCGCCCCCTTAGTTCCTACAGATATTCAATCATACATTGAACCATTCGGCGGTGCCGGCTGGGTTTTGTTTTATAAAGACCGTTGGGCTGATTTAGAGATATACAACGACCTTGACGGAAGATTGGTTAATCTTTTCAGGATTGTAAAATACCATCCGAATGCTTTAAAAGAAGAATTGCAGTATCTTTTAGGCTCTCGTGAGATGTTCTTCCAATTTTTGAACGGAACTTTTATTACCGATATCCAAAAAGCCGCACAATTTCTGTTTTTAATTACACGTTCATTCGGTGGTCGTGGAGATACCTTTGGAACAGTGAAAAAATCTTCAGGCGGTGCATCGAAATCCCAACGCAATGTTTTAGAAAAAATTGATGCAATCCACAAACGCCTTGATAAAGTTATGGTTGAGAATAGTGACTTTGAAAAATTAATTAAACAATATGATTTTGAAGGTGCATTTTTCTATTGCGATCCTCCGTACACTTCAGGCTGCGGTTATGAAGTAACATCTACCGCAGACTTTGACCACGAACGTTTAAGAGATGTTTTAGGTAACATCAAAGGTCGTTTTCTGCTCTCATACGATGATTCTCCAAAAGTCAGAGAATTATACAAAGGCTTTGAGATGATTGAAGTTGAAAGGCAGAACGGAATTAACAATCGTGAGGGTACTAGCAGGGCGAACAAGGTATATAAAGAGCTCTTGATTTCAAATTATCACATAATATAATATTAAGTGTACTTTATTTAATATACCGAATTTAGGAGTAAATAAAATGGAAGAACTAGAAGATTTACAAACAAATATTAATTCGTATAAAAACGGCAAATTATCATTTGACGAATTAGTAACGTTTATAAAAAACAATTTTAGACCTTATACTGTGTGGAAAGATCATCCAATCACTCAAGCGTACCATGATAATAGTTTTAGAAATTTTATTTTAATTCTTCTTAGCAAGATGCAAGAGCCATTAGTAGAAGAAAATGAACAATTTTTATATGTACTTGTAAAAAAAGATGCTAAGACTGGGATACTAGTATCTTACAATATAGAAAGAATATATATAGTGGAAGCACACCTAATAGAAACATTCAATTTTACTGAAAAAATAAACGAGGATAATGTCCAACCCGATAGAAATTAAAATCGACAATAAAGAAGTTAAATCAAGACTCCTTGATTTGGCTCAAAGAAGCGAAAACCTGCGACCTCTTATGAAAAACATCGCAGGGATTTTTGCATATTCAACAGAAGAAAATTTCAAAGAAGAAGGTCGTCCGAAGTGGGAAAACCTAAAAGATTCAACAATAAAACAGCGGACAAAAAATAAACAGTGGCCGGGAATGATTTTGCAGGTCTCAGGTCAGTTGGCATCTTCTGTTAATACCTATTATGATGACAATTCGGCAGTTATAGGTTCAAACCTTGAATACGCTGCAATACACCAACTCGGCTGACAGGCAGGGCGGAATAAATCTGTTGAAATTCCTGCACGTCCTTATTTAAACCTTAATGATGATGATTTTGAAGAAATTATGGATACTGTAAATGATTATTTAAAATAAAAATACTTGCAAAAAAATTTTTCAATATTATCTTATTTATATGAAGATTTTGTTTTTGCACAGAAATTTTCCGGGACAATTTAAATTTTTGGCAATGGCTCTTGCAAAAGATCCTGCTAATGAAGTTTGCTTTGTAACTAATAACACTGCGACAAAAACTACGGCAAGAATAAACAAAATTATTTATAAATTAAAACGAGATGTTCCGAACGACTGCCATAAATATTTAAGGTTTTATGAAGATGCAATAATTCACGGGCAGTCAGCGGCTGAAATTTTAATCCAAATGAAGAATCAGGGATATAAACCTGATATTATTTACGGACATACTTGGGGGACTACTTTGTTTGTTAAAGATATCTTTCCTGATATTCCGCTGATTTGTTATTTTGAATGGTTTTATAACGCGGAAGGGGCAGATGTCGGGTTTGACGGGAAACCTGTAGATATTGATACGAGAGCAAAATTAAGGTGCAAAAATTCACATCTTTTATTGGATTTAGTAAACTGTGATTATGGAATATCTCCGACAGAATGGCAAAAATCTCAATTTCCGAAAGAATTTCAGCATAAAATTCGTGTAATACATGAAGGAATTGATACAGAAATATGTTCTCCTGATGAAAATGCCGAATTTAAATTTAAAGGAAAAGTATTTACAAGAAAAGATGAAGTTTTAACCTATGCAACACGCGGTATGGAAGAATACAGAGGTTTTCCCGAATTTATGAAAGCTGTTGAAAAATTACAGAAAACAAGGCCTGATTTGCAGGTAATAATTGGCGGAGAAGACAGAGTTTGTTACGGACGACGTTTAATAAATGATACTTTTAAACAAAAAATGTTGAGAGAACTGGATTTAGATTTATCTAGAATTCATTTTGTCGGGAATTTATCTTATCCTGAATATATAAAACTACTGCAGATTTCAAGGTGCCATGTTTATTTGACTTATCCATTTGTTTTGTCGTGGTCGTTACTTGAAGCTATGTCTGTCGGCTGCTGTGTTGTTGCATCTGATACAGCACCGGTAAAAGAAGTGATACAAGATAGTTTCAACGGTATTTTAACAGATTTTTATAATATAGATTTACTTGCACAAAAAATAAATTCTGTTCTTGAAGAACCTGAAAAGTATTCAAATATACGGGTTTCAGCTAGAAAAACAATAAAAGAAAAATACGAATTACAAAAATTATTAAAAGAGCAGATTGATTTCTTAAATAGCTGTAAAATACGAGCTTGACAAAGTTTTCGGTATATAGTATCGTGTACGAGAAAATATTTCAAAAAAAATATAGACCTTTGGCTAATAGACATATATTTTGTTTGAAGTATTTTTGAGTAATGGGTAAGAAGTAGAATGGAATGTTTATTGTTTTAGGTGCCAAAAAGTGAACTTATAGGTTCTAGTCATGAATAAAAAAATATTATATTCTACTTAAAATTGGGTTAATGAATAAGTGATGAAAATACATAATAAAAAATTTTATCTGCTATTAGGAATTATTTTATTTATAATACTTATTTTCTGTATTAATCAAATTTATAAATCTCGTTTTGGGTATTTTAAAACAGAGGGAAGTTTAAATTACCCACATCCTAATGCAGATGCTTTTTTAATACAAAATAATAAGATATTTATTCTTGGAGATACATTTAATAATATTCCAAATGAAATTTATAATATTAATAATAAGGCTTCAGAAATATATAAGTTTAAAAATAATTTACTTCATTCTTCTGAGGGAGTATTAGTAGATGTTAATAGACTCTTTTTGTTAAGAACATGTATTAATTCAAAGTGTGGAATGTCAGTATTATATAATCTAAATAGTAATAAAATTGATTATATATATGATAATACATTTGATATCTTTAATGCAAATTTAAACAATCAATTGTTAAATTATTTATTGTTAAATAACAAAAATATTTTTTATATATCACATAAATCAAATAATCAATATGAAATTGGTATTTTTAAACCCAAAAAACAAGATAAACAAATTTTGCTTACGGATGAAAATATAGAGTTTCCAAAGAGTATACAATTAAACGATACGCAAATTTTAATTATGTCTATTCATAATGCATATATTTTTGATATAGAACATAATAAATTGACTAAATTAAATTTTCCATACGTGAACTATCCTAATCCAATTGTTAATAACCAAAGAATTTCTCATCTGATAAAATTTAAAGATAAGATTTTAATCTTTATATATCTAGTTGATAATAGTTATAAAGGATATAATTTAACACTTGTTTTTGATATAAAATCAAAGGAATTTTCTAAATTATCTTCGTCTTCAATTATTAGAGATGCTGGGTTTAGGGATGCAAGCTATGTTAGTTCTGTGATTAAATTGAATAATCGACATATTCTATTAACCGGAGGATTGGCCCCAACAACAACTTTGACGGGGCTTTTAGGCGGGCATAATTTAAAAAGAGATTCTGCCGAAATATATGATATAAAAAAAGATGAGTTTTACAGAATAGTTAATATGCCATCTGCTAAATTTGGTCATCGTTCTATTTTAATAAGCAATAATGAAATATATATTGTTGGAGGTCAAACAAATAAACTTTTCGGAACTTTTTATGGTGAAGAAAATAGAAAAATTATAAAGTTTAAAATATTAATATAAAGGAGTAAATTATGAACACAGCTCAAAATTCTACATTAACTACAGAGCAATTGTATGCAAAATTAACAATTGCAAATGGAGAAACTATTGAAATTAATGGAACAACTTATACTTGTATAAACTCTGTAAGTAATTCGAACAATGGCTACCAGGGGTTTGCTTATAAGAATAATTCTACAGGTAATATTATTGTTGTACATGCTGGGTCTAATGATCTTAGTAAATTTTCTAATTGGTTTACTAATGAAACATTTAATGATTGGATTAAAACAGACGGGCAGCTTGTTACTGATACTATTCCAAGCCAATTTTATTCTGCTAAAAATTTTCTTGAAAGTGTAATATCAAATAACCAACAATCAAATATATCTCAAACAGGTCAATCTCTAGGAGGAACCCTCGCACAATTATGTGGGGTTCTTGATGAATTTAAAAATATTGACACAAAAACATTTAATCCTCTTGGAACTATAGATCTCTTTGATGATTTACAAAGCCAGGGATATAATATTTCAAATGATTTTTCCAATATAAACAATTATTGTTCTCAAAAAGAACCAATATCTTCAATAATGGGACATCCAGGTACTACATATACAGCAACAAATGGACCTTCGTTTAATCATGATGTGAACGTCCATGTAAATAATAATTTGAATTATGATGTTACAACACAAAATTTATCTATACAAGGTATAGTTGGAACTACTGGAGAAGTTTGTATATACCCACAAAATAATAATATATTCAAGTTAACAATAAATTATAATGATACTAAAGATGTTAATGAACTGCTTAACCTATTAAATAATTTAGAAGATACAGGTTTATTTTATGAGAATCCTAATTTAAAATTATCAGAAGTTAACAATAACGGACTATTATATAATGTTAAAACCGGCGATACAATGTGGGATATTGCTAATCGTTTTGGAGTAACTCAAGAAGAATTAATAGAAGCAAATCCATGGTTATCTGATAGATATTCAGAAGATAAATCATTTGCTTTAATTCGTCCTGATGAACGAATCATAATCCCTGAAGGTAGTATTAAAGGGACAGACAATAGTGGTATGGATAAATACTTAAATGATACTTTAAATGGGAATATTCATCCGGATACAATTGCTCCTGATGGAGTCACATTACCACAATCGGGTAAAACTGAAAACCCTGTAGTCGAACACTATACATCTAAACCGCAAATGTTATCACCAGAAGAAATTCTTAGTAGAGCATTAAGTGAGGGAAATATAGATGCTTTAAAATCTGTAATACCTAATGCTGACAAAGATTTATTCAATGCTCTTAGGGTATTAGCAACTCTTCCAGGAAATCCATTACAAAATGCGCATATTAATCAGGCTTTAAACAGTATGTTGTTCGCTCCTATTCTTAATGCTTTCATTTCTGGAATTCACTTCAATCCCCCCATGGCAATAGATCTTGACGGCGAGGGTATTGAAACAATAGATATTAACAAAAGTCAAATCTATTTTGATGTAGATAATGACGGCTTCAGAGAACAAACAGGTTGGATTTCTAAAAATGAGGCAATACTTGCTATTGATAAAAACGGAAACGGAAAAATAGACAATCAATCAGAAATGTTTGGCTCTACAGATTCTACAGGCTTTGAGGATTTAAGATCTATAGATTCAAACGGAGATGGTATTATAAATTCTCAAGATGCTGATTTTAATAAGATACGATTATGGCAGGATTTGAATGAAAATGGTGTTACTGAAGAAGGGGAATTGAAAACTCTTACAGAAGCAGGTATTCAATCTATTTACACAAATGCTTATACTATAAATGCAACAGACAATAACAATATAATTACTGAAAAAGCAACCGTACAATACACTGACGGTACAACAAAAGATTTATATGATGTTGCTACGCAGTATAACGATATGTACACAGTTTATGGCGGAGATTATATTTTGGATGCGGATGTTATTGACCTGCCATGGCTTAGGGGATATGGCAATTCAATGGATTTACAGCTTGCAGCTTCACAAAATGATAATTTAAAAGCTCTTGTCAAACAAATGGCTTCAATGACTAATGCTAATGATATATACAATCAGTTTGATAACATGATGTCAATGTGGCTTGGAGAAAATAAAACCGGAGAAGAAATGCAAAAACTGGTTTTATCAAAGTTGATCAGACTTGATGTAGATAATATGAGTGAATTTCAGGCAAATAATATTGGTAATGCTTATAATTCTTTGAAAGATAAATTATATGTACAGTTTATAGCTCAAACAGCTTTGGCTGATAAATTTGATATTGCTTATGATTATTCAACTGATTGCATAATTTATAGTGATAATACTTATGAAAATATCGTTGCAAACACCGCAGATGGCGATGCATTCACAGCTTCCTATGTTATTGCAAAAATGCTTGCTGATGACGGTTCTTTGGATGTTACAAGACTTGCTAATACAATTAAAGAATTAGGATATGGTGCACAATTAATAAATTATTTAAACAGCGGTTTAAAATTCCAAAATGGGGAATTTACATACGTTGCAGGTTCAAAACCGCTATATGTTATTGGTACTGACGGTAATGATACAATTACAGGCGGAGATACCGCAGACATAATTTATGGTATGGATGGTAATGACCTTATAAATGGCGGTGGGGGAGCTGATTTCCTTCATGGCGGCAGAGGTAACGATACTTTATACGGCGGTGATGGAAATGATACTCTTATAGGCGGAGAAGGAGACGACACACTTGAAGGCGGTGGCGGAAACGACACATATATCTATGCAGGAGATGGTAAAGATGCAGTTTTAGACGAAAAATGGGCAATTGTCAGAGAACAGCAATGGAGACAAAATAATTACTATACAGATTGGTATCCTGTTTGGGTTGAAGTTTCAAAAGAACTTGTAGATGCAGGTGATGATGTTATTTCTTTCGGGAAAAATGTTACTCCTGAAGATCTAACAATAACAAAAGACGGAAATAATCTTGTTTTCGGATTAAAAAATACAAATAATACATTAACTATCAAAAACTGGTATGCATCTGATAAGCAGAGAGTTGAAACTTTCCAATTTGCGGATGGATTAATTTTGAATGCCAACCAAATTTTAAGTATGATAACCGGTTCAACCGGAAATGATACAATAAACGGAACTGCTAATGCTGACTTTATATTTACAACAGGCGGAAATGACACAATTACAATGGGTAAGGGCAACGATGTTGTTGTAAATCAAACAGGAAATACAATTTATAAATTCAATGAAGGTGATGGTCAGGACGTAATTTATGATTACGCGGGTACTGATAAAATTGTATTAGGATACAGCAAAGATAGAACACTTTACAGAAGAGTCGGCGGGGATTTAATTCTGAAATTTAAAAATTCTACTGATACTTTAACAATTAAAGATTGGTTTGCAGTAGAAGGGAACCGTACAGAAACAATTGAATTTTCAACAGGTGAAACCGCAACTATTCAAGATATTTTAACAAGAGCAACAAGTTCTCAAGTTACCAATAGTGCCGATAATATTTTTGGTACTGACGGTAATGATACTATTCACAGTTATGATGGCGATGACTTTGTTTCAACAGGTGCAGGAAACGATGTTATATATGGTGGTCTTGGAAATGATATCATGGTTGGCGGAGACGGTAATGATACATATTACGTAGAAACACCTGATGATAGAGTAATAGAAAATGCAAATGAAGGTATTGATTCTATCTGGGCTAGTTATTCATACGAATTACCTGATAATGTTGAAAAGCTTTATTTACATCAATTAGGTGGAGCAATTAATGGTCGCGGGAATGATATGGATAATAAAATCGTTGGAAACGACTATGACAACATCTTAGATGGTAAAGCCGGAACTAATGATTTATGGGGCGGGAAAGGTGATGATACTTATATTATCAATGCCTCTAATGCCAATGACACTTGCCATGAAGGTGAAAATGAAGGTAATGACACTATAAAAGCAAGTATTACATATACTATTACACGTGCAAACATTGAAAATCTTATTTTGACCGGTACCGATGATATTGATGGTAGGGGAAATAAACTTGGTAATTATATAGAAGGTAACTCAGGCAGTAATGTTTTAAGAGGTGTTAATGGAAATGATACCCTCTATGGCGGAGGCGGTGTAGATTCGCTATACGGTGGAGTTGACGATGATACATATATTCTTGATAACGATACAACATTAATTAAAGAAATGGCAAATGAGGGTAACGATACTGTTTTATCAAGCATTTCATATACATTGACAAATAATGTTGAAAACTTAACTTTAACAGGAAATGAAAATCTCAATGCTACGGGAAATACTTTAGATAATGTCATCAATGGGAACTCCGCGGATAACATTCTTGAGGGTAAAAAAGGAAATGATACAATTTCCGGTGGTGAAGGTAATGATACCTATGTCTTTAATCGTGGAGACGGAGAAGATACAATTATTGAAACAGGTTCAACATACAGCTATATTGATAAATTAAGTTTCGGAACAGGTATTACTATAGATGATGTTCGTTTCAATAAGAGCGGAAATGATTTAATTGTATCTATTGCAGGCACAAATGACAAGGTAATCATAAAAGATTCTAATATTAATCCTGATAACAGAATAGAACAATTTGTATTCCAAGATGGAACAGTTGTTGATGGTAGTAAATTCTATGAATTGTCAGTAGATAACTCTCATAATGAGGCTTACGTTGACTTTTCATTTGCAAATACAAACTCTGTTTCTCCGTATATAGACAGAACTTATTATGCTCATGGTTCATTGAGCAGTAATTTCTATTTTGATGCAAACAGAAATCTTGTAGAAGAAACTTATTATGAAGAAACTGGAGAAATAAGCAGTACACGTGTTTACACATATAATGAAGATGGAACTCTTAGTACAATGGATGATGGAGAAAATCTGCATTCTTATACATATTCTTCAGGTTTGCGAACAGATACAATAACATCAAAATCGGATAATAGCTATGCAGGGAAAATTCTTACTTACTATAATTCTAATGATTTGATAACTAAAGAAGATACATACTCAGAAGATGATAAGCTGCTTTATACAAGCAGTTATACATATAACTCAGATAATAAATTGTTGAATATGCTTGAAAAAGAAGTTCTTTATAATTCAGATGGCACTTCAAGACAGCAGAATAAATTTATGAAAGAGTATACCTATAATGATGAGGGAAAAGTAGCATATTATTTTGAATATGGTTGGTTTAAGAAAGCAAATGGTTCTTACACTAAATATACAGCCGTACAGGATAATTATACTTATAATAATTACGGTCAGACAGAAAGTATAACCCACCATATTGGATATATGAATGAAAATGAAGAGTACGTAAAATATAAAGATGAAATAACATTTACGTATGACGGATTAAATAAACTCTCTACTAAAGTCACAGAATCCGGGTATAGAGTTAATAATGTATGGCAAATGCATGTATCCGAAAAAGTAACATACGAATATGATGAAGAAACAGGCTTATTGTCTAAAGAAACAGTAGATGTAGGTTATCAAAATAATGGTTCTTGGACTACCAAAACCTCTCAGGTATATACTTATGAATATAATCTGCAAGGAATGCTTACTGAAAAAATAAGAACAGATTATACTTTACAGTCTAACGGATCATATAGCACTGTTGTTACTCAAAGAGTTGTTAATACATACGATGAAGAAACCGGAAGACTTATTTTGACAAATACTTATGAAGGTTCAAATCTTACAGAATCTCTTAAATATGAATATGTTTATGATGATAATGGCAACCTTTTATCTCAAAAATTATACAATGGTATTATAAGCAACAATCAGGCTAACTCTTACGAATTTGTTAAAGAAGTTGCAATGAACTATAATAACAAATTATACGGAGATTATGATAATAATGCCCTTTACGGCGGTGATTTTGATGACTATCTGAAAGGTGAAGGCGGTTCTGACACTTTATATGGCGGATTAGGCAATGATACTTTGGATGGCGGAGCAAATCGCGATGTAATGATTGGCGGAAAGGGTAATGATACTTATTATGTAGGCAACGCAACCGACAAAATTATTGAATATGAAGATGAAGGAATTGATACAGTTCTTTCTGATATCACATATCAATTAAAAGATAATGTAGAAAATCTTACACTTATCGGCGACAGAGCAGATACTAGAGCACTTGGAAATAATATTAGTAATATTATTATTGCAAATTCGGTAAATAACGAGCTAAAGGGCTTTGGTGGAAACGATTATTTATACGGTGGTGCAGGTAATGATACTTTGTACGGCGGTGCAAATGATGACACGCTTGTTGGTGGAACAGGAGATGACTTCTTATCAGGTTCAACAGGAAGTGACATATTTGTGTTTAACAAAGGTGATGGTATTGATACAGTTCAAGAGTATGCAGGTTCAGATGATACAATTCTGCTTGGAGATGATATTTCTAAGGATACCATCGCAATTTACAAGGATAATGAAGATTTGATTATTGATTATGGTGATAATCTCGGAACTGACAGAATTACTGTATTAAATCAGTGTGGAACGGATTCTAGCAAATATGTTGAACGAGTTCAATTAAATGACGGTTCTTACCTCTCAAATTCAGATATTAATGCTTTAATCCAAAACATGACAGCCTATGCTGCAAATAATGATATTCAAATTAGTTCAATCAATGATGTTAAAAATAATGCAGATTTGATGAACTTAGTTGCCGCTGCTTGGCACAGTTAATAGTCAGACATTACAAACAGGTTGGTTTAAACGCCAACCTGTTTTTTCACATACGGATAAATGAAAAAGATATACAAATTTTACTTAGCTCTCATATTTACTATCACCCTGCAAATAAGCACTTATGCGGCAGAAATATCTTATCAGGATACATTAAAAGCCGCTATAGATAATTCGTTTGATTTAAAGATGTCAGCTGTAGATATAGGTATCAGTAAAGCACAACTAAAAGCAGTACGTGCTGATTGGTATCCTACTTTAAGTATGCAGTTTAACACAGAATATAACAGAGACCTGACAGGTGGACGCGGGACTTATGCTTATGCCGGAAACACTATGATTACTCCATTCACCCAATTCAGAGATATGCTTTACCTGACACTTTCTTATAACCTGCTTGATTTTGGTGTTCAGGGTAAAAAAGTACATATTGCAAAACAGGAATTAGCACAAAAGGAAATTAATTATAATTTACAATTAAAAGATTTAAAACTTAAAATTCTAGATTTATACAGTAAAGCCCAACAATATAATAATACAATTAACACTAAATCAGAAATATTAAGTCTTTATCAAAATATGTTCATCAATAAAGAGCGTATGTTTAAAGCCGGTATAGACAACAAACTTTCAGTTATGGATGAAGCTGTTAAAATAGCAAAAACACAAAATGAAATTGAAAATTCAAAGCGGGAATTAAAAAATACTCTTCAGGATTTGTCATATTATACAAAAAACGAATATGATATTACCGGACTTCGCGTAAAAGGTATAGAACAACAGGATGAAGCAGATGAGTATATAGAAGACGATAACATTATAGAAATCAGTGATACTAATCTTATAGAATCAGAAATTAACAAGACGGAATATAATTTTGCATTTAATCCTGCATTTACAGATGAAGCGAAATATTATGATTTAGAAATTGATAAAAAGAAATCGGAACTAAGTATTTTAAAACGGCAACTTTTACCTTCTTTCAGATTATATGCAGGATATGCATTATACGGACAAAATCCCAATAATTACTGGCATTCTGTTCAGGATGTCGGACAGAGAAGTTTTGTTGTCGGAATTTCATCACAATATGTGTTTTTTGACGGGTTTAAAAATCGTGCTAACAGAGAAAAAACAAAGTTAGAAATTGAGAAACTGCAAATAGAAAAAGAAAAGAAACTAAGTGAACTTGAAAATAAATATACAAAAAGTTTTAAAGCCTACGAATCATATAATGAAGAATTAAGTACAAATAAAGAACTTCTCGCAACTGTAAAAGAAAAATTATACGATGTCGGCAGATTAAAAGCAAATAAACTTACGGATGAAAATGAACTTCTTTCAGCAAAAGCGGAACTTTTAAATCAGGAATTTGAATTAGAACAGAACATAATAAATATAACTTCTAAACTGGAAGAAATGAAAATAATGGCAGGAGCAGACTTATGATACAAAGCGGACTTATAGCCTTTGATGTTATATGCAAAATAAATAATATTCCGGTTGATTTACGTGCAATTGTTCGTGAAAATGGAATTACTAATGAAGAAATAAGCATTGAAGAGTTGCTTTTGATTGCAAAACATGCGAAATTTAAAGCAAAAACAAAGAATATTGATTTATCTGATGCTAAAAAATATCCGTTTCCTGCAATATTTATCTTAAAAAATAAAACTTACGGAGTTATATTAAAACCTGATTTTGAAAATGAAAAAACTCTGATTTTTATACCTAAAGAGCAAAAAGCAAGAGAGGTAACTTTTGAAGAATTAAGCGAAATTGGCTCAGGTGAATATATTTTTCTTTCACACAAGCTTATAAATGAACAAATAAAATTTGGGTTTAAATGGTTCTTTATTGAAATTATGAAGTACAAGCGAATAATTGCGGAGGTAATGCTCGGGTCATTCGTTGTGCAGTTATTCGGTCTGGTAACTCCTTTATTTACTCAGGTTATACTGGATAAAGTTATTGTTCACAGAAGTATGTCAACTCTTGATGTACTCGGAATTGCTTTTGTTGCGGTTTCAATTTTTGAATTTCTTTTAAACCTTACAAGAAATTATATTTTTATTCATACTGCAAATAAAATTGATGCAAAACTAGGAGCAAAACTTTTTCATCATCTTTTTGCTTTGCCGTTTGTATATTTTGAGTCGAGAAAAGTCGGGAATATTATTTCAAGAATAAGAGAGCTAGATCAGATAAGAGAATTTATTACCAATAAATCAGTGTCTGTAATAATTGATTTATTCTTTTCAACGGTGTTTCTTGTAGTTATGTTTGTTTACAGCAGAATTTTAACATTTGTTGTACTTTTTATTGTTGCTTTAATCGCGATATTATATGTAACAATGACACCTGAACTCCGTGCAAGGTTAGAAAACAAATTTCAGATGTCAGCACAATCAAACTCATATCTTGTAGAAGCCGTTACAGGTGTCCAGACTGTTAAATCTCTTTCAATAGAAGGGATCATGCAGAAAAAATGGAATGATTATCTGGGACGTTACGTAAAATCAGGTTTTAATCTTTCTGTTATGAGTAATTTTGCAGGCAACTTATCCAATCTGTTTCAAAAGATGATGACAATTGCTATTTTGTGGATTGGTGTAACATTAGTTATAAAAAATCAATTAACCATAGGTCAGCTTATTGCTTTTCAGATGTTTGCAAACCAGTTTACAGCGCCAGTTATGAGACTTGTAAATTTATGGAACGAATTTCAGCAGGTATTGTTAGGTGTTGACAGGCTCGGCGATATTTTAAACAATCCCGTTGAAATAACTTCAAGCAAGGCTATTACCTTACCGAAAATCAACGGCTCTGTCAGAGTTGAAAATTTATCGTTCAAATATACTCCAAACGGGCCAATGGTTTTAAATAAAATTAATTTAAATATTAAAGCCGGGCAGAGTATAGGACTTGTCGGCCGCAGCGGCTCCGGTAAAAGTACAATAACAAAACTTATTCAAAAACTTTATTTACCGTTTGAAGGAACTATTTACATTGATGAAGTTGATATAAGGCAAATGAACCCGATTTGGCTTAGAAATAACATAGGTGTTGTTTTGCAGGAGAATTATTTATTCTCCGGAACTATAAGAGACAACATCTCAATGCCTAAACCTGATGCTCCGATAGAAATGATTATTCAGGCTGCACAAATCTCCGGGGCACACTCATTTATCTCGGAAATGCCTGAAGGTTATGACACAATAGTCGGAGAACGTGGCTCGACGTTATCCGGCGGACAAAGACAGAGAATTGCAATTGCACGTGCATTAATTACTAATCCTAAAATTATAATATTTGATGAAGCAACCTCAGCTCTTGATTATGAATCAGAGCGAGTAATTATGGAAAATCTCGATAAAATAAAACGAGGCAGGACAATGTTTATTATTGCACACAGACTTTCAACCGTAAAAAACTGCGACTTAATCGTTGCACTGGATAAAGGCAACATAATTGAAGCAGGAACGCATGAAGAACTTATATCTAAAAAAGGTTATTATTATAATCTTTACACTCAGCAGGGAGCATTAAAATGATTAAATTTTTAGATAGATTTTTGAAAAATGAAAAAGATGACAGCCACGAATTTCTTCCTATAATTTCAGAAATTGAAGAAGAACCGATAAATCCTCTTGGCAGGACAACATTTTGGATAATAATAACTCTTATATTTTTTACTGCACTCTGGTTATTTTTCGGCAAAGTAGATATAGTTGTAACTGCAAGAGGAAAAGTTATTCCTGACGGGGAAATAAAAATTATACAGCCGCTTGAAACAGGTGTTGTAAAAGATATTCATGTCAAAGAAGGCCAATTTGTAAGAAAAGGTCAGACATTAATAGAAATTGATACTTCCACAACACAGCCTCAGCTTCAATCTTTGCAGGCAAATCTTGATTATATAAATACGGAACGAAAAAGATTAAACGGAGAAATAGTCGAAAATGCCGAAAATTCATATACACAAAATGAACTTTCAAAATCTGCTTATGCTGATTTGAATAACCAGTTAGCTGCAAAAAATTATGAAATAAAAAGACTTCGTGAAGAAATTAGCAATTACCAAAAACAGCTTACTCTTAATCTTGACAAAGAAAAAAGAATGCAGGAAGTTTCAGATATCATTGCAAGAAATGAGTTAGATAAAGTCCATTCGGAAAATATGGATTACAGAAGCAGAATTGCAAGTCTTAATGAGCAAATCAGAGGTGTTCAAAAAGAAATGGCATATATAAGGTCAAATTTTAGAACACAAAATTTAACAGAACTTGCAGACAGGGATAAAAAAGCAAATGAACTGGAAGCAAATATAAAAGAAATTGAATTTAAAAAACAACAGCAAAACATAATCTCACCTGTTGACGGTTATGTAAATACAATGCTTGTCCACACAATAGGCGGTATTGTTACACCTGCAGAAAAGGTAATCTCAATTGTTCCTGCGGATTCCCCTCTCATAATTAAGGCTTCTGTTTTAGACAAGGACATAGGTTTTGTAAAAGAAGGAATGTCTGTGCAGGTAAAAATTGATACGTTTGATTTTCAAAAGTATGGTATGATTGAAGGAAAAGTCAAGAAAGTTTCAAAAGACAGTGTTGAAGATGAAAAACAAGGGCTTGTATATGATGTATTCATAACTCCCGTAACAAAATCTTTAATGGTTGACGGAAAAGAACAGCAGATTTCTACAGGTATGGGACTATCTGCAGAAATCAAAACAGGTAAAAGAAGAATTATTGAATTCTTTATTTATCCGATAATTAAATACTGGTCTGAAGCTGTGTCGATTAAGTAGAAAGGAAAAATATGGGCTATTGGAAAGAATATGCACTCAAAATTGATGAACGAGGTTTTGACGACATTGATAAACACATTTGTTCAGAGTGTGTTGAAGATGAATTTTTGAAGAATTGGATTGAAGAAAATTCAATTGAAACAGGAGAATGTGATTACTGCCATCGTATTCATAATATAGTTCCGATGGAAGATATTATGGACGAAGTTATAATGAAAACAATCAGAAAATATTATGAAAATGCAGAAGGAAACATGCATTGGGATAATGAAGATTATGAATATTGGGGAAGTACATATGACACAGAAGATGTCGTAGGTGATTTTGCAGAACAAATTAGTTCAGATCAACAAGTTATAGATGATATAATTAATGCTATTCATGATATCACTTGGTGCAAATATGATCCTTATGGCATGACAGAAAGAGAAGTTTGTGAGTATTCATGGAAATCTTTTTCAGATACAGTAAAGTATAAAAACAGATATTTCTTTTTACAGCAGTATGATGATGAAGATTACGAAAGGTATTCACCTTTAAGCATTTTAAGCATAATTGCAGAAAATGCCAAAACACTTGGTATAATTAAAACATTACCTGCAAATTTTGATTTTTATAGAGTTAGAACCTTTAACAGTAAAAATGAGGTATTACTGGATGATGCTAATCTCGGAGCTCCGCCAAAAGAATTGGCAAGTACAGATAGGATGAGTGCTCGCGGAATATCTGCGTTTTATGCTTCTGATAAATTAGAAACATCCTTAAAAGAAGTAAAAAATAAAAAGCCTAATCATAATATAATCGCATTTGGAAAATTTAACAATGTAAGAGATTTGAAATATTTGGATTTAACTGACATAAAATCAAGGTCTCTGCCTAGTGTATTTGATCTTAATCAATATACTCTTCGAGAGGCAATACTTTTTCTAAAAGATTTGAATGATGATTTAACACGTCCAATTGAGGAATTGCTTGAAATAGAATATGTGCCTACTCAAATATTTGCGGAATATTTTAAATTTGTTGAACATCTTGATGGTATAAAGTATAGCAGTTCAAAAGATCATAATGAAAGCTGTTATGTATTGTTTTTTGATAATGAGCAATGTATTTATGACAGTAAAAAAGAAAGTTGGCGACAAAATTGCGAATTAAAACTAGTTGATGCTAAAATTATTAATGAGGCTTCAACTAAAAATGTATGATGTTATATTATGAAGAGAAATGAAATTACAGCTTTAAATATAATTAATAAATTGCAAATTGTTGATATTTCACATTTTCAAAAAGGTGAATGCCCCGATTGGCAAAATAATGAAGATGATATTGGCTTAGAAATAACAGATTCAAGAACTCCAGAGCAGGGGGAAATAGATAGTATTATGCAATATAATTTTAAAAATAATATTCCATTAGATGAAGTTATTGCCAATGATAAAAAAGGAAAATTAAAAGATGAGTTAATTACTGTCGATAATAGCTATGCTAAATTTAGAATGTTAACTAATCCATCATTAGAATCTTGTATTGATACGAAATTAAAAAAACTAAACAAACATTTTAATAAATTTTCTCAAAATTGGCTCTTTATATTTGTTGATTTTATATTTGATTTTAACTATATTAAATTAAATCAGGGCTCAATCATATCCAAACTACATGATAAATATAAAATTGGATTTAACAAATATATATTGTTTAATTTAAACGAAATTATAGTTTTAGATTTTGAAAAAAACAATCTTATTAATGCAGGAATTTATAAATATATAAATAATTAATTTGCCTAAAAAAATCAAACTGTCTGTTAAAAGAAATCAAACTAACTGTTCATTTACAGCTAAATAATGCCGGTTGGGTACACTTGCCTAACAATACTGAATTTAAAGGGTTGGATGAAGTTAAAATGCAATTTTTGAAAACGGTCAAATTGGTCTTTTGTTGAACAAGTCACATCGAAAAAGGTGCAAAAATTTGAGGTACAATATTTTGTCCAATTTTATATAAAGTGTTTTTTACAAAAAATTGTCTAATTATTACAAATTATTATATTTGTTAATTTTTTATACTACTTTCATCGCATAAAACTTACGCAGTTATCGTAAATAATTATTTTGGTAACACTAAAGAAAGGAATTTGTTATGACGCACGAAAAAGATAAAGAAACAATGAAAGAAAAAATGCATAATGCAGGAGAAAAAGCAAAGGAAAAAGCTCATGAGATGAAAGAAGGCATTAAAGAAGGGGCAGAAAAAGCCAAAGAAAAAGCTCATGAAATGAAAGAAGACATTAAAGAAAAAGCACATAACGTTAAAGAAAAAGTTGCTGAAAAAGTTGACGAAATGAAAGACAAAGATAAAAAGCATAAAGCATAAAAAAAAGAGGCTTATTAAGCCTCTTTTTTTAATCCATTGTTTTATAACGCTTTAATACGGCATCTTTAATATAATTGTCATCGGATTTTAAAGCTTTAATTAATACTTCGTTATCCGGTCTTGCACCTGCATTAATAAGTAATTCCACAATTTTAGGCTGTTTTTTCTTTATTGCATATGCAAGCGGTTTTGTATATCCGACTTCTTTGTTAACATCTGCTCCGTAAGCAATAAGTGTTTCAACGATTTGAGTATCCTTTTCTCTTATAGCCATAATCAACGGTGTTAAGCCTGCTAATTCTTTATTAGGGTCAACTTTATTATCAAGAAGCAATTTTACAACTTCATTTTGATTGCTTGCAATGGCCATATATATTGCAGGAGTTTTCATAAATGTTGAATCGGGGCTCATTCCTGCCTTAAGGAATAAATCAACAAGCTGAACATTACCGTTGCTTATTGCACTGAAAAAATTATAGGTATTATATTTAATATCCTGAGCCTGAATTTTTGCAATATAAACCTGATGCATGTCCGTTTCCGCATCTGCGTAAACGACAGTCTGAACTGCAATCAACATAAATAAAACAGTTAAAATCTTTTTCATAAGTCCCTCCTTAACGGCTATTAACATAATAACATTTTTTATTAATTTTGTATACTGTTAATTGCTTCTTCCGTTGAAAATGCTATATCATTATGAGTTATAAGTTTTCTGAGCCCGAGTTTTAAGGTCGATGCCGCAACATCTCTGTTATTGAAAATGATTATAACTCTTACATTTTTTCCTTTTAGTGTTAAAACCAGATCTTCAAGAGCAAAAACAGCAGATATATCCATACTTTTAATGTTTGAACAGTCTACTATTACTGTTCTGTTATCTATAACAGCGTCAATTCTAGAGGCAATTTGTGAAGCGGAACCGAAAAACAAAGTTCCGTCAATGTGCATTATCATGGTTTTGTTTTTCAAATCTTCATCAATATAATTTTCGTCTGCCAGATCGGAAAGTCCAACAAGCTTGATATCTGTCTGTTTAGCTACATTTGCGGCAAAAAGGATTGAAGATAAAACAACCCCCACTCCGACCGCAAGAATTAAATCATCAAATACGGTTATTAAAAATACCAGAAGCATAACTATTAAATCATTTCTCGGAGCTGCTTTTATAAGTTTAATAAATTTGTAGTCAATAATGCTTACACCGACTTTAATAAGAATTCCCGCAAGTACTGCCAGCGGAATTTCAGCGGCAGCAGGTGCAAAGAATATAATTACGAAAATCAGGAATATGGAATGAATAACTCCTGAAAGTCTTGTTCTTCCGCCGCTTCTAATGTTAATTGCCGTTCTCATTGTAGCTCCGCACGAAACAACACCGCCGAAAAGTGCCGCAGCAATATTTCCGATACCCTGTCCGATTAATTCTTTATTTGACCTGTGTTTTGTTTTAGTAAGAGAATCCGCAACAAGTGATGTCAGAAGAGAGTCAATTGAACCCAGAACAGCCAGAGTTAAAGCAATAGGAATAATCGTTTCAATTTCGGAAAGCTTAAAGGCCGGAAAAGTTAAGGTCGGAAAACTTCTCGGGATTTCTCCGATAGTTTTTACATCTAAATTAAAAATTACTGCAGCTAAAGTTCCGATTATAAGTGCCGTTAAAGGCGGCGGAATTATGTTTGCAAGTTTTTTGGGAGTAAAAAACACAATTATTAAAGTCAGTACTCCCAGAATTACACTGTGTAAGTCTGTATTTCCTATGTGTTTTACAACATTTATAACCCCGTCAATCGGAGTTCCCGTAAAATCTATTCCCAAAAAAGAATTTACCTGCAAAAGAATTATTATTGCGCCGATACCGCTCATAAACCCTGATATAACGGGATACGGTATAAAATTTACCAGTTTGCCGACTTTTAAAAGCCCCAGTATAATTTGAAACAGCCCTGAAAGAAGGATTGCTGCAAATATTAAATTTGGATTATCTGAATGAACAGCTGCAACAGATGCCACAACAACCGTCAAAGGTCCTGTAGGCCCTGAAATTTGTGTAGGTGTTCCGCCGAATATTGCGGCTAACATCCCGACAATTATTGAGCCGTAAATCCCTGCAGCAGCTCCAAGCCCGCTTGATACTCCGAGTGCTATTGCAAGCGGTAAAGCTATTACTCCCGCAGTAATTCCGCCCAGTAAATCTCCTTTAAAATTCGATAAAATCCCTGTTTTCATAATGTAAGTCCCCGTATAATGTCTAAAATATTATATAACAGAATATTTTTGATTTTACAAGGGGACTTAATTTATTTTGTTACACAAGACCTTCTTTTAATGCTTTAACTGCAGCCTGCGTTCTGTCATCAACTACAAGCTTTTGAATTATATTACATACATGTGCTTTTGCGGTGTGTTCGGAAATAGTAAGCTCTTGTGCTATTTCGTTATTTGAAAGTCCGTCTACAACGAGTTTGAGAACTTCATATTCTCTTTGAGTAAGGTTTGCATGCTGTTCTTTAAACATAGCTCTTGACATTTGCCGCGGCGGGATTACACCGCAGTTTTTTTCTCTTAATATCGGAACAACCTGCGGGTCAAGCCACATTGCACCTTCTTCGACAGTTTTAATAATCATTTTTAAAGCGTCCGTGCTTATGTCTTTCATAACATAAGCGCAGGCTCCGGCATGAAGTGCATCTATAATTTCCTGCTCGCTTAAATGAGAAGTAAGGATTACAACTTTTGCTCTGCTGTCGAGTTCAAGAATTCTTTTTGTGGCTTCAATCCCTGAAATATCAGGAAGGCCTATGTCCATAACAACTACATTCGGGCGGGTTGTTCGAAATTTTTCAACGGCTTCTTTTCCGCTTTGGGCTTCCGATGCCACAACAATTTCGTCCTGCCCTTCAAAAAGGGATTTTAACCCTACACGTATAAGCTTTTGATCTTCTACAAGTAATATGTTTATTGTCATAATAATTTCTCCCTATATTACTTATAAGTTTTTTGTGAAAGTAATTAATCCCTTTTATATGAAGAAACAGCGGCAATATTATCGGCTGTTAATTCAGAAATAAAATTTGTATTATTAATGTAAGCTTTAATGCAATCTTAATATTTTTTTAAGATTATTAATGCCAAAATTATGGCAAATTAATTTATTTTAGGTTATTATGTAAATGGTAAATATACATAAGGTGTATCATTATGAAATATTCAAATTATTCAACGGTAATTATCGGGAGCGGCATCGCCGGATTATATGCGGCATTAAAGATAGAACAGCAGGTTAATCTTCCTGACGGGCTTCTTTTGATTACCAAATCAAAATTGGGAGAAAGCAACTCAAGATACGCTCAAGGCGGTATGGTCGGAGTTATGAAAGAAAATAAATCAGATTCCACTGCTTCGCATATCTCCGATACGATTAAAGCAGGCGCAGGGCTCAGTGAGTTTAATACGGTAAAATATATTTCAGAGCATTCCGACGCCGTTATAAAAGATTTATTGAAATTCGGGGTTGAATTTGACCGCGATGAAAATAACAACTTATGCTTTACAAAAGAAGCAGCACACAGTGTAAGAAGAATTTTGCACTCGGGCGGAGATGCTACGGGCAAAATGATTGAACAGGCTTTGTGCAAAAAAGTCAGAGAAAATGAAAATATAGAAGTATATGAAGAAACCGATGCGGTAGAACTTCTCGTAAGTTCTGACCGTTGTAAAGGTGTTTTGATATTCAATGATGAAACACAGGAATACGAAACGATTTACTCGCCAGCAATAATTCTTGCAACAGGCGGTATCGGTCAATTATATAAATATACTACAAATCCTGCCGGAGCAACAGGCGACGGGCTTGCTCTCGCTTATAATGCGGGTGCCGTTATGCAGGACTTGGAATTTGTTCAGTTCCACCCGACTGCTCTTGCTATTGACTGCGGAGAAAACAGGTTCCTGATTTCAGAGGCCGTAAGAGGTGAGGGTGCAAAACTATGCGACGGTGACGGAGTTGAATTTATGTCAAAATATGATGAACGCAAAGAACTTGCACCTCGCGATATTGTAACGCGTGCTATTTTCAGTGAAATGAAAAAAAATAATGTTGATAATGTTTATTTAAATGCAACGTGTATTGATGCTAAAAAACTTGCGAAACGTTTTCCGAATATTTCCCAAAAATGCATGGAAAACGGTATTGATATTGCACATGATTTTATACCTGTTGCGCCTGCTGCGCATTACTATATGGGCGGTATAAAAACAAATCTTAAAGGCGAAACTTCCATAGAAGGTCTGTATGCAATAGGAGAAGCTGCATCAACGGGACTTCACGGCGGTAACAGGCTTGCAAGCAATTCTCTGCTGGAATGTGTTGTATGCGCTTATTCCGCTGCAGAATATCTGAAATCAATCGAGTTGAAAACTCCTAAACAAATTGATGAAAGTATTAAGTCGCTTCTCGATAAATATACGGATGAAGACGTTATCCTTGAAGAACTTGACATCCCGTCGTTGAAAAAAGAACTGCAGGAAATTATGTGGAGTTATGCGGGTATTTTCAGAGATGAAAAATCACTGCTTACGGCTCTGAATAAAATTAATAAATTAAAATCCGAATTCCCGCGTAATTACAAATGCCTTAGCAGAGAAGAATATGAATTTAAAAATATGCTTCTGGCTTCATTGTTAATCGTAAATTCCGCATTAATGAGAAAAGAATCGCGCGGAGCACATTGCAGAACAGATTATCCGGATACAAAAGAAGAATGTATTCACAGCTGTATTACTAAAAAAGAAGGAGTGCCCGATTTTGTTAAGTAAATTTTATGTTCAAGACCATGTAAAAATGGCATTAACGGAAGATATCGGCTATGGAGATATCACAACCGAAAATCTTGCAGATGAAAATGATTTTCTTAAAGGTGAGTTAAACACCAGAAGTGAAGGTATTCTTTGCGGCTGCGATGTATTTAAGACAGTTTATGAAACTTTATCGGATAAAGTTGAAATAAAATTTTATTTTAAAGACGGCGATAAAATAAAAAAAGGCGATAAGATTGCGGATATTTCAGGGCCCGCTAAAGACCTGCTTATGGGCGAAAGGGTTGCTTTGAATTATATCCAGAGAATGTCGGGTATTGCAACAGAAACCCGTAAATATCAGAATGCAATCGAGCCTTATTCCGCTAAAATCGTTGATACAAGAAAAACAACGCCGAATTTCAGAGCGTTTGAAAAATATTCGGTAAAAGTCGGCGGCGGTGCGCTTCACAGATTTAATCTTTCTGACTGCGCAATGATTAAGGATAATCATATCAGGCTTGCAGGCTCAATCACAGATGCCGTTAATAAACTGCGTGAAAATATTTCTCATGCTCATAAAATTGAAGTTGAATGCGATACGCTTGAACAGGTTAAAGAAGCAGTTTCGGTCAAAGCTGATATAATAATGCTTGATAACATGTCCGTTGATACCATGAAACAGGCGGTTGAAATAATAAACCGTCAGGCAGTTGTTGAAGCCAGCGGTAATGTTAAACTCGATACGGTAAACGCAATTGCATCAACAGGAGTTGATATAATATCATCAAGCGCAATTGTGGCCAAGGCTCCTACTTTAGACCTTGCACTTGATATGTAAAGTGTATATAAAACACTAATTGTAAAGAGGTTGAAATTAAGAATTCTCAACCTCTTTTGGCGTATTTATAAAATAATTGTAAACTTTCTTAAAAACCATGGCAAAAAATTTTTTTCTTTGTTTTAAAATGAATGTAGATACATTTAGTTTGGTGAAAAAATGAAGGTAAACTCAATACAACGTGATATGACCCTTAAGCAGGGTAATTTAAGGCTCCGTTCGGAATCTCAGAACTTTAGAGAGAAGAATAGCGCGGGCGTGTATGAAAACAGAGGATATAATGCAGATTATTGCGGCAGTTTTACGGGAAAGAGTGAAGCTGCCGCAACTGCTTTAAAAAAAGGATTTACTGATAAGATACTTTCCAGTAAATGGTTCGGTTCATTTGCAAAATATTCTCATGAACATAATATTTCAACCAGTGCTTTAATTGCTCTGGTTCTTGCAGGTGTTATGAGACCTGCAACGATTATGGCACTTCCCGGAAAGGACGACAAAGAAGATAAAATTTATGCCTCAGGACACGCAATGGCGTCAGGTATTATAGGATTTCTTGTTTCAACCGCTATTACAAGTCCTTTTGATGAATCTATTAAAAAATTCTTTGAGGATCCTGACAAATATATTATAGCCAAGAAATCCGCAAAAGCAGGCAGAAAAGGTTCAAAACCTACTCTGGAAAGAATGAAAAATGCTATGAAATATTTAGAGGGAAAAATCGAAAAAGCAACAACCGCAAAATATTATGAACCTATGCTTGAAAAATTGACAAAGCAAACTTCTGCAATGGAAACACTTGCGAAAAATATACCTGACTGGGTAATCGGTGTTCCGCGAGCAATTTTAACAATTGCCCTGATACCGCCGATTTTAAAATATGTTTTCGGAGTGGAGAAGAAAAAGAAAGCAGAACCTCAGAAAGATGCAACAGTAAATAATAACAATAATATGGAACCCCCTAAAATGGACTTTATAGAAAAACCTGCTTTTCAGCAGTTACAGTTAAAAGGAGGTGTTAAATAATGATCGTAACATTTAACACTAACTCTTTTGCAAAAAATACTCAAAATTATAATCAGAATAAATTAAAACAGCAAACTTTTACGGGTAATCCGCTTCAAAACGGGGCTGATGTTGCTAATGAAATGATGAAAGATTCAAATTTATTCGCTCCGTTTTTAAAGATGTATGATAAATTCACAGACGGCATTGCTAAGCATTTTACTTCGAAAATTGTTAACAGCAAACCGATTATGGGGCTTGCATCAAAATTTAAAAACAGCGATAATTTGTTCCAGCACTGTCTTACAATAGGTTCTGTTATTACAAGCGGTCTTTATATGCAAAAAACGCTTACAAATGACAAACTTGACAAGGACAGAAAGAAAACTTTAGCTGTAAACCAGGGACTTACATTTGCTGTTTCAACTTTCGGTGCTTACGGTTTAGATAAATACGTTAAAGGATGGTGGAGTAAATTAACCGAAAGATTTGCAGGTCATCTTTTGAATGATAATAAATTCGTAGAAAATTTCCACAAACATAATGATGAGATTAAAGAAGCAAATAAAAAGCTGCTGGATGCGGCAAAAGGTTCATCAGAAAAACCTTTGCTGAAAAAGACAGCAAAACTGGAAGATTTTGTAAAAACTCATCCTGCTTATAAAGCACTCGGAGAAGGCGAAGCAAAAGCCTTAATCAATAAGATTAAAGGTATGGGTGTTCTCAGAACAATGATAGTATTCGGTTTTGTATACCGTTACTTTGTTCCCGTTGTTGTAACTAAACCTGCTAACTGGCTTTGCGAAAAATACCTTGCTAATAAAAAAGCTAAGGTTGAAAATACTCCGAAAGCTTAATTGTAAAAACATATTAAAAACGAGTTGTTACTAAATGTGTAGTAATAACTCGTTTTTTATTGAAAAAAAAAGCGGTTTATGCTATATTTTCCAATGTAGATGGGGTAAGAATGACAGAAAAAGATTACTTGGATTTAGATTTAATAGCTAAAGATTGTAACCTGTTTGATGCGTCTGACGTTAATTGTGTCATTCAAAAAATTCAAGCACTCGATGAGATTTATGAACACGAAAATCTCGTTAAAATCTATAATTATTTTTTGAGCGTTTCCAAAAATCCGGAAATTTTAATGAATGTTATTCAGTGTGCTGACAGAATTAGAGATAAAGATACTCTCAGTGCTCTTTTGGATTTGCTTTTAATGAAAAATATTGATGATGAAAAGGATTTGTTTATCAACGTAAGAGCAATGTGTGCCAAGGCAATTGCAAATTTGAAAGATACCTCTGCAGTTACGCCGCTTTTATACTGTCTTAATAACAAGGATGAAAATTATAAGGTAAGGCTGGCATGTGCTGATGCCCTGGGCAGAATCGGCGACAGATATGCCGTAGCCCCTTTGATTGAAGTCGTAAAAGACGAGGAAGAAAAATCGGTTTATTTGAGAGAAACTGCCGCATCTGCTCTAGGAATGCTGGGTGATTTGCGGGCTGTTGACCCTCTGGTAAGTATTCTGGAAACTCAAAAAGGAATTTGGAATAAATTCACTTTCCTTAAAGAACGTGTAATAGAAGCGTTAGGCAAGCTCAGACTTGACGATAACGAAAGAGTTTTTAATGCTTTAAAAAATTCTCTTATGGATGAATCCCCGCAGATAAGGATTAATGCTATAGAAGCTATTATGGACAGTGAAAATCCGCAGGCGGTTGATACTATTAAAACCTGCCTAATTGAAGATGAGGATGAAGAAGTTAAAAAAAATGCACTTATAGCTTTATATAATCTTGTAGGCAGAGAAATTCTCGACGAAGTTGCCAACGGCTCAAGCTATCCTGATGCATTGAAATTAGAAGCTGTTTCAATGATTTCAGAGTATGAAGATGATGAGGATGAAAATAACGATGAGTAAAGGGATTGTTCTTCTTTCCGGCGGTCTGGATTCTCTGGTTAGCTTAGGTTTGGGAATAAATGAGTATAATGTTACTCTTGCTTTAACTTTTGATTACGGACAAAAATCCGCCGAATATGAGATTAACGCATCTAAAGCAATTTGCGAATACTATAAAATCGAACACAGGGTAATAAAATTGGATTGGCTGAAAAGTATAACTCATACAGCTCTTGTCAGCGGCGCAGAAATTCCTGAAGGCAATGAACTCGATAACCCCGAACAGTCTGCAAAAAGTGTATGGGTGCCGAACCGTAACGGTTTATTTTTGAATATCGCAGGATGTTTTGCAGACGGTGAAGACTATGATTATATCCTGATAGGTGCCAATAAAGAGGAAGGGCAGACTTTCCCCGATAATTCCAAAAGTTTTATAGATAGGATTAATGCTGAATTTGACTTCTCAACACAAAAACATCCCAAAGTTGTTGCACCCTTGCTAAATTCCGATAAAAATGATATAGTAAAACTGGCATTACAGTATAAAATTCCGCTCGAATACGTCAGGAGCTGTTATGCGGGAGGCGAAAAGCACTGCGGAAAATGCGAATCTTGTACAAGATTGAAAAATGCTTTAATGTTTAACCATGACACACATTATATAAGGGAACTTTTTTGAAAACACAACTTTTAGAACAGGAAATTAAATATGAAGGGTGGCAGCTTTCACCTCACTGGATTTATAAAAACTTTAAAATTCAAGGCGATGCGGCTGTTGCATTCATCGGAGAATGCGAAGTTAAGCTTACCGAAATGGTTGATATAGAAGATGTGATTAATAATGAACCTATTTACAGCAAATCCATGCTCAGTTTTATTTCTGAACAATTTAATGTCGGACTTGTCGAAGGTGTTTTCAGACAAAGGCTTTTAATCTGTATAATAAAAGAAGCTCTTGAAAAACGCGGTTTTGTAATTACCAGAAACGGTGATGATTTGTTTTATGAAGGAAAAAAATTAACAGTTTCGATAGCGACAAAGTCAATTAATTCAATATTAATTCATACAGGTATAAATATTGATTCTGAAGGTGCTCCTGTTAAAGCAAGCGGTTTGACAAGCGAACTTGGTATTACGGATATTAAAGAATTGGCAAATGAAATTCTTGAAAAATACTCACAAGAAATTAGTGATATAATAATGGCATCAACAAAAGTCAGAGGTGTATAATGGAAGAAGATTCAAAAAGACCTTCACATATAAGCTATAAGGAATATCAGAAAAAAGTTACCAAAAATCCTAATGAAGGGATTATAATATTTGTTTCGGCATTTTTTATTTTACTTTTGCTGTTTTTGGGAATTGCTAAACAAATATCACCGGAAGTTGATGTTTCTATCGGTGACGATGCCGCGGTTACAAGCGATGAAATTCAAAAAACTCCGGTTGACGAAAGATTAAAATTATTGCAAATGGAAGATGAAGGGCAGAATGCTGAATCCGATAATACGTTCGCAACAGAGCTTGATGAAAAAGTAGTTATCCCAGAGCAAAAGAAAGATGAAAAACAAACTGCAGAAGTGCCTAAAGAGGATGAACCGATTACACTTCCCGATAAAGAAGCAAACCCTAAACCTTCCGAAACCGCATCTCCGGCTCCTAAACCTGTTCCGTTACAGCAGCAGACAGCTTCCGCAAAAGTAGTTGTTGGTTACTATGCTACAAAAGAGCAGGCAGAAGTCGCAAAGGGTATAATTGCGGAATCAGGCATGAATATATCTCCTTTTGTCCGTAATATAGGTGGTGCTTATACAATTCAGGTCGGTTCATATTCTACACGCGAAAAAGCCCAAAGTGTTGCAAATGATTTGTTAAGAAATAATTATCCGGCAAGAATTATTATGGAATAAAACATTTTATTATAATGACTCTTTGTATATGCTTATCATACGATAGTAATACTCAATCTCTTTTGTATCGGACTCATTTAAGATTTTGTTAATAGAATTTATTAAATCGTCCTTACTTTTAATATGGTCAAAATCAAATAAGTCTTTTTCTTTTACATTTAATGATTTAATAATCTTCTCTAAAGTATCAGAAGAAACAAATCTTTTACCTCGTTCTATATTACTCAGATTCGGGGTATCAATCCCAATCATTTCTGCTAACTTTTCCTGAGTAAGATTTTTGCTTTTTCTGATTTCTTGTATTCGTTTCCCGAGTTTTTCTTTTAATGTGGGCATGATTTACCTCTTTAAATCATATTAAATCTTATAATTGTTAATTTTAATTATCTAAAATGCTATTTTATATTGAATTAATTAGTAATATATGCTATAATTATTATGTAAAATGCTATTAAAAATTGAAAAATATAGCATTATAGGAGATTATAAATATGAAAGGCGGTTTAATATGTCAATGAACGAAGTTAATGGAGTTTCAAATTTACAGAATTTCAATAGTGTAGATAATAATATAATTAGAAAGAAAACAGATATAGACAATGTTCCGGTTGCCAAAGCAGGAGCTTCTTCAAAAAAGGTTACCGATGCAATTATAGAACAGGCTCTGGAACAATCATCAGGACATAAAGCTGTTAATTTGCTGCTCAGTAATAGTCCCATTGGCTTAGGTGATCAACTGAACAAAGAAGATATTCAAAATGCAGGTTATACTATGCTAACTACAGCCTTCCATCCTGGAGCACCTGTAATATATAAGTCAGGTGATGGCAGTACCATTACTGTTTACAATGGAAAAGGTACTCCCGAGATGGGTGAGGATAAAAGAAAAATTGTCTATCAGACAGAAAGATTTACACAGGAAATGTTCTATGATGAAAACGGAAGATTAACTAACGGTAAAATGATAATTAAAGATAAAATTGCCGGTTTCACAGAACAGCAATATGATTTTATTATGGGTGCGGATAATCATATTGAAAGCGTAATACGTTAATCCAAAATAAAAATAAAATTAGAGCCCGTCTTATATATATTGGCGGGCTCTTTGATTTACTTTTATACAAACCAGTTGCAGGCATCACCTTTGCACAAAATGTTATCCAAACTCGACATTACATCTTCTTTAGTCATTTCATACGTAACAGGTGTTATTGAAATTTTATTATTTTTTACAGCGGCAATATCAGTATTCGAATCTTCCGCTTCTGTAATAAGCTCTCCTGCCATCCAGTAATAAACTTTACCTCTCGGGTCAACTCTTTTTTCGTAGTTATCGGTAAACATTTTTCTTCCGAGTTCTGTAATCGCAACGCCTGCGATATCTTCTTCATCAAGCGCTGGAACATTAATATTTAAAATACTTTTTTTAGGGAAATTAAATTCTTTCAGTTTTGGAAGCAGCAAATTAACGAATTTTGCCGCATATTGAAAATGTTCATATTCGTAATTCATACTGGCAAGAGACATTGCAATACTCGGAACACCAAGCATTGCCCCTTCCATAGCACAGCTTACGGTTCCTGAATAGAGAATATCTGCCCCGAGGTTCGGACCGTGATTAATCCCTGAAATTACTATGTCAGGCTGTTCATTCGGAGATAAAATTGCATTAATCCCAATTTTTACACAATCACCCGGCGTGCCTGTCGTAACCCATGCTCTTTTTACTCCATGATAAGCTTCAACTTCTTCAACACGCAAAGGCGTATGCAGAGTTAAAGAATGTCCTGCCGCGCTTCTTTCTCTGTCAGGTGCAATAACATAAACATCATGCTGTTGTGCAAGAGTTTCTGTAAGGCATCTGATACCGTTAGCCGCAATGCCGTCATCATTTGATACTAATATTTTCATATCTCTCCTTTAAATCCTTTATAAAACTTATATTAATATAATACAATAACCATTTTTAAACGGGAATATTAATTTTTGTAACAAAATATACTAACGATATTAAAAATATAGCAATTATATATACAAAAATTTTTTTATATACATGACACGAGGAAAAGCATAAAACGAGGAATCAAAAAACGTTTTATTGCACACTACACTTCACACTATTACGAGGAATTATTCAAAGAATTCCAACGTCGTTTTCGAAAGAGAACGGCGTTTTTTTTATAACTTGAAAATTTATATAAAATATTTTATAATATAATTATAAATATTTAAAGAAGGAGCTGTTTATGAATATTTTATTAAAATTTAGAATTCGGGGGGGGGGCAGCTAGAAGCTCCTACTGACAAGTCTAATGGTAAGTACAAGACTTTTTTCATTACCCGTCAAAAAAACTTTGCTTTCACACTGGCTGAAGTTTTAATTACTTTAGGGATTATAGGAATTGCTGCTGCACTTACAATGCCGTCAATGATTAGTAATTACAAAGAAAAAGAGACGATTGTTAAGTTAAAAAAGACTTATTCTGTATTATCACAAGCATATATTACTGCTTTTAACAAATACGGTTCACCTGACGAATGGACATGGAGCCCGCAGGAGTATCCTGTCCCGCAAACTCTGGCCGGATATTTGAGAGAAAATTTAAAAGTTATTAAAGTGTGTGATGATGGCTCCTGTTTTCCTGATGTAATGTACAAACGGTTAAATGGTACAAATCATGCAAATTACAGTAAAGAAGGTTCAAATTTTGCTTCATTTGTTTTGAATGACGGAACTTTATTTTTGTTTTGGAGCAATGGCAGTTGTCTGGCATCACATAAAACTTGCGGCTTTATATATACGGATATAAACGGTAAATATCCTCCAAATCAATGGGGCAGGGATATGTTCGGTTTTATACTTACACCATCTAACATTATTCCGTTTGGCATTGAAGGTTATGAATATCCCTTTTCAACGTCATGCAACAAAAACCGTGATTCTTATTTAAACGGTATTGGCTGTACGGCTTGGGTTATACAGAATGAAAATATGGATTATCTGCACTGAGATAATTTAACTTGGAACGGTAAAACTAAATGCAAATAAGCTTATTTTGTAACTACTGCAAATACTTCAGCCAGTTTGCCTGATTTATTGTTCTTAAATTTGATTTCCTTTTTTGTTTCTTCAGGGGTAAACTCGGATTTCTGATAATTAATTAAATATTTCATGAATTCAGGACTAAACATCTTACTCCTTTGCTACACTAAAAATTTCCCTACACACTTGTATATATATAAAACCACAAAATTATTTTTTATTGTCATAAATTTACAAATTATTTACAATAGTTAATGAGATGCTATAATTCGTATATATAAGGATTTTAAATATGCGTCAATCATCAATTATAGACATAATTTCCCCGATAATGGCAGGCCCCTCAAGCTCACATACGGCAGGTGCCGTAAGATTAGGACTGCTTGCACGCAATGTATATAATGCTAAACCTGATAAAATTACTTTTAAATTGTATAATTCTTATGCCCTGACAGGTAAAGGCCATGGGACGGATAAAGGGCTTCTTGCAGGTATTTTGGGCTTTTCAGTCGATGATGTAAGAATTAAACATGTTTTTGAAACTGAAAAAGCAAAGAACCTTAATTATGAATTTGAATTTTTAGAGGATTTTAACAGACATCCGAATGCTGTGGATTTTATATTTGAAGGCGGATTAAATATGACGGTTTCGGGGGATTCTATCGGCGCGGGTGAAATTGTTCTGACAAAAATCAATAATTTTTCGGTTAATCTAGACGGGAAATATAATACTTTACTTGTTGTTTACGAAGATGTTCCGGGCGTAATTTCAGCGGTTACCCGTATTATTCAGGAAGATAGCGTAAATATTGCATCTCTGCATTGTGACAGAAGCGGGAAAGGCAAAGATGCATCAATGTGTATTTGTCTTGACGGTGAACTTTCGCAGCACTGCCTGAATGCCGTAAGTGAACTTAAAAATATGTACATTGTCAGATATATAAAAAAGTTAGAAAGTTAAAATATGGAAAATGCAATAACTACGTTCAGACAATTATATTTCGCTTGTAAAGCTTCGAATAAAAAAATTTATGAAGCAGCTCTTGATTACGAGGTTTCGAAAGGGGAATATTCGGAAGATGATGTAAGAGTTCAGGCTAAAAAAAGTTTGGATACGATGAAAGAAGCCATAAAAATTGGGCTTCAATCCTCGGAGCCTTCTCCCAGCGGAATGAGCGGTGATGACTGTAACAAGCTTCAGCTAAGATTTAAAAATTCTCCTTCAGTTCTCGGATCCACTGCAGAGAAAATTATGACTTATGCGCTTGCAACCAGTGAACAAAATTTAAGAATGGGAACTATTGCTGCCTGTCCCACTGCAGGTTCGTGCGGAATTGTTCCCGCGGTTCTTATTGCTTATGCAGAGGATAATAATATCGAAGAATGCGGGCAGATAAATGCTTTAATAACAGCAGGTGAAGTCGGCAGACTTGTTTCAAATAAAATGGCTCTGGCAGGAGCAGTAGGCGGCTGTCAGGCGGAATGCGGCGTTGCTGCGGCAATGGCATCGGCGGCGTTAACCCAGATGCGCGGCGGCAGCGTTAAGCAAATAATAAATGCGGTAGCACTTGCTTTGAAAAATATTCTCGGGCTGACCTGTGATCCCGTATGCGGTCTGGTGGAAATTCCATGCGTAAAACGTAACCCGTTTCTTGCAATTCATGCTGTAACAGCATCTGAACTTGCTATGGCTGATATAATTTCAAAAATTCCTATTGACGAAGTCATTGATGCAATGGAACAGACTGGAAAACTTATGTCCCCGCTTTTAAAAGAAAGTTCTCAGGGCGGTTTGGCTAAAACTAAAACAGCAATAGCCTTAGAAAAGAATATTTTGAAGTAAATATTAACTTATGTAACAAATTTGTTTTATAAAAGCAATTTTGTGGAAATTATATCCTTAGTATATATATAAGAGATATGAGTATAATTACTAAGGAGATATAATTATGACAATCGGACGTGTTGACGCAATCGGAGCAGATGATAAAGCAAGTAAACCTACATTTGCAACTCAGGTAAAAAAACGTAACCCCTGGGAACAAATCGGTTCATTTATGACAGGTATAGGCTCTTTAAATTTACCTGATAATTTTAACAGTGCGTTTACCGTGGGCAAACAGGGCGGTATTCAGGAAGCAGGTGCTTTTAAAGCCTGAGTTTTGCAAAAAGTTTTTCTTTGTAATAAACTAATCTTCGAAAGAGGATTAGTTTATTTATGTTATTAACAGCCGATATAGGAAATACAAGTATTACATTAGGGCTTTTTGAAGAAGATGCCCTTGTCGAAGAATACAGATTAGCTTCGGATAAAGATTTGTCTCTCGAAGAATATGAAGTTCTTATAAAGACCTTATTTAAAGATTATAAAGTAGACGGCTGTATTATTTCTTCCGTTGTCGAAGAACTTACAAACAAGTTTAAAACGGCCGCTGATAATGTGTTTAAAATTAATTCCGTTGTTCTGTCAACAAAGATAAACACCGGTGTGAAAATTTGTCTTGATAACCCTGAAGAAGCGGGAGCTGACAGAATTGCCAATGCTGCGGGAGCTTATGTTTTGTACAGCCATCCCGTGATTGTAGTTGATTTCGGAACGGCAACAACTTTTGATATTGTTAACGGAAACGGTGAATTTATCGGCGGAATTATCGCACCGGGATTGAATTTACAGCTTAAAGCTCTGAATAAATTTACATCAAAATTACCCAGAATAGAAGTTGCGCTTTCTAATTCCGCAATTGGCCATAATACAGCAGATGCAATCCTTTCAGGTGTTTTAAGAGGTTCAGCTTCAATGATAGACGGCCTTATTGAACAGTGTGAAAAGGAATTGGGAGAAAAAGCGATTGTAGTTGCGACAGGCGGATATTCGGGACTTATCGCAAACTATTTGAAACGTCCGTTTGACTTTATAAATCCGACTTTAACTCTTGAAGGTTTAAGGCATTTGTATCAAATAAACAGGTTAGATGTCGTAAGTGAATTGGAGAAAGTTTCCCATTAAATTTTCATTCCATACCTGAACGTCATCAGGAACTGAAAGAACTACGGGAGTAAAATTCCAAATATATTTTATATTGGCTTTTACCAGAAAATCTGCTGTTGTCTGAGCAAACTGTCTTGGCACAGTTAAAATTGCAATATCAGCTTCTTCTTTTTTGGCAATTTCCGATAATTGGGCAATATTTTGTATTTTCATTCCGTTAACAATTTTACCGATTTTTTGCGGATCATTGTCAAACAAAGAAAGAATTGTCAATCCGTAATCCGTAAAATTTCCGTAATTTGCAATCGCAGAACCTAAATTTCCCGCTCCTATTATAAAAGCTTTTTTTGTCTTTTTAAACCCGAGAGTTTTTTCAATTGAAATTTTTAATTCTTTTACGATATAACCAACTCTGCTTTTTCCGGAATTTTTAAGCAGATTAATATCTTTCCTAACCTGAGAATCGTCAATATGCAGCAGTTGTGCTATCTGCTTACTGGATATAAATTCAATATCATTGTTAATATAATCGGATAAAATACAATGATAGAGGGTAAGTCTGTTTATAACTTTATCGGATATTTTGTTATTCATAATAAAATTATAACACGATAAAAGTGCGTAGCACAAAAAAAATGACGGGGTTGTGATTTTTCTCCGTCAAGCTTATGAATTATATATGTATTGTTAGTTCCAGCTGCTCTCAACGTGATTTTTTCTCTATATTATATATATGCCCTCGAACTAATTCTTTTTAACTATATGTAAAGAATTATTACTAATTCTTTAGAATTAGTTTTTAAAAATCGCATTCAAAAGAATTAATTATTTGTGCGTTTTTCTTCTTCCTGCACGAACTTTGCAAGCTGCTCCAGATGCTTATCTTCTATTGCGTCAATTAACTCTTGTACTGATTTGATTTTGCCAAGAGCAAAACTTGTTTCGGCAATAAGTACACAGTCGTTGCAAAGTCTGTAACCTTCATACTCAATAGAGCCTGCAAGGCATTTATTTTCACCGCAGCAGTCGCAGTCAAAATATTCATCTGCAATATCAGGATTATCCTCAATATCATCCAGTCTCATTTGCTCAACGACCTGTGACATTTCTTCTATAATTTCTTTTTCGGTTTTCATTTTATTAAATCCCTCATCTTACTTACTGCTTCCGGCAAACCTGTAAATACGGCGCGTGAGATAATACTGTGGCCTATGTTAAGCTCATGCAGCCCTTCTATTTCATGCATCCTGTGTACGTTTTCATAATTAAGCCCGTGGCCTGCATTAACTTTTAATCCTAAACTTTGTGCAAGTTCTGCTGCTTTTTTAAGTTTTTGGAATTCCTGTTCTTCTTCCTCATATCCGAAGCATTCAGAGTAAGTTCCGGTATGCATTTCAATAAACTGTGCCCCTGTTTTTGCGGATGCTTTTACCTGTTCTTCATCAGGATCAATAAATAAACTTACAATAATTCCCGCATCAAGAAGCGGTTTTATAAATTCGGTTACTTTATCAAGCTGTCCTGCAACATCAAGACCGCCTTCCGTTGTTACTTCCTGTCTTTTCTCGGGGACAAGGCAGATTGAATAAGGCTTAATATCAATAGCAATCTGCTGAATATCTTCAGCCATTGCCATTTCAAGATTAAGTCTTGTTTTAAGAGTATTTATAAGCGCATAAACATCTTCGTCTTTTATATGCCTTCTGTCCTCTCTCAAGTGTGTCGTAATTGATGATGCACCGTTTTCTTCAGCAATTTCTGCGGCCTTTTCAACACCTGGTTCAACTCCGCCTCTTGCATTTCTTAATGTTGCTACGTGGTCTATATTTACGCCTAATAACATGTTTTTACCCCTTTTCTATTTTTAATAAAGCCGTATATGAAGGTAAAATCGTTGTTTTACCTGCCATTGTCGCTTTATCGATTGCTTTTTTCAAATTTGGTTCTACTATAATTTTTTCTTGCGGTATTCCGGCGTATTTAAGCCTTGTTGCCATATCATTTGCGCGTGTGCCGGAAGTTATCACAAGTTTTTCCGCATTTTTCAGCTGCTCGAAATCACTGTCCCAGAGCCAGGAAATGTCACGGCCGTCAGCATAGTTATCGTTAATTGCAATTACAATATTTGAATTTAAATCGACTGTTTTTAAAACTTCGCTTGCTCCTGTAGGATTTTTAATAAGCTGGATTATTGCGGGATTACCGTTTATAATCCTTTTTTCCGTGCGCCCGAAAATTGCGTGGTATGTATCAAGAGCTTTTTGAATTTCTTCCTGATTTAATCCAGTTTCAAATCCGAATGCGATTGCGGCAAGAGCATTATAAGCATTATAAAGTCCTGCAAGATTAACTTTAAATTCAAAAGAAAGTTCCCTGCTTTGTACGGTAATTACTGAATAATCATTATAAACTTTTACATCCGCCGGATAATCGCATTTATGCCGTTTATAGCCGCACTTCGGGCAGTAATAGTGCCCCTGCTGTGCAAAAAACTGCTTTGAATATTTAAGTTCCTGACCGCAAATGCAGTTAAAGACTTCCGAGGGAGCATTTGATTTATGCTCGTAGCTGCAATCGTATTCAACATTTTCAAATCCGTAGTAAACCGCATATTTTGTTCTGTCAAATGTCGCAACAATCGGGTCATCCGCATTTAAAATAAGTTTTAAATCAGGATTTTTATCAATTGCATTTTTTATAAAACCCGCGGTAGTATTTAATTCTCCGTATCTGTCCAGCTGGTCGCGGAAAAGGTTTGTAACAACAAGATAATCCGATTTCATGTAATCATAAAGTTTGGTCAAATAAGCTTCATCAGATTCGATTACGGCATAATCAAAACGCTTAAAAGGCTCTACGGATAACGCAAAAACATTTGCAACACCTGTAAGCATATTTGCCCCTTTCAGGTTATGTACGACATTCTGGTTTGCTGTTTCCAGAATATGTGCAATAAGCCCTGACGTTGTAGATTTTCCGTTTGTACCGGTAATTGTTACCATACGTTTTCTGATATATTTAGAACAGTGTTTAAGAAAATCAGGACAGATTTTCAAAACAACCATTCCGACAAATGACGTGCCTGAGGACCTGTTCAAAAGCTTAATCCCCAGATAAGCGCATCTTGCAATTATTAAAGACAGGTAAAATTTTAATTTCCTAATCATAAATAGTCCTTTAGACGTATTCTCTTTCCCTCGATATTATCTTATACTTCTTTAATATAATACAAAAGTAAGAATAATAAAAATGTATTTATTTATTGCAATAATTTTTATAGCAGAGTTGATAATAGCTTGCACAATAATAAATTTAATAGTGAAAGCAGACAGAAAGGTGCGCAGTTATAATGCCTGTGTAGAAGCATTTAATCCTCTTGCTCAAACCTGTTTACAATATGCAAGGTGCTTAGTTTCAACATTTAATCAGTCTTTTGAAACCTTTTTTGTGTTTATAAAGAAAAAACAGGAACAAATTATATTTAAGACTATAGTAATAATTGCTATTTATTCTTTATTATTTTTATTTAAAATAAAAGCCGATAAAGCATCGAAAGTTTACAGACTTGTCGGTGTAATTCGTGATATAGTCAGCGAATTCGCCGTTTAGCTTGTAATCTTTAAAAAAATATGCTAAAATAAATAACGAAAGATGAGGTTATGTTATGAGTAAAAACAAATCATTTATGTTTGGTATGGGGTTGCTGGCAGGCGTTGTCGGCGGGCTTATAGCCGGTGTTCTTTATGCACCGAAACCGGGAGAGGAATCAAGACGCGAGCTTAAAGAAGCAGCTTGTGAACTATATGAAAAAAATTCTCCCGCTATTAAAGAAGCAAAAAAACAGGCTCTTGAAAATATTGACTTGATGAAATATAAGCTTGAAAGACAATTGAGAAAATTTAATAATATGATAAAATCAAAGAAACTTCTTAAAGCTAAAGAGCTTGAAGAAATGGATGATGAATACAATTATGATAACTAATAAGTAAAGGTAAAATAAATGGAGATGTCACAAATTGCGTTAAATCAAGGGTTAACCTTTCTGGCCTGGGCAACAGGTTTTGTAGTAATTATTGTTGCCGGCTTTCTGGTTAAGCTTTTGATTGACCTTTCGGTTCTCGCAAAGAACCTGAACCAAACTTCAATCATTGTTAACACGGAATTAAAACCGACACTTAAAGAATTAAATGAAACATTGAGCTCGATAAACGAGATTGTTAAAAATACGGATAAGGGCGTCGGTGATTTTAAATCCGCTGTAGGCAAACTGGTTGATAAAACCAAACTGGTATCAGGCACTTTATTTGGCGGGTTGATTAAAGGTTTTACAACGGCGTACAATCTTTTTAAAAAATAGTAGTTTCCGGTGATTAATTATCAAGCGGGAATTGTTAGAATATAGACGAAACAGTAAAGGAGTAATAAATTATGTCAGCAACTAAATTTTTAGCAGGTTTCATTGTAGGCGGTGCAATAGGTGCTATCGCAGGTGTTCTTCTTGCTCCGAAATCAGGCGAAGAAACACGCGCAATGATTGCAGACGGTGCAAAAGACGTTATGAGACGAGCTGATGAAACCGTTAAAGAAATTCAATCAAAAGCAGATGATGTTGTTTCTGATATGCAGAAAAAAGGCGATGAAATTAAGGAAAAACTTCAAAACCTTATTAATCAGCAGAAAGAAGCAAAACAGGAAGCTTAAAAGAACAAAAAAAGACCCGATTTAATATCGGGTCTTTTTTACTTGTTATTATTAAGTGCGTCATCCAGAGCTTTTTCAAGGACTGTAATTTTGTTTTCTAAAACCTGAATTTTTGCTTCCGCGGATGTGTTTGATATAGACCCCTTTTCAAGTTCGCGTTTATATGCGTTAAATTTTTCTTTTAAAGAAGTATAAAGCGGTCCGAAAAAGAATATTGCAGATAGCTCTCCAAGAACAAATATCAGCAATGTATAGATTGCCATATTCATGTTTATTGAGTATGGAGGTATATTGATTATTTGTGCTATCTTACTGCTTAAAAGTGTTATTCCCGCAGTGTCCTGATAATTCATAAGAATTAAAAAACATAAAATCAGTATGGTAATTATTGATAAAATTTGCATAAATCTAGCTCCTTAGATATTTTAATACTTTCTGTATTTTTTCATCAGGTTCAATTTCAAGTTTTATTATTTCATTTCCAAACGGTTTTGTAAAGCTCAATGAGAATGATTGTAAAACCTGTTCTTCCGTTTTTACTTTTCCCTGCCCGGCACCGTAAAGAGTATCGTTATATACAGGGTGGTTAATGCTTTTCATATGAACTCTTATTTGATGAGTTCTTCCCGTAATCAATGTCAATTCTATGTAAGTATGTTCCTTAAACCTTTCAAGCACTTTGACAACGGTTTTGCTTGGTTTTCCGTCATCTCTGACCGTCATTTTATGCGGCTGATTAGGATTTCTGCCGATTGCACCGTTTATTTCAAACTCATCTTCTTTTATTATTCCTTTTACAATTGCACGATATTTTTTTGTAACAACATGATTTTTTATTTGTTCGGCAAGAAATTCATGTGCTTTATTGTTTTTTGCAATCATCAGTAATCCTGATGTGTTTCTGTCAAGCCTGTGTAAAATTCCCCGCCTGAATTCGCCGTTTATATCTGAAAGATTATTACCGTATTTATATAAAAGAGCATTGACAAGAGTATTTTCCCGTTCTAAAACTGTAGGGTGCGTGAGCATTCCGGATGGCTTGTTAACAACAAGCATATTTTCATCCTCATACACAATATCAAGCGGAATATTTTGCGGCTTAATGTCTAACTCTTTTTGACTGTCAGGAATTTCAAAATCAATTTTGTCGTTCTCTTTCAACATATATGAAGGCTTTTTTAAAGTGTCATTAATTTTAATACACCCTGCCTTAATGAAGTTTTGAATTTTGGAACGTGACAAATCAGGAGAAATTTCCGATAAGAAACTATCTAATCTTTTATTTTCATCATTTTCATCAATATATATAATCATTTATTTTTTCTTTATAAGTATTAGAATTATTAAAGCGATTACACCGATATTAATGAATATATCAGAAATATTAAAAACAGGGAAGTTGACAAAATTCAGCTGAAAATAATCTCTTACAAATCCGTATGCAATTCTTTCATGTAGATTTCCGGCAATTCCTGCAGATAAAATTGCAATAAAAAAACATGTCTTTAGAGATATTGATTTTAAATGTTTAATAACATATAAAGCGAGAAGAACGAGAGCAACGACTGAAAGTATAATAAGCAGTTCTCTGGAATCCTGCAAAATACTGAATGCCGCTCCTGTATTTTTAATATAATTCAGTGAAAAGACGGGATTTGACAGCTTATATCCTTCAGTAAGTTTTTCAACCATAATGTTTGAGAGATATAAATCCGTAAATATAAAAAATACATAACAGATTACGAAATATATAAACTTACTTGTTTTTTCCATTTTTGTTATCACCCGTTTTTTTGTCAGCTTTGATATACTTGTTTTCAGGAACAACGTTTATTCTGGTCATAATAAATGCAAGACCGCCCATATAAACTCTGATTTGATTATCTGAGTAATTTTCTGCTCTTGTTATTCCGACGGAAGCTACAGCATATTCATTTACGTTATTTTTATTTGAAAGAAAAACTCTTTCCAGAATATTATCATCCGGCATTTTTCTGAATGCATCATCAGATTTTGTTTGCGGATAAACAATATTTTCTTTATTGATGGAAGCTATAACCACACTGTCTTTGGGCGCATCAACTTTTAATGTTACCGTGTAATATTTATTTGCACCTATTTGCTTTGGAGCATTCAGTTCAATATTTGTATACCTTGCATCTCCGTATTTTAAAGTTGATGTTTCTTCAATAATTTTTTCGGAATTTATCAGCCACTTAGCCCCCTGTTTTTCGAGGTGATATACACATTGCGAAGTTGAATAAAGTTCTCCAATCGCTGTAAAATCGCCAATTTCTTCTTTAGAGGTGGCAACAGCTGTTTCGTTAACAAAAACTGTTGCATAATTGTCGCTGAATTCTATATTTTTAATATCAGTTTTATAAACTATATCGGGATAAATATCCCAGGTTTCTTCAATAAGTTTGAAATAAACGTCTTTATTAAAACCGTCCGAATTAACGAAATCATCGGCATAAAGTGTAGCTAGACCTTTTAAATCATATTTATTTGTATAAGCGGATTGCTGGTCAATAACATTTTTTATATCATTGTAAGTAGCCTTATTAATTCTGTTTTGTTCTATTCTTGCTTTTTGCACGGCAAATATATTTGCCTGTGACGGCAAAGAAAACGCAGAACAAAACAATAAAGCTGTCATAATTAAAACGGATAACTTTTTCATATTTTTAATTATACTGTAAAAACCGAATAATGTAAAATATTAATTTTCAAGCATAATTTGTCCCCATGGATAATCGTCTTTAATTTCCCAGCCGTCCATTTGAATAAGTCTTGCGCAATAATGCCGTCTCCCTTTTGAACTTATATTAGGGTCATCGGTATTACCGTATTTACATGCCTTCAAAACCTCTTCTCTGTCGTTATTTCCCATGCCGTACGGACCGAATTCTCCGTTCGTTAACTGAAATACAAAAGTTCGTTTCCCGTCAAATGATTCCGGAGCACAATATTTATATTCTGTGCAGTAGAAAAAGTAAATGGTGTTTGACGATGCAATGTAAGCATTAAATCCTGACCCGTCGTTAAAAGCAACATCCAGGTAACTGCCGTCCTGTTCTTTTTTTACGGCTTGAATATATTTTCCTATTGAAGTATTATACCAGTTTGTCAGAGCGGCTCCGCTTTTATCACTGAATTTATAGTCGCCTGCTATCAACCCTTCATCTTCCTGCCATCTCATAACTGCCTGATTCATAACGGAATAAAATTTTGATAACTTTACTCCGACTTGTTTTTTCTGATGGTTTGCAACCAATGCAGGCATTGTCATAGACGCAACCACGCCTATAATACCTAAAGTTACCAAAACCTCAGCTAGTGTAAAAGCCTTTAAACAGCGCTTAAAATAAAACCGGTTAAAATTTTTAGAAAAATTGTAAAAGCGCCCCTTAAACAGTCTATCCGGTGTATCTACGCACGTAGTGTAGGGGGGGGGGCAATTCTAAGATCTTTAATATCAACCATTCTTACCTCCTGTTTTTTTATATTATTCAGCATGAGTTCTATTTTGTCAAGCTGTATATTTGCCATTAAATTTTATTCGTGCTAAACTTTTTTGTAGCGGGAGTGAGCGCTTAATGAAATTTCATTTAATTTTAAATTTGAGTGAAAAGCGAAACGACTGACATTACATTAAATATTCTGTGAAAATAGACAGAGATGGCGTAAAAAGGAGAGAAAAAGATGAAAGACGCATATTTTCCGCAGGAAATAGAGAAAAAATGGCAGAAAATCTGGGAAGAAAAAGGTACGTTTAAAACCCCCGACACAAGCGATAAACCTAAATATTACGCTTTATCAATGTTCCCGTATCCATCAGGTAAACTTCATATGGGACATGTCAGAAATTATACGATTACCGATGTAATTGCACGCTTTAAAAAGATGAACGGCTTTAATGTTCTTCACCCTATGGGCTGGGACAGCTTCGGGCTTCCTGCCGAAAATGCTGCAATGAAACACGGTGCAAACCCTGAAAACTGGACTGATGAAAATATTGCATATATGACTAAACAGCTAAAAATGCTGGGGCTTTCTTACGACTGGGACAGAGAAGTTACAACCTGCAAACCCGATTATTATAAATGGACGCAGTGGCTTTTTCTTCAGCTTTATAAAAAAGGTCTTGCATATAAAAAAGAAGCAGCGGTTAACTGGTGTGAAGAATGCGGAACCGTTCTTGCAAATGAACAGGTTATCGACGGCAAATGCTGGAGATGCGACCATGTTGTAGAGAAAAAATATTTATCTCAATGGTTTTTAAAAATTACTGATTATGCGGAAGTTCTCCTTGAGGATTTGGATAAATTACCGGGCTGGGGAGATAACGTTAAAACAATGCAGGCTAACTGGATCGGAAAATCTCAAGGTGCAATTTTAAAATTCAAAGTTGTTGAAAAAGATATGGAAGTTCCTGTTTATACAACACGTCCCGATACGGTGCACGGTATAACATACCTTGTAGTAGCTCCGGAATACAAAGATATTGAAGAATTAACAACTCCCGAAAATAAAGAAGCCGTTGAAGCATACAGAGCAAATGCGCGTAAAATGACGGAAATTGAAAGATTATCGACAGACAGGGTTAAAACAGGCGTTCCGCTCGGTACTCATTGTATTAATCCGTTTACGGGCGAAAAATTCCCGCTCTGGACCGCAGATTATGCCCTTGTAGAATACGGAACGGGTGCTGTCATGGCTGTTCCCGCTCATGATACACGCGACTTTGATTTTGCTAAGAAATACAATCTTCCGATGAAAGTAGTAATTCAAAATCCTGAAAATCCTTCGGATTGCAAAGATGAAGCCTACACCGAACCGGGTGTTCTGGTAAATTCAAACGAATTTGACGGGATGGGCAATGAAGAAGCCAAAAAAGCAATTACACAAAAAGCGGTTGACGGCGGCTTCGGCGAATTTAAAACTCAATACAGGCTTCGTGACTGGCTTGTGTCAAGACAGAGATACTGGGGTGCTCCAATCCCTGTTGTTTATTGTGAAAAATGCGGTATTCAGCCCGTTCCTGAAGATCAGCTTCCGGTATTGCTTCCGAAAGATGTTGATTTCAGTGTTGTCGGCAAATCTCCGATTACAACGTCAAAAACGTTTGTTAATACAACCTGTCCTTGCTGCGGCGGCCCTGCTAAACGCGAAACCGATACGATGGACACATTTGTTTGCTCAAGCTGGTATTACCTGCGTTATTCAGACGCAAAAAATGATAAAATGCCGTTTGCAAAAGACAAAGTTAATAAATGGCTGCCCGTTGACCAGTATGTAGGCGGTATTGAGCACGCTATTTTACACCTGTTATATTCAAGATTTTTCACAAAAGCCTTAAGAGATATGGGGCTTCTTGATTTTGATGAACCGTTTAAAAACCTGTTAACTCAAGGTATGGTCTTGAAAGACGGCTCCAAGATGTCAAAATCCAAAGGAAACACCGTAGACCCTGACGAAATATTTGAAAATTACGGGGCAGATACCGCAAGATTATTTATTTTATCAGATTCACCGCCGGCTCGTGATTTTGACTGGTCAGACGCAGGTGTGGAAGGATGCTATAAATTCCTTAACAGAGTATGGAGATTAATTTCTTCCAACGCTGATAATATCTCGTTGAATTATCCCGAACTTAAAGCAGGCGCTTTAAAGAAAAAAGAAAATGATGACCTGCTTCGTGTAATTCATATGGCAATTAAAGGAATAACGAATGACATATCCAATGACTTCCAGTTCAACACCGTAATTTCAAAATACAGAGAACTTGTTAATGCAATTTATGATTGGAGAGGCAAGAAATCTGAACTTGATGAGGAAGATAAAAACGTTTTAAGTTTTGCAATTGTTTCATTAATAAAATTAATGTCACCGGTTGCTGTTCACCTGACGGAAGAAGCCTGGAATGATTTAGGTGCGGAAGGTTCCGTTCACGATGTTGAATGGCCGAAGTGGGACGAAAATCTTGCAAAAGCAAGTTCAATTACGCTTGTTGTTCAGATTAACGGTAAAGTTAAAGATAAAATCGAGGCTGATGAAGCATTGTCAGAAGACGAACTTAAAGCGTTGGCTTTGAACAGCGAAAAAGTAAAAGAACTTACCGAAGGCAAGACAATTGTAAAAACTATTGTTGTTCCGAAAAAACTTGTAAATATAGTTGTTAAATAACAATTATTTAAATAATTTTATAAATCTTTTGATTAATGACAGTCCGCTTTTAGAAGCGGGCTGTTTATTAATTTTTTTCGGGATGTAATACATCGGAATATCTTCAAGCTCAAGTTCAAGTTTTGAGACGGGGATTTCCCCTTTTATACATCGGTCAATATTTTTTATTGTTAAATCATACAGTGAATCCATACCGTATTTTCTGTAAAAGATGTGAGCAGGTTTTTGGGGATTAAAATCAGACGTGGCAATTAAATGAAATCTTCCTCCGCCTCCGTTTTCCCTGCTTACATTTTGAACAAAGTCAAGAAGTTTACTCCCGAAATTGTGCTGATGAGATTCCAAATAATAGACATAAAAAGATTTAAAACTTTTAAGTCCCGGAAAGAATGGACTGCCGACAGAAGGATGTATTGTATGCATTTCTCCATCAATTGTTCCTATTATTTTCCCGTTTTTATTAAAAGCTGTATAGTGTCTGTATGGTTGGTTTTCATCATCTAATCTGATCGATTTGTATATAAATGTATCAGGTATATTTTTATTTCTGTTTTTTAATGGTCCGTTGAAATTTGTATTAATCATACCGGTATAAAACATGTAAATAATTAAATTTGCTAAAATTTGTATAATTATTTTTTTTTGCTTAATATTTAAACTTTTTTTGTATTATAATTAGGTAGTGATATAAGATTAATTTAGGGATAGAACTTTGGAAAAACATAAATATTATTTTATCGCCATAGGCGGTGTGGGAATGAGCGGGCTTGCAAAGTATTTGTTGGAAAACGGATATGAAGTTTCCGGCTCCGATATAGCTGACAGTAAATATATTGATAAATTAAGAGCTTTGGGTGCAAAAGTGTTTATCGGGCAGAAAGCTGAAAATGTGCCTTCTGATGCTATAGTTGTAGCCAGTACAGCAATCCGTGAGGATAACCCTGAAATGGTAAGAGCCCGTGAATTAGGTCTGAAAGTTTATCATCGTTCGGATATTCTGGCGGAAATTTCAAAATGGGGAAAGTTTTTTCTCGGCTATTCCGGCACTCACGGCAAAACTACAACAAGCGGGCTTTGTTCTTATGTTCTGGAAAAAGCGGGATTAAATCCTTCTTATGTTGTCGGCGGCATAATTCCTGAAATCGGCTGTAATGCGCATTCGCAAGACGGAAAGTTTTTTGCTGCTGAACTCGATGAAAGCGATGGAACTATTGTTAAATATTGCCCTAATATTTGTGTTATTAATAATCTTGAAGCTGATCACCTTGATTTTTATAAAGACGGTTTAAAATCTATTTTGGAAACTTTTGAAAAATTTATATCAAATATTCCCGAAAATTCGATAGTGCTTGTAAATAAAGATTGCAATGCGACAATGAGCCTTCACAGTCATAAAACATTGACTTTCGGTTTGGAAAATGCCGATTATACCGCCAAAAATATCGAATTTAAACCTGATTGTACTACTTTTGATATCTGGTACAAAGATGAATTTTTAACAGATTTAAAAATTATTCTCCGCGGAAAACATAATGTTTATAATGCTTTGTCAGTGCTCGCAAGCCTGCATCAGGCAGGTGTTGATATTGATGCGGTTAAACCTCATTTTGCGACTTTTTCGGGAATGGGAAGAAGATTTCAAAAAGCTGCCGAGTTTGGCGGGGTAACTGTTTATGATGACTATGCACACCATCCTACGGAAATTAAAGCAACTCTTTCGTCTGCGGAAGGTATGGAAGGGAAAAATATTATAGCGGTTTTCCAGCCGCACAGGTTTACCAGATTGAAAAATCTCTGGAATGAATTTCTTGACGCCTTTTCAGGTGTTGATAAAGTTGTCGTAACCGATGTTTATGCGGCTTCCGAGGACGAAATTCAAGGGATTAATTCTGAAAATTTTGTCAAAGAATTGTCAGCCCATATTGATATTCCTTGTGAATATATTAAAGGGTCTATTGCTGACGTTGCGGCAAAACTTTATCCTGAATTGAAAAAGGATGACGTTGTAATAGGTTTGGGAGCAGGTTCAATTACTAATTTAAGCAAAGAACTTTTAAATCTTAATAAAGAGGTGGCAGGAATTGGACATTAATTTTGATATAAAAAAATCAACATCTTTCAAGATAGGCGGAAAAATTGCAAGAATGTACTTTCCGACGTCTGTTGAGGAATTTGTTGAAATAAAGACTAAAGAACCTGATGCATTTGTTGCGGGAAATTTGTCTAATATTCTTGTTTCATCAGACGGTTACGACGGTGCTGTCATTTGTACAAAGAAAATGGACAGTATAAAATTTGACGGAAATACTGTTTTTGCAGGCGCGGGGGTTAGGGGGACAAAACTTGCCAAACTTGCTCTGGAAAACGGTTTAAGCGGATTAGAATTTATGGTTGCTTTCCCGGGTTCTGTCGGCGGAGAAGTTTTTATGAACGCAGGTGCGCACGGGCAGATGATTGCTGATGTTCTTAAATCGGCAAAAGTATTTTGTCCCGAAAAAGGAGTTATAACTTTAGCGGGTGAAGATATGGAATTCAGTTACAGAACCTCTGTTTGCCAGAGAAAACCTTATTCTGTTCTTGAAGCGGAATTCCTTCTGACCCCCGCATCTTCAGAAGCAATACAGGAAAAAATGAATGAAAACTTGTCTTTCAGACAAAATAAACAGCCGTCTTTGACTTTGCCGAACTGCGGAAGTACTTTCCGAAATCCCGAGGGAGATTCGGCGGGACGGCTTCTTGATGCCGCAGGTGTTAAGGGGCTTGTATCAGGCGGGGTGCATGTTTGGGAAAATCATGCAAACTTTATTATAAATGACGGTGACGGAACTTCTTTAGATGTTTTGAGACTTATGGACGAAATGTATTCACGCGTTAAAGAAAAATTTGATATAGAATTAAAACCCGAAGTCAGATATCTCGGGGGAAATAATGAAGAAGAGGTTGAAATATGCAGGAAATTAAAAATGTTATAGATAAAAATGCTAAAATTGCTGTTTTATGCGGCGGCTTGTCCACAGAAGCAGAAATTTCGATGCGTTCGGGCAAAGGCTGTTATGAAGCTTTAAAAAGACTTGGTTTTAATAATGCCGAAATGGTTATTGTTGATAAAGACATTGCCTTAAAACTTAAAGAAGGAAATTATGACTGTGCTTTTAATGCCCTGCATGGAAAATACGGAGAGGACGGATGTATTCAGGGGATTTTGGAAATCCTTGGTATTCCTTATACCGGCTGCGGTGTTATGGCAAGCTCTCTGTGTATGAATAAAGAGTTTACAAAGAGAATTCTATCAACAAATCCTGATATTATTATGGCAAAATCTGCGTTTGTAAGAAAAGGAGATAATCTTTTTGAAAAAACAAAAGATTTAACCTATCCGTTGTTTGTAAAACCTGTATGTGAAGGTTCAAGCTTCGGGATGACAAAAGTTGAGAGAAAAGAAGATTTACAGGCTGCATACGATACTGCCGTAAAATATAATGATGATGTTTTGATTGAAGAGTTCATTGACGGATTTTTCGTCACGGTCGGGGTGTTGGAATGCAGTAACGGGAGCGCAGCGACTGAAGATAAACCGCAAGGTAATACGTTTGCCGGCACAGGTGATGTAAAGCCTTTTGCTACTGAGATATTAGAAATAAGACCGAAAACCGAATGGTATGATTTTGAGGCAAAATATACTGACGGAATGTCTGAATTTATTTGTCCCGCAAGGTTATCGGAAGAAGTTACAAAACGTGTGAAAGAAATAGCCGTAAAAGCTTTTGAAACTGCGGGATGCAGAGGTGTTTCAAGAATTGACTTTATGATGAAAGATGATATTCCATACCTTCTTGAAATTAATACAAGCCCCGGAATGACAGCGGTAAGCGATTTGCCCGCACAATCCGCAGCTATGGATATAAATTACGACAATTTGGTGCTATTAATCTTAAACAGTGCAGGTTTAAACAAATAAATGCTTGATGATGTAAATCAAAATGAAAATAATGAATATACGGAATATCAGGAGTTTTCCGAAACTGTTGAACCGGTTGAAGAACCGTCTATCCCTGACGGGAAGCATCTTGTAAAAAAGAAACGCCGTGAACGCCTTATCCGTAAAGGAAGAATGAAGCAGGAGCGTTTTCGCGCTTTTGTAAGATTCTTTCTTTCATTATTTTTTATATTCGGGCTCGGTTATGCATTGAGGTGCCATGGCTGGTATATGGATAAAAACGCTTTCAATTATGTCGGCGGAAGATCTGTTGAAATTATAAATAATAAAATTGTTCCGTCGCATAAAATTCTTGTTCTTTTAAAAAACAGCAATGTTCCTAATGTTCCTGTTTATATGGCAAGAACAGACGCTATAAAAAAAGAGTTGATGAAGCTTCCGCCTGTTGAAAATGTTTATATAAGACGGTACGCATTTCCTGCAAGAATTCAGATTATAGTAAGAGAAAGAATTCCGGCAGTAACCGTATCTCCCGATGAGAAAATTCCTCCCGTTGCGTTTTTTACGACAGACGGAAAACTTATCGGCAGGGAATTTCTTCCTCTTGATAAGTCTTTCAAAACTATTCTCGTTCTTTCATACGGGAACAAGGGCGATGATTATCGTAAATGGAATTTGAAGAAAATTCATGAAATTGAAAAAATTGCAAAATATGTAGAAACATATTCGGGTGAACAAGTTGAATATATTGATTTAAGAAAACCCGATGATGTTTTTGTCAAAATTAAGACTGTTAATATAAGAATTGGGCAGCTAGATGAAAATGTTTATAAAAGAATTGAGAGACTTCCTTCTCTGTTGCCGCAGGTGAAGCTAATCGATTCTAAAATAAAATATCTTGATTTAAAATGGGATAAAGTTAATTATTTAAAATTAGAATAAGAGGATTATATGAAAACTGTTCTTGCTCAGATAAAATTAAAAACTGCTGATTTTAACTTTAATGCAGAAAACATTATAAATAATGCAGCAAAATGCGATTGTGATTTGATAATCTTTCCGCAGTCCGATATTGAGGATTTGGGCGGAAAAGATCTTGTTCTTGACGAAGCATGCAGAAAAAGACAGTATGAATTTTATCAGACAATTGCCGGTAAAAATTTTAAACAAGATATTTTAATAGGCGATATATTAATCAGAAACGGTGAAATTGAAGTTTCTGACAGCGGTTTTTTTGATATTCAAGGTAAAAAAGTTTTTGTTTCCGATACTTATATTGATGATGTTGAATGTGATTTATTTGTTCTTGCAAAAAACAGATATTTCGCAATAAATACATATAAAGACTTTGTTGACAGTATTCAAACGGATTGTAATTTGATTTATGTAAATGCAATAGGAATTGCCGATGAAAATATTTTTGCAGGAGGAAGCTTTGCTAAAAATTCGGATAACAAACTTGTTCTTCAGATGCCTGTATGTCAGGAAGATATTGAAACCGTTGATTTTTCACGTGTAATTGAATTTTTTGATGAAGCGGAAGAAGCACAAATTTTTGATGCCACAACTTTTGCATTAAAGGAATATTGTGAAAATACCGGTTTTAAAAAAGTTGTTCTGGGGTTATCAGGCGGAATTGACAGTGCTTTAACAGCTGTTCTTGCCGTAAAAGCTTTAGGAGCAGATAATGTGCTCGGAATTATGATGCCCAGTATGTATTCATCGGAAGGCAGCGTGACGGACAGTATAAAATTGTCGGAAAATTTAGGTATTAAGACTGTTACGGAACCGATTACACCGCTTTTTGAAGCATTTATGAACGGGCGTGAAAGACTTCATGATTTAGCAGAGGAAAATTTACAGGCTCGTTTAAGAGGGTTGATTTTAATGTTTTACTCAAACCGGGAAAATATGCTTCTTTTATCAACAGGCAATAAATCCGAAAGTGCAATGGGCTTTGGTACTTTATATGGAGACCTTGCAGGCGGATATAATATGATTTGTGATTTGACAAAAACAAATGTATATAAACTGTCGAATTACATAAACAGGAATAGAGAAATTATTCCTCAGGCTATTATTGACAAAGCTCCGTCTGCGGAACTTCATCCGGGACAGAAAGATCAGGACAGACTGCCGGAATATGAGGTCTTGGACGATATTATTGAAATGTATGTAGAACAGAACAAACCTGTTGAAGAAATTTATGAAAAATATGATAAAACTCTTGTTGATGAAACAGTAAGAAAAATATACAGAATGCAGTTTAAACGTCATCAATGCTGCTTGGGAGCAAGACTTACCGAACGTTCTTTTGCCAATGGAGTTGACTTGCCGATAGTACAAAGATTTTATTAATCTTATCTCGGTAGCTTTTTAAAATAATCCGGTTCTGAAATTGCTCTGTATGCACAGGTTAAGCCGTTTCTCATGTCGCCTTTTTTAGGGTTGCAATAATTTTCTTCAGTAAACCATGTGCCTTCTGCCCCCATAGGGAGAAGCTTTCCGTCATCCATTATTTGAAAAGTAAAAAGGTCGGCTCCGTATCTGTTAGGTTTTTTATACGGACCGTTAACATCAAAACTTATCAATAACGGTTCATTGGCTGCATCATTCAACATAAACATTGCACCGTCAGATGTAATGAACTGCCCGTCATCAAAATACATGGTAAATGAATTATATTTATTGGTAAGATCCCTGTATACGTGTTTGTTGTTAATTTTAAGACAATCATCAAAGTTAAAATCTTTTACTATTTCAAAATATTTGACAAAATCTTTTTTAAATGTTCTTGTACCAGTAGATGGATCTCTTGTATAAGGTTCTCCTTTTTCCATCTCCATTCTAATGAGTACATTTTGTATAACTGCTAATTGTTTTTTGAAGCCTGTTTCAAGCTCTTTTGCTCTTTTATCTGCTAAAACAGCAGGCAGTGTTAATGCCGCAACAACAGCTATAATCCCTAATGTAATAAGAACTTCTGCCAGGGTAAATGCAGAATTCTTCACTCTATATTTTTTCATATCGCTCCCAAAATAATTATTCTATTTTTATTATTTACTATAACAGTTAAGGTGTCTACGTTCTAACTGTACGTATAAATGGTTTTAAATTATGTTTACACTTAAAAAATGAATTTAGATTTTTATCGAAACTTAGGGAGCAAGATAAAAAAAAGACGTAAAGCAATTGGGCTTACACAGCAGCAATTGGCTGATAAAGCAAATATCAGCCTGAATTTTATGGGAAAGATAGAAGTTGCGTTCTCAAAACCTTCCCTCGATACGTTGATTGATTTGGCAGAAGCACTTGAAACAAGCGTCTCCGATCTAACCAAATTTAATTAAAAGTGAATTATTGCAATTTTTTAAAAATATTGTTATAATATTAATATATATGTTGAGGATTTAATGGATTTAACAGTACTGGTTGACAATAATTGTAAAACAAATTATTACCTTCTGGGTGAACCCGGATTGTCTTTTTTGCTCGAAAACGACTATCAAAAAGCTTTATTTGACTGCGGTTACAGTGATGTATTTATTAAAAATGCTTATAAACTAGGTCTGGATTTAACTGACGTAACTGACATTATTTTGTCGCACGGGCATAATGATCATACAGGCGGGCTTCTCAGGCTTGAAGATTTATACAGGAAGATGCTTAAGGCCGGTATAAGCTTGAATTTAAAAACTATAATCGCTCATCCTGACGTGTTTGAAACTAAGCTTAATGAACGCTCTGAAAATGTGGGTTTCCCGGGTGAACCCTCTGAATTGTGTGATGTTTTTGAAATAGAATATTCTAGAGAACCTAAATGGCTTACTCCCAAATTGCTTTTCTTGGGAGAAATTCCTAAATATTTTAATACCGATTACAGATATAAAGATGAAACCGCTTTAGTATATAAATCTTTTGACGGTCTTGTTATAATAGCCGGCTGCTCCCATGTCAGCCTGCCTAATATTATAGAATATGCTAAAAAAGTAGCTGATGACCCCAGAATTAACACATTTATTGGCGGTGTCCACCTTGTAAATAAAACGGAATACAAAATACGTGAATTGGGAATATATTTGAGAGATTTGAACATAAAAAATTTCTATCCCTGCCACTGTTGTGATTTGAACTCTAAAGTTGTTCTTTCGGAATATGTTAAAATCAAAGAAGTTTATTCCGGTTTAAAACTTACATTTGATTAACTTTTGTTATTATGTGCTTGCAAATCAATTTTCTGCATAATATAATTATTATGCAAAAGTTTTATGGCCTTGGTATGCCAAAAGCTTTATTGAGACTTAACCGTGCAATGCACAGAAAGAGGACGAAATGCCAAAAATGAAAACTCACAAGTCTGCTGCAAAACGTTATAAAGTTACCGCAACAGGCAAAATCGTTAGAAGACAGGCTGGTATAGGCCACTTACTTCAACACAAATCTGCTTCCAGAAAACGCAGAATTTTCAAAATGATTTCAATTTCCGAATCACATTTCAAATTGATTTCAAAAGAGTTACCGTACAGGAAATATTCTAGATAGGAGGCAGTATAATGAGAGTAAAACGTGGTAATGTATTACGCAAAAGACATAAAAAAATATTAAAATTAGCTAAAGGCTTTATCGGAGCAAGAAGCAGAATTTTTAAAGTAGCTAATATCGCTGTTATGAAAGCTTTGAAATATGCTTACAGAGACAGACGTACAACAAAACGCAATATGCGCCGGTTGTGGATTGTAAGAATTAACGCTGCTGTAAGAGAACGCGGTATGAGCTATTCAAGATTTGTAAATGCTTGCAAAAAAGCAAATATTACAGTTAACAGAAAAATGCTTGCTGACCTTGCAGTAAGAGATCCGGAAGCTTTTTCAGTAGTATTTGAAGCTGCAAAAGCTGCAAAATAACAGATAAAGTCTATTTTTAACGATTAAAAAACAGCTCTGTTTATACAGGGCTGTTTTACATTTCTTAATATTACAGTAAATTTTTTTTGTGAAAATTACTTTATATAAATATAAAGGTTAGGTTAATAATTTTGGAGAAATCGTTATGATAGGCGGTGATTTTAATACTCCTGTAGTGCATCAGGATTTGGCAAACAGTACAATGGGGCCTATGTATATGCCTTTTGGCGGTGTTATAGGCGGATATAATACTTCCTATCTGGGCGGTGTTCAGATGCAAAGACAGCTTGACCATGACAAGATTTCTTTAATGAACCGGAAAGAAAACCAAGACAGCTCAACAGTTAAAAAAGCTCTCGCAGCTATGGTTGTGATATTGGGACTTGGAGCTATAGCTCCCTTGCGTAAAAGCATTAAAAAAGCAGGAGGTATAGGTAAATATTTGAATAACCAATGGAAAGCAATTGTTAATGCTTTTAAAGGTAATAAACCGATAAAAAACAATAAACCTGCAACAACGAATAACGGTCAAAAAGTTAACTGGCGGCAAAAGTTAAAAAATGTTTTTAAAAAATCCCCAAAACCTTAACAGGCATAATATATACAACCCCAAAAATAAATTCAGTGCAAGGTATTTTATCTTGCACTTTTCTATGGTATAATGCTTAGAAATCGGGTTAATATAAAAAATAAAGGAAAGAGGGTAAAAATGGCTAAAGATTGCAGTTTTGATGTTGTTTCGGAATTTGACAGACAGGAGCTTGTTAATGCCGTAGATCAGGTAAAGCGTGATGTTGCTTCCCGTTTTGACTTAAAAGATTCCGGCTCTTCTGTTGAACTTGAGAGTGATAAAACTATTACAATTACAACAAGCGATGATATGAAATTACGGAATATTTATGATATTTTGCAATCAAAACTTGTAAAACGCAATTTAAGCGTAAGAATTTTAGATCCGCAGCCTGTTGAAAATGCTTTGGGCGGTAAAGTACGGCAGGTTTATAAATTGAGAAAAGGGCTAAGTCAGGAACTTGCCAAAAAGATTGTTGCAGATATTAAAGATTCCAAAAAGAAAGTTCAAGCATCAATTCAAGGCGACCAGGTCAGAGTTTCAGGCAAGGATAAAGATGATTTGCAGGAAATAATCAGGATGCTTCGTTCAAATGAAGAAAAATATGATTATCCGCTGCAGTTTACAAACTACAGGTAATCTTTTAAAGGAAAACTCCCGCTTAAATTAAAGCGGGAGAAGGAATGAAAGTAAGCCCGGCGTCTTACCACACCGTTTTCGGGCTTATTTCCAGTATAAAATTTATTTTAATTTTGCCTCAAGTTTTTCTATACGTGCTTTGAGTTCCTTATTTTCTTTTTCAAGTGCTGTCATGCGTGTATCGAGTTCTTTAATTGCATTTATCATCGTAAAAAACATATCTTCAAAACGAATTGTTAAAAATCCGTCCGTGCCTTTTTTTACAGCATTAGGAAAGACTTTTTGCAAATCTTGTGCAATTACACCTGCATGCGGAGTTTTTGTCCGGTCTTTTTTAAAGGTATAATTAAAAACCTTAAGTTCCCGAATTTTATCTAAACCGGATGTAAATTCTTTGCCTACATATTTCAGGCGGCGATCCGAAGTCCAATCGCCTCCGAATTTTCCATAATAATCCACATAACTTCTTGCAGTATCACGAAATTCACATTCTGCTCCGTCACATCCTCCATGGTAACCGTCATATATACGTGGAGAATAATTGTTTGCATCATTAGAATTTGCTGTTCCAAATGGACGTGCAGCAACAGCCAGGGGCCCTTTTACGATTAAACCGCCATTTATTACAACATTTGCAACAACTCCTCTTCCTTCAGAACCTGTACTGGGTTCGCCATTATGAATTTCTAAAACAGCAGCACCGCTATTATATTTAGAACGGCTGCCTATAAATATTCGTTCAACATTATCTTTGTACCACGTTGATTCTGGTTCTTTGTTGGAGCCATTATAAGTATTTGGACCTGAATTTTTACCTATACATACTTTATTACTTCCTGTTACATACTCACAAGCATTATCACCTATCGCTATATTATCTGTGCCATTGGCATTTGCATAACGCCCTATTGCTATACCTCTTGTTCCATTAGCTTTTGCCAGCGAACCAATAGCGATTGATTGATTTCCTTTATTATAACTTCCACCGGCGGATGAACGCTCTCCAATAGCAATACAACTATTTGCCAGAGCCTGGCTGTCACGTCCTATAGAAATGGAATCATAAGAAGCAGTACTTTCAGAGCTATTCCCGATAGCGATGGTGGTTTCTCCACTCGCTTTTGAACTTGAACCGAGAGCTATGGAAGAAGAAGCGCTAGCACTTGAACTCGCTCCGATAGAAATAGCATCTTCATTATTAGATACTGCTCCATCACCGATGGAAATGGAACCGTTACCGGATGATGAAGTACTATTAGTGCCGTCAGAACTGCCGATAGCGATTGAATTTTCGCCGGAAGCTGTTGTTCCGTTACCTATAGCAATAGCATCTGACTGAGAAGTGGACGAATTAACTCCTAATGCTACCGAACCGGTACCACCGGCATAAGAAGAAAAACCTACGGCGGTTGTATTTGTAAAAGTGGTTAAGCTTTGATTTTTATAATTAGAATTGGCACCAATTGCTACATTACCGTCGCCGTTACCGTACCATAAAGCATTTGTTCCGACGGCGACATTGTTTTGACCACTTCCTTCAGACATTGCATCGCCGCCAATTATGGTATTGCTGCCACCGGTGCCCAATTGATAGGCGTTTCTCCCTACAACTGTATTCCAGCTGCTGTTAGCTCTGGTTAAAGAATCATCTCCTACAGCCACATTATTATTGCCGTCGACATTTGCAGCAAGAGTTGTACCGATGCCGATATTATTATTGCCGCTTGTGGTTAATATTAGGGCATTATCCCCAATGGCAATATTACTGCTGCCGCTCGTTACTTGAGTTAAATTATTAGGACCGATACTGATATTATTACTGCCGCCATCTGTTAAGTGGTCCATACTACCGCTGCCTAAAACAAGGTTAGTACCGACAAGCTGTAAGCGCCCGACAGTGGTATTGTCTCGTTTAAAGGACAAATGAATTGGTAATGAAGAACTCGCATTCAATATTAACCGAGCTGCGTCATCATTTTCAAGCTTATTGGGCTGACCTATCATGGCTATCTGGCTTTGCCCTGCTCCAAAATATGCATCTGATAAATTCTCCGGAGAATAACGCCACGGGGAAGAATTAACCGAACCGTCTGCTCTGCTGCGAGTTGTCATGGCGGGCGCCATGGCAGCCAAAATTATGCTCATGATGAGCATCACAACCATCATTTCTGCTAATGTGAAGCCTTGTTTAATTTTTAACATTAAAATACTCCCATAAACTTAATGTAATTATTTATATTATATCGTATATTACTTTAATAGTCAATATAGAATATAAGGTTGTACATTATGTTTTGCCATAAATATTTATAAAATAATTTAATAGGAGTACATAATGTCTGATTTTAAGAAGCTTTTAGGAAAAAAGATACAAACAATAAGAAAAGCAAAAGGGTTGACACAAGAGAAGTTAGCTGAATTAATAGATATTGAAACTCCGAGCTTAAGTTATTTGGAAACCGGTAAATATTCGCCTTCAATTGAAACTTTACAAAAATTATGCGAGGCTTTAAACGTTCACCCATGGGAATTTTATTATTTTACTGAACTTTCCGATGAGGACAAAAAGGAAGAATTAAAAAAAGCTCTGGATGAAAATCCAAAGCTTATTAAAATGCTTTATAATTTTTATAAATCAATTAATTATTAATTACTTTATTGCTGTCGTCAACAATAACGATTGCCGGTTTATAATTATCCATTTCATCGGGGTTGTACAGACCGTAAGCTATAATTATAACTTTGTCGCCGGGTTGAACTTTTCTGGCAGCGGCACCGTTAAGACAAATCATTCCGGAATTAGCTTCTCCCTTTATTACATATGTATGAAATCTTTCACCATTATTAATATCTAAAATATCTACTTTCTGCCATTCTTTTATTTTAGCTTCTTTCATTAATGTTTCATCAATAGTGATAGAACCTACATAATTTAAGTTTGCATCCGTTACGGTTGCTCTGTGTATTTTTGAACTAATGAATTCTTGCAACATATTTTTATCCTTTTTGACAATTTTGGTTAAAAGTTTTATACCTCGCCCGAATATTTTAACTCAAACAACAAAAAAAATCAAAAAGAAGATGCAGCTATTATAAGAATAGTTACATCTTTGTTTTGTTTATTTAATGTGCCTTCTTATTTATAAATTTTGTTTGTAAATTTTATCGCAGAAGTTTTCAATATTAGGAGTATCTATTTCAAATACATGAACTCTTGCAGGACCTAAATCTACGCATAACTCATTTTCTTTTGCCTGCAATACGCTTTCTTTTCCGTATGAAGGAAGAAGGTTGTTCAATGCCTGATCAGCTTTTAATGTCGGGACTTTTATTTTGCAGGCAACAGAACGGTTAACATTTTTGTTTGCAACAACAAGCAGTGTTTTACCGTTTAAATGTCTTGCGTAAGTAATAATCTGGTCATTTTTATCGTTTTCTTTATCTAATTGAATAAATGTTCCTTTAGTTATAACATCAAGATATTTATCGCGCATTTCAAAAGCACTTTTCATGAAGTTACCTATTTCAGGCTGTGTTCCGCCCGGTTTCCTTGATAGGTTAAATATATCCAGTCTGCCTCTGTGAACTGTCATTTCATGATTATCTGTCTGCGTTTCAGGGTTGTATTTATTTGCGAATGAATACAGATAATCATCGCCTGTTTGATATCCGTCGAGTATATACGGGTTCAGCATAGGCAGCGTTGCCTGCAAGCCCATTGTAAGGTTGCAATATTCAGCACCGCCGTGGAACATTGGTGATATGTCATCATGGGTTGCAAACGAGCCGATTAATGATTTTCCTTTAGGTAACCTGTATGACATATCAAGCTGCTCTTTTACGTAATCCATAAAAGTCGTAGCATCAGGCCATTCATGGAAAATATGGTATTGACCGTAAATTAAGTCAAATCCTGATCTTAAAGAATCTTCCGGTCTGTCATGCGGCATGTTGGCCTGAGGAGAAGCATCTTCATATGTGTAGGTTTCGGCAAGCCAGGCGAATTCGGGATCACGCATATGTGAATAAGGTATCATTATATCCCAGAACTCGGCAGGTTTTGTTCTCGCAACGTCTGCTCTTATACCGTCAATTCCTAAATCAATACACATATCAATAAACTTTTTATGGTATTCAAGAAGTTTTGGATTTAAAGTTCTTTTTCCTTCATCTTCCCAGGGTTGAAGCATTCTGATATCGTTCCAGCCCTGCGGAGTTTTTGCTAATCCGTCTTTTTCTACTGCCATTAACTCAGGCATGTTTAAAAACATTTCATAAGATGCACAGCTTGGCAAATCAAGCATTACACGAATGCCGCGTTTGTGGCACTCGTCAATAAAAGCTTTAAACTGTTCTTTATCACTTCTCGGATCATTTTTATCTATAAGCATAGGGTCAATTTCAAGCATATCTTTGGGAGCATAGACCGAACCTGCCGTGCCCATTGCTTTAATTTTTCCCGGCGTGCTGATTGGAAGAACGTGCAGTGTATTAAATCCTGATGCTTTTACTTCATCAAGTCTTTCAATTGCATTTAGGAATGTACCGTGCTGTTCGTTTCCGTCAATGTAATCATTTCCGTTTAAATCTTTGGCGTTAAATGTTCTCGGAACCATTGCAAGAATTTTTGCCTGATTATTTTGGAATAATGTTTTCAAATCGTTATGATAATGAACGGGAGCTGTTGTTTCTGTCTTTGTTACGGCAGGTGTATTAATCATTGCCAGATTATTCAAGTATGCATTTAACAAACCTGAATTTACCGCTTTTTGCTCTTGAGGAGCAGTTGCAGACTGAGTGTTTGCGGGGGCGGATTGCTTTATTTGTTGTATTTTTAATGCAAGTAAGTTTGTTGAATTAATCATTTTTGACTGCCTTTTTGTTCATTTGATTTCATTTTTCCGAAGAAGAATTGGGCAAGAACAGTAACTCCGAGTGTTGCAGCTCCGATAGTGCCGAAGATTTTCAGCCATTTATTTGTATTATAAGCTTGCTGCCCTGCTTTATAGAACAATTCATCTGTCGCAATTCCGGTTAACAGGAATTTAAGTTCCGAGCCTGCATTACTTACGGGTCTTATTCTGTGGCGGGGTTTTGCAAAGTTATATTCTCCGCCGATTTTTTCCAGAATAAGTTTTCTGTAATTCATAAATTCTTCTTTAATTAAGTGCTTGTCTGAAATAGCTTCTGTTTCCTTATCCAGCCCTGTTTCATAGAGCATTCTCATTACGTCCTGATAGAAGTATTTATCATTAGGTATATCAACCAGGCCTTTTGTTTTTCCGAAGTATTCGTTGATAACTTTACCGTTTTCTACTTTTAGCGGAGATCTGTCAGGAGACGGGTGAGGATTTCTGTGCATATAGAATTTATTTGCAAAATCTGATGAGTGGCCGCTCATTGTAAACTGTTTGCCGAATTCTATAATTTCTTCTTTTTCTTCTCTTGTGTACTTGCTTAAGGCTTCTAAATCGTTGGCATTTGCCGCAATTTGTCTGTAATAGAAAATAGTGTTATACAATCTGAGGAACGAACTTTTTATTCCCAAAAGCCTGTCAGATACATAAGCTTTTTGTATATTTTTAAGCGTTCCGACATTGTCAGAACCGTTTATACCGACAACAGCTCTTTCCGTTTTATGGAAGCCTGCATCATGAAGAGCACTTGCAAATTCATTAAATACGGTATCAACCTTAATTTCGTAATTTGATTTAAGTGTGAGTTTTTGTGCATCATCGAGATTTTCTGTACTTTTCAATATTGATACCGAAATGTCACCGGGCTTAATTAATGTATCAAGCTCTGCAATTTTTTCGGCAAGTTTATTCATTAACGTGGTGTAAGATTCTTTATTAGAAACAATATTTTCTATCTTATCTCTTACAAGCTCACCCATAAGATTTCTGTCAAATCTTACTTTATTAATTTCTTTTCTAGAAATGCCTAACATATCCAAAAGTGATTTTGATGTATTATTCCAGTAATTTGCAGCAACTGTTTCAGGAGCGGCGCCAACTTTTTTCAATGCGTATTCATCGAGAGCATTATTTTTTGCTCTGAAATCATCCATAATATTGGCAACATTTCTTAATTTAGCCTGAAGCGTAGAATCAAGTACACTGCCATGAATTTTGTCAAGAATATTTCTTACCGGGTGTTTTTCCTTTTTATTGCTTGCAATCAATTTTTTAATATAAGTGAGATCAAGCTGTTTGTCGGCAGGCAAATTTTTATTATACTCATTAACATTATTAATGACAGTGAGCATAATTTTATCAGTTATTTTTTTGAATTCGGAATGTTCAACATTTCTGTACAAGAAGCCGTTGTCTTTTAATATTTTGAGCATTGCATCGTTGTCAGGAAGAATTCTTGTCATAACTTCTTCGCTGAAATGCTTATTTTTAAATTTTTCTTTAAGTTTTTTAGATATATTTTTGGCTGTTGTATCATTAATCAGATACGTGTTGTCAAAAAGCATTGAATTCAAGTCAGCCTTAAAGCTTTCTGCCGTAACTAAATCCATACCGTCAGTAAATGTATTTGTTAAAAGTTTTTGTACCTCTTTATCAATCGGTTGGTCTTTATACAGTTCGATAATTTTTTCTAAATTATTTTTGAATGTATGTTTTTTATTTTTTTCTGCATATTTATCAAATTCTGCAAGTATTTTATCAGCTTTTTTATTTTGAAGATTATTTAAATATTTTGCAAGATAAGGCTCAGCCTGATTACATATAAGAGCACTCATTACAGGTGTTGCAAAACCTGCTGTCAGCATCCATAAAGTATTATTCTGGATTGCGATTTTCTTCATTTTTTCCTGAATGGCTTCGCGTCTGTTAGGAATATTTTTATCAACACCTAACCTGTTGCCTATTTTTTGAATTTCTTCATCAGTATACAAATCCCAAGGTATAAATTGCGGATCCTGATAGAATGGTTTCTTTCTGCCGAAGCTGTCTTCGTACTGTTTTTGAACGTTAACACCATGGATTAAATATGCGGGAAGCTGAATTGCAATTTTCGGCCATATTGCCATAGATGCAAGGAATGAACCTAAACCTACAAATTCCATACCTTTTGTCAACGGAGTTTGTTTTCTGCTGAACAAATAACCTGCAATCGCAAGTCCGCCGAGTTTTAAACCGACATCGTTAAGTTTACCGAGTTCATGGTCGTTAGCCTCTCCGTGAATTGCATGTTTTAAAGCTTTAGCATCATAAATAGCGTCTTTTATCATTATTGCAGGTGCGTTAAATATGTTGCCTTTTATCAATCTGCCTTTACCCTTCAGCGGTTTAATAAAAGTTCTGTTATCAAGTTCATGCTGAATATCAAAATGAGGCATTGGTTTTGGCGGTGTCTGTACAACGGGTGCCTGTTTTTTGACAGGGCGGTTAGTCTGATATCCGCCTGCAGGTTTGTTTGCTATGTAATTTTGAATTAAATTTGTTGTCATATTAGTTTACCACGTACCTGTCGTCTTTCTTAATTACATCAGCCGCATCCACTTTAGACGGTTTTTGTGAACTTGACATTGCGTTGATTACTCCGAGAACAGATGAAAGTAATGCTGTTCCTATAAGAATTTTTCCGGCATGTTTATTAATACCGTTTCCTTCTCCTTTATAAAGAGCTTTTGCACTTTTTACCAAATTTTTGCCGAATGATTTCATTGATTTCGTAAATTCTTTACCCTTCCAGAATTTGAAAGTCATAACATTAAAGAAGTTTTCCCAGGGTTTTTGGAAAGCAAGTGCTACACCGGTTGCAGCCCATAAGTATGATGATATATTTTTAGCAAGATTTGTTTTAACAATAATTTCTTTAATTCTCGGTTTTACTTCCTGATCGGAATCGATCAGATTATTTCCCATACCTAATCTCTTAGCAATCCTGTCATATCTGTAATTTCTCTTTTCTCCCTTGGTTTCATCGCCGTAAAGCAAGTCCCAGCGGGGAAATTCAACACTTTCAAAAACTTTATGATATTCTATGCTTGTAATATCGGTGTCGTTTACGTCATCTGGAAGTTCATAAATTACTTTTGCATAAGGTCTTTCCGTATCTATGCCGGTCAGCATTCTTATAGGAGTGCTGATAAAGGATTTTGAAACATTTTTGGCAAGCCCGTAGAACAAAACACCAAGGGCCATTTTTTTACCGAGTGCTGAAGCTTTGGTTTTTGCAAACGGTTCAAAATATTTATTAGCAGCATTAAATACTCCCATAAGCATACCGCTTCCGATTAAGTACGGAACTGTGCCCATGGTCAAAAATTCATAAAAGTTAGCGTTTTTATTCCCTTTTAAGCCCTTTGCAGGGTATAAAGTTGCGGCATTGGTAAGTTTATCAATACCTATAAGCGTACGTGTGGCAAGATTATTGTTTAAAAGCGTGTCATGATCATATTCCAGAGCTTTTTTCTTTCCCTCTTTGCCGCTGTCTGCAGAAAAATTTATGTTGTTTTTAATATTATTAATAGGTAAAATCATCTTTACTCCACACACATCGATTTAATCATACAAGGACCGTAAATATTATTTTTTGACAGTAATATTAAATCAATTTTACATTTTTTAACAATATTTTTTATCCGAAAACAGAGAAAAATACTGCGGTTGCAATCCCTGCTATAATGCAGTAATAACCGAATATTGCAAGCGAAAATTTTGAGATAAATTTCATGAAATATTTAATACATAAATAGCCTGTTGCTGCCGATATAATTGTTCCTGCAATTATGGCATTCCAGTTGTACTGCATGGCTTCATGAATATCAATTTTTATGAGCGGATAAACCATGGAAGCTCCAAGAATAATTGGAATACTCAGCAGAAAAGAGTATCTTGCCGCCGTAACTCTGTCCAATCCGCAAAATAAACCTGTTGCAATAGTCCAGCCCGAGCGTGAAAATCCCGGAAGAGCCGCTAAACCTTGAGCAAGACCTATAAGAATTGACGTTTTTAAATCAACTTCATCTTTTTTTACTTCAAGTTTTTTTGACTTGTACTCACTGTAAAGAAGCGTAAAACCTGTTATAAATAGTAAAATTCCGACAACCGACGGATTATAAACGAGTTTTTCCGCAACTTCGTTGATTGGGAGAGCAAGTGCAACGGTAATTACTGTGCCTGCCATTATGAATAAGCCTAATTTTGCTTCTTTATCAGACCAATCTTTATTTTTTAAGGCATGCCACATTGCTTTTAAAATGTTTGCAATATCTTTTCTGAAAAATATCATTACGGCAATAAGAGTTCCCAAATGAACCATGATGTCAAAAAACACTTCTTCATTCGAGCTTTGAACAATTTCAATTCCTTTCAAAACCTTATAAAAGTTTGATGTGAAAACAAGATGAGCGGAACTCGAAATCGGTAAAAATTCGCTCAACCCCTGAACTATTCCCATTAATATTGCCTGTATAAAATTCATTTTACCCTTCCTAAGCTTCCTCAAAATAACTGCAGCAAGATGTCTGTGTTTCCCAGACCGTAACTTTGCTTAATTGTACAACTCTTTCTTTTAATTTGTTGTAAATAAACATTGATATCATTTCGCTTGAAGGGCTTTCACCGTTAAATTCCGGCAGAGCATTTAAATCTTTATGGTCGAGAAGCGCCAACACTGCGTTTAATTCTTTTTTCAGAACTTTATAATCAATCAAAATATTACTTTTATCAAGTGTATCGCCTTTAACAAATACTTCTACCATCCAATTGTGCCCGTGCTGATTTTCGCATTCGCCTTCATAGTTCAAAAGATGGTGTGCGGCTGCAAAAAAAGCCTGTGTTTTAATCTCAAACATTTATATCCCCTTTTTCAAAATGTAATCACAAAATTCTCTGACTGCACCGCGTCCGCCGTTTTTTGAAGAAATAAAATTCGCAACTGCTTTAACTTCATCAACAGCGTCATTAGGGCAACCTTTGAGTGCAACTTTTTCAAGTATGCAAATATCAGGCAAATCATCTCCCATATATGCAATCTCATCAAAAGTAATATTATATTTAACCATAATTTCTTCAAGGGTTTTAATTTTATTTTTTGACCCCTGATGAAGTTCCGTAATGTTTAAATTTTTAGCTCTGTGTTCAACGGTACCGTTATTGCGGGCCGTAATTATTGCGGTAATAATTCCCGCTTTGTTAAGGTTAACAATGCCCTGACCGTCTTTGGCATTAAAAGTTTTGTATTCGTGCCCGTTTTCGTCAAAAGTCAGGCTTCCGTCGGTTAATACTCCGTCTACGTCAAAAGCAGCAAGTTTAACAGTCATTATGCAACTCCCGCTTTCAATAAATCATGAATATGTATAACACCAATCGGTTTTTTATTTTCATCAACAACTGCAAGAGCGGTAATCGAAAATTTTTCCATAAGATTTAGTGCACTTGCGCCGTAATCTTTCGGTGAAATATTTTTCGGGTTAATTGACATTACATCTTTTGCAAGCAAAGAACCGATATTTTGATATTTTATTAATGTTCTTCTTATGTCACCGTCGGTTAAAACGCCTGTAAGAATACCTTCATCGTTTACAATCATTGCCATACCGAGTTTCTTTTCCGAAATAAGTTTTATCACATCGGCAAATGAGTTGTTTTCTTTTGCAACGGGCAGTTTTTCAACATCAGTAAGCATAAGATCCGCCACTTTGTAAGTAAATCCTTTACCCAGCGCGCCGGACGGGTGGAATATTAAGAAGTCCTGTTCAGAGAAACCTCTTTTTTCAAGCAGACAAACAGCAAGAGCATCGCCCATTGCCAGAGTTGCCGTTGTACTTGCCGTAGGAGCTTTATTAAGCGGACAAGCTTCTTTTTCTACGGAAATATCAAGTGTAACATCTGATGAATGCGCAAGAGTTGAATTCATTTTTCCTGTCATCCCTATCATTGTTACGCCGAATCTTTTAATTAAAGGCAAAAGATTTAAAAGTTCCTGAGTTTCGCCGCTGTTTGAGATAGCAATGACAACATCGTTTCTTGTAATAATTCCTGAGTCTCCATGTGTACTTTCTGCAGGGTGAAGGAAATATGAAGGAGTTCCGGTAGAAGTCAGAGTTGCTGCAATTTTTCTGCCGATAAGCCCTGATTTGCCCATTCCCGTAACAATTACACGGCCTTTACAGTTGTAAAGTATTTCAACCGCTTTATCAAAATCTTCACCTATACTGTTTTTCAAACGCAAAATTGAATTAGCTTCAATATCCAGAACCTGTTTTGCCAATTCATTAATTTTATTACAATTCATAACTGTTGTTTCCATTTCCTAATCCCCCAACAACTGAAATTATATAATAAATATCATATAAAAGTATTAATTTGTCACAAAATATTTAATTTTTGTAACTATCTAACGAGTAAAAATATATGAGACAGGATTTAAATTTTAAATTTGACAGTTCAAAAAACATCATGGAAAAGTTTAAGAGATATGTAAAAACTCATGATTGTCCCGAAGTTACATTGGATTTGTCATCATTAAATATTTTTGACGCGGTAAAATTTGCGGTTCTTTCATCGGCATACCATTACAGAAAATATCCTTCGGGGAAGTTAAAATATCATGTACCGTCCGAGGAAATAAGGGAACTTATATCGAATTTTTCGGCAACAAATTTAGAATTGGTTTAAAATTAATAGCAAAAAATTTTTTCAGGGGTTTTATATGAGCATGCTAAGTGTAGGAAATTTAGATAACAGAATTATAGCGGCATCTGCTCAGGTCCCTGTAAAGCCTGCAGAAAAGCCAAAAACACAGGAAGAAAAGAAAGAGAAAATTTCTTCAAATACCGTATTGGTTCTATCAGGAGCGTCAGCTCTTGCAAGTATCGCAATAGCTTGTGTTGCTGTTGCACGAGGCAAAAAAGCGCCTAAAAATACATCTCCAGCCAATATCTCCGAACCTTCTAAATTCCCTGCGGTAAAACCTTACACCATAGAATTGCCCGAGGTAAAGGAAAATACAAAAAAAGTCATTAAGCAAATTTTCTCCTATAATGAGAAAGATGAAAATGTTATAAAAAGTGCGGAAGATAAAATTAGAGGAGAGATTTCAGCACTGTTTAAAAGGTATAGAGACGGCGCGGAAGAAATTCCGGAATTTCAGTACCGCCCTTATGAAGTCGTGTTTAAACATCCTGCACCATTAACGCGCGACAGGCAGAAAGTAAGCAGGGATGAGCTTAAGGCGGTATTCTCTTTTGTAAAAAATCCGCAATTTAATGCAAAACTTTCTGCAGGAATTGATGTTTCTAATGTTAATGAAATTAATGTAATGAGAAAGCTAATAAATGAAGCTATCCCGCTGGAAGAAAATACTTATGTATATACCGGTATCAGAACACAAAAAATTTGGGATAATTTTAAACCTATGGAATTTGCAAAAGATATTGAAGCAGGTACCATAATTAATGATAAATCTTTTGTTGTTACATCGCGCAGTTATGATGAATATCTCGCGCAGATTGATCCTTGCAATCTCGGAAAAGAACACAGAGATGCGGGATATATATTAAGAATAAGCCTGCCTAAAGGTACAAAAGGATTTGATTACAGAAGATGTTCAGTTGCTGCTGATTCCGACAGAGGCGTAAACGCATTATACGTGCTTCCTGAAAATTCCGAAATTAAGATAAGACATGTTGACGATATCAGCAGAATTCTCGACTGTGAATATATTTTACCGTCAGCTTAATTTTATTTTTATGATATAATCGTGATAAATTCAAAGGGGTTAATAGCATGTATGCTTAAATTAAGCATAGAATGCCTATTTACAGTAAAGGAGAGATAAATGATAGAACATTTACAAGAAATTGTTCAGGCGCATGGGGTAGTTGTCTCCGCGGCAATTTTACTTATCGCCTATGTTTTCATCGCTTTGGAAAAAATTCCGAAGGTAACAATTGCATTGTTAGGAGCTGCAATTACTATTTTACTCGGGCTTGTAAGCCAGTCAAAATTGGTTGACGGTTCTATTAATGCTCATTATTTTATTAATTTTGTTGATTTCAATGTAATATTTTTACTTGTATCAATGATGATTATTGTCAGTATTGCAACCAGAAGCGGTATGTTTAACTGGATTGCAAACGAACTTTTAAGGCTTACCAAAGGGCATCCGAAACTGGTGCTTTTCACTTTGGGGATTTTTACGGCTGTTACTTCTGCATTTTTAGATAACGTAACAACAGTCATTTTAATTATGCCTGTTACATTTTTCATTGCAAAACAATTAGACATAAACCCTCTGCCGTTTTTGATTACGGAAATTTTTGCGTCAAATATCGGCGGCACGGCTACATTAATCGGCGACCCGCCGAATATTATTATCGGCAGTGCGGCAGGTTTGTCATTTATGGATTTCTTGAGAGAATTAACCGGAGTTGTTTCCGTGATTTTACTTGTAATAGTTCTTTTAATGATGTTTATATTCAGAAAGTCTTTAAAAGCAACTCCTGAAAAAATGCAAGTTGTTGCTAATCTGGATAATTCCAAAACAATAACAGATTTTCCGCTGCTAATCAGAAGTGCGATTGTTCTTGTTCTGGTAATTTTAGGCTTTGTTTTGCATGATATTACTCATATTGAAACTTGTGTTACTGCTATGCTCGGTGCGAGTGTTCTGCTTTTATTTGAAAAACCGAAAGATATTTTATGCGATGTTGAATGGAATACAATATTTTTCTTTATAGGTTTGTTTATTATAATCGGCGGTCTTGAAGCATCAGGCGGTATTGCATTAATGGCGGAGTGGATACTGAAAGTTACACAGGGCTCCCAGGAAGCTACCGCAATGATTATTCTCTGGGCGTCAGGATTTATATCAGGTATAATTGATAATATTCCGTATACCGCAACTATGACCCCCATGCTTTTGGAAATTCAAAAAACAATGGGCGGTGATTACACATATCCTTTATGGTGGTGCTTGTCATTAGGAGCCTGCCTTGGAGGCAACATGACAATTATCGGTGCTGCAGCCAACGTAATTGTTTCAGAAACATCTGCTCATAACGGACATCCTATACCGTTTATGAGATTTTTAAAATACGGTGTGATTACAATGTTAATCTCGCTGGCAATAAGTTCAGTTTACATCTACCTGAGATTTTTACATTAGATTATTAAAAGAGCCTTTTTAAAGGCTCTTTTTTATATTGAAAAATTTATAAAAATATTTTATAATAAAATATAATATTGAAGGAAGGAGCACAAAATGAAAAAATTATTTAATTATGTCACGCGGGGGGGGGGGCGTAATCTAAGCTCTGCTCACGCTTTTACTTTGGCTGAGGTACTTGTAACATTAGGGATTATTGGAGTTGTTTCTGCAATGACGGTTCCGACTTTGATGCAAAATCATCAGCGTAAAACTTATGTAACACAATTACACAAAGTTTATAATGAACTTCAACAGGCTTTTTTGCGTGAAATGACTGACAAAAATGCTATAAATCTTACAGAAGCCGGATTGACTACACCTGCAAGCATGAAAACTTTTTTACATGATTATTTTAAAGTTGTGCAGGATTGTGAAGACGGGGTTGCGGAGCCTTGTTTTGTTAATGATTACAAAAATATTAACGGTAATCTTTTTACAGATATAAATAATAATAAATATACAGGTGGTGCTTGTGCCGTTATCGCAAGCGGTGCTGCTATATGTTTAGATAAACCAAGCTGGACAACGTCAACTTCTGAAGACGGTATAACAATAACACGAGGAAATGTTTTTATAGATATTAACGGCATGAAGGGACCTAATATAGTTGGAAGAGATGCTTTTTATATGGCAGTTTTTTCTGATGGTGTTCTTGATGCGGGTAATGTTTCTTATGATTGCAGAACCAAAGGTATTTGCCGCGGCGGCTCAATTGATAAAGCAAGATTATTGGGAAATACCTGCGAAAATACTTCAACATTAAATGATTATGCGTGTTTCGGCAAAATTTTAAATGATAATTGGGAAATGAATTATTAAGCAGACGCTTTTTTACTTTTTGTCTTTAAAAGTAATAAAAAAGGAATAGTCAGCATTGCAAGCATTGCCAAACATAAAAAGGCGTCATAAAAGGCTCCGAGTTTGGCTTGCTGCAAAAGCTGTTTGTATAACATTCCAGATGCTTTTTTATGAGCAACAACTGATGGATAAATCATCATGAATTTATGCTGTAATGCTGATAAATGAACCCTGTATGCAGGATTGTGATATGCAAGATGTTCTACAAGGTTATTCTGGTAAACCTGCCCTCCGCGGGCAATAAATGTTGAAGATGCTGATGTTGAAATTGCTGTTACAATGTTTTTAAACAATGCATGAAGTCCTGCGGCGTCTGCAGTTTTATTTTTCGGTAATGTTAAAAATGATAATGCCGTAATAGGTACAAATGCAACCGAAACTCCGAAACACAGAAGCAAATTCGGCAGTACAATGCTGTACATTGAAGCTGTAGTGTTAAGGCAGGACATCCAAATTGCAGCCGCAGCCATTATGACAAAACCGAGAGCCGTAAGTATTCTGTTTTCGACATATTTAGCAATTTCTCCCATTATCAGAAGCCCAGCAAGACAAACAACTGCCCGCGGAAGCATTGTCAAACCCGATGCCGAAGGGCTGTAACCGATTAAACTTTGTGAAAATAACGGAACAAGAAGCAATGTACTGTATAAGAGCACATTAATTATAGAGCTTATGGATGTCCCGAATAAGAAATTTTTGTTTTTAAAAACCCTTATATCAATTAACGGATATTTATATTCCAGTTCCCAAACATAGAAAAATACAAATGAAAAAATCGAAATACCCGTAAGCCAGCAAATCCATGTTGTATCAAACCAGTTAAACTGCTCGCCCTTATCAAGAACAATTTGCATGCAGCCCATTGCAACTGCAATTCCCGCAAAGCCGACAATATCAAATTTTTTATTGTATTTTTCTTTGACGGGTTCGTCTTTAGGCACGAAAAATTTGATAAGTGCAAGAGAAATAAGGCAAAGAGGTATATTAATAATAAAAACCCATTGCCACGACCAGTTATCTGTCAGGTAACCGCCGAAGAAAGGCCCCGCAAGCGGCGCAAACATGGCGGCAACCCCGAATAATGCCATTGCAAGCCCTTTTTTATCCGGAAAAATATCCAGCAGCATTGCCTGACATAACGGTAAAATACAGCCTCCGCCAATTCCCTGAAAAATTCTTGCCAGAATAAGCATGTGTAAATCTCTTGCAAGTATGCAGAATAAAGCCCCGAGACAGAAAAATGTTATGCAATACATAAAAAACATTTTTTTTCCGAAAAGCTTTGCAAGAAATCCCGTAGTCGGAAGCATTATTCCGTTGGCAATAATATAACTCGTAATAACCGTGTTTGCTTCATACTGAGTTGCGCCGAAATATCCCGCAATGTTCGGCTGGCATACATTTGTTGCTGAGGTTGCAACGAGTGCAAGTATTGAGGGTAAGAGTATTACAAAAGCTTGTAAATACGGATTTGTTTGTTTTTTTACTTCTTCCATTATCTGATTTTAACCTTTGGTACAACAGACATTCCGGGGACAATGTTATAATCTTTAATATCCTCGTCAAATAAGATTTTTACCGGAACACGCTGAACGATTTTTACATAGCTTCCTACGGCGTTTTCGGGCGGGAAAAGGCTTGACTTTGCGCCTGTCGAACGCTGAATGCTGTCAACATGACCTTTAAAGCGTTTGCCCGGGTAAGTATCAACTTTTATTGATACGGGCTGGCCTTTTTTCATATGAGTTAATTGAATTTCTTTAAAGTTTGCAACAACCCATACTTTTTCGGGTACAATTTCCATTAAAGGCTGGCCGACCTGAACATAATTTCCCATTTCAACGCTTCTTGCAGAAATCATTCCTGACTGAGGAGCGTAGATTTTTGTATAAGAAAGGTTCAGTTTTGCCTGTTCAACTTCTGCTTCCAATCTCTGAATTTCGGCCTGTACTGCTTCTGCTTTAGCTTTGTGCGATTCTAAAGCGGATTGCATAGCTTTTGAACGTTCGTTTGCTGCTTTGTGATTTGCCTGTGCAACTGTATAGTGGGTTGAACTGTTATCGTAATCCTGTTTTGATACAATGCCTTCTTTATACATATCTGTGTATCTTTTGTGGTCTTTCGCGGCAAAATCAAGTTTTGATTTTGTTGAATTTACATCTTCATAAGACTGTTGAACATTTGAACTGCCTTCATCAATTTGTTTTTCGGTAACGTTTAATTGGGCTCTGGCTTCCGCAAGTTTTGCTTCTGCCTGATGAAGTTTTACCTCGTAATCCGCAGGATCTATTTCAACTAATAACTGTCCTGCTTTAACTTCGTCATTATCGTCTACAAGAAGTTTAATAACAGGCCCCTGAACACGGGGAGCTATTGAAACAAGCCTTCCTTCAACAAATGCATCGTCGGTTGACTGGAAAAATGTTGAATGAATTGCAAGGAAAATACCTGTCAAAATAAGGATTATAGCGGTTATAACCGGAACTACAACGCGTTTTTTCTTATATTCGGGGCGTTTTTTCTTTGCTTTTTCTTTTCTTGTTTTTAATCTTTCTTTTGCTTTTTGTTCAAATTCTTCATTATGTTTTGGGGTCTCTGCCATTTGTCACCTCTTATATCTGCATATTTAATTTTTCTTCCAAATTAATTTTTATTTTATTTAAAACTTTTAAACAGCTTTCCAATTCTTCGTCAGTTACGCCTTCGACAGTCTGCCGCCAGTGTTCGGCAACGGTGGGAAGTACTTCTTCGTAAGCTTCTTTGCCTTTTTCCGTAATATTAATTTTAAATATTTTACGTTTGTTTGTGTCTGCCGTCCGTGTTACAAGTCCTTTATTTTCAAGAATATTTATAATTCTTGTAATATTCGGTCTGTCTTTTAAGGTTAATGCACTAATTTGACGCTGGTACAAACCGTCATGGTCAAGAATTGCGGTCAAGACCGTAAACTGCTCGGGGGTTATGGGGTAATCAGCCTCTGCAAATTTCCGGTTAGCTATGGCACGAACCATTTTCCCGACACGTACCAGTTTCATCCCAATTCTGCTTTTTAATAAATTTGTCTTGTCCATGATTTTTCTTTGTGTTATTATGATAACACAAAAAAGGAAATAGCAAGCATGAAATTTTTTAAAATATTATTAACCCTGTTTGTTTTGCTGTGCAGTTTAACTGTTGCAGAGGCAAAAACATCAAAAAATACAGCGGATTACAGAACGGAATATTTAAACCTTGACTGGTGGCAAAAATATAATGATCCTGTTTTAACGGATTATATTACAACTGCTTACAAAAATAATCAGGATTTAAAGATTGCATCATTGAACGTAAAACAGTCCGAGCAGGTCGTTAAAATGGCTTTTGCAGGGCAATTGCCTCAGGTCGGATTTCAAGGAGATGTTTTCAGAGATTTAAGCTCAGCAACCGTAAAAATGGGAGCGATTACCGTTGGAGATTACAGCCAGAGTAATTTTTTCCTGCCTTTGACAATGAGTTATGAAGTTGATCTTTGGGGAGAAAATTATTTAAAAACAAAATCTGTAAAAAAACAGCTTGAAATGGTTAAACAGAATGAAAGAGCATCTTACATTTCTTTAACTTCCGCTGTTGCCGCAGATTACTTTAACCTGATAAAGTTTGATAAACTTATAAAGGATCAGGAAGAACTGGTCAAACTTCAAACGGAAATAGTAAGACTTGAAGAAATTAAATATAAAAACGGTTTATGTCCTGTCACCGAGTTAATGGACGAGAAACAGCTTTTGACACAATTGCGTGAAGAATTAAATGTTTATGTTGACAAAAGACTTATTGTCGCAAGAGAACTCGGTGTATTAACAGGTCTAAGGGAAAAAGATTTAAGTGTAATGCCGAGAAGTGATTATTCCGTTGCATCACTTCTTCCGCTTCCTCAAAGTATTAACGCGGAAGTTATACAATACAGACCCGATTATTTAAAAGTCGAAGATTATATTGAAAAAATCGGTATTGATGCAAAAGTTGCAAGACGTGATTTCCTTCCTAAATTTATTTTATACGGTCAGGCAGGTTTCAGTGCATATAATCTTACAAATATTTTCGGAAATCACACTTTCAAATCTTTGATAGGTTTTATGCCTTCCATAGATTTATTTACGGGCGGAGCTAAAATGGCACGTTTAAGATGGACTAAATTAGAGCTTGAAAAAGCACAGCAGATTTATGAAAAAACAATTCTAAATTCAGTTCAGGAAGTCAATGATGCACTGGGCGGTGCAATAACAAGAGAAATGAATTATAATGAGAGTATTAAACGTTATAATCTTGAAAAAGAAAAGTTTGCACTGGCTGACAAAAAATATAACATCGGAGCAAAATCAAACTTGGACTTGATGAAGGACAGTGAGAAACTTCTTGTTGCAGATAAAGATAAAGTCAGCAGCCAGGTGAATTATTTAATTTCTACGGTAAATATCTATAAGGCTGTCGGCGGTAAAGATTTTACAACAATTAACGAGAAACTCTAATTAGCTGAAAACTTCTCTTATAGCGGTAATTACTTTTGAGAAAAGCTTATTTCTTGCTTTTTCGGCGGCTAATATTTCATTATTATTTAAGAAACGGTTGTATTGTTTTGCAAGTTCTTCGTCTGCGAGACACTCATAAATTTCTATAGGATTTCTGAACGGAAGCCCGCCGCGTGTGTCATCCAGATCAATCGGGGTAAGGAGTTTTCTTTCAAAGTCAACCATAATATTATTAGGATTAATTAAATCTAATAAATCGCTGTTTTTATCGACAATTGTTTTTATGTTTTGAACAAAATTGTTTATGGACTTTTGCGGAAATTCTGATAACTTTAAAATTTTTTCAAGGTAAATTTGAGCATGTTTATCTGTAAGTTTTTCAGGATGTTCGCAGTAGATATTCCAATTATCTATGGAATTCGGTACTCCGTTAACTTTTTTAAGAAAAAGTATGCCTTTGTTGTTTGTAATTACGGATTGACCGAAATTGTGGAACGGAAATAAATCATCAGATCTTTCAAATGTTCCTTCAAGTGCTTCTTTGTATGTTTTTTCAATAGGAAAAGATATTTTCAACCCGTATTCGTTTATATTTGGAATAGTATAAAATTTTGAATACTGACCTGAATTTATTGAAAAATTATTTTTTATCGTATCTTTTAAAACTCTTTTAAGTAATTGCTGTGCATCGGCTTTCCCGTATATATTTACAATTTTTTCCATCAAATCTTCCGCAGAATGTAAAGTTTGTGTGCTGCCGAATGATACGGTATCCTGACGTAAAGGGGTAATATTAAAATTGCGTCGACCCGGTAATGTATTATATGTATTAAGTTTTATCGGGGAAATAGTATTCACAAGCATAGTGATTTAAAACTTATAAAAAAATTTTTTGCGCGTTAAAAATTACCTATGTGTAGATTTTGCTTTTTTTCTTACCGAGTTTAAATATATAGAAATTAAGGAGTTAACTATCATGCATAAAATTTCTATAGCTGCATTTTTGACGGTTTTTATATCATTGATGTTTCTTGCAGAGCCTGTAAAAGCCGAGGAAATTCATTTTGATAATAATGTTTACACATTGAAATACAGTGCTGTCGCTCCGCAGACAGAAGGATACGGAAATGAGTATTTTCTTAAAAATGAGGATGTCGGCAGATGGACAAAAATGATAGGCGTTTATTATTACCCGAAAGAGTCAAATCCTCTTAAATTTGCCGAAAATTTTGACAAAACCATTGAAAATACAGAGAACAGCGTACTTCTAAAGCTTATTGAAAATAAGAAAGCTGATAAGGCTGCAATAAGTTTTCTTGTAAACGGATGTGAAAATGCTAAGAAATATTTCGAATATAATATATATAAATTTGAAAAAAGTCCGGTTAAAGGCATGGTGGTCTTAAAGTACGCTGTGAAGCACTACTTCACCAATAACGATGAGATAAAATTGATAGCGGAAAATATTAAGAAAGAAAATGATAAATACCTTGAAACTATTATTACATCACCAATTCCGACGATTATAGAAAAAAATATTCCCGCTCGCGAATAAGATATCAACCTTATTGACATATTTTTATTCACACCTTATTATGCTGTTATGGTAGTTGAAGATGTGACCAGAGTTAAAGATTACTTGAATAAAACAAAGTTAACTACACTCGACTATGTAATTAATCCTTACGTGGGCTGTCCGAATAAGTGTATTTATTGCTATGCGGCATATATGTCAAGTTTCAGCAAACATTCAGAGGAATGGGGCGATTTTATTGACATTAAAAGGACTAATAAAAGGATTAATATTTTCAAAATTAAAAATAAAAAAGTGATGATAAGCACTGTCACTGACCCGTATAATTCATACGAAAAAAAATACGGAACTACCAGAATGATTATGGAACAGCTGGTTAAATCGGAAGCTTTCATAACAGTTGTTACAAAGTCAAAACTTGTTCTGAGAGATGTTGACCTGTTTAAAAAAATGAAACATGTTGAAGTTGCAATATCAATCAGTACGCTTGACGAACATCTGAAAAAGAAAATAGAACCGCGTTCGTCATCTGTAGAAGAAAGACTTGAAACATTAAAAAAACTAAAGCAAAATGGTATTAGAACAATTGTATTTATTTCCCCAATTATTCCTCAAATAACTGATTTTAAAAGAATAATTGAAGCCACAAAAGAATATGCGGATGAATACTGGTTCGACAAACTTAATCTCAGGAGCAGTTTTAAGACCAAGATGTTTAAGTTTATAAATGAAGAATACCCGTTGTATAACCCGATATATGAAAATATTTATAACCGAAAGAATACTAAATATTTTGACGACCTATCCGATGAAATAGCCAAATATTGCACGGAAAATAATATAAGTTTTAAAAATTTCTATGCCGGCACATAAATTGCTTCTTGACAAATAAAATAAATCTTTGCCGGCTTTTCCTAAAATTAAAGGACATTGATGAATTTCAAAAAGGCATCATGTCCTTTTTTATTGCGTTTGAAAACTCCTGCGTGTTCAAGTACTATTACAAATACAAGACCTGTTTCCTTTTCTAATATTTCAGTTATGTTGTTTTCGTTAATGTTTGTATATTTGGGCAGAAAACTTTCAACCCAGTCCGCGTGTTTTGCGGTAAGTTCATTTTCACGTAAATTTAATTTAGAAAGTATGCACTTTGCTGTCTCTTTCAATTCTCTGTCAAGACGTGAAGGAAGAACTGCAAGCCCCATAACTTCTATAAGACCTATGTTTTCTTTTTTTATGTGGTGAAGTTCTTTGTGAGGGTGGTAAACTCCGAGGGGATGTTCATCGGTTGTTATATTATTTCTTAATACAAGGTCAAGTTCAAATAAATCTCCTTTTTTACGGGCAATAGGCGTTATAGTGTTATGCGGTTCTCCGTTTGTTTCTGCAAAAATGAATGCTTCTTCATCGGTATAGCCGCGCCATTTGTTTAAAATACGGTCTGCAAGCTCTGCAAGTTTTTCGGAATTTTCATGACGTATTCTGATAACCGACATAGGCCATTTTACAATTCCGGTTTCCACATCTTCAAAGCCTTTAATTGAAAAATGCTCTTCTATTTCGGCTCTTTCCATTGCAAATTCATAATGACCTCCCTGAAAATGGTCGTGCGAAAGTATTGAGCCGCCAACTATCGGCAAGTCTGCGTTAGAGCCGACAAAATAATGCGGAAATATTTTTATAAAATCGAAAAGCTTTTTGAAAGTGCTTTTGTCAATAACCATAGGAACATGACTGCTGTTCAGGATAATGCAGTGTTCATTGTAATATACGTACGGTGAATATTGAAAATACCAGCTTTCTCCGTCGATTTCAACAGGAATAATTCTGTGATTTTGGCGTGCAGGGTGATTAATTCTTCCTGCATAACCTTCATTTTGCGGGCAAAGCATGCATTTAGGATAACCGCTTTGTTTTGCTTTCTTTGCAGCAGCAATAGCTTTTGGATCTTTTTCTGGCTTTGAAAGATTTATTGACAGGTCAAGCAGCCCGTATTCGGTTGCGGTTTGCCAGCGTAAATCTTTCTCAATCCTGTAGCGTCTTATATAATCGGTATCCTGACTGAATTTATAATACCAATCTGTTGCTTTGCGAGGTGATTGAAGATAAAGTCTTTTAAATTCTTCTATAACTTCATGCGGAGGCGGCACCAGTACACTCATTATTTTTGTGTCGAACAGGTCGCGATAAACAATACTGTTCTCAATTAATCCTTTTTCAACCGCGTAATCAAGAATTTCTTTAAGTACATTTTCAAGATCAATATTTTTGAAGGTTTGTTCGGGTTCAATATATTCGTCAATATTTAAGATTTCCAGAAGCCTGTTAATAACGTAATTTGTATCTTCGGGAGTAATTAAATCTTTTTCAATTCCGTATTGAACAAGTTGTTTTATCGCATTAAAAATCATTTTTTACCTCACAACCGCCTGTAGAGCTTATCGAAAGTATGTGGCAATTTCCTTTTCCGACAATGTTTTCTGTTTTTTCTTTAAATTCATCAACCATATCAAGAGGAACAAATGCCTGTACGGTTCCTGCAAATCCTCCGCCGTGAACTCTGTATGCCCCTTTGTCCTTTAATAGTTCATCGCATACTGCAAGTACGATTGCTACGGCTTGCTCTTTTGCAGACCCGCATACACAAACATTCTGGAGATACATGTATGATGAGTAGCCTGATTGTTTTACAAGTTTCAGGAAGGTTTTAAAATCTCCTCTTTCAAGTGCTTCCGCTTCATCTTTTGCCCGCCGGTTTTCGTTAAAGAAATGAAGTGCGCGTAATATTGCTCTGTCACCCGCAGATTTTCGTAAAATAGGAATTTCTTTTATAAAATCTTCTTTTTTGACATCCCTAAGATATTCTTTGCCGAAATGTTTTGCGATTAATTTCATTTCGTAAGGTATTGAAGCGTATTCATCGGTTAAATCAGCATGATCAGCCCCCGAATCGATTATGCAAAGAGCATAACCGGTTGATATAAAATCAAAATCCACTTTTTTAATAACGGGGTTTTCCTTATCATTAAAATCAATTGCAACAATTCCGCCCACAGATGATGCCATTTGATCCATAAGCCCGCAGGGTTTGCCGAAATAAACATTTTCCGCGTACTGACCGATTTTTGCAATCTCAACGGCGTTAACTTTGTTCTCAAAGAAAAGTCCGTTTATCACGTTTCCTATTAATACCTCAAAAGCGGCGGATGAGGATAATCCCGAACCTTTTAAAACATTTGATACCGTGTAACAATCAAATCCTTTTACTTCGCAGCCGAGTTCTTTAAACTTAGCCGCTATTCCGCGTATTAGAGCTTTAGCTTGATTAAATTCTTTTTTGTCGGGAGAAAGTTCGTTGATATTTATAATATCTAACGGGTACCCCTCTGATTGAACTCTTATTTCATCCGTTCCGTTCGGAGCTGCTGCCGCTTTAATATCAAGATTTATGCTTGCGGCAAGCACACAGCCATGCTGATGATCTGTATGATTTCCGCCTATTTCCGTTCTCCCGGGTGCCGAAAAAAACTTTATATCCGTGTAATCTCCGAATGTTTCTTTAAATTTTTCAACTAAACTTGCAAATCTTTCTCTCTTAATCATAAAACTCCTTTGTTATTAATCTTATGCCCTTTAAGTTTTTTATAGAAACAATTTTATTAAAAATGATAAAATTATTAAAATTTGGGAATATATTTATTATCTTATTTAGGAGATTTATATATGGAAGATTGTATTAACACTTGTGATGAGGGCAGAATAAAAAAAGCTAAACGGATGAAGATTTTTATTTCATTTGCAGCCGGCATGGCAGGACTTTTGTTCGGTCTTGATATCGGTGTAATTTCAGGTGCTCTGCCGTTTATTACAACTCATTTTGAATTAACAAGCAGACTTCAGGAATGGGTTGTAAGTACAATGATGCTCGGGGCAGCACTGGGTGCAATGTCCACAGGCTGGATTTCTTTTAAATTGGGGCGTAAAAAAAGTTTGATGTCCGGTGCGGCTTTATTTGTTCTCGGCTCAATCGGCTGTGCTTGTGCTCCTAATGTCCCTATTCTGTTAATTTCAAGAGTAATGCTCGGTTTTGCCGTAGGTATAGCGTCTTACGTTGCACCTTTGTACCTGTCTGAAATGTCTGAAAAAGAGGACAGAGGCAAACTTATTTCAATGTATCAAATGATGGTAACCATCGGTATTCTTGTTGCATTTATTTCCGATACAATATTCAGTTACGGCGGCCACTGGCGTTTGATGCTCGGAGTAATCAGTATTCCCGCATTATTATTGATGATTTCCGTATTCGGACTTCCTGACAGCCCGAGATGGCTTGCTTCAAAAGGTCATTTTGATAAAGCAAAAGATATTTTGAGAATGCTCAGCACAACCGATGCAAAAGCGGACGGGGAACTTTCGGAAATCAGGGAAAGTCTTAAAGTTAAGCAGGAAGGCTGGGGACTTTTCAGAGCAAACAAAAATGTTCGCCGTGCGGTTTACCTTGGAATGCTTCTTCAGGCAATGCAGCAGTTTACGGGTATGAACGTAATACTTTATTATGCACCCCAAATATTTAAACATGCAGGGTTTGCAAATACCGAACAGCAGATGATTGCGACCGTAATATGCGGTTTAACAAATACTCTTGCAACGCTTATTGCAATGAGAACTGTTGACAAACAGGGAAGAAAACCTATTTTAAAAATCGGTTTTGCAGGTATGGCAGCGGGCACATTCCTTTTAGGCGTATGCTTGTATATGATTAATGCGGGATTTAGTGCATTGTGGATTTCAATTGCCGCAATTATTATGACGTTATTTACAATTACAAGTTTCGCGATGAGCGCAGGTCCTGTGGTTTGGATTTTATGCTCGGAAATTCAGCCGTTGAAAAGCAGGGATTTCGGCGTTGCCTGCTCTACAACCACAAACTGGATTGTAAATATGATTATCGGTGCTACATTCCTGACTTTAATCAATACATTCGGAATTGCGGTTACATTCTGGATTTATACTGCACTGAACCTGTCGTTTATAGTTCTTACTATTCTGCTTATACCTGAGACAAAAGGTATTTCGCTTGAAAATATAGAGAAAAATCTTATGGACGGTAAACCTCTTAAAGAAATCGGGGTTTAGCAAAATAAAAAAAGCTTTCCTTATAACAGGAAAGCTTTTTTATTATTAAGCATAAACTTTGTCAGTTTTTTCGTCCTTTTTATGATGATTTTTGTACATTGTATATGCTCCGCCTGCAGCTGCGAGAATTCCGCCAGCAATCAAAAAGGCTTTAGCTGATTTGTACCATTTTATGGCATTTTTGGTTTCTTCTTCAACAGGAACAAGTTTTACAATATCATCATCAATATCTTCTCCGGTTTTTAGCATGTCATCTAATTCATCTACTATATCAAATTCTTTTTGCTCCAAAATATTTTTGAATTTTACAATTTTTTCGTATAAATCTGAATTTGTTTTATCCAATCCTTTTGCTTTAAATATTTTGGCAAGAGAATCCATAATATTATACCCGTAACCTTCATTCAAAGAGTTTTGGAAAGCTTTTTTGTAATCTGAAGGTATCTTATATCTGAAATTCTCAACGGCATTTCTTCCTGTTTCACATGAATGCTGATTAAATCTTTCTTCGCGGCCGAAAACATCCATAAAGAAAAACATATTATTTTTTGCAGTTGTAATTTCCGCAAATTTAGCCTTGGCAAATTCAACGGGATTATTTAAAACCTCTGCGGGTATATTTAAAATTCTTGCAAGCGGGTTAATATTTTTATTTTTGTGAACATTATTAAAATTACAAACATCCGGCACCCCGTTTGCAATTTGGCGTAACGGCTGCGGATCGTGATTTCCTGCTCCGATAACAAATTCATCGGGTGACCATTTATGGTGATTTAAAAATGCATCATTCGACCCCCAGCTTTCATCCATATAAGTACTTCCGTATACTTTAACGCGTCCTTTGAGAGGTTCAATAAGCTCCCCGTTTTCAAATGTCGTAAAATCATCGGGGCCGGTATCAAATTCATATATAATATTATGTAAATCGAAGTCTTCTCCTTTTACTTCTTTAATCCATTTTTCAATAAGGTTAAGCAGGTCGCTTCCCATTTTCTTTTTATTGTGTTCAAGTATTTTATTTTCACCTTCAGGAGTGATAACAGGTGTAACATAGTTCCATGCAGCATCAACCCTGAGCATATCATTACGCCTTGCCGCAAGCTGGAACTTCATTTTTAATAATTTATAAGCGTCGCTGTTTTCATCTAAAATTGTATCGTAATTAAGTGAGGGTATCTTCCAGCTCGGTATTCCGATGAAGTGCCCTTGCTTAAATGCATTAGGGAATGCTTTTACTTCGTCATTACTGAAATTAATAGCAACATCCCCGCAAAGTTTCAATCCTCTTTCATGAAGGTTTTGAATTCCCTTTTTATGATGTTCTTCCGCAAGAAATTTTTTAAATTTAAAAAATTCCTGATCAGGTTCAGATTCTCTTTTGAAGTTCAGCCAATCGGAATTCTCCTGAACAAATTTATTGTATTTTTGTTTTAAATCAGAGTTATCATCCAGCTTGTTAAAACGTTCATACGCCTTTTTAAGAATATTATTTTGTGTACTTTTTTCTCCCAATACGTTTTCAAAATTTGCAATTTCATCTTTTCTCGTTCCGGAGTTTGCTTTTACAATGCTTTCAAATTCCTCGTTTGTAAGTATTTTTCCGTACTCATCGGTTGTAAGAAGCTGAGGATTTATATTATGGTCGCCGAGTGCTAATGACGTGCAGTTATAATGATTTCCATAAAAAAATTCTCCTGAAGGTAAATCCTGGTAAACATTAAAATCAATATACGTTTTCATATAGTCAATATAATCAACAGTTTCTTTAGACGAAAGAGTTGCAGCTCCTGTGTTTAACATTTCAGACTGCGGAAGACTTGTTGACGGCATAATAAAAATTGAATTGCCTGTTTGGCCTGCTAATTTTTTTCCCTCTTTTAAAGTTTTTTTAAACTCTGCTGTTTCATCGTCTCTTAAAGAACGCCCAAACGACAAATTTGAACTGACTTTAAACACTTTCATAAACTTTTTTACTCCTGGTTCCCTCTTTAATGTACAAAAAGCGTAAATATATTTTTTTGCTATTTTATTTTAAACTTATAAATAATTGTTTTATTATATAATTCACCTGCTCTTAATATCGGTTTTTCAAAATTTTCATTTGCAAAAGCGTTCGGAAAATACTGGCATTCAAGACAAAAACCGTAATGATTTCTTATCGGTTTATTATTTTTTCCGTTTTCTGCTCCGTCCAAATAGTTGCCGCTGTAAAACTGAATCCCGGGTAAATCCGTAAATACTCCCAATTCAATTCCTGTTTCGTTTGAATATGCTCTGGCGGCTTTTCTTATTTTGCCGTTATTATTTTTTATTACCCAGTTATTGTCAAATCCTTTTGCATACCGGATTTGATAGTATTCATCATTAATATGTTTCCCTATCTTTTTCAATCGTCTGAAATCCATAGGGGTGTCTTTTACGGATATAATTTTTCCCGTAGGCAGAGAATATTTGTCATTTTCAGTAAAACTGTCAGCCAAAATCTGAACTTTTTGCCCTAAAATATCTCCCTGTCCGTTTAGATTAAAATATGTATGGTTTGTCAGACTGCAAACGGTTGTTTTATCAGTTACGGCTCTGTAGTTGATAATCAATGATGAATTTTTCAGCGTATATGTTACACAAACCTTAAGATTTCCCGGATAATTTTCTTCTCCGTCTTTTGAAGAATAATAAAGCTTAATCCCGTTAGACGTTTTTTCACCCTGCCAGAATTTTTTGTCAAAACCGTTAAAACCGCCATGAAGATGATTGCTGCCGTCGTTGCAGTTTAGCTTGTATGTCTTGCCGTCAAGTTTGATTATGCCGTTTTTAATCCTGTTGCAGCAGCGGCCTACGGTTGCGCCTATATATTTTGACTGCCTTTTGTATTTCCCGATGTCGTCGTATCCGAGAACCACGTCAACTATATTACCGTTTTTATCAGGCATTTTAATAGAAACTATGGATGCACCGTACTCTGAAATTTCTACTTCCAAAAAATCATTCTTTAAAACCATGATTTTATGATAACATAAGAATTGTATTTGAAGGTAGTTTTTAGGAGAAAGCAGATGAAAGTTTTATTATTTAACGGAAGCAGCAATGCTGAAGGCTGTACTTATACAGCGCTGGCGGAAGCCGCATCGGAACTTATGAAAAACGGTATTGAAACCGAAATTATTCAAGTGGGCAAAGATGCCGTACGCGACTGTATAGGATGCGGCGCTTGCAGAAAAATCGGAGGAAAATGCGTTTTTAAAGATGATATAGTAAATGAAGTTATTGAAAAAGCAAAAACTGCTGACGGATTTATTTTCGGCTCTCCTGTTTATTATGCTCATCCGAGCGGAAGATTATTATCATTTATGGACAGACTTTTCTATGCGGGCGGAGCTGCTTTTAAATTCAAACCGGCTGCGGCGGTTGTGTCTGCAAGACGTGCGGGAACAAGTGCATCTTTAGACGCAATTACAAAGCATTTTACAATAAATCAAATGCCTGTTGTTTCTTCAAATTACTGGCCAATGGTGCATGGTGCCCAGAATAATCCCGATGATGTTAAGCAGGATTTGGAAGGCTTGCAGATTATGAGAGTTTTAGGTGCTAATATGGCATGGCTGTTGAAATGTATTGAAGCAGGTAAAAATGCCGGTATTAACCTTCCGCAGACAGAAGAAAAAATTTGTACAAATTTTATACGTTAATTGCTAAAAAGGAGGGAATTTATATGAAATTTGCATTTATCATAATGGGTGATTTTAATTCTGAAAAAGATATTGCATATATAAACGGCGGTAAAGCTCAAATTGTAGGTGTATCTTCTATAAAAGAAGCCTGTGCAGCAGCAGAAAAATTATATAAGCAGGGTGTTGGATGCATTGAATTATGCGGGGCTTTTGGAGAAAGCGGAGCTAAAGAAATCATTAATTCTGTTGAAAATAAAATTCCCGTCGGTTATATTACCCACTTGCCGGAGCAGGATGAACTTTATAAAGCTGTATTTTCTAATTAGATTTTAAAGCCCTTAAAGAGTTCAATACAGCAAGCAGGGCAACACCTGTATCTGCAAATACAGCTCCCCACATTGTAATAATCCCGAATGCTCCGAGTATTAAAAACAATGCTTTTATGCCGAGAGCAAAAACTATATTTTGTTTAACAATTCTCATTGTCTTTTTTGCAATGAGTATTGTTTTTGCTATTTTAGACGGCTTATCATCAATAATAACCGCATCGGCGGCTTCAATAGCCGCATCGGAACCTAAACCGCCCATTGCAATTCCCGCATCTGCACGTCTTAAAACCGGAGCGTCATTTATTCCGTCGCCCACAAATATTACACTTCTGTTTTTATTTTTATCTGCGATTAGTTCTTCAAGCTTTTCAACTTTCTGTACCGGCATAAGCTCTGCAAAGAATTTATTAATACCGAGTTCATCTGCAATATATTCAGCGGTTTTGGGGCTGTCTCCGGTAAGCATTACCGTCTGTCTGACAAAAGGTTTAAGACTTTTTATTGCATCTTTCGCATCTTCCTTGAGTTCGTCGGAAATTACGATTGAACCAAGATATTGTCTGTTTTTGGCGGTATAAACAACAGTACCTGATGAATTGTTTTGCTTATAGTCAATATTAAACATTTCCATTAAGCGTGAATTTCCCGACAGAATTTCTTCTCCGTTTACGTATGCCTTAACTCCCCTGCCTGAAATTTCTTCAACATTTTTTACGCTTGAGGTATCAATTTTTTTGGAATATGCTGCTTTTAATGAAAGCGCAATAGGGTGATTTGAGTAACTTTCCGCCAGTGCGGTATATTTAAGGAGTTCTTCTTCCGTTATGTTTTCGGGCTGAATTTGTGTAACTTTAAATGTACCTTTTGTTAATGTTCCTGTTTTATCAAATACAACGGTATCAGGATTTGACAACGCTTCAAGATAGCAGGCTCCTTTAATCAAAATCCCTTCTTTTGATGCTCCGCCTATCCCCGCGAAAAATCCAAGCGGTACTGATATTACAAGCGCACACGGGCATGATATTACAAGGAAGGTTAATGCTCTTTGAAACCAGATGCTGAATTCTGCCTGTAATATTAAAGGCGGAATAAACGCAAGGGCAAGAGCTCCGGTTACAACGGCAGGAGTATAGTATCTTGCAAATTTAGTAATAAAGTTTTCCGCTCCGGCTTTTTTGGCTCCTGCATGTTCAACAAGCTCAAGTATTTTTGATACGGTTGATTCGCCGAACTCTTTTTCAACACGAATTTTTAAAAATCCGTTAGTATTAATACAGCCGCTTACGGCCTGTCCGCCTGTTGTTAAATCTTTCGGAACAGCTTCTCCCGTCAGTGCAGAGGTATCGACAGATGCCTGACCTTCAATTACAATCCCGTCAAGAGGAATTTTTTCTCCTGTTTTGACAATGATTATGTCGCCGATTTTCACATCTGAGGGATTTTTTTTGATAAGCATACCGCCATTTTCTACAAATGCATAATCTGGTCTTATGTCCATAAGCTGTGAAATTGACCTGCGCGACTTTTCAACCGCTTTGTCCTGAAGTAATTCGCCTGTTTGATATAAAATCATAACCATTACGGCTTCGGGATATTCTTTTATTGCAAATGCTCCTAGTGTTGCAATTCCCATAAGAAAGTTTTCATCAAAAACTTCACCTTTAATTATATTTTGTATGGCTTTCCTGAGAACATCACCGCCGGCAATCATGTAGGCAGTTAAAAATACAAGAAATTTTGCCAATCCCGTAATCCCTGTAATCATTGCGGCTGAAAAAAGAATTAAAGCAAGCGCAATTTTAACAACCTGTATCTTGCTGTTTCCGTGTTCATGATGATGGTGATGATGTTCGCACATATTTTTATCCTCATATTATATTTTATATTAATATTATAATTGAACAATTATTCAATTGTCAAGTGTTAGGATTTTTATTGTTACAAAAATTTGACAATTGAACAATTAATAAACTATAATATATGTATGGAACTTAAACGAACCGACTGCGAAGCCATAAATCCTGATATTGTTAATAAAGTCAGGCCTGATATGCCTGATGTAAGAGTGTTATATGATTTGTCGGATTTTTTTAAGGTAATGGGCGACAGTACGCGCATAAGGCTTTTGTGGGCATTGGAAGAAGCTGAGATGTGCGTTAATGATTTAGCGGTGCTTTTGGATATGACAAAGTCTGCTGTTTCGCATCAGCTTAAAATATTAAGGACTGCCAAGCTTGTAAAGGCTGAAAAACGCGGAAAAAATGTATATTATTCATTGACGGACGAACATGTTAAAGTTGTTCTTGAAATGGCTCTTGACCATGTCAGAGAATAAAGTTAATGGAGATTTTCCATTAATCTGGACAGAAGCTCTGATTTTTCGTGATATCCTGTCAGTTTAGCTATTATTTTTCCTTCTTTGAACAGCAGAAATGTCGGAAATCCGGATATTGCGTATTGTTTAACAAGTTCAGGATTTTTATCTGCATCAACTGTGCCAATCCAAATATTGTTTTCTGAAAGTTCATTTAAAATAGGGCGCTGTTTTTGGCAGTAGCCGCACCATGCCGCGTAAAATTCCACTAATTTCAAACCGTTTTTTATATTTTCATAAAAATTATTTTCATTTAATTCTTTAATCATAAATTCATTAAATGCAAAAATAATATTTAATTAATCCGTCTGTACGGTAATTTATTCCATTTTTTGTTTTAATTCGTTTTTAATTTCGCTCAATGGTCCGTTATTCGGTGTTCTTATATTATGGTAATATTTTTTTGCAAAAGTAAAAGGGTATTTGGGAAGCCATGTGAATTTTATGAAAATATTAACTGTTTCCGCACCCTGAGAAAGCATAAGTTCATCAATGGTTTCTTCATGCGACGGAGAAATTGATGAAAATATTTTCAAAAAGTAATCCGTAAATGTAACAGCCGAATATCCCGAAGCTGTAACAGGATCTGTTATGAATGTTGTAACCCTAAAATTGCTGTCTGTTTTAATACTTTTCACATCCTCTGGGAGTTCTATTTCACCGCCCGCAATCTGTTCGATTTCATACCATTGTCCGTTATATTCTATCCTCATAATGTTTGGTTTCGGCATATAAATGTCGTCAAATATATTATCAAGTATTACTTTTCCGTTTTTATCCGAAACTCCGTATTTGTAATTCTTTTTAGTCAGAAACATTCCGCCGAACAGGATATCAATTGAAGAATATTCGGGAGGAATTATTGCTTCTCCTTTATCATTATAGATTGCGAAATTATTATCATTGCCTATTTTTAAATATTTTCCGAGAATTCTGTCGGCATGTCTGTATTTTGGCTCAACCAGATAGTTTCCGTTATTATCGATAAGACCGAATTTATTTTTTTTCTGGACAATCCATGCAGAATCCCCAAGCCGTATAAGCTTTTTATATTGGGGGTCTACAATAATATTTCCTTGTTTGTCTTTCAGCCCGAACAAGTTTTTCTTCCCGCTGCTGAATACGGTTAAGTCACTCATTGAGACAGATGCCTTAATAGGCTCCTGAATGTTATCGTCAGCGAAAACGCATCCGTTAAGTAATAATATTAATCCCAGCAATATAAAAAATTTCTTCATAAATATATAATAACATAAAATAATTCATGTTATAATTTTTGTAAGATGATTAAGATGAATTTAACTAAAAAAACAAAAATTGTAATTTCGCTGGTTGTATTGGTGTTAGTATTAGTATCGGCACCGTTTGTAATTTATTTGAAAGCTTTGCCGGCTGCGGTTTCCAATCCTGCAGTAATAAGTTTTGTCGAAAAAACTCTGCATAAAGCTGCAGGTTTAAACTTGAATATTGAAGAACCTGTACTTACAACCGGATTGTCGCCGGAAATCGAATTTAAAGTAAATGAATTGTCTCTTTCAAATAAGGACAAGGAACTGCTTGCAGTAAATAATTTTGATATACGTCTTTCTTTTAAAGACATTTTTAATAAAAATATTATTGTTCAAAAACTCGGAGCGGATTATATTTTTGCGGATATAAACAATCTTACCGCGCTTGTTCCGCAGCAGAAAGAAGCAAAAACTCAGCAGAAAAGCGAATGGAATTTTGATTTCTTTGATTCTTTGCTATATGTAAAAAAATCATTGTTCCTTTATAAAATAGAGCCTTCAACTTATATTGCGCTTACTGCGGATGATCTGGAAATCGATAATACGCAAAAGGCTATGAGATATATCCGTTTCAACGTAACAACGGATATTAAAAAAGAAGGCAAAAATCTTCATATTAATATTGCCGACAGAAATTCGGTATATATAAAAGACAAAGCTTTGCACATACAAAAATGTATGTTAACTGTTAATAATTCAAAAATTTATTTTAATGCATTCGGCGCAAGAAATAAAGATAACTATTTAGAAGTATTTACTGATAAAATTCTTGTATCTGACGTTGTAGAACTTATTAATTCTCAAATAATAGAAAATAATTTGAACGAGCCTCTTGCATTTTTCAAAGATTTAAATGGCGACTTTAACTTTAATATCAAACTTACAAAAAATGACTTAAACGGTATTGTCAATTTAAACAAGATTTCATGCAAGCTCATACCTGTTGACAATATTCCCCTGATGCTTGAAAAAGGTCAGATTGTTATGGGTAAAAATGATATTGTTGTAAAAGACTTTAAAGGATATTACAACAATAAAAAAGAAAACGGCATTGAAATGGAAGGTTCGGTAAAAGATTACCTTAAATCAATTGATACAAATCTTGTTGCAAGAGCTGTCGTAACAAATGATTTTGCGAAAAATCAGTTTTCTAATATGTTAGGTATACCCGTAACGCTGACAGGCGGCTCTACAAAAACAAGACTGGATATTAAATCCGTTAATAATAAAATAGATTTAATCTGGTTATTCGGCTTGAAACCCGGACAGGATATTTTAATCGACGGTGCTTCGCTTACCCCTGCAAATTTCAGAAGAATGCTCAAAGCCGATATGCACTTTGAAGGAACTGATTTTAATATTAAATCAATAGACTATTATATTGCACCTGAAAATCTTCCGAACGGTAAGAAAAAACAAATTCAGCCGGTTGTAAAAATTGCGGGTAATCTTGACGTTTCAACCCCTGTTCCAACGGTAAAAAATCTCGGTTTTGAAATTCCGAGACCGCTGCCAAGTGAATTTTTGAATGTACTTATCGGTCAGAAATTATTTAAAAAGGGTAAAATAGCAGGAACCATGGAAATGGTTAATACAGGCAAGTACCCTGTGTTAAACGGAAAACTTACAATGGACGGAGTTGCAATTCCGTCTCAAAGAATTTTCTTGAAGCATGGTGAAATGGATGCGTCTGACGGTTTGTTGAAACTTATTGCAAAAGGTAAATACAGACGTTCGGAATATGATTTTAACGGCAGCCTTGTTAATGCCGTTAAGTTTCCGGTTGTGGTAAAAAATGTTAACTTAACCGTTGATGATGTTGATGTAGAAAAATTTATCGCATCTGCAAATAACCAGAGTTCACAGGCAGTTACAAGCGAAAAATTTGATGTTGCACCATCAGGCGAAGCCAAAGATGATGATGATAACACTCCGACTTTTGATATCGGAAACTTTATAGTTGAAGATTGTGTTTTGCATATTCTTAAAGGTTCTTATAAAGATATTAAATTTGCAGATGTTAAAGCAACTTTATCACTGGATAAGAACAGTATATTTAATATGTATTCAAACAGATTTGAAATAGCCGAAGGCCACTCTTCAGCAAAAATTAACTGCGATTTGAAAAAACATAAATATAATATTGCTCTCGGTATTAAGGACGTAAATTCCGATTTAATGGCAACTACGCTACTTGCTCTGAAAAAAGAAATTACAGGTAAAGCAAGCGGCCTGATAGTATTAAATACCGATGATTCTTTAAAATTAAACGGCTCAATTAAATTTATGGTAAAAAACGGCACAATCCAAAAAGTAGGGCTTGTTGAATATGTCCTTAAATTTGCGGCATTATTCAGAAATCCGCTTGCCATGATCAGCCCTTCAACAATTTCCGATCTTGTAAATGTTCCCGAAGGAAACTTTGATTTAATTAACGGTGATTTACAGATTAAAAATAATGTAATCGAAAAAATGATGATTAAATCATCTGCTCCCCAATTAAGTTCTTTTATAGTTGGACGTTTTGACCTTGAAAGCAGAGACGCCACGCTTAGAATTTATACAAAATTCAGTAATAATAATAAAGGCTTTGCAGGATTTTTGAGAAATATTTCTCTTAACAGCCTTGCTAACAGAATGCCGTTGAGCAGCAGAAACGACAGTAATTATTATTCAGCTGAAATTTCGCAGCTTCCGCCTCTTGATGCAGATGAAAAAGATTGTCAGATTTTCCTGACAAAAGTCGACGGTGATGTTGAACATAATAACTTTATTTCTTCTTTGAAAAAGATTAAATAGATTAATTAAGTATCATTAAACTGAAATTAAGGTATGCTGCAAAGCTTACCCAGATTAAGTACGGGATAAGCAGATATGCTGATATTCTTGATATTTTGTAAAAAGAAATCATTGTTAAAATTATAAATATCAGAAGTAATATTATTATTATAAAACTCAGCGTTATATTATGAAGATAGAAAAAAGCGGGGCTCCAGCTGAAATTGAGCAGTAATTGTATTACGAAGAATATAATTGCAGGCCTTTTATCTTCATTTGTTTTAGAGAACATAAAGATACTGAACGATAAAAAGATTAGAGTATACATAACTGCCCAGACAGGGGCAAAAATTTCCGAAGGCGGGTTTAGCGCGGGCTTATTCAGTGTTCTGTACCAACTTAAATCCATAAATATATTATTCAAGATAATAATTTATTTTTCATTAGAGGTTTTATCAAATCAGTTTAATAACTGTTTCGGCAATCTTTTTATGTTCTTCCGCTTCATAATGCAGGCCGTCTGTGTTCGAAGGTTTGACTAATTTGTTTAAATCCAGAAATTTGCAGTTAAATTCCTCCGCGATTTTTTCGTAAACCGGTGTAATTCTTTTTGACTTTTCAACTGATTTTTCATCAAAAAGAAATCTAAAATTACTTTTTAAAATATTTTCATTAATGTGTGAAGGCGAAAGTATAATTAAATTACTTTCGCGCGCTTGTTCAGCTGCAATAGAAACAAAACATCTTATTCCGTTTTCAAATTCTTCAATAGTAGGATTATAGAATTTTTGTAAATCGTTAATTCCTATCGCAAGAATTATGGTATTATAAATTTCTTTTAAATATTCGGGTAAAAGTTTGTATCCTGTGAATTGAATTCCGTCGGGATTATTTGAAAAAGCCGTTCTGTTATTGCCGCCTGCTTCGACTATTTCGTAATTTTCACCTGCAAGTTTTTGTAATACACCCGTCCAGCGTGTATTCTTGTCATATCTGCTTCCGTCAAGCGGTTTGTAGCCGTATGTATTACTGTCGCCGAAACATAATATTCTTTTCATTTCTCTAATATAACATATATATGAAAAAATATTAAGTTTTATAATTTTTAGGGCTTGACTGATAGTGAACTCTCAACTGTATTATGTAAATGTATAAGGAGGAAGTTATGAGTAAAAAAGTTTTGATATTATCGGCAAGCCCCCGTAAAGGCGGAAATTCGGACACATTATGCGATGAATTCTTAAAAGGAGCCATGGACGCAGGCAATACAGGAGAAAAAATCTTTTTGAGAGATAAAAAATTTAACTATTGCACAGGCTGCGGACTTTGTAATACAAATAATTACACAGCTTGTTCTCAAAAGGATGATATGGCTGAAATTCTTGAAAAAATGATAGAAGCTGACGTTATTGTTATGGCAACTCCTGTGTATTTTTATACTATGGATGCACAGCTGAAAACTTTAATAGACAGATGCTGTGCAAGGTATACACATATTACAAACAAAGATTTTTACTTTATTGCAACTGCCGCCGACGGCAGACGGCAGGCTCTGGAAAGAACTTTTGACGGCCTGCGCGGTTTTACTGCGTGTCTTGATAATGTCCGTGAAGCAGGTTTAATTTACGGTGCGGGCGTTTGGGAAAAATCTGACGTTCAGCATACAAATCTTTTAAAAGAAGCTTATGAAACAGGTAAAAATATTTAGCCTGATAGTTACTATCAAGTAAAAAGGAGAAAAAATAAATGATTTTAGACAAAGTAAATTCCCCCGAAGATTTAAAGAAATTATCTGTTGAGGAAATGAACACTCTTGCTGATGAGATGAGAGAACTTATTATAAAAAAAGTAAATACAACGGGCGGACACATGGGGCCAAATCTGGGTATAATTGAGGCGACTGTTGCAATGCATTATGTTTTCAATTCTCCTGTTGACAAAATTGTATTTGATGTTTCTCACCAGTGTTATCCGCATAAAATTCTTACAGGCAGAAAAGAAGGTTTTACAGATCCTGACAAATATCATAAATATACAGGCTACACTGCTCCGGAAGAAAGCGAACATGATATTTTTAAAGTCGGACATACCTCTACTTCCGTAAGCCTTGCAGCAGGACTTGCAAAAGCAAGAGATTTGAAAGGTGAAAAGTCAAATGTAATAGCACTTATCGGCGACGGTTCATTAAGCGGCGGGGAAGCTTTTGAAGGGCTTGATAATGCCGCAGACTTAAACAGCAATATAATTGTTGTGGTTAACGATAATGATATGTCAATAGCGGAAAACCATGGCGGGCTGTACAGAAACCTTAAAGAACTAAGAGAAACAAAAGGTAAAGCCGAATGTAACTTTTTTAAATCTTTAGGGTTTGACTACCTGTATGTTGATGAAGGCAATAATATTGAAAAATTAATAGAAGCATTCCAAAAGGTTAAAGATACAAATCACCCTGTTGTAGTTCATCTTCATACCATAAAAGGTCATGGACTGGCTGCTGCGGAAGATAATAAAGAAGCATTTCACTGGATTTTGCCGGGAACTCTTGATGAAAAACCTTCTGTTCCCTCAGTGCAAACCGAAGATTATAACAGCGTAACAAACGAATTTATAATGAGAAAAGCAAAAGAAAATCCTTCTCTTGTTGTGGTAAACCCTGCAACTCCCGGAGTTCATGGTTTTACTCCCGATTTCAGAGAGAAAATGGGTAAACAATATACTGATGTCGGTATTGCGGAAGAACATGCGGTTGCATATTGTTCTGCGCTTGCAAAAGCAGGTGCAAAGCCTGTTCTTGCGATTATGACGTCTTTTGTTCAAAGAACTTACGATCAGCTTTCGCAGGATTTATGTTTAAATAATTCACCCGTAACCATGCTTGTTTACTGGGGCGGTCTTTCAAGCGGCGACGCAACCCATTTGGGCTCATTTGATATTCCTCTTATCTCAAACATTCCGAATATTGTTTACCTTGCTCCAACAAATAAAGAAGAGTATCTTGCAATGCTTGAATATTCATATTCTCAAAATGAACATCCGGTTGCAATAAGAGTTCCTAATGTTCCGCTTGTTTCAACAGGTGTTGAGGATAAAACCGACTATTCAATACTTAATAAATTTAAAGTGGAAGAAAAAGGTTCTAAAGTTGCGATATTAGGGCTCGGAAATTTCTTTAGCCTTGCGAAAGAAGTTAAGCAGGAAATTAAACAGAAGCTTAATATTGATGCAACGCTTATTAATCCGAGATTTATGACCGGAGTTGATGAGGAACTTCTTGAAAATCTTAAAAAAGACCATGATATCGTAATTACTCTGGAAGACGGCGTCATTGACGGCGGTTTTGGGGAAAAGATTACAAGATTTTACGGAAATTCAAATATGAAAGTATTGAATTTCGGCGGTAAGAAAGAATTTACCGACAGAGTACCTATCGACGAATTATACCGCCGTTACCATTTAACAAAGGAGCTTATCACGGATGATGTTAAAAACTGTTTATAAAAAAATGTTTGCAGCAGCGCTGGTTATTCCTTCGCTGCTTTGCAATATTGTATTTGCGGGAGATAAAAATATGACAAGAACCGAAATTTGTAAGAAAAATTATCATGAACTTTTTGGCGGCGAAGCTTTGCCTAAAACAGGAGCTGATACTGAGATGATGGCAATTTTACAAAAATATATTTTTGGAGAAGTATTTACTGTAGGTGAGCTTGATATAAAAACACGAGAAATGATTACCGTAACTTCTCTTGCCGTTCAGCAGACACTGCCTCAATTAAAAGCACATATTAATGCTGCATTAAATGTGGGTGTAACTCCTGTTGAACTTAGAGAAACTATCTACCAGTGCGCACCGTTTATCGGTTTTCCGAAAACATTGAATGCTCTCAACGTTTTAAATGAAGTGTTTAATGAGCGCGGAATAAAAACACCTCTTGAAAATCAAACAACTGTTAATGAAAGTGACAGATTTGAAAAAGGTTATGCTATTCAAAATCCATTGTACGGTGATGAAATAAAGCAGGCATTATCAGGACTTCCCGATAATATGGGCGAAGATGTTTCCAAATTCTTAACGGAAGTTTGTTTCGGCGATTTTTATACCAGAAAAGGTTTGGATATTAAAACAAGAGAACTGATTGTTTTAAGTATTCTTGTTACAACAGGAGATACCGATACTCTTAAAAGCCATATAAGAGGAAATATTAAGGCGGGTAACAGTATCGAAACAATTACTGCCGTTATAATTCAATGTATGCCTTATACCGGATTTCCGAACGCTTTACGTGCGCTAAAAACTTTGAAAGCAGCAGAAGATTTTGAACAGCCGTTTAAGCAGGGTGAGCTTAACCCTTATAATAAATTTTTTACGGGAACAACATACTTAAATATGCTGTCTTTAAACGACGATACCTGGAATTCTTCAATAGGTAATGTTACTTTTGAACCCAAAGCCTGTACTAATTGGCATAAACATTCCGGAGGGCAGATTTTACTTGTAACGGCAGGCGAAGGCAGATATCAGGAAAGAGGAAAAACTGTGCAAATCTTGAAAAAGGGAGATGTAGTAAAAATTCCTCCAAATGTTGAGCACTGGCATGGAGCAGGACCTGACGGAATGTTTTCTCATATTTCGATAGAAACAAACCTTCCCAACAACCAAACAACCTGGCTTGACCCTGTGACCGACAAAGAATACAAATAAAATAAAAGACCTGCTAATGCAGGTCTTTTATTTTTAATCAGCCGATAAAGGGACTTGAACCCTTGACCTACTCATTACGAATGAGTTGCTCTACCAACTGAGCTATATCGGCTTACTTTTCTACTTTATTATAGCACAAAAATCTGATACTTGACTAAATCAAACGTTTGTTTTAAAATGCAGCCATGGAAAAGATTAAAGATGAAAATTCAAAAAACAAGATTTTAAAATCTGCGACAAAATTATTTGCCCGAAAAGGCTTTGACGGTGTAAGCATAAGAGAAATATGTAAAGATGCTGATGTAAATATCTGCATGATTTCATATTATTTTGGCGGAAAACAGGAGCTTTACCGCGGGATTATAGAGGACTTGCTCGAACGCCAGACCGAATATGCGAAAACCTTTCTGGATTTAGATAAATCGCCTTATGATTTAACTGCTGATGAGCAAAGAGAACAATTAATGCTTATTCTGGATAAGTTTATTGATTTCTTTTATTCGAAAAATATTTCAAGAGATTTAATTACTTTGTTATTAAAAGAACAGCAAAAGAATGACTTTTTTGTTAAATCTCCGGCTATAGATTACTTTAGAAAGCTTGTAGCTGCAATATTTAGAAAACATGAAAATGATAGGGATATAATTTTTAAAACATTATTTATTATTTCACAGATGAATTCACCACGAATATTGCATGGTTTTTCACTTAAGCTGCTCGGGCAAGATGATTTTCTTCCTGAAGATATTAAAATAATAAAAGATAATTTAAAATTTTATGTTAAAGCGGTTTTGAAGGAGGCAAAAGTTGATTAAAAAAGTATTTATATTACTGGCTTTTGTTTTGACTGTCCAAAGTGCATATGGGGTTGATAAAAAAGAATTAAACCTTGATTTTTTTTACAGATTTAATGATGACTGCCTTAACTATTATATAAATTCGGCTTTTGAAAATAATCATAACGCTAAGCAGGCAGCTTACGTTGTAGAACAATACAGGCAGCAGGCTAAGTATTCGCTCGGTAAAGAACTTCCTTCTTTCAGTGTAAGTGCTGACTATCTCGGGATTCATGTACCTAAACTGGATAATTTTCAATTAAAACAGAATGCATTTGTTTTGCCTTTTATCGCAAATTATGAAGCTGATTTTCTGTTGAAAAACCGCGATAAGACAAGGAGTGCGAAAAAGGCTTATGAAGCCGCAAAGTTTGAAGAAAAAGCGGTTTATATCTCTTTGTTGAGCGATACTGCTTCCGTTTATACAAATATTTTGGAAAATGATGAACTTATTGCAAAGCAAAAAGAAATAGTTAAGATATTCGAAGATATTAAGACTGCAGAATTAAAAAAATACAAAAGAGGGGTTATAAACTCGTCTGAATTGAATAATTCAGAACAAAATCTTATAGATGCTAAAAATAAGCTGTTAAATCTGGAAAAAGAACAGAATGTTTTATTAATGCAGCTTGCCGTTCTTGCAGGTCTTTCTCCTGATTGTGCGGAAAATTTAAAAAGAGGAAATTTAGCCTCATTTGAGTATACGTCAAAAATACCTGATGAAATTCGGTCTGATGTTATTTTTTCAAGACCTGACGTAATGGAAGCCGAAACAAAACTCGAGAAAGCAAAAATAGATATTCGCGTTGCCAGAAAGGAATTTTTGCCCTCGTTTAATATAACGGGAATTTGGGCTTTTAATACTATTGCACCGGGAACATTTTTTTCATGGCAGTCTTCCCTTGCCGCAATAATTGCGGGAGCAAGTCAGGATATATTTGCGGGCGGAAGAAAACTTGCAAATTTGAGGATGCAAAAAGCCAAATACGAAGAACTTTTTGAAGCCTACAGGCAAACTGATTTAGAGGCTGTAAAAGAGGTTAATACTTCTCTTTGTTTTATAAAGCACGATACAAATATAGAAAATAATACAAAATCAAAATTGAATTATGAAACGGAAAATTTTCAGGATACACAGAAAAAATTTGCCGGAGGAGTAATTTCATATCCTGATTATCTCACCGGCCGTTCAAAGCTTGTTTCCTCGGAAATTGAAGCTGCACAAGCTAAAACACAGCGAATTGTAAATTATTTTACCCTTTATAAAACTGTCGGAGGTAAGTTATGAAAAAGAAAATCGCTTTGCTGCTGTTAATTTTAATATTAATCGGGTTGTCTGCTTACTTTGTTTTCAGACCGAAAGAGAACAGTAATGAATTAACTTTATACGGAAATATTGAAATCCGTCAGGTTGATTTAAGTTTTCAGGTCAGCGGACAAATAGAAAAGATGCTTAAGGAAGAAGGCGACAGTGTAAAAAAAGGTGAACTTATTGCAATTTTAGATGATAAAGACTATCGTTCAAATCTTCAAAAGGCCTCTGCAGAAGTTAATAAAGCTCTTGCTTTAAGCAGAGATGCAGCATCAAAATACGAACGCCAGCTTCCGTTATGTGCTGACAGTACGGTATCGGCGCAGGATTGCGAAACTCTTTTAAATACAAGAGATAAAACAAAGGGGGATTATGAAGCTGCTCTTGCACAAAAGACTTTTAGTCAAAATCAACTTGATTATACAAAAATTTACGCACCCGAAGAAGGCACGGTAACAGTACGCGTTCAGGAACCCGGAGCAACCGTAGCCAAAGGACAAACAGTTTATACAATCTCAAAAACAAAACCTGTCTGGATAAGAGCTTATGTAAACGAAACGGATTTGGGCAACGTCAAATACGGTCAAAAAGCAAGAGTATTAACAGATACTATTGACCCGAAAACAGGAAATCATCGTGAATATCAGGGTTATGTCGGCTATATCTCTCCTGTTGCCGAATTCACTCCAAAAACCGTTCAATCGACAGATTTAAGAACAAGCCTTGTTTACAGAATAAGAGTATATGTTGATGATATAGATGAATACCTGCGTCAGGGTATGCCTGTAACAATAAAAATTAATCTTGTAAATAAGGGTGAAAATTCTGATGAACACAGTAGAAATTAAAAATCTGACAAAGAATTTTCACTCAACAACAGCGATTAATAACCTTTCGCTCGGAATTGAAAAAGGTAAAATAACAGGCCTTATAGGTGCGGACGGTGCAGGAAAAACAACCCTTATAAGACTTGTTACGGGATTGCTTTTACCTGACAGCGGAGAAATTTCTACACTTGGTTTTAACCCTTCTGTTCAAAAATCTCTGTTAAATCCGAAAATAGGTTATATGCCGCAGAAATTCGGGTTGTATGAGGATTTAACTGTAATTGAAAATCTTAAACTTTATGCTGATTTAAAAGAAGTTCCTTATGATTTTGATAAACTTCTTGAGTTTACGAACTTAAAGCCTTTTCAGGAAAGACTTGCAGGTACTTTATCAGGCGGTATGAAACAGAAATTGGGACTTGCCTGCACCCTTCTTGGTTCACCTGAATTTCTGGTGTTAGACGAACCGTCCGTCGGTGTAGACCCTATTTCCAGACGTGATTTAATGAAAATGGTACGGGACTTGATTACTCCCGAAACTACCGTTCTATGGTCTACAGCATATCTTGATGAAGCACACAGCTTTGATACGGCAGTTGTTCTCGATAAAGGACAGGTTATTTATAACGGAAATCCGCATGAACTCGCCGAAACTCCTCAGGAATTTGAAAATAAAGTCATTGAGCTTATGGGCGGGTATAAAAAAGAAAAATCTTTGATTGCCGAAAACTATGTCCCGCATAAAACAGATGTTGAATGCACTGTTGAAGCTGATAAACTTGAAAAAAAGTACGGTAATTTCTATGCGGTTAAAAATAATACTTTTTGTATCCGTAGAGGAGAGATTTTCGGACTTTTAGGACCTAACGGAGCAGGGAAATCAACTTCTTTTAAAATGATGTGCGGTCTTGCAAAGCCTACAAGCGGAACGGCAAGACTTATGGGGATTGATATTATTCAAAATCCCGAAAAAGCACGTTCTAATTTAGGTTACATGGCTCAAAAGTTTTCTCTTTACGGAAGCCTGACAGTAAGGCAGAATTTAGAATTTTTTGCAGCTGCATACGGAATTAAATTATCCGAAAGAAAAAAACGAGTTGAAGAAATAATAAATGTTTTCGGTTTCAGTGATATTCAGGAGCAGAAATCGGAAGATCTGCCTCTGGGCTTTAAGCAAAGGCTTTCAATGGCCTGCGCGCTTATTCATAACCCGCCGATTTTGTTTCTTGACGAGCCGACCTCGGGAGTTGATGTAATAACAAGACGAGATTTTTGGAACCATATAACATCACTTGCAAAGAAGGGTGTAACTATTTTAGTTACAACTCACTTTATGGACGAGGCGGAATACTGTGACAGAATTAGTCTTTTTTATAAAGGTGAAGCTATTGCCGTAGGTACTCCTGCCGAGTTAAAGCAAAAAGCGGATGCCGGTAATATGGAAGATACATTTATAAAACTGATTAAGGAGAGTGAAAAAGAGTGAAGATTTTACAGGCCTTAATTAAAAAAGAATTTTTGCAGATAATAAGAGATCCGAGCAGCATTATAATTGCTTTTGTTCTTCCTTTGATTTCAATTCTGATTTACATGTACGGAATAAACCTGGACACCGTAAGGGTTAAAATCGGGATTAAAAATGATGATGCAAATCCTGAAATTTCAACTCTGGTAAAATCTTTCGGCCACAGTAAATATGTAAATTCCGTAGTGTACGACAATGAAAACGACCTTGCTAAAGGAATTGTGCGTTCAAAGCTGAAAGGCGCGGTTATTATCCCTAATGATTTTTCAAATAAAATTTCTAAAGGGCAGAATGCGGATTTAATAGTTATTACTGACGGCTCGGAAGTTAATACGGCCAATTATGTTCAAAATTATTCAATGCAGATAGTTAATCAGTGGTTAATGACGGGCAGATATGCAAGGCTTGCAAAACCTCAGATTATAACTCCCGAAATCCGCGTATGGTACAATCAGGACCTAAACAGTCATTATTTTATCCTTCCCGGTTCTCTTGCCATTACAATGACGCTTATCGGAATTCTTTTGACCGCTCTTGTTGTAGCAAGAGAGTGGGAACGAGGTACTATGGAAGCCATGTTGAGTACAAGCGTAAAAAAAATACATATAGTACTGGGAAAGTATATTCCGTATTTCGTTCTCGGTATGCTTTCTATGGGGTTTAATGTATTTATGTGCATAACTGTTTTTAAAATTCCTTTCCGCGGGAATTTGTTTGTACTTTTTGCCGTAAGCGGCTTATTTTTGTTTACTTCACTCGGAATAGGTCTTTTAATTTCTTCAAAATTAAAAAATCAATTTCTTGCAAGCCAGGTTTCTCTCGGTATCGGATTTCTCCCTGCACTTTTGCTTTCGGGGTTAATGTTTCCGATTAATTCAATGCCGGTGTTTTTCCAGCATCTTACAAGAATTTTGCCCCCAAGATATTTTATAACTTTTATTGAAAGTGAGTTTATGGCCGGAACTGTTTGGGAAATTGTTATTATTAATTCGATTTTTCTTACTATACTCGGGCTTATTTTGTTCGCGGCTGTTTATAATAACACTGATATGAGGCTGATAAAATGATAAGAGAGAGTTTAAGACGAATTTTTGCGCTTATAAAAAAAGAGTTCATCACAATTTGGAAAGACCCGAAAAGCCGCGGTATAATTATAGGTTTACCTTTACTTCAGCTTCTTGTCTTTGCAAACGCAATTACAATGGAAGTAAAAAATATTGATGCCGTTGTTATTGACAGAGATAATTCGGTTGAATCAAGAGAATTGCTTTCACGTTTTGAACACTCCCCAAGGTTTAGAAAGTTTTATTATGCGGAAAATGAAAAAGATTTAAAAGAAAAAATTGACAATCAAAAGGTTCAAATAGGAATTTATATAAATAATGATTTTTCTTCTTCAATTAAGGCAGGAAAGCCGGTAAATGTCTTAATCATTGCTGACGGCAGACAGACAAATTCGGCTTCTATTGCGGGAGGTTACGCCTCACAGATTGTTACGGATTACAATAATGAAATTAATCACGCAAAAGGTGCACAAATAAATGCATCGCTGAGAAACTGGTATAATCCTAATCTTGAATACCGCTGGTATATTTTAACTGTACTTGTGTCTTTGCTGGCTCTTGTTATAACTTTGCTTTTAACCGCTCTTTCCATTGCTAGAGAACGCGAAATGGGTACATTTGATCAGCTTATAGTCAGTCCTCTGTCGTCATTTGAGATATTACTCGGAAAGACTGTGCCGCCTATGGTTATAGCAATGGTTCTTACGTGCATTATGACTTTAATTGTGGTAACTGCTTTTAAAGTCCCGTTCGCAGGCTCTGCTGTATTATTTTTAATCTCAATATTTGTTTCTTTATTGTCTATAGTAGGTGTCGGATTATTTATTTCATCAATTTGTAAGACGCAGCAGCAGGCAATTCTCGGAGTTATAACTTTTCAAATGCCTGCAATCCTTCTGTCGGGTTTTATTTCTCCTGTTGAAGATATGCCTCTGTTTTTGCAGTATTTAACTCTTTTAAATCCGATAAGATTTTTTATTCTGCTTACAAGAGGAATTTTTTTGAAAGGTATGGGCATAGCTGATGTTACGCTTAATCTTATACCGTTATTAATAATTGCGTTCATAACGCTTTCTCTGGCAAGCTGGACTTTTAAAAGAAATTTAGATTAATAACATTAGAGCCGCTCTCAATTAATGTTTTTTATGTTATAATGTTTTCGGAGGAAGCTGATATGTACACAATAAAAGAAGTTGCTGATAAAATGGAAGTATCGGAACATACATTAAGGTTCTGGGCAAAAAGCGGCTTTTTCCCTTTTGTAAAGAGGGATAAAAATAATATACGTTTGTTTTCGGAAGATGATTTAGCCTGGGTAAAAATTGTAAAGTGTCTTCGTTCTGTAGGAACGGAAAACAAAGCTATTAAACGATATATAGATTTGTGTATAATCGGTGATACAACAATTCCTGAGCGTTACGGTATAATTCAAGCTACCAAACTAAAAGCAATGCATCAAATGGAAGAACTGCAAAAACAGTTAGATTTACTTGAATTTAAAGAAAAATTTTACCAGAATCTTATAAAAAATAATTTGAAAGATGCTTGGAACCCTATGAATCAAATGAATCTTCAAAATGATGTTGCAGTTTAGCAACCTTTATTTAATAAAATTAAACTAAAAAACGGATATCCTAGTCCACAGAGCAAAAGGCTCTGAATAAAATTCCCTGATAACGCTAATACTTCAGGGAATTTTATAAAATTTACAGTGAAATCTTGAAAATAATACGGCTATATCTTATATATATATTCAGACTTTAAAATCAAATTCCCTAAATCTGTTAACAGGGAATTTTCAGGGATTATATTTGTAATATAATATTAATAACTTTTTAAGGAGAATAATGGAAGATAATCATAAAAAAGCATTAATTGTTGCATTTTATTTGTCAAAATTCGACAGAATCGCATACAAACATCTAACATTTGGTAATATGACAGACACACATAAAAAGATTGGAGTTATATTAAATGTTAATCCTAATACTATAAAAAATATGCGTGATGAATTTGATTCTGTCTTGGATAATGGCAGAAAAGGATGGTGGCAAAAACCTTTATCCAAGACACGTCTACAAACTATAGAAAAATTTGATAATTTAAGTGAACATTCTTTGAATGCAATTGTGGTTAATATTCTAAACGATTCCGAATTACAAGCTAAAGACATAATCAAAGATGTTTTAATCACTATTGATGACAATAGTGAAAAATTGGAAGCAAAGCGGAGTTATTCATTTTCTACTTACAGGGGGCAAACAGGTTTAGCGGCGGAAAATTATTTTATTAATAATTATGTGGATATTCTACAAAATATAGGTTTTAAAAATTGCACTTATATTGATAAAAGAAGTTGTGGATGTGGTTACGATTTTGAAATAATAGTGGATAAATGCAAAAAATTTCTGGAAGTAAAAGGATTGTCAGGAGAAAAAGGAAGTATACTGTTTACAGATAAAGAATGGAATACAGCTTTAAAGTTTAAAACGCATTATATATTGTTAGTGGTAAAAAATGTAAATATAAAACCTGAAATAAAATTTATTATAAATCCTGCAGAAAAATATAAACCATTCCCTAAAATACAACAAATTGTTCAGGTTAATTGGATAGTAAAAGACCTGTAAATATTTCTGTTACTAACCTTTAAGTGTTAAGCAACTTGACATAAATTGTTATATATAATAGAATTATAATGATGTTAGATATGTCTAAAAACTCATTATCCGGAAGTAATAATTTAAACTTTTTAGACTTATTTGCCGGTTGTGGCGGGCTTTCTGAAGGTTTTATACGTGCCGGATTTTCTCCTGTAGCTCATATTGAGATGGATCAGGCTGCATCAAATTCTTTAAAAACCAGAATGTGTTATCATTGGCTTAAAGAGCACAATAAACTGAGATTATACTATGACTATCTAAATAAAAAAATTTCACGAAAAGATTTATATTCTTCGGTTCCTCCTGATGTCATTGATTCTGTTATCAATGAAGAAATCTCGGAAGATACTTTGAATAATATGTTTAACACTATTGATAAAAAGCTAAATCAACAAAAATTATTTCTTATTATTGGAGGTCCTCCTTGTCAGGCATATTCGTTAATTGGTCGTTCTTGTGAAAAGGAAAATATGCTGAATGATAAGAGAAATTATTTATATAAATACTATGCTGAATTTTTAAAACATTACGAACCTGAGCATTTTGTTTTTGAGAATGTTACAGGTTTGCTTTCAGCTAAGGATCCTGATGGAAACCGTCATCTTGATAACATGTTGCAGTTATTTAAAAATATAGGTTATGAATGTACTCCATATATATTAAATGCAAAAGAATACGGGGTACCACAAAACAGACGACGTGTTATTATTTTAGGAAACAGAGAAAATAGTAAAAAACTAGATCTTAATATACCTAAAGATCCTTGTAAATGCACTATAAATGAATTATTTAAAGATTTACCAAAAATAAATGCAGGTTGTAATGCAAGCAAATATGAAAAAAATACAAATAAAATCCTGTTAAATTTAAAAATCCGTGAAAAGCAGGTTCCATTGACATTTCAAATGGCACGTCCAAATACAAAACAAGACTTAGCCATATATAAACTTGCTGTTGAAAAATGGGAACAAAAAGAAAGCAGATTAAATTATAACGATATCCCATCTTCATTACAAACGCATAAAAACAGAAGTGCATTTACAGATCGCTTTAAAGTTGTAGCAGGAAATCTTACATATTCTCATACAGTGGTAGCACATGTTGCGAAAGACGGTCATTATTACATTCATCCTGATATTAAACAAAATCGTTCACTTACTCCAAGAGAAGTAGCCAGAATACAGACCTTTCCGGATGATTTTTATTTTGAGGGTATAAAAGACGAAGTATGCAGAACTGCTGCATATAAACAAATCGGGAACGCTGTTCCGGTTATTTTGGCCGAAAAAATTGCACAGTATATAAAGGGTAGTTTGATTGGTTGAAAATAATTTATATAAAATACGTCCGGCAGGACGTCATTTGTTTACAATAGGTAAGGATTTAATAAAAGATCCCCAAGCTGCAATTATTGAGCTGGTAAAAAATGCCTACGATGCAGATTCTTCATCTGTTGACATATCTTTTGAAATTTCTGAAAACAGAGATAAAATATCAATAAAAATAAAAGATTTTGGTCATGGGATGTCGAAAGAAGACGTATTAAAAAAATGGCTTGTTCCTTCAACTAACAATAAAGAGAAACAAAAGCTAACTCCAAACGGTCGTATAATGCAAGGTAAAAAAGGGGTTGGGCGTTATGCGGTGTCATTAATTGGTGATGACTTGTTGATGGAAACTGTTGATAAAAATGGACATAAGTCCCAAATATATATAAATTGGGATGAGTTTAATAAATATGAATATTTAGATGAAGTTAATATACTTGTTGATTTTTCAAAAGTTTCTGAACATTCAGGAACAGAACTTATTGCCACCGCAGGAATTGAGCAAGTGCAATATTGGACAAAAAAAAATACTGATGGTTGGATAAATATAAATGAATTAAAAAAAGAATTAAAAAAAATGCTTTCACCTAATAAAGATCCCGAAGATATTTTTGAAATAAATTTAATTCTGAAAAATTTTGAAGGGAATAATGATGAATTGCAAATTCCAGTGAAACCTTTCCCCTTTTTTGATATTTATGACTATAGAATTTCCGGGAGTTTTACAAAAGATGGGAACGGGACTTTTAAATATCAGAATTATAAATCTGGCAAATTGATAGAAGAAAACATTATTCTAAATGAGTATGTAAAATGCGGAAATGTAGAAATTGATATTAAAGTATATGATCGTGAAACAGATTCATTAAGAAATCTTATCGGACGTGGATTAACAAATGAAAATGGTGCATATCTTAATGTTCAGGAAACCAAAAATATATTAACTGCAGCGTCGGGTATCGGTGTATATAGAAATGGTTTTAGAATAAGACCTTTGGGAGATCCTGGGTTTGATTGGCTACATTTAGACACACAACGTGTGCAAGATCCGTCTTTTATTATAGGTAATAATCAGGTTATAGGTGTTATAAATATTGAAAGTGAAGATAAGTCAGGTCTGGAAGAAAAGAGTGCCCGAGATGGTTTGAAAGAGAATGAAGCATACGAAAATCTTGTAGATATTATCAATGTTGTTTTAAATGTTTTAGAAAGAAAACGTTATGATTATAAACGCTCAATAGATAAAAAAAAGAACAAAATAACCAAAACAGAAAGTTTATTAGATTATACAAATACAGAAAAAGAGATTGAACAGGTATTAATCAATGATAATATTCCAAAAGAAACTGCGAAGAAAGTTTTAAACGTAATTTCAAAAACAAAACAAGAAAAAGAACAGGAATACAATATTATATCAGAGCATATTGCCAGATATGAAGGTCAGGCAACTCTTGGTAAAATAATGGATATAGTCCTTCATGAAGCAAGAAAACCTTTGAATTTCTTCTCTAACCAAATCAAAAACACAGAGTATTGGGCAAATGAATTAAAAGAAAATTACAGTGAAGAAAACCTAAATAATTTATTGGATATTTTATCAGATTATAAATTAAATACTAAATTATTAGCAGATTTATTTCGAAGATTAGATCCTCTTTCATCTAAAAACAGAGGAGCTAAAAAAGAATTGAATATAAATAAGATTATAAAACAATCATTAAATATATTTCAAAATAAATTCCAAGATTTGAATATTGAATTAATTATTAATTGTAACCCAGATATAGTATATTTTGCATGGGAGCAAGATTTAATTGTTATCTTAACAAATTTGCTTGAAAATAGTATTTATTGGATAGAAAAAAACAATCCTTCAAAAAAGATTATAAATATATCTGTTCAAAAAAAAGATCATGGTTTTAAAATGGAAATTATTGATACAGGAGAAGAAATTCCGGAATCAGCAATAGAAAGCGGATCAATATTTGAACCGGGTTATACTTCAAAACCAAAAGGAACAGGTAGTGGTTTAGGGTTAGCATTAGCAGGAGAAGCCGCTTCAAGAAATAATTTAGTCTTAAAAGCAATTAGTCACAAGAATGGGGCTCATTTTGATTTAGAAACAAAGGAAATAATTAATGATTAGTTTTAAAATTTTGCATTTGGAAGATGAACAAGAAAATATTATAAATTTTCAAAGAACAATAACCCGTTATAACAGACAGCACGATTGTAATATACAATATGAAGCTGTTTTAACAATAGAAGAATTTAACAAAAAAAATATTAAGGAATATGATGCTATAATTATAGATATCAAGCTTAATGGTAAAGCTGGTGAAGGCTATACTGCTCTTAACAAAATGCAAAAAGCATTGGAGCGGATTCCGTCTGTAATATATACCGGAACCGATTCTCAAAATGACAATAAATATGCTTTAAAAACTTTTACAAAGGGCGAGGATAATGTTGATGAAGATATTTTGGATTTTTTTGTAGGTATATATAAAACAGGAATTATGAATATTCTTGGAGGAAAAGGGCAAATAGAGCTGGTTCTATCTAAAATTTATAATAACAACATCAGGCATAATATAGATGAATGGCTAAATTTAGCAGAAGAAGATCCTGTTAAAACAGAAACTTCATTACTGCGTTTTATTGGACACTGTTTAGAAGATACATTACATAAAGATTGTGAACAAACTTATTCTACTGAGATGTATATTTCTCCTTTGTTAAATGAAGAATTGTCTCCGGGGCTTATTATAGAAGATAGTCATCAGAATAAATTTATAATAATAACTCCTGCTTGTGATTTGGCATTTCATGGTAATAGTAGAAAATCGGAGACATTACAATTATGTTCTATTGAAGATGTTACAAAACAATTTCCAGGAACATCGCAATCAGCAAAAAGCAAACGTTGTGCTGCAATAAACAATTGTAATAATTTGTTCCATCATTTACCTAAATGTAAAATATTTGATGGGGGCTTAATCAATTTTCAGGGTTTAAAAACCATTGAAATATCAGAAGTTGAGAATGGGAATTATAAATCTATTGCAAAAATCGCTTCTTCATATTTAAAAAATATACTTGCAAGATTTTCTGGTTACTATGCCCGACAAGGTCAGCCTGATATTTTAATAGATATAGAAGCAATAGAACATGAAATTGCAGAGCAATCAGAGGTTAATTAAATTAGCTTCTATTATTTTAACGCAATGGGTTATATCTTTTTTTATTTCATCATCCCAAAAACGTAATACCGTCCATCCTTGAGACTTTAAAGTTTCATTAACTTTTCGATCCCGTTCAATATTGCCACCAATTTTTTTAATCCAAAATTCAGAATTTGTACCTATCCGTTTTTTTTGATTTTCCCAGTCGTAGCCATGCCAAAACTTGCTGTCACAAAAGATTGCAATTTTCTGCTTCTTAAATACAATATCCGGTTTACCATATATATCCTTACAATTTTTTCTGTACCTGTGGCCTTTTGCCCACAAAGCCTTTCTAAGAATAACCTCAATTTTTGTATCCTTATTCTTAATGGCTTTCATATTTTTACTACGTTGTTCTTTTGTTAATACATCCATATAACATATTATATACTAAATCAAAAAGTTTAAAAAGAATATATAACTGCAATTAAGCAGGAACTTATTAATTATTGAAGAATAATAATTAACCTTTATTAAAGATTTGTGCTTTGTTCAAAATAAACTCTTTTCATAACTATTTTGCATACAAACTATGTCAAAAATGGACACTCTACTTATCTTTTAATAAGAGTTGCCAAGTTTTCAAAACCGCCTAATCCGTTCCAAACCCGCTTATCCGGATGGTGATTAATTTTATTGACAACTTCCGGGTTTACACCTATTACAAAAGTCTGTTTATCTTTAAGGGTTGTTTCTATATCTTCAATTAGATTTTTGCAATACGAATCGTTTTCTTTGCCATGTCCCCAGGCAAATACGACATCTTTATTTTCAATATTATTTAGCTGCGTTAAGTAGTTGATAATAAATTCTTTGTTTGTTGCATTAGTGCTTTTTAGAGAATGTTTTGAAGGATTAGGTGTTCTTAGTGAAAATAAATTAAGGATTTCGACCACACCATATCCTGATTTTTCTGCCAGTTTTATACAGTTTTTGATTGTATCATCATTATTGTCAGGATTTGCATAGCTCGGGTTATACAAAATATACACTAATGTTTTACTATTGTTGTTTAGTTTGTAGCTTGCAAAATATCTGTGTTTATATGGATATTTGTCAAATAAATATTTAAGATTAAATTCACTGATTTCTTTTGAACTGTATATTTCGTTTTTAGAAAATGCCATAAACCCGTTGCCTGAAACTAATTCTTTTACAAGAAAATCTTCCAACTCAAGTTTTTTGTTTGTATCATTTGAGTTGTTAATTAGTTCAATAAGTTTTTCAGTCATATATAAACTCCTTTAATATTAGTCATTAGACAGTCTTGAAATGTTCTTCAAGCAGATTTGACATATAATCGACATAATCCTGACTTATTTTTGGATTTCCTGTAAGCTAGGTTTTCATTTGTTTTACATCTTCCAAACTTGTTTTGTCATAATCCGTAAAGTTTTCAGTATCTTTTAACCAATTATTAATTCTGATAAATGGGAATGGGTATCTAAATTTGTTAAAGTTATTATAGGATTGAGAACTAAAGTGTTTTGGATAACCTTCTTTTGTAAGCCCATAACAATAAAATTTAATATCTAAATCTTTAAATAATTCTTCGGCTTTTTTATTATCATTTTTGTCGCTTCCCCAAGCAGCAATAATGATATGATTTTCGCAATTATTTTCAAGATAAGTTTTAACAAATTTTGGGTATTTTTCTGTTTCATCTTCGGTTAATTTTAAAAAATCTTTAAGTTTTGCAGATTTTGGCATTCTTACAGGATATAAATTCACAATATCAAAAGATCCAAAATTATTATGTTCGTTATCAAGATATTTTTCAATGTTATTGATTGTATCATCAGTCTCTTCAGAATTCGCAAAAGCCGGATTCATCATCACAATTGTTGCATGCAGAGGATTATTCTCTTTAAGTTTTTTGTAATAGTAATATATATAGATATTGTTTTCTGAAATGTTACTTATCTCATCATAAACACTGTCATACATCTTTTTATATCATTATTGGTTGTATTTATATTTTCTTCTGAATAAATAATAAAACCTTTAGAATTGCCTTTTAATTCTTTTATATCAGTATTTACAATGCCACAATCGGCAAGCATCTTTTCTATTCTTGCTTTTTCCATATATTTCCTTTCTTAATTCTGATTATATGGTGTATTAATAAGTTAGACTTTTATTAGTTCTTCCAATGTTATGTCTTCATTTTTTATATTCGTTAATTTAGCAGTATTAAATCCACCTAATCGACACCAGCCTTGATTGCTGGGATGTCGAATTTTCATTTTAGCCTTAGTATTTGTAGGTGTAATAATTAATATGTTTTTATTTTGTTTTTGTAAATCTAAAATAAGTGAGCGTATTTCTTCAGGAATACGTTTATTACCCCAAGCTAGTACTACCGCTGAGTCAGTTTTTGATTTTAATAATTCAGTTATAAATTCAATATTTAAAGAATTATTAGCACCTTCTAAATTTTTAACATTTGGATTTCTTTCAGAAAAAATATTAATTATTTCCATACTCTTATATTTCTCTTGAACCAATTTTCGACAATTTTTAATAGTTGGATCATCTTTATCGGGACAAGCAGAACTTGGATTAAACATTATAAAAATAACTTCTTCTGTTTTACCATTCTCAAAAGATTCGTAATAGTAATATCTGTGCTTATTTTGGTATTGTTTTAAACCTTCTAAAGGTAATTTATATTCTTCTTCAGACAAAATCGCAAAACCGTATTTGCAATTGTTGAATATCATTGGTACATATTTCAACCCGTTTTCTGTAAGAGTTTCTTTTAATGAATTAAATTGTTTAAACTTGGTGATGTTTGCAATTGCGTTACTGAAATTTGTCATTGACATTAATCCTTTCATTTTAATTCCAACTTTATTACTTATATTTTAAATTTCTCACCTGTCTAATTCGGGCGTATCTGAAATTTTTGTTCTTATTCTATTAATCTCTCTAATTGCATAGCTTCTCAAGTGTTCCGACATAAAAAGTATCATTTCGTTTCGTTTATTCTGAATATTTGATTAAAAATACAGAATAACCAGATTATAATTTATTTCATACTGAATAACATCATTTATAATCAGTATAAAAATGTGTAGTTTTTGAAGCTTTATTTGTACGATTAATTAAAATCAGGTTACAAATAAGGTAAGAATATGGATAAGAAAAAGCTTCTGGGACGCAGGATTAAAGAACTTATAAAACAACGAGGAATAAGTCAGGAAAAATTAGCTGAACTTGTTGGTATTGAGCCTACCGCCTTAAGTAATATTGTTACAGGTCGAAATTATCCGTTAATGTCAACTTTAGAAAAGATTTTACTAGTTTTAGGTGTTGATTTTTCAGCTGTTTTTAACTTTGAACACCAGAATGATAACAAGGATTTACAAACAGAAATAGAACAAATCTTAAATAATAACCCTGAACGGATGAAAGATTTTTATAAAATTGCAAAAGCTCTTGTTGAATAGACACAATTCTTTTCAATCACTTGAAAAAAATTTTCATGCTTGGTAATTATAGCTCCTATGGGAGGGGGAACATCTTGTGGCGCAACAAAAAAACTTGTTGAAATCACTGTGGATAACAACAAATGTGTAAAAGTTTTAACAAGTATGCCTTTTGATTGGGAGGGAAATAACAGAAAACTCCGATCAGTTAATACTATAAACTATATCATCTATGTGAAGTAATTGGTGTTAAGATTGAATGGGGAAATGTAAATCGAAGAATAACTTTAAATGAGACATTTAACCTTTTAGATGAAATGTATTTAGACGAAATTTCAAAAATAATCGGAGAATGATAATATTTATGTCATTGACACTTGAAATAGTATGACACGATATATTTCAGGTATGGACAAGAACGGCTTGAATATAAAAGATTATGAAATTAAGGATATAAAATGAAATTAAAAAACATAAAAAGTGTTTCTAAAAGATTACAAGATAGCTTATTAACAAAAGTAGAATGTACTTTTGAAAATTGGCGAACAAATGAAAGGTTTTATGAAGTATTTTTCATAGATAATAATGGTAAAATTGTTGCTAAATTTAAAAACAAAACTCCCTTTTTAGTAGAACAATTGACTTCAAAGTATAATAGTTTGTTTGTAGTGTGGCATTCTGATATTTATCATATCATATTGGTTTATTACGATTTGACAGATACAGTTATAAACTCCTATGAAGATATAGAATTGGGAGTTGAAGATGGTTGCTTTGCTGTTAAAGATAATGGTTTATGGGGATTTATTAACGAAGAAGCTATTGAAACAATAGCGCCACAATATGACAATTATTGTGCATTCAACAATGGTTTTGCGGCGGTTTGTAAAAATGGGAAGTGGGGATTTATTAATAAAAATAATGAACTTATAATCCCATTTGAATACGATATTACTGATTATACTTGCTTTAATGGCGGATATGCACCTGTTTCTAAAAACGGAAGGTTTGGATTTATCGATATTAGCAATAGAACTGTAATTCCTTTTGTTTATAAAAATGCATTAATGCGTTCTAAATATGGAAAATTATTTCCTGTAAAGGTTAATGATAAATGGGGATTTATAGATATTCATCAAAATGAAGTGATACCATTTGAATTTGATAATATTGAATGTGATTGTGATGGGTATTCTGTTTATCATGTTATGAAAAAGTTCAATGAACATGAGTTTTGGGGTTTAGTTGATGCCAGACTTAATAAACAAATTGTCTTTTGCAAATATTTATCTCTATGTCCTAATCCAAACTCTATTCAAGCTCATAAATTAAATGGGAAATATGTTTTACTGAATTGGGAAGGTGAAGAAATTTCTCAGGAATTTGACTATATTGAAGAGTATTCAAGTGAAGGGTTGTATAAATACGCTGAAAACGATATATACGGATATATAGATGAAACAGGAAAATGTATCATTAATCCTCAATACAAGAATTTGAGTGAAGATTTTACTGGGGGATTGGCAATTGTAGTAAACAAAGATTTTTCAAAAAGTATTATCAATACAAGTGGAAAAATAATTATAGAGCTAAAATAAGATCAGGGGGTGTTTAATATTGGAAACCGAAATTTTCTAATTGAGAATATAGAAACAAAAGAATATGAATTAGTTAATATTTGATAATATTTATCTTTTAATAACGAAAAGAGTAAAAATTGTGACAAAAAACAGAGAACTAACAAAAGAAGAACTGGAAGATATTGAATGGGCAAAAGCCGGATTTACCCGTACAGAAATTGAAGAAATGGACAGACGAGCTGCTCGAATAGGTTTAGAATCTTCATATACTTCTGAAGAAATTGTAAAGTAACACTTAGTTTGAGAAAAATTAACAGCCAGTTTGAGAATTTTTAATAACAAATATAGAGATATTCTTTTATATTTCAAGTGTTTTTGTTTTGTGTATAAAAATTTAAGTTATTTACTATTAAACTTTATAACTTTTTCTTCTCGATCATATCTATAATTAACAACTTCACCTGTTATAATTAATTTTACAGCCTGTTCAATTACTTCATAAGGTACTTGAAACCATTCCCTTGGGGTATGTCTTGAACCATTATTGTCAAAAACATCAATGCTAATTTGACATCCTCCTAAAAATCTGTGAAGTAAATCTTCAAACTTTTGGGTATTCATATTATAAGTTTTAAATTCTGCAACAATTTTGACTGGTGCCATTAAATAAGTTGGTTCATTTACTGCATTTTTAATTCTACTTTTTACTGTAGTTTCACTATAGCCTATCTTGTATAAATTTCTTATACTTTTAATTTTTTCATCTTTGCTTCTTGATTGTAATACATATATATAACCAGTTGCTTTATCTTCATCTTGAATGTTATTAAATTTCTTCATTTTATCATCTACAGTATTTGAAACATGTTTGCCAGTTTCGAATAGTCGCTTGCATAGAGACCTAAATCTCATATTAGATTCTGTCCCATTTTCAAACACTAAATGAGTTCTTCCATCGTATTTGTTTTCATATGCTCTTTCTACACGTTTAATATCATATAATTTATCAACATATAATAAGATACCATTCAAGACAAACATCTGGCCCTCTTCAATTTGTTTCTCATTAAATTTTTCAAGGGTCCTTATTCCATATTTTAATTCAGATTGACATTTCTTAAATATTTCCACATATTCCTCAAAATTAGGACAAGATTTTCTTCTAGCAACAAAATCTGTTTTTGCAATTTGTTTAGGAACATTCTTTAATGTGAATATATCAGCATCATCAGATAACAAATCAAATTCATCATCCGCAAATATATCATCCAATGAATCAGGAATATCTTTTTCGACTGATAATAAATTGTGTTTATCATATGGCTTTAGTGCTTTCATCTTTGTTTCGTCTTCTAGAATTCCTTGTAATCTAAAAAACAAACTACGCTCTAAAATATTGTCTGTGCTACTATTTGGCAATGTTTTATTTTTATCAATAAACTCGTTAATCTCTTCAAAAGACCTAATTAGTCTTTCATCAGCAGTACAATTATTTGATGTTTTGGGTTTAACATTCAATAAGTTTAACTCATCATCATTAAATATCTTATCTAATTCTTTATTTATATCCATTAAACTTTAGCTCCACGTTCACGTTTAAGTTTTCTCAATAAAATCAAAGCTTCAGCCATTCTTCTTTCTAGTGGGTCATAAGAAGATATATTAGGTTCTCGCCCTACTTCTTTAACAAAATTCTTTATTTTAGGCCACAAGATAATAGCTTCTTCTTCAGTTATAGAGATTCTGGTTTCCTCTATACAACTTTGGATAACTTTAAAAGTCTTTTTATCCAAAGATTTAGACAATATTTCAAATGCTTTTTGGAATGGGTTAATTGAATCTATCAAATCTATGTTTAAATCATCTATATTAACAAATTTATTAGCCATTCTGATAAACTGTTTATCTCCAGAAGTTTCTATATCTCCTGTTTTAATTGCAGAATCAACAACTACATATTGCCTAACTTCTTCAATTTCTTCATCCGATAAATCAGGGTATGTAGTTTGAATTACTTTAGGAATTAATACTTTGTTGATAACTTCCGGGTCAACACTTCCTGTTATTGCTATTGCAATATTGTCATCTTGCAATATTTTTGCTTTTAAATCATTCAAATCTGTATCAACTATGTTTTGAACCTTTGCAGTTGAAGGTTGTTTAAATCCTCTAATTTTAATTGTTCCTTTTTCTGCTTTTTCAGTATCATCTGGAACCCTTGTTTTAAATTTAAAATTAGGTGCTAACACTTGTTCCATAAGCAAAGAACAAGTTATTGCTTTTAACATATTATTTACAGCAATCGTAACTTCGTTATCTTCTGCATCAGGTTGAGCAATTAAGTTAGTAAATTGAGCGTGTGTTTTATTTTTACTATCTCTTGTACAACGTCCGATAATCTGAATTATTTCGGTCAAAGAACCTCTATAACCTACCGTCAATGCATGCTCACAATAAGGCCAATCAAAACCTTCTTTAGCCATTCCTAATGCGATTATTAAATCCATATCATCAACAGATTTAATATTCTTCAAGTAGCTAACAATTTTATCTCTATTAGTAGGATTATCATCAACTAAATCGGCTACTTTTATAATCTTTCCATCAGTTTTTCTTTTTATGTACAAAACTCCAGTTTCGCTATCTTGTTTTTCAAACTCACCTATACTATCAAGAATAGCATTTACTTCTTCATACTTTTCTTTTGTACTTTCACCAGAATTTACATTAGGTATATGCAATATAGTTTTTTTGTCTGTATCTAAAATTTCGTTAATTGCACTTAGATATTTACCTTGATAAAAATGATAACCTATACCAAGTGATTTTAGATAATTATAACCATTTAACTGGTCATAATAGTTATAAGTTACTTTATCAAATTTTATTTCATCTTCTGGTGCTAAAACAGGAACTCCATCACCTCTAAAATATGAACCAGTCATTGCAACAATATGTGCATTTGATTTACTCATTATAGAATGCAACAAGTTGCCTAATTTACTACTATCTTTATCAGCTGATACATGGTGAAATTCATCAATAGCAAGCAAACAATCATTAAATTTATTTTCTTCGACTTCTTCATAAGCATATCTTAATGTTGCATGTGTACAAATTAAAATCTTTGAGTCACTGTCTAAAAATTTAGAGAATAAAGTTACTTTTGATTCATCACTTCCTGCTGTACATAAATTATATTTATCTTCTGGATTCCAGTCTTCAAAGAATCCATTTTCTTTCAAATTTGTTTTTTGGAAGGATGCCCCAATAGAACGTTCAGGGACCGCAATAATAACTTTTTTTATTCCTTGATGAGCTAATTTATCAAGAGCAATAAACATCAAAGCTCTTGATTTCCCTGAAGCAGGAGGAGCTTTTATGAGAAGATATTGTGAACTACGAGCCGCAAATGCCTTTTCTTGCATTTCTCTCATTCCATATTGGTTAGTCTTTGTACTTTCGCCGGTTCTTGCATATGTAACATCTATTATATTAGGCATTTATTCTCCTTTACCTTCAAGTTTCTTGCGTTCTTCTCTTTCAATTTTCTTAATTGAATCAACTGTAGGCAAATCTTCTGGCATAGTTCCACCAAGTTCTTGAATAGTTTCTCTAACCTTTTTACCAACTTCGTAATGGGTTTGGTTTACCTTATATTTACCTTTGATATTTTCACGTCTTAATTTTTCTTCTGTTTGTGTAGCTCGGAATAAATTAGCTGCAAGCTCCGTGCTTCCCATATGGTCGAGTATATCTTGGCTTTTCTTTAAACCTTTTCTGTTATGAATAGCTTGTCTATCTAAGCCACCATACAGACCTTTGTAGCCATAATTTTGAAATATTGCATAGTCTCTCGGCTCTTTTACACCTGCATTGCTTGCTGCATCTGCAAGGTGTTTATTATGCTTTTTCATTTCTTCACGCAAGAATAATCGTCTTTGATTTTCTTCGGATTGGATTAGCTTTTGTTCTTCCTCTTCAATCAATTCTTTTTGACGAGTCTTAATTGCAAAATAAGCCTGCCCCATAGCTACATTCTTTTTTGTTGGGTCAGCATTTTGCACAATTAAATAACAAGCAAAACGGGAAAGGCGATAATCTTCAACCTCTCTTTCAGCCCCTGAACCGATTTCAACCATTTCGCTCACCTGAGCGAAATGGTCCTCTACATCATATCCACTACTCTTGCAGGATTCTTTAGCTTTGTTTATAGGGTTCAAAAATTTTCCATACTCGGAATATTCTAATAGCTTTGATAAATCTCTTGCAGACCAAAATTCAAAACCATCTTCACTCATTCTTTTAATCTTTTCAAATGGTGATTTCAATAAATCATCTATACTGTATTTAGGCATTATACCTCCGTTATTTAAATTTCTTAAATATCTTTCTTATTTCATTAATCGCATAACCTTTAACTTTCTCATGTCCTTCTTGTATTGCAAGCTGTCTTAAAGATGAATAATCATTACTTTTTCCGCAATTAGGACAGGTAATTTGTTCGCCATCTTGAGGTTGGATAACCTTCGTATGGTAAATCAAACTTATCACAACCGCAAAATACACATCTTAAGTTTATTTTAAAGGTTTTATTTTCCATACTATCCTCCCATCTTTCTCATTATAATTGTAGTTATTACAGATGAAATAATTGCAACAATCGTGGGGGCAACAACAATTTCTATAAATTTAGAAAACCAAGTAGGCAACGTAAATTTTTTGTTCATAACACTCGTTGCTCTTGCACTCCCTTTTTCTGATAATTGTACTTGTTTAAAATTTTGACAACAAATAACATAATCATTAGTATGGCAGTAGTTCAATATTTCTTTTAGTTCTTCAGGTGTGATATTACATAATTTGAGAATATCAAAATATTCATCACTATTATTTTCTTGTCTGCAGTCATTGTACAGAACATCTTCCGCTTTGTTTGGTTCAAAGTCAAACCATATACATTTAATTGTAAGTCCTTTATTCTCTGCATATTGTTTCATGTAACACAATAATTTATCAATAATCTTTTCTCTTTTTTTATTATTCATGAGACTCCTTATATTCGATTTGTTGGTCAAATAAACTTGGCTGATTATATTGTTCGATTTCTGTTATTATTTTTTGAGGTTTATTTATTGTTACATTCTCTGGAATTATCCTCTCCTCAAAACTTTTTCCATTTAATGTATATACTTTTAAAATTCTTCTATCCTTTTGCTTTTCTTCACCATTTTTCATAATAACCTTGTATTCGACTTGTGCTACTATTTCATCATCATTTGAGTTTTGTTTTATTTAAAAATACCATAAACAGAAATAGAAACAGAAATTCCAAATATTGTAATTATACAACCTTTTTGTGGAGCATAAACCATTAATTTAGCATCTGAACCAATATTCATAATGTCTTGAGTAATGTTATCAAATATAACCTTGGTAGATTTTATGATTAGTTCATAATCTGCAATTGGCATATAGTCATCATTTTGTTTAAAGTTTATATAGAATTTATCAAAACTATTTTCTACTTGTTCCATTTTGCTCCTTTATAATAAACTCAGTTGTTCTTCTGTGCTTAGTTTTTTATCTGGATTTGTCATTATTTCATATAGTTTAAACAAATATTCTAAGCGTTTTTCATCGTTTTCAAACGGTGTTGAGCGATAACATTTTTCTATAGCCAAATCTAGACTGTGATGTGCATCTCGTAACCCTTGCGGCATTTTGTCCGGGTCATACAGTTCTGCCATAGTTTTATCAGAGTGCTTTTCTCTTTCTGCAAGGATATTATTTACATAATATTCAATATTTTTCTTTTGTTTATCAGTAATATCAGGAAAAGGAAAAGTATTGTAGCAAAGAGTTACTGAATATCTATAATCTGTTTTTAGTCGCCCAGCTACAGCTTTAACCCATACCATGTGCATCCGAGAAGTTACTACCCCAAATACCCAAGGTTCGGCTCCATAGATAGCAACTGCGGAATGATAAATAACCTTACCTGCTTGTATATATCCAACTGGTATGTATTCTCTTCTTTCAGATGATGTTACTGGTAGCAAAATTGCATTTTCATTTTTGTATCTTATTTCTGAAAATAAATATGGCGTTTTTGCTTTTTGCTGTGTTTCCTTTTTATCGCTTTTTAATCTTGCTTTAGAACATAGCTCTAAACGTTCTCTAATATATTCATTTTGCTGTGCTATTTCCCTATTGGTTTCATCTATCCAAAAACAGTACCGCTCTATTCCTCTTATATATTCACTTGAGCCAATAAAACCTTTTACTAAAAAAGATAAGTTAGGATACTTTTGTTCAAAAGATTGTTTTTCATCTTTTGTAAGGATAAGTGCACCACCGTCAGCAGGCAAACTGCCTAATAACATCGAAGGGAGTTTACTTATTGGTTTAGAATGTTTATCAATAATTATAGAACTCTTATCTGTTAAGTCTGGAAATATATTTTTAACTATCTTTTTCGAACCATTTGAATACAATATTTTATTTGTATTCAAATGCTTATTGCAAACTCCTATTATAACACATATTACACCTGCGTTTTTCTTAGCATTGTTTGTCCACTTAAAAGATTCGTAAGCAAAACATATTTCAACATTAAATGATAAAATGGGTTTCCATAGTAATGAAATTTGTTCTCCTTGTGTTATAGAATTTGTACTTACAAATGAATATTTAGCGTTAAATCCTAATATATAGTTAGTGGCTTTATAAAACCAGCAAGCAATATAATCTAATTTCTTGTATGAAGAGAATACTCCATTAAAAATATATTGTATATCAGATTTCTGCATATCATCTTGATATTTAAAACCTTTATATGGCGGATTTCCAAGAATATAAATCTCATATTCTGTACCTTGTAGTTCCAGCTGTTTTGTATTTTGGAGTTCAAAAAGAGTTTTTTGCTCCATTTCTTTCTTTGTTATACCTTTTACACCCTTAGGACAAATTTCTTCCCAATCAAGCCTTGTTGCATTCCCACACACAATATTACCGCTTTTGCTTAATGGCAGAGATGGTTTACAATCTCCAAAGAGTTCTTTGAATTTTCTATTCATTTGGTGTTCTGCCAACCACAAAGAAAGTGTTGCAATTTCACAAGCAAAATCATCAATTTCTATTCCATAAAATTGTTGTAATTGTAGTTGAGACATCATAAAAGGGTGCTGTCCAGGCAATGTTTGTATTTTTTGTATTATATCCATTTCAAGAAGTCTTAACTGTTTATATGCAATAATTAAAAAGTTGCCACTTCCACATGCCGGGTCAAATATCTTTAAGTTATAAATCCTGTTTAATAGATTTCTTAATTTCTTTTCAGTATCAGCTTTTTCATATTCTTCTCTTAAATCATTTAAGAATAGAGGCTCTATTACTTTCATAATGTTAGGAACAGATGTATAATGTTGACCAAATCCACTTCGTACTTCTGCAACAGATACGGCTTGAAACATTGAGCCAAAAATATCAGGGTTTATTTCTTTCCAGTCTTGTCCTCCACATTCAATCATCAATTTTCTAACCTTGGAATTTAATATTGGAATATCTGCTTTTTGGGCAAACAATTTACCGTTTACATAAGGAAATGCTTGAATATATGAAGGATATGAAGTTTTTTCTTTATCATTCTTATCTAAAGATTCAAATAGGATTGCAAGTACATCAGCTAAATCATTCCCATCTTCATTGGTATGATTAACGATAGTCTTTGAAAAAAGGTTATCCTCAAAAATACCAGTATCTTCTGCAAAGAAACAGAATAATAATCTTGTTAAAAAGACATTTAAAGAATGGTTTTTATCTTTTTCTATCAGTTCAGGATTTAAATGTACAATTTCGTCATAAATCTTTGCCATTTTTTCTGCTGCTTTTACATCAGCAGGGTTTTCTTGATGTGCGATATATTTTTCTTTACCAGTCCAAGGCAGAAAGAAATCAACATGTTTATGCAATTCTGTTAATTCTGCATCAAGGGTTTCATTGGTTTTAGTATCTATTGCTAGCAGTTTTTTATCATTCTGAACAATTATAAACCTTGGTTTATGTGTATATGTTGTAGAATCATTTTTTAAATCATCTATAGTAGAGTATAGATGATCATTAGGACAGTACTCATAAAATAATTTTTTCTTAATAATGAGTTGATTTTCTTTAGAAGAAAGGTTAGAATTCCCTTCTCTAAGTCTTTTGATAGTCATCTTAGTAAAGCCAAATGTCAACAAAAAATTAAAGATAAAATCTTTTTCGGAGAAATTTTCTACTAAACTTTTGACATCTTCTTCGATTTTTGAAGTTTGCATGGATACCATTCCCTTTTATTCGATTATAGCATGAAAATGCAGGTTTAATGGCATTTATAAGAAAACTTAGTATATTGTTAAATAGAAACCTTGTTCAAAAAGTGTTCAAAATCACTTTTAAGGTTGTTAAAAATTAAAATAGGTATCTCACTGCCTATCGCATAGTTAAATACCAAATAAAGAGTTACTCCAGCCTATAAGAAATTATTATTCTTTAAACATTTTTTCGATATCAAATTGTGAAAAGTTTATATTCCTGAATTTTTCTATTTGCTTTTTAGAATATTCTTTATGTATCCAGTTGGACATAGTTTTTGCGGATGTAATCTTTGCCCTGTTAATTTTTATCTTAATTAACCTTTCAAAGCGTTGAATAGCCAGCTCTCTTGCTTCAACTATTGTATATTGTTTTGTAGACAGATAATATTCTTTAAAGAAATAGTATATCTCTCTGGGTTCTCTGGTTTCAGAGCTGACAAGATTCACCAATCCATTCTTAGATATTTCATTTTTAAAACGGGTATATTTGGATAGAGATATATTAGCATTTTTTAAAGCAATATCTAATGCTTTGCCGCTTTTACCTTGGGTTTGTTTTAAAATTTTAAACATATTTTTAATGTTTACCTTAACACTCGGTGGTGCAAAAAAATAATCTACAAAACCATCCAGTTCATTTATATTTCTTAAAAAGATTTCTTTTGGCTTTTTAACACGAAACGGCAGCATTTTGTGTAAACTCTCATAAGTATTCTCAGACGGAGTGTCTTTTGCTTTGGATTTATTACTTGCCGGAATATAAGTATATGAATCGCCGTTATCTTTAATAATATGTTTAGATATCATTTTTTCTAAAATAGGAATAATTTCAATTTTTGATTTTTCCAGTAAAATTTCTAAATCACTCAATGTAAATATACTTAATTTTTTAATAGCCGTTTCAATATTTTTTTCAAGTACGGTTTTCTTTTGTCTTTGTATCACTTTACAACTCCAGATCTTGTTTTGCAATTCGCTTATACCCGTTTGTTTCAGCCAATTCTTCTATCTTTAAAATAGATATGACGATTTGCCGCAAACGATTTCCATTTTTTGCAATTATTTCAATTACATCGTCATCGACCGGTACTTCACACAACGTAGTAACAATCTTTCTCACATCCTCTAAATCAAATGGTTCAAATTTATAAATACCTAAGAGCCTATCATATAAATGTTTGTATCTTTTAAGTTTTTTATCTGCTGCACCCATTCCAACTAATAAAACGGGAATCCCTGTTCTGTCGTGTAAATCCCTAACCGTTTCAATCGCTCTTGTAGAATCTACTAAGTAATCAACTTCATCAACGATTAAAATTTGGGGATGTTCAATTAATTTAGTTACAGCTTGTTCAAATAATTCATACGCTCTTTTCTTGGGTTCTTCTCCAAGTTCTGTCACAAGTGTTTTAAGAAACCAAATTCTTGACATGCCGTTAGCCGCTGTTACTAAAACCGCATCTTGTTTCAAACTCCACCATAAAATAGTATTTGTTTTGCCAAGTCCCGGTTCTCCATACACAAGTCCGATTTTTGGAACATTACTTTTTGCATTTTTCAATTTTTCTGCAAGAGCAACAAAGGCTCTTACGTTTTTAGTTTTTACAAATATTCTCTTCATTTATTACTCCTTTTAATCCTCAAATCCGTATAACAATTTATATTCGGTAGATTTTTTATAATTCTCCAGCCAAATATGTTCTTCTTCCGTAAGTTCCGGCTTATCCTTTAGGTAATCATATCTTTCATATTTGTTATGAAATACAATTTTTTCAGGGGGGGGATTTCTTCATCTTTTAAACTTTCAAGCAACAGTTTTTTATCTTCGATAGGCTTATAAATCACCGGTTCCTGTTCATTTAATAGGGGCAAATAAACTTTTTCACGCTTTAATTCTTTTAAATATTGTTTTACTGTTTGTTTTTCCAATTCTTTTTGTTGTTTTAATCTCTGTTTAAGTTCTTCTACATCTTTTGCCTCGCCGGTATAATTGGCAAGAGGATGAATTGGCTCAAGCCTATCCGCAATACAAAGAAATTCTCCCTTAATCGTATAAACCTTTATTGACGATAAATCAAACAGACTATATTTTATAACAACTTGTGTTTTCAAGCCGTATAAGCATTCATGAAAATAATCTGATTTTAAAAATCTTATTCCGTTCCTGCCAATATTTTTGATGACAGTCACCATCATTAAATCATCCAACTCTGAAATATCAACACCTTTCCCTTTCCCTGCCTCAAGAACCTCTCCGATTGTTAAGCCTTCAACATTTGGGCAGGGTTGAGCATAATGAAAATTTAACATCCATCGAGTTATATAATTTATAACCTCATTCAGCGTTGGAACGTATTTATTATGAATTTCATTGTGGAATTTTTCATTCCTCTTCTTATAAGCAGGTTTGTTATCAATATTAGAACCTACAAATGAGGGTAGTATCCGCTCAAAACTATCCTGCATTTCTCTAAAAAATCTCTCTATCGGTTTAGCCTTAGCATTATATGGTTTTGCAAAAATTGGAGTAATTCCTAATTTTATAAATAAACCGCTAGCAGGATTATTATCTGTAAAATAGTCTGCTTTATATGCTTTTCCATTATCTTGATAAACAAATTTAGGGTACTTACCTAACGTTATAATTGAATTTCTTAATGCTGAAGCAATACACTGGGTATTTTCTTCAAGCATAACTTCAAAGCCGACCATTGCACCGGATTTCCAATCTTGATAAGCGGTAATTGTCGGTCGGCATGGCTTTCCGGTAAACGGATTTATAACTTCAAATGCGAGTCTGTGACCGTCGCCAATTAAAACATCTCCGACATTTAATTTTAAAATATCTCTTTCTATATATGGTATGACTTTATCTCTTAGTGCCTTTGCCCCCTCTCTCGCAAATACCCACATGTCATAATGCTCTTGTTTGTATTTTGAAACAAATCTTCGATAAGTCATTTCACTGGCAAATTTAGTTATTCCTTGTTGAGATAAAATGTGTTTTGTCAGTTTGATAGCCTTGCCTATATTTGGCTGGTTAGGATTTAACAAAATTTTTAGTACTGTTTCTTTTTCTTTCTCCGAAAAACTTTCATTATAAGAGTGCGGTTTATATTTTGGAGCTAAGGATTCCCAATTGTCGCCGTTTTCTTTAAGGGTTTTATCCCATCGCAATATTGTTGAAATACTAATTTTATTCAAATTTTCATAAGAAAATTCTTTTGAAGTCATTGTATTATAGATACTAATAAATTCTTTAACAGCATCAACTTTCTTGCCTCTATAATTAATACAAAACTTTCGCCATTGCATTACAATATCAAATTTAGTCAATGCCCGTTTTTTACTTTTTTCACTTATTGGAATTTCATAATTAGAATTATTAGTCTTTGGAGTATATAGGTTATTTATTTTTTCTTGCAATTCTTCTTCAACTGACGCAACCAATACTTCATATCTTTGACAAACCTTGTGTCCTTTATATTTACCGCTGATAATAGCTTTTCTAATTGCTCTATCTGATACTCCCTTAATTTTTGCCAGTTCTGTTGCTCTAATCCACTCCATTATACTCTCCTATATTTCAATAAATTGTATTAAATTAAATTATAATTTTTATGGATTAATCAAGAGAGCGTTTATATTGTATAGCTCAATGTAATATAATAGTGGAATAATATACATGATTATTCTAAAGTTTTGTTATAATTTTTCTTCGATATATAGTTATTCAGAAATTTACATGTATAATTAGTTTATGTACGAAAATGAACCGGAATGGGCTAAATATATTACAGAAGAATCTATTGAAGACTATGGATTGTTAGACTTAATCTCCATAATTGGCTTTGAAGCAACTAAAAAGCTTATGATTCATTATGCCGGAAATATCATTACAATACCAAAATCTGCAAATACAAAATATAAACATCAGTATGTTTTAGATCATTATGACGGGACTAAAATGTCAAGAATAAAAACAGCTCTTGCTTGTCAAATTACAGAAAATTACATTTTTAAAATTATGAAAATGTATAAAGATAAAAAAGCTATTTAGAATGTCCGAAGTCTAAGGTTCCGCAAAATTGGTTCCGCAGATTTGCAAAATTAATATTTTCTCTGTGAAATTCTCAAATTTGATGTTATTTTTAAAATTTACACTGTAATTATTGTCAGTATTAGACTTTGCTCAATTTTATACTTAGCGATTTTATTGAATTTGAGGCATAAAAGTTCCGCAAATATAAGTTCCGAAAAAATTCAAACATATATAATATCTGCTTCCGACCTATTCTGTCTAAAATTCCGACCTGTCAGTTTGTATTCATTTTATATGTTATTTTACACCGACCTTTTTGAAAAATTTCCGACTAAAATTTTCAAAAGTCCTTTACCAAAATTCCTAAACTGTTCCAAAAATCCTAAACTGGTGTTAAATTCCCGCCACATAGGGCTTTGAACCAACTGTCCTCGTTTGGACACCAACGGACACTTCAAGGACTTTTCAGGCAGTTTAAGAATTCCATTTTTGCAAATTTCCGTGTAAATGAACACTCAGTTTGATTTCTTTTAACAGACAGTTTGATTTTTTTAGGCAACTTATAAAAAAATATAAGTATAAAAAAGGAGCATTTCTGCTCCTGTGACATCAATGAATTAATAATATAATTTAATCACAAATAATTTGGTGTAAATTTTTAATTTCATGCAACATACTCTCAACTGTAGATTTTTGCCAAACCTTAGGTTTTAACAATAAAATTCTAAATATTACCTGCGTAAGATTATTTACATGAAATTTCCCTGGTAAACTAATTAATATTTTATCAAGATAATTATAAGTAAGTTCGTTAAGCGGTAAGTTCAAAAATTCTAGTATTTCTTCATCACTGTATCCTGCCAAAAGTGATGCTATTATTTTACACTCATCCGTATTTAGTTTCTCTATAGGTTTAAATTTGTTAATTTTACTCCAGTAATTAAGAAGATGAAATTTTAATACAATATTTCGGTCACATTCAAATTTTATTATATCGTTGCATAGTTCAGAAATAACATTAAATATTAATATGTTAATTATTCTTTCTAATTCAAATATAGCTTTTTTCGCAACCTCTAAATCGTCTGGGGAATTATATTTACTATCAAAAATAGCACAACAATAGATTTGTTTTTCGATAAAGTAATTAAACTTTTTATAATTAGGCTTATTTCCGAGATTGTATTTAAAATTATTATAAAGCTCATTGTAAGAAGTATTGTTATCTTTTTGAGATATTATTTCTGAGAAATCTTCTAATATAAAATTTGGTGTTTTTTGTAAATATGAGATTAAGGTAACAAGTCCTGCAAAATTTCTATCCAACTTTAAGTCTAACATTTTATGTAAATCTGGTTCAGTAATTTCTATATCCTTATCTTCAAGATCTAACAACCACTTCATAACGTAAATTTTCTCAAGCCTTGTTTCAAAATTTTGAACATTAGGACACATAGTAGATATTGGCATATTCACCACCTTTCTAATTTAAAATTAATTAATTTTGTTTTAAGATATTTGAATATATTTAAAACTCTCTTTTCTAAAGTTTAATAATAGAGAGTTTAATTTTTTCATGCAATTAGCCGATTGGGCTATTTACTAATTATTAGTTAGTGTTAACTAACGTGTTGTCTATCGTTATAAATTATGCATTAGATATAATTTATTAATATGGAATTGAAAAACTTGTTTGGCAAAAAACTAAAGAAACTCAGGGAAGCAAAAGGGTTAACTCAACAAGAATTAGCTGAATTATGTGATATGCAAACAAATTCCATCACTTTAATTGAGATAGGAGAAAGAGCTGCATCTTTTGCAACAATTGAAATCCTTGCTAAAACGTTAGGTGTTAATTATTATGACCTATTCAATTTTGACTGTGGAGATGGGATAGAGCCTTCAAAACAGAACCTTTTAGATTATTTGAACAATGAATTAAAAACTTTTGATGAACCCCTATTACAGCACATGATTCATTATTCTAGATTAGCTAAAGAACTATATGCATCAAAAGAATAAACTTTTAAGATTTTTTTTCTGTTTTAAAACATTGAACTAACTTGAATGCAATCTCTCTGTCTTTATAATCAAGATCTTTGAATGCTTCAGAGGCTAAAAATAGTAACTGCTTGTCTTGTATATCGTATGTATTTTCATCAAAAGTAAAAATGTAAGCAAGCGGAATTTCAAGAGCTATCGCAATTTTAATCACAACGTTAAAAGATGGGTTATTGACTCCGATTTCAATACAGGATAATGTTTGAGATGCTATGCCTGCAAGATGAGCAAGTTCTCTTTGAGTGAGACCTTTGGATTTTCTGTATTTTGCTATATTTGCGCCAATTTTCTTTTTATAATCGCTGACACTTGGAGAGTCTGTCATTTTCTAGTCTCCAAATGTGCATCTATAACTCTGACATAGAATTGCAAATCATTTAAGGATGCTTCATTTAACTTTTTATCAATGTAAGTTCTTAATTCATCTCTGGTTTTAATATAATCAAAATCAAATAAATCTTTAATATTACAATCTAAGACTTTGACAAATTTTTCAATATTTTCTTTTAAAGGAAATCTAGCACCACATTCAATTCTAGAGATAGTTTTTACATCAAGAGCAGTCATATCAGCTAATTGGGCTTGAGTTAAACCTTTAGCTTTTCTTATTTCTTGTAATCTTATACCAAAGTCTCTAGTAATATCCATATTATTGTCATTATAGGAATAATAAATAAATTTAATAACCGCCAACGGCGTACCGATTTTGTGGCAATATTACCTTGACTGACGTATAATAAATAAAAAACTGGACATTATCGGATTACAATTAAAGGAAATAAAAAATGAAAAAATCTATTTACATAGCAATTATAATGGGGATTTTAATCTGTGTTATAACCGTATTTGGATATAATAAATATAATCAATATGCAACTCAAAAGGTCGACCTTGTTAGAGTTGTAGACGGAGACACAGTTGTTGTTTCAAATTTTTTGCATCAGGATTTATATATCCGCCTTGTTGGCATTGATTGTTTAGAAACTTCCGCAATACATCGGGCTTATAAACAAGCCTATGAGAATAAAATTTCAATAGATGAAGTTTTAAAAAGAGGACAGGAATCAACCAATATATTAAATAAATTTTTAGAGCAAAATAAGGAACAGTTAGTTTTAGAAGCTCAAGGATTAGATAAATACAACAGGATTTTAGGAATTATTTATGCAGGTAAAACCAATATAAATGATTATATGGTTGAAAAAGGAAAATGTTCAGTATTTCTATATGATGAATAATTTTATGCTAAAATCAGCATGAAGTATGGAAGAGAATAAATTTCAAAGTCAATATTCTGCATTAATAGAGGCAAAGCGTCTTGAAGATTTTTCGGATGACAAAAATTTTTTGCCTGTTTATGCATCATCTACCGCAAAGATTTTACCTTATCAAATAGCAGCGGCACGTTTTGCATTAAGGTCAGACTTTTTAAAAGGTTGTATACTCTGTGATGAAGGCTCACTCGGTAAAACCTACGAGGCACTTCTTGTTGCAGGGCAAAAGTGGTATGAAGGCAAAGAAAATATTTTGGTTGTTCTTCCGCCAAATCTTGTTACGCAGTGGAAACGCAAACTTGACACTGATTTTACCATTCCTTATGTTTTTTGGAATAATACAAAAAATATACCTGATGAAGACGGGATAGTAATAACGACTTACGAGAATGCCTCTAAACGAGCGGATAAAATCAAAGAACGAGATTGGGATTTGGTAATTTTTGATGAGGCTGATACACTTGCAAAACCTGAAAAAGAAATTGTCAAAACCTTAAAAAGTGCCGTTCGTGAAGCCTATAAACTTTTACTTACACCTACCCCTATAACACTAAGCATAATGGATATTTACGGCTTAATTCATTTTATAGATGAAAGTATTTTGCCTGATTCTGACTGGTTTTACAAGCGATATTTCAGAAAGCCTGAAAATTATCCGGAACTTACAAGCTGGGTTTCACAATTCTGTTTCAGAACATTAAAAAGTCAGACAACAGAATATGTGAATTTTTCCCGTCGTCTTCCTATTACTGTGGATTATCCGCTTATACAGGAAGAAAAAGAATTATACAAATTAATTTCAACATATATAACTTCTGAAGATAAAGTTGCCTATCCTGAAATAGATGAATACAACCTTAACCTGTTGTTTTTCAAAACACTTTCATCTTCACCGCAGGCATTTGTGAATATGCTATCTCCTGCAATTCAAAGAACTTACGGACTTGAAAAAGCTGCACTTATACATATTCAAACCCTTGCTTCAGAAATAAAAATCAACTCAAAAACCACACAGCTTTTGAAGATTTTAAAAACAGTTTTTAACCACCTGAAAGCAATGAAAGTTAATCAAAAAGCGATTGTATTCGTAGATAATAACACAACGCTTGATAATCTTTATATGATATTCAGACAGAACGGATATAACACGCTTAAATACAAAGATAATGACACACTTGAAAATTTTCGTAATGATGAAGATGCTCAAATCCTTGTAACGACGGATACAGCGGCAAAGGGTTTAGATATAGAATACTGTCCTGTGGTTGTAAATTACGATATGATTTATAATTCAATTCAAATGGAGCAGAGGATTTGCAGATGCCACAGACAGGGACAAAAGTCGGATGTGCTTGTAATAAATCTGCTTAGCCGTGAAAATTTTGCAGATGTAAGAATGCTTGAACTAATAAATAAACGGACTTTGCAGTTTAACGGGATTTTCGGGATGTCGGATGATATTGTCGGGAATTTCGACACAAAGATAAAAGAAGTCTTGCAGGATTTCCGTCACAGAGATGAAGTTGCTCAGGCGTTCCACAAAAACCTCACAACTCATCGACAAACAAACGAACAGCTTGTGGAAAATTCGGAAGATATTTTATTTACGACATTTACAAAATCTATAGCTGACAAAGTGACGGTTACACCTGATTATATTGAAGAAAAAGCAGAGGAACTCAACGCAGACCTTTGGGAGCTTGTGAAATATTATTTTGAAACCATAAAGCCCGACTGGTACGAGGTTGATGATGTTAATAAGACCTTGACCTTGATTGAGGGTTACAAACGACCTTATTTATTTTCGTTTAACGATAACGGGCGAATGAGAAATTATGAAGGTTATAAAAGATATGGATTAGGCAAGGATTTTAAACCTCAAACCGGCAGGATAAGTTTCACATCAACTTTTGCAAAAGGAATTTTGAGAGAAATTGATACAAACATTGCACCTGAGGCGAAAATTTATGTAAATACGGACATTGAGCCTTGTGAGATTGGATTTTATAATGTAGCCATAACCTCAAAGGATGTTTCTTCTACCCGCCATATTTTGATAGGTCAAACACAATCAGGTGAGATTTTAACAGAACAAAAATGTCGGGAACTTTTAAGTTTGCCAGTAATAGAATCAGAAGAACGGGATAGGCTTGAGCAAATCAAAGATGGAAAGTTATTACAAAATTTTGCAGGTGTTGGAAGTTTAGACGATAAAATTTCAAAAGAGGATATAATCAAGGAATACATAAAAAATAAAGAGGGGTCATTCGCTTTTGAAGTTGAAAAAATAAAACTTCTTGCAGGCAGGAAGAAAACACAGCTTGAAACGGATTTGAACGACATTAAAACAGAGATTAAAGATTTGAAAAAACAGGCTTGTGCAAACAAACTTGAGGAGCTGAAAACAACAAAACGGGTAAAAGTTTTGGAAAAAGAATTACTCAAGCGAGAAGAAAAACTGTTCTATGATAAAGCACATATTGACGTTGAAACTGAAAAAGAAATCGCGGATTTGACAGATGAGTATAATTTTAATGTTCTAATGAGCCCGCATTTCAAAGTACAAATTTATAAGGCACCCCTCCCCTAAGAAATAATTTTTGTGGTAAGATTAACTCAACAGGAAAATAACTAATAGGAATTTATATGGTGGATATTGAAAGAGTTTCGTCACAAAGTATGGATATAGAAAAAGCAGACCTTGAAAAGTTGAGAGCGGTATTTCCTCAGTGTTTTTCAGAGGGAAAGCTGGATATTAGTAAACTTTTAGCATTGTTCGGGCAATATGATGATAACGACTTTGAGAAATACAAGTTTGAGTGGAAAGGCAAATCGGAATGTTACCGTATAGCAGGAAAACGTTCAACAGGTACACTCAGACCTTGCCCGGAAGAAAGTGTAAATTTTGATACAACAAACAATATCTATATTGAAGGAGACAACCTTGAAGTCCTGAAACTTTTGCAGTCGTCTTATTACAACAAGGTAAAGATGATTTATATCGATCCCCCGTATAATACAGGCAATGACTTTGTATATGAGGATGATTTCAAAGATCCTATGGCAAAGTATAAAGAAGTAACGCAACAGACAACAAAGTCAAACCCTGAGACAATGGGGCGTTTTCATACAAACTGGCTGAATATGATGTATCCGCGTCTGCGATTGGCTGCAAACCTTTTGCGTGATGACGGCGTGATTTTTATTTCCATTGATGATAATGAAGTTACAAACCTTAGAAAACTCTGTGACGAAGTGTTCGGTGAAGAAAATTTTGTTGGCTCTATAGCTAGAGCTACAGGTACTACAACTGGTCAAGATGCAAATAAAATGGGGTCTTCTTTTGATTATTTACTATGTTATAGAAAATCAAATGAGTTTTCATTACAAGGTATCCCATTAACAAGTGAGGATTTAAGTAGATTTACTGAGTCTGATGAACTAGGGCAATATTCCTGTTTACAGTTGAGAAAAACAGGTAATGCAGATAGAAGAGAAGACAGACCTTTCATGTATTATCCAATAACAGCCCCGAACGGTAAGCAGGTATATCCTAAAGGTCCTGGTGGATATGAAAGCCGTTGGAGAGTTGCCCCAAGTACATATCAGACACTTGTTGAAAACAATATGATTATTTGGAAGAATAATCGAGATGGTATTTTAACACCATATGTAAAATATTATGCAGAAGGAAGAACCAAACAAATTTCTAATTTATGGAATGATATTGATGGTAATAAAAAGGGATCATTAGAATTAAAAGATTTGTTAGGCATAAAGGTATTTGATAATCCTAAGCCAACCGACTTAATAAAAAGGATATTACAAATATCCGAATCAAAAGAGACTATCATTCTTGACTTTTTCAGCGGTAGTGCGACAACTGCCCATGCAGTAATGCAATTGAATGCAGAAGACGGCGGAAACCGCCAATTCATTATGGTTCAGTTACCTGAACTATGCGATGAAAAATCAGAAGCCTACAAAGCAGGCTACAAAAATATCTGTGAAATAGGCAAAGAACGTATAAGACGTGCCGGTAAAAAGCTTACCGAAAATAATGGTCAACTCGCATTGGAAGAAAAGAAACCGCTTGATATAGGTTTTAAAGTCTTTAAACTTGATACCTCAAATCTAGCAAAATGGGACAGCACACCGCTTGAAAATGCAGGTGCATTATTCCAAAGACTTGATGCAATAGAAAATTCAATTAAATCAGACCGTACAGAATTAGATGTTGTATATGAAGTAATGCTTAAGCTCGGTATTCCACTAGATTATAAAGTAATCCCGATAGAAATTAACGACAAAAAAGCTTATTCAATAGGTGAAGATTGTCTTGTCCTTGTATGCTTGGATTACGGCAAAGACGGAATAACTCCTGAAGATATTGAGGCTATGTGCGAGTTTGTACCTGCAAAAATCGTATCTTCAGAACAAGCTTTCAAAGATGATACCGCACTTTCAAACGCTCATTATATCTTGAAAGATAAAGGTATTGAAATGAAATTATTATAAGGAGTGCCGGGTGAAGTTAAAGTTTAAAAATCAAGAATTTCAAACAGAAGCAGTAAACTCCGTAGCTGATTTATTTGCAGGTCAGGAAAAGTCAAATATGACTTTTTCAATTGACGATAACGGCGGTCAAATAAAATTATTGCAGAATGATTTCGGTTTCGGCAATAAACTTGAAATAGACAACGACACACTGCTTTCAAATATGCACGCAATTCAAAGACGAAATAAACTCCCGTTATCTCGTGATTACGACAGCCGCCAGTTTTCTATTGAAATGGAAACCGGAACGGGTAAAACATACGTTTACACAAAAACAATTCTTGAACTCAATAAGCGCTACGGCTTTTCAAAATTTATTATTGTAGTTCCATCTGTTGCAATCAGAGAGGGTGTTTTCAAATCTTTACAGGTAACAGAAGAACATTTTAAAAACCTCTATGACGGGGTTCCTTACAGATATTTTATTTATAACTCTGCTAAACTTTCGGATGTCCGCCAGTTTGCAACATCAAGCAACATTGAAATAATGATTATTAACATTGACGCATTCAAAAAAGCTGAAAATATAATCAATCAGGAGCAGGACAAACTCAACGGCGAAACTGCTATGAGATACATTCAGGACACTAATCCGGTTGTAATTATCGACGAACCCCAATCCGTTGACAACACTCCAAAAGCTAAAGAGGCAATTCAATCTTTAAATCCGCTTTGTGTACTCCGCTACAGTGCAACTCACAGAGAAAAAATAAACCTGCTTTATCGCTTAACTCCTGTTGATGCATACCAAATGGGACTTGTAAAACAGATTTGTGTTTCCTCAAGTTCTGTTGCAAACGATTTTAATAAACCTTACATTCATTTAAAATCAGTATCTAACGACAATGGCTTTAGTGCAAAAATCGAAATAGATATTGAAAACAAATCAGGTAAAGTTGAGAGAAAAACAATTACCGTAAAACCTAATGACAGCTTGTTTATGCTTTCAGGTAAACGTGAATTATACGAGGATTATGTTATTGCAGGCATTGACTGTACAAAAGGTGCTGAATGCCTCGAGTTTTCTAATTCGGAAGTTTTGCAGTTAGGCAAGACTATTGGCGGGGTTGATGAAAACATAATCAAACGTACACAGATATATAAAACAATCGAGGCACATCTTAACAAAGAATTAAGATATTTTGAAAAAGGAATAAAAGTCCTCTCTTTATTCTTCATTGATGAAGTAAAAAAATACCGTACCGAAACCGGAGAAAAAGGTATTTATGCTCAGATGTTTGAGGAATGCTACAACGAGCTTATGAGCAAGGAAAAGTATGCTCCTCTGAAAACTTATTTTAATACAGATGTTGAAAAAGCCCATAATGGTTATTTTTCACAGGACAAAAAAGGTATTTACAAAAACACTAAGGGCGATACCCTCGCAGATGACGATACTTATAATACAATTATGAAAGATAAAGAATGGCTTTTGTCTTTTGAATGTCCTTTAAGATTTATATTCTCCCATTCTGCTTTAAAAGAGGGCTGGGACAATCCGAATGTGTTTCAGGTTTGTACATTAATTGAGCAGAAATCAACATTTACCTGCCGCCAAAAAGTCGGTCGAGGTCTAAGACTTTGTGTAAATCAAGAGGGTGAACGGATTGAAGACAGAAATATCAACATCCTGCACGTTATGGCAAACGAAAGTTTTGCTGAATTTGCTGAAACTCTGCAAAAAGAAATTGAACAGGAAACAGGCATGAAGTTTGGTGTATTGCAGCTTAGTGCTTTGATGGATTTGACTTATGAGGAAAAAGTCGAAATTGAACACCAAATGGATGAAGCCTCTGCCTTTGATGTTTATGAAGCACTTGTTGCGAATGATGTTCTTGACACTAACGGCAACGTAAAAGAAGATGTAAAAGTTGAAGAAATTGAACTTCCTGAAATAGCAGAGCCGTTAAAACAAGAAGTAAAAAAAATAATTAAGCAGGCTGAATCTGTAACTTTTGAAAAACTCAAAGAAGTAAAATGTGTTGAAACCCGTATTGAAGAAAAAACATTTACGCATGAGCAAGCCACAGAGATTATGGAAGAACTCAAAGAAATGAAAGTAATTTCAAAAGAGGGTAAAATAAAAGACACAATGAAAGCACAGCTTAAAGCCGGCAAACTTGATTTGAGTGAAAGATACACAAAAGCCGCACAACGTGCAATTATGCAGGCATTAGAAAAAGCCGACAACCGCCCTGTTATTCGTGATGCGAATAAAGAAGTTACGGTTAAACTGAAAAAACAGGCAATTTTATCCCCCGAATTTAAAGAGCTGTGGGATAAGATTAAGCAGAAAACTACATACAGAGTAAATATTGATACAGACACTCTGATAAAGAACTGTGTAAAAGAATTACGTGAAATGCCGCCGATTCCAAAGGCTAAACTCTTAACTTCAACTGCTGAAATTGAAATTGAAAATGCAGGAATTTACTCAACAGAAAAGCACATACAAACTACAGATTTAGAAAATACTTATAATTATGTGCCTGATATTTTGCGTTTGATAGCTTCTGAAACTTTATTAAAGCATTCAACTATTATTCAGATTTTAAAACAAAGCGGGCGTGAACAGGATTTTATGAATAACCCGCAGTTATTCTATGAAAAAGCACTAGAAATTATTTTGAGAAATCGTCACAGCTTGGCGATTGACGGGATAAAATATATTAAACTTGCAGGTGAAGAATATTATGTTCAGGAAATTTTTGACAGCGAAGAACTTCTTGCAAATCTTGACCGAAATGCTGTTCAGGTTGAACATAGTGTTTACGATTACCTGATTTATGACAGTGGTGTTGAAAGCCGATTTGCAAAATCTCTTGATGAAGATCCTGATGTAAAAATGTTTTTCAAAATTCCGCCAAGATTTAAAATCGAAACTCCAATAGGGAGTTATAATCCTGATTGGGCTGTGTTCTTAGAAAAAGATGGGGAACAAAAACTTTATTTTGTGCTTGAAACAAAAGGAACAACAAGCCTACTTGATTTAAGAAACTCAGAAAAATTAAAAATACATTGTGGTAAGCAACATTTTGCAGCTTTAGAAGATGGAATTGAATTTTCAGAAGAACCAGTAAAAGACTGGAAAGAGTTTAAAGTTAATATTTAAACACCATTTACGAACGTGAACTTTTGTAAATAATTGGACATTATTTTTAATAATAATGGCAAATTTATTCTTTATGAGGTTTAATCTAAAAAAGAGGAAATTATGAAGATTAATCCAGTATATTACCAAGCATACAATTATAGTGTAACACAAAATCAACAACAAAAGTTAAATAATCTTAATTCTAATTATGCATATAAATATATTCAAAAGGATGCCTTTATGTTTACTGGTTCAGCTAATATGTGGGACAAGGTTAAAGACATAGGTAAAAAGGCTGTAGACAAAACAAAAAAATCATTTTCTGATTTTTCCTCTCTTTTTCAAAATAAAAATATAGAACTCTCTCAAGAGGAAGAAACATTTATTAATAGTTATTTCAAGAAAGAGGCAGAAATTAAAGCTGAATATGACAAAAAAATAGCAGCGGTAAAAGATGGTTTTTTGGATCAATGGACAAATGGCTCTGAAAAAGAACGAGAAAGGTTACGTAAAGAAAAAGAGCAAGCATTAAAAGTTGCATATGCATATCAAGATTTATTTGAACAGAGAGAACAGGAAGCAATTGATAACAAAAAGAAATTTGCGGAACTTGCAAAACAACTAAATATGAGTAAAGAAATATTGGCAGCATTTGAAAGTTCTCAATTATCAAGTCAGCGAAGACTTGACATTATTAATAGAAGGAAAGAACTCTTAGATAAAAAGGGATTTAGCCAAATTGCCGGTTATATCGATGAGAGAAATAAGCTTCAAGAAAATTTCCTTGATTTAATTGATGATGAAAAAGCAGGAAAATATTTAACGCAATCAATTCCAAATGCAATATTGTTTTATGGACCTACCGGTTGCGGTAAAACAACTTTTGTAAAGGCTCTTGCAGAAGAAGCCGATTGTAAATTCATAACTATTCAGTGTAGAGGTTCACAAAAAGAAAAAGAACAACAACTTCATAATACTCTTATGGGATATACTGATACTGATGATTTTGATGAAGAAATTGAAGTCCCTGGATTGCTTGATAAAGCACAAAAGAACTTTTTAAAAACAGGTAAAAGAACCATTATCCTGATTGATGAATTTGATAGATTTTTTGGAAAAGATGTTACAAATAAGTTTATAAGAGAAATGAAAGGGATTTTAGAAAGTTGTTCTGAGGATAACCATGTAACATTTTTCCTTACAACAAATAAACCGCAAAAAATTCCTTATGAATTAAGAAATTCACATAGAATTGAACCATCTTATCCTCTTGATCCCCCAAATAAAACTAATACTGTTGCAGTAATTGAGCATTATCTTCAAGGGTGCGATACACAGGATTTGGATTACAATACTATTTTGAATGAATTATTCAAATACGCACCTGATGAGATTTACAGTAATACACATTTAAAGGCGATTTGTGAACTTGCAGCAGATGTTGTAAAACCTGATGACAGCCCGCTAACAACAGATATGTTCCTTCAAGCTATAGAACAATATAACAATTCAAATACTGACCATAATCTTTTAAGAATAACAAAAGAATATCTGAAACAGTATGAAGACGATAAAGCAAATTTATAAAGGAATTTTATTATGAAAACTTCTGGAATTACAACTTTTAACAGCAATATAGATGTAGATGTAACAAGAAACAAAAAAAGAAAAATATTAGAGTCTACTGCAATCTTAGCAGGCTCAACTGCGTTTATTCCTGCAAGTTTTTTAATTGCTGACAATTTTAGCAATAATAAAAAGAATTATCTAAAATCAGTTAAAAATGAAAAAGATATATTTACTAAAACAGTTCAAAAAAATACTGATGTAGGTGTGGGGCTATTAAAAAAAATTGGAAAACCCATAGATGACACTGTAATAAAAGCCATTAGAGATCAAGTTGAAATAACAGAAAAAACTAAATTAGAAGAAAAATTAGCTCTTTTAAATAAATTTCGTAAATCACATGTTAATAAAGGTTTAAAAATTTCTGCAGGAGTAGGATTAAGTCTTGGTGCTGCTATTCTTGGAATAAAAAATGTTTATGAAAAACAAAAAAAGCAATCAGTGCAAGTAAATTCAACTACTCAAACTTATAATAATAAAATAATATCAAATAATAGTCTGTCATTTGGAAATACAAAAAAACAAATTTCTTTTACCGGAATTGTTGATAAAATTGCGAATGAATTAACTCCTCAACAATTAAAAAATTGGCAGGATTACGTAAATGGAGTATTCCCAACATTAGAGGAAACTAAATGGGCACGTAAAATTGCCGACTTTAGATTAAAAGATTGGCCTAAAGGTATTATAAATTCTTTTATTGCCAAATATCTTAAGCCTTCCACTGATAGAGAATATCACACATATTTACTGAAACAAGATATTATAGTCCCATCGGAACCTCCAATGTATTATAGAAATTATGATAAATGGTTTAATACTCAACGGTGGCAAGATTTTCAAAAATGGCCGGAATATATAGACAAAGCTGCTCAATTCGAAAGAATGGAAAGTATTATTAACCAGGAAAGAATAAAGAGTTATGCATTGGAAAAAAAATTACTTGAACAAGCTGCAAAGAAAGAATTATCAGCAGCTTGTATAAAATATCAAATAAATGAGGAATTTTTATCTGCATTTAATAAAGACAATAAAAAAGTAAAAATTCCTGATGCTCTAATGATACAAAGCAAGAACAGAGAGGATGCAACCGAAACATTAAAATGGATTGTTGGAAAATCAAATTCAAATTATATATATATTGAAGATAAAAATGAGGCAAATTATACAAGGTTAGACCAAATTCGTACTGTTCTTGAAGAAGCAGAGGAAAACTATAACAAGAACGGTAAGAGAACTCTTGTTTGGGTTGAAAATTTTGACAAATTACTATCAAAAGACTCTGATAACGAGGAAGTAATCGGAGATTTAAAAGATATGTTAGATAAAATAAGCAAGCAGTATAAAACAACTATTATATTTAGTTGTAATAGCACTGAAAACCTTGATCCAATTGCATTGCAACCACATAGGGTGAAAATATATAATATTGATAAGGAAGCTCCTTTAGAAGAATTACAAAAAATTCAAAATAATTATATTTTATCTAATATTCAAAAAATAAAAGATAGTGATGGATACAGATTTAAATATGTACCATTTGAACAAAATTTTGTTGACTTGTATTTAGGAGATTTTTCTTATAGTTCTAATATTTTATGGGTAGATTCTCAAAATATAGATGCAATACATGCTGTAATTAACAATTTTGATACAATAAAAAAGATACCAAAATTTAAAAATATTAATTCAATAAAATTTCCAAGACCTGATAATATTAAAGAACTTGATAATAATAAATTAAGATGTACTGGGAATATAACAATGGATGGCAAAGTTATCTATGAATATTTTGTATAAATCAGCATTAAACTATAGCATTTATTCCATTTCTATTATACAATCTTAACTTTTCATCTTTATTATTTAGAGTATATTTTTTGTTTTTTGCTTCATCAAATATACAATTTAAAATAATACCGTTTGCCAAAAGCACCATAAATAAAGAATTATTAAAAAAGTTTTTATTTTTACTTTTAAAATGAATACCTGCATACAACAAATCCATTGTAGTTAATAAAAGCAATGTTTTAGCATTGTTAAATTTATGCGTTTTGTCATAAACATAACTATCTAAGTTTTTTGAAGTTTTATTTATATTAACTTCTTTTTTACTGCGTTTTAAATATTTATACTCATTTATAGTGTCTTTAGATGGAATACTTATAAGCATTAAGTACTCTCCTTTTCTAAAATTTTCTGTTCATTCTCAAATTTTTCATTTATTTCTTTTGTAATGCAGGGTTTTACCGAGCGTATTGTATTAATAAAATCATTTTGGTTACATTGATTTTTAGGTAATTTTTTCTCTATAATATTTTCTATTTGAGCATTACTATACATATAATCAGGTTTTACATGTTCAAATTCGTCAGTAATTTCATCCAGGTTATAGCCATCAATTTCTCTGTTATTGACATAATATTGTACAATCTCACGAATATCACTCTTTGATGCTACCCCCATAGGAATTGTTAATTCAACCTTATTTAAAATTTTTCTATTTATTAGTAAAGGATTGTTAGTTGTTAAAAATATGGTTGTATGATATTTTTTTGCACTGTTATCAACTAATTGTAAAAATTCATCTAATAAATCAGGAGTATCATTTAAGAAGTCATCAAATTCATTTAATTGAATAATTGAGAATCTTTTATTTGTGTTATAATTTTCTTCTCCTTCTTCCAACCTTTTCTTGAGCCATTCGAGTGTCTTCTTTTCATTTCCCATTCCTATTGTTTTATTTTTAAATTTAGTACCAGCATCCTCTGCTATTGCTGACCCGATTGCAGTTTTACCTAAACCGCTTGGACCGTAAAATAATAATAAATTGGGGACAGCATTTTCATCTTTATTTTTCACTGGAGTAATATAAACAGTATTTAATAAAGACTTTGTTCCTGCATATCCTGCTATTCTTCCCAACGCATGATTAGATTTTGTTTTATTAATTAAATCTTCTTTGGTTTTTAATACTATCTTATTGAGTTCATTGTCGAGTTCTTTTTTCTGTTCTGGGGTTAATTTTGAATTTATATATGCTGCTCTCGCTTGTTCTTTTTTTATTTTTGAGTTAGCAGCCGCATTAGCTTCTTTTAACATTGAGAAATTACGTTTTCGCCATTTATCTGCAAGGATATTTGTTGCTTCTCCAGTAGTGAAAGCAAGGTTAATCAATAAATCTTTATCCTTAAATTGTTTGATAAAATCTCTTGTGTTTAGATTTTCAAGATTAAGATCATCAATAATTTTTTGCTGAATTTCTTGAAATTCTTTAAATACTTCTGGTGTGTTATTTAATTCTTCTTGCATTTTTTGTATAGCTTGTAGTGCATCATCTCTTATAATACTATCTTCTGGAATGTTAAGTGTTTCATAGAAAAGAGTATTCATAAGTGCCATACCAACCAAATTTTTAAAATATTCTTTCTTTGATTTTTCATCCAGATTTTTAGTAGTAAGAACACCCTGTAAAAAACTTGCAGTAAACATAGTCCCTGCTCTTGGTAAATTAATGGTACCCGTTAATGTATGCATTACTTCGCCTAAAATAGAAACGTTCTCCTTTGGAATTTTAGATAAGGCTGTTTGTACATCTGAAGAATTAGAAGGATCAAGAATCCCGTGATCATGAAAATGTAAAATACCCATTGTTGCGCCATAAATGGCTGTTGATATTAATTGATCCTTGGCATTCATAGTATCTTGTTCATAAGCTTTTACATATCCCCAACCCATTTTTTCTGTGATGCCTGTGCTTAATACAGAATTTATTCCTCTGACAGCACCGGTAACAGGACCGGAAGCAGTACCCGCTGTTGCTACATGAGTACCGATTCCAAGCCAACTTAAAAGAACTTGTGCACCTCTAACACCTATATATGAGCCCATTACATACTGTCGTCCTGCATACATGAGGCTTGCAGCAGGATTAACGTTTAATAAATTTTGTAAATACAGAAACATCAGGGCTTGTGTCCCACGTAAAAAAGCTGTATCTGCTCCAACCGCAGCACCTTCCCCCATAGTCGCTGATATTGTACCGCAAGCAGCACTTGCACTATGAATAGCTATATGACATTTCTTTTTTTGTTCAGGAGTCAGAACTCCACCAAAAGAGATTTCTTTTGGAATTCGATTAGCAGCTATAATCTGGTCAGATTGTGGAAAGGCTTTTATAATTTCCTTTAAGCCTTCTTTTTTGTTTTTTTCACCTTCCGTAAGATTCGTTTTTGAGTTTAATTCAAAGAGCTCTTCTTGAGCACGTTTCCTTAAAAATGTAAATAATACATTTCTAGCTTTATTATTTTCAAAGACATCTAAGAAACTTTTCTCATTATCAAAAAGTTTCCCATCTTCATCCAGTTTTTTATTATAATATTTTTCAGCAAATTCATAGTCTGAAAGGTTCTCAAGTGTTGGAGATTGAAATCCCAGTTCTATATTGCCATTGGAAGGCTTATTTATATATAGTCCACTAAAGTAAGAATTATTGATATTATTATAGTATTTTATTGCAGAAATTTTCATCTTTTATTTAGCCTATTAAATTATCAAATATTTCTTTACAAGTTTCAAGGAATGATGTATGCGTATCTGGATTACTTATGGTTTCAGTAATTGCATCATTTTGAATAATATCAGCTACATCAGAATGGGTTTCACTTATTCTGTGAAGAAATTCTTGGAAAGAATCCAAGTGTAACCCTACATCAAGATTTGATGCCGGATGATATTCTAATAAATATTCCTTTAATTTAATTTTATCAAAAAAGTCTGCAATTTCTCCCAGAGAATCTTCCTTTAGATGATATTTATCTAAAATACCCTTAAGATCTTCATCAATAGCGACTTTAGAAACACTTCCGTCTGGCTTACTAATGGTTAAAATTTCTCGTCCAAACATATCATAACTTTTAGATTTATCGTATAAATGGCTAAAACGACTATCAGGAGAAAGCGGATTAAAAAAGTCCATAATTTTTTGTGCCAATTTTCTGTTATCATCAGGATCTACAACTCTATCAATTGCAGAATGAGGAATTCTTTTCTCTCCAGAATAAATATTGCTGAAATCATCTTCTGGTCTAGAATTATTGTCCTGTATATATTCCTGTCTTGTTTGTTTCCATTGAATTGGGTTAGCAGTTCCCATAGAAGCTCCCTTAAAATTAGGAGAATTCAAATCGGGTAAGGCTAAATTATGGAGAATACCTGTTTCATCTTGTACAAATGATAAATTATGGTCAGGATCAATAACAACACCTTTTTCCATATCAATATACTTATTATTTGCAAGATCTATATCTACAGAACCATCAAAATTTTTAAATATACCATGTTCAAAATCAGAAATATCGTACTTACTAGCATCAATATCAATTGGAGTACCTTCTATTTTTAGAATTCCTTCATCTGAATCAACCGTGATGGCATCAGTCTTTAGTTGATCTGTACTCATAAAATACGTACCATCAGGAAGAAATATATCTTTAGGATTCATTCTGTTCATAACATAAGTTCCTGCTCCTATTGATAAAACAAATGGAGCTCCAACAATACCTATAGCTTCTAAATCAGATAAAATATCTTTTTTATTATTTTTCTTCTCAACTCCACTAAAAGAAATTCCATCTACTGATTTCATAAAAAAGTCAGGTTTATTATCATTGAAATTTGGTTGTAATGCAAAACTTTTATTTATGTTATTAGTAGAGTTTTGTTGTTTATTAATATTCCCAATAGAATATGTGTGAAATTGTATTTTCATATTACCCCTTTTTTTTCATGCTAAAACATAAACAAGAAATAAGTTGCTATGTAAATATATAACTTTACAAATCGTTACGTTGGTATGAGGATTACCCCTGCAACTGCATCTCAAACCGTTCGGAGGGTAAAAATTTGCCAAGAAGATCATCATATATGTAAATCAAACCATGAAGCTGGGCGTGTTCAGGTCTGGTTCTTTTATCAAGGACAGCGACATATTCTCAATATTGTCTATTGTCAACATTATCCATCTGCGTTTTGTACCGCCCCGTCATATATGAAGTCTGCATATTAACTGCATAGATGGTTTTTAATCTGTACATTGAGCCGAGTTGAACTTTTGCTGCGTTACCTTTAGAATCAACAACAATCTGCTCACCCCGCCAACCTTTCTTTTGCAGGGTTGGTTTGAGTTCTTTTTGAAATTCATGAAACGTTTTACCTTCTGACAGTGCTTTGTCTAATGAAGTGCGAATATCTTTTAATATATCTTCTCGCATAACTTTTGCAACTGTAAAAGTTTTTTATGAGCATCTTCCCATAGGTCGTACCAATCCCACGAATACGAATTTCCTTTTTTCTGAAAATATTTAATTGCGGCAGTCGGAGCAAGTTTAAATAATCCCTTAAGTTCGACTGTCATTAATACTTCACTCCTATAAAATCAAGAACTCTGCCGCATCCGAGTTTATTTATGCAATAATCGTGAAGTTTCCACCTGAGAATGAAACATACACTTTACCGTCAAAGTGGTCGTAAAATTGTTTAATTCAATTTTTACAAACTATGAGTATTAAAAGTTTTTAATAAAAAAAATCGGGGAAAAGTTTATTAAAAAATATTAAGTAAATTTTTCTTTAAATCCTGATACAAATCTTCAAATGTTCGTTCTTTTCGCCAGATATATTCTGCCAGATTGTGATACAAGTTAACTTCATTTTTATTATGACTAACTATTCTTGATAGATAACAATAGACCTTTTTAAATTCTTTGATTTCTGCTTTATTAAAACTCGTTTCATTCTGTCCTTTAAGTAATTTATCTGTAACAAAAACTTGGTTATTATAAATATAAAAATATGCATATTGTTCAAAAAATATTCTATACCTCCCGATTTGTGGTTTTTCAAAGAAAAAATTTAAGAGTATTTTAAGTTGTTGTTCATAGATTAATTTCCTAAATTCTTTATAAAAACCGACAATACAGGCTTGACTCAAGTTTACCAAATGGTATGCCTTTTGCGATGGTATTTTAAGGCAAAATAATTTAATAATTAAATCTATAGTTTCTTGAGAATGATACTGAAACATAAGATGTAAATTTTTGTTTTGTACTTTAATATTATTTTGTGCAGTAGATGATTTTACATAAGAATAGACTCCTTTATGTTTTTCAATACAACCTTCTTCTATTAAAAATAATAGTCCTCTATCGAGCATATTTTCTTCTATTTCAAGATAGCTTAGTATTTCTTCACTCGTAAAGTTTTTTAATCGTCTGCATAGGGAAAGTAGTTTGTCTTTCATTAATTATTCCTTTCAAAGTGTATTCGTCAATTTTATCAAATTTGTTTGTTTCAGATATTTTTTCAATCCTGTTAATGAGCTTAACAAGCTGTCTGAATTGGTTTGTACGTGTTGCAAGATATTCTATTGCATCCTCAGTAAAATTAAGCTCGGTAAGCTCATTAATAATTTCTTTAATATCTGAACTGTTAAATTGTTCGAATTTTAGTTTCTTAAAGATTCTGTCTTCAAAGTGCTTGAACCTTGCAATCTTTTTATCCATCACTCCCATCCCGGATAAAACAACAGGACATCCTGTCGAGTCCTGAATATCTCTCAAAATTTCTATTACGTTTTTACCGCTGAAGAGGTAGTCAGCCTCATCAACTATGATTATTTTGGGATCTCGTTTTAAATGTTTGAGGATAAGTTTAAAATTTTCCTGCATTAAATACAGCGGTCGTTCCCCGAGTTCATCCACAATAGCTTGTAATAAACCGTTCTGCGTCATTTCATTATTTGCTCTGACATAAACCGCATCGTTTCTTGTCGCCCACCAAATAATAGCTTTGGTCTTACCAAGCCCATGGTCGCCGTAAACTAATGCAAGTTTTGGAATATTCGGCGGCAGATTTTGGAGTTCATCCATCAAAGCTACAAATCGCTTGACGTTTTTTGTTTTTACAAATTTTGTATTATTCATAATTAATCTCCGTATAAATTGTAATATTCATCACTTCTCATATAGTCAGCAAGCCATTTTCTGTCTTCAGGATTTGTTGTCCCGTTTGACATAAGCCACTCATACTTTTCATAATTAGAATTAAAAATCGGCTTGTTCATCTGCTGTTCACGAGGTGTTTGCTTCCGTTCACGTTTTGGTTTTGTCTCAGGGATTACTATAGTGTCAATTTTTTCATTTACATTTACCCCTTCAATTTCCAAAACCTCTGTTTTTTCGGTAGGAAAGTATTTTTGAAACTCTTTTTTAGCCTTCTTAAACTGTCGTTGCTGTCTTTGGTACTGCTGTTTGTATTCCTCCATATCTTTAACAGTGCCGAGAACATTTGCCATCGGGTGAACTTTTTGTACCCTATGTGCAACGCATAAAAATTCACCTTTCATTGAATAAACATGAACCTTTGAAAGGTCAAACAAGCTGTAGCGGACATAAACCTTATCCCGAAGTCCAAGTATAACGTCACTTCTGTAATGCATTCCGAGGAACGTTATTCCATGTTTGTTTATTGTTCTTGCTTCCGTTTTCATCATCAGGTCGTTCAAAATATTTTTATCAATGTCTTGCTTTTGAACGGTATTTAAACACTCTTTAATTGTCATATCTCTATCATTCGGACAAGGTTTTGAGTTATGGTAATCAATCCAGCAATCAATATATTTAATAACTTCCTGAACAGTCGGAATGTAGTTTTTATTCATCTTTCTGTGCATTTCACGGTGTAACTTCTCACCCCGTTTCATCCACGCCGGCTTATCTTCAATACTTGTTCCGATGTAGCTTGGCATCATTTTTTCAAACTCCTCCTGAAATTCAAGGAAGAATCGCTCTATGATTTTAGCTCTTGCATTGTACGGTTTAGCAAAAACGGAGCGTATCCCTAAATTTGCATACGCTCCGTTAAAGCCCTCCTCGTCAAAATCACAAGATTGAAAATACTTCGCTTTAAAAGCCCTGCCGTTATCTTGGTATACAACCTTTGGAATCATACCTAAATTAATAATGGCATTTCTAAGTGCTGATGCTATGCATTGGGTATTTTCAGTCATCATAATTTCATAACCTACAAGTGCGGTTGACTTCCAATCTAAAAAGCCAACGAGTGTTGCTCTCGTTGGCTTGCCGGTGAATGGATTAATAACTTGAAAATTCAGAACGTGTCCGTCTGCTATTAAGACATCGCCGACACTAAGCACTGAAATATCCCGTTCAATATATGCTTCCACTTTATCGTGGTATGCTTTCTCGCCTTCTCTAAATAAAACCCATTTGTCATAATTATTTTTTTTGTAGTGTTCAGCAAATCTTTTAAAACTTAAATCACAAGGTAATGCCTCATATCCTCGTTTTTCAAGAATGCTTTTACTTAAATGTACCGCTTTATTTAAGCTGAATTTATTCGGATGCAGTAAGAATTTTAAAAACACCTGTTTCATTTCATCATTTAGAATTGAGTTATATTCATTCTGTTTGCTAACTTTATATCCCGGTATTAAACTTCTGTAATCTTTTGCTTCTTCATAAGCCCCTAGCCAACGATGCAAAGTTCCGATTGAGATACTTCCTAAAAATTTGTAAACCGATGGAAGTAAAAGACCTGAATTATATAATTCTAAAAATACAGAATCAGCCTCTTTTTTAGTTTTGTATTGCGTTCTGACTTTTAATAATTCGTTAACCACATCAACCCTTGCTAATGCCGTCATCCTTGCTTTTTCTGACATAAATGAAGGGGTTTGAGGTTTATTGTTTACAGGAACTAATGCTGTACATTTCATTTCCTCGTCTTCAAGTTTTTCCTGTATTTCAGGTTCAAGGGATGAATATAAAATCTCATACGATTTACCGCCGAAAACTGTTACTTCACGAGCCTCGTACTTGCCTTTTTGTATTGCAATCCTTATACTGCGTGTGCTTTTTAATCCTTTAATCTTTGCTATCTTATTTATATCTATATATTCATTCTTCATCGTACACACACATTAGCTCTGAAGACAAAGAATTTGAACACCACTTCCGAGCTTTGGCAACAACTCTTAACATACTTACGCAATCAAAGATTGCTTGTATGTTAGAGTTTTGCATCCATCATTCTAAAGCTCGCATTAGCTCGCTAAGAGTGAATGTATGTCGCTTTTGTATCAATTATTTTGTGCTAATATGACTTTATGAGCAAAGTTATAAATATTGAAGATGCATTGAAACAATGCAAAATCGAAGTAATAAATATAAATGCAAAAGATTTGTTAATGCCTGAATATCAGAATTTAAATAAATATTTCAATGATGAACGAAAATGGACTACAAAACAAAAAAATAATTTTATAGAATCATTGTTCTTTGGTTTATTTGTACAACAATTATTTATTTATGAACCGAATAAACAAGAAAGCTTTATTATTGATGGTTATAACCGCATCCAAACAATCAAAGAGTTTTTAAATGATGAATTTCCTCTTGAGGGGCTATCTAAATTTAACTGGCAATATAACGGAAAAGTGTTCAGCAGACTGAATGAGACTCTCAAATATCATTTAGAGCATTATCCTATAATAATAAATAAAATAAAACGAAAGACATCAGACGATAATTTAAAAGCTTTATACATAAATTTCAATTCATAAAATTACCGACCTTAAAAAAAATTTACCGACCTTTTTTGAAAACGGACTTGCCCAAAAAAATCAATCTGTCTGTTAAAAATCAAACTAGGTGTAATACCCCGCTATTATTGAGTTTTAATGGTAAAATCAAACTGTCTGTTTTTTCCAAAAAAAGTCCGTTTTCGTCCAGTTTGATTTTTCGCAAATCACAAAACTTCCGACGGCTAAAATCTAGTAAAATCAAGGGTTTCTACCTTAAAAATCAAACTGTCTGTTATAATCAAACTGGACGTTTAAATACATTCCGACCGCCAAAATACCCATTATATTTGAGTTTTAGCGATTATTCCTAAACTGTTCCAAATTCCTAAACTACCTGTTAAAATACACGGTTTCTAATAATTCAATCTTCACTGATTCTCTAGTTCTGGACTAAAAAACGGAGTAATAGGGATTTGAACCCTAGATGCAGATTGCTCCACATAACACCTTAGCAGGGTGCCGCCTTCAGCCACTCGGCCATTACTCCATTTCTTATTAAATTATGCGTAACTCAATGTCACGACATGTGCATATAAGTATAATAACATAAATATTTTTTTTCGTAAATATTTTATTTATTATTATTTAAAGCATTTAGTCTTGACCGATATCTGCTATTAAGTTAAAATATTGATAAAAGTTACATAGAAAGGCGTTTTTAATGATTGAAATGAAAGTTATGGGAATTGCTCTTGATACCAGAACTGGTTCCCCGATAGTTGTTTTACATGATAAAGAAAACAGAAAAGCTTTGCCTATTTGGATAGGGTCTGCCGAAGCCAGTGCGATAATCAGAAAAATTGAAAATTTATCCGTTGCACGCCCGATGACACATGATTTGATTATTAATATTATTGAGAAAACCGGTTATACACTTGATAAAATAGAAATCAATGATGTGGAAAAAGATACTTATTATGCAACTTTATTTTTATCAAATAGTGAAGGACAAGTTTTAGAGATTGATTCAAGGCCGTCCGATGCGATTGCGGTTGCTATAAGAGTAGATGCTCCTATTTTTGTTACGGCTAATGTTATATCAAACGGTTCTGTTTCAACAGATTCTGCAAAAGACGAGGAAGAAGCTCAGGAATTTAAGAAATTTGTGCAGAGTATAAAACCTTCAGACTTTGCGAAATTAATGAAAGATAATGACCATCACGAAAGTGACCAATAATTACTTTTGTTAATTTTGTAACAATATTTTTAAAAACTGAAAATATACTTATTTTTGATTTTTATTAATGGTAAGGACTATTATGAACGGAATTGAAGCAGTACAGCCGAATAATATTTTTAGAGTAAATGCAGTTAACCTTTTTGACAATAATAATCGTCAAGATAAAGCTGTAAGGCGGTTTGATGCAGGTTTATTTGCTCAACAAACAAATGAAAATTATAATTTAAATCATCCGAGAGTAATCGGAAGTGAGACACAGGCAAGACATTTAGATTTACTTGCTTAATATATCGTAATATAAAAGCAATTTTTATCTCCTGCTTTTCTTTATATATATAAGGGAAAATTTTGGGGATAAATTTATGTCAATACAAAAACTTCTTGGTACAAGTTGGGGAAACAGGGTAAGCAATCACGGTAATGCGGTATACAGGGATAATAATTTTGTAAAAAATACGTTTAACTTTGGAAATGCAAATCCTGATAAACCTAATGGTATAGTATATGAGAATGCTCTCGGGGATCCTCCTAAGGGTACCAGATTATATTGTTTAGGATAATAAAAAGTTATTTTTTGTATTTGTGTTGTAAATTAATTTAGTTGCACTGAAATCGGGTGTGAAAGAATAAACTTTAGGAGTTTTTTTCTTAAAACTGCATAACCCGATTACTTTGTCATCATCTTTAAATAATTTTTTCAGAAATTCCATAAAAATACACATCCTTCTTTTTTATTGTATAATGTTTTTAATGAAATCAGATGTAAAGTCAATATAAGGAGAAAATATTATGGCTGGTAAAATTACTAAAGATATGAACATTATGGATATTGTTCAGCAATGTCCCGAAAGCATTGAAGTATTCCAAAAATACGGATTGGGCTGTATAGGATGTGCAGCTGCTCATTTTGAAAATCTGGAAGCAGGCGCAAAGGTTCACGGGTTTGATCCTGATGCAATGGTTGCAGATATAAATGCTTTAATTAAAGATTAAGTAAAGAACCTCGAAAGAGGTTCTTTTTTTATATTGAAAAATTCATAAAAATACTTTATACTTATAAAGTATAGTATGAAAGGAGTGATTATGAAAAACTTATTTAATTATGTCACGCGGGGGGGGGGCGTAATCTAAGCTCCGTTCAGGGTTTTACCCTCGCAGAGGTACTTGTAACTTTAGGTATCATAGGCGTGGTATCTGCGATGACCGTGCCTTCATTGATGCAAAATCATCAGCGTAAAACTTATGTAACACAATTACATAAAGTTTATAATGAACTTAATCAGGCTTTTGTCAAATTTAAAAATGATAATAATGCTTTAACTCTTTTGGAAGCAGGATTAAGCGATCAAACTGCAGTAAATAATTTTTTAAAAACATATTTTAAGACGGTAACTGTTTGTGACACGCTTGAAGAACCTTGTGTTTATGATGCAAAATATAAAAACCTTAATGGTGTTACTTTAGTAAATAACTGGTGGCCTGATGTGAATTGTGGTGTACTTGGCAGCGGTGCCTCTGTATGTATTGAGACATTTCATAATGACAAAGTTAACGGAATAAAATACGGTCATATTTTTATTGATATTAACGGATTAAAAGGTCCTAATATTGCGGGAAGAGATGCTTATGTAGTTATGTATTATGAAGACGGAACAATTGATGAAGAGGGTGTTGCCCCATCCTGTAATGCAATGAAAGAATGTACCGTTGCAAGTAATGCTTCAACCTTAAGAGAAGAAAAATATGCTAGATGTCAATCACATTCTGAGTTCAAAGGCTGCTTCGGTAAAATTTTAAATGATAATTGGGAAATGAATTACTAATCAAAAAATCCCACTTAATGTGGGATTTTTTATTATAATTATTTGTTTAAAAAACCTGCCATTGAAGGTTTGTTTGTTGCAACAATTGTAGATGGTTCTGATACGGCTGCAGGTGCTGCATTAACTGTTGCTGCGGGCTGAGATTGAGTTGGGCCGGGTGCATTTGCTGCAGCTGCTTTCTCTTTTTCTTCTTTTTCCTTAGCAATAGCTTTTTTAGTCATATTTTCACAGTATCTTGCAAGCCACATCATAAACGCAGGAACAAGAATAAGTGTAGATGCAAATCCGAATGCGCTGTTGAATGTTTTTGCTCTGTTAACAAACTTATTGTCAGCTTTAGAGAATACAGTGTAGATTCTTTCAAGAGCATCGGAGCCTTTAGCTTTTTTGAATGCTTCATGAATTTCATCAATAGTTGCATCTTTAAGTGATTTACCGTTGAATTTATTCATAATACTTTCTGCACTTGCTTTAACATCTTTATCGACATTAAGCAATATCTTTTTGACATCTCCGCCGTTTTCCTGCAGGAAGTTAAAGAAACCGTTAATACCGTCTTTATATTCTCCGATATTACTGTATTTAGATACGATTTGTTCACTTGTTAACACTTCAACACCTGAACCTGCAGTGAAGTAATTTTTGAATTTATTCCATAAGTTTTTATTATGATTTTCCGGTTTAACATTTAAAGCAAATCCTGAAGCATTTGCAAATACATCAGAAAATCCTCTAGACAGAGCTTTAGCTCCGAATAATATGGCGGTAAAGCTTGAAATATCACGTACAAGGATTTCTTTACGTTCTTTATCGCTTTTTGCATTTACATATCTCGGCGGCAGGCAGAAGCCGAACAATAAAGTGAGCATTGCAGGAACTGACATTGAAGCACCGTTGAATTCAAAATTCTTTAATATTTTTCCGATTCCGCCGTTTTTCATGGCAGCTTCACCTGTTTTAGAGAAAAGTCCACCGGTAAAAGCTACATTTTTATCTTTGTTATCTGAAGTTTTGGTTTCTTCTTTTTTGCCTGCGGTTTTATTTTCCTGATTTTCTGCGCCTTCATCTACTAAACCTTTTAATCCGGGGTCATGTTTAAGTCCGAGATTATATAATTTAGGAATTAATGTATAGAAGCCAACAACGGCAGCCCACATGCCGAGGTTTGAAATAACTCTTGTACCTGCTCTGTGAGTATTGAATTTTTTAATATATTCATCAATACTGCCTGCTGCATTTTTATCAAGATGTTTGTTAACCTTTTCTAATGCGTCTCCGCTATAATCGGTTAAACTTTGTATAAGTGTTCTTATATTTGTTCCGAGCGGTTTTTCTTTTCCGTTTACATGCATAACAGCCGCCAACTCATTACTTGAAGGTGCAGCATGCTGTTTACGGATTTTCATATACTCATCAACAATTTCGCCCAATAAGTTTTTTGCACCTTTTTTATCTTTATCAGCACGTTTAATTTCCGCATCAACAAGCTTATCTGCAAATTTTCGGGCTGTTTGTTTTAATTCTTCATCTTTAAGACTTTTATCTGTGGAATTATGAAGGACATTTTCCATAACTTGCGCATAATAGCCCCTTTTGAAAGCGGCGGCATCTTTAAGCTGCTCGGAATTTTTAGCGGCATATTCGGCAAAGTTTTGGCCTAAAGCTTCAATATGACTTACGTGAACATTATTTGCAGTTCCCGAAGTTTTTTTCAAAATGGCAAGAATTCCCATCGGGATTAAAAATGCGCTCGGGCCGCTTAAGATTTCACGAATACCTTCACGTCTTGCAAATTCCCAGTTCAAAGGACCTGTCTTTTTACCGTTTTCATCCTGTTTTCTGTTTCTGTTTAACCCTTCGTAAATTCTCGGGGCAACCATGCCGATACCGTCTTGAGCAATAAATGATGCCGCAAATCCGCCTTTATCTATAGCATCCATTAAAGTTACAACAGGATTGAAGCTTCCTGTAAAAGATTGCTGATTGTTTAATTTTTGACGGTCATTAAGGCTGTTGTGTTTGGCAGCACTTGTTGATGAATTTATTGCTTTTACTGACATGTCCCTACTTTAAATTTTCATAACTACACATATATTTAAAAAACTTGTCTTTTACACTTATTGCTTTTTTGTGAGTGAATTTTTAAGAAAATTAACAATTAACAAAAGGTCATAAATGTATTAAGTGTATTCATTATACTTAATCTGTTGTAAAGTTGCAAGTTTTTTACTACAAATATAATAATAATTTTACAAATCTGTAATAAACTCTAATGATAGATAAAAAATCACCCGATTGTCTATAAAATTGACACTAATTTTTGTCCGATATAAACTTTTTTTATGGAAATTAATGTAATCGGTGCCGGTTTGGCAGGTTCAGAGGCTGCCCTGCAGCTGTCTAAACATGGTTTAAAGGTTAATTTATATGAGATGCGTCCTCAAAAAACAACAGGAGCGCATAAAACGGATAAGTTTGCGGAATTTGTATGCTCAAACAGTCTGGGGGCTTCGGATTGCTCGAATGCTTCAGGGCTGCTTAAAAAAGAAATGGAGCTTCTCGGAGGCGAGCTGATTAAAATCGCGCGTGAATGTGCAGTTCCTGCAGGCAATGCGCTTGCGATTGACAGGGAGCTTTTTTCAGAAACAGTAACAAAAAAAATTCAGGCAGATGAAAACATAAATATTATAAAAGAAGAAGTTAAAAAAATTCCCGAAGGTTACACCATAATGGCATCGGGTCCTTTGACTTCGGAAGACCTTGCCGCTTCAATAAAGGAATTTACGCAAAGCGAACATCTTCATTTTTTTGATGCAATAGCACCGATTGTTGAAAAAGACAGTATAAATTTTGACAAAGCTTTCTGGGCAAGCAGATATGATAAAGGCGAAGCTTCATATATTAACTGTCCGATGAACCAAGAAGAATACGAAAAATTTTATAATCTTCTGATTAACGCTCCTAAAATAGAGTTAAAGGAATTTGAAAAAAATGCAAAATTTTTCGAAAGCTGTCTTCCTATTGAAGTGCTTGCTTCCCGCGGATTTGATACATTAAGATTTGGACCTATGAAACCTGTAGGGCTTGTTGATAAAAGAACGGGTGAAAAAAATTATGCGGTTGTTCAGCTTCGTCAGGATAACTCTGCTAAAACATTGTTTAATTTAGTCGGTTTCCAGACAAACTTAAAATGGGGTGCTCAAAAAGAGCTGCTGCAAGCCATTCCCGGTTTAGAAAATGTTAATATAGTAAGATACGGTGTTATGCACAGAAACACTTTTATTAATTCGCCTGAAATATTGAATGCATCGCTGCAAACACGAAAACGCAAGGATTTATTTTTTGCCGGCCAGCTTACGGGAACGGAAGGTTATACGGAATCAATCGCAACAGGCATGCTTGCGGGAATAAATATGGCGCGATTGATTAACGGCGAAGATTTGTTAATACTTCCAAAAGAAACTATGCTTGGCGCATTGACACATTATATAAGCGACGAAAATCATGAAAAATTTCAACCGATAAATTCAAATTGGGGAATTGTTTCTCCTGTAGAGCTTCCTAAAAAGGAAAGAAAAAATAAAAAGTTAAAAGCTGAGCTTATTTCACAACGTTCTATTGAATATTTAACTAAAATACGTTAAAATAAAATATAGTCAAGAAATTAGCAGCCAGCGTAGCCGCTGTACCCGCCACATTCGGGTAAGTATAAATATTGCCAATAAAAGAAAGGAGCAAAAATGGAAAACTTATTTAATTCAGCCACGCGGGGGGGGGGCGTACTTTAGGCTCAGCTCCTGCGTTTACACTTGCAGAGGTACTTGTAACTTTAGGCATAATCGGTGTAGTATCTGCGATGACCGTTCCGAGTTTAATGCAAAATCACCAGCGCAAAACTTATGTAACACAGTTACACAAAGTTTATAATGAGCTGCAACAGGCTCTTATGCAGTATCAGACGGATAGGAATGCTTTAAATTACAAAGAAGCCGGTTTGAATAGTTCAGATGCGGTTAGGAATTTTGTAAAAACATATTTTAAAGTTGTAAATGATTGCGGAACAGATGTTGAGCCTTGTTTTGCAAAGGATTATCATGATATGCATGGTACAAATTATGTAAATCTGCTAAAGGGTGATACTTATAAATATGTATTAGCAAGTGGTGCAGCTATTAATATTGAAGCTCCTGATGTAAATGGAAATCTAACAGCTCATATTGATATAAATTCTTCTAACGGACCTAATATAATGGGACGTGATTTATTTGCTTTAAAAATTTATAATAATGGTTTAATTGATGATAGTGATTCAAATGGGACATTAACTGCTCCGTTGTCAACTGAGAAAAGAGAAGAATTATTCCAAACATTATGTAATACCGCAGGCGGTGATTGGTGGGGCTGTTTCGGTAAAATATTAAATGACAACTGGGAGATGACTTATTAAGCTTTAGTATCAAGTTTTGCAGTCTGCTGTGCTTCTTTCGCCTTTTTGTCCTCAAGTCCTAAAAATCTGAGTGCGGGGTGAATGAAAGCATGGCTTACCTGCGGTGCAATAATTGCCAAACCCAGAACCGAACCTATAATATTGCTTAATTCAACTGCCCCTTTTACATAGGCAAATTTTTCAGGTTTTTCTTTTTCAAGTTCTTCAAGCAAAGCCGTGTCATATTTATCCTTAATTTTAGTTTTGTCATTCAGCTTTTCTTTCTCAAGAGTTTTAAGTCTGTTGTTTAAGGAAGGATTATCTGCAAGCTTTCTGTAATGCATGTATTCTTTTACGTCTTTAAAATGTTCAAACCCTTCAGTATTTTTAAATATTTTTTCTTTTGCGATTTTAAATCCGCCTTTTTTGAAAACAGGTACAATTAATGCCATATATACTGCAAGGCAGGTTGCCTGATAAAGGAATTCTTTTGCTGCGGCGTATTGTTTTGTGTCAGCATCAATGTCTTTATCTATTAATATAAATCCGGGTCTGCCGATTGATTTTAAAGTTGTTTCAATCGCAACAGACTGCGTTGTGTTTTGTGCTATACTTGCAAGCTGTGAACTTGTGACTAAACTCTTAACTGCTCCTATCATAAGCCGCCTACCCTCAGGCCGATTTGAGGCCTGCTTGTGAAAGTACTCATTCTCGGATAAGTATTAAGTTTTGCCGTTTGCGAATTTAATTGTACAGGCGGCATAACAGTTGGAGTATCCGGTTGTTTAACATCTTTATCATGACTCTTGGGAGCTTTTAAGCCCATTTTATCCATAATAGGTTTTATTGCTGCCGAACATAATGCAGGGATTACAAATAAAGCAGCTGTGCAAACACCTATAAACATAAGGTTTTTTTCTGCTCTGCCTGCAAGTGCCGCATCACTGCTAAAAGTTTTTTTTGCAAATTTGCCTGCAATCTCTCCGCATGCCCAGTATGCGGGAATTGCAATTACTTCTGTCAAGCCTTCCCTTAATGCCGTATATTTTTTAGTTTCCGGATTTTCTGTCTTATCCATCATTGTAAACATCGGACGGCAAATCCCTTTAACAGCCGCAATTGCCATTACGACATAAGTCGGTTTGTTATTTTCGCCCAGTGATTTACAAGTCTTTTTTATTAACTCTGTTAACGCCATGATTTTTGTCCAGCTAATTTAAAAATCAAAAAAAAATTTTTTTGCTAGTGTTTGTAACATATGTTATAATATTACGAAGAAATTTTTTTATCAAATGAACTTTTTTGTTCCGTTATCGTTATATAAGTATAGAGGTAAAAAAATGATAAAAAAATGTACTAAATATGAAGCATTATTTACTTTCGGCAGCGATGAAAATCTGAAACGGCATGTTGAGACCTGTATGGATTGTGCTCAGGAACAGGAATTAATGGATAAAGTTTCGGGTTTGCTTAATGAAGTAAAGCCTTACTATAGAAATCAGCGGAAAAAAACTGCAAGATTAAAAATGGCTTGTGCGGTATTTGCAATTTTATTCAGCGGAACCGCTCTGGGTGTAGTAAATTTTAATACTGACGTTGCGGATATTATTAGATACGGAACAACGTTAAGTGCTGACGATTACGGTTTTCCCGTTGATTCTTACGGGTTATTAATGGTGGAATAATTAATGGATTTTAAACAGCTTATAAGAAGCAATCAAAATAATGTAAGAAGTATTATAAGACTTATTACAAAAGAAACAAATGAAGACTTAGAACAAGAAGTGTATGTGAAGGTTTGGAAAAATGCGCACAGATACAAAGAACAGGGTGCATTTAAAAGCTGGATAAACACTATCGCAAAAAATGTTTCAAAGGATTATTTGAAATCAGTGCAAAAAAGAAATCAGGATTGTGTAACATCTGATGAGGAAATCCTGAATTCCGTAAAAGACAGAAAGGCTGCTCCCGAACTTAAATTAATAAGCAATGACAGGCAAAAGAGAATATTAGATGCCGTAAACTCTCTAAAACCAAAATTTAAACAAACCGTAATGTTATGCGAAATATACGGCTATTCATACGAAGATGCCGCATATAAACTAAAATGTCCCGTCGGGACGATAAAATCAAGATTGTACAATGCAAAAAAAGAATTAGCAGTTTTGCTTAAGGATTTACTGTAAAAAAGAAAGGATTAAGAGTTATGTTGAAAAAATCTTTAATTATGGCAAGTGTATTGGTATTTGCGTCAACAGCAATGTGCTATGCAGAAGAAAATGCAGCTCAAAAAGCTGTTGAACCGGCAGCACCTGCTGTTGCTGCACCGGCTGTTCCTCATTGCAAAAAGCCTCCTATGAACCCGGAATTTAAAAAACGTCAGGAAGCTTTTGAAAAACGTCTGAAATTAACAGATGAACAGAAAGCTAAGGCAGAACAAATCCGCCAAAAAGGTCACGAACAAATGAAACCTATTATGGAAAAATTAAAAGAAAAACGTATGGAAGCAGACGCTGTTAAACGTTCAAGAATGGCAGTCGAAATGCAGCAGGAAAAACTTGCAGAGCTTCATAAAGAAATTAAAGCCCTTAAACGTGCTGCGCATGAACTTCGTATGAAAAATATGCAGGAATTTGAAGCAATTTTGACTAAAAAACAGTTAAAAGAATTGAGAAAAATGAAAGAAGAAGGCCGTAAAAACTTTGAAAAAAGACATAAAAAAGGCGGACATCCGCATTTTGACGGACCGCGTCCGGGGTTTGGCCCTGAAGGCCCCGGCCCCAGACCTGAAGGTCCGTTCCCTGAACCTCCTGCTCCGGAAGCTAAATAGTTAAATCAGAAAGGGTTGACTAAAAATCAACCCTTTTATAATATTTAAAATAGGAGCTGGCAAATGGAAATATCAGAAAACATTTTAAATTTAATAGGCAAAACACCGCTTGTAAAAATAAACAAGTTAAATGAAGACGGATATGCAGCCGTTGCTGCAAAATTGGAAAGTTTTAATCCCGGCGGATCAATAAAAGACAGACCTGCATTAAATATGATTGAAGATGCGGAAAGGAAAGGGCTTTTAACACCCGGTGCCGTTGTAATTGAACCTACAAGCGGAAATACCGGTATAGGTCTTGCCATGGTTTGTGCCGTTAAAGGGTATAAGATGATTTTGACAATGCCCGAAACAATGAGTTTGGAACGCAGAAAACTGCTGCAGGCTTTTGGTGCCGAACTTGTTTTGACTGAGGGTGACAAAGGTATGAAGGGAGCAGTTGACAAAGCTATGGAACTTAAAGAGCAAATTCCCGATTCATTTATTCCTATGCAGTTCAATAATCCCTCAAACCCTGAAATACATGAAAAAACAACTGCCGAAGAAATCTGGAATGATACTGACGGTAAAGTTGATATTGTTATTGCAGGCGTTGGCACCGGCGGCACAATTTCAGGAATAGGAAAAAGATTAAAAGAAAAAAATCCGAACATAAAAATTGTAGCTGTTGAACCTTTTCGTTCACAGGTTTTAGCGGGTAAAGCGGCGGGGCAGCATGCTATTCAGGGAATAGGTGCAAATTTCGTCCCGAGAAATTTTAACAGAGATGTTGTTGATATTATTTATCCCGTGGGTGATATTGATGCTGTCGAAACAGCAAGAAAACTTGCTTCGTATGAGGGGATTTTATGCGGAATTTCATCCGGAGCCGCAGTTTTTGCAGCTTTAGAATTCTCTAAAATGCGTGATAATGAGAATAAGTTAATTGTCCCGATTTTACCTGATACCGGAGAGAGGTATTTGTCCGGCATTTTGTTTAGTTAATTTTTGTAACAAAATATATTTATCTTGAAATTGCCTCTTTTTGCAGGTGTTTATATAAATATAACGTAATTTAGAGGAGCTTTATGGTAAGTATAAATATTGGCGACGGCCAGGGCATTACATACGCTATTCAAGATGCAATAGGTGCTAAAAATATTAAAAATAAAGACTTAGCCAGCTGGCAAAAGGTTATGGCAGAAGTTAATAATGCTCAAAATAAAATTAACCAGCATAATAAGGCAAATCCTGATAATAAAGAAAAAAGTATTTTTACGGGCGGTAATAATGTAAATGAGATTGGCGATAAAACAAAGTACCATAAGAATTTTGTTGTTCAGAAGGGTACTATAGAAATTGATGACAGTACATGGAAGAAAATTGTTCAAATTTTAACAGGAAAAACATCTGAGACAAAACCTCAAGAAGAACCGCAGAAAGCTCCCGAACCATTAGATGCCAAACCGCAGAAACTCGGGGGGGGGGCAGATATCCCTGATACCATAGAGCTTTCTGATGCGGCAAAAAGAGCTGCAACAGAAAGCAGGATTGATACTCTCGGCGGCAAAATAATAGAACGTTCTGTTAATGGCGAAAAACAGGATATTGCAGTTGTCGAAATTAACGGACAAAAAGTCAGGAGAGAAATAAATGAGGACGGAACTCTCGGAGACACTTTAGCCGCAACTAAAACTTTCGGTAAAAATAAATACATTTCAGGTGATTTTCTTCCTGAAACAAAAATCCTTGAGCGCGAAGTTAACGGAAAAAAACAGCAAATAGGTATTTATGAAGATGAAAACGGTAATAAAGTAAGAAAACTCGTAGTTACTGACGAACAAACAGGTAAAACAACTTTAGGTGAAAATTTGGTAACCGTTTCTACCATGGGTAAAAATAAATATGTAACCGAAAGTAAGTTTAATTCCGATGTAAAAACAATGCTTGGTCTCGGAGAAGATGAACAAATTCCGGACGGCTTAAAAGCAGAATACGTTACTATCGGTGGAGAATCCTCAATAGTTATTAAAAAAGACGGTAAAGTTATGGATTCATCTCAATTAAGAGCATATATGGCCGAATATAGAGCGAATGATACCAAACTTGCGGAAGCTTTTGATAATTCGTTTAACACAACAGGGCAGGCAGAAATCGGCGATGCCGCAAAACTTGCAAAATCTCAAATGAATTTAATAAATAATAAATTCGGGGATAAGCAAGGCAATATCAGTTCGGATGATATGTTTAATTACGAGCTTGCCTCTGCGGAAAAACAGCTTGGCAGAAAATTAACTGATGATGAAATGGCTAATCTGCGTGCAATGTCAGATTTAAACTTTACAATTTTTGACACAGACGAAAGCGGAGACATTACCGAAGCGGAATTAAAAGCTTTTATAACAAATGCTAATGAAGATAACAACTCAATACTTACAGATAAAGAACGAACTGAATATGCAGAAAAAGTCTTTGGAGAAAGAGCCAATAAAAATATTACATTGGCAGAAAATAACGGATATACTTTAAATAGTATTGTTTATAACGGTGTGGATACTCCTGTTTATCAAAAAGACGGAAAGACCTATCTTGCTGACCCCATAACATTTAAAGTCGGAGAAGAGTTCATTCCCGATGAAACATCGGGGGGGGGGCACTAAAAGCTGATGAAAAGATAGTTCCCAAAAACCAAGAGCCGATAAATGAGCTAAAACTTTCACAAAATACCGGCGATAATATTGTAGAACCTTCTAAAAAGCAGCCTGCTAATCAGGTATTGTCAGATATTAAATCTTTGAAAACAGGCCAATCTTATACATTTACAAAGGTTAATACAAGTTTGGAGGTTATTGACGGAAATCTTCAAAATATTGAATATTCAATTCAATACATAGCTTCTAAAGATGCTAACGGTAACATAACAGTTAAAAATCAAAATAATGGTGATATTGCCGTATATAACAGTAACGGAGAACCGATTGCAAATGAAACCGACAATGGCTTATTTGATGTCAAATGCAATTTTGGGAAAATTCGTACTCATGATGACTATCTGAATAATGTTCAAACACTGGACTTATCTGAAGCAAACTTTAATTATTTTGGCGGGATAGACCAGTTTTTATTAGAAGTTTCCAAATTGGATGGTGCTGCTGTTTATAATTCGAGCGGTAATCTTTTATTCTCCTGTGAAAGAGGCGGATATGATGAACCTGATATTTTTAAAGGAGAGAATGGACAAAACTTAACAAAAAAACAAGTTGAAGATTTAATTAGAAATAATAAACTGTCAAAAATAGAAATAAAAGATGTATTTAATCTTAGACATGTTCAAGAATACCATAATTTAGAAGATGATATCAACAGTCCCTTTTAATAAAACGGTCAGGTAAAAAATTTACCTGACCGTTATTAATATTATTAAAAAAGCAGATTACATCATTCCGCCCATACCGCCCATTCCTGCAGGCATTGCAGGTTCGGTTTTTTCTTCCGGAATATCCACAACTGCAGCTTCTGTTGTTAGAAGCATAGAAGCTACTGATGCTGCATTTTCAAGCGCAGAACGTGTAACTTTTGCAGGGTCTACGATACCTGATTTAAACATATCAACATATTCGTCATTAAGTGCATCGTAGCCGTAAGCTGCTTCATGCGACATTACTGTGTCAACTACTACATCGGCTTTAGCTCCTGCATTGTGAGCGATTGCTCTTAAAGGTACATCAAGAGCTGCTGTTAAAATTTTAAATCCGATTTTTTCATCATCTGATGAGAAGTTTGTTGAGTCTACAAGTTTAGAAAGTTTTTGTTGTACTCTTACCAATGCAACGCCGCCGCCCGGTACAATACCTTCTTCGTTAGCAGCTCTTGTTGCATTAAGAGCATCTTCAATTCTCAATTTTCTTTCTTTTAATTCAACTTCGGAAGCGGCACCTACTTCAATTACCGCAACGCCGCCTGAAAGTTTAGCAACACGTTCTTGAAGTTTTTCTTTATCATATTCGCTGTCAGAAGCTTCAATTTGTTTTCTGATTAAACGAACTCTGTCTTGAACTGCTTGTTTTGTTTCACCGCCTACAACAATAGTTGTTTCGTCTTTAGTTACGGTAACGCGTTTTGCTTTACCTAACATTTGAGTTGTAACGTTTTCAAGCTTGATACCGAGTTCTTCAGTGAACATTTCACCGCCTGTAAGAATTGCAATATCTTCTAACATTGCTTTTCTTCTGTCGCCAAATCCCGGAGCTTTAACGGCAACTGCTCTTAAAACTTTTCTCATTGTGTTAACAACCAGAGTTGCAAGAGCTTCTCCTTCAACATCTTCAGCGATTAACAATAAAGATTTGCCGTCGCGTGCAACCTGTTCCAAAAGCGGAACCAAATCTGAAATAAGGTTAATTTTTTTGTTGCAGCAGAATACATAAGCATCATCCAATACAGCTTCCATTCTTTCCGCATCTGTTACAAAGTAGGGTGATAAGTAGCCTTTGTCGAATTGCATACCTTCAACAACTTTTAAATTAGTTCCGAAAGATTTGCTTTCTTCAACAGTGATTACACCGTCGTGACCTACTTTTTCCATAGCTTCTGCGATAAGTTCGCCTATACCTTTGTTGTTTCCTGCAGAAATAGCAGCAACCTGTGCAATTTCTTCTTTTGTATTAACAGGTCTTGACATTTCTTTAATTTCTTTTACTGAAATTTCAACAGCTTTGTCAATACCGCGTTTCATTGACATCGGGTTTGCACCTGCTGTTAAGTTTCTCAATCCTTCTCTAACAATTGCCTGTGCCAGAACAGAAGCTGTTGTTGTACCGTCGCCTGCAACATCGTTTGTTTTTGAAGAAACTTCTTTTAATAATTGAGCACCAGCATTTTCAAGACCATCTTTAAGCTCAATTTCTTTAGCAATAGTAACACCATCGTTAACTATTTGAGGAGCTCCGTATTTTTTTTCTAAAATAACGTTTCTTCCTTTTGGTCCTAATGTAACTTTAACAGCATCTGCTACTGCATCTATACCTTTAAGAAGTGATTTTCTTGCTTCTTCATTAAATACTATACGTTTTGCCATTTTCTATTTCTCCTTTGATACTTTTTATACGCCTCGCATTAAACGCCACCGCTCGCGTTTGCAGTCAAGAACGCGGTCTCGCCTGTCCGCACGCTCGTCTCTTCGATTGCTACGCAATCTCCGTGGCTCCGCTCGGCTTACTCAATAATTGCTAATGCATCTTTGATTGATAAAATTTTATATTCTACACCGTCCATTTTAATATCTGTTCCAGCATATTTAGCATAAAGAACAGTATCGCCAACTTTAACATCCATAGGTTCTCTTTCGCCTTTATCGTTAAGTTTTCCGAGGCCTACAGCTACAACTTCACCTTTTTGAGGCTTTTCTTTAGCACTGTCGGGAATAAAAATTCCGCCTGAAGTTTGTTCCGTATCTTCGATAACTTTAATAACAATTCTGTCACCTAATGGTTTTAACATAATATAATCCCCTTTCTTCTACTAAACTTTATTACAATTATATTTATATACCGAATTTTAAAGAAAATTAATTTCCTTAAGGAAAAATTAATTTTTCAATTGAAATTATACTAAAAAATTGGTATAATCTTATATAGTTAAGAAAGGAGCGATAATGAAAAATTTATTTAATTCATCCACGCGGGGGGGGGGCGTACTTTAAGCTCCAATAACGGTTTTACCCTTGCGGAAGTTTTGGTAACGTTAGGTATCATAGGTGTGGTCTCTGCGATGACCGTGCCTTCTTTAATGCAAAATCATCAGCGTAAGACTTATGTAACACAGCTGCATAAAGTATACAATGAATTAAATCAGGCATTATTGCAGTACCAGACGGACAGAAACGCTGTAAATTTATCGGAAGCAGGCTTAACAACAGTAAATTCTCTGTCTGAATTTTTTAAAAAATATTTTAAAATTGTTCAAGATTGCGGCGATGATCAAACTCCTTGTTTTTCTGACAGTTACAAAAAAATTGCCGGGACTGATGCCGCTGTTACCTGTGCACATAACTGCATGGTGCTTGCAAATGGGGCTGCTATCGGAACGGCTAATGAATTCTTAAGCGGACAAACAATAATTGCGCAAATTGTTGTTGATATAAACGGGCAAAAAGGACCTAATATATTAGGCAGAGATGCTTTTTCTTTATTCTTATATAAAAACGGAGTTATAGACGATTTAACAAGTGCCGACATATCAGATGATACTAACTATGAATGGGGCTTTGCTTCAGCACCTTTAACAAAAGAACAGAGGGATGCAAATTTTACCTTTGGGTGTGAGAGTTCAGACGGCGGGCGTTGGCACGGGTGTTTCGGTAAAATCTTGAATGATAACTGGGAAATGAATTACTAAGTTAATATAAGTTTATAGCCTTGTAAGGTTATAAACTTATATTTTGTTTATGTTATTCTGAAACTATGAAACGGGTTATTTATGTTATCTTAGTTTTGCTGATTGTTTTGGGGCTTGGAAAGGCTTGTATAAGGGCTGATGTGGCAGAGTTTCAAAAACCTGTTTTACGCCCGAAAACAGAAGTTATTGATGCTGACTATCCGCTTGAAAAGAATGTAACAATAAACGGTGTTGATTATTTGCAGTCTCAGGCGCCTATAGGAAAGTTCGGAGGAACTTTTGTTTCTTCTACAATAGGAGAAGGTCCTAAAACTTTTAATCCGTTCAACTCGAAAGATAATATTTCGTCGCAGATGTCTGAAATTATGTATGACGGATTAGTTACTACAGATCCAGTAACAGGTGACACTATTCCGAAACTTGCAAAGTCTTTTACTGTTAACGGCAGAGAATACCTTATAAATTTAAGGCACGGTTTAAAATGGTCAGACGGTGAACCTATTACGGCTGACGATGTTGTATTTACCTGGCAGAACATTATATTGGATGGTTTCGGAAATACTTCTATCAGGGATTCCATTGTAATTGACGGTAAACTCCCGACTGTCGAGAAAATTGATGATTATACGGTGAGATTTATTACGCCTCAGCCGTTTGCTCCGTTTCTGAGGATGCTTGCTTCTCCTATTGCGCCCAAACATGTTTTCGAACCTGCGGTAAAACGCGGAAAATCATATTTTGAAGGCTTTTTGTCAACAAATACCAATCCTAAAGACTTTGTGACTTCTGGAGCATTCAGGCTTAAAGAATATGTGCCCGCTCAAAGGGTTGTATTTGAAAGAAATCCCGATTATTACGTAATTAATAAAGACGATAAAAAACTTCCCTATTTGGATAAACTCGTTTATTTAATCGTAGGCGATATAAATAATCAGGTATTGAAATTTGAAGGCGGAGAACTTGACGAAATCAGCCTTCAGGGTGCAAATGTCGCCCGTTTTAAAGAAATGGAAAAACACGGGGATTTTACTGTTTATAATATAGGTCCCGACACGGGCACTATGTATATTGCCATGAACATGAACAACCGCAAAAACGATAAGGGCAAATATTATGTTGACCCCAAAAAACAGTTGTGGTTTCAGGATAAAAATTTTAGAAAAGCGGTTGATTATGCAATAGACCGTAAGAATATGGTGTTTAATATTGCAAACGGGCTTGCGGAACCTCTTTATACCCCCGAAACACTTAATTCAATATTTTTAAACAAAGAACTTAAAGGCTATGATAAAGATATTGAAAAATCAAAAGAATTACTTAAACAATCTGGCTTTTATTGGGACAAAGCAGGACACTTAAGAGATAAATTCGGAAATCATGTAGAATTTGATTTATACACTAATGCGGGCAACACCGAACGTGAAGCAATCGGGGTTATGGTAAAACAAGACCTTGAAGATTTGGGAATGAAAATTAATTTTAAGCCCATTGAATTCAATTCTCTTGTAAATAAGCTTATGGCAACTCTTGATTGGGATATGGTTATAATGGGGTTTACAGGCTCCCCTCTTGAGCCGAACGGTGGGAAAAACGTATGGCTGTCAGACGGAACACTGCATATTTTTAACCAGCGTCTTGAAAAAGATTTGAACAGCAGACGCTATCCTTTTGAAAAACGTTTGGATTATCTGTATACTCAAGGGGCTCTTGCAACAAAATTTGAGGACAGAAAAAAGTTTTATGACGAGTATCAGGCGATTGTTTATGACGAAAAGCCTATGATATATATTTATTCCCCTATAAGAATTGTTGCTTTAAGAAATAAATTTAAAAATATATATCCGACAAGCCTTGGCGGGGTTACGCATAACATTGAGGAGATATTCATAGAGTAATGCAAATTCTAATATATATATTAAAACGAATACTTCAAACTATACCATTGCTTATAATCGTTTCACTGATAAGCTTTTTTATAATACGGCTGTCACCTGTTGACCCGCTTGCGGAATTAAGGCTTAACCCTTCGGTTTCAAAAGAAACATTGCAGAAAGAAACCGAAAGGCTCGGGCTTGATAAACCTATTATTGTTCAGTACGCCAAATGGGCAAAGTCGTTTATAAAAGGAGATTTGGGTGTAACTTCAAACGGCGAGCAGGTAAGCACCAAGTTAAAAGAACGTATACCGAATACTTTGCTTTTAACAGTTATTGTAATATTTTTGTCATGGGCAGCCGGTGTTCCTCTGGGTATTCTTGCCGCTGTATATTGGAAAACTCCTTTTGACAGAATTTTAACCGTTTTGACAAGTATCGGAATGGCAATACCGTCTTTCTTCTTTGCGGTTTTGCTTTTAATATTTGCGGTTAAAACAGGCTGGTTTCCCGTCGGCGGGCTTACAAGTTCAAATTTTCTGGAAATGACATTCCAGCAAAAAGTCTGGGATATCACCCACCACCTCGTTTTGCCTGTAACTGTATTGTTTACTCTTTCTCTTGCGGGACTTCAAAGACAGATGAGAGGAAATCTTCTTGATGTTTTGGACAGCGATTATGTTAAGTTTGCAAGAGCAAAGGGGGTAAGTGAATTTAAAGTCATATTTAAACATGCTTTACGTAATGCTGTTAATCCGCTTATAACTCTTTTGGGTTTTGAATTTGCAGGACTTTTAAGCGGTGCTGCGCTTACGGAATACGTGTTTCAATATCCGGGGCTCGGGCGTTTGATTTTGGAAGCTGTTCTGAAATCTGACATAAACCTTGTTATGGCATCATTAATGATGGGGGCTGTAATGCTTATTTTAGGCAACTTAATCGCGGATATTCTGCTTATAATTACCGACCCGCGTATAAGAGAAGGGAGCAGGGCATGATTAGGGATTTATTAAAACAATTATGGAAAGATAAATTTGCAAGAATTGCGCTTATATTGCTCGGAATAATTTATTTTGCATTGTTTTTCGCTGATTTTATTGCTCCTTATACAAAGGATTTTTCGGACAGAACAATGGCTTACGTGCCGCCTTCCAAAATTTTTACTATTGATGAAAACGGAAAATTGTCAAAACCTTATACTTATAACTACAAAAGAGAATTTGACAGTGAAGAATTAAAAATAATCTATACTTTGGACAGAAGTAAAAAACATTATGTGAAATTCTTCTCGCAGGGGCAGCCTTATAAATTTCTCGGCTTAATCCCTATGAAGCGCCACCTTGTAACAACCGATAAAGACGGAAGATTATTTCTTCTCGGTACGGATATTAACGGCCGCGATGTATTTTCAAGAATATTATTCGGCGGAAGAATTTCAATGACAATCGGATTTCTTGCCTTGTTTGTTCTTTTTCCTATAGGACTTTTATACGGCGGAGTTGCGGGGTATTTCGGCGGAAAAACCGATATGATAATGATGAGGTTTGCGGAAGCTGTTATGTCAATTCCAAGTTTCTATCTTTTGATTATTCTTGCATCAATTCTGCCTTCAGGCATGACAAGCGTACAAAGATTTATGCTGATTGTAATAATCCTTGCATTAATCGGCTGGGCAGGGTTTGCACGTGTTGTCAGAGGCATGGTTTTATCAATTAAAAATCAGGAATATGTTCAGGCTGCAAAATCAATCGGAGCATCGCGTTTGAGGATTATCGTAAAACATATTCTGCCGCAGACAACAAGTTTTGTTATTGTCGCAATGACTTTATCGGTTCCTTCATACATTTTATCGGAATCGGGTTTAAGCTTTTTGGGACTTGGTATTCAGCAGCCGGATGCAAGCTGGGGTAATATGCTTAAAGAGGCGCAGGAATATACTAATATTATTTACCGTCCATGGCTTTTAACTCCGGGATTTTTAATTTTTATTGCCGTATTGGCATTTAACCTGATTGGTGATACAATAAGAGATGTGTTGGATCCGAAAAGTAAGGTGCGCTGATGGAAACTTTTAATCAAATTTTTGATATCAGTTTAGTAATAAGAGTACTATCATCTGTTCTTCTGGGCTTTGCCATAGGTCTGGAACGCGAAATGACAAACAAATATGCGGGTTTGAGAACTAATATTCTTGTATGTCTTGGCGCATGCTTATTTACAGTAATATCAATTTACGGTTTTCCTGAGGTTTCTGTTACGGGGGATGAACTCGGAACGCGTGATACAGCGCGTGTTGCCGCTCAGGTTGTTACAGGTATCGGTTTTATAGGCGGCGGAACAGTACTTCGTCACGGGGCAACGGTTTTCGGGCTTACAACAGCCGCAACTCTCTGGGTTTCCGCAAGTATCGGTATGGCATGCGGCGCTGGAATGTACGGACTTGCAATTACTGCAACCGTTCTTTCAATTCTTGTTCTTGTTTCTGTAAGACTTTTTGAGAAAAATGTTCTCATTTCAAGCACGAAAAATACAAGGCGTTTGAAAATGAGCATTTCTTGTCTTAGCGAAAATTCAAATGAAATTTATGACTACATTATTGAAAACAGCAGGCATTTAAGAGAAATTTCACGCAAATTAAATAAACAGGATGATAATTTAACTAAAATAGTTGTTATTTTAGACTTTGTAGGCCGTCATCCAATTCAGGATTTGTATAAAAATTACCAGAAACTTGAAGGTATTGAATCAATATCAATTCAGGAATTTAACGAGTAGGGAGCGTAGCCGCTCCACCCGTCAATTTTTATTGATCTTGAAGTTTTTGAAGGATTTCTTCTTCTTTAATTTCAGGTCCGCGCATATTTTGTTTCATTTTATATGTAAGATATTCTTCACTGTTTGTTTTGAGCATATTTTTATTTTTCAGGAAGTTCATTGCTTCTTTCCACGACATACGGAGTAAATTTTTACTTTCCTGAATTGTATTTGCACTTTGAAGTTTTATGCCTATTTCTGCCATATCTTTAGCAGCACTTGTAATTGCAGCCGCCATTTCAGCTTTAGATGAGTCATCCCAGTTTTTGTCACCGTATTTTTTCTCAAAGAATGATTCAATTAAATCTTCAAATGAGTTTTTAGCGGAAACTTTAGCTTTATTTAAATTTAACTGGGTATTATTAGGTACAATATTATATTTTCTTAAGATGTTATCTGATAAAGCAAAGAATGTATCCATATTCATTGAATTAATTTTTGTTTTGTTATCAAAGAAGAATGTTTTTAATTCTTTTTCTACCTTTTGAATAGCTTCTTCTTTTGAAAGTCCTTGAGGTAAAATTGCATCTTGCAGTACAATATCTGCTAAATCTTTAGTATTTCCGTTTTTAATAAATCCGACAATTTTTAAAGAATTCATAGTTTGTTCTTTAGTCAGTTTTATTGTATTACCTGTATCAATTAGGGTCAGTAACTTGCCTTTACCTGATTTAAGAGCTTGGAGATTTATGAAAATGTTACCGGGGTGAATGTCTGCGTGGATAACTTTTCCGTTCTTATCAACTTTAGAAAACTGTTCTACCTGCAAATCAATATATGTTTTGAGTAATTTTTTAATTTGGGATGGTTTCATATCAAAGTCTTCAAATTCCGGTGCTCTTGATTTGATTTTTTTCAAATCTTCTTCATATTTTTGGATAGTTGGTTTTACCCATTCTACATCAGGATGTTTTTTTGCGTATCTTTTAAAATACTTTATATTACTTTCACAGTTATAATAATCAACAAGAGTTTTTATGCTTATGCCGGGAGCTTTTTCCATTACATATATGCCCGGTTTAGCTTCCATAGGAACTACGACATCTGCTACTTTACTGTATTTTTTTAATTCTTTAGCTGCGTTCATTTCGTTTATGAAATCAACTTCTTTAGAAATTCCTTCAGCTAAATCATTAATGTTTTTGATTAAGTATTTTTGATTTTCATTTAGTTTATCAGCGGGCGTGTCGCCTGTAATAAGTTTAATGAATTTTTCTTTGTCCTGTGCAATTTTTTCTGCGTTAATTCCATTTTTTAGAACTTTGATACAAACTTCTTTTCCTGATTTATCTTTCGCAAGATAAGTTTCTGCAACGGTGCCGACACCGAGAAGTTTAGATATTGTATATTCGGAAGAACCCCAGAGTTTGTTAATGTGTTCTTGAGCTTCTTCAATTGTTCTTGTAGGCGGACAATTTTCTCTTAGGGCTTCTGAAATTTTGTCATATTTGTTATATTCACCTGATAGAAAACCTTTATTTTTGATTTGTAAGAATTTAACCGCAAATATATTTTCATCGGTCAAACTATTTATAATTTGGTCCATGCTTTTATCCGAATGTAGATTTTCCGGTTTGATTATATTTTGGATAGCTTCAGAATTAAGCATAAAGTCTTCAAGTTCCTGATATGCTGATTTTGAAGAAGGAAGATCAGGAAGCTGCAGTTCCTTGCCTTTGAGCTTTTCAACAACTTTATTTAGGTTTACATCAAATACTTTATTGAAATGAGCTTTTTTTACAGACGGAACTGCAATGGCAGCTGTGGTTAAAATATTTACTGCAGCATTATCTTTGAGCGACTTAGTAAAATCATCTAAAGATTTTTCCCTGTTATCATTTTTGCTTGAAGCATATCTTATTCCTGTTATTGCCAAAATATATGCGGGCACTCCGATAATTCCGCCTGCTAATGCGGTAACGGGAGCCAGCATTCCGTTTAAGGCACCTGTGGCGAAATTTTTTAAATTAGCTTTTCTTCTGGCTTTACGCGCTTTTTTCTTTTCCGCTTTCAGCTCCTTTTTGTCGGTAAACGCTTTTTTATCAACTTTAAATTCTTTAGAACCAATTCTTTCAATTTTACCGTATATCCATTTTGTAATTCCGCCCGCAACAGCCAGTAAAGGCAGCATAACAAGCATTGTTTTGGATTTTGATTTTAATATATTTTCCGCCTGAATATAACGTTTGTATCTGATATCTTTAGGATTAGGATCTTTTTTTATATCTTTTATAAACCCGGGTAATGCATCAAGCTCTATTTGTGCTCTGAAATTTTTAATATGTTTGTTTGCAAGAAAATATGATGAAACGGTTACTGCTGCAGAAGCTATATCTCCTGCTGACTGAACGGCATTTTCTTGAGAAACTTTGTATTGAGAAATTTTTTCTTTTACCTTATCTTCTTTAATCTCTCCTTTTTCAAACCTGTCAATTTCTTTTTCTACGGATTTGCTGCCCGTACCGAAATTTGTTTTGTTCTTTAGAAAATTATAAAATTTTCCGACAATTCCGTTATTCTTTTTCTCTTTTATAAATTCATCCCGAATATTTGAAGGTTTTACTGTTTCTTTGGAAATTGTATCGTTTTGAACGGCATTATTTGATGTCTGTGGAGTAATGTAATATTGGGTTTGCCCTTTTTTATTTATAAAATTATCTATTCCTGACATGATTTTCCCTAATTATAATAAAGGATAAGCAATAAATTTTTTTGTCTGTTTGTAACGAATTGTAAAAAAGAGTTTTAATCGGCTGAAGTCCTTGTATACTCTCTCATAGGATAGGATAGGATAGGATGCGGTGCGGGAGTAGCAACTTTTTTTGTCTTTTATTTTTTATATCTGTATAGGGAAATTAACAGGAAAAATTAATGGGTCAGTTTTTAAATTCGATTAATGAAGTAAGAAAGAATTATACTAAATACGATGATTGGGAACAGAAACAGGCTGATGAAAGAGCGCAGAAAGAATATTTAGCCGCAAACATTCAAATTCCAGAAGATAAGCTGGAATTAACCAATAAACGTGCGCAAACGGTGATAAGAGCAACGGAAATTATGGATGCGCGCTCGGAAGATAATTGCGAAAATATGGAGCAGTTAACAGGCATACTTTCTACAATTCCTCTTTTTGCTTTAACTTTTGCGCAAATGCCTTTAATCAATTTTACCGAAAAGAAATTAACCTCAAAATATTATGACAAAGTAAAGAAAATAAACGAAGAAATTCAAAAAGGCGGATTGTCTAAAGAAGTTTTAGACAGGAAACTTACAGAAAAAAACAAGCTTCTTGAAAAAGCTTCTAAAATTACCAAAAGAGTAAGAAGCAACGGTCCCTTTGCTGTTATGGGTTTAATGCTTGCCACTGCAGTAGGCATGATTTTGTGGAGTAATTCAAAACAAAAAGAAGCTTCAAGAATAGGCAGATATCAGGCAAAACAAAATGAACTTAAAGGTCTTGAAAGTTTTGTCGTGTATACACCGGAACAAATTGAAAAAGCAAAAGAAATTGCAAAAAATATTCCCGATGAAAAAGAACGTAACAGCATATCTAAAATGATTAAGGAATTAAAAGACGTTGCAAAAGATAAAAAAGCTTATGAAGAGTGGCTTTCTCAGAAAGATCCGAATGAAATTGACAAGTTAAAGTCCGTAAATTTGACGTCGGGGGGGGGGCAGCTTCAAAGAGCACAGGAAGATAAAGAACTTATTGTTGACGCTGTTAAGGAAATAAATATTAAAGCGGAAGAATATTCCGAAAATGTAGAAAATGCTTTTGATACATTGGGAACTCTTTCATGGCTTATTGCGGCGCCTGTCGGCTTTGGTATTAACAAAATAATGAAAGCTCTTAAGGTTAATCCGAAAATAAGAAGTATTGTTTCCGTTGCAACTCCTCTTACCGTTTCTTTATCACTTTCCATGAGCGGTACGGTTGAACAGAAACAGGCATCGAGAGTGGGACGTTATAAAGCTCGTCAGGATTTATTGAAAAATCCCGCAAGATTAATGGCCTTCTCCGAAGAAGATTTGAAAAAGGCTGAACATATTAAAGCCGAAAAACAAAAACAGGGATTTTTTGAAAAATTAGGCGGCAGTTTTTCATTCCTTGCAGCTTATATAAAAGATAAAAAAGAATATAATAAATATAAAAAGACAACTCAAAAAGAAAATGAAAAACTTCAAAAAGCACTAAAAGAAATTGAAATTACCGAAGCACAAAAAGCAGATGCAAAAGCTTTGCAGAAAAATGTATTCAGGGCCTTTGACGAAATAGATGAAATGTCGCAAAGATATTCGGAAGACGTTGAAGCCGGATGCGATATCGCAAAAGAATTCGGAATGACTTTATGGAGTTTAGGCTCAATGCTGGGGCTGGGATTTTTAGCCGCTTCCGTTGCAAAGGGTAAATTCCCGATAACCAGGGCAGTAAACTGGCTGGCTAATTTAACTTTCAATGCTAAATCTCCGATTAAATCAGCCGTAAACAACATATATGAAGTTGTTAAAAAATCCGATAAAACTACGGTTCAGAAATTTCAAAAAGCTATTGTCAGCGGAAATCTAAAATCCTTCCTTGAACACCCGCAAAATAAAGAATTAAAAGAAGCGGTTGAACCGTTATTTGCAGAACTCGGGAAAATAGGCACACAAGGCTTGACTAATGCTGTAGCTGCTGAAAAGAAAAGGGATATTTCATCAATATTCTCAGAGCTTTTCGCAAGTCATTTTAAACAAACCGCATTAGCAAAATGGACAAGAAATATGATTTCACAGTGTACTAAACTCTGGGCAAAATCAAAAGCAGCCAAAGCTGATGTTGAAATTCCAAAAGAAATACAAGAACAGCTCGGCATGAATTTCAATTACAAGAATTATAAAACATTAATTAATACGGGACTTGCTGCAGGAATACCTGTTTTAGGAACAATCATTGCAGTTCCTTATGCATTTAATGCATGGCTGACAAGCATTCAGAAAAAAGCCGGCAAAATAGGTATTATGAAAGCTATGGATAAAATTGACGACCCGAGAGTTTTTGTATCAGAAGCGCCTGTGCAAGAGCAGCAGCAGGTGAAAACACAAAATGCACCTGCTTCCGGCGGGAATTTGCTGAATAAATTTAAACAACAGGCAGTATAATTTCAAACTCTGTAATTTCCGGTGTTGATTTATTTAATTTTAAAATACCGTTTTGTTCTTTAAGATTATTTGCACATATGTGCAGACCTAAGCCGCTTCCTGTGGGTTTTGTCGTAAAACCTTCTTCAAAAATTTCTGTCTGCTTCTCTTTTGAGATGGCTTCTCCGTTGTTTGAAATTTTTATATGAACCTCTTTATTAATTATTTCAAGAGAAACATTTATTTTTCCATGTTTGTCAATTGCTTCAATTGCATTTTTTATAATGTTGACTATGCAGGCAAGAAATTTATTTTCGTCGATATAAACTTTTGCCGAACATCTTATGTTACGGCTGATTTTAATGTCTTTGTCGTGTATATAAACTGTTGAAAGATTTATCCCTTCATCAAGAACAGTTTTAATATCGCATTCTTTCATTGAAAAATTGTTTAAAGATTTTAAATCCAGTAGCGAATTACACATAATTTTAATTGACTTGCTGATACAGTTAAGAGCATTATTTACGGATTGAATTTCAATCCCTTCTTCTTCCATATTTTTTCTTATTATTTGTGTGTAAATTTCACAAATCGAAAGATGATTTCTCAATTCGTGGGCAACGCATCTGGATTGTTCATATACTAAATCAGTGTTATTCATTTTCCCCCCTCTTTTAACATTAAAGGTTCAGCTTTTGAGTGCTGAACCTTTAAATACTTTTTATTGAAGTATCAAAATTAAACAGCCATTTTAGAACGTCTTTTGTTTGCAAAGCCGTTGTTTAATGCGTATAAAACCGCCTGGGTTCTGTCATTAACCTGTAATTTTTGGAAAATATTATTTACATGGGTCTTAACTGTAGTTTCCGATATAAACAATTTCCCTGCAATACCCTTGTAGTTATTACCCTGAGTAAGAAGGTCGAGAACTTCTTCTTCTCTGGCTGTTAAATATGTAAGGAGGTTTTCTTCTGCTGTTGTTGATGCTTCTTCTTTGAAAGAGCGTTGGAAGTATTCGAAAAATCTTGAAGTAAGCGCTGTCGGAAGATAAATTTTTCCTGCGGCAACTTCATCCATTGCATAAATAAGCTGGGCGGAAGCCATAGTTTTTAATACATATCCCTTAGCTCCTATTTTCATTGCACGGAAGATTAAATCCGCATCATCATATCCGCTTAATGCAATTACTCTTATATCCATATCTAACTTTTCGATTTCCTGAATAGCCTGCAAGCCGTCTTTTTCCGGCATATTAATATCCATTAAGATAATATCAGGGCGATATTTCTTTGCGAGGTTAATCCCTATATTCGCGCTTGTTGTTGCTCCGACTACATCATAGCTGCTTTCAAGCGTGATTAATTCTTTTACCCCTCTTAAATGATCTGCGTTATCATCTATTAACAGAACTCTTGCTTTTCTTTTAAACTCTCTCATTTTTATCTCCCTGTTTCGTAAGCTTTCCCTCTACACTATAAATACTACAACTTTTAGAGGGTTCTTTTCATCCATGCCCTGATTGATATTGATTAGGTCTTAGTTTGAGAATATGTCTTACATCTTTAGATTGATAAAATCCCTCAACCATGCTCTACACCATGCTTTCGGAGTTTTGGCCGCATGGTTGATTTTTTATCCGGCTAATCTTTTTGAAGTAATCTTGTTGTGGTATAATTATAAAAGTAAGAGGTTAAGGATATGGATATAATAGTATTTTTAGTTGGTTTTTTTATTGGTGCTTTATGCGTTTTCATTCCGTATAAGGTAATAAATAATAATAATAAAACTTCTCAAGACTTGATGTTAGAGCAGATGAAACTGTATTTTGAAAATACGGCTAATAAAATATTTAAGGAAAGTTCGTCAGAGCTTTCCGTACAAAACAAAGAAAAATTGGATGAATTTTTCAAGCGTTTTAAAGAAAAGATTGAGGATTTTGAAAAACGTGCGGAAGAAAATTTCAAAACTGAAACCGAACATTTTACAAAATTTGATATGAATATAAAGAGTTTTCTAGAAACAGGGAATAAAATTTCGCACGATACAAACTCTCTTGTAAATGTAATGAAATCAGATAACAGAGCATCGGGACGCTGGGGAGAAATTGTTCTTGAACGCGTTCTTGAAGCTTCCGGATTAAGAAAAGACGAAGAATATAAAATTCAGATGGGTACTGCGGAAGGGAGACCTGATGCAACTGTATTTCTGCCTGAAGGAAGATGTATTTATATTGACAGTAAAACATCTTTTGCAGCCTGGGACGGTTTTGTAAACTCGCAGGATGAGACAGAAAAACAAATTCATCTAAGACAGTTTATCGATTCAACGAAAGCGCATATTAACGGTCTTGCGAAACGTGATTATTCGGTTGAAGATGCGTCTCCCGATTATGTTTTAATGTTTATACCGATTGAAAGCTGTTATTCAATGATGTTTTGCGATGATTGTACATTGTGGGATTTTGCGTGGAAAAACAAAGTTATGCCTGTTTCTCCTTCAACTTTGCTGGCTGCTTTAAAAATAATCAACTCGTTCCATGTCGTAGACAGGCAAAACAAAAATGTTATGGAAATGGCTCGTTTATGTACAAATATTCACGATAAGTTTGCGGCTCTTTTGACGGAACTTTTGAAAATACGTGACAACTTAAATACTTCTTTAAAGAAATTAAACGGCACGGGAAATATTATAAACCAGATTTCAAAACTGGAAAAGCTAGGTTGTGTTTATACAAAAGAACTACCTGAGCTTCCCGAAGAAATAATGCTTGACAACTAAGTTAGCTTGAACTAACATATAAATATGAGAGTTCAGCCGGTTTCTTTAAACAATTATAAAAATTATGTACAATCAGCCAAGACTGAGCCTGATTTTACGGCTAAACTTAAACCAATGTCAGCAAAGCAGTGCAGCGATCTTAAAGTTTTCTGTCACCATATATATGAATATAAAAAAGGGTTGAGAAATCTTATATTAACTACAGAAAAAGTTTCAAATAAAGACTATATTACCGCTCGTCTTGAAAAGGAACAAATCCCTTACATAATTCATCCGGCAGGAGAAAGAACTATTAACGTATTTTTTGGAAATGAAGACTGTATAAAAGTTGTTGCAACTTTTGATAAACATTTGAACAAACTTTCAAATGAACAGGATTTTATGCTCGGGATTATGCTCGGATATGACAAAATTCTTCAATGTCAAAGATACCTTAAAAGATTAGGCCAAAATGCTAATCCCGTTAAGGGTTGATTTTCTTTTTTCGTAGTGCTATATTTTTGTAATATGATAGAAAAACCTAAAACTGCTAAAGACAGAATAATTCTGGCACTTGATGTTGACAATCTTAAGGAAGCTCATAGTTTAGTAAATGAATTGAAAGATTATGTAGGCTATTTTAAAATAGGCTTGCCTTTGATTGTTAATTACGGGTTTGAAGCTTTCAGGCTGTTGGAAGAAAACGGAGCAAAATGTTATTATGACTGTAAATTCCATGATATCCCGCATACAGTTCAGAAAGCTTGTATCAGTCTTGTAAAAAATAATATTAACTTTTTTAATGTTCATATTCAGGGCGGTTCGAAAATGACCTCTGCTGTCGTTAAGGCATCACGTGCGGCTGCTAAATCTATGGGAATTGAACCTCCGACAATTCTCGGGGTTACACTGCTTTCAAGTTTCGGACAAAAGACCCTGACAACAGAACTTTGTGTTGATAAAAATATTGAAGATTTTGTTTTGCAGCTTGCAAAAGTTGCAAGAGAATCCGGGCTTGACGGTGTTGTGGCGAGTGCCGAAGAGGCAAGAAGAATTAGAAAAGAAATAGGTGATGATTTCATAATTTTATGTCCCGCAACCCGTCCTACCTGGGCATCCGTTAACGATCAGGTCAGAGTTGACACTCCGAGGGATGCTATTCTTTCAGGGGTTGATTATATGGTAGTAGGCCGTCCGATTACGTCTGCCGAGGACAGAACAGCGGCTGCGGCATTAATTATTGACGAAATTGAAACAGCTCTTGCGGATAAAGTTTCTCTTGTTTAATCAGCTTTTAACTCTTTGGATTTTTGATACTTCTTCTTGTACTTGTTAAAAGTGTACATTGTATAAATTTGTCCGTCAGAAACAATTTTTATAGAATTATGACGGTCAGTTCTGTAAATATCTGTTTTGCGCAGAATATCAAGTGTTCCCTTATTCGGGTGGCCGAATGAGTTTGGACCTGTGGATATTAGTGATACTTTTGTGTTTAAGTGATTAATCATTTCCGTACTTACAACATGCGGGCCGCCATGATGACCGACTTTTAAAACCTCAATATTATGAGGAATATCTTTTTTAAGTTTATTAAACGCATCTGTGCCGGCATCTCCCGTAAACAGCATGTCAAAATCTTTATAACTTAACAAAGTTATTATTGACTTTTCGTTGTCTTCTTCCGCTTTAGCAAGATAAGTTTGCATATTCAAATTCTTTTCCGCGTAAATAGATTGATTGTTGTTCGGAATTTGAGCGGGAATTTTTAATTCTTTCAATGTTTTGTATATATTTGCAGAAGTCATTGATTTATCTTCATACGAATTTATATAAACCTGTTTTACATTCAGGTTTTTCATAATATCAACAGCTCCGCCAGAGTGGTCATTGTCAAAGTGCGTTATGATCATTCCTTCAATATTTTTAATCCCTCTGTCTTTAAGATACTTTATAATAATTGAGTTTGCCTGAGCCTTGCTTCCTCTATATCCTGCTCTGCCCGTATCTATTATAAAGTACTTGTTCCGCGGAGTTTTTACAAGAAAGCAATCTGCGTTTTGAACGTCAAAAGCAATTATTTGCAAATCATTAGAGGGAATATTGATTACTGATAATAAAAGAATTATAAAAAGCGAAATACACGTTGATACAAGTTTTTTATTAAATCCTGTTTTAATTGACAGGGTAACGAACAAAACTATACCGTAATAAATAAACATCTGAAAAATATTCGGATGGGTTGTTGTCAGAAGCGAGTGAGGAAGCCCTGCAAAGAAATTTGATATAAATACAAGTATATTTAAGATGAAATTAAGAATTATATCGGACAACATGCAAATTTTGTCTGTAAACGGCGTAAGTATCGCAATAATTGAACTAACAAAACCGCCAAAACTTATGACGCTTAAAAAAGGCATGCTCAGAACATTTGCCAGTACGGAATATGTGCTGAAAGTGTTAAAATAAAACATTTGTATCGGCGCAACCCAGATTTGTGCAATTACGGGAATTAAAACTGCACCGATAAGCCAGTCGGGGATTTTTGATTCTTTATACTTTTCAAAAATTACATTCGCAGTTGTCAAAAGGCCGAATGTCACAATGAACGAAAGTTGAAACCCGACATCATTTATAAACGCGGGGTTATAAATAAGCATAAGCATTGCGACAAAAGCAAGAAGCGATACCGTATGCGCATCTCTGTCAATTAATTTTCCCGCAAGGATGAAAAGAAGCATTAAAGCCGCTCTTATAACAGACGCACCAAGTCCTGTCATAAACGTATAGATTATGACAACTCCCATACCCGTCAGCACCGTGAACTTAAAAGGAGCCCTTATTCTGCGCATAAAAAATACCCAGAACCCGTAAATAAAAGCAACGTTCATTCCTGATGCCGCAAGAATATGAAGCAGACCGGAATTTACGAATGATGCCTTTATGTAATCGGGAGGAGCAACCGCATCATCCCCGAAAACTATACCGCCTAAAATTTCCAGGTTAGGTGACTTTAAATATTTTGCATGGACATTAATAATTTTATTTCTCAGTTTGTTTAAATTTTGATAAAACTGCCATTTCAGGGTTAATTTACGGTTTAAAAGTTTAGCATTATCCGTATAAAATACTGTGAAAGTAGCAAAATTTCTCAAGTATTTTCCGTAATCAAACTGAGAAGGATTACCTGCCTTAAAAGGAGTTCTTAATTTTCCGGTAAACTCATAACTGTCGCCGATCTGCAGATTTGAAAAATCGTTTCCCGTAAATGTTACAAGTGTTTTACCCGTAACTTCCTTACCGTTAATTTTATCAGCTTTTAAGAAAAATTTTGTTTTGTCAGGCGTATTGCTGTTGGGTATTGAGATTATCTGACCCTCAATAACAGCTTCCTGCCACGCATAAGGGACAAGCCCGTCTGTAGTGTGTATTCTGAAATAAGCATTAAAAAATCCGAAATAAAATATGAAAATCCAGAACAGAACATATTTAAGCGGCAAATAATTTTTAAGAATTATCGCAGCAGCGGATAAAGATAAAATTCCTGCACACAGTATTGCATTATCGTTGAAATATGCAAGAATTCCTGCCATAAATATTAATGCAGTAATAAACATCAATGCATTTTTGTTCTGTAAAGCCGTATTTATAGCATTTTTAACCATTGACTTAAATTAGTTTTTCTTTCCGAATATCCACCAGCCCTTTTTATTCTGCGGCTGAATTTTGGGTTGTGCCTGCTGTGTCTGGAAGGATTGTTTCCTAATAGGTGAGCGCGAAGCAAAAACGCTTCTTGAAAGTGTATTTATATATTTATTGTTCAAGTGTGCATAATCAAATAAAATAACACCGTTTGCGTTAACTTTACGCGCTTCATGGATTAATCTTATTAAATCCTCATCGGTACCGCCCATAAATGTTACGAAAAGACCTGCATAAAAATCAGTACTGCCTGATTTTGCATTAATTACATCTGACATCATTTTATTTGCGGTTTTAGAATCACATGTTAAAAATAACGGAGTGAATGCGTTAAGATAATTTCTTGTAGACCAGGTTTTCCAATCCTGCTGTTTATGCTCCAATGCCGCTTTTCTGTCGGGGAAAATAACAGCACTTACATAAACATGTGAACGTCTGCCCATTTCTCCGATTTTCTTAACCATATTAGTAATTTGTTCACGTCTGTAATTGTTCCACTCTAGCCATAACGGATCTGATTTCAGAATGTTAACCGGATCGACGCCGTAAATCATTTTAAAATCATTTCTTGCATAATCTGTATATCCCCAGTTAGTGTCCTCGTTAAGAGATACACAATTAGGATATCTGATATAATCAAGATTTATTCCGTCAGGTTTGTAACGTGTTATAATTTCGTCAACCAGTTTTATAATAAAGTCTTGAACATAAGGATTTGCAGGGTCGAGAAAATAACCGTTATGTTCTGATGTTGATTTTGAAGGGTCAACGGCTTCCACATCTTTTTTTATTTTATTTCCCCAGGAAGGGTTCATCCCCAGAATACTATGCGGGTTAGCTTTAGGTGTAAGAGGACCTACGTAGAAAGTTTCAAACCATGTATGGACTTTAATATTTCGTTTATGAGCCTCTTTAATCCATATTGCAAGCGGATCTATGCCTTCAAACTTTTCGTATTGCGGCGTAAATCCGTAAGCAGCCATTGTTTTGCTCGGGAATATGGTTTTTCCGTGAAAATAAGTTTCTAAAAATACATTATCAATTCCTGCTTTTTTAAGCTTGTTTAAAGTTGCAATAATCTCATCTTCCGTAGTTTCGGTCGGACGCAGCCATATGCCTTTCAATTCGCCGTTTTTATAAGGAACAACACTTTTTAAAGCGTCATTGGCTGCTTCAATTGCGGCTTGCGAATATTTTTTTACTTCTTCGGGATTTTTTCTGGCTTTTTTCAGATAATCTTTTGCATCATTAATATAGCTGTTCGGGAATTTCCAATTATAATCGGGGCTTAAGCTTCTGTAATATTGAAGCATTTGTTCGGCCTCTTTAATTTTCTTTTCCGATTCAAATATGTAACTTTCGGAAGTTGTGTAAGTATAGACTAAATTAGAAGTCTTATCTATATAGATTTTTGTACCTATTTTAATACTTGAGTTAATCCAGTTTTTAGCTTTTCCATGCCCGCTTATTACAATTCCGTTCGGGGGAATAAGCGAGTCAGCACCCGAAAGCTCTGTAACGGTGTTGCCTTCTACGATTGCTTCCGCACCGAATTCGTTTGTATTTGTTCTGGGGCCGTAATCGGGAGTATAAATGACAAGCTGGTTAATCCCTCTTGCTCCTGGCAGGTAGCTTCCTTTTCTGTTTGTGTAAGCCGTAGGATCTATTGAATTAATTAAATTTTTTGTATAACTGAATACAACTTCACCTTTTGCGGGAGTGTAAGGCTTAAATACGGGAGCATCATCAGCGGGAGATAAAATGTCCGAATTGTCAAGATTGACGGTCTGTGAGGGCTGTGTTACCACAGGTTGTGACTGTATGGGCTGCGGTCTTCTTCTTGCCGTTAACACGGGAGTTATATCCTCAGCTGCCGCGTATGCAGCTGTGGTAAACAATATTGACAGCATAATTAATATATTTTTTATTTTCATCGTCCTCTTTTACTCCCTGATACTATGATAATATTCTGTTTTGTCATAATTTAGCTCATTTAACAGCTGTATTTTTTGCTGAATTTCCGTGTCCGGTTTCATGGAATATGATACCTCATAAAACTTTTTTGCGTTAACTAAATCAGCGAATTTTTCATAAATTGTTGCAAGTCTTAAATTAAGCTCATAATTATTGTTATACCCGTTATTATATGCAACGTTATAATGTTTAAGAACTTTTTTATAATCCCGTCTTTTAAAATAAAATTCTCCGAAGTAAAAATTTGTGAACGGATTTTCCGCATCTATATTTTTTGCCCTTGAGAAGTTTTCCTTTGCTAATCTCGGTTTATTAATATAATCATATATTCTTCCGAGTTGAACATACGGTTCAATCTTTGAAGGAGCTGCTTTTGTAAGCAGGTAATACTTACTCATTGCAGCATATAAGTATGTATTTTTCATTTCTCCGGCTTCACTTTTTAAGAACAATTCAAAATATAAATCAGCATCTTTTTTTATTTTAGCAGTATTAAACTTTGAGTAATCAAAAAGTACCGAATTATACTCAAGCCGTCCTGACTGTACAGCACAGGATGCATTTACGGAATATGCCAATAAAACTGAAAACAGAAGTGCAAATAGTTTTATATTTCTACAAATCTTCATAGCTTGGAGCTGTATGAATATCATGACCGTTCATAAACGAATGATCATCATAAGAAGGATCGAGATACATAAAAAATCTTCTGACCGCTTTTACTACAGGCTGATTGTAATATTCTTTTTCAACAGGTTCCGTATACGCTTCTCCGTTAGCTTGGGCAACAGACTTTTGAGTAGCATTAATCAATGCTGTTGAATATCCCTGATTCCTCATATAATTAGTAGTAACAGTATCTTTAACAGTTAATTCCGCATACGAAGGTAATGCAAATAAGGCTGTTAAACTTAAAATTAAAAATCTTTTTTTCATTTCCACCTCTGCTGTGTTATATAATTATAATACTTTTTTTGGTAGTTACAAAAATATTATAATTTCTTTACATAAAATCTGCCATATATTATTTGTATGATTTTATTATAATTTCTTCGAGCTTTTCAAGCAGTTGTTCTTCCGGAACTTTGGCGATTATTTCGCCTTTTTTGAAAATGATGCCTTCTTTTACTCCGCCGGCAATCCCAAAATCGGCGTGTCTTGCTTCTCCCGGACCGTTAACGGCGCATCCCATCGTTGCTATGGTAATCGGTTTATCCAAATTTTTAAATTTTTCTTCAACCTTTTTGGCAAGCCGTATTAAATCTATTTGTGTTCTTCCGCATGTGGGACAGGATATAAAATTTACTCCTTTTTCTCTTAATCCGAGACTTTTTAGAATTTCAAATCCTGCTGTTACTTCTTCTGCAGGGTTTTCGGTCAGAGAAACTCTGATAGTATCTCCAATTCCTTCCGCAAGCAGCGTGCCTAATCCGACAGAAGATTTTATGAGCCCGCCGCGCAATGTACCTGCTTCGGTTACTCCGAGATGAAGCGGATACGGGATTTTTTCTGAGATTGAACGGTAAGCTTCAATTGTGGTGAGCACATCTGACGATTTAAGAGATACTTTAATTAAATCAAAGTCCAAATCTTCAAGAATTTTAATATGTCCGAGAGCACTTAATACCATTTTTTCGGATAGAGGAATATCGAGATTATATAAGTCTTTCTCAAGCGAACCTGCATTGACCCCTATTCTAATAGGTATACTTTGTTGTTTAGCCAGAGTGACAACTTTTTCAACATTTTCTCTTTTTCCGATATTTCCGGGGTTAAGTCTTAATGCGTGAATTCCGTTATTTATGCATTGTATGGCAAGTTTGTAATCAAAGTGAATATCTGCAATAAGAGGGATTGGTGATTTTTTTACAATTTCTTTTATTGCTTCTGCGGCATCCTGATTTAATACCGCAAGTCTTACAAGCTCACATCCTTTATCAGCCATCTCATTAATTTGGTTTAATGTAGAGTTTATGTCCCTTGTGTCTGTATTACACATTGATTGGACACTTATCGGAGCATCCCCGCCGATTTTTACATTTCCTATTGTTAATTGTTTTGATTTTCTTCTGTTTATCATATTATTATAATATCACAAAAACATAGGAGAGAAAAATGAAGGTTGCTGTTTTATCTGATATTCACGGAAATTTTCAGGCTTTGGAAAGCGTTATGGAAGATGTTAAAGCAAATAATTGCGAACAGGTTTTTTGCCTTGGAGATTTGGCAATGGCGGGACCGCAGCCCAGGATGGTTATTGACTATGTCAGAAAGCAGAATAATTGGACGGTAATTCAAGGCAATACAGATAAAATGATATCGGACTTTTCGCCCGAAATCCTTCAGAATGTCAAAAACAATTTCCCTGTAATGGCAAATGCTCTTGCGGATGATGTTATTTTTATAGAAGAAGATAAAAAAGATTATTTAAGGAATTTGCCTGCTCAAAAGGAATTAACTTTAGAGGGTGTAAAAGTTTTGCTTGTTCACGGCTCTCCAAGAAAGAATAATGAAGATATTCTGCCCGATATGCCTTTAAAAGTTATAGAAGAAATGCTCGAAGGCACGGATGCCGATTTAATTTTTTGCGGGCATACCCATGTTCCTGCCGGTTATCAAACTAATAAAAAGCAGACTGTTGTTAATGTCGGAAGTGTAGGACGTCCCATGACTGACGAGCCTAAAGCCTGCTATGTCATTGCGGATTTTCAGGACGGAGGCTTTTCAATAGAACACAGGTTTATTGATTATGACAGACAGACTGCGGCTGATATTATGTCTGCAAGAAATTTTGACGGTGCAGACAAGCTTGCACAAATGATTTTACATCCTGTTTCAAGACATATTTAAATATTTGCTTTCAATTCTTTTGATGCATGATTTATTAATTCAGGAAGAATTTTTTCATAAATGATTATTTCGTCCTGTTTTTTTACAGGAATACCGCTTTCAAAAATTTCTCCCAAATCATTTATGGTACACATAATGTGTTTTGTCATGTTGTCTTTTGAGTATCCTGAGTATTGAAGTACAAGCGTTCTTGTTTCAGGATTTTTGGGTGATGCAATCGATGTCATCTGAAATCTTTCGACATTCGGATTGTCAAATTTATAGACTTTATTCAACTGCAGTTTTTTTGCAAAATTTTGAACAAGCCCTATACTTTCATCAGATAATCTGTTTAATTTACCTGAAAATGATACACTGTCACAAGGTGTTGAATATAAATTGCTGCAGCGTTTGCTTCTTTCCTGAGGTGTAATTGTTTTTACATTTAAAAAATTTGTGCTTCTTATCGGGGAAATCATATATTTAACCTTTCATTATGTATCTTATAAATATCAAAGAAACTTTTTTTTGCTATTATAATTTAAAAAAGTTTACATAACAATGCTTTTGATAAAATTTTGCTAAATTTTTTGTTTATGCTACTATTCTCTTGTCAGAGGATACTTCTATGCATATTAATAAAGAACAACTCGTTTCTTATATTAAAAAACTTAATGAACCAAAAGTTTTGGTTATAGGCGATTTGGCCATAGATGAAATGGTTTACGGGGATGCCGAACGTATATCCAGAGAAGCTCCCGTGTTGATTTTGCTTCACTCCGAAACTAAACTTATTCTCGGTGCCGCATCTAATGCCGCACATAACGTTTCAGCTTTAAATAACGGTAAAGTCAGTGTTATAGGTGTTTGCGGAGACGATTTTCAGGCAGGACAACTCAGAGAAACTTTTGAAAAAGCTAACGTAAACTGCGGGCTTCTTGTTGTTGATCCGGCAAGAAAAACAACGACAAAAACCCGAATTTCAGGTTCCATAACAACTTCAATAACTCAACAGATTGTAAGAATAGACAGGCAGACCAATGCCTTATTAAGCCGCGAAATTGAAGAAGAAGTTTTAAAACAAATCGAAAGAGCTGTTCCTGAACACGATGCAATAATTTTATCAAATTATCATATAGGTACTTTAACCCCTAAAATTATTCAGGAAACAATAAGACTTGCTAATCAATATAATAAAATTATAGTTGTTGATGCTCAAAAAGACCTTGGTATTTATAAAAACGTTACTTCCATGACGCCAAATCTCCCCGATACGCAAAAATCAGTCGGTTTTTCTATTGAAAATGAAGAAGATTTAAAGCGCGCGGGAGATAAGCTGTTAAATGATACAAATGCAGATTCCGTATTAATTACATGCGGTGCTGACGGTATGTTTGTTACGGAAGGGCATGGAAATTATACAAAAATTCCGGTATTTAATAAATCGGAAGTGTTTGATGTTACAGGGGCCGGAGATACCGTTACCGCAGTGTACACTCTTGCACTGGCTGCCGGAGCTGATCCCGCATACGCCGCTATTATCGGAAATATCGCGGCAAGTCTGGTTGTTAAGCAGTTCGGCTGTGCCACAACCACTATCGATGAAATCCTTAGTGCTGTTGACAAATTATAAGTATTAGGATTTACAAACTTATGGAGAGAACTTTTATGGAAAAATTTAAACCTGTAGACCTGATTATTATTATTGGTGTAATTATTGCTTTGATTGTCGGATTTTTTACTTTCAAAAATTTCAGACAAACAGCTGCTAAACAAATCGAAGCAACTTCAAAAATATCTTTTCAGGTGTATATCAGAGGCGTAACTTTGACGGGGAACGAAATTCCTTTGAAAGCCGATGATAAAACATTTATAAGCATCAGAAACGTTCCGTATTCGGATTTGGATATTTTAGATGTAAAAGCTGACAGAAAGAAAATAGTTTTGCCTATTTTGAACAGTAAAAAAGTTATGGTTGTGGAAGATCCTTCACAGGCAAATGTATATGACCTTGTGGTAACTCTTTCAGATACGGCAAAAATAACAAAAGACGGAGCTGTTGTCGGCGGAAACAAAATCAAAATGGGGCTTCCGATTACACTGGAAGGAAAAGACTATAAGTTTAACGGAACTGTATCGGACTTAAAGATTTTGCCTGTAACGGATGATGATAAATTCCACGGTTCATTAGAAACAAATGACAATGTTTAGTAATTTAATAAGATTTACTCAGGAAAAAACAGAATATTTATATGAAAACAGCTTGTTTTTGCAAAACATTGACAAACTTATTTTTGCGTCCGTTATTGCCGTATTTGTCTCATCGACGGTAATGTCGTCGGATGTAATCGGATTTATTGCTTTGATAACGGTTTTTCTGACAATTGTCAAAATTTTGACCAAACCCGATGAAAGATTAGATTGCAAAAATTTTGAATTATGGCTTCTGGCTTATTTTATGATTGTAATTATAAGTCTTGCGGGGTCAACTTTATTTCACTTGAGCTTAAAAGGTTTTTTCAAAACTTTTACATACCTGGCATTTTATTTTTCAATGGTTCAATTCTTTAAAAACAATAAAGATAAAGTTCCGTACGTTCTGGCGGCAATCGGAATTTGTGCCGGTTTTGAAGCTGCTGCCGGATTTTTGCAAAACTTTGCTCATGTTGATGAAATTTCAACCTGGCAGGATGTTTCAAAATTAAATCCGGAAGAAGTAATGACAAGAGTTTACGGGACTTTAAAACCTTATAACCCTAATCTTTTGGGCGGGTATTTTGTGGCCTGTATTCCGTCATTATACGGTTTGGCGGCATATTTTTTCATTGATAAGAAATATAAATTATCAGCAGCAGGATTGATATTAGCTCTTTTATCAACAATCACTTTATTTTTAACCGGCTGCCGCGGTTCATATATCGGTATGATGGTTATTTTCATGGGTATGTTTGCTGTTTCGGCAAAATATTTATGGAACAATTATAAACAAATTTATTTAACCGCAGTAGGCAGTGTTATTGCGTTAGGAACTGCCGCAGTACTATTTGTTTCTTCTCTTAGAGCAAGAGTTCTTTCCATATTTGCAATGCGTCAGGATTCTTCAAACTCGTTCAGGTTTAATGTTTACAATTCTTCCGTTGAGATGTTTAAGGATAACTGGCTGTTGGGTATAGGCGTCGGAAATCAAAATTTCCGTGAAATTTACGGTCTTTATATGAAAACCGGTTTTGATGCTTTAAGTGCTTACAATATATTTCTTGAAATTGCTGTTGAAAGCGGTATTTTTGCTCTCATTGCATTTATGGGATTTTTGATTACATTAATAAAAAATTCAATTAATTTTATATTAAAATCAACTGATACAAAAGCAGTGATTATGGCATCAGCCGCGATTATTTCCGTAATTGCGGTTTGTATTCACGGTCTGGTTGATACTGTATTTTTCAGACCGCAAATACAATTTGTTTTCTGGACAATGGTTGCCGCTGCCAGAACTATTATTTTTACCACGGATAATCGTCTTTAATTTCCCAGCCGTCTGCCATGATTAGTGCTGAACACCAAATCCCTTTGCTTTTGGCGTTACAGGCATACTCCGCAGTGCTTTTTAATTTATTTCTGTCAAGGGTATCATACTTTCCGCCATTTATGCCGCCGTCTTTGTAACCGTATGGAACAAGCCCGTCAGGTGAAATAATCGAAAATACAAAAAAATCTTTTCCGAGCTGATTAGGCTTTTTGAACCCGTTAATGTCAATCGTAACGGATTTATATTTTGACTGCCCGTCATGTGTCATAATCCCCATAATTGAGCCGTTGCTGAGATATATATAGAAACTGTCCTGTTTTGTGCACCAGACTTCAGACGTGCATTTTGTGCCGTTCAAATTATTTACTGTATACTCTTTTTTAAACTCCCTGTTTTGCAGCTCTTTATTTTTAATAAAATAAGTTTGTAAATACTTGTAATAAAAGTCTGTTCCGCTAAGCGTAAAGTCCCAGTCCGAAGTATCACCGTTTTGCAGTTCGGAAAGCTTAACGGCTTGAGATATTTCTGTATAAGCCTTTTTTAATTGTGTAACCGTAACTTGCTTTTTGTAGTTTGCTACCAGAACAGGTAAAGTCAATGACGCAACTACACCTATAATTCCTAAAGTAATCAAAACTTCCGCTAAAGTGAATGCCCTGAAAAAAATAATACAAAGCCCTGTATTCCGCGTCAAACGGCACGCTTGCGGGGGGGGGGCAATCTCAAAGTTGTATCTGTAGCCATTTCTAACTCCTTTTATTATATACAATTTTATTATTTCCGATTTTGAGATTTTTGTCAACAGGGGTTATTTATTAAGCTTATATAAAGGCATGGAAATACTGTGCTAAACTTATATTATAGAGAAGGAGAAATTTTATGATACCTATTTTAGATTCAAAACGCCAATATGCTGCTATTGGCACGGAAGTGGAAAAAGCTGTTTGCGAAGTTTTACGTTCCGGTTCTTATATTTTAGGACCGAATACAAAAGCTTTGGAACAGGAATTAGCGGATTTTATCGGCTGTAAATATACAGTAGGCTTAAATTCCGGAACGGATGCATTACACCTTGCTTTACGCGCCCTTGATATCGGTGCGGGTGATGAAGTTATAACGGTTGCTTTCACATTTGTAGCGACTACCGAAGCTATAGGTATCGTGGGTGCAAAACCTGTTTTCGTTGATATTGACGAAGATACATTTAATTTGGACGCTTCAAAATTAGAAGCTGCAATTACTCCGAAAACAAAAGCAATTATACCTGTTCACTTATACGGTCAGCCTTGTGATATGGATACTATTATGGCTGTTGCAAAAAAACATAATATCCATGTAATAGAAGACTGCTGCCAGGCAATCGGTGCTTTGTATAAAGGTAAAATGGTCGGAACTTTCGGAGATTTCGGCTGTTTAAGTTTCTATCCTACCAAAAACTTAGGCGGTATGGGAGACGGCGGTCTTATTATGACAAGTGATGAAAAATTACGTGACAGAGTTGTTGCCCTCAGAAACCATGGCGGTGCTGTCCGCTACCATCATGATGAAATCGGTGTAAACAGCCGTCTTGATGAAATTCAGGCTGCAATTTTACGCGTTAAACTTCCTCATATTAAAGAATGGAACGAAGCAAGACGTAAACACGCTTATTACTATAACGAATTGTTTAAAGATTGTGAGGATATTCAAACTCCCGTTGAATTGGATGATACATATTGCGTTTATCACCAGTACACCGTAAAAATTCCTAACCGCGATGAAGTTCATAAAATGCTTCAGGAACGCGGTATAGGTGCAATGCTTTATTATCCTATTCCGCTGCATTTGCAGAAAGTTCATGAATATTTAGGCGTGGGCAAAGGTTCACTTCCTGTTTCCGAAAAAAATACGGAAATGGTTATTTCATTACCTATGTTCCCTGAATTAACGGAAGAAGAACAGAGAACCGTTGCATCAACTTTGATTGAATGCATTGAAAAATCAAAAGCAAAAGCTTCGGTATAGCCAAAGTAATAGAAAAAAGACGATGCCTGTTAAAAAGGTATCGTCTTTTTTTATGCGGTAAATATTCTGGTTGCTGTTTCGGGCGGTCTGAAGAAAGGGTTTAATCCTACATTATTTCCGCCGTCATTAAACGCAATATCAAAATTTCTGGAATCAAACTTCGTTGTAGTGTGCTGTGCTGTCAAACTTAAAAATTGGTTTTGATTATTAAACTGTGAAACCTTGCTGTAATCGTAATCCGTATTTTGCAGAGTAATTTTTTCAACAGCAGACGTAGATGCCGGTTGAACACCCGATATTGCTTCTATTCCGTTTAATCCGCCTTGACCGTTTGCCATATTATCCTCTTTTTACGCAAATAAGTTTAATGTTCTTGTAACTTCTTCACAGAAACCGTTTTTGTATGTATATTCAGTCGGAGGCTCTCCGTTAACCTGCCCGACATATCCTTCTGTCGGATACTGCCACAAACCCAAACTTCTGGTGTTTGCGAACGGGTTTTCGCCTCCGACCGTGTTAACGGAATGTCTGCTGATATCTGTATATAATTTTACGGCTTCTACCGGAAAAGTTTTTTCGCGGTAAACAGCATCAACTTTGCCTATTGCTGTCATGATAAATTTTCCTATTAGATACGTTATATATATAAAGTATATAAAAGTTTAAAAATTGCCTTTTTATAAATTAATCCCTTAATATAATTTAACATATCCGGCCGCATTATTTTATGCCCATAAAAACAAAAAATATAACACTATATTAAGTTTTGTAAAGTGTAAATTCTACACTATATGGGCATTTTCGGAACTGCCCGAAAAAATATTAATCCATTCTATTGACATTTAAAATCTTATATGCAATAATAATTACATAAGATTTAAGTGTAGTCGAAACACTAAATATAAATAGATTCATTAACCCCAAAAACATATAAACTCCTAAATAATAAACACTAAAAGAGACCATTAGGATGCAGAAAACGACCCACTCAGAAATGAGTGGTTTTTTTTATATTCTGTAGTCTATCTCATGTTTCTCAAAAAGGTTATTAAAGAAAGATTTATTTTCTTTTATATCTTTAATTGTCAAACTCATAGATAAATCCTCTTTAAAATTCATACCTGCTGATGAGGCGGTACCGTTCCAGGGAAGATGTTCTTCTTTCATTTTATTAACATAGGATACAATGAAATCAGGAAGTTCTGTGTAGTAATTATGTTCATTGTTTATTGCCCCGTTAATAAATATGTCGGCAAATATGTCATCTGCCTTTTTAGAGAATTCTTTCATTGAAGGTTCTTTTATGGATGCTATTTTGTTAAGAATATCCATCATTGAATCATAGGTTAATATTTCCGGACGGAATTTATATTTTAAATGAAACGGGATTGCTTCATTAAGAGAAAATATTTTTATTTTTCCCAGATTATTTTCGATTACATCAATAATACTTGCAAGACGCATTATTTCTCCTAACCCTTTGTGTTCACCGTTACTGTATGCGTCTATACGGTGACCGTGGAGAACTTTATCGTTTATCTTAAAACTGTTTACGCCTACAACATCATTATTTTTATCTGTTAGTATAGTTTTCAATTTGTCTTCATATTTAATTGTTGATGCGAAAACATGTTCACCCTCATTAGTCAGGGCATTTAATGAACTGATAACTTTATATTGCCCGATTTGCCCGATTTGCAGCTTCGGGGGGGGGGCGATTTTACTGAACTTTATCATGCCGTATTTAAAAACCGTAAATAAATTTTTTTTTCAGATTTTATTTATAATTATTAAGTTTCTTGTGTGATTTTCTTCCAGCGGCAGGTCGTATTTTATTATATCTGTGATTTGTGCATTATATTTTTTCAAAACATTCTTTGCATCTTTAATTTCTTCTTCGGTACGAATTGATTTATATGCGACGAAATATCCGTTTTTATTTAAAAGCGGCATTGCATAACCGGTTATTATTTTTAAAGGTGCAACCGCACGTGATGTAACAATATCAAATTTATCTTTAATATTTTCAGCTCTGTCGCATATTGTATGCAAATTTTGAATATTAAGCACGGCTTTTATATTTTCAATTGCATTAATTTTTTTTCTTATGCTGTCTAAAGCGAAAACTTCAATATCAGGGTAAGCCAGAGCTGTAGGAACGGAAGGAAAGCCGCCGCCTGTTCCTATATCAAGAAGTTTTTCGGCCGAAGGTTTATATTTTTCAAAGAATTTTTCTATTGAAAGGCTGTCAAAAATATGCTTTTCCCACAAAAATTTTTCATCATTTTTAGAGATAAGATTAAGTTTGGAATTTTGGTTTAAAAAAGCTTTTATATAGTCATTAAAAAATTCTTTATTTTTCATTGTATTCCTAATTTCTGTATATCATTAATCCGTAATTCAATTTTCATAATATTGTCACCGGTAAAATTGTTAAGAGCAAGCTTATGTGCATTTTCATAGTGTTTCAGAGCTGTTTTATAATCTTTTTTGTTGTAATAAAAATCACCGAGTGCAACATCTGATGATGCAATATAAAAATCTTCATTTAATTCAACTGCACAGGCTTTTGCTTTTTTAAGATATTCGAGGCTTTTTTCAGGTGCTTTGTATGAATTTATCTCCGCAAGTTTCATGGAAGAAACATATATGCCGTTATAGTTTTGTTTTAATTCATCTAAGCGGAGACTTTCCTGTAAATATTTTACTGCTAAATCAGATTTGCCGTTTTCATCATAAACAGATGCAAGGTTTGCCAGTGCTGATGAAAGATAAAGATTAATATTCGGATCTTGAGAGGTTTCAACACATTTTTTGTAATATTTAACGGCGGTTTCAATATCGCCGTCTTCATCACAGTTAAGCGCGTATTTGAAATATAATTCGGCAAGAACATTTTTCTCAATTCCGGTGACAGATGCCGGAAGTGCTTCTTTGATACTGTTCCCGGTAATATTTGCAAGCAGAAGTTTTGACTTGATTTTTAAATTGGGTGAAATATCTTCATCAAGTACCTCGTTAAGAATGTTTTCCGCTCTGTCACGTTTAAATGTTATATAGTAAATATTTGCTATTTCATATTTACATTCGTTTATTTTTTCCGTATCGCCGGTTGATACATAAAATTCAACCGCCAGTTCAAAATATTTTAACGCATTAAACCAGTCAGACATTTTATTAAAGTTTTGAGCCAGTTTTGTATAAAGCAAAGGAAGAAATGTGTAATAATCATCGTCAGTATTCATTGTTAATGCTTTTTGATAAATCATTACCACTTTTTGATAGTTAAACTTTTGTTCTTCCTGTTTTGCGAGATTAATCAAATTAACCAGTGATAAATTTTTTATTTCTTCAAGAGCTTTGTTCTGTTGATTTGATATATCTACAAATTTGTTTATTGAATTTGCTATTTTATTCATAATTACATTTTCATCTTCCTCGGAAGCAAAAATAAATGAAATCTGTTTAATTTTTTCCTCTTTTTCCTGCTTTGTATTTATGATTTCTTGAGAAATTTTTTGTTCGATAAACTGCACTTCGGGAACAGGTTTTTGCGGTAAAACAGGTTTTTTAGGTATAAAAAGGCTGTGATATTCGATTTCTCTGCGCATTGTCTGCCGCGAAATCAATAAGTCTCTTTCGAGAGGTTTCAGCGGTAATTGTGTATTATATAATTCAACGCAGTTTTTATGTATTTTTATGGCAATATTTTCCGCTATTGAGTTTTCCGCAATAACTTTATAATAATCCTGCAGATAAATCATTGAACCTTCTCTTGTTAAAACCAGATTGTCGGTAAAATAGGCAATTTTATCGGCGTCATAAAGATTTAATGTTTTTAAAAGGTTAATGTTAACCGGGTGGCGCATGATTGTAAGAAATCTTAAAAGATGCCCGCTGACAGGGTCCACCAGAGAAAGCGCTTCCCGTAAAATAAAATCATTAAATGATAGAAAACTTTTTGTAAAACCTGATAAAAAGTCTGTTAAACCGAGTTTTCTTATCTGCATAATTTTAATTGCAAGTGATGTATAAAAAAAGTATCCACGCGAATATTTATATAACTCGTCCGATAATGGGCCTATCTGCTTAATATCTTCGGATTTAAGATATTTTTCAAAAATTCCTTTATCTAAAGCCGTAACGGAAACTTTTTCGTAATCAATATTGTTAAAATCTTCGTAATCGAATTTTCTTGCAATAACAATTATTTTAACTTTTTCTGATTTTGCAATGTGTGAAAAAAAGTTTAGTATTTCTTGTTTATTATCTTTTAAAATCTGTTCAAAAGAATTAATAGCAATCACTATTGGCTTACTTATAGATTCAAAATAGGCATTAATTTTCTGCGTAAAATTTTCAGTCCGAACTTTTGGAACCTGAATGACATTTTGCGCGGTAAGTCTTTTAAAGCAGTCAAAAAATTCCAGCAAAATATCATCAAGAATTGTTGTCTCGAAACAGTTGTATTTTAACGTAATAACATCATCTTTCAAAAACGAAAGAGCCTGGTTTACAACATAAATTTTTCCGGTACCCATAAACCCGTTTACCAAAAGCAGAGGAGTACCGGAAGTAAAAAAAGCAGTAATTTTTTCTATTCTGCCGATATTATTTTCAATAAGAAAAGGGTTAATTCCGATATCTTGTTTTAATATTGCTTTTTTGTCCGCAGCTTCTGTTATAAATTCCATAAAGCTATATTAATAGATTTCTTAAAATTTTGCAAATCAAATATTTTTATAGTACAATCTTATTACAATAGTAAACCAAGGGGAAACGGATGGAATTTTTCAGAAAGCACCAGAGGGCAATAGTCGCAATAATTGCAGTAACTTTCATTGCGTGGACTGTCGGATTAATGCTGTTGCCTCTTATGGTTAAATAGATATGCGTATAAGTACATTTATTAAAAAATTATTTATAGTTTTTATTGCATTGCTTATAGGAAATATAAGTCTGCTTGCCGATGCAAACCAGCTTAAAACAATCCAGCAGAAGCAAAGAGTTACGCATGAAAAAATTAAACGTCTTAAAGTCCTTGAACATCTGGAAAAAAATAAACTTTATAAAAACCAGCAGAGACTTGAACAGGCGTCAAATACTTTACAGCAGTCCAAAAATCAGTACTCAAGTTTGGAAGCACAGCTTGCCGGAATGGAAAAAGAACTGGCTGCTTCAATTGTCGAATTTAATCAGGCAAATGTTGATATGAGAAAGAGAATAAGACAGGTTTACAAAAATCAGAGAACCGGTATGTTTCAGCTTATATTAACCGCTAAAGACTTAAATTCTCTTTTAGATGTACTATATTTTGAAAAAATAGTGCTTAAAAAGGATTATGCTAAAATTGTCGCCGTAAGAGCAAAATCCCAAAAAATCGCTTTAATGAAAAAAAGTATTGAAGCCAAAAAAATTGCTCTTGCACAGTCTATTCAGCAAATTAACTCCCAGCAAAAAAATATTAAGTATGCAATTGCTCAAAACCAGAGCATGATTAATAAGTACAAAACAGACCGTAAAACTTATGAAAGAGCGGAAAGAGAGCTTGCACGCCAGTCTGCAAGTATACAAAGCATGATTGCCAGAAATCGCGGAAGTTCAACAGTTAAGGTTACATCTGCAGGTTTTATGAAACCCATCGGCGGAAGAATAACTTCTCCTTTCGGCTGGAGAACCCACCCTATTTTTAACAGCAGAACTTTCCACTCGGGTGTTGATATTGCAGGACCGAACAGAGGCAGTATAAGAGCTTCGAACTCAGGTAAAGTCATTTATTCTGGCTGGTACGGCGGTTACGGAAAAGTTGTAATTCTTGACCACGGAGTTGTTAACGGCCGTCCTACAACTACTCTTTATGCTCATATGTCATCTATAAGAGTAGGGCAGGGACAGTTTGTACAAAAAGGTGAAGTTGTAGGATATGAAGGTACTACAGGTTACAGTACAGGACCTCACGTTCACTTCGAAGTAAGAATTAACGGTAAGCCCAACAATCCGTTAAACTATATTTAAAGAAGGCAGGAAATTGAAAAATAATCTTTTAATTACAGCGTTAATATTGGCAGTATCATCTCATGCAGCTTTTGCGGCAGAGGTTATTAAATCTCCTCAGGATTTGGAGCAAGTCTTTACGGACAGCTTCTATGAATCCCCTATTTCCGCGCCTATGCCTAAAGTTGAAGTCCAAGAGGGAAGTACAATTAAACCTGTCAGAGGTATGCCTGTATTTAAAAAAGTTCGTATTAAACTTACCAACCGTTTAAGGGAAAAAGAATATAAAAGAACTTTAAAACTTCTTGAAAAAGAAAAACAGGAACGTGCTAAGCAAGAAGCTTTGGAACAAGAGGAGCTTAATAAGGAATTAAATATTAATTTTAAAGAACCGGAACATAAGGAAGAAGCTCAAAAAGAAAACATTAATGCTGAACCCGCAGAAAAAACTCTGGAACTTGAAGGCGGTGTAAAAGAACATGTTACGGCAAATGATGTTATTCTTGATGCAGATAATATTGATTATGATGACAAAACTCTGGATATAATTGCAACAGGTTCCCCCGTACTTGTTTTCCCGCCGCAAAATGTAACCATTAAAGCTGATAAAATGATTTACAATAATGCCTCTAATACATTAAAAGCATATGGAAAAGTTGAGGTTATCAGAGACGGGAAAAGTATATTCGGCGATTATATGCAGATTAACATGAATGAAGAAAATGCATTCCTCGATAATATGCAGACTAAGGCATCTATGATGACGGTCAGAGCCAGAAAATCAGAAATGGAAGATGATAAAATTATTTTGCATGACGGCAAATTATCTTCCGAAGAATCATATATTCTGGATTTCCATACAAAAATGATTGGCGGCAACAACTTTAACAGGATGATTATTGACGATGAGGAAAGATCATCTATAACGGATGAAGTGGGTGATACCGCAATTAATATTAAAGCAAAAGACATTATTATTAATGCAAAAAGAGACCATGATGTTATAACCTTAAAAAAAGCACAAATAAGTTACGGAGATAAAAAGCTTTTTACATTCCCGTCAATTACAGCGCATACAAATAAAAAACGCGAATTTTTCGATGCAAATTATCCTGAATTCGGTTCCCGCGGAAGATTAGGTATGTTTGCCGGTCCCGGTTTTGTTTTTGATACCCCTCTGCAAAGCGGTTCTACATTGAAAGTTATGCCGATTTTAAATAATAAAAGCGGTCTTGGTTTCGGCGGAATGCTGAAATATCGCAGTGCAACCAACTATACCGACTTTGCATACGGTTCTTCTGCCGATGTTTTTATATTAAAAGGTAAACAGTATTTTGACGATAAGTTATATATGCAATACGGTGCTAATTCATATATGGATGAATGGTTCTTCGGACCGAGAATGCCGAAATATACTGCAGAACTTATCTACCATGACAGAGGTGTAATACCTTCCACTATAGGTAAAGATTTAAACTTAAACTTTAAACATCGTTTCGGCTTAGGGTATATGCAAAATAACGATGTGAACAGGCATGGTGAAAGTATTCCTGCCGCTAATATCGGTACAATTAGAACCAGATATATGGCAGAAGCTGCACAAACTTTGTTTAATTATACCGATAAAGAAAGGCTTCGTTCATTAAATCTTGCTTTGGTAATGCAGGGAAGTGCGGCTTTATACGGAACCGGTGATACTCAGTTTGTCGGAAGAATAGGTCCTCGCGTACATACACAATATAAATACTGGATGCAGGATATAGGATTTTTTGCTTCTGCTTATCAGGACGGTACTCCTATGCAGATGTACGATATGTACAGATACGGACACGCAAATGTTTATATTAGGGAAGCTTTACGCCTTAATAAGTTTTTGACTGTGGCCTGGTCCGGTTCTTTGACTTTGACAGGTGATTCGCCTAACGGTGACATGTTTCAGGAAAACTCTTTTATAGTTGCATTGGGACCGGATGATTTTAAAGTAAATATCGGTTATGACTGGGTTAGACAGCAGACTTATTTTGCTTTTGTCGTTGCTATGGATACAAAGGGGTCTTCGGTTGAATTTGAACGTATGGAAATTAAACACCCTGACCGGCTTGCAAGAAGCGAACAAGAAGATGTGGAATTAAAAGTTTACGACATTGAAAATACAACTGCAGATAATAAAAAAATTCAGAAAAAAATGATGTATGCAGAAGTTATAGATATTGAAGATCCTGATAAGGAACAAATATAAATGGAAGAATTAAAAAAACTTAAGGCTGAAATAATTGAATATGGCAGACTTGCATGTTTAAAGAATTTTACTCCGGGATATTCCGGAAATTTTTCGGCAAGATACGGCGATAAAATTTTAATAACGTCTACAGGGTCGGCAAACGGATATCTTTCTGAAGATGAACTTGTTTTAATAGACTATGACGGCAATACAATAGGTGAGGGGAAAAAAGCTTCTTCCGAAAAAATGCTTCATATTGAATTTTATAAGCAAAGGCCTGATATAAACTATATTATTCATGTACATTCTCCTTATTTAAGCTCTTTTGCCTGCTGCCGCATCCCTCTTAACGAACCTGTAATGGCGGAGAATGTATTTTACTTCGGACATATTCCGCTGGCTGAATACGGGCTTCCTTCTTCGATGGATTTGGTTGAAAAAACTGCGAAATATTTTAAGGATTATGATGCGGTTTTAATGGCAAATCACGGTTTTATTGTCGGTGATAAAACTATTAAAGATGCTTTTTTAAAGCTTGAATTGGCGGAATCTTACGCTCAGGTTGTGTTTAATACAAAAATGATGGGCGGTGCAGTATTGTTCAACGAAAATCAGGTTAATGAGATTAATTCTCTAAAAAAATAGTTGTGATATAATAATTTTTAGTAAAAGAGGAAATGAAAAGTGTCAATAATGTTGGAAAATAAACAGGGATTAATAGCGGGAGACGGTATATTACCGGTTGAAATGGCGCGCCACGCAAAAGAAAACGGCTTTGAAGTCGTTTGTATTTCTCTTGCAAATGACAATTTAAGACAGTTAAAAAAGTACTGTTCAAAAGTTTACTCTTGCCATCCGGGTGAAGTTAACAGAATTGAAAAGATTTTAAAAGACGAAGAAATAAAACAGGCTACGTTTTTAGGAAAAGTTCATAAACGCGTTCTTTTACAACTTCATAAATTCGATGCCCGTGCTATTGAAATTTTAAAAGCGGCACAGCGCTTAAATGATGACAAGGTAATGCTTTTGATTGTCAACGAATTTGAAAAACTCGGAATTACCGTTCTTGATCAGACAATTTTTATAAAGAATTTGATGATTCCGTCGGGTGTTCTCGGAAAACTTAAACCGACCGATGCTCAGATGGAAGATGTAAATTACGGGTTTTGGCTTGCAAAAGAAATGGGCAAAATTGATGTCGGACAGTCAGTTGTAATTAAAGATAAAATGATTATGGCTGTCGAAGCAATTGAAGGTACCGATATGTGCATAAAACGCGGTTCAAAGCTTGCCAAAAAAGGCGCAGTTGTTGTTAAAGTCGCAAAACCTTCTCAGGATAAAAGATTTGATATTCCAGCTATAGGTTTACGAACTCTGAAAACAATGAAAAAATATAAGGCTGATTTAATTGCTGTAGAGGCTAATGAAACTATTATTGTAGATCAGGAAAAAGTAATTAAATTTGCTGATGAAAATGATATTGTAATAATGGCAGTATAGTATGAAAAAGCTTTTTATTGTAACGGGAGAATATTCGGGAGATATTCACGCATCACATGTTGTGAAGGCTTTGCGTTCAATAAATCCTGATATAGAAATAGAAGGTATCGGCGGTGAAAATTTAAAAAAAGCAGGTGTAAAACTATTTTCCGATCAAAAAAAAATGGGTGCTGTAGGCTTAAGTCCCAAAATAGTTCTTGACCATTTTACACTCGGAAAACGAGTTGTAGACTATCTTACAAAAGAATATAAGCCTGATTTGGTTTTGCTGATTGATTACGGTGTGTTTAATCTTAATATATCAAAGTTTTTGAAACGTGCAGGTATAAAAGTATTTTATTATATTCCGCCTCAGGTTTGGGCAAGCCGCAAGTGGCGTATTAACACCATTAAGAAAAATATTGATGAAGTTCTTTGTATATTTCCTTTCGAAAAAGAAATGTATGAAAGTTACGGGATTAAGACACATTACTGCGGGCATCCTCTTGTGTCTCAGCTTCCTGCAAGAGCTGCAAGGGATGAGTTTTTTGAAAAACACGGATTAGATAAAAATAAAAAACTTGTTTCAATTTTTCCGGGTTCCAGAGTGTTCGAGCTAAAATACCTGATGAATGTTTTTATAAAGACAGCTGAGTACTTACACAAAAAACATCCTGATTTACAATTTTGCGTTTCTCATGCTCCTAATTTATCAGATAGTGTATATGATAAATATCTTAAAAATTCTCCGTTTAAAGTTATTAAAGGAGAAAACCAAGCTTTATTGAGCGTATCTGACGCCCTGATTCTGGCATCGGGAACGGTTGCTCTAGAGGCTTGTTTATACCAGACCCCAATGATTATAGCTTACAGAGGACCATGGCAGTTTTATTTAATCTATCTTATCGTAAGATGTATCAAAAGGGTTTCGCTTCCTAATATTATTGCGGATAAATACATTGTTCCCGAAATTTTGCAGGGAGATGTGAATGTTAATAAAATATCTTATGAAATTGAAAAGCTTTTATTTGATAAAGAATACAGGACGAAAAATATATCTGAACTCGGTGAGGTAAAAGCTTTGTTGTCCGATAAAATTTCATCCAAAGAAGCCGCTAAGGTAATTGCGCAAGCTCTTTCCTAGTTAATAATTCTTTAGAAAAAGGCAATATTTTAAAGCTTTATGCGTTAATAAATATAGGTAGCGTATGATTAATCAGGTATTGTCGGTAAATACTGCTCAAACAAGAGCATTCAGTAATTTCTCACAGCCGAAAAACGGCTACTATATAAACGCGCCTTTTAACGAGGAAGAAAAGAAAGAAAGCAATCATAAACTCGGCAAAACTATTGCAATATCTGCTCTTGTTGTCGGCTTTGGCACTCTTGCGGTTTTAAGCGGCGGGTTGAACAAAGGTACGGCTAAGCTTTTGAACAAGTGGAAACTTAAATTGGAACAAAAGATGGCTAAAGGCAGCAGATTTAAGAATTTCTACAGATTTACCGCAGGTAAAATTGATACATTTTTGGCAAAAAGCGAAAGTATAAACAATTTTACTACTTTAAAGGATGTTGCCTTCCAGCGTTTAATGTGGGGTAAGGACGGCAGCAGAAGCTTCACGCGTAAAGTTCATGAAGGAGTTACAAAATTCTTTGACAGAATAAGCAGAAAAACCGTAAATTCTTCATATTCAAAAACTTATGATAAATTTGCCGGCTTGACCGAATACTTTGCATCAGTTAATGAGAAAATACTCAGCAGCCGCGGCAATGATCCTAAATATGCGAATATTATAGAAAATATTAATCATAGAATTGCAAAGGTTAATACAAATCTTGATAAAGGTTTCGGCATAAACGCACGTAATGAAAGATTAAAGGAAATTCAAAAAGCTTCTGACGGACTGTTTGAATTTTTCTGGGATGCAAGTTTAAGTGATGTCAGAAACTTTAAATCAAAAAATATGTGGCAGTCATTTATTGCAGAAGATTATCTTATTCCCGCAAAATTGCAGTTAGGTAACAGGGCAGGGCTTTTAAGACAGGCTATAACTCATGATATTAACGACAATTATAAAGCTACGATTAAGGCATTAGATAATATTCAGAAATTTGTTAACCCTTCCGATATCTCAACAAATGATATTTTGAACAGCCTTAGAAATAACTTGAATAAATATAAGAAACTTTCAGGCAAAGAAGAAATTGTTCAGAGAAGTGAGCTGAATAAAGAAATTATAACTAATTTGAGAAAACTCGGTGATAATTTCACTGAAATGTCATCAAAATATAATTATAATTCTGATGCGGCAAAAGCAATATCAAAATATGTTTCGGAAGTTGAAAATATTATATCGAAGAGTTCAAAAGGTGAACTTCAAGAAATTTTAACCCTCTATAAAGGGATTTTACCGCGCAGTGAGTATTTAAAACTAAAAGCAAAAGTTAATTCCGCAATAAAATCTCTGGATAAATCAATTGATATTGAAACTGTTCAGTATTTTGACAAAGCAAGAGATTTAAAACTCGGTTCCGCACCGACAGATGTACTTTCTATAATCGGTGCAGTCGGCGCGGTCGGTTATTATCTTAACAAGGCCGAAAGTAAAGATGATAAATATTCGGTATCGTTGAGATACGGTATTCCCGCAATAGGAGCAATTGCAACATCCTTGTATTGTACGGCAAGACTTGTGTCAGGCGGAAAAGCAATGCTTTTCGGTTTATTATCAGGCTGGGTTATGAATAAAGCAGGAGTTGTGGTTGATGATGCTCGTAAAAAATATTCTCTTGACGTGTCTTTGCATAACAGAGAAATCTTAAAAGCTCAACCGGATAAAGTATAACAATTAATTTCCTTTCTGTTAAAATCAGGAAAAAGGATTTAATTATGGTTAAAACAGATAATTCAATAAGATATAAACTTGAACAGAGAGAAATTGATACGCTAAGCGAATTTGCAACTAAAAGCCGTTTTTCTAAAGGCAGAAAGGAAAAAGAAGAGCCGTGTTCTTTACGTACGGATTTTCAGCGTGACAGAGACAGAATTCTTCATTCAAAAGCTTTCAGAAGATTAAAACATAAAACGCAGGTATTTTTATCTCCGTTTGATGATCACTTTAGAACACGCCTCACACATACGCTTGAAGTCTCCCAAATAGGACGTACAATTGCAAGGGCGCTTGATTTTAATGAGGATTTGGTTGAAGCAATTGCTCTGGGGCATGATTTGGGGCATACACCTTTCGGGCATTGCGGAGAAGGGGTTTTGAACGAGCTTGTTAAAGGCGGTTTTCACCATAATATTCAAAGCGTCAGGGTTGTGGAAGTTCTTGAAAATCTTAATTTATGCAGTGAAACAATAGACGGAATACTTACACATACCTGGGGGTACACTCCCAAAACTCCTGAAGCGCAAATTGTTCAACTTGCCGATAAGATAGCATATATTAACCATGATATTGAAGATTCAATCCGTGCGGGCATTATATCAGAGAGCGACTTGCCTAAAGATTGTATTGACTACTTCTCCTCTATTCAAAGTCAGCGCTTAAACAAGATGATAAATGAAATCGTTTCAAATTCAGTCGGCAAGCCAAATGTTGCAATGAGCGAGGAAGGCTGGCATTATACAACAAAATTACGCCAATGGATGTTTGAAAATGTCTACGAGGATTCATCTCCTGCAAAACTGGAAGAAAGAAAAGCACGAAATGTTATAAGAGAATTATTCTTCCTGTACTGTGATATGCTCAAACCAGTTTGTGAGGAAAATAAAATTGAAAGAATTGTAACAGATTACATTTCAGGCATGACAGACCGATATGCGGTTGAAAAATTTAAAGAAAACTTTATTCCCAAAGGCTTGCAAAGCGGCGCAAAAGAAGATTATCTTTTTAAACTTGCCAAAATTTATTAACTTTCTGTTTTAAACCTCTATACAAACATCTTCATATCTGTTATAATAGTATTGTGATACTAAGAGCAATATGAGGATTATTATGAAGAAGATTAATCTGTGCGCATTTTTGCGTAAAGAAGCCTTTTTTAGGCTGCCTGAACGCGGTTTTTCGGCATACACGCTTGCCGAAATAATCGTGGTAATGTTAATTATAGCTGTAATTGTTGCCGTAACAATCGGAATAACCAAAGCTAAATTGGATAATATCGTTTCGTACACCTATTACAATGCCTATTCAACATTGCGTTCCATCTCAACAGAAATGCTTGCGGACTGGGACCCTCAGGATCCTGAATATAAACAGGCTAATCTTGGTAATAATTATTTGACGGCATTTAACGATAAAATTAAAAATAATATATTATCTTTTTTTAGAAATTTTACAGAACAATCTGCTTGTGCAATCGGGATTGAACAGTGTCATCTTGTAATGGCTTTTGATAAAAGTGATTGCGCAAGGCAAGGCGGATATTGGTGTCCTATGTCAGGTCCCAATGGTAGTACCGGAGCCGGAACTTGCGTATCTCCGGCAAGCTGTTGTAATAATAAACCGGGTGGTGGCGGCAATAGCTGTAATAAGAGCTGCGGGAGCGGTTATACCTTGGACAAGAGCAGCTGCAGTTGTAAATGTACTCG